>CAVXTU010000003.1:0-95969 GCA_963764785.1 uncultured Chloroflexia bacterium | reverse complement strand
TCGGGGGGAACGCCAGGGGTCCCCAGGAGCGCGGATGAAAGCCCGTCGAGTCTAGCCGGAGCCGTACCACCCGGATCCCGCGGACCGACCTCGTGGCCGGCTGTCGTCCGTTGCGCGTGGATGACCGACCGCGGTACCGATCGATCATCGCCGGCGGGTGCATCGACCCGGTACCGCCGGCGGCCAGATCGCGGTACAACGTCGGGAGTGCCGTCCGTACCGGCACACCGAACGCAAGGAGGCACCGATGGATCTGGTGACGATCCTCACCCTGGTCGTGGCGACGGCCATCGTAGCCAGCGGCTACTTCCTCTTCAACGGCCTGCCGAGCTTCAAGGGCCGCCAGCGTCACTAGCCGGTCCTCGACCGAGACGGTGGATGCCTGCGGTCCACCTCCCCGCCCATCGGCAGGGCTGGACGCAGCAGTTCCTCGCGAGACCGCACGGATGGACATCCGCTGGGGAGCCTGCAAGGGCAAGGCGCAGGGCCGGACCGGCAGCGCGTCGGGTGCACATTACAGATGCATATCGATCTGGCTGGAAACGAGCGACAACGTCAGGGTGCCATCTTGACATTCCTCACGCCGCCGCCTCACCATCCGGACCTGGCCCAAGTCGGAGAGAGGTGGTGCCCCAGATGGACCGACCGACGACCCTCGCGCGGATACTGGCGCAACGTATCCATGACCCTTCGCGTCTCCAGCGTGCACGCGATCGGGCGCGACAGGCACGCGTCGCCGAGAGCGCGGCTCACAAGGCGTATCGGATGGTGCGGACCGACGTCGAGGCGCGATACGCGGCCCAGGCAGCCGGTGGCTTCGCATTCGCATCGCTGGCTGGGGCGTCGTCGCGATGACCTCGCTCGTCGCGGACACGGCCTATCGGCGGATGGCGGACGGCTCCGCCCTCCTCGATGATGTCAAGGCGATCGCCCAGGAGCTCGCCGCGGCCGGGCTCATCGTCATCCAGACCGCGGACGATGGCAGCGAGTCCTATCTACTGACGCCGAAGGGCGCCCAGGTGGGGCGATCGATGGCGCTCGGCGCCGATGCGGATGCCGTGCTCGAGGCGCTGCTCCGGTCGTAGGCGACCGGTTTCGCCGGCCGCCACGCGACGCAGACCTGGCGGGCGTCCAGCTGCCTGGAGCTTGCTGGACCGCGGCGATCTGAGCACGTCGCGAGTCCGTACCTTTCGAGCCCGACGCCATCCGGTCGCGGCATCGGACTCATGGCGCATCGTCCTCGACGTCGCAGCGTCGTCGCTTGGGACGTGCGTAGGTCGATGAAGTCGTCGCCGGAGACCTCCATCCGACCGCCCTCGACGTCGAGCAGCACGTCGCACCGAAGCTTCACGGTCGGTCTCCTTTCCTCAGGGACGGGCTGTCGACCGGGTGGTGCGGGCACCCCTGGGTGTCGGAAGGAGCGACCGATGATCACGGTGGGCATCGACATCGGGGGCAGGCAGCACGCGGTGGCCCGCTGCCGGAGCGGTCAGGACCAGGCCCAGCGGGAGGTCCTGCACGTCAGCCAGGACCGCGCCGGCTTCGATCGCCTCGACGCCTGGCTCGCCCGACAGCCCGAGCCGGTCGAGCGGATCGACGATGGAGTCCTCGGGCCACTACTGGATGGGCCTCGCGTCCCACCTGCGGCGGGGCCCGGTGCCGGTGACGGTGGTCAACCCGCTCGGGGCGAAGTACTTTGCCAAGAGCCGGCTGAACCGGACGAAGTCCGACCCGGCCGATGCGAGGTGTCTCGCGCTCATGGCCCAGCAGGATCACAGCGAGCCCCGCGACCCGCTCGCGGGCGTCGAGCTGCGCCAGGCCAGCCGCTTCGCGATGACGCTCGTGACCGAGCAGGCCCGCGTCTGCCAGCGCCTCATCCGCCTCGTGGAGCTCGGCTTCCCCGAGCTGGGCGAGCTCTTCGACGACCCGGCCTGTCGCACCGCACGGGAGGTGCTGCGCGTGGCGCCCACCGCGGCCGCGGCGCGGAGGAAGCGCACGAGCACGCTCGCGGATGCCAACGCGGGACCGGGACATCGCCGCCTGGGACCGACGAAGGCCGAGCGCCTCAAGCAGGCTGCGGCCTCGAGCATCGCGGTCGCCGAGCTCGACGAGGAGGTCGCCTTCGAGGTCGGCCTGCTGCTCGACCAGTACGACCTCTACGAGGACCAGATCAGCGTGGCCGAGGACCACCTCGCGTCACTCCTCGACGGGGAGCTGGCGCGGCGGCTGCAGACGATCCCTGGCGTCGGTCCGGCCACCTGTGCGGTGCTCATCGCCGAGATCGGCGACATCTGGCGCTTCGATGACGTCGACCAACTGCTGGCCTATGCCGGGGTCCATCCCGCCGAGCGCAGCTCGGGCAGGAAGGGCGCCGACCCCGAGACCTCCTGGCACATGTCCAAGGCCGGCAACGCCCACTTGCGCGCCGCGGCCTACCGCATGGCCGTCGTGGGCATCACCCACAACCCGGTCATCAAGGCCCACTACGAGCGCAAGCGCACGGCCGGCAAGTCCAAGATGAACGCCCTCGGCCACTGCATGTCCAAGGCGCTCAACCTCGTCTGGGGCGTCTGGCGCAACGAGGCCGACTGGGACCCGAACTGGGGCTCACGGGCTTGACAAGACCCTATGGGATCTAGCTTCGGTGTTCGATCGAGTCCAGCAGGGTGACCATCGTGCCCGCGCTTCCGGCGCGAGACCACCCCACCTGTCTCATCGGCAGCCTGGTCCTGCCGCGGAGCTACAGCCATCTGTCGAGTTCGACCCGAACGTTGCTTGTCGTGATACGCATGGACTCCCGACGGACGACTCGCACGGACCGTGTGCAAACTGTGGGCAACTAGAGGGCGACAGCAACCACGTGGCTCGAGTCAGTTGGCTCGTCGAGGGTGTCAGGCGCTTACAGGGACGTCATGAGGACCACTTCCTGTGGTTGTCGGGTGGGGCTCATCGGCCTCACGCTTCCGTCGCTCAGCCGGCCAGAGGTAGGCGATCAATAAGACGACCGAGAGCGCCGCGGAGATCACGCCCATCCAGTTGATGGCGTTGAAGCCGACGTTCTGAGCGAGCCACCCACCCACCAGGCTGCCGATCGCGGACCCGATGGCCGAAGCACCCAGCACCCAACCAGCTGCCGCGCCTGCCCCGAAGCTGGAGAAACGCAAGCCGACCACGGGCTGCGCCATGCGGATGAACGGTGCCGCCTGATACAGCGTCTGCATCGCCGCCGCGACGAGAAGGATGGGAGACCCCGAGACGAGGCCGAGGATTGCCATGGCCAGCGAGCCGACCAATCGCAGGACGGCGCCGACGGCGAACGTGCTGAACCCGCCGCGTTTGGCCATGAACCACCCGGCGACCGGATAGAACGCCAGGCTCAGCAAGCCCGCCACCGAGATGAGCGCCGAAGTCGTGGCTGCGTCCACCCCATATACGTTGGGCAGGATGTTCGCGATCTGGTTGTTGATGCCGTTGTTGGTGATCGAGCTGAGGACGAGGATGGCGAGATAGATCCCGAATGAAGAGAGGAGCACGCCCTTCAGCCCGGAGCTGCGCGTCTTGTCCAGCTGCTCCTTGTTCGGCGCAGGCGATGCGGTGATGCGCTTGGCTGCGTCGCCACTAGCGAGCCATGTGATGATCGACGCGATGCCCATGAAGCCTGCCGCGATCCAGAACCGTTCGCTGAAGTCGAGGCTGGCCGCGACGGCGAGTCCAAGCACCGCGCCACCGACGACCTGCCCAGCCGGGTAGACCAGGTTGAGCGTGGTGAGCCGTTTCGCCTGCACGCCCCGGGGCAATCCGGCAGCCAGCACGAAGACAGGCGCCACCGCCTGCTGCGCGGCGATGGCGACACCCATGATCAGGGCATCGAGCGCAAGCACGGCGCTGTCCTGCGCGGAGAGCGCGTACATCGCGAAGGCCACGCCCATCCCGGCGACGCCGAGCGTCAGGACCAGCCGATGAGCGGCGTAGCGGTCGGCGAAGCCTCCGATGACCGGGGCCAGAACTGCCGCAAGGCTGATGAACATCATGACGATGCCGGCATCGGCGGCGCTGCCGGTGACCTCGGTCACATACGGTGGGATGAGCAGGGCGACGAAGGCCGCGAACCCCGCCCCGACCGCGAAGTTCGAGACCATCCACCACTCGAACGCCGGCAGCTTCGGCTGTGTGTCCGGCGTAACGGCGCCCGGCGGCGAGGTTCGGTCCGTCATCCGCCGGTCCGATCGCAGCGGCACATCAGGTGTGGGTGCCCGTCGTACTGATGACGCCCATGTCCACGGCGCCATCCACCATCAGCTGGATGGCCAACGCCGCGAGCAGGAATCCCAGCACGATCTCCGTGACCGATACCATCTGCTCATCGAGCTTGCCCAGTCGAGCGAGCCCCAACAGCACGACCACATCGATGAGCAGCACGATCACGCCGGCCACCGCCACGATACCGATGTCCACGAGGTCCGGGCTGCCGGAGTAGGCGATGAGCGCGACGATGCCGACGGGGTTCAGGAGCAGCGGTAGCGCGAGAGGGTAGACCGCCAATGCAGCGGGATCCTTGGGAGTCCCACCCTGGCCCTTGGGGGATCCTTGGCCCAGGATCATCCGGATCCCGAGGATCAGCAGCACGATGCCGCCAGCGATGGCGAGCGCACCCGTCGAGAAGTGGAGCAGCCGCGCCAGCAGGGCACCGGTGACGAGGAGGAACGCACCGACGATGCCGGCCACGATCACGGCCTGGATGGCGACACGCCTTCTGACGTCGATGCCGAATGACGAGGTCTCCGCGAGATAGACGATGGCAACCTTGACCGGGCCCATGCCAACGAGCAGGGTCAGGAAGACAGCGCCCGGCTCGAGGCTCACACCGAGCCGACCGCTCGAGGCCCGCGACCGACGGCGCTAGTGCTGGCCACCGTCGACGGCCGCCGTGATCTTCGCGATGACGGCATCGAGATTGAAGGCTGCGGGTTCCTGGCGCGGCGGGAAATCCCGGAAGGACTGCAGCTGCTCTGCCGCGAGGGCTTGCATCGGGTAGATGACGAAGACGTGCTCCAGTAACCAGTCCCAGTATCCGTTCGCGTTCTCATCGGCCCGCTCGAACGGATCGCGTCGAAGGTTGAAGATCTTCGGCAGCCGCAACGGCACGAAGGGCTCTGCCCAAAGCTGGAGCGTCTTGGCGCGTTGTTCGTAGAACACGGCCTTCCAGTCGCCATATCGGATGGCCACGATGAGCCCGTCGTCGTTGGTATAGAAGAACCACTCGCGCGGGCTATCGTCCGTCTCGCCCAACAGGTAGGGCAGGGCGTTATAACCGTCGATCTTGACCTTGAACGTCTTGTCGCCGGCCTGGTGTCCGGCCTGTAGCTTCTCGACGATGTCCGATTCGCCCGCCGCCGCGAGGAGTGTGGGCAACCACTCCTGGTGGGAGAAGATGCCGTTGAGGGTGCGGCCCGCGGCGAACTTGCCGGGCCAGCGCACGAAGCTGGGTACCCGATAGGCACCCTCCCAGTTGGAGTTCTTCTCGCTTCTCCAGGGCGAGATGCCGCCGTCCGGCCAGGTGTTGTAGTGCGGACCGTTGTCGGTCCCATAGATGACGATGGTGTCGTCTGCGATCCCGAGTTCATCGAGCGCGTCGAGGAACTGGCCGACATGGCCGTCGTGCAGCACCATGGCGTCGTTGTAGAAGCCCTGTCCGCTGATGCCCTGGGCTTCCTCGGGGATGCGCGTCCACAAGTGCATATGCGTCGCGTTCCACCACACGAAGAACGGCGTGCCGTCGGCGTGCGCCTGTCGGATGAAGGCGATGGCGCGCTCGGTGACATCGTCGTCGATGGTCTCCATGCGCTTCTTGGTCAGCGGGCCGGTGTCCTCGATCCGGCCATCGGCATAGGAGTGGATGACACCACGCGGTCCGAACCGCTCGCGGAACGCCGGATCCTTCGGATAGTCGGGATGCTCAGGCTCGTCTTCGGCGTTCAGGTGGTAGAGATTGCCGTAGAACTCGTCGAAGCCGTGATTGGACGGCAGGTGCTCGTCGCGGTCGCCCAGGTGGTTCTTGCCGAACTGGCCGGTCGCATAGCCCAGGGGCTTGAGCAGCTCGGCGATGGTCGGGATCCTCGGCGGCAAGGCCCGCCTCCGCCCCGGGGATGCCCACCTTGGTGAGCCCTGTTCGAACGGGGTTCTGGCCGGTGATGAACGCCGCGCGCCCGGCGGTGCAGCTCTGCTGCGCGTAATAGTCGGTGAAGTCGAGACCTTCGCGTGCGATGCGGTCGATGTTGGGCGTCTGGTAGCCCATGGCGCCGCGATTGTTGTGGCTGATGTTGTACCAGCCGATGTCGTCGCCCCAGAGGACCAGGATGTTGGGTCTGTCAGACGTGGGCACGATCGGCCTCCATGGGCGCAGGTTTGAATTGGTCCAGCGTTGGATGGGCGGATTCGGACTCTACCTTCTGGGCCACGGGAGAATCAAGCGGCGGTGCGCTACGGCTGCTTCCTGCCCCTGCCGCGCCGAAAGGAGCTGATGAGCAGCCAACCCACCGTGACGACAGCCAGGACAGCCACTATGTCGAGCAGCGTGAGCACCTCGTCGGGGATACGATCACCGCTTCGTGAGAGCAGCATGGCCGTGCCCAGGATCAGCGCCGCGAGGATAAGGGCATACGACAGGCGGCTCGCAATCGCCTCGAGCTGGCCCGTAAGTTCGTCGGTCTCGACGGGTCGGACAGCCATGCGGAACTCACCGCTGCTTGCCCGCCTGAGTGTCCCGTCGAGCAGGAATGGAAGGTCTTCGAGCAGCCTGAAATAGCGTGGCCCGGAGCGACGGAATGCGCGCTCCAGTCGATCCTGACCCCATCGATGCGGTAGCAGTTTCTCGACGAGCGGTCGAGCCGCGGTGGCGAAACTGAAGGCTGGATCCAGCGTATTGGCGACGCCCTCAAGGGTGCCCATGGTGATGAACAGCATCGCCAGTTCGTCGGGCATCGTGAGCCCGTGTCGTCTGATCATGCCGAACATGCGCTGGAAGACGCCGCCAAGACCGATCGATCCAGCTCCCGTGGCAAGGTACGCCTCGATGAGGTCGGCCACCTCCATCTGGAGTGCGGCGCGGTCGATGTCGGCACCAGCTCGCGTGGTCTCGAGGAGCACCTCCATCGCCCGAACCTCGTCGGCATCAACGAGGGCGCTGACCAGGTCCATGGCGCGGTCCCGGTCGCGTTCCGAGATCGACGAGACACGCCCGAAGTCCACGAAGCCGACGCGTCCGTCGGGCATCGCGAACAGATTGCCCTGGTGGGGGTCGGCATGGAATGAGCCGATGATGAAGATCTGCTTGAAGTAGGCTGCGACACCCAGCTGGACGAGCGCCGCTCGATCGACGCCAGCACTATCCATCTCTTCGAGATGCGTCCCCGGGACGCCCTCCAGCTCCCCCATCGTCAGCACCCGTGGCGTGGTCCGCTCCCAATCGACCCACGGGATGGCCACCTCGTCGGCGTCATCGAAGGCGTCGCGGAAGAGCTCCATGTTGCGCGCCTCGCGCAGGTAGTCGAGCTCAGAGCGCAGCGCCTCGAGGAGACGCCCTGCGACGCCTGGCACATCGAGGTCACGCGCGAAGGCCAGATGCTTGCCCGCGGATCTGCGATTGTCGCTCCATGATGTCGAGGTCCACCGCCATCTGCTCGGTCACGCCGGGACGCTGGACCTTGACCACGACCTTGCGGCCATCAGGCAGCGTCGCTCGATGGACCTGTCCGATCGATGCCGAAGCGAGCGGTTCCTCGTCGAACGTGGCATAGGCGTCCGCCGGCGGCATGCCCAGCTCCGCTTCGATCCGCTCGGCGATGGCCGCATACGGCACCGCGGGAACGTCATCCTGGAGCTTCGCCGAACTCGGTCACCAGTGCCGGGGAGATGAGGTCCCGGCGCGTGGCAAGGAGCTGTCCCGCCTTGATGAAGGCCGGACCGAGACGCTCGAGGGCCCGCCGCACGCGCAGCTTCGACCGGGTCATTCTCAGCGGCACTCGGCCGACCGGCAGGCTTGCGATCCGACGAATAGATGGTCGAAGCCTCCGGGGGTCAGCAACTCATAGAGCCGCTCATCCCAGAGGATGCCCGCGATCTGCTGGTATCGGCTGGCACGTTGACCGCCGCCTATCGCCGGGGCCTCACTCGGCGGTTCGCTCATCGTCACCCGGGCAGTATGCGGTGCCTTCACCGTAGTGGGCAACGCACGTGCGCGAATCGCTAGGATGCGGTGACCATGGACCGGCGTCGGATGAAGTCGTGAGCGAGCGTCTCCCCGACCGACTGTTGTCACGCGTGCCTGAACGCTATCGCGACCAAGTGCCGCCTGAGGTCCCGGCCCTGTGGCGAAGTCCAGAGCGACTTTCGGATCCTGCTGGCTAGCACCGTGGCGATGTTCGCGCTAGCCATCTTTCCGCCTTTCCTGTCGCCGGGTGCCTCTGCCATCCAGCTACGACTCAAGCAGGATCCCGGCAGCCTGGGGATCATCGTCGTCGATCGGCATCGCGCTGGGTGCGGGCACGCTGCTCTTCGGTGGCGCGCTCGGTGACACCAACGGGCATCGCCGTTGGCTACTCGTCGGGCTCGCAGGGCTGCTTGGATCATGCGCGTTCGGCGTCATCTTCCAGGGCGACGATGGACTGCTCACCGCCGGCATGCTGGGTGCATTCTGGAGCGGGTTCGCATTGCCGCTCGGTATCGCGGTCGTAGCTGACGCGTATCCCGAGCGAGCGGTCCAGGACATGGGCATCGGTCTTGGCTTGGCGGCGCTGGGGGCGGCACAGATCGTGGCACCGGTGACCCAGGACATCCTGCATGACCTGCTGGGCATCTGGGCCATCTACGTGCTACCCATCGTGACGGGCGGACTGGCCTTCTATCTCGTCCGGAAGCACGTGCCCGAGCGGATCACGCCTGGGGATCTGAAGAAGAACGAGGTCCTCGGGCAAGCATTCACTGCGGCCGTGCCGTTGACGCTCGCGACGTTCCTCATCGTCTTGCTGCCCGGCGAGGCCGACGTCCTCGCGATCGCGGGCCTGATCGGCATGGGCGCCATCGCTGCGATCGCGTGGCTCATCCGCAGGCGCAGGGGCCGAGGCATCCTGCCGCCCGGTGCTGCGCCCGGCCGGATGATCCTGGTGGCCCTGTTCGTGGGCGTCTTCATGTCGTTCGCCGTCAACGCGCCGCTGCTCTACTTCGGCTCATTCCTCCGCGTCATCCGAGATTGGGGTGAGTGGCTCGCCGCGGCAGCGCTCATCCCGCATCTGATCCCGCTCGTCATCGGTGGCATCTACGCACCTGTCCTGGCCTATCGCTACGGGTTCACGCGACTGATCCTGGCCTCGATGGTCATCCTCGCGGTATCGACGGGCACCTTCGCGCTCGCGAGTGCGGATTCCAGCTACCTCTGGTTCATCGGGCCCCTGGCGCTCCTCGGGTTCGGCTTGATCTTCGGTGCCACGGCTCGGGCCAGCCTGATCCTGTCGCGCATGCCCAAGGCGCTCCCCGGCCTCGCCAACGCACTGAACCTGGCCTCGATGGAGCTCGGCGCCATCCTGGGACAGACCGTCATGACGGTGATGATGATGCGCTTCGCCTCGAGCTACTACGGCGATCGGCTGGCCGAAGCGCGGGTCTCGGGCCTGGAAGCCGAACAGGCAGTGGCGCGGTTTCGCGAGGCGCTCGGATCGGTACAGCCGGGCGGGACGACCGGACATCGACGCCTCACGAAGGTCGAGGGGCTGCTGCCGGGTTTCCGTGAAGCCATGGCCGATGGATTGAGTGTCAGTCTCTGGCTCGTGACGCTATTGACCATCGCCGTCACCATCGCGACGGTCTTCCTGTTCCGTTGGGCGCACGGCCGGGACGAACATCCACGGCTGCCCATGGCACCTGATGCCGACGTGGACGAACGCGACCCCTCGCTGGACTTCGACCGGATGGCGCCCATGCATGAGCGTGCCGGCCACACCTCGATGTCAGACTCGAGCACATGACCCAGCGACCCGAGGGCACCCCGACCACCGACGAGGCGACTCCGAACGAGACCATGTTCGCTCCCGACGAGGCGGGTGGCCGCGTCAAGCGCCTCCTGTTGGGGTACGTCATGCAGGTCCCCGTCCTCAAGGCCGGCTACGGAATCCACGTCGTCTATCGGGAGGTCGGCGGCGGTCTGATCGTCGGTGGCCTCGCCTATGCGGCGCTCTTCGCGCTCATCCCATCGCTCGTCCTGGTCGTGGCAGCCCTCTCGTGGCTCATCGATGACCCTGCGACGCGCGCCGAGGCCATCCAGCTGGTGGCCGACGCGTTCCCGGCCCTTCAGGACGTCGCGAGTCCCGCCCTGGACGGCGTCAGCCAGGTCGCGGCCGTGGGCTCGGTCGTCGCGATCGCGACGTTCGCCTGGGCGGCCAGTGGCCTGTATGTCTCACTGACCCGGGCGATGGAGCGGTTCTTCCCGGGCGAGCGCGTCGGCACCGTCCTCGCAAGGGCCGCTGGGGTCCTGATCGTGGTCCTGATCGTCATCGCGGTCCTCGCGGGGGTCCTCGTGGCTGGTGTCCTCTCCGTCATCGCCGCGGCGCTGGGACTCGACGAGGGCAGCCTGCTGGCCATCGTGGGTGGCATCGTCGCCCTGGCAGGAGCGGCGGCGCTCGCATACGCGGTGTACCGCGTCATCCCGACGGCTCCGCCCTCGGCACGGGCGGCCCGGGTGCCCGCAGCCCTCGTCGGTCTGGTCATCGGACTGATGACGCTGCTCTACAGCTTCATCTCGCCATGGCTCGTGGCCGGTTACCAGGCGTTCGGCGTCATGGCCTCGGTATTCGTTGCGCTGATCTGGCTGCGAGTCGTCTTCCTGGCCATGATCTATGGCGCGGCCATGGCCAAGCATCGGGATGCCTCGACTCACGCCCCTGCTGGCGGCCCACCCGGCATCGGAGACCGAACTCACGACTCAGCCGTGGTGGAAGCGGATGACTGAGCGCACCAAATGGATGGCCCGCTGGAGTGGGTACGATGGATAGCATGGCGTCGCATGGACGAGGCGATCAGGATCCAGTTGGACCGAGCGAGATCGAGGTCGGTCGTCGACTGTATGGCCAGGCCCTCGAGCGCTGGCTGCTGGAGGGTCTCGACGTCGGCGCCGGTGACACGGTCCTCGAGCTGGCCTCCGGCTTCGGGGCGCTGTGCCTTCGTCTCGCCGAACTCGTGCGACCCGGTGGTCGCGTCATCTGCTCCGACCTGTCGCCCGATCGCGTCGTGGCGATCCGGCGACGGCTCAGCGGCGCTGAGGGCATCGATGTCCGGATCCTCGACATGCTCGCCCTGGACGTGCCCGATGCCAGCGTGGATGGCGTGCTATGTCGCTGGGGCTTGATGTTCCCGCTGCCCACGGAACAGGCCCTCGCCGAGGCAGCCCGGGTCTTGCGACCAGGTCGACGGCTCGTCCTCGCGGTCTGGGCCGAGCCCGACCGGAACCCCTGGATCACACTGGTCGATGATGCCTTGCTCGCCACCGGCCAGCCCATCCCTGCCGACCGTCGCTGGCCGGGTCGGATGTTCTCGCTCGCCAATCCCCGTCGGTTGCGGACGATGATGGTCAGGGTCGGCTTCGCTGACCTCGTCGTCGACGAGGTGCCACTCGTCTGGGAGTACGACGACTTCGAGGCCTACTGGGCCGAAGAAGTGCTCATCCCAGGCCCGTTCGAGGAGTACATCCGGGGGCTGCCTCCAGACCGGCCAGGCTGTCCTCAGGGCACGACTGCGCTCGTCCCTGGAGCCATACCGAGTTCCTCACGGTGGCTACGCGCTCCCAGGGGTCACGTTCGTCGCGAAGGGTCGGCGATCGTGAAGGTGGACGCCGCCGGTCCCGCCGTCGCGGACCCGCGGGATCGCCAGCTCGACCGTGCCCACGCGGGTATCCCAGTGCCGCTCCGGGCAGCCATTGCGGTGGGTCAGGCGGCGCTCCGGATCACGCTCACCTTGGGCCACACCGGTGGCCACGGTTATCTCGCTGCCGTCACAGGCGCGGCCAGCCTGCGCGCGCTCTCCCACAGGAAGTCCGTGTCTCATCGCTAATCACCTTCCGCACGTCTCGAGCAGCGCCATCCTGTCCTCGGCCATCGGCCATCCCGACGGCCAGCCCTGGCTCGAGCTGGTCGGCGAGGGCGGGCCTCGCGGCTGGAACATCCTCGGCGCTGACTCCGCCTGGAGCCCCGATGGCGTGACCGTCGCCATGCCGACGACCCTGGGCACCGTCGGTGTTTGGGACGCGAACACCGGAGAGCAGCTGCGCGACCTCCGGGACGATGCGATCAGGGCAGTGGATCCCGTCAGTGCCGTCGCGTTCAGTCCCGACTCTCGAAGCCTGGCCGCCTTGTCCGCCGACGGCGACCTCATCATCTGGGACCTCACGACGCTCGACGCCGCGCCGATCGTCAGGCGAGGGGCTCAGATGTCCGAGACGCAGACCGTTGCGTTCAGCCCGGATGGCACCCAGGTGATGACCGGCAGCATGTTCGAAGGCTCACGTGTCTGGGCGCTGGAACGGTGAGCCCCCTCAGGATGACGGCAGGGGACCGGTCCGCGGGCGGCTCCCGTGTCGACCGGCTCGAAGGTCGCCCCGCCTGGCGCGTGCCTCGCCACGACGTCGACTCACTGGTCCGCCCCACGAGGACGCCGATGGACCGAGTGGCGTCGCGGCCCGTCGCAGTGCGTCGAACCTGGCTCATGGCGGGAGCGCTCGAAGCCCTAGCTATCCCTCGGCTCGGCATCCGAGGTCGCGGCGGGCGCTGATGTCGACCGACCCGCATCTCGAGCCGCATGCGATGTTCACCCGCAGGGTGCTGGTTCGTTCCAGCGGCTCACGGCCTCGGGTATCCCGATCTTGGTCCTGGCCGCCACGCAGCTACCGGACGGACGGGTCCTGATCGTGGGCGTTGGACGCGAGGCGGCGATGCTCGATCCGGTCGATGGAACCGTCGACCCCGTGGAGATTCCCGTCGGAACGCCGCATCGGGTACCTCTACGAACCTCAAAGCCTGAGGACGATATCGCTGTCGGATGGTCGGGCCCTGCTCTTGGGTAACTTCTCCAGATCCGGTGCGTCACGCCCGAGACCGTACCGTGGCTACGCACATCGGGCCATGGTCCTGGATACCGCCACGAACAGGTTTTCATTGGCTGGCGTCCTGCCGCAGCTGAGCCTCCAAAAAACACGGCGACCGTGCTGTCCGATGGACGTGTCCTCGGGTCCTGGTGATCCACGACGGTGATGGTCGGGCCGATGTTCGGATCCCCGATCGAGCTCGTTCAGGCCGGCGGGATCGCTCGCCGACTGATGGGGACCCGGTGCAGCGGGGGCTCACACCGCCTTCGGTCATGGTCCTGCCGGATGATTGTGTGCTCGTCATCGATAGCAGCCACGCCGAACTCTGGGACCCGGGGACCGAGAGCTTCCGACCTGTCGGACCACTCCCGCAGGAGCGTCAGGATCATGTGGCCGTGCTGCTGTCAGACGGTCGTGTCCTCCTGCTGGGTGGCTACGATCCCGAGAGTGGTACGTTTCCGGAGTCGGCCCTGCTGTGGGGACCGTGACACGGCACCCTTGGGCTGACAGCCACGCTGACAGCCACGGCAATCGCACTCCATACCAGTCAGTGGGCCCCGTGGACGGGAGCCGCGCGTCAGGTGGACGCAGAACGACGCCATGTGACCCCGTGAACGGCGGCCACGCGGACTTTTAATCCTCGTGTCCTGGGTTCGAATCCCAGCCGGCTCACCAGATTTCCTAGGTATTCGAGCTTGGCTGCGAGGTTATCTCTGGCACGTGCGGTCTTTCGTAGGCGGCTGACAGCCACGTTGACAGCCACGTCAAACACACCGAGTGGACACGGTGGCGGCTGGCGGAGGGTATGGACTGCTCTGCGGGGTGTCCCCGCCGAGGCTCGAGAACGCTGGCGCGTCACCGGTCGGCTGTGATAGCAGATCCCGCAACAGTGATCTCCAGCGGAACGAGCACCGGCGGGTTCACCTCGTAGCCCTCGACGATGACGTCGAGCATGACGATGACGACGACGATGGCCGATGAGCAGGAGCACCGAGACCTGACGGGGCCCAGCGGTACTCGGACGGGTGGATGAAGCCACACCACATCGCTGGCTTCCTCGACGACGCCGATGGCGGGGACGACTGGAAGTTGGTTCCAGCACGGTCTGAACGATGTGAAGCATGTTGCCAGCGTGTCCTCGGGGCTCCATGCGGCGCCGCGACCCTCTGGCCAAGAGGCCCGCGGATGAAAGCCAAGCCACCTGTTCATGAACACTGTCTGCTGCAGTGGTCGATCCGACCTGGCCGTTTCGATGAGTCGCGACTCTGGACTGTGGATAACTCGCACCGGATACGGACCATCTTCCGCCGATTGTGGATAACTAACACACGTAATGCTATACGGGGCATTAAAAGCCTGACATAGACATTGACAATCACCGGTCATGATGCCATGCTCCGCCATGAGGTCGACCAGCGACGAGTGCCACGAAGGCGGAGCCTGCGTCAGCCGAAGGTCGGGGCCCATGTGGGTCCCGGGAGGAAATGGAAACCATGGCTCATCGATCGTTCATCCGGAGCATCGCGGCCGCAAGCGTCCTCGCGGCGCTGCTGGCCGTCCCTGGGGTCGCACTCGGGCACGTCGTCACCAGTGATCCTAGCTTCCCATCGAGCCCCCCGGGCGCGGAAGACCGCTGTAAGGCTCTCGACGGCTTCGTCGCCTTCATCCGGGATGAAGGGGTCTCGCTAACCTGCATCGTCGACGAGGTGTCCACCGCCAACGTGCCCGCCTCGCACCCGCAAAAGGCCTGGATGGTCGACGTGCAGACCACCGAGAGGGTGACGTACGTGAGCACCCTGCCGACCGGGACGAGTACCGACTCGCACACCCACGTGGTCCTCTCCCAGGTGGTCACGGGCTGCTGGAACCACCAGGGCCACGCAATCGTCGACTTCGCGTCCAATCCCAACTGCGTCCCGTCGAGCTGACACGGGACGCTCGATCAGGAACGAGAAGGCCGGGCACCACGTGCCCGGCCTTCGTCATGTCCTCGGGGACCGGACTGGACCGTCGTGGTCCACGGTATCCCACTGCCGCTACCGATCAGGGTAAGATCGTGTCATGACATCGACGTCCACTTGGACCTTCCTCACCAACCACGCCATCATCCTCGTCTCGGTGGCCGAGCGACCGCGGCTCACGCTGCGGGAGATGTCGGACACCATCGGCATCACCGAGCGTGCCGTGAGCCGCATCGTCAACGACCTCGCGGCCGACGGCTATGTCGAGATACGCAAGGAGGGTCGCCGGAACGTCTACCAGGTCAACCACGAGGCCCTGTTGCGGCGCGAGGAGACGCGCCACGTCACGGTGGGTGAGCTGCTCGCGCTCGTGCTGGGTCCGACAGCCCTCGAGGCCGATGGATCGCGACCCGTCGAGGCGGTGGCATCCTAGTCCCTTGAGGCGGTCGCCACAGCTCGACGACGCTGCCATCCTCCCTCACCACGTCCCGTCACCTGCTGACGGACCCGCCAGTACCACAAAGCCGCACCTGGGTTTGACGTCCACTTGGCCGTATTGGCCATCACGCCCATGAGCCCGCTCATCACCGGGTGGTACGGACGCCGGGCACGAGGCTTCCATGGTGCCCAGGTCCGCGCATACTCCCGGCCACGGGGGTCACGACGTAGACGGAGGTCCTCCAATGGTCAGAGCAGAAGTCAGTACCACGATCAAGCGACCGGTCGAGGAGGTCTTCGCCGTGATGAGCGACGCCTCCAGGAACCCCCAGTGGCTGTCAGGTGTGAGCGAGACGACGAAGACCTCGGACGGGCCCATCGGCGTCGGCACGATGTGGCACGGTGTCGGCAAGTTCCTTGGCCGGCGGATGGAGAGTGACAGCGTCTACACGGAGTTCGAGCCGAACCACAAGTACGCGTTGAAGGCGACGACGCCGTTCCCGATGACGTTGACGTTCACGTTCGAGTCCGTGGCCGGCGGGACACGGGTGGACCAAGTCGTCGATGCAGAGCCAGGCGGCTTCTTCAAGCTCGCTGGACCGCTCCTCGTCGCTGCCGCCAAGCGGCAGTTCAAGAACGACCTGGACAATTTCCGGGACCTGCTGGAGGGTGACGCGCTCACCGACTGAGTGCGAGTCCGACAAGGTCGTACCTGGGATTGACGTCCAGCTGGTCGTACCGCGGCACGACCACGCCCTTGACCGAGACGTGGACACATGTCTGGTCCATCAGGCCGAGCACAGGGCTTTTCCTCGGCGCCGTGTCTCATGCATACTCGCCCCTCGGCAGGAAGGCACGGAGCCCCATGGTTCCCTCCAGCGCGGCGTTCAAGCCCGGTCGCCTCGTCCGTCGCTGGGCCAATGGCGAGACCGATCCGCTCGACGAAACGGAGTGTGAAACGTGTCCACCGAAGAGAACAAGGCCGTCGTCCGTCGGTTCATCGCCGAGGTCTTGGAAGGCGGTCGTCTGGACGTGCTCGACGAGGTACTCGCCACGGAGTACGTGAACCCCGCCATGGGGGTCACTGACCGGGCTGGCTTTCGGGCGCTCCTGGACCAGATGCGTGGCGCCATCACCATGCACATCGACGATATGGAACTCATGGCCGAGGGCGATGTAGTCGTCACTCGCTACAGCCTGCGGGTCACACCCCCCGACGGGCAGGAGTTGTCGGCCCGAGGCCTTACGTTCTATCGCCTGGCCAACGGCCGGATCACCTTCGATGAGCCGTTCACGAGCCCGGACCTCGCGCAGCTGATGGGCCTCGCCCCTCCTGCCGCCTGAGACTCAGCGACCTCGAGCTTCCTCGAGACCAAGGTCGTACGTTGGAGGCCCGTCCCGCGAGGGGCGGGCCTTCTCTCTTGTCGGGCGTGGGCGTCGTCCCCCGGCATCGCGAGTGGGCACGACTCCACTCGCTCGATGTGGATAACCGGGTGGACGTGAGTGGTACGCTGACGCCGGTGGAACCGGGCGCCGGGAGGCGTCCGAGCCTTACCCGCCCGGTGGCGTGACGGGGGAGAAGGAGAGATTGACCGTGCGACGCATCTTCCTGGCGCTTGGCGCAGCGGGCGCCCTCGCAGCAGCGATCACACCGGTGGCGGCACTGGCCCGAGCTGACAACGCTGCGGATACGATTGGCCTCTGCATCAAGATCGACAACGTGGACCCTGCCACGATTGCGGCACACGATTCGAACACCCCCGGGGCGTTGGTGACCCTCCCGGACACCAGTGGCTTCAGGGGCCCCATGCTCGCACCGGAGGGGACCAACCCGTTCCCAGTCGATGGTGGCGCCGCGTGCGAACTGGACTAGCCAATTCGACAGCAGTCTGGATGGAAGGCCCGTCCCGCGAGGGGCGGGCCTTCTTCTTGTATCGGGCGTGTGCAGCCATCGCGTCCTGGGTTTGACGTCCACTTGGTCGTACTGCCTGCCATGCCCGCCAGCCCGCTCGACATCGTGTGTCCGAACGCCGGGCTCGAGGCTTCCCATGGGGCCTTGGTCCGCGCATACTCGAGGTCCGGGGGGTCACGAGCTAGACGGAGTCCTTCCCATGGTCAGAGCGGAAGTCAGCCGAGTTCGCTCCCACCCCGATCGATCGAGACCTCCTGATCCGCAACGACGTACTACAGACCATCCCCAGGAAGCTGGAGCCGAACATGGATGTGTGCGTGACGGTAGAGGCGGATCGGCTTCACGGACCTCGTTCGACACCTCATCTGCCTCGACCGTTCGCGGTCTCGACGATGTCGCACACGTGCTCATGGACCCGTCCCTCGCAGATCCGATGACTGGCAGTATCCGGCTCCGTTGTCGTAATCGGCTCGTTGAATGTGGACCTCATCGTGAGGGTCGACCAGCTTCCGGAGCCTGGTCAGACCGTAGCCGGGTCCGGTCTGACCGAACAGAATGGTGGCAAAGGTGCCAACCAGGCGGTCGCAGCTTGTCGAACGGGCGCCGAGGTGCTCATGGTCGGAGCCGTCGGCGATGATGCATTCGGGCAGTCGGCCCTCGCGGGTCTGAACACGACGGGGGTCGACATCTCGACGTGTCGTGTGAATCCGGACACTCGCACCGGGATCGCACTGATCGTCGTCGACGAGAACGGTGAAAACCAGATCGTGACCGCGCCCGGGGCGAACGCGGCTCTCGATGGAAACCTCGTTCGAGAGGCGTTGCGGGACGTGGCGGTTCCGATCGGGTCCGTGTGCCTGCTCGGCTTCGAGGTCGGTGATGATGCGCTCATCGCTGTTGCGGACTGGGCATCGGCTCGGGGCATACGGATGTCCTGAATCCAGCCCCTGCGAGACGACTGCATCCTGACATCCTTCGTGCAGGCCCGATCGTCACGCCCAATGCGTCGGAAGCGGAAGCACTTACCGGCGAGGTCGGTCCAGAGGCTGCTGCCCGGGCGCTCCGGGAGCTGACCGGCGCGCCGGTCATCGTGACCCTCGGAGGCGATGGCGCGTTGCTCATGGAGGACGATGCTACGTTCGTCCCAGCGTTCCCGGTCGAGCCACTTGACACCACTGGCGCCGGAGACGCTCTCAGCGGGATCCTCAGTGCGGAACTGGCTCGCGGGGTCGCCGTCGGTGAGGCTCTTCGCTGGGCGATGATCGGTGCGGCTCTCGCGACGACCAGAGCTGGAGCTCAGGCAGGCATGCCGATGCGCGAGGAGATAGCACGGGTGGTCACGGACTGCTAGCGGCGGTCCGGACGTTGGTCAAGCCGCCAAGACAAGGACCAGTGGCGCATGATCGCTGAGTGACATGGTGTCGGCAGGGCAGGGGTCGATGTCGCACGCGACGAGCGAGGCGGCGGTGTCACGGTCGCAGAAGACATGGTCGAGCTGATAGGGCGGGTCGCTGCCCCGGAACCATGTGCGCCCCTCACCCTCGGGGTGGAGTGTCCGGTAGCAGTCGACCCAGCCGTCCTGTTCGGCTCGGTCGAAGTAGTCGACCTCGGATGTGCCCCGATGAAGCTCGTCCCACAGGGGCGAGGTGTTCCAATCACCGCCGACGATGAACCGCTTCCCGGCGACTCGCTCGCGGTAGATGGCGTAGGCCACGTCCCGGCGGCATGGGATCCGATACCGCGGCGTCCTCGCCAGCGCGGGGTCCAGGCCACCGAGCTCAGCGGCCGACGCCGCGCCGATGGGCGTGTGCACGCTCCCGACGAGCAGCCGAGCGCCGTCCGGCTGTGTGGCGATAGCCGTGGCCAGGAGGCCAGCCTCGAGGGAGCCCGTGCGCGGTCCGTCGAACGCGGTGAGTTCGAGCGCCGGTCCTACCACGATCGCCGAGCCCCAGAGCTGCACCGGGTCCTGCACGATGGTCCACTCGGGCCGTGCGCGCGCCCATCCCGGGACCCGTGCCTCCTGGATGAGCGCGAGGTCCGGCTGAAGGGCGTCGAGGTAGCGCCATGCGCGCTCATGGACGCTAGGCGCACGAGACACCGTGTTCGCGGCCATGTTCCACACGACTATGCGCACGTCGTTCGACCCTCCGTGTCTAGGCGCTGGCCAGCCAGCTGTCGGTCAGACTCGATGACCAGCCGGCGGCTCCGCTCCGCGAGCCGGACGAGCCTAACAGGCATATCGACATCCTCGGCGGTGGCTCTCAGACCGCCTCGATGGTTCCGATAGGCGGGTGCCGCGCGTCGGGTGGACCGGGAACGAGCCACGGTGACCCACGCGCTGCCAACTTGTGCTGTGGGGTCCAGGGATCTCCCCGACGGACGCAGCCCGGGAGTGCTAGCAGCTCCGTCCCCCAAGAGGACCCCCCGGGGTGCTTTCGCGACCATTGCCGATGGATCGCATCGCCCGATACGATTTGCTTCCAAGGTCGAGCGTCGGGGCCCCCAGTAGGCCCTGCCTGCCGTGCCGACCGTACCGAACGGAGGACTCGAGATGTCCAGGACCCGCCTACTGCTCGGAGTGATGGCCACGATGCTGGCCCTCTCGCTGGTCGCCGCCCCCGCGGCGATGGCCAAGGGCCGGCCGCTCGCAGCCGATCTATCGGGCGCCGCGGAAGTACCCGGCCCAGGCGACGCCGACGGTGCCGGCACGGCCCGTCTTCGCCTCAATCAGGGCCGCCATCGCATCTGCTACCGCATCGAGGTAAGCGACATCACCCTGCCCGCGACCGCCGCGCACATCCACGCGGGCGATGCTTCGGTCGCTGGCCCGGTGGTCGTCACGCTCGATCCTCCGGACGAGACCGGTATCTCGACCGGCTGCGTGACCGGCGTCGAGCGGGCACTCATCAAGGCCATCCGCAAGCACCCCGCGGACTACTACGTCAACGTACACACCGCGGACTTCGCTGCCGGTGCTGTCCGTGGCCAGCTGTCGAGGTGGGCACCGGGTCGCCCTTAGATACGCCGACCTTGAGCGGGACGGCTCATCTGTCGAGGCCCTCCTATCACGGGTGGGCCTCGATGTTTCTGGGAGCTGTCCCGCGTTCAGTCAATTCTTAGGCAGTGGGCTGCCCCGTGGATGACCCGCAAGAACGGATCACCTCGTCTGACTGGGGCCTTGCAAGGACCGTATCGACGAGAATGGAGAAGCGGGAGCGGCCTCTCTTCCTGCAACGGCGGTTCGAGCGCGATCTTGACAGCCACGTTGACAGCCACGGCAATGGCACTTGGGACGAGTCCGTGGAGCCGGTGGATGGGAGTTCCGCGCCCGATGGACATGGGAAGCCTCCAAGGGACCCGATGAACGCCGACCACGCGGACTTTTGCTCCTCGTGTCCTGGGTTCGAATCCCAGCCGGCTCACCACGATTACCTGCGTATTTAGGCGTGGACACGCGCGTTTCTCTTGTGCTTGCGGTCGTTCTGGAACGGCTGACAGCCACGTTGACAGCCACGTCGAACGTGCGGAGTGGATACGATGGCCAGCGTGGTACCCGATGGAGGACACGGTAAGGATCCACGTGGGCCGAGCGAGATCGAGGTCGGTCGGCGACTGTATGGCCAGGCCCTCGAGCGTTGGCTGCTGGAGGGTCTCGACGTCGTCGCCGGTGACACGGTCCTCGAGCTGGCCTCCGGCTACGGAGCGCTGTGCCTTCGCCTCGCCGAACTCGTGCGACCCGGTGGTCGCGTCATCTGCTCCGACCTGTCGCCCGATCGCGTCGTGGCGATCCGGCGACGGCTCAGCGGTGCCGAGGGCATCGATGTCCGGATCCTCGATATGCTCGCGCTGGACGTGCCCGATGCCAGCGTGGATGGCGTGCTATGTCGCTGGGGCTTGATGTTCCCGCTGCCCACTGAACAGGCCCTCGCCGAGGCAGCCCGGGTCTTGCGGCCAGGTCGACGCCTCGTCCTCGCGGTCTGGGCGGAGCCAGACAGGAACCCCTGGATCACACTGGTCGATGATGCCTTGCTCGCCACCGGCCAGCCCATCCCTGCCGACCGTCGCTGGCCGGGTCGGATGTTCTCGCTCGCCAATCCCCGCCGGTTGCGGACGATGATGGTCAGGGTAGGCTTCGCGGACAGCGTCGTCGACGAGGTGCCACTCGTCTGGGAGTACGACGACTTCGAGGCTTACTGGGACGAAGAAGCGCTCATCCCAGGCCCGTTCGAGGAGTACATCCGAGGGCTGCCTCCGACTGGTCTGTCCGTCCTCAGGGCACGATTGCGCTCATCCATGGCGCGATACCGAGTTCCTGACGGTGGTTACGCGCTCCCGGGTGTCACGCTCGTCGCGAAGGGTCGGCGATCGTGATGGTGGACGCCATGAACCGAAATGGTCGAGGTCAAGTTCGTCGGTGAGAATGCGCCCCCTCCACGCTTGAGCCGACTAACACGGGGACGCGGTTGACCTACGCTGGCGACCTCGAGACGCACGGCTGGCGTTGGCTGCTCAGGCCGATCTTGGGTCCAGTGGGCTGAGGCGCCAGCTAAGTCAGTATCTCGCTGCTCTAGGCCTTGCGGCCCACATTCCGACCGGACAGGTCAGGCTGCTTGATGGTCATCGGTCCATCCTCCCATCTGCTCGATGATCTCGGGTCGTTCCCGGAAGAAGATACTCGCGGGGGTGCGGCCCCGGGTCCGGTAGCCACGATGCGGGCGCTCGAAGTCGTAGAAGCGGAGCCAGGCCTGCAGGTCGGCGTCGATGTCCTCGACGCGGGTGTACCAGCGGTAGCGGAAGGCGACCCGGTAATGGAGGTGCAGGACGGTGCCCTGGAAGCGCTCGACGAAGGCGTTGAGGTTGGGACTGCGGGGCGGGATGCGGTGATGGCGCACCCCCGCCACCCGGCAGGCCTCGGTGAAGGAACGACCGAACTCGGGCCCGTTGTCGGTGGTCGCGGTCACCAGCTCGAGCCCGGCCCGCTCGCAGGTCGGCAGGACGTCCTCGACGAGGAAGCGGGCCATGGCCTGGGCACTCTTCGGCCCGGCCACCACCCGGGCCATCCCGAAGGAGCTGGCGCCGTCGACCGCGCTGAGCTGCCAGACCTTGCCCACGCCCTTGAGGTGACCCACGTAGAAGGTGTCGAAGAAGAGCTCCTCGCCGGGCACGTCCGAGCCGATGTGCACGGTCGTGGCCCGCTCGACCGCGCGGACCTCCCGGAGCACTCGCTCGGTCAGTGGACCGCCCTCGGAGGCGGCGAGGCTCTCGGCCGCCGCCAGTCGCGCCAGGCGCCGGCCGAGGCCGGCCCGGCGGAGCACGTTGCGCACGCCACCATGACTGACCGTCCAGGCGCCGAACCTGGGCCGCGCGAGGGCATCGGCGATAGTGCGTTCCCCATGGGTAGGGTGCTCGACCGCGTAGGCGAGGATGGCGTCCACCAGCGGCTCGGGCAGCCTGCCGGTCGGGCCGCTCCGCCGGGCGGGGCTTGGGTCGCAGGCCGGCCTCACCGTACCGGCTGGTAGCGATGTCGCAGCTCGTAGAAGCGGCTGCGGCTGATGCCCGCCTCGCGGCAGAGCTGCGTCACCGGAGCCTCTCCGGCGTTCGGCGCGGTCGATGAGCGACTTCCGCAGGCGTGCCAGACTGTCGGCCGGGGCCATGGGCGTTCCTCCGCTGTCGACTTCGACATCAACAGCGTCAGGGTAGCCAGTGGCCCCTTTCTCGTGCTCGCGGTGTCCGGCCTCACCGTGGGCCGCAAGCTCTAGGTCACCAGGCCAATGCCTTGCTCGGCACTGGCGACGATCGGGACGACGGGCAGCGTCCCCACCCGGCCAGCGATCTCGACCTCCCGCTCCAGGGCCGGCGGCCCCTGCCCCTGCTCAAGCACATGCCCAGTGTTCTCCCTTGGTCCCGAGTGCCGGCGACCTGCACGTGTTCTATGCGCGGACAATCGTTGTAGAGTCCGGTCACGATGGCTGCGCCGAGCAAGAAGAGCTTCGATGCCCCGGACGAGCGGATCGATGTGCCCGGGATCATCGCCGATGTCGTCGAGATGGCCGACTCGACTATCAGCCGCAGTGTCTTCCAACCTGGCACCCATTGCCCGCAGATCAGCTACGAGGGCAAGCCCACGTGCGCAGCTCACCACACCGGCTACGTCATCGAGGGCACTATGCATGTCGACATGGCGGACGGATCGGTCATCGAGATCGGTCCGAACGATGTCTTCGATGTCCCGCCCGGGCACGACGGTCGCGTCACCGGCGACCGACCCATGGTCATCCTGAGCTGGGCGGGCTTTCGATCGTGGAGTCCGGAACGCTCGGGCGAGCGAGTCCTCGTGACGCTGCTGTTCACCGATATCGTGGGCTCCACCGAGCGCGCCGTCGCGCTCGGTGACCGAGCCTGGCGCGACCTGCTCGCCCAGCACTATCGCGGTGTCCGGACTGTCCTCGATCGTTATCGAGGTCGAGAGGTGAGCACCACTGGCGACGGTTTCCTGGCCACGTTCGACGGCGCGGCTCGGGCCATCGAGGCGGCGGTCGCGATCCGTGATCAAGCCTCCCGCGATGGCCTGTCCGTCCGCGCTGGGGTGCATTCGGGTGAGGTCGAGATCGCCGGGGGCGACGTCCGCGGCGTGACCGTTCACGAGGCGGCCCGGATCGCCTCCTCAGCATCGGCCCGCGAGATCCTCGTGTCGGAGACCACCCGACTGCTGGCCAGTGGTTCCCCATGGACGTTCGAGTCCCGTGGGGCCTTCGAGCTGAAGGGCTTGCCCGGGTCCCGAGAGTTGTTTGCCGTGGCGCTGCCGGCATAGCGTCGGCCCGCCGCGCTCCGACTGAGCGCCGTTCCCGAAGACTCGAAGCGACGATCATCTTGTGGGTCGATCACCCGCCCAGCACCGCATCCATCGCCTCCGCCGCCTCGCTGGCGTTCAGCCAGCGCGTGCCCATATGGTGCCGGACAGGCAGGACGGTCAGCACCTCCTCGTTGCGGAAGCGCTCGCTGAGCGGCTCGATGGGGAGGCTGGTGAGACCATCGAGATCACCGATGCGCACGGACATCCCTTCGATGGCAGCCCCCACGGCAGGGCTGCCGAGCCCAGCCTACGCCCTTGCCGCAAGAGGTCAGAACGAGGATATCCGTCGGGCCTGCCTACCAGTCCACCAGGACGCAGGGCTCGTCACCGACGACCCAGGCTCGATGCCCGGGCTCGATGAACAGGTGGTCATCAGCCGTGGCGACCAGCTCCGTACCATCATCCATGCGGTAGCGGATATTGCCGGAGACCACGTACTCGCGGTGGAACATGGGACAGCTGTCCGCCCCACCCGCGTGGGGCTTGATGTCTTCATCCCAGCTCCAGCCAGGCAGCAGCGCGGAGCGCCATACCTGTGCGTCGCCAACGGTGACACCGGCTGACTCCCCATGTTCACCGAAGCTCATGATCTCATCCGGCTCGAGGAGGCTTCGTCGCGAGATGCCTGCCATCGTTCTCCTCCTTCGCCGGCAGCTGAAACACTGACGGCTCTCCGATCGGAGTCGGGTTGGTCCAGGCACGATAATCCCTCGCGCCAGAGCCATGTCAAGACCCGGACCTCAGCGTCGTCGGGCATGACCCTGGAGGCCTCCGTGCCATCTGCCGACCGCGTCGCTGATCCGACCCCAGCCGACAAGGAATGGCGACCGGACCTGGCTCGTCATGACTCGACGCTGCTTGCGGTGAGCCGTGAGCGCGACCGTACAAGGAAGGGCTGATCGCCTCGAGCCCCACTGCCGCCCAGCGTCATTCATGCGCCCCGGCCGACCGTGCCAGACGATGATGAGAGGGTCGACGGACCTCACGTGGATCGAGCCTCGCGGGAACCGGTGCTGTTCGTTCCGACTCCGTACTCGTCCCGTATTTACTCCACCAACGGCCCGCTCTATCATGCCGTCCCAACAGGGTCGCACCTGGCCGCGTCCTAGCCGCCGATGCCCGACCCCCCACGGGGGAGGAACGAGGAACGGACGTGGAACCCTCAGGGTCAGGACCGGAACTCTTGATGCGCTTCTTCGACGCCGCTGAGCACGGCGATATGGCGACCCTCCGACAGCTCGTCGCCGATGATGTGTCCATGACCTGGCCGCAGTCGGGTGAACGCTTCCGCGGGCGTGACAACGCCCTCGGCGCGCTCGCCGCCCAGGACGATGCTCCGACCCCTGCCGGAGAGCCCAGGATCGTCGGCGGCGGTGACCTCTGGGTCGTGATGCTGCCCCTCCGGTACGCCGATGGCCTGATCCAATACCTAGGCGTGTTCGAGATGAGCGGAGGGGTCATCGCGGCGTCTACCGAATACTTCGCGAGCCCGTTCCCGCCGAAGCCGGCGCGTGCCGTCTTCACCGAAGCAGCCTGACCGCCGGGGCATGGCGTCCAACAGCCCATAGGCGACTTCCCCAACGCTGCGGCTCGGGCAGGCTGGTGGTGCTGTCGTCTTCCGTGCCAAGCAGCTGCCGATGCCTGGGGAGGGCGATTTACGGCGCTCGGCGGCTGGATGGCAGAAGAGGTCCGTCTCGACCCTTCGGCTCAAGGTGGTGTCTCAGTTCTTGAGGTGCGCAGACCCGCAGGTATCCGTTAGGCGAGAAGTAGAGACTGGTGACCTCGCCATCCGGGGGCGCCGTACACCTTCGCTCGATGGTCGCTGAGCCGTCCTCACCTGATACTCCGGTCGGATACCGGTAATCGAACTCGAAACACACCCCCATCCTGCGTAGCAGGGACTCGATCTCCGATGGAGTCATCGTCCAGATAAGGAGCATCCGGCGGCGATCCGAGGCTCGGTCACTCGCCGGCGAGCATCTCCGGGATGCTCACGAAGCGATAGCCGCGATCACGGTAGCCCTCGATGATCCGGGGCAGGAGCCACTTCGAGACCGACCTGTTGCAGTGCATCAGGAGGATCGAGCCGGGACCGCCGCTCAGCGCTCGGTGGAGCATGCCCTGTGGCCGTGAGTTCGGCGCGGTGTCGGCATCGCTGACGTCCCAGAGCAGGAGCACCCGATAGCCGAGCTTCGCCGCGATGCGCTGGACCCGCTCGTCCCAGATGCCACCCGGTGGTCGCAACACGTGGATCGGTGGCTTGCCCGTGGCCTGACGGACGAAGCGTTCGTCGGTCAGGATCTGCTTCCTGATCCGCTCGTCATCGAGCCGGGTCAGGACCGCGTGGAAAGCCGTGTGGTTGCCGATCGGGAAGTGCCGGGCGATACGGGCCCACACGCGGGGCGACCGCTCCACGTAGCGGCCGATGGGGAAGAACGTCGCTGCGACCCGCTTTCGGATGAGCACATCCGCCATCGCCGAGCAGACGGCCGGGTCCCCACCATCGTCGATGGTGATGGCGATCTCCTTGTCCTTGGTCCGGACCGAGGAGACGACACCCCGGGTGATGCGACGTCGCCGCCCGGCGCGCCCGACAGAGCGTCTGGCATGGCTGGTGACGGCCGCTGGGCTGGCAGGGGACGAAGCGATCGGGAAGGGATCGGCGGAGGCCCCTGCCTCGCCGGTGTGGGTCGGTTCGGGGCTCGGGCTCGGGGATGACGGACGCGGTTGGCTCCGTGGCGTCTCCTCGGCCACGGTCGAACCGGGCACGAGGGGAGCCGTAGCACCACCGTCACCACCGGTCGCTCCGGGCGGCGTGGTCCGTAGCCCGAGGACCTGGCAACCTGCCAGGATCGCGGGGAGGATGACGAACAGCGCCACCGATCGCACCGGGGCCGAGCAGGGTGCATGAGATCCGGCCATGGCGAGGATGATGCACCTCGTGCTCCCAGCCCGCCATGGGTCCGCCATCCGATGGCCCGCCCATGGTCATCGCGCACGTGACCCGGCTCGAAGATCGCCTCATGGCGCTCGATTTCGGGGATCACCACGCGGTCAGCGCCGCCCGGTCAGCCCGGCGTGTAGGGGCTCGATCTGGTTCGGACGCGCGCTGGGCCCGTGCCAGGCGAACCGGTCGAACCCTTCTTCGAGGGTCGGCTCGAGGGCACTGGCCGGATAGAGCAGCCGGTTCTCGAGCGGCCTGCACAGGCCAAGGATCGCAGCAGCGCCCCGCTGCCATCGAGATGATGTGACAGCAGAGGGTATCGTCATCCTGGGATGGCATCAGGACTGGCGAGACCCGAGTCGTCAAAGATCGTGGGGCGAGGGGCGGAGCTCGCCCGAGCCCGCCAGGCGGTGGCCCGGGCCAGCGTCGGTACCGGCCACGCTGTCCTGATCACCGGCGAGCCAGGCATCGGGAAAACGACACTCGCACGGGAAGTCCTGCGCCTCGCCGGCGCGCGAGCCTTCCAGGTGCTCGAAGGGCGGTGCGATGCGCTCAGCGGAAACCTGTCGTACTCGCCGATCGTGGAGGCCGTTGGTCGGACGCTCCGTGACCTGCCGGTCAACGAGCGGGCGTCCATCGTGGATGGCCTGTCCGTACTCGGCAGGCTGCTACCGGGCCTGGACCTGCCTGCTGACGAGCCGATTGGGGATGCGGCACTCGACCGAAATCAGGCTCTTCGAGGCCATCCTGCGCGTGTTTGATCGCCTCACACGTCGGTCCCCGGTCGCCCTGTTCGTCGATGACCTTCAATGGGCCGACCGGTCAACGCTGGAGCTGTTGGCGTACGTGACGCGCGATCTCGCATCGCTACCACTGCTCATCGTGGCTACCTGTCCCGACCAGGCCTCGGAGGATGGGGCACGACCGCTCGCCCAGCTCGTTGACGCGGTGCGGCGCGGCGGGATCGTCGAACTGATCAGGCTGCGCCCGCTGTCGGATGACCAGATCGACCAATTGGCCACCTCGCTGCTCGGACAGTCGCCCGATGTCGAGCTGACCCGGTTCCTCGTCGAACGCTCGCGCGGCAACCCATTCTTCCTGCACGCGATCCTCGGACAGCTCGTGGACGAAGCCGTCCTGGTCAAGGACCGTGGCCGTTGGGTCGTCAGCGGGAGGCTGGATAGCTCCGCGCCGCCGATCATCCGCGACATCCTCGCCGCGCGATTGGCGCCACTGACCGGTGAGGAGCGACGGCTCCTCGACGGAATCGCACTCGGAGGCGACTGGGTAGACGGGTCGATCCTCGAAGCTGTGCTCGGAACCAATCCGATCGAGATCGCGGATCGGCCTGCTCGCCTCGAGCTCGTCGTCATGCGGGATGCACCGGATCCGCGGTTCGCGCTCGCTCACCCCCTCCTGCGAGAGGTGGTGCTCGGGCAGATGTCGGCTGCCGAGCAACGCCGCTGGCACGCAGCCTTCGCCGACGCCTACCGACGATTCCAACCAGACGACATCGGACGCCTGGCGCTCCACGCTCAGGGGTCGCTCCCGTTCGGCGACCCCGATCTCGCCTTGGATGCGAGCCTGCGTGCCGGCGAGTCGGCGTTGTCGAGCTCCGCAGGCGCCGAGGCCACAGCCCACTACGAATTCGCGCTCGAACTCGCCAGGCGCACGCGCCCCGCCGTGGTGGCAAGCGTCCTGATCGGGCTCGGCGAGGCTCGACAGCGGACGGGCGATCGCGTTGGCGCCGGCAACACGTGGAGCGAGGCCATCGCGGCTCTCGACCCTGAGGCCGACCGGCGCGAGATCGCGCGGCTTCATCTTCGAGCAGCGACCGCCCTCAGCGACGTCGAGTTCGCCGCGGCGGACCAGCATGTCGGGGCCGGCCTGGCCGTATGCCACCATGCCGAGGGGACTGCGGAGCCGGACCTGGAGCTGGCGTTGCTGCTGGTCGCCGCGACCATCGCTCATCGGCGCAGCGATCGTCCCGCGGTGCACGCGACGGTGGCACGGATCTTGGAGGCCGGCAAATACCTGTCGACCGAACGGTCCCGGGCGATCGTATCGGCGGCTCGCCTTCTGGCACTGCTCGAGGAACACGACTATCTGGGAGCCGAGCGGGAGCTCGGCCGGCAGGAACTGCTGCGGACCGGTCGTCCGCTGCTCGTCGCCCGGCACCTCAACGCCCTGGCGCTCATCGCCGCCGTCAAGGGCGACCTCCCGATGCTTCGCGAGGTCAACGACGAGACGGTTGAAGTCGCGCGCCAGGTCGGCATCCCGAGCTGGGACTTCCGCAGCCAGCTGAACCATTTCATCGTCGGGCTGTACGGCGGCGATTGGGACCAGGCGGACGAGGCAGTCGCCGAAGCGGCATTGCTCGGCGACCGGATCAGCCACCCATTGGTCACGGTCGTCGGGCGACTGCTGTCGGCGATACTGTCGGCCTACCGAGGCGATCATGAGGCAGCCATCGTCGCTTGTCGAGTCGACGACCTGATCCGAGCCGGGGCGCCCGCGACTCCGGCGCGGGCGCTATCGGAATCCGCGCTGGGCATCGTCGAGCTCGAGCGAGGCGACGCGGACGCGGCGGCACGACTGCTCGAATACCGCTCGAGCCGGATGGGTGCGACTATGCCGCCCTGGGATCTGGTCGCGTATGGCGAGGCCGAGGCGCGACTCGATCGGACGTTGGTCGCGACGGAGGTCAGCCGGCGGCTGGCGAGCATGGCGGGGCCGGCAAGTTGGCCCGTTGCGATGGCGGCTCGTATCGACGGGCTCACGGCTGCCTCCGGAGACCGGCTCGACGACGCCGTCCAGCGGTTGGAGGAAGCCGCGGCAGTGTTCCGCCGCCTCTCGATGCCCTTCGAGGAAGCTCGAGCCGGCATCGAGGTGGCCGAGCTGGCGAAGCGCGCCGGTAGGATCGATGCGCGGCTGGAGGACCGCCTGAGCGGTTGGCTCGCCACCTTCGATCGGCTGGGTGCGGCCCGCTACGCGGATCGGGCCCGGCAGATCCTGGACACGCTCGACCATACCGCCGCTCCGCCGCGCGAGGCAACGATAGAGCTGACACCTCGCCAATTCGAGATCGCGGAGCTGGTCGCCACCGGAATGTCGAACGCTGAGATCGCTGAGCGACTGTTCCTCAGCGTGCGCACCGTGACCAGCCATCTTGACCACATCTACACGCGTCTCGGCATCAGCTCCCGCGCCGCCCTAGCTGCCTATGCCGTCAAGACCCGCCAGATCGGCGACGCATGACAGGTATCGCGCATCTCGCGCGATGCCGCGACGCCTGCCCGACGGTCGCTGTCGCAGCCCGGGCGGTTTACGCAGTCCTACCGATGATTCCCCCCATACGACGGCCCAGGATCGCACCAACCGAGAAAGCAGCAAGGATCCGCGATGATCTCCGCGTCCCCGACCGTCAGCAGCCTCTTCGTCCCGTTGACGGCAGCTGAGGCCCAAACCCCGGCGCTCGTTGGCTGGAAGGCAGCGTCACTCGCGGACTGTGCCGCGGCCGGCCACCTGGTACCCGAGGGTGTCGTCCTCACCGCTGAAGCGTTCCGACGCACGTACGGGGACGGCGGGGACGCGGATCCCGAGGCCGTCCGGCAGGCCGCGCTGCCAGCAGGTGTCGAGGAAGCCGTTCTCAAGGCTTTTGTCAGGCTCGGACCAGGCCCACTCGTGGTGCGGTCTTCGGCCGTCGCCGAGGACCTCGCCGAGGCCTCGTTCGCCGGACAGTACGACAGCGTGCTGGGGGTCATGGGTCCGGAGCAGCTGGTCGATGCGGTCCGGACCTGCTGGGCGTCAGCCTTCTCGGGGCATGCGACCAGTTATCGGTCGACGCGCGGCCTGCGGGTTGCGCCGATGGCCGTGCTCGTCCAGCGCCAGGTCACACCGCGCGCGGCGGGCGTGGCCTTCAGCGCCGATCCGGTCAGCGGCGATCGGAGCATCGCCATCGTCGAAGCTGTCGAGGGCCTCGGCGCCCGGCTGGCTGCCGGCGAGGACACGCCCGAGACCTGGCGGGTGTCCGAGCAGGGATCGGCCGAGCCGTCCGAGCCCAGCGCGGTGCTGACCGCGACCGAAGCCTCGACCGTGGCCACCCTGGCCCGCGAGATCGCCGCCCGCCGGGGCGAACCGCAGGACATCGAGTGGGCGATCGACGCCGACGGGCTGTGGTTGCTCCAGTCACGGCCCATCACGGCCCTCCCGGTCTCGCCGGCGGAACCCGTCCCGGTGCCGATCGACATTCCCGAGGGCTATTGGGAGCGCGATGCCAGCCACTGGCCGGCGCCCCACTCGCCGCTCGGGCGTTCGATCATCTATCCGATCGCCAACGCCGTCACCGTGGAGCTGTGCCGTGAGTTCGGGATGCTCGCCGAGCGCATCCAGCTCATCGACATCGGCGGCTGGCACTATACCCGCACCGTGCCGCTTGGCGGCAAGGAGCGCAGGCCGCCTCCCGGCATCGTGCTCGGGCTGATGGCCCGACTGCACCCCGTCATGCGAGACCGCATCACGACGGCCAGGCGCGTGGTTCGCGACGGTGTCGGTGGCGAGGTCGTGACGCACTGGTTCGACGAGTGGCAACCCGCCCTCGAGGCGCGCCACAGGGGACTCCTCGCAACCGACCTACCGGCTCTTTCGGACGATGCGCTCATCGAGCACCTCGATTCGGGGATCGGCTTGGTGCGCGACGGTCTCGGATCGCACATGCGCGTCATCGGCGCGATCATGGTGGAGACCCAGCCGCTGCTGAAGGCTGCTCGAACGTTGCTCGGTTGGGAGACGCTCAAGACCCTGGAGCTCGTCTCCGGGCTGTCGTTCCGATCCTCCGAGCCAGGCCGCGAACTGGCGAAGCTCGCCGACCGGGCTCGTCGCAACCCGGCGATCATGGAGGTGCTCGCGGACGTCACGCCCGCGACGGCGGCAAGGATCGTCTCTGTCGACCCCGCCTTCGCGGCCGAGTTCGACGCTTATCGCCACTACTACGGAGAGCGGTGCCTGAGCCGCGACCCAGCCGACCCGACGCTTGCCGATCGGCCCGACCTGTTGCTACGGATGTTGGTCGGCCAGGTCGCGCGCGCGCACGACCCGTCCGAGACCGATCGCCGAAACGCCGAGCTCCGCGCCGAGCGGCTGTCCGAGGCTCGGGTGGCGCTGCGATCCCGACCGGCGCGTGTCCGTTCCCGCTTCGACGACGCGCTGACCCGGGCGGAGCGTGCCTACCCACTCCGCGAGGACAACGTTTTCGTCGCCCTTCAGGGACCACTCGGGATCGTCCGCTATGCGGCGCTCGAGGTCGGTCGCCGTCTGGCCGAACGGGCGCAGCTCGACCGACCCGATGACGTCTTCTTCCTCGAGCACGCCGAGCTTCGCGCGGCCTTCGCGGACGACGGGCGACGTGCACGACGTCGTCCAGCGCCGCAAGGGCGAGCGGGCCTGGGTCCTGGCCCATCCCGGGCCGGCCTGGTACGGGACCCCGCCCGGACCGCCACCCTCCCTCCGCTACCTCCCGAGCGAGGCGCGCGACCTGACCGAGGCCTTCTTCTCGTTCGTGTCCATGGTCATCGATCCCGGTCCGGGACGGAGGAACGTCCCCGGTCCGAAGGGCACGATCCAGGGCATCGCCGGATCACCTGGGCGCTACACCGGGACCGCTCGAGTGGTCATGGACGAGCGCGAATTCGAGAAGATCCAGGCTGGTGACGTCATCGTCTGCCCGGTGACGCAGCCGACATGGTCCGTTGTCTTCCCGCTCATCGGAGCCATCGTGACCGACTCGGGCGGCGTCCTGTCGCACCCAGCCATCATCGCTCGCGAGTACGGCATCCCAGCGGTCGTGGCGACCGGCGACGCCACCCGACGAGTGCACGACGGCGAGATCGTGACCGTCGATGGTGACGGCGGCATTCTTGCGATCCCGTCGTGAGGGGTGGATGACAATGCTCCGCTGGCTGTTCCTCGTCAACTCGCGGACAACCGGCCCGCGTGGTTTCCCACTCCGTGTTGGCGCTTCATCGTACCGGGACAGGCAACCCACTTGAGGGGAGGCGACGTGCGCACCGCGAGGAACTGGGCATGGCTTGGCCTGCTCGTTATTGTCGGGATCGTGATCTTGTTCGGAATCGGCGACCTGGCCGGTGGCATCTCGGCCGACCCAGGGATTCCCGAGAGCGTCACGGGCGGCAGCGTCGACGCGGCGCGTGAAGCGGCACCGCGCGTCGCCGCATTGGCCGATGTCGGGATGCGCACGGCCGGGGCGACGGAGGTCGCGATCGGGCTGGCTTGGGCCGGGCTCGTCATCGCCGGCATCCGGCGCCGGATCCGATGGGCGTGGGTCGTCAGCTGGACGATGCCCCTGTGGATCGGGCTGATACTGGTCGTCTGGCTGACGACCGATCGCGTGGCCGGCACCCCACTTCCTCCGCCGATGCTCTCGGGGCCGCTGTTCCTCGTATTGTCGGTCCTGCTCCTGCTCGCAGCCTGGCCGGCCCCAGTGCCATCTCCGTCGGCCGACGTCGTTCGGCCGTCGGCGGATGCCGACGTCGGGAGCGCGACGTGAATGCGTTCGGGATCGCGATCGTCGTCGGTGCCCTGCTGGCGCTGCTCGGCGCGAGTCTCGGTTACGGGGGAGGAATCCCGATCGGATTCGCCATCCTCCCGATGGCGCTTGTGCTCGTGGGTGTGGGCACCGGCGGCCGTGCACTCGCGGATCCGGGCATGAGCCCTCTCGTCGTTGCGCTCGCAGTGCTGCTCGCGGCCTGCGCCATCGGGCTGGCGGTCCTCGCGATCGCGCAGGCGTCCCCCTGGCAGTTCTCGGCCGCGGCCTCCGCCCTCTTGCGACCCGCATTCGTCGTCTTCATCACCGTCATCGTCGGGTTCGGCGTCGTCGGGCTGCTGGTCGGGCACCTTCCCGTGGTGCCCGCGCTAGCCGTCGTCCTCGGCGCGTGCCTGCTTGCCGCCGGGCTCGCGGGGCAGGAGCGCGTAGTCGATATCGGCTTCTGGTTGTCCGTCGCCGGCTGGGTTGCACTTGGCATCAGCGACTGGGGCGGCGGGGTGACGTCATCGGCCGGCAGCGATCGGCGATCGGGAAAGTAGTGGTACAGACTCGACGTCCGGCCAACCCGCACGCTCTCCACGCGCATCGCCCTCCGGAGCGCTGACGATGCGGCGGGCCGCCGAGGCTCATGCCTGAGCGTGAACGATCGATGGACCAACCCAAAGCTCGCTTGCCTCGGCTCGCGGTCAATGGCGATATGGCCGCGGTCGGCTACTCGATCAAATCGTTGCTGTTCCGGACCTGCTGGCCGATCTCGCCATGGGACCCCGAGTGGTACGGCTCGTGGCCAGAATCGGCAGCGCGGCTCGCTGTGTCCGCGCTCGCGCACGAACACCGTCCTTCTCTACTACTGGCTGGCCACGGGACATGATCTCGATGGCCCCGGACAGCGCCTGATCGCCACCGTGCTCGGGCTCGGACGGGCCATCGTCGGCGTCGCCGTGATGGCGGGCCCGGGCTCGACTGGAGGCGGCAGCGTACAGGGCTAAGACCCGATCCTCCGGCTGGACGAGTTGGAGTGCCGCCTCATCCCCTGGCTGATCGAACGGCATCCTTAGGGGCTCGACCGTGCCCTCCGTCGCCAGAAGCATCGCGAACTCGAGCGAGTTGACATCGCCATCCACCCGCGCTCGGTCTGCCGTCACGCTCAGGCGTCATCGTTGGAGCCGTACACGACGCTGAGGACAACGGCAGCCTGTTGATCGAACGGTGTTCCGCGGGGTGATGATCGGGCGACTTCGACATGGGCCGCCAGGAACCATACGCGCGCGGCCTCCAAGTTCCGGATCACCTCAGCGATGCCGATGTTGTGGAATGCCTGGCCCTTGTGGAGTTCGTGGCCGACCTTCTGTTGGCCCTCTTCAATCAGAGCGAGTTGATCGCGAGCCCGGTCCTTCGCGGTGGCAGGGTCATCGTCAAGGAGTTCGAGGGTCTCTTCGCCGAGTTTAAGCCCGTAGGTGTTCGAGGTGACATATCGAGCCATACCCGAGAGACTGCCGAACTGGATCGGCGGGACACCCGCGACTGAGCCTGTTCCGTCTGCAGACCACGCCGATTGACATGGCTCTCGCTTGGCCTATGCTGCCTAGGTCGCGGCACTACGCATCCTTTGATGGGGTGCCCGCGGCAGGAGGAGAACATGGCCAAGTTCTTATTCACCGGAAGCTATTCCGTCGATGGGGTGAAGGGCGTCCTTTCCGAGGGTGGAAGTGGTCGTGCCGCCAGTGTGGAGAAGCTGGTCGCGTCACTGGGCGGGACCCTCGAGTCGATCTACTTCGGCTTCGGAGGCAACGATTTCTACGTGACCGTCGACCTGCCTGACAACGAGTCAGCCGCCGCAGCGGCGTTGACCGTCGCTGCGGCCGGAGGATCAAGCATCGAGACGACCGTGCTGCTCACCGCTGACGAGGTCGATGCTGCCACCAAGCTCTCGCCGGTCTTTCGCGCTCCGGGCGCCTAAGCTAGAGGGCGTGTTTGGTCCGGACGCTGCCTTTGGCGTGCGGACCTCGTCGGTGGCCTGCTACGGCATCGACCCGCTTGTCGACCCGACCTCGTTCCTGTGACTTGCGTCACCCGCCCAGCACCGCGTCCATCCCCAGCGCCACCTGCTGCTGCCGCTGCTCGAAGACGTGCCCATACGTGTTCCACGTGAGCACGATCGAGTTGTGCCCCAGGAGGTTCTTCACGTCTTCGAGCGTGAAGCCCTGGGCGAGTAGGAACGTCGCCGCCGAGTGACGCAGATCATGGCAGCGGTGGTGGGGGAGACCAGCCACCTTCAGTGCTCGCTGGGAGGAGCGGGTCACGGTGGCTGCATCCAGCGCGTGCCTCGGCTCGTGGCGAAGACGTGGCCGGTAGCGACCCAACGCGACCCCGCCACAAGCCGTTCCATCTTCTGCTTCGTCCGATGACCACGGAGGGCTCTCACCACCACGTCCGGCAACGCGATCGTCCGACGGGACCGCTCGGTCTTCGGCTCGACGAGCACGAACTCACCGTCGATCCGTTGAAGGGTATGCCGGACCGTGAGCCTGGCGTTCGGGAGGTCGACGTTGCTCCACTTGAGCCCGAGCAACCCACCCTGCCGAAGCCCGGTCCCCACGGTCGTCACGTAGAGGGGATGGAGCCGATGCTCCTTTGATGAGGCGATGCGCAGGGCCCGTCGAAGGACGGCCGAGCCTACCAGCTTGTCGACGCCGCGGCCCTGCACAACGCCAAGCCGATATCGATGACGGTAGACAGACGGTGGCCGCGTCTCGGGCACAACGATGCGGGTTGGCCTCTGGGAAGAGCGACGATCGCCATGAATTAACGGCTTTGGTCTGGTCGTCGCCGCTGAGGCGCAGGCAGCCGAGGCGGCGCAGCCCGGATTGTGCTCCGGCAGGTGTCGATGCTGCCGTCCTGCCGATGGCATGTGCGAGACTAGACGCGCCAAGCCCACCGACCGTGAGGTGGTCGAGACGCCGCAGGGGTTTCGTACATGACCGAGTCGATCCGCCGCCGTGGCGACATCAGCCGCCGCCGCTTCCTCCAGGGTGCCAGCCTCGGCGCTGTGGCCATCGGGATCACAGCATATGGCCGGTCCCGTGCCCTGGCCCAGTCCCCCTCGCCCTCCGCATCCCCGCCGCCGCCCGATCCGTTACTTGCTGGCGACCTGACCAAGGTCATCGAGACCTGGATGGAGCCCGAGGTCTGGCGACCCGCCGGCACCGACCAGCTCAGCCTCCATGTCGTCGAGAACGAGGGCGGGTTCCGCTTTTCCTGGGGCGGGCAGAGCCCCGGCCCGACCATCCGGATGCGTGGCGACCAGACGCTGTATGTGCAAATCCAGAACGACCTGGGCCAGGATGACGGCGCCACGCCCATCGGTCCCAGCCCGGACCCCAAGGAAGGCTATCCCGGGCCTGAAGGCGCCATGCTCGCGACACTGTCGGGCGACGCGGTCTACGGCGAGGGCCTCAACCGGATCCCGACGGTCCCCCAGCCGGATTGGTCACTGGGTGAGCACCTCAATGGCGTTCATTCCCAACACGTCACCAACCTGCACTCGCACGGCCTCCATGTGGCACCCGGCAAGAACGACAACGGCACGTCGTCCGATGACATCTACCTGCGGATCGTGCCCGCGGCGGATGCGGTCAGGATCTCGCAGAACCCGGGACTTTACGCGGCCTACCAGGAAGACCGCGACGAGATCATCGACAACGTGGCCGACTTGGAGTTCCGTCTCGGCAACGTGATGGAGGGCCTGGTCGCCGCGGATGGACAGACCGTCGGAGCCGGCGTGCCCCACCCACCCGGAACCTACTGGTATCACCCGCATTCCCACGGCGCGACCCAGAACCAGGTTGCCAGCGGCATGGCCGGGTTCCTCATCATCGAGGGTGATGTCGATGCCCTGGTCAACGAACGCATCGCCGGCGACGCCGGCGCCGTGTGGGATCAGAAGACGGGAGATTACGACTACCGCGAGCGGGAGTTCCTGGTACAGCGGGTCTTCGTGGCACCGACGGAGAACATCAGCGGCGCCAACGCGGGCGAGGATACGGACGATCCCCAGCAGCTCAAGCGGGGATCGGGATCCGGAGGTGGCAACAACATCCGGACCCTGGTCAACGGTGATACGGATCCCGACATCATCACCATGCGCCCGGGTGCAGTGGAGCGCTGGCGTATCCTCAACGGGAGCGTCGACGGCTCGGGTTTCATGCGCTTCGCCGTGCTCGCCGGCGAGTTCACCGTCAACCCGGGCAGCGTCACCCAAGCCTCCGGCAACTTCACCGCCGATTCGGGCAACGTGCTCCAGCGTGTCGACCGCAGCAGCGGCAGCCCGGTCATGCAGCCGGTGACGGTCCAGGACTGGTCGCCGATCACGGTCAGCGTCGACGGCAAGGACGAGCCTGTCGAGAAGGCCAAGATCTGGCAGCTTTCGTGGGACGGCATCACTCGAGTGGTGCCGGACGACGCAGGCGGCTGGAAGTACAAGGTCAAGGACCTTGCCGCCGTCAATGATGGCCAGGAACCGGACTTCGATTTGCTGGTCGACTGCTTCGAGCCGGAGAACCTCGCGGTCTGCTACTGGCGGCCCAATGAGCTTCGACTGGCCGATGCCAACCGTGCCGACGTCTTCTTCAAGGCACCGAAGCTCGAGGATGGCGTGTCCGCGGCCGTGTACACCTTGGTGGCACTCCCGACCCAGATCCCGAGGACGGAGACCCAGTCGAAGATCATGGCCCACGTCGTCGTCGGCGGTGACCCTGTCCCGGGCGGTGATGACCTGCGCTTCGACAACCTGCTCGATGGCCTGGCCGTGCATCCCTACGAGCTCCCCGTCACCGACGAAGAGCTGCTGGTGACCGATGAGGAGCGCGCCGCTCGTGGCCTCGGCGATGGTGAGCTCTTTCGCACGCGCGTCATCGACTACGCCGGCTGGGGCGCCAATGGATTGCCCATCATCGAACCCAATCCGGAGTACCTCGAGGCCAATCCGGAGAAGGAGCGGCTCACCTACTATGTGCCGCCCTCACCCGACTCGGCCGAGCTCAGCGTGCCGGTGACGGTCAACGGCAAGCCGGTCATGGTCGACGGCGAGCCACAGGGTGTGCCGGTCACGAACATCAGGCGGTTCCCGAGCGGGGACCTGCCGACCGTACTCCTGCCAGCCCTGACACGCTCGATGAGCATCGACGGCGAGAAGTTCTACCCCACCAGCCCGAGCACCCCCAAGATGCTCCTCGACACGGCCGAGGAGTGGGCGATCATCAACCAGTCGATCGATCTCTATTCAGTCACCATGCCGGACAGCTCCTGGACGAACGATCAGCTGGCGCAGTATCTGGATCTGAATCCGGAGCTCGTCTACTACCAGTTTGACTACGCCGATACGCCGCCCGATGGCGCGCTGACGTCTCCACAGCCGTGGTTCAAGACCCACGTCGTGGCCTATCCCATGACGATGGCCCAGGTCGCCGAGGTCAACGCCAAGCGCTCGGCGGCCGGCGGTGAGAAGTGGGCCCAGAAGGGCCAGATCGGGAACCACGGCCCCGGCGCCAACCACCCGTTCCACATCCACCAGAACCCGTTCTGGATCACGCGCATCGATGTGCCCGACAAGAATGGCGACTACGTGAACGTGTTGCAGGAACCGATGTGGGCCGATACGGTGGCGATGCCCAAGAGCGGTGGCCGCGTGGTCTTCCGCTCGCGGTTCGTGGACTACTCGGGCGAGTTCGTCAACCACTGTCACATCCTGCTGCATGAAGACAACGGCATGATGCAGCGACTGCAGATCATCACCGACCCCAGCGAGGCTGACTACCAGCCCAGCGCCGCCGTCACCAGGAGTGATGCGACGGTCGATGACGTCAACGCGCTCTACCCGCAGCCGACAGCGGATGAGATGTGGGAGAAGTCGCTGCTCTTCGTGGACCAGAACAATACCGGGCAGGTCTACCCGGGGGCGGATTTCGTGGTCAAGATCCCGACGCCACCGACCGAGTAGCCTGCTGGGCTGCAGGGGCCGCCGCGCCGCGGCGACGTCGCCGGACGGGCGCCTGACCGTGCCCGGTGAGGGCGCTTCGACGCGGTCGCCCTGCCATGGAACCTGGCCTGGTATCGGCGGAGTTGCGTCCGCAGGGCATCGCGCATGTCGACAGTACCTCCGTCGTCCCGCCCTGGGTCACGTGGACCCGCGAGGCCGGCCTGGGAGCGCCGAGCGGTCGTCAAGAGCGGGACCTATGGCTTCGGCTGGATCGTGACCCAGCGGCCGTCCCATGCCATCCGGGCCCTTGGGTAGCATGGCCCTGAAGGAGCGCTTGAGCTGCGCGCGGGTGAGCTTCCTGTCGGGGCGCATGTCGTCCGGTAGGACGTGTGAACGTCGGTGAGCATGTCCGCCACGAGCGCCACCCATCCTCGGAATGGGTCATCCGCGAGGTCGGACCGCTCGTGCCGGCGTAGGCTAGGCTCGATGAGAACGCGGGGGATGAACGGCTGACGATCGCGGGATCCATGGGCCGCGGAGCGGATTTGACGCGGCCGTTCGTGGGCCTGGGCTTCCTCCTGCTCGCCATCGGCCTCTCGTTCCTGCAGGGGCCGGTGATGGCGATCGAGGTGCCGGAGATCGCCCAGTCGCTCGGCATCTCCGAACATGCCGTCAACCTGGCCGCGACCATCATGATCGCCGTGTCTGGCGCGACGCTCATCGCGTTCGGTCGTGCCGCCGACCAGCACGGACGCAAGCGGATGTGCCTCTACGGCATCGCTGTCGTGATCGTCGCGAGCGTCCTGACCGGGCTGGCCTGGGACGGCACGATCCTCGTACTGGGACGGGCGCTGCAGGGTCTGGGCACCGCGATGCTGCTGACGTCGATCGGCCTGGTCAGCGTCCTGTTCGACGGCCATCCCCGCAAGAACCTGGCCTTCGGCCTGCTGGCATCGAGCGTCGGTGTCGGCCTGGCACTCGCGCCGTTCGTCGCCGCCGGAGCCCTGGCGCTCGGATCGTGGCGGCTGTCCTTCTGGCTCAACGTGCCCGTGCTCATCGTAGCCTTCATCGGCATCCGGCTGACCGTCCCGGAGTCGAAGGACGAGGAAGGCACCAGCGGCATGGACCTGCCCGGCACGCTCCTGCTGGTCTTCATCGTCATCTCCGGGCTCGTCGTCGTCACCCTGGGGCAGCGCTATGGCTGGATCACGGCGACCGGAGCCGCGGCAGATGACCTCTCGTGGCCGTTCGCGATCTCGCCGATCCTGGTCCTTCTCACGGTCACGGTCGTCGCCGCGGTCGCCTTCGTGTGGCTCGAGGGGCGACGGTCGAAACGGTCGCTCCCGGTGCTGATGGATCGGGATTTGTTCCGGGACCGACGCTTCGGGTTCGGGATCGTGGCCTCCTTCCTGCTCGTGCTCGGTGGCTATGCGCTGCAGTTCACGGTGCCGGAGTTCGGTCGCCTCGTGCTGTCCCAGGATGTGCTTCAGGTCGCGGTGCTGACCGCGATGATCGGCGTCGGGATCGTCGTCGGCGGCCTCGTCGCGGCGCCGCTCGGCTCGCGGTCGGGTGGTCGCCTCGCGGTGATCGCCGGGCTGGCGATCGCGGCGGTCACTCTGGGCTTGCTGACCGTCGCACTCGGCTATCGATTGGACAACGTCGGGTTCGCGATCATCCTTTTCGCCTTCGGCATCGGCTACGGGCTGGCCTACGCGCAGGTCACCGAGGTGATCATGGCGGGCGTGCCGCGCACGCGCATCGGCCTCGCGAGCGGGATGATGGTGGCGAGCCGGACGGTGGCGATGGCGATCGGCTCGGCCGCGATGACTGCCATCATGTTGGGGAGCACCACGACCGTGACCACCGAGGCCGCCGACATGTCCGCTTCGCGCCTGGCATTCGCATTCGGTGCCGTCATCCTGCTCGGCGGGCTCGCGACGGCGTTCGCCATTCCCCGGGGTGGGGAGACGACGATGCACACAGCGGCGACCACAAAGGAGTCAACGTAGTCCATGAGCAAGGCGAACAAGCGCGAGGCCGGCATCGAGCGCTGGCGGAAGTCGCACGGGACGCAGTCGCCGTATGTCGACACGACCGACGGCTCGCCGCAGCGCGTCGATATCGTCCTCGATGGCGCATCGCTATCGGTCGACGTCCTCGATCATTACCTCCGCGCCGACGAGACCAACGTTCAGATCTCCACCGATGCGGTGGAGCGCGTGACCACAGCGCACGCCCAGCTCATCGAATGGTTGCGGACCGGTACGCCGATCTACGGGATCACCCGCGGTCTGGGCACGCTGAAGGACGAGATCCTCAACGAAGCCGAGGAGCTCGAGTTCCAGAAGCGGTACCTCGATCTCCCATGCGACTGGCATCGGGCCGCTGTTCCCGGACGATATCGCGCGCCTGGCGCTCCTCATCCGGGCCAACGTGTCATGCATCGGCACGTTCGGGACGCGCCTCGAGCTGATCGAGCGGATGGTCGACCTCCTGAACGCCGGGGTCGTACCGCAGATCCCGGTCGCCGGCTCGCTCGGCAGCGGCGATCTGCAGCCCATGGCGGCGCTCGGCCTCGTCCTGACCGGCGACCCACACGGCACCGCGAAGCTCGGGCACAAGGTCGGGCCGGCGCCGAAGATCCTCCGCAAGGCCGGATTGGAGCCGACTTTCGGGTTCGACACGGGGGAGGCGCTGTCGATCATCAGCGGCAGCACGATGCTCGCCGCCGGCACTATCCACGCTCTCTTGCAGCTCCGCCGCCAGGTGGCGCTGCTGGACGGGGCGTACGCGATGACGATGGAGGCTGTGCGCGGCGAGATCGAGGCGCTGGACCCGCGGACCCACGCGGCGCGGCGGATCCCCGGCCAGATCGCCGCGGCACGTTCGATGCGCAGCCTGCTCGTGGGCAGTCGCTGGGCCACCGAAGAGGGTCGGGCGCGATTGGGGGAGACGGCGTCGCGAGTCCAGGACTCGGTCAGCCTGCGCTCCTCGCCCCATATCCACGGCTCGATGCGGCAAGTCATCGATCACGCGACCGTCGACATCGAGATGGAGATCAACGCCTCCACGCTCAACCCGCTCATCCTCCGTGACGAGGAGGATCCGTCGATCTTCGAGATCGTCATGGGCGGCAACTACGACGGCTCGCACCTCGCGCACATCCTCGACTTCCTCAACATCGTCCTGACCGACGGTGCTGGGTTGTCGACGGCCCGCACCGCACGGTTGATCTCCAGCCGCGCCAGCTACGGCCTGCCGGAGAACCTCGTGGCCGGGCATCCGGGCCTGAACTCCGGGCTGGTGCAGGTGCAGTCGCTGCAGCTTTCCATCCTGGGCCAGATGCGCCAGCGGGCGAACCCCGCGAGCATCCATTCGCTCGCGGCGAAGGACATGCAGGAAGACCACAACAGCATGGGCAACAGCTCCCTCAGCGGCGTGCTCGACAACCTGGATTCCTTCGACCAGGTCCTCGCCGCCGAGTTCCTGCTCGCTAGCCACGCCATCGACCTCATCCGGCCGAAGATGGGCGACCTGCCGATAGGCAGCGGGACGTCCGTCATCCTCGACCTCATCCGGACGCGCGTCGACCCACCGGGCGACGACCGCTTCTACCGCGACGACCTGCTCGCGGTGCTCGACCTCGTCCAGAACGGCGAGCTGGTGGCGGCCATCCACCGCTTCACGGGCGGCTACCGGCCTTCGCGCTCGGCGCTCTGACGAGTAGAGCCTCGATCGTCCGCCTGGCACGACGCCTCGCCGGTTCGCGGACCAGTGTCATTCGTACGGCGTCGTCGAGTGCCGGGGTGCATCCACGCAGTGCGAGTCGATCGAAGTCTCCGCCAGCCGACCGCCGTAGATCGCTGCCGAGCGCCGTGGGGCGAAAAGTGTCCTAGCGGATGCGCCACCGCGTACCGAGCGGTGACCGAGGAAAGCCCCACATCCAGTCGGACGCAGGGCTCGTGGACAGGCCCAAGGTCACTAGTCGATGCGGGTCGACTCGATGATCCTGTAGCAGTGATCAGCGGTGAAGATATCAGCGCCGGCGAGGCGGTCGGTCCACTTCGGAACGACCTCGGACTCACAGGCCGAGACGAGCTCATCGAAGTAGCTATCGAACAGTAACCAGGGGTTGGCATACCCGGTCTCGGCGACGATCGGATCGAGGGCGACGGATTGCAACGCATCGACTGCAGCGGCCTGGATGTCGGCCATGTACTCCTTGTTCAGCTCCACGTCCGCGTTCGTCCCTAGCCGACCCATGTGGCCGGTCACGATCGTGTCGGCCCCGAAGGCGAGGATCTCGTCATGCGCGGCCAGGTATCCGGCGACGTCCTCGGCCTGGGCCAGGTCCTTGAAGGGTGACCAGCCGGGGAAGACGAGATCGATGACCGCGAGCACGTTCTGCTCCGGCGCGAAGATGAAGATGTTGCCTGGCTCGTGCGCGAGCACGCTTGGCGTCGAGAGCTCGAGCGTCTTGTCGCCGACCTCCAGGGTGTACGTGTCATCGAAGGTCACCGTCGGCAGCGGCACCGGGCCACCACCGACGAACGCGCCCCAAGCAGGGTTCGCGGCCAGCGACTTCTCGAGTTGCGCGGCGGTGTCCGCATGCGCGACATACGTGGCGTCGGGGGGATAGTTGCCCGCCCCGGCGATGTGGTCGGCATGGCTGTGGCTGTAGATGACGTGGGTGATAGGTTCGTCGGTGACCGAGGCGATGGCACCGACGATGTCCGGGATGCTCGGCGGAGCATCGACCACGATGACACCCTCACCGGTCGTCAAGAACATCGCCTGGTAGACGCCGTCGGTGACCCAGTAGATGCCATCCGCGATTTCGCCGACGTAGTGGCCAGTCTCAGGATCGAGCGGGGGACCGTAGGCATCGGCACCGGGCGCGACCGCGCATGGCGCGCCGACACTACTCTCGGTCACGAGTGCATCCGCCTCGTCCGCGGGCACGATGACGGTCTGGAGACCACCGTTCGCGGCATCGGGGCAGACGGCCACATAGCCTGCGGCGTTCGGGGGCAACTCGGGTGTGGTGGCCGTGGCGGCAAGAGCGCTGGCCACCACGAGGCTCGAGCCGAGCGCGAGCGCGGCCAGCAAGCGACGAGGCATGGTTCGAGGCTGGGGCATTGTTCCTCCGGAGATGGAAGAGCTCAAGAACCCCCCAGCCGACGCTTCCTCGCGGCTCTCCAAGTTCACCGGGAGTCTAGGTGCTTCAAGCCCAAGGCGCAAACGGCGCGCCGGACGGGCTAATCGGCCCAGCCAGCTAGGACTGGTGCGGTGGCACCGAGCGGCCAGAGCAGGCCGGTCGCTCGAACACACCCCCAAGCCACCCACCACCATGGAATGTCATGAAGGGGGACCCGTTGGTGACAATGCGGTTCTCGTAGGAACCATCACCAGAAGGCCCAGGACTGATGCCATACGCCGGATCGGATCTGTCGCGCGTGCGACTCGAAGTGCACGTCCTCGATGAAGTGGGTGAGACGGTCGATGTCACAGCCGTCCGCCCCGATGGCAGGCTAGGGTGAGGACGTGGACATGTCGTTCTCCGGCCTGACGCGACTCGGACAGACCCGCCGCCTTCGGGTGCTCGCGAATGAAGCGCTCGAAACGTACGACCTGACCTGGACTCGTCTGCGCCTGCTCAGCAACGAGTGGAACTGCACATTCCGGGTGGACGCGCCTGGAGGGCCCAAGGCCTTGCGCGTCATGCGAACGGATGTGGCCATCGCGGATCAGAAGGTGCGTTCTGAGGACGAGTTCGTGTGCGCTCTCGCAGCCGACACCGGAATTGGCCTGCCCCGCATCATCCCGACCCGGTCCGGGGACCCGTATGTGCTCGCCTCTGCGACCGGCGTGCCCGGGCCTCGAGCCTGTGTCCTCTTCGAGTGGCTCCGCGGCGGACTCCTGTCCCGCCGGATCGACACCGTCCGCTGGGCCGCACTCGGCGAGCTGATGGCCCGGATGCATCGCTTTGCGTCTGAGTGGACGCCATCACGCTCGTTCGAGGCCGTGGTGTACGAGTCGGTGCTGGCCTACGGAGCGCCGCTCGCGCTCTTCGACAGCGATCGCGTGGACCTGCTCGGCCTCGACGGTCTGCTGCATGAGGCCTACGAGGCGACGAACGAGCGGATCGCGACGATCATGCGCGACCAGCGGCACCTCGTCATCCACGGCGACATGCACGGTGACAACGTCAAGGTGCACCGAGGCGTGCTCACGCCCTTCGACTGGGAAGACCTGCTCTGGGGGGCACCGATCCTGGATGTGGCCACAGCGCTGTTCTATGTCCGCGACCGTACCGACTACCGCGAGCTCGCGGGCGCATTCCGGTCCGGCTATGAGCGCCACCGACCGTGGGTGGAGACCCGACCCGGCGAGGTGGACCAACTCCTCATCGCGCGTGGCATCGACATGTTGAACTTCATCGCCCTCGACCCGGCTCTCCACTTCGATGATTTGGAGGCCTACATCCGACTCCGCGAGATCCCGGCACGGGTCGCGGTGGGCGCGCTCGAGCCGGTGGCCATCTAGGCGGCGCCCGGGGTGCCGACCCACACCATTGCGCGGTCGTGTGGGGGCGCTTGCGAGGGAGCGTATGCTGGCAATCGGGGGCTCAGAAGGAGGACCTCGGATGATTCGCATGTTCGCTCGTCACCAGGTCGCCGACTACAGCGCCTGGCGCAAGGCCTACGACGCATTCGACCGGGGATCCCTCGGCGTCAGACAGCACGCCGTCGATCGCAGCGTGACCGACCCCAACGAGATCACCGTCTGCCATGACTTCGACGACCGCGCGACCGCCGAGTCGTTCGCCGGCTCGGACGACCTCAAGGCTGCGATGACCGAAGCAGGCGTCATCAGTCCTCCGAACATCTGGATAACAGACGAGGCCTAGGTCCGGCGGGACCGTCGCCAACGGCAGCGCCCTGCCCACGGCGTGGTCGCCACATCATCACATCATCGTGAGGGGGCCAACTGAACATCGCAAGCATCGGGGTCGCGCCGCGGGCCGGTTCCCAAGGTCGGCTCTTGCCGCGAGCGCTTCGGCGATCCGGGGCCCGGTTGCCGTGGGTCACACCCTTGTGCCTGCCGACCGTTCCCGCGCAGGTCTGCTCACGGCTCCTCTGGGAGTCGGCTACCGGCGCGGTGGTTTCGTGCCCTGGACGGGACCTTTCGGTGTCACCGTGTTGGGTTGGACGTGCAGCCCGAACCGGATGGCCTGATCCGGCCACTCGGGATCATCAGGTGTCCAGCGCTGCACTCTGGAGCCATGGTCATCGATGTGGTCGATCGAGCCATCGGCTCCGAGGACGAGCCTGCCGCCGTCCGCGAGCTCGAGTGCATGTGGCTTGAAGCGGCGACCTCCGGTGACGGGAGTCATCGTGGCCTCCCGTCCGGTGCAGAGGATGACGACACGTCGAAGCACCACACCGTGGCCGAGTTCTCGGAGATCCAGGCGCCGATAGCGCGGGGAGCGGACATCGCCGTCCCTCCTTTCACGGGCGGTCGTGGAGTCCGCGACCGCCCGCTGCCACGTCATGCCCTGCGGACGCGTCGGCGAGCGAGTGACCCGGTGCCCCGGTGAGGTCCGGCGATGTGGAACTGCGATCGGCAGCGCCTCGCCGGTATCGTTTGGCGCGCCGGGTCCTCCCCATTGTGACCCACAGGGCGGCCGTTGACGAGAGGGGCACGAAGCTCTCTCACCTCGCATCTGGTGGTGCACTTCAAGGGCTCCACGTCAGACACCCCCTCAGGTCGTACCCGCACTCGTGAGGCGGTGGCAGCCGCTGAACGGTGAGTCCAAGGGCCGGGGCGAGCGCGCGGGACGCGCAGTAACTGGACCGCGCCATGACCGGCTCGTCTGCATATGTCCCGCGCACGGATGGCCACTGCTCAGGTTGGGCCGTGGAGCACCTTCTAGTGCTTCTTCCGGAACCTGGACACTCACGATTCGTGACTTGACGGTTGACGGCGACCCGGACATCGGACAGAGAATGCTGCACATCAAGGGCCCGTCGGTGTTCGAGTTGGCGTGGGGCGAGTAGGTCCAACCGGGACGACCGACGCGCGCGCTCGTCAACTGGCGAGCGTACCCTTGCTGCATGGGCAAGGCGGCTTGAGCTGATATCTACCCTCCCAGCACCGCGTCCATCCCCATCACCGCCCGACGCTGCCCAATCGCTGCTGCCGCTCCTCGAGCGCATGCCCATAGGTGTTCGACGACAGCGCGATGGAGCTGTGGCCGAACGGGGCGGGCATACTAGACGAGGTCCCAGGCCATCGAGCCCATGCAGCGGCGAAGGAAGAGCCATGACACGACCATGGATGGGTCGACGATCGAGCCGTCCCCAGCGGGCCACGATGATCGTCGGCCTGCTCGTTATCGCTGCCGGGACGGCCGCGGTCACCGCCGACGAGGCCGATGGCCCACGTGCCGGTCTCTTCGACAGCACCTGGCCGACCGGACGGTCCGACCAGTGGCGAACCGGGGCGGCACAGGGCGCCGGCCTGCCAGCGGGCTTCGACGCCACATCGCTCACCGCGGTGTCCGCGTCCCTTCCGCCGGTCCCGATGTGGGGCGTCGACGTACACCGACGACGCCATCTTCGTCCTGGGTGGCAGCCCGTATCTCATCGACCTCTTCTCGAACGCCTCGCTCGACGATGTCGGCGTCTCGCCCGCCCAGGATCGCTTCGCGGTCACGGCCGCCATCTCCGCGGCCGTGTCGCCCTATGTCGCGAAGATCGACCCGGCGACGATGACGGTCACCGACCTCCTCGAGCTGCCCCGCGGGTCGACGCTCAACTACACCAGCAGCCTCGCCCTCCACGAGAACGGTCACCTCTACACCATCGCGGCAGCGACGCTCTACGAGATCGATCCCGAGACGATGTCGATCGTGCGCTCGCTGGCCCTCCCGACGTTCGACTCGGCGCCGGGCCAGACCATCTACAACAGCGTCCAGGTGTCGCCCGTCAGCGGCGACATCATCACCAAGGGCATCGACGCCGGCGATTCCAGCGAGCCTGCCAAGCTCCTGTCGATCGATACCGCCGATCTGATCCTCCGCTTCGCCTCCGACGTGCCCATCGCCTCGACCCGCATCGGCACCGTGTCAGCCAGGGCGATGACCTGTACATCTACGCGTCGGACGACACCCGGACCCAGCGGTTCCTGGTCACCGACGATGGCTTCGAGACCGACGAGGCCTGGGCCGCCACGTATCGCACCCCGGGCGACGGCACCACGCCCGGCGGTGAGCATGGTCAACATGGGCCCTGATGGCCCGGTCCTCTTCCCCAACAACAACACCGTCATCTTCGGGGTCACCGCACCGCTGCAGCTGTACGTGCAGGCCACGACGACGACCGAGGACACCCTGACGTCGATGGACGCGACCTCGGTGACGGGCCCGGGCGGGACGTTCTACCCCGTCGGTGGCCGATCCGTACGTGACCCGCATGGTCGTGGCCAACGACCAGATGAACCGGGTCATCGCCGGCTGGCACATGGCCGATGACGGCACGATGACGAAGGTCTGGGAGACCGACCGCTATCGCTCCAGCGCGGGCTCGGCGATCGCCGTCGGACCAGGGTCACCTCTACCTCGATGACCTGCGCTGTGCGGCTGGCGAAATCGACTGTAGCCTACTTCCTCGTCGTGCTCGACGTCACCACCGGCGAGCAGCTTGCCGAGATCGAGGTGGCCGGGACGACGCCGACCCTCGGCCAGATCTTCCTCGGCACCGACGACGTCTACTTCATCTCGTCCGAGGCCGGGCAAGGCGCGGTGGCTTCATCACCCGGGTCTCCGTGCGCTGAGCTAGGGACGGACCGGACGCGCTGCCACGCACGACGGACGCTCAGCCGACCAGCACGGCGTCCATCCCCATCGCCACCTCGACTGGGCATGGATCCCGACCGAGCCGCCGACTTCGTCCAAGAGGCGTTGATCCGGTCCTGGCGCGAGCTCGCGCGTGGCACGGTCATCGCCTCTCCGGAGGCGTGGACGTATCGCACACTGTCGCGCCTCGCCATGGACCAGCACCGCCTGCACCGACGCATCGCCGCCCTCGTGGCCCGTTTGGGCCACCCATCCCCGGCTCGGGTGATGGAGGTCGACTCGACCGATCGGGTGGTCATCTGGACGCAGGTCGATCGGCTCCCTGATCGACAGCGTCAAGTGATCTACCTGCGCTATCAGGCCGACCTCTCGTTCGAGCAGATCGGTCAGGTCATGGGCATCGAGCCGGGTGCCGCCCGCTCGTATGCGACCGTCACCCACCGGGCTCGGTTCGTCGCCCTCAATATCGATGACTTGACGGTTGTCGGCGGTATCGACGCGCGCGAGGAGGACTCCGACCGTTTCCGAAGGTTAGGGCCAGCGCCATCGACGGTGCCACAAGCCCGCCGGGTTCCACTGATGGTGCTCGGCGCCCTGTTGCTGTTGTTCCGTGGGCACGGCTGGGGCATCACGCAGCCGGGGTCGGGTAGGATGGGCCCCCGAGGTGCACGTCGATGCCGATCGCCTGGAACGAGGAGTCTCGCGAACTCCACCTCAGCAACGCGCTGGCCAGCTACGTGATGCGGGTCCTTGGTGATGGATCACTTGGCCATGTCTACTTCGGGCCCGCACTGCCCTCAGGACAATCTTTCGGGCATCTTCCACCACATGCGTTCGAGACATTCTCCGACTGGGTCTTCGTAGACCGTATCGGCGACTCGGTAGCGTTCGAGTATCCGACCACCGGCACCGGCGACTACCGCGCGCCAGCCTTGGTGGTCCGAGGCCAGGACGGCTCGAAGGTCATCCGCCTCGAATACGTGGGGCACCGGATCGCCAAGGGCAAGCCCGTGTCGACGGCGCTGCCAATGACCTATGTCGAATCGGACGACGAGTCGGACACCGTCGATGTGGTGCTGGCCGATCCCCTCGGCGGGACCGAGGTCACGCTCACGTACACCGTGCGCAATGACCTCCCTGTCATCACGCGCTCGGCGCGGATCCGCAACCGTGGCGACTCCGAACTCTGGATCGAGTGCGCCATGAGCGCGGCTCTCGATCTGCCAGACGCGGACTGGACGATGGTCCACCTGTCGGGAGCCTGGGCCCGTGAACGGCAGGTGGTTGAGCGCCCATTGCGCCAGGGTCTGCAGTCGATCGGGAGCCAGCGGGGCCGCTCCAGCCACGAGCACAATCCGTTCCTGATGCTGCGTCGGGCGACGACCACCGAGGAAGCCGGTGAGGCCCTCGGCTTCAGCCTCGTGTATTCGGGCAACTTCTTGACCGAAGTCGAGGTGAGCGAGTACGCCAGCTCCCGAGTGCGCCTGGGGATCCACCCAGACTCGTTCTCGTGGCTGCTCAAGGGCGGAGCCGAATTCCAGACCCCAGAGGCCGTCATGGTGTATTCAGAGACGGGCATCGGCCCGCTCAGTGACGCGCTACACCGCCTGTTCCGAGAACGTCTGGCGCGAGGGCGGTGGCGAGATCGTTCTCGCCCCATCCTCATCAACAACTGGGAAGCAACGTTCTTCGACGTACGCCAGGACCGAGTACTGGAGCTGGCGCAGCGTGCACAGCAGCTTGGTATCGAGCTCTTCGTGCTCGACGATGGCTGGTTCGGGCGGCGTGACGACGACACCACCTCCCTCGGCGACTGGGCGGCAGATGCGCGCAAGCTCCCGGATGGACTCGGTGGACTTGGCCGAGCCATTCGGGACATGGGCATGGACTTCGGCCTGTGGATCGAACCCGAGATGATCAGCGCGCGCAGCCAACTCTACGAAGACCATCCGGACTGGGTCGTGGGGGCTCCTCGCCGACCACGGAGCGAGAGTCGTAACCAGCTGGTGCTGGATCTGTCTCGGACTGACGTGGTCGACCACCTGTTCAAGGTGTTCTCCGAGATCCTTGGCGATGCTCCGATCTCGTACATCAAGTGGGATATGAACCGCTCGATCACCGAGCCGTACTCCTCCGGGCTTCCCGCAGCACGACAGGATGAGTTCTTCCACCGCTACGTCCTCGGTGTCTACGAGCTCTACCGGCGCGTCACCGACGCCTTCCCGGAGGTCCTGTTCGAGTCGTGCGCGAGCGGCGGAGGCCGATTCGACCCGGGCTTGCTCGCCTATGCACCGCAGGGCTGGCCGAGTTCGAGCACGGACCCCGCCGAACGACTGCGTATCCAGTGGGGAGCCTCACTCGCATACCCTGTCTCAGCGATGGGAGCGCACGTGACGCCCACGCCGAATTGGATCGTGGGGCGCTCCTCACCGGCGCAAACCAGCGCGGCGATCGCGTTCTATGGAGTGTTCGGTTACGAGCTGGACCTACTAGCGATCGGCGAGGCACGTCGTGCTGAGATCGCCGACGAAGTCAAGTGGTACAAGGAGCGACGTGAGCTCTTCCAGTTCGGCCGTTTCATCCGGCTGCGCAGCCCGTTCAGTGGAAGAGGCGCCGAGGCCGCGTGGATGAGCATCGCTCCTGATGGCTCGCGGGCGGTCGCGGCGTGGTACCGGATGCTGGCTGAACCAAACCCCAGTCCGGCCCGGTTGCGGCTGCGTGGCCTCAAGCCCGAGGCAAGCTACCGCGTGAGCGTCTGGCCGGGGTCGGCGGACGAGCGGGACCACGCCAATGAGGGCCTGCGCAGTGGAGCCGAGCTCATGAGCTTCGGATTGTTTCGCGACGTGGAGCACGGCTACCCAGAACCGCGAGGCGATCACGATGCGGTGCTCTTTGAGCTTCAGCGCGTCTGACCGCAAGGCGAGCGCCACCCGACCCGCGACGGTGTCATCGGTGGCACGGAACTCTGACGGCCATCGCAGGAACCGAAGGTCGAATCCGAGCGACACATCTCGCTATGAGCCGATCGCTTCCGACGGCCACCCCCAGCCACGGCGGCAGCATTGGGTCTGACGTGGTGAAGGCAGGGGATGGGAGCCGCGCGTCAGGTCGACGGAGGTTGCCTGCCCGACGAAAAGGGACAAATACGCAGCGCCGCGACACTCATGTGTCGTAGGAGGCCGTGACACTGACGGTTCCTCCGTCAGCCACGAGGCTGTCGGTAGCGGAGATCGAGGGCCATGGACCAAGATGTCGTGAAGGGAGCCCAGCACGGTGACCTGGCAGCGTTCGAGACGCTGACGCTCGCCCACTTCCCCCGGCTCTACCGGGTGGCACTTGGGGATCCTGCGTGACCCGCATCTGGCGGAGGACGCCACCCAACAGGCCTTCGTTGACATCTGGCGGCGCTTCGACCGGCTCAGCGACCCAGCCAGGTTCGATGGCTGGTCGTATCGCCTGCTCATCCACGCCTGCTACGCAGAAGTGAAGCGGAAGCCGAGGTGGATCGGTGGCATGGACCTGTCGATGACCGCCCAGCCCCTGGACCGCGATGCCTTCGGTTTGGTGGTCGACCGGGACCAGCTGGAGCGTGGCTTCAGGCGGCTTTCGGTGGACCAACGGGCGGTCGTCGTCCTCCACTACCTGCTCGACATGACGCTGGAGCAGGTAGCCGAGGTCCTCGGCATCCGGCGAGGAACCGTCCACTCGCGACTGAACCGAGCCATGAATTCGCTCCGGGCCGCCCTGGAGGCCGACGACAGACCCGCGCACCATCCCATCTCTCAGGAGGTCGTCCGATGAGCGACCAGCAGCTCGAACCCGTCGTGCGGACGTGGTTGGAGGCAACGGACCGGCCACCCTCGGACGGTCGCCGCAGCACCGGCCAGATCATGGCACGCCTGCCGGAGCGTACGAAGCGTCGGGGGTGGTGGCCCAACCGGCACCAGACCTCGGGCTCCCAGGTCAGCCCCATTCCGGCGGCATCCCATCAGTACCCAGCTACCACAGGGAGGACCCGATCGATGTTCAGTCCAGCCAAGGCCATCACAGCCGGTGCGGTCGTCTTCGCTCTCGGCGGCCTGTTGCTCATCGCGCAACCCCTCGACCGACAGTCGGACAGAATGACAGGGTCGTCGACCGCTGCGGAGGCGGCGCCGCCTGTCGAGTTCACGGCCCGGTGGGCCTACGGACCGGACAAGCGCGCTGCTACGACGGAGACCATCGATGGAGTAGCGATGGAAAGGGGAGGCGCGTGGGAGATGACTCCCGTCGCCCAGGCGAGTGACCCGCGCCTCCGGGGGACCCTCTCACGCGCGGCGAACTTCGACGACTATTCAGCCGCCGGCGGACCGACCGTGTGGAACTATGCATTCCGCATCGAGAACGACGAAGGTTCGTGGCAGCAGGTGCCGACCATCGGTCTCTGGATCGGGCTCGATGACCCGACGAGCACGACAGGGGTCCTGGTCGGCGAAGGCGGCTACGCAGGCCTCATCGCGGTCTTCGAAAACGAACAAACGGGTGTCCTTTCGAACCTGCACGGCTACATCATCGACGGCGATCTCACAGCAGCGCCTGACCCATACGTCACAGAATGATCCGGCGACATGGCTATGCCGTTACGTCAGCGGACCGATGGACCCCCGCCCGCAGGGTCGCATCCAATGGAGTGCTCGGGTTGATCGTGGCGCAGACACCCTACGAGAAGGGGACATCGGTTGGACTCTCGATGTCCAGCAGCTGTCTGTCCGCCGCAGCAGTCTCGATCGGGCGCGACGGGGACCCCGACGCCGCTGACGATGCGAGGGTCGTCGATCTCAGCTCACCGATGTGGTCATACTCGCCGGGTGACGAGTCAGGGACGCGCTCCCAGATCTCGGCCGCTCGTGGGCATCCTCCTCTTCGACGAGGTCGAGGTGCTCGATTTCGCTGGACCGTACGAGGTTTGCTGCGGGACCCGGGACCCGCTCGGGCATCCCTACGTTGATCTGGTCACCACTGGAACGAGCAGGCAGGTCAGGTGTCAGGGCGGACTCCGGGTGGAACCCGATCACGTCATCCAGGATTGCCCAGAACTCGATGCGCTCATCGTGCCGGGCGGCCCAGGCGCCGACGCGCGCACACCCGTTCAGGACGAGATCATCCTGCCCTTCCTGCGCGAGCGAGCCGAGTCGATCGGGACCGTCGCGTCAGTGTGCACCGGTGCTTTCCTGCTCGGCCGAGCGGGTCTCCTTGACGGTCGCCAAGCTACGACGAACTCGTCGGCACTCGAAGCGCTCCGCAGGGAGTTCCCCAGGGTCGATGTCGTCGCAGCCAAGGTTGTCGACGAGGGCGCGATCCTCACGGCAGCCGGCGTCAGCTCCGGAGTCGACCTCGGGCTGCACCTCTTCGAGCGCTGGTTCGGCCCGGTGACCAGAGCACGCGCGGCACAGGCTCTCGACGGACCCTGGCGCTAGCTCCGCTTCGCCACAGGATGCTGGGCCCATCACGATGCCATGCTCATCGGCCCGACATATGCAAATCACGTATCCAAGCGACTCGGAAGTCCAGGGCGAGACCCATTGCCAGCAGTTCGACGCTTCCTGACCGACTCGCTGCGACGGAGCGATCAGCCAGGCAGAGGACCATCCAACCGCTGTGGATCGAACGCGTGGTCGCAGGCATTCACCGGGCAGGAGGCGGTGCGGGATGGCTGAACGCGATCGAGGCCGGTCCCGCCCAGGCGTGCGCTAGCTCGGATTGTCGCGCCTGGGCTGCGTCGACGAAGTCGCGCATCGCCCGAAGGCCGATCTCGCCGGGGAGATACGACTCGAAGCGCAGCCGATCGACGCTGACCGCCAGGTGGTGGATGTCGCGCCGGGCCTCGCGCCGGGTATTGATGTGGTCGCCGAGTTGGACCGCGTCCCAGGGGGCCCAGCGGGTCATCCAGCGTCGCTGGCGGGAGCCGGGCGCTCCGGTGATGATCGCAAGTGCCGAGGTCGTGGCCACGAGCAGCGAATCGGTGGTCTCGTCCTTGAGCCGCGCGGGCAACACAGAGCGGACCTCCTCGTTGCGGAACTGGCGCCGGATGCGCTCGACGGGCAGGACGGTCTGATTCTTGAGGGTGAGGAATCGCATTGCTTGCACCTCCTGTGGCTCAAGCACGGTGCCGGCCACCGACCGACCCTAACCCCCCTCGAACGTCCCGACCCTCCATCCTTCGTCCCTTGGACCCGGTCCTTTCGGACCAGCCGAGCGCCTGGGGCGGATGTCGGCCTTGGACATCAGTGACGACGGGAGCATCGCTTGTGCCCTTCGCCGACCCAAGCCGCCGAGCCCTCCGCCGGCCAACTGGTAGCAATGGACGAGCTCGTGGGCGACGAGTTGGATGAAGGCGAAGCCGGTGAGGCCCTGCCCGCGATCGGTGACCTGGATCTGGCAGCCGGCTGATGCGATGGGGGATGCGGTTTGGGCGGGCCCACGTAGAATCCAGGCGTGAAGAAGATCGGCTTCCTGTCCTTCGGCCACTGGTCGACATCGCCACACTCACAGGTCCGCTCGGCGGCCGACGCCCTCATCCAGTCGATCGAGCTCGCGGAAGCGGTCGAGGACCTCGGTGGCGACGGGGCCTACTTCCGGGTCCACCATTTCGCCCAGCAGCTCGCGTCTCCCTTCCCGCTGCTCGCCGCCGTCGGCGCGCGCACGAAGCGCATCGAGATCGGGACCGCCGTCATCGACATGCGCTACGAGAACCCGCTCTACATGGCCGAGGACGCCGGGGCGGCCGATCTCATCGCGGGCGGCCGCCTCCAGCTCGGGATCAGCCGTGGCTCGCCCGAGCAGGTGATCGACGGCTACCGCTACTTCGGTCACGTGCCGCCCGAAGGCCAGTCGGACGCCGACATGGCGCGCCAGCACACCGAGGTCTTCCTGCAGGTCATCAGCGGCAACGGCTTCGCCCAGCCGAACCCCAGCCCGATGTTCCCGAACCCGCCAGGCCTCCTTCGGCCGGAGCCGCATTCTCCCGGCCTGCGCGATCGCATCTGGTGGGGCGCCGGCTCACGGCCGACCGCCGAGTGGACCGCCCAGCAGGGCCTGAACATGATGTCGTCGACGCTCATGACCGAGGACGCCGGCGTCCCGTTCCACGAGCTCCAGGCCGAGCAGATCCGACTCTTCCGCGACGCCTGGGCGGCGGCCGGCCACGAGCGCGAGCCTCGCGTATCCGTGAGCCGTTCGATCTTCGCGCTGGTCGACGATCGCGACCGGGCGTATCTTCGGTCGCAGCCAGGACGCTGACCACGTCGGCTACATCGATGAGCAGACGAAGGCGATCTTCGGCCGCTCGTACGCGGCCGAGCCCGAGGTGCTCGTCGCTGAGCTCGCCGAGGGACACCGCCATCGAGGCGGCCGATACGCTGCTCCTGACGGTCCCGAACCAGCTCGGCGTCGACTACAACGCCCACGCCATCGAGAGCATCCTGAAGTACGTCGCCCCGGAGCTCGGCTGGCGCTGAGCGGGCACCGGTCTGATCGCATGAACGCATCTGCGTGAGGGAGAGTGCGATGGGTACGATGGGAAAGTGACGACGGCGAGCGACTCCGAGTTGGCCTCAGCGGTCGGCACGAGCCCACAGATGATCGAACGGCTCATGGAGGTGGGTCTCCTGCCTGGCGGGGATCACGGGCACCCCGCATCGACCGTCGCGCGTGCTCGACTGCTGCTGGGATTCCTCGCCACTGGCATCGAGCTCGAGACGCTCGCGGAAGGATCGAGGAACGGGGCACTGGATCTCGCCTTCATCGAAGAGCTGATGCCCACGACAAGCGTCGTGACTGACGAGACGCACGAAGCACTGGAAGAGCGGCTCGGCCTCCCGACCGCATCGGTAGCCGCGCTCCGCGGCATGCTCGGGACGATCGGATCGGCCGACACAGAGCACGTACGCGCTGATGACGTCGCGATCCTCGAAATCATTTCTCAGGCGAGGGCTTTGGGTGCGACCGACGATCAGCTCGTCGACATCGCTCGGGTCGCCGCCACGTCGGTCCGCACGATGGTGCGCGCCTACCGTGAGTTCGTCGACGAGGTCCTCATCACACCGGAGCTCGCGACCGGCTCGAGCGTCGGCGCCACCCTGGCGCGGACCAGCAGCACGCGGCGCGAGTACCGCCGCCTCGGTGCCGAGCTCGCGATGACCCTGATGGCTCGGTATACGGATGAGGCCATCTTCCAGAACCTCGTGATCATGGGCGAGCAAGCGCTTGCCGACGCCGGGATCTCCGCGGCGCGGCCGGGGGGCGACACGTGCATCGGGTTCGTGGACATCTCGGGCTACACGGGCATGGCTGACGCCTACGGTGACGAGGCGGCCGCACGTCTGGCTCGCCGCTTCGCACGCCTTGTCGACGAGTCCACTGCTGCCTTTCGTGGCCAGGTCGTGAAGTCGCTGGGTGACGGAGCCATGGTCGTGTTCGACGATGCCTCGCGGTCAGTCGACTGGGCGAACGCGGTGCTGGACCGCGGTGGGCTCGAGAGACTGCCCAAACTGCACGTGGGGCTGCATGCGGGTCCGGTCGTGCGGCGGGACGGCGACTACTTCGGAAGCGTGGTCAACGTTGCGTCGCGAGTGGCCACGCAGGCTGGACCCGGGGAGATCCTCGTGACGGCCAGCGTCAAGGGTGCCATCGCGAGTGAATGGGGGTCGCGCTTCGAGGACCTCGGCCCGACGCAATTGCGGAACGTCGCGAACCCGGTGCAACTCTTCCGGGTGCTCCGCACGGGTTGAGGCGAGCCGCACCCGATCGTCCTAGCCACCGGCCAGCTGCGCTACGACCGGAGCGAATGCGTCGGCGGAACCGGCACCGACCACGAAGTAGGAGAAGCCGATCTCCTCCTGTCGACGCTGGATCTCCGACCGCGGCTGCCGCCGGGTCATCCGCCAAGCAGAGCGTCGGCACCCTGGGTGGACCATCTCGAAGCGCGAGCCGGCCGTGAAGTCGGATACGTCGCCCCAGCCCCGTAACCAGACCGAAAGGTACGCCTGCATAGGGTAGAAGCCGACTCGCCCCGGATGTGGGCTTGCACGACGTCGAGCCGCACAGCATGTTCCAGCGGCCGACGGACTCGACCAGGAGTGTACTGAAATGTCTAGATGGATCACTTGGATCGCCGCCGGCGGGCTGCTCGCGGTCGGTCTCGGTGCGGTGTACGTGTCCACAGTCGGCCTCGGAGATACCCAGGCCGCGACCACCAGCTACCTGACATCGGTGGCGCAGAGAACCACAGTCACGAGTAGTTCGGCGGCAACCGGGATCGTGCAGCCGTCGGCCAGCTACTCGCTGGCGTTCGGCAGCGAGCCGACCCTCGCCTCGGACGCGTCGAGCACGGCCGCCAGCGACTCTGCATGGACGGTCGACCAGGTCCTCGTATCGGTCGGCGACCGTGTGACTGCCGGCCAGGCGCTCGCGACGGCTGACACCTCCGATGTCAGCTCAGAGCTGGCCGACCTCGAGGCAAGCCTCGCCCTCGAGCGGCTCAACCTCAAGGAAGCACAGGACACCCTAAAGGAGGCAAAGTCCTCCTCGCGGGCCGATCTCGTCAACGCGCGCTCCTCTGTGCAGTCGGCCAAGCTCAGCGTCAAGAACGCGCGGATCGCGCGCAACAACGCCGGCTCCGGAACGCCGAAGCGTCAGGCGACCGTCGCGTTCCTCCAGGCAAAAGAGCAGTACCGTGATGCCGTTCGACAGCGTCAGCAAATCGCCGCCGACCTGAAGGGTGACTACCCCGAGCAGACCGTCGCTGTGGGTCAGGCAGAGGCCACTGTCGCCGACCTCGAGTCACAGATCGCCGACCTGCAGAGCCAGCTCGCGCTCGCACAGCTAACGGCCCCAGTCGACGGGGTCGTCTCCGAGATCAACATCGAGCCAGGGCTCACTGCCCCGACGGGTGCCGACGTCGTGGTCGACAGCGCCACGTTGGAGATCGTCGCCGATGTCGTGGAGTCTGACGTTGACTCGCTCGCCGTGGGGCAGCCGGCCGTCGTCTCCATCGATGCCCTCGGGCTTGACGTGGACGGCACGGTCACGTCGATCTCACCGTCGACGACCGGTTCGACCAGTAGCGTCGTGACGTTCCCGGTGGAGGTGACGCTCAATGACCCGCCGGCCTCGGTCCGCTCGGGTATGAGCAGCGACGTGGAGATCGACCATCGCGGAGGCGGCCGATGTCGTTGCCGTCCCGGCTGCGGCACTGTCGGGATCGAACGGCAACTACACCGTCCGGGTGTCCAGCGCGAACGGAGCGGTGGAGCCGCGCACCGTGTCGGTCGGTCTGGTGACCGAATCGCTCGCCGAGATCCAGTCTGGCGTGGCCGCCGGTGAAGCGGTCGTGGTGGGTACGGCATCCGATCGCGCCTCCTTGAGCGACGGAGCCGATGCCGGATTCGGTGGTGGCGGCTTTGGTGGCCCTGGTGGTCTGGGTGTCCCTGGCGACTTCGGCGGCCCTGGCGGCTTTGGTGGCCGCGGCAGGGGGAACTGAGATGCGCCTATGGGCCTCACGTCGTCCAGCGATGCAGATGGCTGGGTCGGCGATGACCATGCCAACCGCGCCACCGCCCGCACCGTACTACCCGACCCCTGGGGCGACGGCCGAGGCGCCAACCAGGGCCCCGGCCAGCCCCAGACGGGCGACCGTCATCGAGATCCATGGGGTCACCCGCGTCTACGACACCGGCCGCGTCCAGGTGAGCGCTCTGGCCGGCGTGGACGTCCGCGTCGAGGAGGGTGAGTTCGTGGCCATCCTGGGCCCATCGGGTTCGGGGAAGTCGACGCTCATGAACATCATCGGCTGTCTCGACCGCCCCAGCTCCGGAACCTATCTCCTCGACGGCACAGACGTCGGGAGCCTCGATGACGACGGGCTGGCGCGCCTGCGAAGCCGGCGCATCGGCTTCGTCTTCCAGTCGTACAACCTGCTGCCGCGTACGTCGGCTGTCGACAATGTGATGACGCCCCTGATGTACCAGGGTGTCCCGGCCGGGAAGCGCAAACGGATGGCCATCGAGGCCCTGCAACGGCTCGGTCTCGGCGAGCGCATCGACCATGAGCCCACGGAGCTCTCCGGTGGGCAGCAGCAGCGCGTGGCCATCGCTCGTGCTCTGGTCACGGATCCGGCGCTCATCCTCGCTGATGAGCCGACCGGCAACCTCGACACCCATTCTGGAGCGGAGGTCATGTCGCTCTTCCACGAGCTCCACCGCGCGGGACGGACCATCGTCCTCATCACGCACGAGGCGGAAGTGGCCGAGCAGGCCTCCCGTCAGATCCACATCCGGGATGGGTTGGTGTACGCATGAGAACCTTCGACATGATCGGCCTGGCGCTGGGGCGGCTCCGAACGAGTCGGCTGCGTACCGCGCTGACGATGCTCGGCGTCATCATCGGGGTCGCGTCGGTGGTGGCCCTCACTGCCATCGGGCAGGGCTCGACCGCGAACATCACCGATCGCCTCGCCGGTCTGGGGACGAACCTCCTGACCATCAACTCCGGATCGACCCAGTCGGCCGGCACCTTCGGGGCGGCCGGGTCAGCGGAGTCGTTGACCCTGGCCGATGCCGATTCGCTCGACGCGCTCGGAGTGTTCGCTGGCGTGGCGCCGGAAAGCTCCTCGTCCCAGCTCGTGGTCGCCGGCGATAGCAATACGACGACCACCATCGTGGGTACCACCGCCGACTATCCATCGGTGCGGAACTACGAGCTCTGGCAGGGATCCGGGCTCACCGACCTCTCGGTCGAGAACCGGCTCCGAGTCGCCGTCCTTGGTTCATCCACCGCCGACGACCTGGGCCTTGGTGCCGACGCCATCGGTAGGGAGATCAAGATCGGCGGGCTGCCGTTCATGGTCACCGGCATCCTGCAGGAGAAGGGTGGTTCCGGGTTCCAGGATCCGGACGACCAGGTGCTCATCCCGGTGACCACGCTGCAGAAGTACTTCTCGGGTTCGGATGTCGTCCGAACGATCGCCGTCAGCGTGATCTCCGCGGACGCCATCGACGACGCCAAGCCGGCCATCACGGAGCTGCTGCGAGATGAGCATCAGCTGGCGTTGACCGAGGATGACGACTTCGAGATCCTCGATCAGGCACAACTTCTGGAGACCGCCTCGGCGGTCAGCGACACGCTCACGCTCATGCTCGCAGGCATCGCCTCGATCTCGCTGATCGTGGGCGGCATCGGGATCATGAACATCATGCTGGTCTCCGTACGCGAACGGACCCGCGAGATCGGCATCCGCAAATCCATCGGAGCCCGAAGCCGCGACATCCTCAGCCAGTTCCTCGTCGAGTCAGTGACGCTCAGCCTGCTCGGCGGCCTCGTCGGTGCCGTCCTGGGGATCGTCGCCACGTTCCTCATCTCTAGCTTCGCTGACTGGGATGTCGCTCTGGACCCCACGACCATCGTCATCGCGATCGGTTTCAGCGTTGCCATCGGCGTCGTCTTCGGCGTCTGGCCAGCGCGCCAGGCCGCGCGACTCGACCCCATCACCGCGCTGCGCTACGAATGAATCAGATGCCACATCAGGAAAGGGACGCTCACATGAACGAGCCGAACACGACCCAACCCCCGCCAACCACCCCCGCCGCGACCGGCGCTCCTCCGGCTACCCCGTGGCCGATGGGTTCGGTCGGTGTCGTGACCAGCGGTGGGAACGGCTTTGGCCCGATATCCGGACCCTCGAGCCAGCCGGTCAACACGATGCGGCCGGCAGCCACGCCGACGCGCAGCGATATGCCCGCCCCGCCGGTAGCACCCAACACGATGTCGGCGGCGCCCGTTCAGCCCCACCCGGCTGTTCAGTCCCCGTATGGTCCCACTGCGGCGTTGCCTGCCACAGCGATGCCCGTTGCGACTCTTGTCGTGGCTCCGGCCGCACCGGCCGCCGCGGCAAGAAGGGAGTCGCGCACCCCGGCCGTCGCCCTCATCCTCTCGGCGTTCGTGGCCGTGGGCGGCATCTCCTACGCCGTTGGACGCTGGAGCGTGGAGGCATCGCCATCCGGCGGGAATGGTGGAGCACTGGCGGCGGCTGCCGCAGGAGCGACGGGTAGCTCCGGCTTCCCCTCCGACGGCGGCGGGTTCCCGGCGGGGTTCGCGGCGCCCGGCCTGGCCGTCCCCGCTGATGGCTCTTCGACCGATGTGAGCGGCACGAGCGCTGGCACGTACGCGTCCGACGCGGGCATCGGTGGGCCTCCGTCCCAGGAACTCGGGGTCGCTGGGGGTGACGGTGCTGTCCCGAACGATGGCAGCGCGGTCGGGGCCCCCGCGGCTGGCGCGGTCGCGGCCCCTGTGGCTGGGGCGGCCGGGGCCGTCTCCGCAGGCACGGGCGGAGCGGTGGCCCAAGCCGAAGGTCCGAACGGGTCGGCCGACGACGCTGGCTTCGGGGGCGGCCCGGGTGGCTTCGGCGGTCCGGGTGGCTTCGGCGGACGTGGCGGGCTGAAAGGCACGCTCACGACCGTTGGTGCCGACAGCCTGACGGTCGATATCGCAGGTCAGGAGCAGACCGTGGGCATCGACGCCGAGACGACGTTCGTCCGTCGACTTCCTGCCACCGCCGACGACATCGCATCGGGCGACGTCATCAGCGTCGGCTATGACCTCGGAGGGTTCGGCGACGGTACGCGAGGCGGCGGAGCTACAGGGTTCGCGCCACCCGACGGTGCTGGTCTCCCCGCGGACCCGTCAGCAGCAGGGGGGCCGCCAAGCATCGACTTCAGTGATGCTGTCGCGGCCACGATCACCATCGTTCCTCCCGGCTCGACATCGGGGACCCGGTTCGGCATCGAGGGGACCGTCGCGGGCGCTGCCGAAGGCAGCTACATCGTGACGACCGCCGACGGTGAGTCCAGACTCGTCTCGACCGACGAGACCACGACGTACAGTCGGGACGAGCCCATCTCGTCGGCCGACCTTGCCGTCGGCGACGATGTCCAGGTCCAGTTCGCCTTCACCGGCCCTCCCGCCGGTGGAGCAGGTGCCGCTCCTGACGGATCCCTCCCGAATGCCTCGCAGGTCGTGCTCCTCGGTCTGGGTGCATCCTGAGCCAGGCCGGTCGCGGTACCGATCGGTCTGAAGGGAGGGAGAGGAATCGATGCGCATCCTCGTGGCTGAGGACGATGAGGGCCTCCAGGAGGTCATCGTCCTGGGGCTGCTTGACGCCGGCTACCAGGTCGACGCGGTTGGCCGCGGAGACGACGCCATCGACCAGATGCGCTGGCACGACTATGACGTGGCCGTCGTCGACTGGCGGATGCCAGGTGCCGAGGGGATCGAGATCGTGCGTTGGGCTCGAGCGACCGAACGATCCACTGCCATCCTGGTGCTGACGGCGCGTGATGCGGTGGAGGATCGTATCCAGGGTCTCGACACGGGCGCGGACGACTACCTCGTCAAACCATTCGACTTCGGCGAACTCCTCGCCCGCGTTCGCGCCCTCCAGCGCCGATCGCGGGCCGTTGATGCACCGGTGATCACGCTGGGCGGGCTCTCGCTCGACCCAGTGCGCCGCGCCGTCACCGTAGGTGGACGAGAGGTGGCATTCACGCCCACCGAGTACCTCGTGTTGGAGGTCCTGCTACGCCGTCATCCGGCCGTTGTGGGCCGATCGGCCATCGCGGAGCACGCCTGGGCGGATGAGACCGATCCGATCGGTTCGAACACCATCGACGTTCAGGTCAGCCGGCTACGCGCGAAACTCGTGGGCAGCGGTGTTCACATCACGGCCGTCCGGGGGACTGGTTATCGGCTGGAACAGCCGTGATGAGCACTGCCGCGCCCCAGGTCAAGCAGCTGGCGCGTCACACCGCACTCGTGGCGACTGCCCTCGTGGCGGTCCTGTATCTCGCGATCTCGGTGTCCGTGGTGGCGTGGCTCATGCTCGGCCTCACCGCTCAGGTGGATGAGCGGCTCGAGCGCGCGCTCGTCTTCGAGTCGCGGGTCCCGTCCCAGACCGCCGTGACACCCCTGCTCCCGCCGGCGGACCTGGCCCCGAACGCGGGGGGGACCGGGGCACTGGAACTGCTGGGTGATGCACAGCGAGGGTTCCCTTTCGGCCGCGAACGTGCCGCCTGGTCGATCGACGCTGCCGGAGCCGTAGTCCCCCGGCTCTCGGATCTCGAGCTGCCGATGGAGTACGTCGACGTGGTCGGGCCAACGACGATCACCATCGACGATACGCCCATCAGGATCGCCGGTAGGGACACCGAGACCGGGCGGCTCATCGTGGGTGAGTCGATGGCTCCTGTCGATGATGCTACCGGTACGGTGATCGTGGGCCTGCTCATCATCGCACCGTTGCTATTGCTTGCCGTCTTCGTCGGAGCGCTGACGGTCGGACGCCGCGTGGCGACCCCGATCGAGGGAGCTCGACGACGGCAGCTGGCGTTCACCGCGGATGCCTCGCACGAACTCCGCACGCCCCTCGCGGTCATCGAGGCCAACGCCAGCCTCGCGCTCGCGACCGAGCGCGATGGCGTCTGGTACCGGCGCTCGTTCGAGCGTGTACTCGCAGAATCGAAGCGGATGCATCGGCTCATCGACGATCTCCTGTGGCTGGCTCAATTCGATGCCATGCGTCAGCCACCGGCTGACGAACCGGTAGATCTTGGGGTCATGGTCGAGCAGGCGGCGGATCGCTTCGGGTACCTGGCAGCGACCAAGGCCCAGCAGATCGAGGTACGGATCGACGACCCGGGCACAAGCCTGTCCGCTCCGCCCGAGTGGATCGATCAGCTGATCGCTGTGCTCCTCGACAATGCCTGCAAGTTCTCGCCCCACCACGGTCGCATCGTGGCACGCGTGGGCGAGAAGGACCGACGGGTGAACCTGAGCGTGGACGACGATGGACCCGGCATCGGCGAGGAGGAGATGGAGTCCATCTTCGACCGTTTCCATCGCGGTTCCCACGACACCAGTGGCTCGGGATTGGGCTTGGCAATCGGCGACGCCATCGTGCGTGCCACGCGGGGGCAGTGGCATCTCGGGCGCTCATCACTGGGCGGTGCTCATGTCGAGGTCAGCTGGCCGTCGTCATCGGGGGACGGCTAGGCAGGCCGCGATCCGCGGGGCGCTGCGAGTCGATCGCATTCGTGCGTGTGCGCGGGCACCCGAAGTCATTCCTGACCCGCCCCTCGGAGGATTCGCGAAGCGCCGCCGAGGAACGCACCTGGCCCAACCCAAGTCCCGACTCGATACTTCCGTTATCGGGAGAGCAGGAGTGGACCAACGAGGAGACGCTCGCCCGATCCTGTGCATTCCTTCATCGTGACGCTCGCGGCGATCTTCGAGCTCGGCGGTGCCAGGCGTGAGATGTCACGCTCGGCCTCGGCGCGCCCGCGGTCCCGCGTTCGACTCGCATGTGACCGTATGTCAGCTCGCCGTGAGGAACCATGGAAATTCGCGGGCGCCCTCTCGGTAAAATGTACCGCACCGGCTCACCTACGGACGGCGATCAGAGCCCAAGGAGCCGTAAGGAGGTGGCCGACACGACCATCAAGTAGCTGAAGGATGGCAACCCCGACCTAAGTGAACGCCACAGGAGGCAGCCAGATGCGCCGAAAATTCGGCTCCGTACTCGCGGCGACCGCGATCATTGGAACGAGCCTTGCCGTCATGCCGGTTGGTGCAGCAGCAGCCGACGCTGTTGCATGCTCCGACGTCTCGCCGCTCGAGACGTTGACGGTTGCGATGGATGGGGACATCGAGACGATCGACCCGATGTTCTCGCATTTCCAGAAGGCCAACGAGGTCAACTACAACCTCCAGGATCAGTTCTTCCGATATGGCACGGCTCCGTCCGATGAGACCGGCACCGAGACGTATGTCACGACCGATATCCTTGGTTCGGCGATCGAGTCGTGGGAGTGGTCCGAAGACGGCCTTTCGATCGTGCTCAACATCCGCGATGGGATGACGTTCCACAACACCGGCAATCCCGTGACCGCAGACGACTTCATCTACTGGTTCGACCGAGCAGTCGGCACGGAGTCCGGGGGGCTCTTCAACGTCCAAACGGGCAAGATCGAGTCTTGGGAGAAGACGGGGCCACTCCAGGTCACGCTCACGTTCTCGGACAAGTCGCCCTACTTCTTCTACCTGTTCCGCGATCAGTCCCAAGCGCCTATGGACGCCGTTGCTGTCGCGGCGCAGGCGACTGAGGACGATCAATGGGCCACCAAGTGGGTCGCCGGCAACGACGCGGGTTCCGGTGAGTACGCGATCGAGTCATGGACTCCGGGTCAGGAGATGGTCCTCTGCGCGAACGCGAGTTATTGGGCCGGTGAGCCGTACTTCAAGCGGGTCGTACTGCGGTTCATCCCCTCCGAGGCAGACCGAGTGCTCCTCTTGTCACAAGGCGAGGTCGACATCGCCGAGACCCTTTCGGTGGATGCTCTCAACAGCGTCCGTGAGATGCCCGGCGTAAGCGTGATCTCCGAACCGACCCGAAACCAGATCATCATGGGCATGAACAACACCGTCGCACCGTTTGACAACAAGCTCGTGCGACAGGCCATGTCATATGCGATCCCCTACCAGTCGATCATCGATGACGTGTACGGGGGTGAGGCGCAGCAGTCCAAGGGTCCCATCCCGGTCGGCGGTCAGTACTTCGATCAATCGCTCTGGCCATACGAGACGGATCTCGACAAGGCCAGGGAGCTCTTGACTGAGGCCGGATACCCTGACGGCTTCAGCTTCGAGACGCACATCTCGACAGGTGATGCCAGCATCGAACAGCTCGCCGTCTTCCTCCAGACGGCCTTGAGCGAGATCGGTGTTGACATGCAGATCCAGCAGGACACCCCTGCCGTGTTCGCAGAGGGTCAGGATGCGCGCACCCAGCAGGCCTGGATTCGCGACCTGCTCTGGTACGTGGACGATCCGGGCTACACGGCGTCGGCGTTCTTCACACCGGGTTGCTGTAACTGGGCTTCATACGACAATCCTGAGATCAATGACCTCACCGCGCAGATGAGCGTGCTGACCAATGAGGGCGCCGACCGAGAGCAGAAGGCGGCGCTGGCCGATCAGTATCAACGCATCCTGATCGACGACGCGCCGGTCCTCTATCTCGCGCAAACCAACTTCCAGCTCGCCACGCGCGATGACATCACCGGCTACCAGCAGGGCCCCGACAATATCCTCTGGTACTACCCACTGGCTCGAAGCAGTCAGTAACCGCTTCAGGTGACGACGACCGCGGTCCCGGCTGATCGGCGACCGCGGTCGTTCTTGTCCAGGGTGCGCGGGTCGACCTACCTGGTCTGGTTTCGCTATGCGTTGCGTCGCCTGGGCGCGTCTGCCATCACGCTTCTGGGCGTGGCGACGATCACGTTCGTCATGGTGCGCGTGATCGGGAACCCGGTCTACCTTCTCGTCGGCCAGCGATCCAGCGAAGAGATCGTCCAGGCCATGACTCGATCGCTCGGCCTCGATCAGCCGATCTGGGTGCAGTACGGTCGATACCTCACGGCCCTGGCTTCGGGTGATTTCGGGATCTCACGGGCGACGTTCAGGCCCGTCGCCGATGAGGTCCTGCTACGTCTGCCGGCCACGCTTGAGCTGGTCCTCTATGCGATGCTGATCACGGTGCTTGTGGCTGTCCCGCTTGGGGTCGGGGCCGCGGTTCGTCGCGATGGCCTTCTCGATCGATTCAGCCAGTTGCTTGCTCAGATCGGCGCCAGCATCCCGGGCTTCTGGTTCGGACTTGTCCTGATCTTCGTGTTCTTCGCTCAGCTGCACGTCGCCCCGGCGCCACTCGGTCGCCTCGGCCGGTTCGAGACGCCTCCGCCGACCGTCACCGGACTGTTCACCGTGGACAGCCTGTTGGCAGGTGATCTGGCGACGTTCGCGTCTGCGTTCGCGCACCTACTTCTGCCGGCCATCACCCTGTCCCTCGTCGCCATCCCGGCGTCGTTGCTTATCACGCGGAATTCGCTGACCGGTGTCCTCGACAGTGCGTATATCCGAACGGCCAAGGCATTCGGCCTCAAGCCGCGCACCATCAACTATCACTATGCGGCCAAGAACATCCTGGTTCCCCTGATCACGGTCCTTGCGATGACGTTCGGATTTCTGATGAGTGGCACCGTCCTTGTGGAAGTCATCTTCTCGTGGCCCGGGATCGGCCTGTATGCGGTGAATGCGATGCACCAGTCCGACTACGATCCCGTGCAGGCCGTCGTCATTCTCGGCGCCCTCTTCTACATCGTGGCTTATTTCATCGGCGACATTCTCAGCGCCGCCATCGATCCGCGGGTGCGCGCGTGACGAGGATCGCGAATGTCGCAGAACTGACCGGACGAGACTCGTCGCCGGTGCGTATCCGCGGTATCAAGCAGCTGGTCCTTTCGCCGTCGTTCCTGGTCCTGGCGGTCATCGTGGTGACAGCCGTCCTGGCGCCGCTCATCGCGCCGTACGATCCTGTCGAATCGATCCCGGCCGACAAATTGCAGCCGCCGTCGGCCTCGCACATCATGGGCACCGACACGTACGGCTTCGACATCTACTCGCGCGTGCTGTACGCGACAAGGACTGATCTGCCGATCGCTCTGATCTCGGTACTCATCGCGGTGCTGATCGGGTGGCCACTCGGCGCGGCCGCCGGGTATTTCGGGGGCACGATTCGATGCTCTCACGATGAGGCTCACCGAGGTGGGACAAGCATTCCCACAGATCCTGTTCGCTATGGCCGTCTTTGCAGCGTTCGGCAACTCTGCGCTGACGCTCATGATCGTCCTCGTCCTGCTCAACATCCCCGTCTACACACGGATGGTGCGTAGCGTCACGCTCCCGCTGGTCGAATCCGAATTTGTCCTGGCGGCTCGTGTGGCTGGCAACTCGGCCCCATCGGTGGTCCGTCGTCACCTACTGCCCAACACCTTGGTTCCGGTGTTCTCGCAGTTCGCTCTGAGTTGTGCCTATGCCATCCAGCTCATCGCCGGACTGAGCTTCATCGGTCTCGGCATCCGCATCCCTGAGCCCGAGTGGGGTTCGATGATCAACATCGGTGTCAATGTGCTGGTGTTTGGCCAGTGGTGGGTCTCCTTCTTCCCGGGGATGGCCGTAGTCATTACGTCGTTCGCGTTGATGGGCGTGTCAAACCAACTCCGCCGCATGACCCTGCGGGAGGGATGATGGCGGAGCTTCTCGTGGTGGACGGACTCGAGGTCACGGTGGGCCCTCCAGAAGCTCGCGTTCTCGCGACCCGCGGCGTTTCGTTCGGCGTCGAGGAGGGGACGCGCCTCGGCATCGTGGGCGAGAGTGGTTCGGGCAAGTCCACTACCGCCCTCGCGATCCTGGGTTTGCTCGGCAAGGACGGCACCGTCTCCCATGGATCGATCCGGTATCAGGACCAGGAACTCGTCGGGCTCTCGGAGGACGGATACCGGCGTTTGCGGGGCGCCGAGATCGCGATGGTGTTCCAGAGCGCGACCTCTGCACTCAACCCACTGATCCGGGTCGGGGACCAAATCGCCGACGTGGTACGCGAGCACGAAGACGTTTCCAAGGCTGCCGCTGCTGAGCGTGCTGTGGAGACACTGCGCTCGATGGGCCTCAGCGATCCGGCCCGCAACGCCCGGGCCTATCCACACCAGTTCAGTGGCGGCATGGCGCAACGCGCGCTTCTTGGCATGGCGCTCGCCTGCCGCCCTCGCGTTCTCGTAGCAGATGAGCCGACGACCGGACTCGATCCGGTCATCCAGGAGCAAGTCCTCGATCGGGTCGTGGATCAGGTAGGGGCCCACGGTTCGAGTCTGATCGTCATCTCGCACGATATCTCCGTCATCGCACACGCTGCTACCCACGTGGCGGTCATGTACGCCGGTGCGGTCGTGGAAACGCGGGCACGATAGAGGACGTACTGACAAGGCCATCCCATCCATATACGCGAGCGCTCCTCGGTGCGACAGGGCGCGGTCAGGATGGCCGATTCGCGTTCATCCCCGGTCGCGTGCCTACCCTGCGACCGGGCTACGAGGGCTGCGCGTATCGCGACCGATGCGCGTTGCGCGAACAGCTCGGCCGCCCTGAGGAATGTGTCAATGTCGATCCGATGCTGCAGACCGGTGGACCACGTCCAGCGCGTAGCGTGCCACTTCGTCGGGACTGCCTGATGCCGGTAGGCACGAGCGAGCCGCCGATCATCGAGCTCGTGGGGGTCTCGAAGGTCTACAGGTCCCGTTCCACGCTCACGCAAGTATGCGTACGTCCCGGCCGTTGAGGGTGTCTCGCTGCAGATCGCGGCGGGCACGACGACATGCATCGTGGGTGAGACCGGAAGCGGTAAGTCAACGCTCGGGCGCTTGCTCCTGGGCCTGACCCCTCCGACGAGTGGTGAGGTTCGCTTCCGCGGGCACTCGGTCTCGGCCTTGTCGACCTCCGACCGCCGTGAGTATCGGAGATCGGTCCAGATGGTCTTCCAAAGTCCTCTCGGCTCTTTCAATCCCATGCTCAAGATCGGGAGCTCGATCAGAGACGCCCTGCGATACGCGCCCGCCGTCGCCCGTTCCGAGATGCGCGAGGAGACCGGTCGGCTTCTTGATCTCGTTGGCCTGCCGGTGTCGTTCGCGGAGCGCTATCCCGAGGAGGTCAGTGGCGGTGAACTACAGCGCGCGAGCATCGCACGTGCGCTTGCCGTAGGTCCGAGTGTCATCTTCCTCGACGAGCCGGCATCAGCGCTGGATGTCTCGGTCCGCGGACAGGTCTTCAATCTGCTGATGGACCTTCAGCGGGAGCGAAATCTCGCGTATGTCATGGTCACGCATGATTTGTCCTCGGCTGAGGCACTCGCCGACCGCATCGTAGTCATGTACCTTGGTCGCGCCGTCGAAATCTCACCTAAGGACATGTTCTTCACGCGCGCGGGACATCCATACTCCATCGGCCTCATTTCGGCTGCCGAGATTCGCACGGACGGAGGTCCGGCCCGAACTCTGGTGTCGGGTGATGTGCCATCGGCAACGGAACCCCCGCAAGGATGCGCCTTTCACCCGCGTTGCTGGCTATACCAGCAACTCGACCGACCCAACATGTGCCGAGAAGTCGAACCCGCTCTCGAGCCTTTGGAAGACGGGCATCTGTCCGCGTGCTTTTATCGGGAATTCGCGTTGGAGCGGGAGCTCAGCGACCGGCCGCGCGGTGCTACGGTCTCACTGGCACAAACCCGCGGTGACGACATGGTGGAAGGAGAGATAGACGGATGACAACGGTTGTCAAAGCCAAGAGACTCATCTTCGACGTGGACGAGTCACCCATCGAGAATGGGCTCGTCGTGATCGAGGGTGATCGCATCAGCACGGTCGGCGGCTCGGGCGATGTGGCAGTGCCGCCGGAGGCGACCGTGATCGACTGTGGCGAGGACACGGTGATGCCTGGGCTGATCGACGCTCACGGGCACATCACCATGAACCTCGGACGAGGTGGCGACATCGCAGCACAGAGCAATCTGGACTTGGTCGAGGCGTCGCTGCAGGGAGTGGCTAATCTGCGGACCGACCTCGCTGCGGGTGTGACCACCATGCGCACGCTCGGTGCCCCAGGACTCATCGAACCACGGTTCAAGAACGCCATCGCGCGCGGTGAGATCGATGGACCGCGGCTGGTCATCGCCATTCGATTGCTGCGGCCGAGTCATGGGACCGCGAGCTTCGTGTCCACCGCAGTCGATGGACCCGACGAGATACGGAAGTGCGTCCGTGAGACGTTCAGTCTCGGTGCCGAGTGGATCAAGATGATGGTGACGAACGTGATGCAAGGAGACACGTTCGAGGACTACCTCCGCGGTGACATGACTACCGTCCCTTCGTTCAGCCGCGAGGAGATACGCACCGTCATCCAGGAGTCGCACGCACTCGGTCTGAAGGTCGCAGCTCACGCTATCGGGGGCCCGGCCATGCGCTGGGCCATCGAGGAGGGCGTCGATAGCGTCGAACATGCTGACATCCTCGAAGAGCAAGATGTCGAAGTCTTCTCAAGCCATCTTGCGTATCTGAGTGACCCGAACCTGCAGCTCTTCTGTGACCCCGAGGAGCGCATCCTCCGTCGGACGTACGGCCGGCCGACCGACAAGTGGTGGCGCGAACGCACAGACCATGCAGCCGAGACGCTGCGCCGATACCTCCCCGAGCTTGTCGAGCGAGGCGTAAAGATCTGCCTGGCAGTCGACAGCATGCACGGATGTCTTTGGAGAGAGGTCGGCCACCTGGCGGAGATCACGGGTTCGACACAAGTCGCGCTGCGTGCCGTTACCAAGAACAGCGCCGAGATGCTCGGCATGGCTGAGGAGGTCGGAAGCTTGCGTCCGGGATTCCTCGCTGATCTCATCTCTGTGGCTAGCGATCCGCTCAAGGACCCATGGGCGCTCGAGCACGTAAAGGTCGTCGTTCAGGGGGGCACTCGCGTCGACACCAGGATTTGGAAGGACAGGGCTGGCGCATGCGCTTGACGCGGTCAGTGCCCTGGGAAGGTCGAGTCTCCGCGTCTCGCATCCGTTGACAGCCGCCGCCGACGGTTCGACCGTGGACACCTCCAGGCTGCCGCTCGAGCCGACGATCGCAATGGAGCCGTGCCCTCGGTGGTCCTCTGGCGGGTCGCGCATCGCTCGAGGGTGACTCCAGATGACGTCGACGAGCCGCTCACGGTCGTGGCCGTCCCAGGGGAGCGTGTTCTGGCAGACCCGTCCGAATAAGGACGCACACGAAGGATCATGCCAGCAGCGGATGATCGCATGCAAGTGGCGACACGCCATGGCGAGATCCCGCTGGAGCGGACGCGTCATATCGAGTTCTGGCCTGGCTACCCGAGCAGTCGACTACTCGCGTTGGGTGCGGCCGCGTCCGGCCTCGCCGATCAGGCGACCCCGAGGCGCTCGTAGTTTGGTACGGCGATGTCGCCATCGACCGTCTGATTGGCCACGAGGCGCATGGGTCGCTCGTCGCTGATCTCGCCGAAAAGGCGGTCCCCGCTCCCGAGCACGATCGGGAAGGTTCATCAGACGCAGCTCGTCGACGAGGTCGTGCTCCGTCAGCGTGCCCACGAGCTGGAAGCTGGCGGGGACGAGGATGCCTCCCCGCAACTCCCGCTTCCGCTTCGAGACTGCCTCCACCGGATTGCCGTTCAGCACCGTCGTGTTGCTCCATTCCGGGATCCTCAAGGCTGGAGGACACGACACACTTGGGCATGCTGTTGAGCCTTTCCGCCAGCTCGCCACGCCGGGATGGCCACCGTGCGGTGAACCACGCGTAGCTCCGCCGGCCCAGCAGCCGGAGATGGCAATAGCCTCGCGTACCCGCGGTGGGCGCCGGTGACGGCATCCACACTCCGCTAGTCTGCCAGCATGCCAGGTGGCCTGCCCTTCGCTCTATCGGGCGGCAGGCAAGGTCCAGAGGTCGAGCGCCCAGTGCCGGGGGCGATCCATCGGGCTCGACCTGCGGTCAAGGGTGCTGGGCAGGAAGGCGACCGACGCAGCCCGCGCGGTGTACGCGAGAACGAAAGGGGCTCCCCCAGTGAATGTGACTGGCAGCGACGGTGACTCGTTCGTACGGATCGACCCGGCGCTGGTTCCGAGACGGCAGCTGGTGGGGGGCGCGACGATGCCCGCCATCGGCCTGGGTACGTTCGGCTCCGATCACGCTCCGCCAGCGCTCGTGGCCGCCGCAGTCGCCGATGCGATGGACATCGGTTACCGCCATATCGACTGCGCCGCCGTCTATGGCAACGAGTCAGAGATCGGCGAGGTGCTCGAGGCCGCGATCCGTGGCGGCCTGCAATCGCGACGATCTGTGGATCACGTCGAAATTGTGGAACGACAAGCATGCGCCGAAGAATGTGGCACCGGCCGTCGAGCGTTCGCTCCGGCGACCTCCGGCTCGATCACCTCGACCTCTACCTCATCCACTGGCCGTTCCGAAATACGCACGCGCCGGGCGTGGACGTCGGGTCGCGCGACCCCGATGCCAGGCCCTATATGCATGACGCCTACATGGAGACCTGGGGTGAGCTCGAGAAGCTCGTCGAGCGAGGGCTGGTTCGACATATCGGCACCTCCAACATGACGATCCCGAAGCTACGGCTGGTGCTGCGCGACGCCCGCATCCGTCCGGCCGCCAATGAGATGGAGCTTCACCCGCACTTCCAGCAGCCGGACCTGTTCGACTTCGTCCAGGCCGAGCGGATCGATCCCGATCGGCTTACTCGCCCGATCGGATCGCCCGCTCGCCCCGAGCGTGACCGCACGCCCGAGGATTCCGTCGACATCGAGGACCCGGTGATCGTCGAGACCGCCCGGCGGCTCGAAGTCCTCCGGCAGTCGTGTGCATCAAGTGGGCGATCCAGCGCGGCCAGGCGCCGATCCCGTTCTCGACCAAGCGCCGCAATCTGGCTGCGAACCTGGCGGGTGCTACCGGCGAGCCACTGACCGCCGGTGAGATGGCGGCGATCGCGGCCATCGACCGTGGCTGCCGCCTGATCAAGGGCCAGGTGTTCCTGTGGCGGGCGGGCCAGTCCTGGGAAGACCTCTGGGATGTCGACGGGACGATCAAGACCGAATGACCCCGATGCACATCCTCACCATCGACCAGGGGACGTCGTCACTCAAGGCGGCACTGTGGCACGCGGATGGGGTGGTCGTGGGCGAAGCCACCCAAGCCTACGAGCTGGCCCGACCCATGCCGACGTGGGCAGAGATCGATGCAGCGAGATGGTGGGAGGCGCTCTGCCGGACGACGTCCCAGGTGCTGGCGGCCGCCGAGGTCCGCCCAGACGATATCGCCTGCGTGGCGATCGATGGCATCGGGTGGACGCTCGTGGCCACCGATGGTGACTTGCGTCCGGTGCTCCCAGCGATGACCTGGATGGACCGCCGTGCCGAGGCTGAGGCGTCGATGATGCGGCAGCGCCCCGACGCGGACGTCTTGGTTGACCTTGGCGCGAACCGGATCGACGCCGCCTTCCTGACGCCCAAGGTGGTTTGGCTCGCCACTCATCGGCCCGAAGCGTTCGATGCCACGCGCTGGCTCCTCACGGCATCGGGCTGGCTTGTGGCGCGGCTGACTGGCGAGGTCACTTGTGACCTGACCCAGGCCTATGGATTCCACTGCTTCGACATCCGTCACGATCGATGGGACACGGACGTCGCGAATGCGATCGGGGTCCCAGCCGAGCGCCTGCCCCCGCTCCACCGCGCCGGCGAGATGGCCGGGCAAGTGACCGTCGCCGCAGCGCGCGAGTCGGGCCTGGTGCCGGGGATACCGGTACTCGTTGGCGGGCTGGACGCGGCCATGGGAGCGCTGGGCAGCGGGGTCACCCGACCGGGGCTCACGCAGGATCAGGGCGGGTCGGCGGGTGGATTCGGCTTGAGCGTGACCGATATCGTCGTCGAGCCTCGACTCATCTTCAGCCACCATGTCCTCCAGGGCCAGTACCTGCTCCAGGCCGGGACCGTGGGTGGCGGCTCGCTGGCCTGGATGCGGGGTATGGTCGGGGCGGCGGATCAGCCCTTCGAGGCGCTGACCTCCGATGCAGAGTCCGCACCCGTCGGTGCCAACGGCGTCCTGTTCCTGCCCTACCTCGCCGGAGAGCGGACACCGCTGTGGAGCAGCACGCCACGCGGTGCATTCGTGGGACTCACCTACGCGACCACCCGTGCCGACCTCGTGCGAGCAGTCATGGAGGGTTGTGCGCTTGCCGTCGTCGACAACCAGCGCCTGGCCGAGGAAAGCGGCCACCCCGTGACTGCGTGGCTAGGGCAAGGGGGAGCCTCGCGCTCAGCTGTGTGGAACCAGATCAAGGCCGATGCGACCGGAGTCCCGTTCACGGTTGCCCGACTCGCCGATGGGACCGAGGGCGGCGCCGGCCTTGCCTTGTTCGCTCTCGCCGCACAGTCGGCCGGCCTTGCGGGTGAACCGGCCGACACCGTGGAGAACCTGCTGGTGCAGCGAACCACGTTCGACCCGGTTCCGACGCACCACGCTCGGTATCGTGAAACGTTCGACGTCTGGCGCGGCATCTCGCGAACGCTGCTTCCCCACTTCGAGCGCATGGCGGCCGTGCGATGAGGGCACTCTCGTTGGAGGACCGCCTGAGGCTAGTCGTGGCCGAGATTCCCGAGCCGGAGGTCGGGCCAGGCGAGGTCCTGCTGGAGATCCGAGCAGCCGCGGTCTGCGGGTCGGACATCCACCGATTCCTACGCGGCCACCGGGAGTACCCGATGGTCCTTGGCCACGAGGCGGCTGGCGTGATCGTTTCCGTCGGGGACGGCGTTGACCAAGCCCTGCTCGGTCGGCGTGCAGCGCTGGTGCCGTTGATCCCGGACCACACGTGCGACCAGTGCCTGGCTGGGCGCTTCTCTGCCTGCGCCAACTACACATTCGTCGGCTCCAGGCGCCCCGGTGCCTTCGCTGAGCGGGTCGTTGTGCCGGCGGCGAACGTACTGCTGGTACCCGACGACCTGCCATTCGAGGAGGCAGCCCTGATCGAGCCATCCACGGTCGCCCTCCACACCCTCGATCTTGGGCAGTTCGAGCCGGGTCAGACCGCCGTCGTGCTTGGCGCCGGGCCCATCGGTTTGATGCTGATCCAATGGCTTCATATCCTGGGAGCCTCGTTGATCGTGGCCACGGACATCGTGGATGCCAACCTCGTCGCTGCCCGCCGGTTCGGCGCAGATATGGCCCTCGATCCCACGCGCGACGATGTGGCCGCAGCGATCCGCGATCGAACCGGAGCTGGCGCCGATTGCACGCTGGAGGCCTCGGGCTCACCCGAGGCGCTCGCCAGCGTCCTCCAGGTCACCCGCCCACGCGGCACCGTGGTCCTCGCGGGGAACCAACCTCCGGCCGGTTCATTGCCCATGACGTTCATGGAGCAGCTGATGCGCCGGGAGTTGACTCTGGTCGGTTGCTTCATGTCCTATTCCGCGCCGTGGCCGGGCCACGAATGGCGCGACAGCCTGGCCGCGGCCGTCGATGGCCGGCTCGAGATGGCCGCGATGATCTCGCATCGTTTGGCCCTGACCGACGCGATCTCGGCCTTCGACTCGATCGCCGCGCGACGACTGAGCCACCTGAAGATCGTGATCGACCCGCGCGCCTGAGCCCAGATCGGAGTCCATGAAGGACGTGACCTCGTCGCGGGACAGGATCCCCGCGCGGTGGTCCCCACGACGCCCGACCTGATCGCGAGGTCAGTCGACCCGTCCTCGTCGTGACGATCGTGATCCTCTCGAGCAGGCCCCATCTTCGAGCTCTGCTCCCAGATGTGCGCATCCGAGCTGGAAGCCCCGGCCTACCGGCGCGTGGCGGGCCAGCCAGCCCCAAAGGATGCCAACCATGGCCAGGGGACCGGCGTCTATCTCTCTGTCGGACCCCCGCCAGGAGAACTCCATCATGTCACCACGGACGCCTTCTCTCCTTCTATGCGGAGCAACTCTCGCGATCTTGGTGGTCGCGGGACCGTTGAACCTCGCTGCCGTCGCGCAGCCGGACATCTCCCCGGTCACCACCGCGCCGCCGCAGGCGCCCGTTGATGTCCTGGATTATCGCGGCGACCCCGCTCGCGACGGTGTGATGCCGGGCCCCGGCCCCACTGGCGCGGCGACAACCGTGCGGTGGACCTACCAGGCAAGCGGACCCATCATCAGCCAGGTCGCCGTCGCAGCCGGTGACGTGCTGCTCCTCTCGAGCGAGGGTACGCTCCACGCCATCGATGTGGCTTCCGGACGGGAGCGATGGTCGGTCTCGATCGGCGCCCCGGCGCTGGCCTCCCCGTTGTTGCTCGGTGGCCGATTGCTCATCGGGGCCTCGGACGGGGTCCATGCGTTCCAACTGGACGATGGCCAAGAGGTCTGGCGCACCGTCGTGACGGATCAGGTCCGCGGCAGCCCGGTGCCGTTGGGAGATCGGGTCGCGGTGGCTGCCGATGACGGCACCGTGACCGCGCTGGAGGCGATGACCGGGACCGTGGCTTGGGCGACGGCGCTGGGCGGCGAAGTCGATACGTCCCCAGCGGCGACCGATGACATGCTCATCGTGGGTACGCGGACAGGCGAGGTCGTGGCCTTGGCTCCGAACGATGGGACCGTGCTCTGGCGGACCGATACGGGAGACGGCCTGCGCGTCGGCACCCCCGCCATCGTCGACGACCACGTCCTTGTCAGCTACCTTGTCCGCGGCGGATGGCAGCGTGCCCGTGGGGACGCCGCATATCAGGGCGCTGGACCTGGCCACTGGCTCGGTCGAATGGACCTTCGACAGCCCGGACGGCGTGCCCAGCTACACCCCGGCCGTGGCCGGCGACCTGGCCATCAGCATGGGTAAATCGGGTGTCGTCACCGCCCTGGACATGACGACCGGCACGATCGTGTGGCAGGTCAGTGTCCCCGGCAAGCTCGACATCGTGCCGGCGGTCAGCGGCGGCGCCGTGTACGGCGCGACCAACAACGGGGTCGCTTTCGCTTTGGACGCCATCAGCGGCGCCGCCCTCTGGGAGGTGCCGATCCGAGGCACGCCCTACGGCGCGGCGGTGACCGGTGGCTTGATGCTGGTGGGCACCGATGTGGGGACGCTGTACGCCATCGGCGACCCGGCATGAGCTACCACGAGATTCCGCCAACCTCAGTACTCGCGACGGCGTCAATCTTGTATCGCAGCCACCAGGCCGCAACACACAGGAGTCCGTCACATGCCTAGGATCCTCCCTCCGTCGTTCTGGTCCACCCGAAAGACGACGGCCCACGCTCGGCCAGCCCTCGTCGCTATCTCGGCCTTCCTGCTCGCGATCTCGGCCTCGATGGGCACCGCGGGTATCGCTGTCGGCCAGGATGACAGCGCGACCACGACGCCCGACCTGACCCCCCTAGTGGAGTCGTGGGAAGCGGGCGGGACGGTCACCCAGGATCCGTGGGTGTGGCAGCCGGCCATCGACCCGCTCACCGGTGACATCTGGGTCGCCGCATCGTACGAGGACCAGTACTGGATCATCGCCCCGGACGGGACGTTCCTCGAGGCGTGGGGGGTCCCGGGCAGCGAACCCGGTCAGTTCAAGCTGACCGACAACCAGCCTTCGCCCGACAGCCTCGGTTCGACTGGCATTCGCCCCCGATGGTTCGTTCTACGTCACGGATGCGGGCAACTACCGCATCCAGCATTTCGACCATGATCGGAACCTGCTCACGAGCTGGGGCAGCTTCGGCACGGACGACGGCCAGTTCGTCATGCCGTTCTCCATCGCCACCGACGGCACCATGGTCTACGTGAGCGATAACGCGCGCCAGGATATCCAGGTCTTCGACGCTGCTGGTACCTACCAACGATCGATCGAAGACGTAGGTCCGGGCGTGGGCGGCGGCTGGATCGCTCTCGCACCCGACGGCCGACTCGTGGTATCGGACATGAATCCTGTCGACAGCAACCCATTAGCGACCGACCTGGGCGGTGGCGTCTCCATCGTGGATCCGGTTGACGGGACCACGGTGTCGCATTTCTCGATCGGCCCGAAGGGCTGGCCGCTCGGGCTCGCCGTCGACGCGGCCGGCGACATCTACGTCAATGTCTCCACGCCGATGATCGCCCAGAAGGCCCAGTGGCGCTGGTCGAGCTCGACCCCGAGGGGAATACGATCGGCACGTGGTCGACCTCCGGCGAAACCGTCGCGGTCACCCCGGATGGATCGACGCTCTACCTGGCCTCCGGGTGGCCCGTGTTGAAGGCGTACGCTCTACCCGACAGTCGTTCCTGACCAGGGAACGAGGTCCCGCGGGTCAGGTCACGAGGAAAGCCACGATGGCCGGTGATCGGGCTCGCGGGATGGTCGGAGGGACCATGGCGGGACGCGTCGGCCAGACGTCCGAGACACCGGATCGGGGGCTCATCGAGCTCGCCTCGCGCGGGGACCGCCAGGCGTTCGATGCGCTCATCCGGCCGCGATTGGACCGCCTGTACCGGACGGCCTACGCCATCACTCGCTCGGACTCGGATGCCCGTGACGCGACGCAGGACGCCTGTGTGAACGTTTGGCGCGAGCTGCCGCGTCTGCGAGAGCACGACCGTTTCGATGCCTGGCTGTCCCGGATCCTCGTCAACGCTGCCCGATCCCAGGTCCGGCGAGTCAGCCGGACGAGGGTCCGTGAGATCTCGGTCGACCAGGACGGAGTTGACGAGCGACCGGCGCCTGTGAGCTATCCCGCACAGCCGGCAGAGGCCGAGACGTTCGGCGACCGCGACGCCATCCAGCGCGCCTTCACACGATTGGACGGGGCGACACGCGCTCTACTAGTGGTCCACTATGTCGACGGTGCGCCGCTCGCGGAGGTCGCACGCATCACGGGCTCTCCGGTGGGCACGGTCAAATGGCGCCTGTCAAGGGCTCGCAAGGCGCTCGAGCGGGCACTGGAGGCCGAACGGCGATGAGTGCACCGATGGCCCCTCTCACCGACGACGCCGATCCGCTCGGCGCTGGCCCCGCCGGAAGCGGTGCGCGCGCCGCGCGATCTGGGTGACATGATCGAAGCAGCCGTCGCGGTCACCCCGCAGCGTCGCTCCTGGCGGCTCATCGAGGCTCCGTCCCCGGCGGTGCGCCGGTGGTTGCGCGTGGCCGTGGCGCTGGGCCTGCTGGCAATCCTTGCCGTCGTGCTCGCGCTAGTGGGCGCCCAGCCACGATCGGCCGCGGTCGTGAGTACGTATCGTGGCGGGACAGAACGGAACGGAGTCATGCCTGGTCCCGCGCCTGTGGGCGAGCCGCGGGAGGAGCATCACGCGGGGGTCAAGGGCCCGCTCGGCACCTCGTCACCCGTGATCGTCGACGGCGCCGTCGTCGTGGGGGACCAGTCGGGCTACGTGACGGCGCTGGACCTGCCCACGCTGTCCGTGCGCTGGCAGACTCCGCTGGGTGCGCCCATCAATGTCGGCCTGTCACTGGCAGGCGACCTGGTCGTGGCCGGCGATGATGCGGGGACGGTGCATGCGCTCGACATCGCGACCGGGATCGAGCGTTGGCGCTACCAGGCGCTGGGCCCCGTCCACTCCTCGCCGGCCGTAGTCGACGGCGTCATCTATGGCGCGAGCCTGGGCGGTGACCTGTTCGCGCTCGACGCGTCCACGGGTGCCGAGCGCTGGAAGGTGATGGCCGAGGGGACCATCAGCCGGGCAGTCGCCTATGCGGATGGCCTCCTCTATGCGGGGTCGGGCGGTGCCACGGACGCCGACATGGGCACGCTGGTCGCCTATGACCCGGCGGATGGGACGACCCGCTGGAGCGCGCAGCTGGCGCCCGGCAATACCTCGACCCCGACGGTCACGGGCGGTCGAGCATATGTCACGGACGGTCTGGACGTCGACGCCACCCGACCACATGCCCTGCACGTGCTGGACGCGGCCACCGGAGTGCCGGCGTGGCCGGGCACCTTCTCGATCGCATCCGGTGGCACACTCCTTATCGACGTGGTCACCGACCGGGCCGTCGTCCTGGGATTCCGAGGATGGCGAACTGCTCGCGCTCGATCCCGCGACGGGCGCCACCCTCTGGCAGATGTCCGTCGGTAGTGCACTGTCCCCCAACGGCGCAGTCGTAGGCGACGAGCTCATCGCGTCTGTCGGAGGGCAACGACTGATGGCCGTCGACCTGGCCACGGGTGAAGTGCTGTGGACCTTCGGCACGAAGGGGGACCCGTCAGCGCCGAGTGTCCTGGACGGTCGCATCGTCGTGGGCACTACGCTGGGCCAGGTCGTCACGATCGGAGGCGGCGACGCCCTGCCGAGTAGTCCGCTCGTGGAGTCTTCCGAGCCAAAGTAGAGAGAGCGTCGTTCGGAGAGGCACGTTCCAGCCGATCCCGGTGGTGTCGCGTGGTCACATCGGCGCGTCCGAGCGCCGACACGAGGATGCTGCGCAGACCTGGTCGTACCTTCCGCGAGTCCCGATCGGCCGATGATCGCCGGATCGCGTCCGGGACTACCCTTGGGGTGGGTGGATACATCAGAGCGTCTCACATCAACGAGCGACTCAGGCGCGAACGCCTGAAGGATCGAGGAGGCAACAGACGGGAGACGCGATCGGGGCCATCCTTCCGCTCGGCATCGGGGTCGCCATCAGCCCGGTGCCGATCATCGTGGTGATCCTGATGGTGACGTCCTCGCGGGCACGTCAGAACGGCCCCGCGTTCCTCCTCGGCTGGGTCGTCGGGTTGACCTTCGCCTTGGTCGTCGTAATCGCGGTCGCCGGCTCGCTCGGTGTCAGTCGTGGCACGTCCTCTCCACTCATGGACGTCGTCAAACTGGCGCTCGGCCTATTCCTGCTCGCGCTCGCGGCGCGGCGATGGCGCAGGCGGCGAAGGGAGGGCGAACCGGTCACGCCACGTCGGTGGCTGGCGAGGGTCGACGAGTTCGCCGCATTCCGCGCGTTCGGTCTTGGAGTCCTCCTCTCCGCGGTGAACCCGATGAACCTCGCGTTCGCGACGGCGGCGGCTTTGGCCATCGCCGAGGCGTCACTCGGGATCGGCGCGCTGACCGTCGTCGTCGTCCTGTTCGTCCTCATCGGGTCAGGAACCATCGTGCTCCCGGTCGCGTACTCCACGTTCGGTGGCGAGTCGGCCCGTCGGATACTCGATGGCTGGAAGGCGTGGCTCGGGGTGCACGACGATGCCGTCATGGCGGTCGTCCTCATCGTGCTGGGCATGTTGGTCATCGGGAAGGGGATCGGCCCCCTCATCGGCTGAGCGAGCGCCGGTGCCGTGCGCGTGATCACGTCACGAGATCTCTGTCATCGCCTGGGATCCGGTGGAGGTCCTTGACTTGGCTCAGGGACGCGAGTCGTCCTCGGGCGCCGGCGAGTCCCCCATGACCGACTCCACGAGCTGGACCAGGTCGCGCGGCGGGATCGGCTTGCTGGCATAGCGGGCGCCTCGCTCCAACAGGTCAGCTATGTCGGTGGTCTCGGGCATGTAGCCCGAGAGCAATACGATCCCCAGGGTCGGACGGGCGACCATGGCCCGGCGCGCCAGCTCGCGACCCGATAGGCCGGGCATCACGACATCAGTGACGAGCGCGTCGATGCGGGCATGGCGCGCCTCCACCAGCTCCAGCGCCTCCCGTGGGTCATCCGGGGCGAGCACCGTGAAGCCCGCGCGCTGGAGCACCAGCCGCGCCGCGTCGCGGACCGTGTGCTCATCCTCGACCAGCAGGATGGTCCCGCGTCGTTTGCCCTGGGGGCGTTCGTCCAGAAGTCGTTCGGTCGGCGCATCCACCGCGACACGGGGGAAGTAGAGCTTGAAGGTGGTGCCCATCCCGGGCTCCGAATAGAGCCAGATGTGTCCGCCGGCCTGGCGCACGATGCCGAAGACGGTGGCGAGGCCCAGGCCGGTGCCGCGGCCGGCGCTCTTCGTGCTGAAGAAGGGCTCGAAGACGTGCTGCCGCGTGTTGCGGTCCATGCCCTGCCCGGTGTCGCTCACGCTGATCATCGCATAGGCACCGGGCTGCACCTCGAAGTGCTCCACCGAGTAGGGCTCGTCGAAGATGGTGCTGCCGCTCGCGATGGTCACGGTGCCGCCATCCGGCATGGCGTCACGGGCGTTGACCACGAGGTTCACCAGGATCTGATCGAGCTGGGAAGCGTCGAGGCTGGCCTTGCCGGTGTCGGGGTCGAGCTCCAGCACGAGCCGGACGTGCTCACCGATGAGGCGTCGCAGCATCGGCTCGACGTGACGCACGGCGGTCATGACGTCCTGGACTTCGGGGTGCACCACCTGCTGGCGGCTGAAGGCGAGCAGTTGCCCAGTCAGTGCCGCCGCCTGGTCGGCCGCCGTGATGATGCCCTCCACCGCCGGCAACAGGTCCATTGGGTCGACGGTGCCCCGGGATATCGCATGCAGGTCCTCGCCCAGCATGTCGGCGTAGCTGCGGACGGCGAAAAGCATGTTGTTGAAGTCGTGGGCGATGCCACCCGCGAGACGACCGACCGACTCCATCCGCTGCGCCTGGAGCAGCTGGCGTTCGAGCGACTTGCGCGCGCTGATGTCCACCACCGTAGCGAAGACCAGCCGGCCGGTAGGCGTCTCCAGCGGCGCCAGGCTGATCTCGACGGGAAACTCGTGGCCGTCGGCGTGGCGCCCCGCGAGATCAAGGCCGATGCCCATCGGCCGCGCCGCCGGGCCGGCGAGATAGCCGTCACGGTGGTCGACGTGGATGGCGGCCAGTCGCTCCGGGAGCAGCTGCTCGATGGGCTGGCCGATCAGCTGCGGCCCCTGGTATCCGAAGGTCTCGGCGACTCGCATGTTGGCATAGACGATCCGTCCGGTCGCGTCCACGGCGATGACGGCATCGGGAGAGGCATCGAGCAGCGCGTGCAGATCGTCGCTGATGCGGATCGAGCCTGTGCGACGGTCCATCGGTCACCCTTGCGCGCTCCGCCGTCGGAGCCGTCAGGCGACGGCTCATCAGGCGCGAGTCCGCCCAACGTTAGCCCACGCTGGTCGCGGGCGAACGTGAGGGCGCTCACCTACGCGCGGATGGCCACCTTGAGCACCCCGTCGCGGCGGTGGCTGAAGAGGTCATAGGCTTCGACGATGTCTTCGAGAGCGAAGCGATGGGTGATGAGCGGGAGTGGGTCGAAACGACCGGCTTCGACGGTCGCGATAAGCCTGCGCAGACGCTCCTTGCCGCCGGGGCACAGGGTGGTCACGATGCGGTGACCGCCGAGGCCTGCCGCGAACGCGTCGTAGGGCATCTCGAGCTTGCCGGAGTAGACCCCGAGGCTCGAGAGCGTGCCACCGGGGCGCAGGCAACGCAGTGCATTCTCGAAGGTCTCCTGGGTCCCGAGCGCTTCGATGCTCACGTCGGCGCCGCCACCGGTCAGGCGCTTCACCTCGGCGAGGACATCCACCCCGGTGAAGTCGAGTGCGACATCGGCACCCATCCGCTTGGCCATCTCGAGACGTACCGGGTCACTGTCGACGCCGATGATGAGCGATGCGCCCATGAGCCTGGCACCCGCGACCGCACACAGACCGATCGGTCCGAGCGCGAACACCACGACCGCGTCGCCGATCCGCACCTCTCCAGACTCGGCGCCGGAAAAGCCGGTCGAGGCGATGTCGGTGAGTAACACGACCTGCTCGTCGGAGACGCCATCGGGGATGGGCGTGAGATTCGCTTGCGCGGCGGGCACGAGGAGGTACTCGGCCAGGGCACCGTCGATCGTGTTGCCGAAGCGCCAGCCACCGAGGGCCTCGTAGCCGCCGCCATGGCCGCACTGGCTAAGGTCGCCCGACAGGCAGGCACGGCACTGACCACAGGGGGTGATCGCACCGACGATCACACGATCGCCGACGGTATAGCCGGTGACGCCCGCGCCGAGTTCCTCGACGACCCCGACCGGCTCGTGGCCGATGACGAGGCCCGGGCGGACCGGGTACTCGCCCTTGACGATGTGGACGTCGGTTCCGCAGATCGTCGTCGTGGTGATGCGGATGACCGCCTCGCCGGCGCCGGCATGGGGCCGTGGGACATCCTCGAGGCGGATGTCACCAGGGCCGTGGAACACGGTGGCACGCATGGTGTCGGATGTGCGCGTCGAGGGAGCGATGGGGTGGGCAAGGATCGTCATTTGGCCTCCGAGCGTGGCGAAGCGATGTGCGGCCACTGCGTGAGGAGGTCGGCGGTCGGGGCCGCCCGGCGGGAGCCCACGGGACGGGACATCCGCTGGCGCCACGTCCGGGATAACGAGCGTGCGCGTACACGGCGGTTCCGTCAAGTGCTGGATGGCAGGCCGTTCCTGCAGGCCTCGTGTCGTGCGTGGGATGGAGCATCGCCACGCGTACGATGTCTGGTCAAAGACTTTAATACATGGCATTGTCGGCACATGACCGCCGTGGCCTACTTGGGCTCAAGGGGTCGTCGCAACACTGCTGTCTTGCTTGAGCGAGTGTAGGTGGTCGTCGAGGACCTCCGCTGGTGTCTTCCAGCCAAGGGTCTTCCGTGGCCGGCTGTTCAGCGCGGCCGCGACCGCATCGAGGTCCCCGCGAGAGTGCCGGCTCAGATCGGTGCCCTTCGGGAAGTACTGCCGGAGGAGTCCATTGGTGTTCTCGTTGGTACCGCGCTGCCATGGGGAATGCGGGTCGCAGAAGTAGATGTCGACCCCGGTGTCGATCCGCAGTCGGGCATGCTGGGCCAGCTCGGCGCCCTGGTCCCAGGTCAAGGAGCGGCGGAGCTGTTCGGGCAGGGTGGTGATCGAGGCGGCGATCGCGTCACGCACCGCCTCGGCGCCGTGGCCGGCGAGCGGAGATCCGTGCTTGGGTCGCCCTCCTTCTCCGTGGCCCTCCATTCGCGGCAGGTGCAGCAGCAGCGTGAACCGCGAGGTGCGTTCCACGAGGGTGCCGATGGCGGAGCTGTGGAGCCCGATGATGAGGTCGCCCTCCCAGTGTCCGGGCACGGCCCGGTCGTCGGCCTCGGCCGGTCGCTGGCTGATCAGGAGCGTCGGGTCCACGAAGCTCTTGCCGCGGCCACGGGTACGGGCCCGCGGCACGCGCAACGCTCGCCCCGTCCGCAGACACGCGACGAGCTCGCGGCGGAGGGCACCGCGCCCCTGCACGTAGAGGGCCCCGTAGATGGCCTCGTGGGAGATGCGCATGGAGGCATCATCGGGGAAGTCGATCCGTAGGCGGTTCGAGATCTGCTCGGGGCTCCATGATCTCGCCCAGCGCCGGTCAGCTCGTGGCCCATGGCGCCGGCCGGACCACGTCACGCAGGGGCCCGGCACCGGCTCGCCGTCAGTGCGCGCGATCATGCCGGCGAGGCGGTCCGGCACGTACGCGCGGAGCCGGTCGTTGGCCGCGAGCTTGGCGATCTTGGGGCGGCTGGAGCGTCGTTCGGCATGCCACTGGGCGGTCGTCGCCCGATACGTCACCGCGTGGCTTCGGGTCGACGCGTTGCGACGCAGTTCCCGTGAGATGGTCGAGGGTGAACGGCACAAGTGACGCGCGATCTCGCGGACCCCGAGCCGCTGTGCGTGCAGGATCGCCAGCTCTTCGCGCTCGGCGAACGACAGATAGCGCTCCGACAGCGGGACCAGGTGGATGGGTGGCATCCCGCCAGCCTGGCGGAACCATCTCGCTCCGACCGCTGGTGACAGCCCGACCTCGCCGGCCGCGTCCTCGCTCGACACACCACGAGCGATCGCTTGCCAGAACCGGATCCGATCTCCGCGCCGCGCTGTCGACGGCCGACCGGGTGACCACATCCACCCCCGCATCCCCTGGATCGCCTGTCGTCGCTCCCGGACACCCATCGTGAACCACCTCCATCCATGAGGTGTTGCGACGACCGGTTGATTCCGCCCTGTCACTCGCGGAGAGCCACTGGGTCGAGGCCCATCGCAACGTGCTCGTGACCGGGCCGAAGGGGGTGGGCAAGACGTTCCTCGCCTGCGCCCTCGCTCAGGCCGCCATCCGCCATGGCCACACCGCCCTCTACCTGCGGTTGCCGCATCTGCTCGACGAGCTGGTGCTCGCTCGGGCGGATGGCCGCCTGCCGCGGCTCACAACCGCCTGGGCCAAGGTCGGGGTGCTCGTGCTCGACGACCTCGGCCTCCAGCCGATCCCGGCTCCGCGAGCCGCCGACCTGCTCGAGGTCATCGAGGACCGCGCCGGGCTGCGCTCCACCATCGTCACCAGCCAGCTGCCGGTGGGTCACTGGCACGAGGCCCTCGGTGAACCCACGGTCGCCGACGCCATCCTCGACCGGCTCGTCCATGGTGCCTACCGGCTCGATCTCAGCGGTGCCTCGATGCGACGAGCTGACGGGACGACCACAGCCGATGGCGAGGCCGAGCGCGGATCGAACGACGAGGGCACATCGACACCGAAGCGCCAGCGCCGATGAACACCGTCACCGGCTATAGCCAGCGTGCCAGACTGTCCGCAGACCACAGGAAGGAGGTGAGCGTCAGGGGCTGAGATTCCATAGGGTCTTGTCAAGCCCCATTCCTCCATTCGGGGTCGAAATCGGTGCCGTTGCGCCATACGCCCCAGACCAGGGATAGGGCCTTGCCCATGCAATGGCCCAGGGCGTTCATCTTGCTCTTGCCGGCGGCCCGCTTGCGTTCGTAGTGGGCCCGGATGATGGGGTTGTGGGTGACGCCCACGACCGCCAGCCGATAGGCGGCCGCCCGAAGGTGGGCGTTGCCGGCCTTGGACATGTGCCAGGACGTCTCGGGGTTCGCGCCCTTCCGGCCCGAGCTGCGCTCGGCAGGGTGGACCCCAGCATAGGCGAGCAGCTGGTCGACGTCATCGAAGCGCCGGATGTCCCCGATCTCGGCGATGAGCGTCGCGGTGATGGCGGGCCCGACCCCCGGGATGGTCTGCAGGCGCCGGGCCAGCTCGGAGTCGAGCAGGACGGCGACGTGGGCGTCGGCCTCGGTGATCTGTCGTTCGAGCAGGTCGTACTGGTCGAGCAGGAGGTCGATCTCGAAGGCGACCTCGGCGTCGAGTTCGGGCACCGCGATGCTGGTGGCCGCTGCAGCCTTGAGTCGCTCGGCCTTCGCCTCGCCGAGGCGTCGGTGGCCCCTTCCGGCGTTGGCGTCGGCGAGGGTGTTCGTCCGTCGCTTCCTCGCTGCCGCCGCGGTGGGGGCGATCCGCAGGACCTCGCGCGCGGTGCGACAGGCCGGGTCATCGAAGAGCTCGCCCAGCTCGGGGAAGCCCAGCTCCACCAAACGGATGAGCCGCTGGCACACTCGCGCCTGTTCGGTCACGAGGGTCATCGCGAACCTCGCCGCCTGGCGCAGCTCCACGCCGGCCAGCGGGACGCGGGCGGCGGGTCGTTCACGTATGGCCATCAGGGCGAGGCTCCTCGCATCGGCTGGGTCGGACTTGGTCCGTGACAGCCGGCTCTTGGCAAAGTACTTCGCCTGTAGCGGGTTGACCATCGCGACTGGGAGGCCCCGACGCGTGAGATGCGAGGCCAGCGGCATCCAGTAGTGGCCCGAGGACTCCATCGTCACCAGGCCCACCGGCCCATCCTGTCGGGCCAGCCAGGCATCGAGCGCATCGAAACCGGCACGATCCTGGCGCATGCGCAGGACCTGCCGTTCGGCCTTGTCTTGTCCTTCGCGGCAGCGGGCCACCACATGCTGCTTGCCCCCGATGTCGATCCCGATCGTGATCACCCGAGACCTCCTTCCGACCACCAGGGGTCCCTGTCCGTCCTGGTCGACGTCAGCTGATAGGTCCGATCACCGGTCATGTCCCTGCCGCAGGATCCCGATCACCGTTCATGGCCAGACGGCGGGGCCGGCATCTAGCCCGAACGGTCACCTGCCGCATAGCCTGTCACCGGTCTCCCCGTGGGGTCGGTGCCATCATCGACCCTTGTCCAAGGAGGTTCTCTCCCGTACAAGGAGGTATATCAGACCTGAGCCCTCAAGTCGGCCGCCCGAGCGGCCTCCGACGGGGTGATCGAAAACCAGGGACTGGCTGATCGGTTTCCGTGGAATGCGCAGCCGATACGGGTTCGCCAACAACTTGACCCTGGGTTGTGCCTCGGCATTCGTCATGTCACGCATCCGCTGTGATGTGGTTGTCACGACGACGAGGTTGTCCGCCCTGATGACCACGTCCGCGCGCGATGCCAGCTGAGTCTGACCGTCATCGCCGGGGCCTGAGTTGGTGACCTCCGTGTCGGCTGTCACGGGGCTCGTCGCGGCCAGCGCCTCTCCGGGCCACAGCCGGTCGAACAGGCGCACGACGAATTGCCGGCCGAGGCGGTGGCGAGCCGCGGGCCGCACCAGCCAGGCGATGAGCGACGAGTGGAAGAGCTCGTCGCCGTGACGACCAAGCACCGAGAGGAGGTCGGCTGGGCCGGACTCCCACTCGCCCTTCTCGACGAGGTCGGCGACTTCGCGCTCGAGTTCATCAAACTGCTGCAGGTCCGAAACCGCAAGGGGGCTCAATGCCAGCCACTCTGACCATAGCAACGCGTATTGCGCTTCGAGCTCCATCTGTTCCCCTTCGACGCTCAATACCTCTCCGTGTCGTAGGCGCAGGTTGGCCGAGCGAGGACGACAAGAAACACGAAGTTGAGGCCGCACCATTCCAACCGCGATGGCCCAGCTCTACCCTTGCACGACCCGCCATGACCTGGCATTCAGCTTGGAAGCGGACGCTCGCCAGGTGAGTTACTCGCGCTCGGCCGCGCTCAGCCGTTGGTCGGCAAAGTGCGTCATCGGGGCGGTCATCGATCAGTTCGTCGGATCGCTGTCGCCAGCCTGCAGCTTGCCGAGCGCCCCGATCTCAGTCGGTCAGCCCCACTGATCGCTGCGGGCATAGCCTCGGGAGCTCGGAGCGTTGCTCTCGGCGAGCTTCTCGAAGTACTTGTCGTCGTGCCCGCCACCGAACACGTTGAAGACCTGGAACCAACCGAACGCTGCGTTGTTGAGCATGTGCCCGGCCTCGTGATCGAGGAGGCCGTCCGGGATGCTCGTCCGGCCCTTCGATGGATCGTAGTCGAAGAACGCAAAGCCACCAACCGTGTGGGCAGGCAAGCCGCCTGGCGCCAAGCCCCCCACCCAGCCACCAAGTGTGGCGATTGTGCCGGTCTTCCAGTCCACCTTCATGTCCTCGATCTTGAGCGCATCGACCTGGCCCGCAGTGAACGCGTAAGCAAGGACGTTGAGCGCGAACATAACCAGGCCGATGGCGTGGCCGGGCCAACTCATCGGCATGATGTAGCTCGTCCAGCCGAGGATGCCTTGGTACACGTCGCTTTGCGCGATCGGAGGGATGATCGAGGCAAATGTGATGGCCCCCAGGGCGACGCCTACGAGCGGGGCGAAGATCATGCCGCCGAGCATGGCGTTCGCGCCGGCCGTGAAGCCGATCAGGGCGCCACGCAGGGCTCCCTCCCAGCTGCCGTAGACGATCCCGCCGACGACGGCGCCCACCGCGGCACCGGCGAGGCCGGCCGCGCCCGCATAGAGTGCCAGCGTGCCGAAGCCGATTGCGGTCCCGACGCCCGCGGTCAGCACGGTGATCGCCACGACGGCCACGACGACCGCGATCACGACGACGATCGCACCGAGAACGTCCCAGAAGCCAAGGCCGGTCGGGTCGACGAACCGGATGGGGTTATTGCCGGCGTAGGCATAAGGGTTCAGCCGGCGGGGCTCCTGGATGCCCTGCTCGGGGTGGAACAGGTACAGTGGGTCGGGCGACACGAACCGGCCGAGCTCGGGGTTGTACCAGCGGGCGTTGAAGTAGTACAGCCCGATCGCGTCGTCAAGCCGCTTCGCGGTAAATCGGGCCAGCTGTCTGACCGAGGGTGCGACCGCCAGGCCGCCGAACGGATAGTAGGCTGCCTCCGTCAGTCGATCGCCGGCCTCGTCGGTGTAGACGACAGCGCTGCCGAGATGGTCGTTGTGCAGAAAGACCTTGGCACCGGCGATCTCGCGCGCGATTGGGAACTCCCCCGCGTAGACCCACCGTACCGGTACGCCGTCGTTGACCTCGTAGATCGTGTCGAACAGCAGCGAGATGCTCTGGCCCAGTGGGCCAGTTGAGGTCCGCAGTGCGAGCGCGCCTCGATGGTCATACAAGAAGCGGACGTCCTGGCCGCCTGCGACATGCACGCCGACTAGCTGTTGCTTGGCGTCGTACGCCAGGGTCCGACCCGGGAGCCGGGTCATGTTGCCGTTTGGATCGTGAGTGAACGCAGGCGTCACCACCCCGCCGTTGTCGAAGCCGAGCGGCCGGTCGGTGGTGCCCTCGTAAGCCAAGGTCGACGCGCCGAACGCCGGGTTGCGCACCACGTTCGCCATCGAGTCGTAGGCGTAGTCGTGCTGATATGGGCCGGAGACATCGTTCCCTTCCGCATGCGTCAGCTGGTTGAGGGCGTCGTACCCGAACAGCTGGCTCCGACCGACTGCAGGGGATCCGGTCCGAAGGTCGGCGATCGAGGCGATGTTGCCCGACGGAGCGCTCGTGTAGGCACTGTCGAGCAGGACCCCACCCGTAGCCGGACGGTTGACTGTGATCCGGTCGAGATGAAGCGTTGCGGGGTCATAACCGTATGTGGTCCGCACCCCGTTGGCATATAGGAGCGACTCCCGGATCCCTGCCGCCGTGTAGCCGATCTCGTCGACATAGCCGAGGATGGCTCGGAGGAGCAGCCCATCGCCGTAGTCGAAGTCCACGCGGACGGCATCGGGGTAGGTGACTCCGGTAATCCGTCCGAGACGGTCATAGCTGTATCCGACTGTCAGAGACCCGGGCTGGCCGGCGAATGCCTTGGTGCGAAGGGTCGGATTGCCGCGCTGGTCGTATTCGAAGCGTGTCTCCCCGGACGGGTCGACGGCGTGGACGAGATGGCCGACCGGGTTGGCGCCCGGGCCGACGTCGTATTCATAGCGCTCCTGGTTGGCCCCGCCATAGCGCACCGTGGTCGGCCGGTTCAACGGGTCGTACGCGCGTTCGATCGTTGCGCCGGAAGCGTCCACGGTCACGGCCTCGTTGCCGACCGCGTCGAAGCAGCGCAGACGCCGGCCGGCGTCGTTGTGGTCGATCCGCACGTTTCGCCCGAGCAGGTCGTGGACCAGGTGGGTGAGCATCGAGCCTCGTGCGTCGACGACCAATTCGAGCCGACCGAGCGGGTCCAGCGCGTATGTGGTCGTGGTGGACTGCGTGGCCAACCGCTCCTCGACCGTGACGAGGCGCAGCCATGCGTCGTACCGCTCGATCCGCGGCGTTGCGAACGACGCGGGCGTCGCCGGGTCCGTGTCGCTCGGGTCGAAGAATGCGGCCGGGAATGCCCCGTACTCCGCGCGCGACGTCCCACCATCCGGATTGATGCTTTCGACCGGCCGACCAAGCGCGTCGTACTGGATCGTTCGGTGCGCCGCTCCGGCGTCGACGACGTATGGCTGGAAGCCGCTGCCCTGTGCGAAGAACGGCTCGAACTTGGCCGAGGTCTTGCCACGCCTGTTGGTGACGATCCGACCGCTGACGGCATAGGTATCGTCGTCGTGCTGGGTCCGGCGCTGGACGACGTTGCCGGCGCCGTCCAGATATTCCGCGACCCGGACCGTCTTCGGCTGGCCCTCGGTGACCCGGTACTCGGTGCGACGCATCGGCGGGACGGTCGTGGTGTCGTACACATACCGACTAGAAGGCACGGCCATGCTGTCGCCGGGCAGGGCGACGAGGCGGATCCGACCCAGCGGGTCGTAGCGCGCCTCGGTGACCCCGCCGTTGAGGTTGACCATGTGCCTCGGCTTGGCGACGCGGTAGTCGTGCTCCACCGAGGAATGGAACCCCTTCGCATCAGTGAGCCCGACCGTATACAGGCCGAACGCATCGAACTGGTAGCGGGTCTCGTTGCCGAGCGCATCCCGGTAGCGACGACATTGCCGTTCCCGTCGGTCTCGCGGCGCTCCTGCTGGACGTTGAACGTCGGGGCGCCATCGGCGTCGTGCCCCGGAACGTACCCGAGGCTCGCCAGATCCGGGGCATCGGCACCGAAGACCGCGGGCACGTCGGCGGACCGGATCGCCACGCGCTCAGTCCGGCTGAGCAGGCCAGTCGTAACGCTGCCGAGTGGCAGGCCCTCGAAGGCAAGCCCGTCGTAGTAGTGGCGCGTCTCGCTCACGTTCTCACCGGACACACCGCGCTGGACGATCCGGGCGGGTCGGTCGACTAGCCAGCCGGCGACGTTCATCGCGTAGTCGACCGAGGTAGTCACGAGTAGCGTGGTGCCGTCGCCGGTGCCCTCCGCCGCTCCGACACCACGTTGCCAGCCAGATCGAACTCGTACGTCCGCCGCTCTACGCGGGCGTCGGGACCGCGCTCGGAGGTCGTCGTCGTCGTCTGGTGGACGTGCGGGAAGACGACCCGCTTTCCGCCCGGCAGGACTTCTTCGATCCGAACATGCCAATCGCTTTTCTCGACCCGAAACGGGACGTCCTCGACGGCCGAACCGTCCAGGCCGAACACCTCGATGCGATGGAGCTTGCGCTTAAGCGTCCGTTGCAGCTCCGGGTCAGGATTAAGCGGGTGAACCGTCGCCGCGGTGTGGAACGCGTAGGTCGTGAGGGCAGTGGGCATCGTCTCGTCGCCGGTCTCGATCACGTCGGCCGTGGCGAAGCCGTCGAATTCGCGCCTGTCGCCGTCCCACGTGCCGTCGTGGTAGCGATACTGGGTCCGGCTGTGCATACCGCCATGGGTATCGTGGACTTCGACGGCTTCCACCACCTGAACGGGGAATGGCAGGAACGACCTCCAGGGCCGTCCTGACGTCCGATCGGCCTGCGCCTGCTCGGTCGAGGTCGTGTACTTGACCGTGGTCACTCTGCCCAGGTTGTTGTCGATCCTCCGAAGCAAACCGGCCTTCGCCCCTCCCGCGAAATCCAGATAGCGGTAGTCGGTGGATGGAGATGTCCAAAGCAAGCCGGCCTGACCGTTTCCGGTCATGTCGGCCACCCGCATCGTGTCGGGCCGCGGCGACGGTGGCGTGAACCGGACCACCTGCGGCGGTGCGAAGCTCATGCCGGATTGGTTGATCCAGTAGGTCACCTCGTCATACCCCGCGTATACGAGGTCCTCCAGCCCGTCCCCGTTGACGTCGGTCAGGAAGACGCGGGCCGGATCGAACGGATAGGTGAACTGTGGCGAGCCACGCATCACCCGGCCTCGAGCAAACCGTCCCCGACCTCGCGCCGGCCAATACTCGATCCGGCCGGAGGAAGATCTGCACCACGTCGAGCAGGCCGTCGCCGTTGAGGTCGGCGAGGCGGACGCGCGGATCGCGGACGGACAAATCGGGTGGGTCGACCGACGGATCGGGACGCGGAACGAGATGCGGCTCGCGCCAGCCGCCGCTGCCAAGGTTCTTGTAGACCTGGAGTCCCGTTCGCCCGGCGCGGACGGCGTCGACGCGGCCGTCTCCATCGACATCGACGAGCTGCACGTCGGCGCCGTCGAAGTCGAAGCTTGGGTTGGTCCGATAGTGGACGAAGTCCTCCCATTCGCCGCGTCCGGAGTTCGGAAAGTATCCCGCCAATCTTCCGGCTCCAACGAGGACGTCTGCACCGCCGTTCCCGTCCATGTCGGCCAGGCGGATTCGGTCCTCGCCTAGTGATACCGCGCTCGGGAACTGCCGCAGGGCGCGGGGCGGACCCCACCGTAGACCGCCATGGTTGGGCCAGTAGCGGGGAGCCCCGTTTTCCACGCCGAGTACGCCCGGCAGGCCCTTCCCATCGAGGTCGATGAGCTCGAAGTTCGCTCTGTCGAGCCCCGGCGGAGGTGCGTCGACAACCGACGTGAACCGGCCGTACCG
>CAVXTU010000002.1:0-311201 GCA_963764785.1 uncultured Chloroflexia bacterium | reverse complement strand
CGCCACTCCTTGTCCATGAGGGGCGGTGTGCCACCGGCCGCAGTCATCAAGGACAGCCGGTAGTAGCCTTCGACCAGCTCGGCCCGGACACGACCCAGGGACTTGAGAACCAACTCCTCCCTCGTATAGTCGTCGTCGGAGTGCATCTCGCTCATGTACAGGACCGGTCCCGTGCATAGGACCGGCCACGTCCCCGCGAACGATCCGCCAGCGACCCCAACAACACGAAGACCGAGTTCGAGCATCGCGAACGACTTCCCGGTCCCTTCCTCGGCTGCGACCGCCAGGATTTCGGCCAGGTCGAACGAGATCCTCGACGTACTCGACATCGCCGAGGGCCGACATCGCCGCCAACCCGCGATCCTCCGGCTCAGGGAACTTGGGACCGGCCGTTGCTCCTGCAGATGACTCCGTAGACTGCTCGATGTGGGTCGGTGCCCTCATCACCGTCCCCCTAGACCGCTGGGGGCGTATCGCTCGCCCCTGCGGTCTTCTTTGGGCTGAGAGAGGTGCCTGTGGTGGCCAGCCGAGCATCATGCGCGGCTGGGTCGAAGCGATCATTGCCGTTCGTCCGCGGCGAGCAGCTTGGCTGCGAGTTTGTCGGCCTCGGCCGCCTCGGCTAGAAGAACGCTGCTCGCTCCTGGAGTCGAGCCGCAGCTGCTCGTTTCCGGCTAGCGACCGACCGATGCGACATTATCTTGACGTGTGTCGGCCACGCGGTCACGCGGCTTGCAGGTCGCGTTCCGCTGTGCCCGGAGATCGAGTTCGGGGATGTCATGATGGCATTCCTCGGCAGGGGAGTACCCCTCCCCGGAGGTGCCATCTCTGTGGCGACGTACCCTGTCGGGCGTCGCGACTTCTCTGCTTTCAGAAGGCTTGCACGCCCCCACAAGCGTGTCAACGTTTGGCACAAGAACCCTCCAGGGTCGGTGGGCTCGCTAGTCAGTCCCCACGACGACGGCCATCCACGAAGGCACCCGGACGCATTCCGCACGGAATGGATCTGGATCGCGCCACCTGGACACGGCTGGCGTCGGACCCATCACGACCCGAGCCCAATCGTCCTCATGGGCTCACCCGTCGGACGTGCGCGACCGCACTCTCCAGCTCCGGCACGGCCATTCGTCTGTCGATTGCAGGCTTGACCGCCCGACGAGGAACGGCAGCCTCTGACCTCGCTCAGCCATCAGACGCCCAGCGACGTGCGACGGCCCTGCCATCCGGTGTCCCGCTCTCCCGCCAGGGCGAGATGGCGTCGTCGTGGAAGGCCTCGATGGCCAAGGAGCGCGGCCACCTCTTCGATGCTGGCGCCGTTGTCCCGGCGCAGCTTGGCGGCGCTGTGGCGCAGGACGTGAGGCGTGACGCCCTCCAGTCCGGCCTTGGCAGCGTAGCGGCGCAGGTTGGCGTAGTACGCGGCGGAGGTCACCGGGAAGATGCGCTCGTCCGCCTGTAGCGTCTCCGAAGACCGCCCAGCGGCTTCGACCGCGACCTCGATCCGCGTCGAACGCGGGCGGCGGTAGTTCTCGGTGGCGCATCGTGCCGCCCTTGGCCCGGATGCGACGACTCCTACAAGAGGTTCAGGTAGCCGCTGGCGCTCTCCTCGAAGACGTTGCCCTCGTCGATGTAGCGCCTGACCATCGCCTCGGACCGATGGCCGGTCGTGCGCATGATCCGCCGCTCAGGCGCTCCGGCCTTGGCGGCTGAGGTCGCGAACCCGCCGCGCAGGCTGTGGCCGCTGACGGTCGCGGGGTCGATCCCGACGCGGGCTGCTGCGGCCTTGACGGCGCGGGCGACGGCCCTGTCGCTGAGCCGCTCCTGACCGACACGGCCGCCACGATCCACGGCCCGGAAGAGGGGACCGCTCTCGATGCCGGCAGCCTCCTTCCAGTCGTTGACCGCCGTGACCACGTCGGTCATGTGATGACGCCCGCGGACGAGGCCGACCTGTCGTCCTGCCCCATCCTGGTCGGTCTTGCTGCGGCGGATGGTGACCCGCAAGCCCTCCGGCTCCTCGACCACGTCATCGACATCGAGGCCCACGACCTCGGATCTGCGCATGCCGCCGACGAAGCCGACGAGCAGGAGCGCACGGTCGCGCAGCCCACGGAGGTCATCGGGTAGGGCCGCGATCATCGCCACGAGATCCTCCTGCGGGAGGCGCTTGACCTGTCGGGGCTTGGTCCCATGGGTACGACGGATGCCCGCCATCGTCATGCGCACGACCTGTCGCTGTGTGGGCGACTCGTACCCGGCCATCTGGTGGGCCTGACTGATGGCGCTCAGCCGACGGGTGATGGTGCTGGGCTTCATGCCCATGCCGGCGAGGTCCGAGATGTAGTCGGCCACCGACTCAGGGGTCGCTGGGAGATGCTGGAGGCGATGCTCGTGGCACCACGCCTCGAAGTGCCGGAGGTCCGAGCGGTAGGCGCGGACGGTGGCCTTCGCCTTCGACCTGGCCACGTAGTCGCGGGTCTGGTCGGTGACCGTCGCGAGAGCGGGTTATCGGACACATCGGCCACGGTCACCGATGCGGGACTCGTGTCCGATACGCTTCGATTACCGGACGTATCCCCGACCTTGGGTTCGACTTCCTCATCGTGGGGTCGAAGAGCCGTCGTGGATGCGCCGCGATCACCAAACGAACCCATTGCCCTACCCCTCTCCGTCGATGACGACGAGCTTGGTGTCGGTGGTCATGCGCTCGGCTTGGCGCCGCTCCAGGTCGAGCAACGTGCGGCGCAGCCGGTTGACCAGCGAAGCCTCGTATCGGCTCAGGACGTTGAAGCTCGACGCCTGCGTCGCGAACGCCATGCCCACCGCCGCGTCGGCCTCACCGGAGCGCCTCAGCGCCTCCAGGAGCGGTCCTGTGGCGCCGATGGTGAACAGAGCCGACCTCGACCTTCCGGCGCTCTTCTGAGTCGCCACACGAGGCTCACGGCATCGTCCACGAGCAGCTCCTCGACGGCACCGTCAGGGGCGAGGGCCTCGAACAGTCGGTCGCGCAGTTCTTCGTACTCGGCAGGGTCTTCGTCGGCCAGCAAGGGCTGTCGCGACAAGCAGGCCGTGCTTGACGGCGTTCATCGAGGACCTGGCCTTGCCTTCGACCGAACGTGGCCCGGTGCTGCGCTGGGCGTTCGCCCTGTTCGCCGCCAGCCTCGCCGCGCTCGACATGGACCTCCTCCTTCATCGTCGCCATGTCATCTCCTGTGACTGGCTAGACTGTCAGGATACCTGACAGTAATGAGTAATGTCAAGTATCCTGACGATATCGGTGCTACGATGCGGTCATGTCGCAGGAGACGAACCTGGCCCGGCTTCTCCTCGAGCGCTCCCGCTGGTTCGATGAGGCACTCCTGGCGGCCCTCGATGCTCGACTGGACGTCAGCCTGACGTCGGCCCAGTCCCTGCTCTTCGCCGACCTCCCGATCGCAGGTGCACGTCAGTCGGACCTGGCACGACGTCTCGGTGTCAGCCGCCAGTCGGTCAACGAGCTCGTTCGCGGTCTCGAAGCCCAGGGTCTGGTGGAGGTCCTCCCGGACCCCGATAGCGGCCGCTCGAAGCTCGTTCGCCCTACCACGCTCGGGAGAAGGAGCATCAAGGTGTCGACGGAGGTGCTCGACCGCCTGGAGGCGGAGCTCCGGAGCCGGATCGGTGATGGAGACGTAGACCAGCTCCGCCGGGTCCTTGACGCCGACTGGGGCAAGCCGCCCCGCCCGACGTAGGCGAGCGGCCCGCACAGCGACCCATGCGCCATAGGTCGGCGGGTAGCCCTGAACATCCGTTTCACGCTAGGGGAGTGGAGCCGACACGCGTATCTGAACCGAGGACCTGCTGCTTTCGGATCGCCAGCACTTGGGTCCCGGTCCTGCCGCTCCCCCACGATGGCTCCACGACGACGCTTGAGCGTTACCGAGCCACGAAGGACGCGGTGGTAATCGCGCCTACCCTCGTCGCGTCAACCAGGCTCGCGGAGAGTCCTCTGCCCTCGTTTCGCGGGCCTTGCCGCGCCGGGTCGTAGTCAGCATGAGGGATGGGGCGACCATTCGCTGCGGAGCCTGCCGAGCGTCCAGCTGTCGTTCAGGTTTCGCTCAACCGATCGCGCCCGCCCGCCGTCGTCTGGCACCGCCAGCAGCCCTCGGCTGTCTCGCCATCCCGGTGGCACGTTTGCAGCTCAAGATCCGGAGAGGTGGCGCAGGTGGTGGGCTGGGGACCTCCCGAGCGAGCATCGCATACGCCGAAGCGTGGAACTGATGATCGGCGCCGATCTCGACCCACTGGTAGTGATCGAGCACTCGCTGGGACTCGAGGCCCTTCACCCAGACCGGCACCTTCTTGCTGTTGACGTGATGGGTCACCCATCGCTCGTAGACGGGACTCTCGTCCCACCTCGGCAACGAGCCCGGCGACGCCGCTCGTGCATCGGCATAGCGGCTGAGGTGATCGGTCCGGTCCACGGTGACGCTCGCACGGTCGCGATCCCAACTCACCGGGTTGCGGGAGCTGCGCGAGTAGAAGCACAGCCAGACACGGGCATACCGCTTGCTGTTCCACCTTTCCGCGTAGTCGCGGCACGCTGTCGGATCGAACGCACCATCGACCACGATGCGCGTCGGCATCCACAGCTTCGTCAGGTGGTCGAGCTCGTCCCAGTCGCTTGCGGTCCCGAACGCGACCGTGCGCCAGGTCCCCTCGATCGACTCATCGATCACCCAGTCGTGGACTTGCCCAGGGTCCACGCCCATGTGGTAGTGGCGGCCTGGCTGAGGCGCCTCGAGCCGGCGACGTGAGGGATCGGTGAGTCCGGCATCGTCGGAGCCGCCGATGAGCTGGACCCGAGACATGCCCATCGACTCCGACTGCCAGGGGATGCCCATGACGAGGTTCCAGAAGTGCGCCTCCCATGTCGCCTTCATGCGCCGATACAGGACCCGTTCTGCCGAGATCCAGGGAGCGGCCATCTGGCTCACCGCGTAGCCGTGAGCGGAGCGACCGGGATACTCCGCGACCCAGCGGCCGTTCATACGGTCTTCGTGCGTCAGGGTCTTGCCACAGCGATGGCAGACGTAGCGCGCCACCATGCCGTCCTGCTCCCAGCGGTCCCACTGGATCGGTCCCCAGTCGGAAGGGTCGGGCTCGATGTTGCCGTAGTCCCATGGCCCACCGGGAAAGGCCATCTCGAAGTCGGCATTGCAGCCGGAGCAACGGATGAGCCAGCGACGGCGGTCGGTCGCCTGGAAGACCCGGTCGATGCCGGTGCCGGGCAGGCGAGGCGTGCTCAGGCGGAACTTCCAGCGGAAGTTGCTCGCGTCCAGTCGGGACTCGAACTGCTCGATGACGCTCGGGTCGGAGATGTCCTCCTCGTCATGGATGAGCATGTCCGCGTCGACCGACACGGCATCCTTGTCCGTCGTGGCCCCACGGAAATGGATGGTGGAGCGCGGCAGGTCGCGGTTCAGCGTGCTCCCCGCTCCAGGCGCGACCACGAACTGCTTCTGCGCGACCGAGTCCACGTTCACGATGCGATCCTGCAGGTACGCGCTCTGCGTGATGATGGGGTTGATCCGGGCAGCGGTGTGCTGTGACACGAAACCGGTCGTGGGCATCGTGTAGATGACGGTCGAGGGGAACGTCGTCAGCATCCAGAAGGCCCGCACCATCGCGGCGGTGCTCATCCCCAGTTGGGCGCCCTTCATCAGCACGATCTCCGGGCTCATGTCGCCATAGATGGCCCGCAGGTAGGGGTGGCCCTTGAGGTCGAGCGCGCCGGTCTTGGGCAACCGGATCTTGGCCACGTCGAGCGCCCAGCTCTCGAGGTCCAACAGCTCGAACAGCGCGACGGTCTGCTCGGTCGTCAGGTCAGTCGGAAAGGTGTCGGTCATCGGTGTCCGCTTCGGCCCCGAGTGCCTTCACGACCTGGCCCATCGCCTCGACCACCGAAGCCGTCCGCGACGGGTCGAGCGCGAGCTGCTGCAGGACCGGGTTCTGGATGACGGTCACGTTCGTCGGGGCTTGCTGGCCTTCGATTTGCTCCTTCGGCAGGCCGAGCCCGAGTGCTTCCAGCCTGGCTCCGGTCTCGATGAGCCGCGTGGCGTCGGCCACCGAGAGGCTATCGATGTACTCCTGACCGGGCCGGAGCGCCTGCTCGTAGCCATCCTGGTCCACGCGGTCCACGAACGAGCTGATCCTCGAGATGCCCTTCATCCGCATCATCGCCCCGGTCGCGGCGAGCTCTTCGGCGAATGCCCTGCGTGCCTCTGCGACGGCCTGCTGCAGCAGCCGGTCCTGTTCCCGGTCCCAGGCCGTGACCCGTGAGACCCATGCGTGCTTCGAGCTCCACCCCGCGATCAGCTGATGGCTTCGTGCCAGCGCATCGGCCACGCGCCGCAGGCTCCGCTCCATCGGCGGTTGGTCACGGTAGGCCTGGAACGCGGCGAACGCTTTGGCGCTTTCGTCGGGTCGTTTCGTCCATGGCTCCGGCATCAGGCTATAGAACGCCTGGTCGGTTCTTCATGTCGGCAGGGTACACCCAGCCCAGACCCGTTCGCGGCAATAACGAAGAGTCTGGTCTTCCTGTCAGGCTGATCACGATGAGGGCGTGACGACAGACGCGGCCCGTCCTGCCATCACGATAGGAGGGAGTGTGATGGCGCCGTCCGATGGCTTGGGATTTATGTCGCCTCGAGGTCCGCGGTCTGACGCTATTCGGCGTCATCGCTGATTGCTGGTTATCGTGCGATTGCGGGGAGCACGCACGGCCGACGTCACGGCGCGGAGCGCACGTTCACTCGACGGCCTGGAGCCTCCGCGACCGTGGTCTGCTGCCAGAATGACTCGGAGTCCGGAACGAGGGGAGGTGGCAGGGATCGCGACATTGGAGGAGCTGACCAAGGGCGCCCTCGTCCGTGGTGTCGTGGCCGACCAGGCCGTCACGGTCGTCGACGCGAGCTGGCATGGTCGCGACATCCTGACGCTCACCTACCGCACGTCGGGCGGGGAGCTCGGTGACCGTCTCCTGTTCCGCGACCACGAGCCCGACCTCGAGATCGTCGAGGAGGGCAAGCCGTGGGCCTTCGACGGCGATGGCGAGGACTTCAAGCTCGCCTCGCGAAGCGAAGCGCATCAACCTCGCCTACCTCTTCGACCCGTACGTCGCGGTGAGCACCAGCCTCGTCGAACCGCTGCCGCACCAGATCACCGCCGTCTACGAGGAGATGCTCACGCGCCAGCCGCTGAGCTTCCTGCTCGCCGACGACCCCGGCGCCGGCAAGACGATCATGACCGGGCTCTTCATCCGCGAGCTCATCGTCCGCGGCGACCTGCGTCGCTGCCTCATCGTCGCGCCCGGCAGCCTCGTCGAGCAGTGGCAGGCGGAGCTCGCCGAGAAGTTCCACCTCGACTTCGCCCTCCTGACCCGCGACCGCATCGAGGCGGCGCTGTCGGGCAACCCGTTCGCCGACACCGACCTCCTGATCGCCCGGCTCGACAAGCTCGCCCGAGACGAGGACCTCCAGCCGCGCCTCGACAACGCCACCCGACTGGGACCTCGTCGTCTTCGACGAGGCCCACAAGCTCTCGGCGACCGCTGCTCCGGCGACGAGGTCAAGAAGACGAAGCGCCGCCGCATGGCTCGGACGCGTCGCCATCCCCCATGCACGCAACACTTCCTGCTCCTCACCGCGACGCCGCACAACGGCAAGGAGGAGGACTTCGAGCTGTTCATGGGCCTGCTCGACCCCGACCGTTTCGCTGGGCACAAGCGCAAGGCGGCGGAGACATTGCCACCTGCTCCGGATGCCTCGGACCTGATGCGCCGGATCGATGAAGGAGCAGCTGGTCAAGTTCGACGGTACGGCCGCTTGTTCCCTCCACGCTTCGCCTACGTCGTGCGATACGACCTGTCGGACCCCGAGGCCGCCCTGTACGAGCAGGTCACGACGTACGTCCGCGAGGAGATGAACCGCGCCGAGCGACTCAAGGCCGAGGGCGAGAAGCGGCGCGGCCTCATCGTCGGCTTCGCGCTCACCGTGCTCCAGCGTCGTCTGGCTTCGTCGCCGGAGGCCATCCACCTGTCCTCTGCGTCGTCGCCGCGAGCGGCTCGAGCGGACGCTCGCCGGACCTCGAGCAGCAGCGACACGGTCGCGAGGTCCGCGAACTCATGCCGGCCCTCGATGCGCTCGACATCGGGGACCCCGAGAGCGACGAGGACGATACGCCCGCGGACGAGACCGAGGAGATCGAAGAGGCGGCGCTCGATCTCGCCACGGCCGCCCGCACGATCGCCGAGCTGCGTCTCGAGATCGGCACCCTCCAGCGCCTCGAGGGCGTCGCCCGCGACGTGCGCCAGCGTGCGCACCGACACGAAGTGGACCGAGCTCTCGACGCTGCTGCAGGAGCGCCCGGAGATGCGCGACGCCGGCGGCGGCTGGCGCAAGCTCGTCGTGTTCACCGAGCACCGCGACACGCTCGACTACCTCGTCGAGCGTATCGGCACGTTCCTCGGCCGCCCCGAGGCGATCGTCGTCGATCCACGGCGGACTGCCGCGCGACCAGCGCCGTGCCGCGGAGGCCCGCTTCAAGAACGACCCCGACGTCATCGTCCTCGTCGCGACCGATGCGGCGGGCGAGGGCATCAACCTCCAGCGCGCGCACCTCATGGTCAACTACGACCTGCCCTGGAACCCGAACCGGCTCGAGCAACGCTTCGGGCGCATCCACCGCATCGGCCAGAACGAGCCCTGCCATCTGTGGAACCTCGTCGCCCACCGGACCCGTGAGGGTGATGTCTACGCGCGGCTCCTCGAGAAGCTCGATGTCGAGTCCAAGGCGCTCGGAGGCGCGGTGTTCGATGTCTTGGGACGTCTGACGTTCGAGGGCCGAGCCGCTGCGCGAGCTACTGATCGAGGCCATCCGCACCGGCGACAGCCCGGAGGTCCGCGCCCAGTTCGACCGTGTCGTCGATGACGCGCTCGATGTCGAGCATCTCCGCGAGCTCCTCGATGAGCGGGCCATCGGAGCCGATGTCCTCGACACGACGAAGGTCGAGCGCGGTGCGCGAGGAGCTGGAACGCGCGAACGCCGCCCGGCTCCAGCCCCACTACGTGCGGGCCTTCTTCCTCGATGCCTTCCGCCGGCTCGGCGGGTCGATCACCCGTCGCGAGCCCGACCGCTTCGAGCTCACGCGCGTGCCCTCGCGGGTCCGCGATCGCGCTCGGGAGGTCGGGTTGCGCCCGGCGGTGCAGCCGAAGTACGAGCGCATCGCCTTCGAGAAGGACCTCATCGCGGTCTCGGGACGGCCGCTCGCCGAGTTCATCTGCCCCGGCCATCCACTCCTGGACGCGACGATCGAGCTCGTCCTCGGAGACCATCGTGACCTCCTGCGGCGAGGGACGCTCCTCCTCGACCCGACCGACCCCGGCGATGCGCTCCGCGCCCTCGTCTACCTCGAGCACTCGATCGTCGATGGTCGCGTCGGAGTCGGGGGCAAGCCGAGGGTGGTCAGTCGTCGCCTCGAGTTCGTCGAGCTCACTGCCGACGGAGCCGCCGGCGCCGGAGCGGCGCCGTATCTCGACTATCTCGCACTCGAGGGCGAAGACGCCGGCCTCGTGGAGCCAGCCATCGCCGACGCCGACTGGCTCTCCGGGTCCGTGGTCGAAGCTCGCGCCAACAGCTATGCCATCGAGACGCTCACGCGCGCCCACCTCGCGGAGGTCAAGGAGCGGACGTCGTCCCGCGTGGAGCGCACGCGCTCAGAGGTCATCGCTCGCCTTCGCTACGAGATCAACTACTGGGACGGGCGAGCGGCGATGCTTGCCGAGCAGGAGGCCGCCGGCAAGAAGACCAGGCTGCCGGCAGATGTGGCCCGGCGGCGCGCCGAGGAGCTGCAGCATCGCCTCCGTTCCCGACTGCGCGAGCTCGAGCTTGGAGGCGAAGGTCGATGCTCTCCCGCCGCTCGTCGTCGGGGGCGCGATCGTCGTACCGCAGGGACTGCTCGATCGGCTTGCCGGGCGCAGCACCGCGGCCGAGCCTGAGCTGTTCGCCCGCGAGACCGCTCGGGTCGAGCGACTGGCGATGGAGGCGGTCATGGCCGCGGAGCGGGCCGCCGGCCGCGTCCCGCGCGATGTCGGAGACCTCAAACTCGGCTACGACGTAGAGTCGCGAGGGCCGGACGGTCGGCTGCGTTTCATCGAGGTCAAGGGGCGTGCCGAAGGCGCGACGACCGTGACCGTGACCAAGAATGAGATCATGAAGTCCTTCGCGGTCCCGGAGTCCTGGTATCTCGCGATCGTCCCGGTCGCTGGCGACGCTGCGGTTCAGCCCACGAGCTACCTGCGCCGCCCGTTCAAGCTCGAGCCCGAGGACGCCGCGACGTCAGTCAACTACGCCATCAAGGCGCTCGTCGAGCAGGGCGAGCCGGTCGGAGGTGGGCGCATGACCGAGCCGTTCAAGCGCAAGCTCATCGAGGTCGCCCTGCCGCTCGAGGCTATCAACGTCGCCTCGGCGCGGGAGAAGTCCATCCGCCACGGCCACCCGAGCACGCTCCACCTCTGGTGGGCGCGCCGCCCGCTCGCAGCCTGTCGCGCCGTCCTCTTCGCGAGCCTCGTCGACGACCCTTCCTCCGACCCCGAGCGGTTCCCGACGTCGAGGCCGCAGGAAGCGAGAACGCGCGCCGCTGTTCGACATCATCGAGCGGCTCGTGCAGTGGGAGAACACGACGAACGAGACGGTCCTCGAGGAGGCCCGCGCCGAGATCCGACGCTCGACCGGCGGCAACCCGCCGCCTGTCTTCGACCCGTTCTGCGGCGGCGGCTCCATCCCGCTCGAGGCCCAGCGCCTCGGCCTGACCGCGTACGCGTCGGACCTCAACCCGGTCGCTGTCCTCATCACCAAGGCGCTGATCGAGATCCCGCCGAGGTTCGCAGACACTGCCGCCGGTCCATCCCGACGCCCGCACGGGCGTCGGCGGCAGCGGGAGCGTGGAAGGGCGCGCCGGGCTGGCCGAGGACGTCCGCCGCTACGGGCGCCTGGATGCGCGACGAGGCGGAGCGCCGGATCGGCCACCTGTACCCGAAGGTCGAGCTGCCGAAGGAGCAGGGTGGCGGCGAGGCCACGGTCATCGCATGGCTCTGGGCACGCACCGTGATCTGCCCGAACCCGGCCTGCGGCGCCACGATGCCGCTCGTTCGCTCGTTCGCGCTGTCGACGAAGAAGGGCAAGGAGGCTTGGGTCGAGCCGGTCGTCGACCGATGCGCACGAAGCGGTGCGGTTCGAAGTGCGAACGGGACGGGGAAGGCCGAGCCCACGAAGGTCGAGCGAGGCGCCAAGCTTCCGCTGCCTCGTCTGCGAGCACGGTCGCCCCGGACGCACATCAGGGCAGAAGGCGCGCGCGGGCGCATGGGCGCTCAGCTGATGGCCATCGTGTGGCCAGGAGGGCCGAGAGCCGCATCTACCTGCCGCCGGACGAAGAGCACGAGCCGATCGCCGATCAGCTGAACCCGGTGGGGGCCCGACGAGGAGCTGCCGACGAACCCGCGCACGTCACGCCTCCGACTTCGGCCTGACGCGCTTCCGCGACCTCTTCACGCCCCGCCAGCTCGTCGCCCTGACGACCTTCAGCGACCTCGTGCCGAGGCTCGTCGACGTGTCCTCAAGGACGCCATGGCAGCCGGAATGCCCGACGACCGCGTCCGCTGGACGACGGCGGTAGCGGCGCGCTGGCGTATGCCGACGCCGTCGCCACCTACCTGGCCTTCGCCGTCGACAGCTGGCGTCGACGACAACTCGACCATCTGCACCTGGCACGTCGGCGGGCCATCGACCAGGCACAGATCCGGAACACGTTCTCGCCGCCAGGCCTCCCGATGACCTGGGACTACGCCGAGGTCAATCCCTTCTGCGGGCCGATCAGGAACTTCATCGACACAGTTGGCTCAGTTGTGCCCTGAAGGTCGCTCGACGAGCTGGTGCCCTGGCACTCAGCCGTATCGGCGAGCGATGGCACGCAGACGCGATGCGACCGTCACCGTTCAGCCGCAGTCGCTTGTCTCACACCGATCCGCCCTACTACGACAACATCGGCTACGCGGACCTCTCCGACTTCTTCTACGTGTGGCTGCGACGCTCGCTCCGCGACGTCTACCCGGACCTGTTTGCGACCGTCCTGACTCCCAAGGCCGCAGAGCTTGTCGCCGACGCCGTATCGGTTCGGCGGCGACAAGAGCAGGCGGAAGCGCACTTCGAGCGTGGCCTTGGAGCCGCCTTCTGCACGGATGGCGCGAAGTCGCAGACCCAGCCTATCCGGTGACCATCTTCTACGCCTTCAAGCAGGCCGAGTCCGACGGCGATGCGAGCCGGAGGCGCAGTCGGCATCGACCGGCTGGGAGACGATGCTGGAAGGGCTGCTCGCGGCGGGGTTCTCGATCGACGGGACCTGGCCGATGCGGAGCGAACTCGCCAACCGGATGCTAGCCCGCGGCACGAACGCCCTGGCCTCGTCGATCGTCCTCGTCTGTCGGCCGCGAGCGCCGACGCCGGGCATCACCGACTCGCGAGGTCTTCTTGCGGCTCTGAAGGGCGAGCTGCCTGAGGCTCTGCGCACACTCCAGCACGGGAACATCGCGCCAGTCGACCTTCAGCAAGCCGCGATCGGCCCCGGCATGGCGGTGTTCAGCCGATACGCGAAGGTCCTGGAGCCGGACGGGTCGCCGATGAGTGTTCGCACGGCGCTCGCGCTCATCAACCAGGCGCTCGACGAAGTGCTCGCCGAGCAGGAGGGCGAGTTCGATCGAGACACTCGTTTCGCTATCACATGGTTCAGTCAGTACGGTCTCGCCGAGGGTCCTTTCGGAGAGGCCGATGTGCTTGCGCGAGCGCGAGACACGTCTGCAGAGGGACTCGTCAGGGCGGGCATCGCAGAGTCTGGGCGCGGAAGGTCCGTCTCCGTCGCTCGCGAGCAGCTCGACCCTGCTTGGGACCCAGCGACGGACAGCCGCGCGACCGGTCTGGGAGGCGACCCAGCACCTCATCCGCGCCCTGCTCGATGAGGGAGAGCCAGCGGCAGCCGACCTCGTCGCCCGCCTCGGCGGGCTTGCCGACGTCGCCCGCGACCTTGCCTACCGCCTGTACGTGATCAGCGAGCGCAAGGGCTGGACCGACGAAGCACGCGCCTACAACGCCCTCGTCGTCGCCTGGCCAGAGTTGACCCGGCTCGCCGAAGCCGAGCGCCAGGCACCTGCCGCACAAGGCACCCTCGGACTGGGAGGCTGATCGATGGCTACGAAGCACCCGGACCGCATCCGCTGGATGCTCGAGCAGCTCGCTGCCGGCCTCGGTCCGATCGTCGAGCGAAGGTTCACGAAGGCGTACGGGCACGACTGGGCTGCCACCGTCGCCGCTGAGACGGAAGCCTCGACCGGGCGCCGCGTGACGGCGAGCCCATCGGACCCCCAGTTCCTGCTCAACGCCATCTGGTTCCACTGGGACCAGACGATGGGCGACCTCGGGCCGACCGAGCGCAACTACGTCGCCGAGCTCCGCACGACTCGCAACCGCTGGGCGCATCCCGACACGAAGCGGTCGATGACCCCCGACGACGTGTACCGCGCATACGACACCGCGGAGCGGCTCCTCGGTGCGCTCTCGGCACCCGAGGCCGCACGAGCTCCAGCGCGAGAAGCTCACCATCCTCCGTGAGGGGTATGAGGCCGCGGCGTCCCGTGCAGCGACGCCAAGGGACCGCGTCCGCGACGGAAGGGACCCCGGCGAAGGGGCTGCGGCCGTGGCGGGACATCGTCACCCCGCACCCTGACGTCGCCGCCGGCCGCTACAACCAGGCCGAGTTCGTCGCTGACCTCGCGCAGGTCATGCCGAGGCGAGGGTTCCGATGAGTACGTCGACCCCGGCGCAGTTCTTCGCCCGCACGTACCTCACCGAGGGGCTCCGGCTGCTCCTCGTCGGTGCCATGCAGCGCCTCGGTGGCGCCGGCGGCGAGCCGGTCATCGAGCTCCAGACGAACTTCGGTGGCGGCAAGACGCACTCCATGCTCGCGCTCTATCACCTCGCTGCATCCGGGAGCTCACTCGTCGATCTTCAGCGGCATCGAGGAGGTCACGAAGCAGGCGGGCGTGCCGGAGCTGCCCGCCGTGAAGCGGGTCGTCCTCGTCGGGACAGGCGATCTCGCCGTCCATCCCGCGCATCCATGACGGTATCGAGGTCCGGACCCTCTGGGGTGAGCTCGCCTGGCAGCTCGGTGGCGCAGAGGCGTATGCCCTGCTCGAGCCGGCTGACCGTGACGGCACGAACCCCGGCTCCGACATCCTGCGCGAACTCCTCAAGCAGCACGGTCCCGCGCTCATCCTCATCGACGAGTGGGTCGCCTACACCCGCCAGCTCTGGACGCGAGCAGCAGCTCCCGGCGGGATCGTTCGACGCCGAACCTCTCGTTCGCCCAGGCAGCTCACCGAGGCGGTCAAGGCCGGCGATCGTGACCTCCTCGTCGCCTCGCTGCCGGCGTCAGACATCGAGATCGGCGGGGAGGGCGGCCGGATGGCCCTCACGCGACTCCAGGACATCGTTCGGCCGGGTCCAGTCCCCGTGGCGCCCAGCCAGCGCCGACGAGTCCTTCGAGATCGTCCGCCGTCGCCTGTTCGAGGGCATGAGCCCCGCTGACGCGCACGGCCCGCGACGAGGTCCTGCAGCATTTCAGCGAGCTGTACGCGAAGCAGCAGAGCGACTTCCCGACCGAGACGAAGGAAGCGGCCTACGTCCGGCGCATGGAGCGCTGCCTATCCCGATCCACCCAGAGCTGTTCGACCGCCTGTTCAACGACTGGTCGACGCTCGAGCGGTTCCAGCGCACGCGCGGCGTCCTCAAGCTCATGGCCGCGGTCGTCCATGCCCTCTGGGAGCGCCAGGACGGCGCGCTGCTCATCCTGCCCTCGTCGGTCCCGCTCGACGACCCGCGGGTCCTGCCGCAGCTCACCCAGTACCTCGAGGAGAACTGGGTGCCCATCATCGAGGCGGACGTCGATGGGCCGTCCTCGCGTCCGGTCCAGCTCGACCGCGAGAGCCCGGCACTACGGGCGCTACTCGGCGAGCCGGCGGGTGGCCCGGACGATCTTCCTGGGCTCCGCGCCGATCGGCCAGGCCGCGAACCGGGGTCAGGACGTGCGCCACGTCAAGCTCGGCTGCGTCCAGCCGGGCGAGTCGCCGGCGACGTTCGGCGACGCCCTGCGCACGCTCTCCGGTGAGGCGACGTACCTGTACGTCGACCAGGACCGCTACTGGTACGCCACGCAGCCCTCGGTGAACCGCCTCGCTCAAGACCGGGCCAGCCTGCTTTCGACCGATCGCGTCCACGAGGAGCTCGAGCGGCGTCTCCGCGCGGCCTTGGCCCAGCGGGAGCCGTTCGCGCGTGTCCATGTCGCGCCGCACTCGGGGGCCGACGTGCCCGACGAGGATGAGGCCGCGCTCGTCGTCCTCGGCCCGGAACACACCTGGGCCGCGAAGGCGGCCGACCCGAAGGCACGCGCGACCGCTGCGGCTATCCTCGAGGACCGCGGCTCCGGATCACGGACGAACCGCAACATGCTCGTATTCCTCGCACCCGACGAGACACGCCTTCGGGAGCTCGAGGATGCCGTCCGCGAGTACCTCGCCTGGGACTCGATCCACGCGGACTCCGAGCGAGGTTCGCTCAACCTCGACAACTTCCAGCGCAACCAGACCGAGACGAAGCGTTCGACAGCGGACGACACCGCCAGCGCGCGCATCCCCGAGACCTACCAGTGGCTCATCGTGCCCGAACAGTCCGACCCCCAGGCGGGTGAGGTCAGATGGCGGACGGTCAAGCTTGCCGGTGGGACGGGCGCACTGGCCGCACGGGCCAGCAAGAAGCTCGAGGACGAAGGGCTGCTCCTGTCCGTCTTCGGGGGGCCGAACCTGCGGCTCGTCCTCGATACCTACCCCGTCGATGTGGGAGTCGGGCGACGTGTCGCTCAAGCAGCTCTGGGGCTGGTTCGCATCGTATCTCTACTTGCCGAGGCTGCGTAGTCGCTCGGTCCTCGCGGGTGCCGTCCGCGCCGGACTCGAGAAACCTACTTGGGAGGGTGAAGCGTTCGCCTACGCGGCTGCCAAGGCCGAGGACGGCTCCTACCGCGGTCTGGTCGCAGGACGGTCAGCGGATGTGGTCATCGATGGCTCGAGCTTCCTTGTCAAGCCCGAGGTCGCTGCGAAGCTGATCGTGACCCCGCCCGAGCCACCCAAAGGGGGAGGGCCGTACCCGCCAGGTGGAGGTGGCGATCAGGGCACGGATACACGCATCGCCGAAGGGCCAAGGAAGACGGTGCGCTTCTCGGGTAGCGTCGCCCTCAAGGACCCCAGCCGCCCGGTCCCGGAGCTCACGTCGATCGCCCGTGACGTCCTCGCGCATCTCGCGACTGGGAATGACAACCCCATTCGGCCCCACCGTGCTGATCTGATCTGGCCCCACCCCGACCCGTTCCTGACGATCGGGATGGGTGCGGTTCAGGCCTTCCTGGCACCTCCCTTTCGGGACTTCTGGCTGGCCCGCAGCCGATAGGACTCGGTGCCGGTCTCGAGGACGTGGGCGCGGTAGGTCAGCCGGTCGACGACGGCCGCCGCGAGACGCCCGTCGGGGAAGACCGAGCCCCATTCGCCGAAGGGCAGGTTGGAGGCGACGGCGATCGAGGCGCGCTCCTCCCGCTCGGTGATGACCTGGAAGAGCAGCTCGGCACCCCGCGGGTCGAGATGGACATAGCCGAGCTCGTCGAGCACGAGCAGGTCGAGCCGACCGTAGCGGGCCACGGTGCGCGCGAGGACCCGCTCGTCGGCGGCCTCGGCGAGCTCGTTGACGAGACCGGCCGCGGTGACGTAGCGGACGCGCAGCCCCTCCTCGCAGGCGGCCATGCCGAGACCGATGAGCAGGTGCGATTTGCCGGTGCCGGGGTCCCCGAGCAGCACGACCGGCTCCCCGCCGGTCAGCCAGGCCAGGCCGGCCAGAGCGGCGAGCGTCGCCGGTGGCATGGTGGGTGCCGCGGACAGGTCGAAGTCGTCGAGTCGCTTGAGGCGCGGGAAGCGGGCCTCGGCGATGCGCCGCTCGCGGCGGCGGGCATCGCGCTCCTCGACCTCCGCGGCGAGCAGCTCGGCGAGGAAGGCGCGGTGGGTCAGGCCGTCCCGGACGGCCGCCTCGGCGAGCTCGCCATGCTGGGCCCGCACGGTGGGCAGGCGCAGCTCCCGGCAGGCGCCGTCGATGGCCAGGCCGGCGGCCTGCTCGGTCAGCGCCGCGCTCATCGGGGCTCCCCGTCCCGAGCAGGGCGTCATAGCCGGCCAGGGCCGGCAGCGGGCGCGACCAGCCGCGCCGCTCGGAACGGTCGGGGGTCACCGCCGTGGTGCGGTCGGCCGTCGGCCACCCGGCGGGCCTCGATGGCCACGAGGCCCGGATCGAGCGAGCCGACCCGCTCGACCGCATCGAGCGCGGCATGGACCGCGATGAAGGGCAGCGTGCGATGGAGCAGCAGGACCTCGATGAGCGCGCGCGTGCCGGCGGCATCACCGAGCTTCCGTCTGGCCCGCCGCCAGAAGCGCTCGTGGGCGGACGTGAACGCGCCCGCCCCGCGGGCCTGGGCCAGCGTCAGCGACGAGGGCAGGGCGCCGGGCTTGCGCACGAGCACCTCGAGGTAGTGGTCGAGGCAGCAGCGTCTGCTCGCCCTTGTGGGCATGGCGACGGTGGACCGCCACCGGCGTGCCCTCGTGGACGACCTCGACCGTCCTGGCCCCGAGCCGGACATGGACCTCCCGACCGACCAGCCGGGCGGGCACCGAGTAGAGGCCGCTCCTGACCCGGACCCGGGCCTTGCGGTCGACCTGGGCGGTCAGCGGCAGCGCCGCGTCGAAGGGTTCGGCGGGCAGGGGCCGCAGGGACGGGCGCTCGCGCTCGAAGGCCTGCGCCACCGTCTCGCGGCGACCGCTGATGCGCCGCGCATCGTCGAGCTCGTCGGCGGCCTCGAACCGGGCCTCCAGCTCCTCGAACGTCGCCACCTCCGGGACGGGCACGAGGTGGCGTCGGCGGAAGCGGCCGACGTCGCCCTCGACGCCACCCTTCTCGTGGGCACCGCGCTGTCCCGGCAGGCAGCTGAAGCGGTCGAAGCCATAGTGGCTGCGCAGCAGCGTGAAGCGCTCCGACTCGATGCGGTCACGGCCGATGAGGATCCTTCGCCACGGCGGCCTTGAGGTTGTCGAGGCGGACCATCGCGGGCACCCCGCCGAGGCGCTCGAAGGCGACCGCGAAGCCCTCGAGGAAGGCGGTCTGGTCCTCGATGAGGAAGGGCAGGTGGACGGCCTTGCCCGAATGGGACAGGCGCAGATGGAAGATGTGCACCGTGGTGGGTACACCCGCGAGGATGACCGTGGCCGCGCCGAAGTCGACCTCGGCCTCCTCGCCGGGTCCATGGCGGGCCACGATGGTCACCTCGTCGATGCCGCTGAGGAGGTCACGGCGGACCTCGCTGACATAGGCCCGCACGGTCGACTCCCCGATCCGCGCGCCGTGCTCGTCGAGCAGGCGCTGCCAGACCCGCCGGGCGGTGTGACGCTGCTTGCGTGGCGCCTGCAGGTCGGCCCTCAGCCAGCCCTCGATGGTGGGCTTCCAGGGCCCCAGGGCGGGGGCGGCCCGGGATGAGGTACGGCGGGCCGGGGGTCGCGCCGAGGCCAGGGCCTGGCGCACCGTGCGCCGATGGACCTCGTGGCGCCGGGCCAGGGTGCGGATGGACGACCCTTCCTTCCGATGGTCGTGACGTATACGCTCGAACAGCTCCACTCTCGACAACTCCTTCTCCCTCGCCTTCGGAACCTTTGACAGTCCCGAGACTAGGGGTGCTGGGGGGTCGGGGGTGGGGCCAGATCAGATCAGCGTTTCGCCCCCAAGTGGGGCCAGTTCAGGTTGGCACACCCAGCCCGCGCTCGATGAACGCCGACGCTGGCGTCGGACCACCCACGGCCAGGTCGCCAGCGAACTTGGATCGGAGCTCGGCGACGCGGTCGCCCACGTCGCCGGTCACCAGCTGGCAGCCCGGCACCACGGCATCGAGGGTCGAAGAAAAGAGGAACTTCGGCATGGCGTTCCAGATGCGGCCGAATTCGCGCATCGGCTCGGTCGCCGCCGGATCGGCATCGGCCGTCGGCCAGGAAGGGTGCGGATCAGCCCTCCGGGCAGTCCAGAGGCTCGGCGGGGTACGTCGTCCAGACGTAGACCCGGCCGCTCGGCGTGACGGTCAGCTCGACGCTGGCCGCGGCGGCATTGGAACCATCCCCGTTCGGGTCATAGTCCGAAGTCCAGATGCACTCACTGACTGATTTGGAGACTGCGGTCGCGGGTGGCGTCACCGGCCCCATGGGCTGGTCCTCGCTCAGGGCGCACGCCTGCCACTCGTTCGCGGACCCGTCCTCAGCCTCGAGATGGACCAGGACGTCACAGTGGACCAAGGCGCGCACGGCCTCTCCGGTGGTGGGGTCCGTGTAGCGGACGAGGGAATTGAAGTCCTGGAGCAGCTCGACCTGACCTGCCCCGAGGACGGCGGCTGGTAGGCCTGCCAGGAGGAACGCCGCGGTCACGATGCTGCCCAGGACACGCGCCTTCACGACTCGTTCTCCTTCTCCCCCCGACGCCGCGGGCATCAGCGAGATCGAGCGCCCGCCCGATGGTTCCGCTGGGCCGAGAATAATCGCCGAACCGGTCGAAGGGCAATATGCCGAACCGGTCGGAGCGAGGTACCTCGTGAGGAAGCGACTTCCGACCCGGACCGTGGCTGGCTCTCTCCTGGCGGTCACGGCGGGCGGACCGACGGCCGCAGCCACCATCGGCGGCAGGATCTCATGGAAAGCGCCCGGTCAGGTGAACGGCTTCCGGACTGAGTGGTCGATCTGGGCACTACGAGTGAAGTGACACGCCGTCTGCGACGTCGTCGTCAGGTCGGCAGATCGGGGTCATCGCCGTTTCGGTGACCTCGGCAGTGGCATGGTTCATTGTCGTGACGCGTCGCATCCGTTGCTCCCGCCGCCAGCCCGACAGCGAAGGCGGGAGCTCGGGACCCCCAGTGGTGCGGTGCCATCGACTCCGTCCATCGAGCAGGATGCCTTGGTGACGCCTCGGACGGTCCGTCACTCGACCAGCCGGTCGATGAGAATCTCGCCTGGGCCCAGCGATCAGCGTCTGGTCCGCGAGCACGCAGGCGCGGATGTCGGCCGCAGGCTCCGACTCGGCCACCCGCAGGACCGAAGGCCTGCCTCCCCGGATGAGCCCACGACATCCGGTTGCCGCCGGGGATCTAGGCGCTTGCTATGCTCGTGATGCCCGCACGCAGGGCACCGGGGGCCGCAGGCGGGAGGAGCCAGTGGCGAAGGGCGGCGGCAGCATCACATCGACCGGCCGGCCGCAGAAGTGTTCGCCTTCGTCGCGGAGGCGGAGAACAACCCCCGCTGGCGGTCATATGTCGTCGAGACGAGGTGGCTCGACGATGGCCCGATGTGTGTGGGCCGCCAAGGCCGCCAGGTCTCGAAGGTGCTCGGACGGCCGATGTCAGTCGTCGCCGAGATCGTCGAGTGGGACTCACCCAGGCGGGTGGTCTGGCAGGCGGTGCAAGGCTTCGCGACCGTCCGCACCGAATGCACCGTGGAGCCCGAGGAGGACGGCTGCCGGCTGACGATCACCGCGGAGGGGCAGTTCACCAACCGGCTTCTGCGGTTGCTCAGCCCGCTTGCCATCGCCGTCGCCAAACGCCAGGCGGACGGGGACGTCAGGAAGCTCAGGGCTGCCCTCGAGGACCGGACCGAGCAGGCGCTCTGACTCTTCACTCAAGGCCTCGGCATCACGCGGTTCGCTGACCAGTACGGCCAAGCGGGTGAGGCCATCGGAGATGGCCCCCTCCGTGCCAGTGCTGGCTACGCCAGGCGCGGAGCGTTCGCGCACCGGGCGTTGCCATTTCCTCAGCCTGGACAGCGCCTCTTGACGGCTGCGGTTCGACGATCGAGCGTGCGTGCGTGGCGCAGCGGCTACCGGGTCCCGTCGGATATCTGGTCTGGCCGAGACATGTTCGTACGCGGGTTCGTGGCCGCGAAGATCGCGAACGAGCCGACCGTCTCGAGCTCCACCCGCTCGAACGATGCCCCGAGGATCTCGCCGAGCCCCTCCTGAGTGTCGTCCAGGTTGTCGAAGATACCCCGCCGGTTGTTGGCGTCGAGCGCCCTCCGCGACAGCCACGTATGTGGTCCGAGGGTCCCCAGGATCGATGCACCAAAGAGCACGCCATCCGGTGCGAGGACGGCAGCCACGTTGGCGATCGCCCCAGCCTTGCGGGTGAGCGGTCCTGGCAGGCAGTGGATCACGCCGTTCAGCGCGGCGGAGTCGAACGGCCCGGTGATCGGCAGCGGCTTGCAGACGTCGGCCTCGACGGCCGTGATTTCCAGGCGCTGCAGACGCCGAGTCGCGTGATGAAGGACGTTCGTATTCGGGTCGAGGAGCGCTACCGGGCTGCCATCAGGCAGGCCGGCTCGTTCCAGGAAATAGCCGGTACCCGGGCCGACGTCCAGGTGCCGGGGACGGATGTGTCGCCGGTATCGCTCCACCAGAACAGTCGTCGGGCACCGCCACACCACCCGCGTGAAGAAGCCGAGGACCACGGGGTCGTAGATCTTGAGGAAGAACGGGGTGTACTCACTCTGTCCCGCATAGGCGGGATCATCCCGATCCATCGGACTCGATCGCTCCTCCATCGTGGACACGGCGGGTTGGATCGGCCCATGATGACACCCGTTCGCCAACAGACGCCAGGCGCTGGGACGTCAGACCGGCAGGCCAGGTGTCCTGCGGAAGCGGTGGGCATCACCCGGGCGCGACCCTGTACCAGGTCGCACCGTTCTCACAGCAGCGCCTGGACGAGGTCGACCGCTGTCGCCAGGGGGGTCGGCTATCGGAACACCCGGTGGTGGGTCACGATCCTAAGGAACCCGGACAGGACGAGGCTGGACGGACGAATGGCGACCGGCAATCGCACACCGGGTCGTGAGGTCGCGCGGGAGGTCCGGATCAGGCGTCGTCGAGCGCTGCCTTCAGAGCCGGGATGATGTTGGAGCCGTAGGCATCCAGCTGCGCCTCCTCATCGCCGCTCATGAGGTAGAGATTGAACTGGCCGACGCCGGCCTCGTTGAGCTCCATGAGCCGCCGGACATGTTCCTCGGGCGGGCCGATGACTGCGATGCGGTCGACCATGTCGTCCGCGACGAACTCCGCATCCGTGGAGGCGACCTCATCGCGGACGTAGCCCGACAGCGCCGCGGGAATCCGCTCGGGTGGGTACCTGTCCACCACCTCCGCGACGTGGCTCCCGACGAGTGCCGCGAAGCCGCGGACACGCTCACGGCACTCCTCGACGGAGCCGACCAGCGCCGGTGCCGCGGACTGGATCTTGATCGAGCTGGGATCGCGCCCTGCCTTCTCGGCTGAGTCAGTCATCGTGCTGGCCATCCAGCGGATCAGATCAGGGTCGGCCAGCTGCAGGATCAACCCGTCCGCGATGCGGCCGCTCATGGCCAGGGCCATCGGACCGTAGCCAGCGATCCACACGGGCAGCTTCCACCGGCCCGTCCAGGCCAGGTCCAGCTCGGCTCCCTCGAACTCCGTCGTGCGGCCCTCGACGAGGTCACGGATGAGCGTGACCGCTTGCTCCAGCGTCTTCAAGGTCGTGGGCCGCTTGCCCAGGACCCGGACCGCGCTATCGCCACGGCCGATGCCGAGGTCCATCCGTCCACCCGAGATCTCATCCAGGGTGGCCAGTGCGCTCGCGGTCACGCTCGGCTCCCGGGTGGCCGGGTTCGTGACGCACGTGCCGAGGCGCAAGTCCGTGGTGTTGGTGGCCATCAACGCGAGAAGGGTGTACGCCTCCCTGAACTGCATGTGTGAGTCGAAGAGCCAGCCATATCCGAACCCGGCCGCCTCCGCCTGCTTCGTGAGCGCGAGCGTACGTTCGATGTGGTGCTCTGGCTTGAGTGTGAACCCGAAGTCCATAGCGGGCAGGCTACACCCCGCATATCGTCAGCCGGCGCGGATGTCCCGCCGGTTGAACCCGAGGCCACCGAGCACCGCGAGGGCGACCGCGAGTAGGGCCAGTGCCACATAGCGCCACGCCGCCGAGCCATTGACCAGCGGGTCGTCACCGAACGCCCAGTCCCACGGCGACACGTGGCGCAACGGGGCCAGGGTCTCGTTGAGCGGGAACAGGGCGAAGGCCAGGTATCCCGCCACACCGACAGCGATGGCGAGTCCCATCACCAGCGACGGCCGCGGGAACCACCCAGCGATCGCGAGCGCGAGGCCGCCGTGGACCAGCGCGAGCATGGCACACAGGACGATGGTCGCCGTGATATTCGACGCGGGGATCTGGAGGCCGATCAGCGCATCGAAACCGAGCTGGGCCACCAGGACGACAACGGTCACGATCGCGACCGCGACCACCAGGGCCGCTGCCCGGCCCACCCACAACGAGGTGCGCGTCACGGGCTGTGCGGCGAAAAGCTCCAGCCGGCCTGAGTCCTCCTCTCCCGCGGTCTGGCCACTGGCCATCGCCACGGCCGCTCCGATGAGCAAGAGTGGCACCAGGAAGTCGTACAGGTTCCCACGCAGGAATCCCGCCGGCGTGCCGATGTCCTGCATGCCGAGCGCCTGGACGAGGCCGCTGGGCATCTGGTCGAACGCCTGGCTGAGCGCCGAGGAGCCCTCGAATGCCGGCCAGAAGGCCACGGTCGCGCCGACGAACAGGGCCAGTGCTAGGCCCCAGATGAGGCTGGAACGACGCATCCCACGCAGAGGCACGAGGAGCAACTCGAGAGTGCGGCCGTTCATGATGCCTCCGCATAGAGGTCGAGGAAGGCCTCCTCAAGGTCGGGCTCTTCCACGAGCATGCTGGCGACGCGATGGCGGGCCAGGACCTCGAGCAGAGGCTGGATCGGGCCTGCCAGGATCGCCGAGAACCGGTGGCCATCCACCGTTGGTTCGGCAAGACCCGGCAGGCCGGCCAGCTCGGCTGTCGGCGGGTCTCCTTCGAACCACACCTCGACGCGCTGTCGCGCCCGACTTCGAAGCTCCTCGACCGTGCCCATGGCGACGATCTTTCCAGCGCTCAGGACAGCGACGCGGTCAGCCGCTCGCTGTACCTCGCTCAGCACGTGGGATGAGAGGAAGACCGTCCGGCCGCGATCCCGCTCCTCCCGCACGAGGCGCAGGAACTCGTGCGCGACCAGCGGGTCCAGCCCGCTCGTCGGCTCATCGAGGATGAGAAGCTCCGCGTTGGCCAGGAACGCCAACAGCAGGGACACCTTGCGGCGGTTACCACTGGACAGGTCCCGTATCCGGCGCTCGAGGTCCAGCCCCAAGCGCTCCGCAAGTTCATCGCATCGTCCGGGATCCAAGCCACCGCGAAGCCTGCCGATGCTCGCCACGAGCTCCGCCGCCGTTGTCCGGTCTGGCAGCCGCAGCTCGCCAGGCACGTAGGCCACCTGTGAGCGGACGGCGACACCGTTGGCATGCGGATCGAGGCCAAGAACCTCGATCCGGCCACGGGTCGGGAACAGCAGGTCGAGGATGCAGCGGATCGTCGTGGACTTGCCGGCACCGTTGGGCCCCAGGAACCCGAATACCTCGCCGCGGCGTACCTCGAGATCGATGCCACGGACAGCCTGGACCTTGCCATATTCCTTGACCAGGCCCGTGATCCGCAGTGCGGGGCCATCGCCCATCGTGCGATCGGGCGGGATCGTCATGTCTTCACCTCGATTCACTGGGATCCGGGTCGGAGCCCGCCCAACAGCACGTCGAGCGAGGAGGGAGCGAGGTCCGAGATCGGAACTCGGTCCCGGTCCAGCACCCAGAGCATGGCCAGGCCTTCCAGCAGACCGATGATCGAGACCGCGATGGCGTCTGGGTCCACCCGTCGGAACTCGCCGCGCTCGACGCCCTCGGCGACCAGCGCCGCGAGCTCGGAGCGGAAGCGCTCGAAGTACCCCTGAAGGGCCTCACGCACGGTGCGGTGGCGGGTTGCCCGCGCGTAGAACTCGAAGACGATCGGGGCCAGTGGCCCGATCCGCTCCAGTTCCCTGGTGTAGTCGTGGACGAAGCGCAGGAGCCGATCCGAGACGGTTCCATCGCTCTTGCGGGCTGCCTGCAGACGGCGCATCTCGAGGTCGATCATGCGACCTACGAGCGAGTCGATCAGCTGGTCCTTGCTCTTGAAATAGAGGTAGAGGGCGCCCTTGCTCAACCCAGACTCGCTGGCCACGTCGTCCATTCGCGCCGACGCGAAACCGAGGCGGGCGAAGACGCGAGACGCTGCGTCAAGGATCTGATCGTTGCGGTCCGGGGGGTCCTTCGGGCTCACGGCATTTCCAATGTGACTGACCGGTCAGTCAGAAGATACACATCCGACCAGTGCGTGTCAAAGCAGCGCGCCATCCCTGGGTGCTCGTAGGCAGCCGCTGCGAAGGGGCCGGCCCGGATGCAAGTGGGAAGGACACCGGTCGCTTGCGTCCAGTCTCGGTACGGTTGGAACACCAGCCGAGTCCGAGCCCGGCGAGAGCTCATCCGTCGATCGGTCCGAGGGTGGACACGAGCTGGGATCGGAGCCAGTCCTCGTAGTCGTCCGGTGTCCATCCATGGATCCCCACGAGCTGCGCATACAGGTCGTGCATCGTCAGGGCGTCGAGGATCGCCGCGGCGCGATCGATATCGAGACCGGCCACCTGGTTTCCCTTGAGCGTATGGACGAATGCCCGGATGCCCTGCTGACGACGATCGCGCGCCACCTCCACACCGGCGCGGATCCCGGGGTCTGCGCGCGCCGCGTCCTCGTTTACCTTGACGATGTCACCCGCGAGCTCCCAGCGTCGTCGGATGGAGTGCGCGAAGCCCGCCAGGCGGCGCTCGACCGTCGTCTCCCGCATCGCCTTCTGCATCGCGTCATCCGCCTCGGGCAGGCTCACCACCAGGGCACGGAGTTCGGCGAGGATGGCAGCCTTCGAGCCGAAGACGGCGTAGACCGTCTGGACGGCCACTCCCGCCTCGGCTGCCACCGCCTTGAGCGTCGTCGCGGCGTACCCATCCCTGAAGAACAGGATGCGCGCGGCCTCGAGGATCCGGCGCCGCGTGACCGCCGCACGCTCCTGCCGAAGCGTCGGTCGCGGCTCAGGTTGGACTACTGACTCCACTGTGATAGAGTACTACTCTAACCGAATAGAGTCGGACTCTAATGAAAGGGACAGGCCATGACGACCGTTGACATCGCTGAGCGCTTCCGTCGCATCGTCGAGGACGGGATCGGCCGCGGCGACGAGGCCGTCCTCGACGAGTTCGTGGCCCCGGACGTCGTCGAACACCAGCGTGGCAATGCCCACGGGCTGGAAGGCGCCAAGGAGGTCGCGAAGACGCTGCATCGCTGGATGAACGACTTCTCGCTGACGGTCGAGGACATCGCCGTGGCTGGCGACGTGGTGTGGACCCGGAACCGGGCACGCGGCACGAACACGGCCTCGGTGATGGGCTTCGGTCCCACCGGCCACCAGGTGGAGCTGGACGTCATCGACATCGGCCGCTTCGAGGGCGGCAGGCTCGTCGAGCACTGGGGGATCGCTGACCAGATGGGTATGCTCATGCAGGTTGGATTCGATCCCCGGGCCGCTGCGCCGGAGCGCTGACCGGTCCCGAGTGGGACAAGGTGGCGCTACTCCTCTCGCCTCGACCAGACCCACCTATCTGGCCGGCGGTCTCGAACACCGCCGGTAGTGCCGCGCTGAGACCGAGCTCCACGGCATCGGGTGTGGTGGCTATTCGTCCTTGTCGCAGCGGACTTCCCAGGTGCCCTCGAGCGGCTCGACCGCTTCGCCTCGGTCCAAAGCGTGACCGTCGACGAAGACAGCCGTTCCCGTGGCGATCAGGCCGTCGTTCTCGGTGAGTACGACCAGGCTCGGGTTCTCCACGTCGGTGCCGAGGAACTCGGTGTACGTGGGATCGGCGACCCAGACTGAGCCACTATCCTCGTCCTCCAGGGCGATGCTGGGCGGATCGAAACCGTACTCGGGCTTGGCCTCCCAATCGACCGGCGGCAGCTCCATGTCGACGGTGATGGCACGATCATCGGTCACGCGGCCGCTGGCCTGGATGAGGCCGAAGATGCCGCGGCAGGCGCCCACGAAGATGTCGTCACCGATCTCCCGGGTGCTCATGTCGAACTCGTAGTGCTCGCCAGCGAACTCGACCACCGCCGTACCCGACCCGAAGTCAAGCGTGTCGACCAGGTCCTGCGCCGCAGCAGGCGCGGCCACGAAGGTCGTTGCGAATGCGGTGCCGAGCAGCGCGGGCGTGAATCTGACGGAACGTGTTCGTCATCAGGTGTGTCCTCGTACGAAGCGGCGCGAGTCGGCCGAGGGGTGACGCTATACACCTCGGTCGATGCAGTCAATCGCGAGGATGGGACGCCGAGCCCGTGGCCCTATCGTCACCCCGCTTCGGGATCGAGCCGGACGCGACACCGTTCGGCGAGTTCCGGAAGCCTCGCGGGATGGACGGGCAGCGGTGGCGTCGAAGGTCGGCTCGTGGGTGCCGCCCGGGCGGTGCTAGGCTGCCCAGCCATGAGCAGGATCTTCGTCGACCCCGGTCTCCTCGGTGTACCCCCTCTACGTGTCCAAGCTGGAACGCAAGGGCCGTACCCGCGACGAGCTCGACGAGGTGATCGGTTGGCTCACGGGCTTCGACGAGGCCGCGTTGAGCCGCCACCTAGCAGAACAGACCACGTTCGAGGACTTCTTCGCCGACGCGCAGCTCAACCCGTCCGCGGGGCTCATCACCGGGGTGGTGTGCGGGGTCCGGGTCGAAGAGGTCGAAGACCCGCTGCTGCAGAAGATCCGTTACCTGGACAAGCTCGTCGACGAGCTCGCGCGCGGCAGGGCCATGGAGAAAGTCCTTCGTTGAGCCTGAACGCGCGCATTGCTCGGGCCTGCCGGGCGTCCATCGGTCCGCCCATGATGAACACGCAGACGGAACCAGATGACCGCGATCGCGAGCGTGTCATCACCATCAGTTCGATGTCCGACACCGATCACTCTGCGCTCGTCACGCACGAGTCTGGTGCGCCCATGCTTGCGCCGCATGCTTTCATTGCCGACAACGTCCAGAGCGGGACGTATCGGCTCACCCGATCGTTGATATGACATGGAACGGGTCATGGCGCGCATCTTCGTGGCCAGGGAGGAGACTTCGACGATCTCGGTTGCCCAGAGGGCGGATGGGCGCAGCCGAGATGCCGAGTTCGCATCACTCTATGAGCGCCACTATCGGGACGTCTTCCGTTACATGCTGGCGCTTGTCCGCTCCCATGACGAGGCGGACGACGTCACCGCCGAGGCGTTCGAACGCGCCTACCGAGCGTGGGCGACCGGCGACTTTCCGATCGAACGAGGACTTCCGTGGCTGCTGCTCACCGCTCGCCGCATCGCCACCGACCGATGGCGGCGAGTGCGACGGCGCACGCGGGTCGTCCGTGACACGCGCTCGAGGCACGCAGTGGGCACCAGCCACGACCGAACCGAGTTCTGGCTCTGGTTCGACGCCCTGTCCGAGGCCCTGACCGACCGGCAGCGCGAGGTTCTCGTCCTCCGCTACCAGCGCGACCTGGGCGACGCCGACATCGCCATCGTCATGGGCCTCACAGAGTCGGGCGTCCGTTCTCTCATCGCTCGCGCACTCGACCGTCTGAGGACACATCCGGAGCTGCTTCGATGAACGACCTCGATGACGCTCAGTTACTCCAACGCTTCAGGCGGCGCATGACCGGCATCGAAGCCGAGGTGCCGCTACCGCCAGTCTGGCATCGCCCTCCTGGCAGCACGTCCCCCCAGTGGAGGTTCCAGCCCATGTTCAGTGCTGCCAGGTTGGTGGCCGCCGGTGCCATCGTGGCGCTGTTCGGCGGCTTGGTGCTCAGCGCCCAGCCCTTCGATCAGCAGAGCGGGAGCACTCCGGGCGGAGCGACCGATGGTGTGCCGGCGCAGCTGGTCGAAGTCGTCGGCCATGCCGAAGGACAGGGCACTTGCCCCGGCGAGGGCGTTCAAGGCGCTGAGATCGAGCTCGTCGGTGGCGCCACGCAGTATCGTGGCTATCAATGCCATCCCCATACGGTTTGGAGCGATCCACGACTCGAGGGCACGGAAACCCTGCTGGCGAACTTCGACAACTACGGTGAGAACGAGCTCGGCAGCCGCGAACTCCACAGCCTCGATCTCCACGTCGGAAGCTCCGTGGTGCACATCCAGAACGACGAGGGCGGCTGGCGCTCGCGTCCCACGCTCGAGGTCATCTTCCCCGGATCCAGCGGCTGGCAGGATGGCGCACCAGCGGCGTCCGTCGTCTTCGAAGGAGAGGGTACCTATGAAGGCCTCATCTTCGTCGGCCAGCAGGTCGGGGACGAGACTCGCGGCTTCATCATCGAGGCAGCGATCCCACCGGACCCAGAGGATGTCCCTGTGGACTAGGTGTACTTCCCCGACACGTTGTGAATCCGGCATGACGTGAGCGAGGGCCTCTCCGACGATGTGGGTAACCACACTCACATCCCGAGGGAGGCCCTCATGACCCACCCTAACGCGCCGCTCACCCCGGAGGGGCGTCGACGCCTCGCGGTCTTCGTCGTCGACGAGGGTTGGACGCAGCGTCGGGCAGCGGAACGGTTCCAATGCTCACCCGCGACGGTCTCGCGCTGGGCCCGGCGCTATCGGGCCGACGAGCCCCTGACCGACCGCAGCTCACGACCGCGGCACTCGCCGGCGCGACTCGCACGGCGGATCGGGCGGCGGATCGTGGCCCTGCGCTACACCCGCCGCTGGGGCCCGCATCGCATCGGTTACCACCTGGGCCTGTCGCACTCGACGGTCGGGCGGGTCCTGGCTCGCTATCGGATGCCCCTGCTCACGTATCTCGATCAGGCCACGGGGCTCCCGGTGCGCCGAGCAGCGCCCGTCCGCTATGAGGCGGCCCATCCGGGCGAGCTGGTCCACCTCGACGTCAAGAAGCTCGGGCGCATCCCCGACGGTGGCGGGCACCGGGTGCTCGGTCGCGAGCTCGGCAAGCGGAGCAAGCGACATGGTCGTGGCTACGCCTTCCTCCACCACGCGCTCGACGACCACTCGCGGCTGGCCTACTCGGAGATCCTCGCCGACGAGCGTGGCGTCACCGCGGCTGCGTTCTGGATCCGGGCCGCGGGCCTTCTTCGCCGAGGCCGGTGCGAGCGTGGCCGCGGTCCTCACCGACAATGGTGCCTGCTATCGCTCGAACGCCTTCCGCGCGGCGCTCGGATCAGCCAGGCACCGGCGCACCCGACCCTACTGCCCGCAGACCAACGGCAAGGATGTCCATCTTTGTCAAGCAGCTTGTTGGAGCGCTTGTCCCGCGTTGAAGAGGGTGCCGGCCCGGAGCATCGCCCAGAGCACCCGGAGTTGCGTGCGAGCGAGGGCGATGACGGCCTGGTGGTGGGACTTGCCCTCGTTCCGCTTGCGGTCATAGAAGCGGCGCGAGGCGGGTGTCTTGAGGCTGCCCAGCGCGGCCGACCAGCAGGCCTGGCGGAGGTGGAGGTTGCACCGTCGGGTGAGGAAGTGGGTGCCCGAGGACCGACCGGACTGCCACAGCGTCGGAGTCAGTCCGGCATACGCCGCTCACGCCCGATCCGCGCACACAGCTCGGCGTCGATGAGGTCGCTCTTGTGCACCTGCCGGCGGCCCTTCCGGCGCGCGGCCACTTCGGTCGGCGTGAGCGTGGCCACGAGCTCGTCACGAGCGAGCAACGCGCCGATGAGCACGACGCCGTCACCGCCGTCGGCCTCGATGACCCAGAGTGCTCGACCGGGACCACCTGCCGACGCCACGACACGCTCGACCAAGGCCTCGATCGCCGCGGACTCGTTGGCGATACGCTCCTGCAGGAGGGCATCGCCACCGGGTCCAAGCACGACGACCCCGTGGCCGTACCGGCCCGGGTCGATGCCAACGATCAGACTCCCCATCATCCCGACCACCTCCGTGCCACCGGGCAGGCTGTCTCGACACGCCAAGCCCGCGATTCGCACCCGACCCATATGAGCGATCGTCCGCAGATGTCCATCAGGTGACCGCGGATATCGACGAGGGGCGGCAGTCCTGTGCCAAGCGCACCCGCAGATCGAGCGATCGAGCCATCGCCCTCGTCAGAGTGTCGATGAGCCTCACCCGGCTCGTCCGAGACGGGCTGCCCCGTGGCCGGCGACCGCTGGCACTCCTTGCCGATGCCATGTGACCGATCGGTCAGCGGCAGATCGAAGCGCAACCATCACGTCTGGCTCGCCGGCCACGGCGCTGTCCGTCCGACTCACTCTACTCAGAACGATATATGGGTCGAGCGCTTCAACCGCACGCTGCAGACCGAGTGGGCCTATGCCCGCCCCTACGTCAGCGACGAGGCTCGCGCCGCGACCTATAGACGCATGGCTCCACCACTACAATCACCACCGACCCCACACCGCTATCGGTGGCGCCGTCCCCGCGGACCGCGTTCACAACCTCACGGGGAATTACCGCTAGGCGTCGGTGCATCGGCTCTCGTTCGTACTGAGTGGAGTACTACTGACTTCCAGCAGCGGTTCCAGGTGATGGCGCCAAGGGCGCTCGCTGGTCCCTACGTCAGGGTCGCCAGCTTGCGCCCAGGCCCTGCCACAAGCGGCCTCGTCCTAGCCTCCGACCCGGAGCGGGACTGGCCGGACCGCTCGCCATGCTCGCGAGGGCGTGTCGCCTTCGATCGTCGCGCAATCGAGGACGTAGCCTCCGGCAGGCAGCGGTGCTGCTTCGGTCACGGTCTCACCGGGACCGGCCAGCACGACGCCGACGAGTCGGACCCGGTCTGGGTCGGGCTCAGGAGGGATCGGCAAGTCAGCGTAGATCAGCGACATCTCGGCATCGCGCGCGCCCTCGTCCTCTGGCAGCTCGAGCACGGCCAGGGCTGCGAAGTCGCCACTTTGGTTGTCGAACGTGACCTCGACCTCGCCCGCGTCCATCTCCTCCGGTCCCTCGTAGATGCACGTGGCGCCGTCGAACGTGAGCTGTGGCGTGCTCCCGGGGTCTGCTCCGACTGCGGCCGATACCGGCAGGACCATCGCGATCACGACCGCCCCCGCCGACATCGCGACCCATCTCCGATCACTCATGATCCACCTCCGTCGTGTGCGCCTGCGACACGAGACGCGCATGCTCCGGACCGTGAGCGACAGCGCTTGCGTCTCGACTGCAAGCGGCTGCAACCTGGCTGGAGACCCCGACTGCGTCGTGCATGCGGGTCCAGCTTCGAGCGCGATCACCGTCACCTGTGACAGGCAGCGGCCCCCATGGCCATCGCTGATCGAGCCGTCAGGACACCGCGTCGCACCCCATCGGGCGCCCTCGAGCGCGGCACCCCTCAGGTCGGCTCCCAGGAGGTCCGCTCCGCGCAGGTCGGTCGCCTGCAGGGCGGCTAGCCGGAGGTCCGACCAACGCAGGTCAGCCCCTGAGAGATCCGCGCCGACGAAGGCCTTGGACCGCAAGTCACACCCGCGCAGGTCTGCACCGGGGACGATCTCCGGGATCGGGTCACAGGTCCGCGGCACCAGCTCCACGAGTCGGTGGCTGCCGGCGTCGAGCACCCAGACGCGACCGCCGCTCGCGGCGATGGAGGTCGGCTGCTCGAGCTCGACCTGGGCCAGCACATGTGCGTCCTGATCGTCGAGGAGGACGACCTTGCGGTCTCGCGGCAGCGCCGCCCAGATGCCACCAGGCCCCGCCGCCAGGGCATAGCCGGGGACCAGCCTGCCGAATCCAGCGCTACTGGTGACGCCGATGTTCGCGGTCGCGCTGACTTCGCCGCTGCCGGCATCGAGACGCGTCACGGAGCCGTTGGTCGGTTGGCTGTACCAGATCTCTCCGCGATCGGCCAGGATGCTCCGGACCGCATGCTCGCCGGACCGGGGGTCACCCGCGAAGTCGAACTGCCCGCTTGACCGGGTCGAGCGACATGACGCGCCCGATGTACGCGTTCGCGCCCCAGAGCACGCCGTCCTCCACGGCGAGCGCAGGCTGATCCGGCCCTCCGAAGCCATCGACGAATGGGAGCACCTCCACCTCCATGTCACCGGGGTCGATGCGCATGAACGGGGAGGGATGCTCGCGGATGAGCCACACCGCGTCCGGGCCGGCGAGGAGGCGAGCGCCCGTGACATCGATGCCCTCCGCGCGATCGACGACCGCGCCTGTCTCGGCATCGATCTTCAGCACCTGCCGGGCATCCTCGCTCGCAACCCAGATGTGCCCGAGCCCTGCCGCGATGGCCGAAGGCTGCACTGCGATGTCGTACTGGGCGATCGTCCCGGTGCCCAGGTCCAGTGCGCTCAACGATGTCCGTCCGGGAACGAGCACCCAGATCCTCCCGCCGCTGGCGACGATCTCAGTGGCCGCGTCCGGTACGTCAAGGCTGGCCCCGATCGCGATTCGCGCGCCGTCGTCTGCAGCTGGCGCGATCAGGATGGCGGAGGCGATGACGAGCGCGATGACCAGGACGGCCACCACCGAGGGCAGGGTCCGCCACCGTCTCGACGTGCCAGCCTCGGGCTTTGCGGGTCTGGTCGTGGCGCTTGCCTCAGCACCGGCGGGCTCCGAGCCTGCGAGGTCGGGGTCCTGCTCAAGGATGCGGCGCTGCATGTCGGCGAGCTCGGGGCCCGGATCGATGCCGTATTCGGTCGTCAGTAGCCGAGCGACATCGACATACAGCTGCAGGGCCTCGGTCTGTCGCCCCGATCGGTAGAGCGCCAGCATGAGGCACGCCCACAACCGCTCGCGAGTAGGGTTCTCCTGCAGCGAGCTGCCGCAGGTCCGCGAGGACCTCACGATGTCGACCGGCGGCTACCCGCGCCTCAGTCAAGACCTCGAGGGCGTCGAGCCGCAGCTCGTCGAGCCGCTCCGCCTCGCGCTCCAGTTGCGGCGTCGCGAACGCATCCTCGTACGGGCGTCCTCGCCACGACGCGAGGCTCTCCTCGAGTTGGGCGATCGTGGCTTGCAGGCTCGGACGTGCTGCTGTTCCTGGCTGCCGCGAGCGCGAACTCGAACTGCCTGGCGTCGATGACATGCTCATCCGCCACCAGGATGTAGCCGCCCGCCCGCGCCTCGATGACCTCGGCGGCACCGGCGTTCGCGAACACGCTCCGCAGGCGCGATACGTAGGCCTGCACCGTCTTCCGACTGGCGTCGGAGGTGGCCTCGGGCCAGAGCTCCTCGATGATCCGGTCGACGTCCACGATCCGGTCCGCGTGGACGAGCAGCAGCGCCAGCACCGACCGCTGTTTCGGGCCCCCCAGCGGAACCTCGCTCCCGTCGGCAGCGACCGCGCGAAGCGGCCCGAGCACGCCGAACTCCATCGTCGGCCAAGTCTCGCACGCATGGTTCGATGGGGCCAGCCATTCGGCGCCCAAGATCGGCGCTTCGCCAAGCTACCTATGGCATCGTCACCGATGTGGACACCGAGGGCGCGAGTCGCGTCGTCTCCAACCTGATCAACGCCGGGGCACTGCCGGTCTTCGTGCCGCTGGCTGTCTTGGCGGTCGTGCTGTCCGGGCCTCTGGCACGACGCCTGCGTACGAGTCGCGCGCTAGCGGCGCTCAGCCTCCTCTCGATCGCCGGGATCGTCGCGGCCACGTTCCGAGAGCAGGACCTGCGCATGTTGCTCTCGGACCTCGGCGCCGTGATCACCTGCTCCGGCTGTACGCATCTCGGCTGGCTGACCGATGCTGGACTGTGGTCTCGTGCATCGCAGGTCGACGCGGCCTGGTCGTTGAACCTGGCACTCTTCGTCCCCGCGGGCTTCTTCACGACGCTCGCGACGCACCGGCCGTGGCGGGTACTCGTCGCACTGGCCGGTCTGTCATTGCTGATCGAAGTCGTCCAGGACCTGACCTACTTGGGCGCACCCGACCCAGCCGACCTCCTGGCCAATGTTCTGGGGGCTGCGCTTGGAGTGATCGTCGCCGCTGGCTGCCTCTCACTGGTCGCTCGCCTACGGCCGAGTGACGCCACGACGCCGCCATCGAGACGCGCGATGCTCGCAGGAATGGCCGCGATCGCCCTGCTGGTCGGGCTCGGATGGCTCGGGGTGCAGGTCGGCGCGGACATGCGGCAGGCGGCATTGCGAGCCGAACTGGGGACCGCGTTCGCCGGTACGACGGCGACGGCCATGGCTCTGCGGATGGCGAGCGACGAGGGTTTCTCGGGGATCCTGGCAGCGGTGACGACCCGGCCAGGGTATCTCGACAGGGTCGGCGAGACCGACGATTTCGAAGGCCGCTACACCACGCAGTTCTTCGGAGCGTACCGCTGTGTCTACATCCGCTGGACGACCGACGGGTTCACGCTCCGTGATGCATCGGGCGACGAGTGCGCGGAGTTCAGTGAGCGTCCACCGAGCGACTGACCGTGTGCGGTCAACAGGGTGATCTGAGGATCGCCTCGGGCGGGCCAGGACCCGCAGCGCCGTTTCGGGACATCGCGCACGATGGTCGAGCCTCGGCGTCTCCGGCGCGATTCGGCTCACCCGCGCCGACCGGACCGGTGCAGGATTGAGGTCCCGCTCGACGACCGCCCACACGCGCTATAGGTCGATACCCCCCGGGCCAGACCCATAGGAGTCTCCGAAAATGGGGCGAAGTCCCGGGCGCGACCCTCTGCCAGGTCGCACCGTTCTCCACCGCGATGGCCGCGTGATCGGCATCGGGTACGTCATTGCCACGGGCGCCGATCTCGCGGCACAGCTCGATGAAGATGTCCCAGTGGCGTTCTCCGGGGTGGCCTCATCGATCGATCGGTTGGATGTCATATCGACCGCCATGTCCGGACGTTGCGGGTATCCAGGAACGCCTCTCGCCCGACCAAACCCACGTTCTTTGAGCGTCAGCGTGGCCGGTATGGCCGCACCGAGGCCCAGCTCCGCCGCATCGGGACGACGGAGTACGGGTTGGCGTCAGGTACCCCGCCCGAGTACTCGGCAATCGGGATCGTCGGTCGTCTCGAAGCCGGCCACGTCGGCGACGGACTCGATGGTGCCGTCGCCCGACCCGCGCATGAGCCAGCCCAATCGTGGCCAGCTCGGGTGGCAGGTACTCACGGCCGGCTGGGTCGCCGCCAGCGTTGACGATCAGGTAGAAGTCGTCATCGTCGATGAGCGCGATTTCGGAGACGCCGACGATGTCGGAGGCCCCGCCCGCCGACGGCAGGTCTCCGACGATCCGCTCGATCGTCCCGTCGCTGACACGAGCGACCGAGCCGGTAGGCCCGAGGCAGAAGCCGGCGCCCGCCTCGGGACAGAGATCGCCGGCTTGTCCGGCTTCCGCCACGAGCAGGCTGCCGTCCGATGCGATGGCCAGCCCCCTCGGTGCATGGAGCCCTTCGGCTACCACCTGGACCGTCGGTCCCTGGCCGATCACCGGCGCGCCAAGCGTCGCGGCCGCCAAGAGTGCGGCGCCGAGCGCTGCCAAGGCCGTGCGTGTGGACATGGAGAGGTCCTCCGATCCGATAGGCGACCGTGCTCCGCCCAGGAGCCGTGTCGCCCCTCGTTCACGGGCCGCACGCAGCGGCGAGGTGCCGGAATGCGCGACCTGCTGTCACGGTCGCGTGCGTACGATCAACTGCTCCGGCCGTAGCACAGCGTCATGGCGAACGGACGCCACCACCGGCGCCCCATCCCGCCGAGCGTAGACTGCAGCCGACGCGATCTCATGCGATGGCAGGGGTGCTGGATTGCACAGGTCTTTCGCGCTCGCGATCACCATCGTCCTGACCGTCGTGGGAGTCATCATCCCGGCGCCGGTCTCCGCCGATTGCCAGGGTGGCGTGGTCTGGCCGTCGCTGGACCGGGCGCGCGCGGCCACGTTCATCGGCGTGTTCGAGGGGGCCACGAAGAACCAGAGTGGCAACAAGACGTTTCACTGGACCGTCGAGCACGTCTACGCCGGTCCGCTGCACCCAGGACCGCTCGATGGCTGGGGCATCGGCGACGGCTGCCACAACACGAGTTACCGTGAAGGCTCGCGCTACCTCGTTAGCAGCCAGTTCGCGGGCGGTGGTGACGCCTTCGACACCGTCGCCTACGAGCTCCTCGGCGGCAGCCGCGTCCGTCTCGCACCGTTCCCCGAACAGCCACGTCGGACTGCGCCACGCGTCTATCGGCGGGTCAGCACGCTACGCGAGGCGCTCGATCTCCTGGTTCCTAGGCGTGCTCCGAAGACGTCGGCTCAGCGCTCGGGGCCGAGCGCCGCGTTCGCGCCGTCCAGCGAAGGGAAGCCCCAGGACGACCGCCTGGCCTTGACCATCGCGACCGACCGGACGCAGGTCTACGAGTTCGAGGCCATCGCGATCACCACGACGCTCCACTACATCGGGCCGGTCAAGGGCGAGCGAGCGACCCTCTACGGTCCGACTGGCAGCCTCGTCGCTTTCAGGGTGGAGCAGCTCGACGGACCGATCGACACCGGCCCGGGCTGGGGCCCACAGTGCTGGTACTACCGGTTCAGGCCCGATGAGGTCAAGGACATCCCGTTCGAGAAGTCGGGCGGCTACGACCCTTCCGACCCGATGGCCACCGTCTGGAAGGTCTGGTTCGCCGATCCGAACCTGCGCTTCACGGGGGGCCAGTACGCGATCACCGCATACGCCCACCACGGTGGCCGCAACGGGCGATGCATCGCACCATGGAACACGCTCACCGCCTCGGTCGCGATCGAGGTCGTACCGCGGTCGATCTCGTCACCCCGAGCCGACGGTCGAGCCTTCAGGGGCTCCAGCAGCGTCCGCGTCGCCGGCGCCCACCGGTCTTGTATCCGGTTAGACGAGGAGGTCCAGGGCCATCTTCGCGGCGATGACCCAGAGCAGGATCCCGATGAAGCGCTTGAGCTGGGCACTGCTGAGTCGAGTCTGCATCACGTGCGAGCCAGCGAGCGATCCGGCGGTCGCGAGGACCGCCATCGTGACCAGGAACGCCGGGTCGAGGCCACCGAGCGCCACGTGGCCCAGGAAGCCAGACAGCGACGCGAAGACGACCACGAGCGCCGTGGTGCCCGCGGCGATCTTGGCGGGCAGTCCGAGCCAGGTGAGCCCGGGAAGGACGATGTTGCCGCCTCCGACACCGAGCAGTCCGCCGAGGAACCCGGCCACGCTGCCCAGCGCCGCGCCCACGCTGGCTTCGGCCGCTGCGCCCAGGTCGCGGACATTCGCGCGCGGCCGGTAGAAGAGCATCATCGCGCCCGCGAACACGAGGAAGCCCACGAAGAGCGCGAGCAGGACGGTGCGGTCGATGTGCGGCGTGAGCCCGGCGCCGAGTGGAGCCAGGATGACCGCCGCTATGAGCACGGGGATGCCCGCACGCCCGTCGATCAGACCTCCCCGAGCGTAGGCGATGGTCGCCGCCGAGAGGCTCACGGCATTGAGCAGCAGGGCCGTCGAGGTCGCCTCCCCGAGCGGCACGCCGAGGTAGTAGAACAGGGGCACGAACAGGAAGGCCGCGCCCAACCCGGCCATGGCCATGACGCCGGAGCCCACGAAGACGGCCAACCCGCCGACGAGGTAGAGCTCCACGGGATGGGTCGCTCTGGTCGCGGGGTCAGCGCGGGTAACCCGAGCAGGCTGCGCAGACCATCGTGCCCTCGGCGACGCGAAGGTAGGGTTCCGCGACGAGTTCGCCACAGCGCGGGCAGACGGCGAAGCGGACGACCTCCTCGGGCTCGCTCCAGGCACGTGCCCGGACCGGGCCGACCGTCATGATCTCCTCGGCCGGAGCATCCCAGATAAGGTGGACGACCTCTATCTGCTCCTCATCGGGGATGTCGGTCGGGGGCACGCCCGCGGCGCGCTTCTGCATGAACGGCGTCGCCTTGATGCGCGGCTGGAGGGTGGGCCGGTAGGCCACGCGGACGGCCTTCCCGGCGGCCTTGTCGAATAAGGTGACGGCGAATTTGCCCTCGCCTGACTTCTCGATATTGCCCTTGCCGAACGTGCAACCGGTCGTGACCTGCACTCCGTCCCCGAAGCACATGCCGCCGTGGTAGTCCCCGATCTCCACGATCGCATGCAGCTCCTTGGCACCCGCCCTGGACACCCCCAGCGCGCGCATGGCGGCCCGAGCAAGCCGCACCCCGGCGGTGCTGGCCCAACAGCGGTGGCCGTGGAAGGCGATTGCCTGGTCGAGGATCTGGACATCCTCCATGGTCGATGGCTCCTTCTGAGTTGCCGCAGCACAATGGCTGCACGAGAATGCAAGCATTCGAATCTGTCCCACGGGCAGGTGGCCCGGTGGAGATCACTCACCAGATACCGTGTCAGTGACGCCCGAGATATGGCAGGGCCGAACGACACCGGAGCGAGAGCCGGACGTCACCCGATCGAAGCCGGAGCTGCATGACTTCGCGTTCGGCTGGCGAGGCGCGATCCGACGCGATCAGGACTTCAGGAAGAGAATGGTGGCAGCGATGACGACCGATCAGCCTGCCGGCGCGACCCGATACGAAGTCAGCGGCGAGAACCTGCCCGGAGGCGCCGGCCACATCATCGCCAAAGGCAGCCGCCTCGCCTTCGATGGCAGCGCCGTGACCGGCTCGACCCTGCCCGGTCCCGCCGAACTGCTCGCGACAGCCCTCGCCGCGTGCATCCTCAAGAACGTGGAGCGCTTCTCCGGCATGCTGCCGTTCCGCTACCAGCGGGCCTCGATCGATGTGTCGGTCGAGCGCGAGGAGCCGCCACCGCACATCGTGCGTGCCCACTACCTCCTCCGCATCGAGACCGACGAGCCCGCGCATCGCGTCGAGCTGCTACATCGCAACATCAGGAAGTTCGGCACCATCACGAACACACTGGCCGCCAGCTGTGAGCTGGATGGCGACATCGTCGCCGAACCTCTCTCTCCGCCACTCGCGGACTGACTGGTCGCACTCCCGCATCGCGACCCGGACCACGATCGTCAGGTGGGCGTGTTCCAGGGCATTCCGGTGGGGGATCGCTGTCGTCGTCGGCCCGAACGCGGCGGTGTCAACCCGGGCGGGGTGAACTCGACGCGGTGGGTGCGGTGGAGGGGACAGGCGCGCTCGACGAGGGCGGGGCGGCCACTCGGTGCCGTCCTTGGGCACCGTGCCGTCCACGAGGTAGCCGGTGATAGCCTCGGTGATGCAGGAGTTGCCGGAAAGGTAGGCGGTGTGACCCTCGCCGTCTCGGGTGAGCAACACGCCCGACTCGAGCGTCTCAGCGAGCTTCACAGCACTGTCGTAGGGGGTCGCGGGGTCACCCGTCGTCCCGACCACGAGGATGGGTGCGGCACCGGCCGCCGTGTAGTCAGGAGCCTCCACGGTCGGCTTGATGGGCCACTCGTCACATTGCGCAGAGAACCCGGCCACGAGCCTGCCGAACAACGGCGACGCCTTGACGAAGTCGTCCTCCGTCGGGCTCGTGGCTGGCTCGGGCTTGAGTGTCGCGTCGAGGCAGTTGATGGCCGCGTTCACCTGGTTGAGGTTGTTGGAATAGCTGTCTGTGCCGCGCTCATTGATGCTGTCGGAGATCGCCAGCAACTTGGTGCCGTCGCCGCCGAACGCGTCCACGAGCGCATCCGTTAGCGATGGCCACTCGTCCTGTGCATAGAGCGGCCCCGTGATGCCGCACAACGCCAACGCCTGCTCGAGCGAGCGCTCGGGGTCGTCCGTCTTGAGGGGCTCAGTGGCCGTCGCCGTCAGCAGGTCCGCGACCTTTTGCTCGATGTCCTCCTTCGATGAGCCGAGGGAGCAGGTGCCCGACAGGCAGTCGGCTATGTAGTCCTCGAACGCCAGCTGGAAGCCAGCGGCCTGGGTCAGTCTCAACTCCCCCTGGGAAAGCGAGGAATCCTCCGCCCCGTCGAGCACGATGCGACCCACCCCCCGCCACCCTCGTTCCTGGTGTGGACACAACGGTATGCTATCGTGTCTACATGGGCGAGGTTGGGATCCGCGAACTGAAGCAGCACCTTTCCGAGTACCTGGACCGGGCGGAGCAGGGCGAGGTCGTACGGGTCACCCACCGTGGCCGCCCAAAGGCGATACTCGGTCCGCTGCCGGGTCGTGCGCGCATCGAGGAGGGTATCCGCACCGGATGGATCACCCCCGGTACCGGCTCGCCACTTGGTCCCGTGCATCGAGCGAAGGCGTCCGGGCGGGTGCTCGACGTGCTGGCCACGGATCGCGCTGAATGAGTACCTACGTCGATTCGAGCGCCTTGCTCAAGCGCTACGTGGACGAGGCTGATTCGGCGGACGCTGATGCCTTGCTGCGAGCCGAGGCTGCGCTCCTGACGGCCCGACACACGATCGTGGAGGTGCGCCGCAACCTCGCTCGTTTGCTCTCCGGGCGCGATCTCGTCGCCGCGCGAGCCGCGTTCGCTGACGACCTGCGCTCCATCTCGATCATCGAGCTCGACGAGGCGACCTGCGATTCGGCGGCGTTGATCGCGGAGACCACCGGCGCGCGAACACTCGACGCGCTCCATCTTGCGGCCGCACAACGGATCTCCTCGCCGGGGGTTGGATTCCTGACGTTCGACCTTCGCCAGGCACAGGCAGCCCGCGCGATCGGTCTGACCGTCGTGACCGCCTGAATTCGGATACGTAGCCGCACGCTCGAGTCAAGAACCGGACCAGGCCGTCATGCGGGATGACGGCACAGACGGTCCGGTCGAGCTGACACTGGGCTTTTCCCGCCGGGCCGCCGGCAACCCGCCCGCACCAGGATGCGCAGCTCCAGTCGTTGGATCGAAGCCTCGTCATCTTCAATTCTCAGACGCTGTAGCGCAACGTCGCAGCAGCCGCGGCACCATCGGGCACGTCCTCCGCGCGAACCGCGAGGACCCGACCGCCATTGAGGAACACGCGGCGCGCGATCTCGTCGAGGACGCCCTGGCCGGTGCTGTCGGCAGCCTCGTCGAGGTCGACCGCGCCGCTGGTCTCGTCGATGCTTCCGGGCATCGCACGCTCGATGTCGACGAAGAGCGTATCCACCGCTCCGAACGTAGCCGCGCGGGCGATATCGACGACGTCGGTCGACGCCCGCTCCTGCCCGCGTCGCTCATCGAAGCGAGCGCGCAAGGCTGCCAGCTCGGCTGCGTAGAGACCGTCGAGGACCGGACGAGCAGCGGTCGCGAGCTGCCCCTCGGACGCTTCCTCGGGGTTGCCGGACACGCTCGTCTCGACCAGCTGTGGATAGGTGCAGACTGCGCGGAAGATGGCATCGAGCGGTGCGGTCGCCGCGAGGATGAGCGGCAGGCCCGTGCCCGTAAGGACCGGCCTGATGGCGGCGTCGACCTGGCGGGCATAGCCTGCCAGGTGACGCTTCTGGCCCTCGGCGCCCTGGAAGCGGCCGCTGGGGGAACGGTCGCCCAGCGAGGCCCTGCCGGCCGCACTGGCGGCATCGGTGGGCAGGTCCTCGACCTGGACCGGCCAGGCTGGCAGGTCCGGCGAGATCTCGATGAGTCGCACCGAGTTCTGCGCCAGCGCCAGCAGGAACGCGGCGTTGGGGAACGCGGTGGCGCGCAGCAGTGGCTTGACGTGCAAGCGGTCGGCGACGTGGACCGACGACCCGATGCGGTTGGGTAGACGGAACGTGCGGATTCCCCGCGGCGTCACGAAGAGGGCGAGCGAGTTGGCCTGTGTGCTCCAGAACGCGGCATCATCGAGGAGCTCTTCGAGCATCTCCTCGACGGCCTTGATGACGCCCTTGTCGGTCCCGGCTGCGCCGAGTCGTCGCACGGCCTCCGAGGTCAGGTTCTTGAGTTCGATGCGACTGGCCTCGATCTCGATGCTGACAGGGGTCGTCGCCAGGTAGATGGAGATGGATCCATCGCCCCGCGCCGTCAGCAGGCTATGGAGGTCATCGTGGCTGGGGATATCGACATGCAGCATGGCAGGAGGCCTCCTGGTGGTATTGACGATCGACCAGCGCCGACACCACGCCGGTCCGTGGGGCCCTTGTCTTCAGAGGCGACCGCGAGGCAGCGGACCGGGGGAGCGGCCTGCGCGTGCGGCGGGGCGTTGGAACCGACATCTTACGGTGGGCTGGAGTCTTGCGTCGCAGGCCGTCCGATGGGGCTCCCTTGAACACAGGTATCCGGTGTTGACGACCATGGCGGCGCCGACCTCTGGCAGGGACCGCCCTGCGATCGAGCGCTGGGGTCCTCCACGCTCGGCTCTGATCAGGTGACTGGCGGTGTCTCCATCTGGGGCGGGGTCGCTGCCTGCGCGCTCTCCGTATCGCGTGTCCGGCAACAGTACGCTGAAGCCGAGTCCCAACAGGACGAAGCCGAAGGCCACGAAGCCCGTCAGGCGAGCTGCTCCGACGAAGGCGTCGTCGAGTAGCGGGACGACAGTCTCAGAGCCCGGCTGTTCCCGGATCGCCGTCAGGGCCTGCCCGGCCGAGGACTCCATGGCCACGGCGATGCCCTCGGCTGCCGCCGCCGGTACTCCGGGTGCGCCCTCGAGTCTGTCACGCACCCCGGCTCCCAGGCTCACCAGCAGGATCGTGCCCAGGATGGCGATGCCCAGCGCCGAACCCACCTGTCTCATCGTGGAGTTGGCTCCGGAGGCAAGCCCGGACTTCTGCATGGGGATGTCGGACAGGGTCACGCTCGTCAGCTGTGCGGTGGCAAGTCCGACCCCGATGCCGTATACGAAGAGCGGGATCACGAGCTCGAAGCCGCTGATCGTGGCGCTCAGCAGGAGCGTCGTGGCCAGGATGCCCACGGCCTCCAGCGCCATTCCCAGGCTGACCGTCCGCCGCGGCCCATACGCGCGGGCAAGCCTCGCGGCGATCGGCGCCGCCAGGAAGGCTCCGAACGCCAGCGACAGGAAGACCAGCCCCGTCTCGAAGGCGGTCAGGCCCAGGGCCGCCTGGAGGAAGAGGGGCAGCACGAACAGCAGCCCGAACTCGCCCAGCGAGACGATGGTTCCGGCGAGGTTGCCGTAGCGGAAGGCGGGAAAGCGCCACAGGTCGAAATCAAAGAGGAAGAACTTGCCCCCTTGCTGCCGTCGCACCTCCACCCACCCGAACAGGCCCAGTGCCAGGGCTCCGAAGCCGATGGCGAAGGGCACGATCGAGATGCTCTCGAGCGGCCACGCCCAGCCCAGGACCTCGAAAGACTGTTTGGGTGCCCACCAGCCATAGGTGTTGCCTTCGATGAGTCCGAAGATCAACGCGCCAAGGCCGAAGGTGATGAGCAGGAAGCCGGGCAGGTCGAAACCGGCCTGGGCGTCCTCATCGCGAGACTCCTTGATGTAGTAGAGCGTGCCTGCGATGGCGATGACCCCGATGGGGATGTTGATGAAGAACGACCAATGCCACGACAGGTTGGTCGTCAACCAGCCACCCAGCAGCGGACCCAGGGCAGCCATGCCGCCGATCACCGCACCCCAGATGCCGAAGGCGATGGCCCTGTCGCGACCGCGGAAGTTGGTATTGAGGATGGACTGTGTCGAGGGCAGGATCATCGCACCGCCTACGCCCTGGAGGAGTCGTGCGCCGATAAGCATCGTGCCGCTCGTGGAGAACCCGGCGATGACCGACGCGGTCATGAAGATGAGCAGCCCCGACAGGTACATCCGGCGACGACCACGCTGATCCCCCAGCCGACCGAGCGTGATGAGCAACGCCGCGAAGACCAGTGCGTAGGTCGTGTTGACCCATTCGGCCTGCGTACCCGGCATGTCCAGGTCCTCGATGATCGCAGGGACCGAGACGTTCACGATCGTGGCATCGACGATGATCATGGCCACGCCCACGCTGAGCATCGCCAATCCCAGCCAACGGCCTCTGCCCGATTCTGCCATCGAAGGTGGCGCGGTCACGCGATCGCTTGTCATCTACTTCGTGTCCTCCAGGGCTGGGCGGCCACTCACGGCGAGGTCCGTCCATCTTGTGCGCACAGGTCCACAGGCGGGACTGGAGGCGCGACACCGTACATGATGCTCTAGCGGGGCGAAGACGTCCGCAGCAGCGTCGGACCCGAGGCCTCTCGATTCGGTGGGATCAGCGCGCCACGACGGGGGTCAGCGGCGGCTTCCGTGACCCTGTCGCGCCGTGGCTTGGCGTGCTGGCCTACGCGGGCACCTCAGCCCGCCCGCTCGTACCCCTCCCGTAGCCACCGTGCCACATCCGCGTCGACGCTCTTCGTATCGGACAGGTCCACCCGGAACGCGCACATCGCGCCCGGCGTTGCCACCACTCGCGGGTCGTCGGGTGCTGCGTCGAGATTGAGCCCCAGCTGCACTCGCTTGGCGGACGCCGCCTGGACGAGCGCGAAGTTCTTGCGGCGCCGGAACGCCACGCCGGTCTTCTGGATGATGATCTCCACGTCCGGTCCCAGGTCCGCCGCGATGCCGGCCAACAGCTCGTAGACAGGCCGCAACGCCGTCTTTGCGCCCGCGTACTGGGCCTCCAGGAGGGCATCAGGTGTGGCGGGACCACCGAGGGCGAGCTCACGGACCTTGAACGCGACCAGGTTGGCGTTGCCGTGGCTCAGACCATACCCTGCCTTCAGGAACGCGATGACCTTGGCGTGGCCGTCGATGCCCTGCTCAGCGACAGCGGCCGCGAATGCCGTGATGCTCATCCCCGTGGCGGCCTCGATGTTGCGGAGTTGTGTCTCGGCGGCGGCAGCGGGATCGGGCATGGCGGGCAGGTCTCCCAGGGACGGTGGGGGCTGGACGGCCGCATGTTCTCAGCCCCCGGTTACGGCGTCTTGGACGGACTTCACATGGGCTCGGGGATGAACCGGGCCGACTCCTCGGTCGTGGTCATAGTCGCGAACGCTCGCCGTGCGACGATGTAGGCAGACGGCGCGGACCCGGTGTGGCGCTTGAAGTCCCGGATCATGTGGGATTGGTCCGCCCAGCCCAGTTGCGCGGCGAGTTCGGCCCACGGCACGTCCCTGTCGATGTCGATGGCCTCCAGCAATCGCTCCACCCGCAGCAGCCGGGCCAGCCGGCGCGGCGTCAGCCCCACGATCCGCTTGAACTCGCGGTCCAGGTGTCCGTGCGAGACGCCGAGGGCGGCGGCGACGTCGGCGATCGGCCTCACAGGGTCCTCATACAGCATCGCCACGGCCCGCTCGCAGCGGTCCAGGCCGGGGACGTCGAGGTCCAGCCCGTCGGCCAGACACGCGACTACGAGGTCCAGCATCGCCTCGGGGTCTGGAGCCACGAGCAGTCGCTCTCGCAGGTCGGCGGCGGGGGACCAGGTTCCCATGAGCTCCTCCACGCGACCCGCGACGGCGGCAGGATGCGGGCCCAGCGCTGCTTGGCAGCCCACGGGTGTCGTCACGACCCCCAGCGCGACGGTCTCGCCGGTCGGCTCGTTGGTGACCGGCCGGTCGTGCGGCCCGATCAAGAACCCTCGCTCCGCGCGTAGCGGCACGGCGCCGGGGCCGCCGCCGGTCTCGATGATCGGGTCGCCCAGCACGATGACCGCGACGGTCGATCCCGTGGGCGCGACGCGCTCGCGCCGGTAGGGCACCGTGCCGCGCGCGTACCAGGTTGAGGCTATGGCTCGGCCCAGGGGCCCATCGGGCGTGCGCATGCGGAAGTCGAACCCGAACCCATTCATCCCGCGGCGAGCATAGCGATGCGACACGCCCAAGGAGCAGATCAGGCTCCTCATGGGGTACGGCTCCGACGCGGGAACAGCACATGCCGCAACAGGGTAGCCAACCGATCGGGAGGCGCCCATAGTGGGATCGCTCCCCGAGGCATGCAGCATGTCGCCCCGAGCAAGATCAGATCGGAGGCATCGCGATGCGCTATCCACTTCGTGCAGCCGCAGTGGTGGCCGCATTCCTGCTCATCCTCGCTCCATCCGCTGCGCTCGCCGAGCGCGATGCCGGACCCGTTCCGGCCAGCGAGTGTGCAAGTGGAGACCTCGTCGCCGGAATGACCGCGACCGACGCGCAGGGCACGACGTTCACGGGCACGTACCTTGGGGACTCGCTCGGCGGGATAGGTGACCAGGATGCGCTGTTCGTCGCCTGGTCCGTGGACCGCGTTTACGCCGGTGATGCAGTGCCCGAGGATCTCGTCTTCTCCACGCCTGCCTGCAGCTGGACGAACCTGACGCCTGGTGTGCGCTATCTCTTCAGCACCGCCGCGACCGACCTCGCCTGGCCCGGCGAAGCACTTGACCAGCCGAGCGTGGCCGACTCGCTCGCCTGGGAACTGCTCGATGCGGGAGCCGTCCGGCTCGCTCCATTCGACACGTACGACGTCGAGGACTACCGCTCGGACGACATCCGAACCATCGCGACCCTGGAGGATGCCCTGACAGCCGTGGCACCCGACGCCGGCGAGGGCCGGGATCCGGCGGCCGCGACCCACCCGGGGTTCGGCTGTTCGGACAGCCCCTCCCCGGGAGACTTCACCCCCTCGGATGCGCGGGGCACGACGTTCGTGGGCACGTACGTTCGCGACGAGCGGCTGCCAGGTGGTCCGATGGGCGATGACACGCGCATCTTCTGGTCGGTCGAGCGTGTGTATGCCGGCGGCCCGCTCCCGGAAGTCCTGGCGCTCCGCTCCCGCGGCTGTGCGCCGGCCACCCTGAAGCCGGGTCGCCGCTATCTCTTCAGCACCGCCGACGCGCTCGGACCCGGCGCCTGGGACTCGCTGGCGTGGCGGCTGGGCAAGGGCGATCTCGTCCGTCCGGCCCGGTTCCGCAGCCTGCTCCCCGAGTCCTACCCGCAGGCGGCACGTGCCATCAAGACGTTCGACGAGGCGCTGGCAGCCGTCGCCCCCGAAGCGGGAGAAGGCGAGACGCCGGTGCGGTCGGGCGACCGGACTCCGGGCTGAGCGATGGACCCGGGCGCCGGCCTCGAGTTCGACCCCCAGCTCGCCATCCGCTCGGCCTACCCTGCCTCGCCCTGGTGCTGGTGGCCCAGCCGGGCCATGATGCGCATGGCGATGCGATCCTCGATGACCGAGTCAGGGTCGCGAAGCTCGCCCAGGATCGTCCGCACCCCCACGAGACCGGCATAGAGCGGCGGACAGGTCGGGCACGCCGCGAGGTGCCCCTCGACAGCGGCGCGGGTCGGAGCGTCCAGCTCGCCGTCGAGGTAGGAGGAGATGTGGCGCCGAGCCTGCCAACAATGCACCGGCTGGGCCAGGCTGGCGGCACGCTTGGGGTCTCCATCCGCGAGTGCGCTCACGAGCATCATCCTTCCTCTGCGGAGCCGTTGTTTCGCGGCGGGCAAGCCGATCCGCAGCGTCTCCGCGATCTCGGGTACCGGCCACCCCACCGCGTCGTGGAGGACGACCACCACCCGGTAGCCGGCCGGCAGGCGAACGAGGCCGTCTTCCAGCTCATCGCGCAGCTCGGCCCGCGCAAGGACCTGTTCAGGATCGACCGTGTAGTCGTCGCTACGCCAGCGATCCTCCACGTCGGCCACGTCCAGCTCGTCGTGGTGGGCGCGCGAGCGATCGATGACCAGGTTGACCAGGATCCGATTGAGCCACGGTCCCACCCCGGCACCGTCGTGGAGCTGTCGCTGACGCGACCATGCCCGGAGCGCCGCCTCCTGGGCGAGATCCTCCGCCACGACCGGATCACGGGCGAGATGGAGCGCCAGCCTGGCGAGCCGCGGCAGCTCCGCCTCAAGGGCACTGCCGAAGTCGGCCGCGCCCGGGGGCGAGCTGGTGCGGGCCTGGGTGACGATGTTCGTATCCTCCTCGTCCGAGTCGATGCTCAGCGTCGCGAGAAGGCGCGGATGGCCGTGCCTGAGAACGGGCCGCCGAATAGCGCGCTGAATACGCACACGTCGAAGGTGCCGGCCAAGAGCGGGACGACCCCGATGGCTGCCACGATGATGCCTGCCAGGCCGCCGATCGCCAGCAGACCGCCGGCGATGAGCGCGATGCCCCCGACGATCCGAACGACCCGGCCGATGCCGGACGCCATGAACTGGCCGAGCCGACTGGCTGCGAACCAGTTGGGTTTCTGCTGGGTCTGGGTGGTCATGATGCTGCTCCCTTCGAGCCTACGCCGGATGGGCTGGTGTCGTGCCTCCGTCTACCTTGAATGACGAGCGACGACCCCAAAGGGATACATCGGTCCCTCGGTGACGGCGCGCTCCTCGTGGCGTCAAGGGCGGCTGTCATTCCTGCTACGACTCCGGCAGCATGGCCCTCACGCCCAGGGCGATGGCGATGGCGGTGATGGTCCCCACGATGACCATCGGGACCGGCTCGGGATCGGCTCCAGCGGCGATGTCGAAGACGAAGACGGCCAAGATCGCGAACCCGATGAGCCCCAGGAAACCCAAGGCCGGCAATGCCGTCGCGATGGCACGAGCTTCGGCTCGCAAGAGGCGGATCCCCGCGTAGGCCACGATCGGGAGGGCGAAGGCCAGGTCGAGCGGCCAGATGGGGTTCGTGGGCAGCCCGAGCTTCATCAACGCCTCGCTGGGACCCTTGGCCGACGCTGCGCCGGCGATCTCGCCCAACCAGAGCAGCCCGAAGAGCAGGGGCACCGCGAGCAGGAACACGGCGGTCGCCCGTGTCGGCAACCGCGGTGACAGGTCCACCAGGGATCGCTCGTCGCGGACAGACAGGCGGAGCACGAGCGACCAGGCCGACAGCCCGAGGGTCGCGATGTACAGCGGCGTGAGCGCGTTCGGCGCGACAGAGAAGGCGAAGATGGCGTAGCTGTAGGCCAGATAGCCGAGCAAACCAGCTGCCATCAGGTGCGTCCGTACGTCCCCACGGCGGGCCAACCACAGAGCCGCCGCGAGCAGCGGGACGGCGAGCGCCAGCGTCACGAGGTCGGTCGCCCGCGCTTCGCGGACCCAGGCATCGGTGTCGCGGTAGACGTCGGGCACGAACAGGCCCGCCGCAGAGCCGACGGCGGCAAGCACGAGCGCCCCGGTCGCGAAGACCGTCGGAAGTCGGACATCGGTGTGGAGGGCGTGACGATCCATGCCGGTAGTCTCCCGGCGGTTCTCGACGACGGCAAGAGCCGCCCAGCGCACCACGAATGGGCTGTGTGGCCCTGCTCGAGATGACAGACGTCGTGGCGATCGTGGTGCCTCCGACCCTTGTGACAGTACGTCCGACAGGCGGAGGCTGAACCAGTCCCCGACCGAAGGAGGTGAACGATGACCACCCGAGAGGCCGACGCGACTCACGCCAGCACACAGCGGTCGGCCGCGACGACCAGCCCCGCAGGGGCCATCTGGGCGGACCGACGAATCGCTGTGCTGATGGCGGTGGCCATCCTTGCCATCGGAGGCTTGGCGGCCGCCTGGTTGACCCCGAGGGGGCCGGTGACGACCGCTGAGGCACTCCTGTGGATCCTCGGCAGCCTGATCCTCGGTCTCATGGGCGGGCTCGTCCTCGGCTCGCGGTGGGCACTGCTCGTCAGCCCGCTCACCTTCGCCGTCGCCTTCGAAGTGGCTCGATCAGGCACAGCGGGACCCACCGTCGACGGCATCCATCTCGACTCGACGTACGGGATCATCGCCTTCGTCGTCGGGCGCGGCGTGTCGTATGTTCTTGCGCTCTTCCCGCTGATCCTCGGGAGCGTCTACGGCGTCGAGCTCGCCGCCCGGCTCGGGCGCCCCGGAACCAATAGACTCAGCCTCATGGGATGGGTGCTGACGGTCGCTGCCAGCCTGGCCATCCTCGGCCTCGGCGGCATGCTCGCCGGCCCTCCAGCGACCGCTCCCATCGTCGGCTCCGACGGCGAGGTCCTGCCCGGCTCGGTCGCCGAGCTCACCAGTGTGCGCATCGGTGGCCACGATCAGTCACTCATGATCCGCGGCCGGAACCAGGAGAATCCGGTCCTCCTCCACCTCGCCGGCGGTCCGGGCGGTACGGACCTCGGAGCCATGCGCGCCGACACCGGTCTGGAGGAGCACTTCGTCGTCGTTACCTGGGAGCAGCGTGGTGTCGGCAAGTCCTATGCGGCGCTGGACCCGGCCCGGACACTGACCCTCGATGGGATGGTCGCCGACACCATCGAGCTCAGTGAGCTCCTCCGGGAGCGTTTCGAAGAGGAGCGCATCTACCTCACGGGCAACTCGTGGGGGAGCACGCTGGGGGTGCTCGCGGCCCAACGGCGGCCCGACCTCTACCACGCCTTCGTGGGCACCGGCCAGATGGTCAGCCAACGGGCCACGGACGTGATGTTCTGGGATGACACGCTGGCCTGGGCGGAACGGGTGGGAAATGAGGCGCTCGCCGCCACCCTTAGGGCAAACGGTCCGCCTCCCTACGACGACATCCTGGCCTACGAGCCGGCGCTCTCCCACGAGCACGACTGGAACGCCTACCCGGAGTTCGACAACGACCGGGAGATGCCGGCCACCCTCTTTGTCCCGGAGAACGACCTGATGGATCAGGTCAACGGGCTGCGCTCGTTCCTGGACACTTTCGCGGTCCTCTACCCGCAGCTCCAGGACATCGACTTCCGTCGTGACGTGCCCAGCCTCGAGATCCCCTTCTACATGATCGTCGGCGTCCACGAAGCACGCGGTCGGGCCGTCCCGGCGGACGAGTGGTTCGACCTGCTCGAAGCGCCATCCAAGGAGCGCATCGTCTTCGAGCACTCTGGCCATCGGCCATCGTTCGAGGAGCCGGCGCGCTTCGTGGACGTGATGCAGCAAGTACGTGACGCGGTTCCAGCCGGCGAGTGGACCGTCGGACCAGCCGACGACATGGGCTCCCAGGCCTAGCGCGCAGCTCGAACGCTACGAAGAGCACAGTGGGACACCCCAGGCGGATGTGCCGTCCTGAGCCGGCTGCTCGGGTGGCCCTACGACGGCTCAGCCCAAGCACGCCAGCGGGCAGTCGAGCAAATGACGCTCCTGGGCCTGCGTCCGGGGTGACCCTCGTTCGAGTCCCATCACCACGTACAGCACGGTATCCCGGGAGTGGATGTGGCGTCACCACTCCGCGCGCGGGCAAGATGTCCGCTCGGTCGAGACCCGGGCACCGACCGGGCCGCGGATGTCAAACGTGCTTGAGGACCACCGAGAGGTTGTCCCAGAACGCCTGACAGTCCCCCGACGTGACCGTCGCGTCACCATCGGCCCAGAGGTGCAAGCGCAGGATCCGCGAATGACGGGGCAGCACCGACGCACCCGCGGTCGGCTGGTACCGCCCATTGGTGCCGCTCACAGCGCGCGTGATGCCATTCTTCGCGACGCCGTGGTTCTGGGCATCCCGGAAGTAGAGGTCGACATGGGCGGTGATGAGCGGTGAGCCGTTGGTGCCGGCATAGCCCTTGAGCTTGACCTTGACATGGCCACCATCGACGGCTCCGCCGAGGCGTTTGAGCTTCCACTGCTGCTGGGCGTCGCCGCAGAGTGCCGCTTCTCTTCTTCGGGTCAGATGCCCGTGGAAGGCCCAAGGCCTGCCTGCTAGTTCGGCAGCGCTCGGTCCTGCGCCAGACCGCTGGCCAGCCAGCGGTTGACGGCGAAGATCCAGATGCCGCTCATGAGCAGCGCCAGCAGCAGCGCCAGCAGCCACGGTGCCGGTTGCAGCCAGCCGAGAACGAGCGAGGCGCCGGCCCCGACCAGCAGGGCCACGACGGTTGGACCGTAGATGCTCCTCGCAGTGTTCCAGAGCTCCAGCGTCTGGGTCGCAGCGGCGATCGCCACGAAGACCACTGCCACCGAACCGGTCAGAAGCCAGGCCGACTCGGGTGGTGTGGCGCCATCCTGGGCATGAACGATGAGCCCGACCATCGACGCGCCCGCTGCGGCGATGCTTAGGCCGATGAAGCCGTGAGCGATCATCCAGCGCGTGGTGGCTGGCCCATCTCCACGTGGCCGCCGACGACCGGTCAGATCGAAGTAGAGCCACCACAGCCCGAAGCCGACGATAAGCGCCAGCAGGCCCGTCGCGTAGCTCGGGCCGTCGTGCCCGTGCTCGAGGCCGGCCTCGGTCATACCGTTTACGACACCGGCGACGACCTCGCCAAGGACGATGATCGTGAACAGGCCGAAGCGCTCGACCATCGAGTCGGTCGCCGTAACGCCCGACTCCCAGCCCAGGCGAGTCGCGCGGATCAGGCCGATCAGCAGGTAGCCGACGACCCAGACGATGACGACGACGGCCCAGAGAATGAGGCGCACTTCCTCGCCCACGAAGGCGCTCACCAACACCGCGGCGATGGTGGCGGCCATGGCCACGAGGTAGACGCCGGTGGCGCGCATGTATTGCTGCTCGTCGATCCGTCGGACGCCGTACCAGAGCCAGGCCATGACGCCCATGTAGACGGCGTAGACGAGGGCGAATTCGGTGCCACTGTCGCCCGCTGCGTCCCCCGTGAAGGTCGCCAGCAGCGCCAGGATGGCCATCTGGATGAAGACGAAGGTGCGCGTCCTGCCGTCTCGCTGTCCGTGTATCTCGTGATAGAGCGAGCCGTTGAGCCAGGCGATCCAGATCAGTCCGAAGATGATCGCGAACTGGATCACACCCTCGAGCGAGACGTGTTCGGCCAGGTGGTGTGCAGCCTGCGCGATGACAACCACATAGACAAGGTCATAGAAGAGTTCAAGGAACGTGACGGTGCGATCTTCCTCCACCTCGCCGTGGCGACGTGGAGGTCGCCAGAACCAGTCCCGGAAACGGTCGAGGACACGGTCTTCGGCCGGATTCGTTTCCTCGGTCATGCGCCTAGGCTATCGCGCCGGTCGGTTCTCGCTGCTCATGCCTCCAGCGCGGCGAGACGAAGCTCGACCAGGCGGCGCACAAGACCCTCATCGGGAGGTTGGTCGACGGGGAACCGCAGCGTGCCCTTCGCCCAGTCATAGCCGGCCAGCAGTTCCGGTTCGACCTGGGCGATGACCGAACCCGAATGCGGGAAGTAGCTGCAGTGTCGCTTAGCGTAGGCATACCCAGCGATGGGCTTCCCGCCCACCTTGAACGCCGGGACGCCGTAGGACATGCCCTCATCGGCATCGGGTAGGAGCGATGCAAGCATCGCTCGGAGCTTGATGAGCGTGCTCCGCTGCGGCTCGGGTGCGGCATCGAGATACTCGTCGATGGTCATTTGCCAGAGACCTACCGTATGGGATGTGGATCCACCGCCGCCACGCGGAGTGCGGGCTGTGCGCGTGCTGAGCACTACCGCAGCCAACGATACGGCTGGGGCCGTAGCCAACGTCCGCGTGCCATGGCCCGGTACCATGGCTGCCTATCGCCCTGCCCCCAGCAGCGCCCACCTGGCCGTCCTGCGCCAAGAAGGAAGTCCGTGCCCACCGCCCCGATCATCCTTGTCCCCGGCTTCTGGCTCGGCGCCTGGGCGTGGGACGAGGTCAGCAAGATGTTGCGTGCGGCCGGTCATGACGTCAGCGCCATCACCCTGCCGGGGCTTGAGTCGGCCGACATGGACCGATCGTCGATCACGTTCGAGGACCACGTCCAGGCCATCGTCGACGCCATCACCGCGAAAGCCTCGCCTGTCGTGCTCGCCGTGCACAGCGCTACGGGGTTCTCGGGCTATGCGGCCAGCGACCGGGTGCCGGATCGGATCGCCGCGATGGTCTATGTCGACACCGCGCCGGGCGTGCCGCCGCTCGATCCGGCATTCGAGGGTGATGAAAAGCCGATGGTGTGGTCGGAGATCAAGGCGGAGGAGAACCTCGATGGCCTGACGGACACGCAGATCGCGACATTTCGTGAGCGCGCGGTGCCGGTCCCGGGCGGCGTGCTCCGTGGCGCAGTCGAGCTGACCAACGCGGCACGAACCGCCATCCCAAGCACGATCATCTGCACCGGGTTTCCGTCGGAGACCTACAGACGCTACGCACAGGAGACCCAGTGGTCTTGGCTGGCCGGCATCACGGACCTGCAGGAGATCAGCTGGGTCGACTTGCCCACCAGTCACTGGCCGATGTGGTCCCGCCCCGTGGAGCTGGCTGGGATCCTCGGCAATGTGGCAAGCGCGCATGTCAGGCTGGACACAGAGGACCGCTAGCACTCGGCGACGGACCACCCGGATGACGCTGGCGAATGCTGCCAGCAGGATGTTGTGCTGGGCCTTCTGGGTCCCAAAGACTGAGTTGGATCCCCGGTCGCTCGACGTAGTCCGATCAGCGCCAACGGACCAGCGTCGACAGTCCATCTGGCACTTGTTCCGAAGATCGCATGACCCGAGTGTGTGGACCATGGTAGCCACGCCCCACGCTCCAGCAACAAAGGTCGCCAGAAGTCTGCTGCCGCTCGGCATCGTGGTGGCAGCGTTGGCTGCAACCACGTGGTATCTGTTGACGCAAGGTATGGACCTGGGCCCCTGGCTGCTCGCGGCGATGTTGTTCGCGCATGGCTGCGTGCACCTCATGTTCATGTTCCCGAATCCGAACACCACCGCTTCGACGGCCGACGGCCTGGACTACCCGTTCGATATGGATCATTCGTGGCTCACGCGTGTCGGGCTCGAAGGTGACCGTGTGCGCGGCGCGGGAACCGTCCTGACGGCGGCCGTGTTCATCACAGGGGCGCTGGCGGCACTCGCCACCCTGGGCTTCCTCGTACCCACCGAGTGGTGGGCACCACTCGTCGCCACGTCAGCAGCAGGTTCGATGCTGCTCCTGTCGCTCTTCTTCAGTCCGGCACTCCTCATCGGCTACGCCATCGACCTCGCCTTGCTCTGGCTGGTCATCGGCGCGGTATGGAGTCCGTGAGCTCAACGACCTGATGGTTCGATCGCCGTCGGACGGCTGGCGACAGCAGGTCACATCCGGCCAATTGGAGGCAACGGCATGAATGCCATCGTCGTCTACGAGTCCCACTGGGGAAACACCGCTGCGGTCGCACGGGCCGTCGCGGAAGGCCTGGGTCCGGATGTGCCGGTGCTGGACACCGACGCAGCCGTCGACGCAAGGCTCGCCGGAGTCGATCTCATCGTGGCCGGCGCTCCCGTCATCGCCTTCAGCCTCCCGCGAGCGGGCATACGCACGCAGCTAGCCGGTGACGTCAAGGCTCCCACGCCCGCCGACCTCGCCCACCCGCTCCTTCGCGAGTGGCTCGAGGGTCTGTCGCCGGGCCATGGCTGGGGAGCGGCCTTCGAGACGCGCATCTGGTGGTCGCCCCGGGGCGCCACCGGGACGATCGAATCGAAGCTGCGTCAGGCCGGGTATCCGAAGCTTGCGAAAGGGGAGCGATTCATCGTGGCGGGGGCCTACGGTCCCTTGCGCGACGGCGAGCTCGAGCGAGCTCAGGCCTGGGGCGCCACGCTCGCGCAGCTCACGGCGGATCGACTGGCCACGGCCGCGGCATAGCCCGGTTGGGCCATCAGCCTGACACCGCTTCCCGGGTCCGGACTGGGGCGCCGGCGGCGATGTCATCGACCCGGATGCACGCGGCCTCGCCGCCACTGCCGTGGGACACCAGCGGTGGATCGGTCTCCGCACACTCGGCGATCGCCCACGGGCAGCGCGTTCGGAAGCGACATCCCGAGGGTGGCGAGATCGGGCTGGGGATCTCGCCCTCGAGGAGCAGTCGCTCTCGTTCGGACACGCCAGGTTCGGCCGATGGGATGGCCGACAACAGCGCCTTCGTGTAGGGATGCCGGGGGGATTCGTAGAGGGCATCCCGTGACGCTGCCTCCATGATCCGCCCGAGGTACATGACGAGTACCCGGTGGCTCATATACTCGACCGCAGCCAGGTCGTGCGCGATGAACAGATAGGTCAGCCCCAGCTCACCTTGCAGACGCCGCAGCAGGTTCATGACCTGCGACTGCACCGAGACATCGAGCGATGCGATGGGTTCGTCGAGGATGATCAGCTCCGGCTCGCACGCCAGCGCCCGCGCGATACCGACCCGTTGGCGCTGCCCGCCCGACAGCTCGTGCGGGTACCGGTCGGCGAAGCGTGCGCTGAGACCGACCAGGTCCAGGAGCTCCCCGACGCGTGACCGACGGGCCGTGCCGCCCTTGTGCAGTCCGTGGATCTCCAGCGGCTCGCGAACGCTGGCTCCCACGGATCGGCGCGGATTCAACGAGGCGTTCGGATCCTGGAAGACCATGGTGGCCTGGGTCCGTAGCCGCTTCAGGTCGGTGCGGCCGAAGTCGAGCTCCTTCCCGTCGAAGCGGACCTGGCCGCCGGTCGGCTGGACCAGGCCAAGCAGCGCCAGGCCGATGGTGGACTTGCCGCTACCCGACTCTCCGACGAGCCCAAGGGTCTCACCGCGCCCGATGGTGAAGGACACGCCGTCGACGGCACGGACATACGCACCGCCCCGCCCCATCGAACCACCGCCGACGGGGAAATAGACATGCAGGTCGATCGCCTCGACGAGCGGCGCGTTCATGCGCGGGTGCCTCCTTCCCGCTCGTCAGGCAGACGATAGAAGGTGCGCGCAAAGTGGCCCGGGCCGACCTCGGCCAGAGGCGGGACCTCCACCTCGCAGCGCACGTCGGCTCGGATCGGACAGCGCGGCCAGAACGAGCAGCCCTGTGGCAAGCGACGAGGGTCGGGCGGGACACCGGGGATGGTGGCGAGCTCCTCATCGGGGTGCCCCAGCCGGGGGCGAGCGGCCAGCAGGCCGCGGGTGTACGGATGCGCCGGCGATCGGTACAACGACGCTGTGGGCGCCATCTCCACGATCCGGCCCGCGTACATGACCGCGACCTGGTCGGCGAAGTCGGCGACGACTCCGAGGTCGTGGGTGATCCAGACCACGGCCATGCCGAAGCGTTCCCGGAGGCGCTTGACGAGGTCCAGGATCTGGGCCTGCGTGGTCACGTCGAGCGCGGTCGTGGGCTCATCGGCGATGAGCACCTCAGGGTCACACACGAGCGCCATGGCGATCATCACGCGCTGGCGCATGCCGCCCGAGAGCTGGTGTGGATAGGCATCCAGCCGCCGCCGAGCCTCGGGGATGCCCACCAGGCTCAACAGCTCCGCCGCCTTGTCGCTGGCCTCCGCGGCCGACAGGTCGAGGTGCTGCCGGGCACCTTCGGTCATCTGTCGCCCGATCGTCAGCAGCGGATTGAGCGAGGTCATGGGCTCCTGGAACACGAAACCGATATGGCGCCCCCGGATCCGTCGACGCTCCCCGTCGTCCATGGCCAGGAGATCCCGGCCCTGGAAGAGCGCTCGCCCGTCGAAGCGAGCCGGCGGCGACGGCACCAGGCCGGTCGCGGCGAGCACGCTCATGGACTTGCCAGAGCCGGACTCGCCCACGATGGCCAGGGTCTCGCTCGCATTCACCGCCCAGTCGACGCCGTTGACGATCAGCGCCGGACCCGAGCGCGTCCCGATCCGCACCCGGAAGTCGGCCAGCTCGAACAGCGCGCTCACAGGTTCCCCGACCTCGCCTCGATGGCCGAGCGCTGGCGTGGATCGAGTGCATCGCGCAAGGCATCCCCGATGAGGTTCAGCGCCAGCACGGTCAGGAAGATGGCGAGACCCGGGAACACCGCCATCCACCAGGCTTCGCTGAGGAACCCTCGACCATCGAAGAGCATCCGGCCCCATGACGGTTGCGGCGGCTGCACGCCCAGACCGAGGAAGGAGAGAGCCGCCTCGGTGAGGATGGCGAACGCCAGGCTGAGCGAGGTCTGGACGATGATCGGTGCCATCACGTTGGGTAGCACGTGCAGTCGTACGATCCTGACGTCACTGGCACCGATGGAGCGTGCGGCCCGGATGTACGTCTCCTCTCGCACGCTGAGGACGCTGGCTCGCGTGATACGGGCGAAGTACGGTGTGTAGACGACGCCGATGGCGATCATCGCCGGCACGACGCCCGGACCCAGCATGGCCACGATGGCCAGGGCCAGCAGCACCACCGGAAACGAGAAGATGACGTCCATGGAGCGCATCCCGACGACGTCGACCCACTTCCCGAAGTAGCCCGATGTGAGACCGATGGTCACACCCATCAGGAGCGCCAGGGTCACGCTTACCAGGCTCACCTCGACGGATACGCGCGCGGCGATGATGACGCGGCTGAAGACGTCGCGGCCCAGCTCGTCGGTGCCAAAGAAGTGCTCGGCGCTTGGCGGCTGCAGCTGGTTCATGACGTTGATCTCGTTGGCGCCATACGGAGCGATGGCCTCGCCGGCGATGGCCATGAACAGCACGACGGCAAGTATCGCCACTGCGAAGATGGTCACGGGACTGTCGAACAGCGCCCGCAGCAGTGCCCAGCGGGTCCCTTCCTCGGGTGGCTCCTGGGCATCGGCCGTCAGGTCGATCGGCTCGATGGGCCTCTGGGTCGCGGTCATCGGACTCGGATCCGTGGGTCGATCAGCGCGTACAACCCATCGACCACGAGGTTGGCGACCAGGAACATCGCGGCCACCAGGAGCACCGCGCCTTGCACGACCGTGTAATCCCGCGCCAGGACGGCGTCATAGGTCAGGCGGCCCAGACCCGGCCACGCGAAGACCACCTCCACCACGATGACCCCAGCCAGGAGCGAGGCCAGCTGGATGCCTGCGACCGTGACGATGGGCACCATCGCGTTGCGGAGGACGTGGTCGCGCATGACGGTCGACTCGTGGAGGCCCTTGGCCCGGGCGGTCCGGGCGAAGTCCTGGCTGTTCGCCTCGAGCGTGGCGGAGCGGATGAAGCGGGTCATGATCGACCCGGAGATGAGCCCGACCGTGAGCGCCGGCATGATGACGTGCCGCAGCCACTCGACGGGGTCCTCGGTCACGGGGACATATCCGGAGGGCGGCAACAGATGCAATGTCGAGGTCAGCAGCAGGATCAGCAGGATGGCCAGCCAGAAGTCTGGAACGGAGATGCCGACCTGACTGCCGATACGGGCGAAGTGATCGATGGCTGAACCCCGTCGCATCGCCGACAGGATGCCCAGTGGGAACGCGATGAGCAGAGCGATGACGAGTGCCGCCACACCCAGCGAGATCGTGGCCGGCATCCTCGACATCACGATGTCGAAGACGCTCTCCCCATTGCGGAAACTGACGCCGAAATCGCCGACAGCGGCGTGGCTGAGGTAGCGGAACAACTGCTCGTGCAGCGGCAGATCCAGACCGGACGCTGCCTTGAGCCTCGCGTAGACCTCTGGGTCGAAGCGCGTCCCCATCGCAGAACGGATGGGATCTCCCGGCACGATCTGGAGCAGCGCGAACACGAGGATCGCCGCTCCGGCGAGCACGACCATTGCCTGGACGGCCCGCCGGAGCAGATACCGGAACATAGGAGCCTGGGGCTCTTCCTGACTATTGGGTCAGGCTGACGTCACGGAAGCGGATGGCCGCGTCACCGCGGACGGTATAGCCATCCACGTTCGTGGTGTGGCCCTGGACGATCTCGGGGTTGTACAGATACACGTAGCTGGCGTCATCGACGATCAGCTTGGCAGCCTGGTCGTACAGTTCCTTCCGCGCGTCCGCATCGGTCGCGGCACCAGCTGCATCGAGTAGCTCGTCGACCATGGGGTTGGAGTAACCCTGGGCGTTGAAGCCACCGCCGGTGTGGTGCTGCGCGTAGTAGAAGTCGCCCGGATCGAGGTTGCCGACCCAGCTCCACAGATACGCGTCGAAGTTGCCGTCGGCCTGCTCAGCCAGCCAGGTGCTGACGTCGAGCTGGCGGATGTTGACGGTCACCCCGATATCCGCGAGGTTCGCCGCGATGACCTGAGCATCGGTCACGGCCTGGGTGTCCGTGCTGGGGACCATGAGGTCCATGCTGAGGTCGCTGACACCGGCCTCATCGAGCAGCGCCTTGGCTTTGTCCAGGTCCCGCGAGTACGGTGCATAGTCGTAATAAAACGCGCTGGTCGCCGGGATGGCGGTCTGGTTGACGGCGCCGTTGCCGAAGACGGATGCCTGCACGATGGCGTCGCGATCGATGGCCCAGGCGAGAGCCTGGCGGACACGGGGATCGCTGAACGGCTCGCGGGCCTCGTTCGTGGCGAAGTAGTAGTAGTCGTTGCTTGGCACCCCTTCGACCAGGATGTCGGTGCTGTCCTTGAGGCTGTTCACCTGCTGAACGGGCAGGTTGTCCGTCCAATTCGCGTCACCCGACTGGAGGTTCGTCAGCGCCACCGTCGCATCGGGGATGAAGCGGAAGGTCACGCCGTCGAGGCTTGGGGCACCACCCCAGTAGTCGTCATTGCGGACCAGCTCGATGGAGTCACCGGACGTCCACGAATTGACCTTGAACGGGCCGCTGCCGATCGGGGCCGTGGTGATGTCGCCGGACTCGACGTTGGCCTGCTGGACGATGGCCATGCCCTTGAAGGCGCCCAGATTCGACAGCAGGTTGGGGGTGGGTGCACTAAGTGTGAAGACGACCGTGGTGTCGTCCGGCGCTGTCACGTCGGTCACGGTACCGAAGCGCCAGCCGTTGTTCGCCGACTCGCGGATCCGTCCATAGCTATAGACCACATCCTGCGCCGTGAGTGGTGAGCCGTCGTGCCACGTCACACCGTCGCGCAGCTTGAACGTGTACGTCAGGCCGTCGTCACTGACTTCCCAGGACTCCGCCAGGGACGGCACCATCTCAAGGTTCTCATCGGGCTCGACCAACGTGTCGAAGACGTTTTCCAGGACCTGGAAGCTGACGTATGCGGACGTCAGCTGCGGGTCGAGCTGGTCGGGCTCAGCGCTGATGGCAGCGACCAACGTACCGCCGCCTCCGTCCTGCGCCACGGTAGCGGCCGGCAGGCCGATCGCGACCAGGACCACCACGAGTAGCGCCGTCAGGCGCTTGCGTACTTGCATCGTTTACCTCCTAATGCTCGGCTTGTCATCGGCAACGACAGGACCCGCGTGTCGTCGAGGGGTGGCAGTCCACTCGTGACCAGACCGGAAAGCGCGTACACAGGTCGGCGGGCACGATGCCGATGCGGACCACAGCTGTGGTCGCAGGGCCAAGCCTACCAGCGTCGCGGGAGCGAATCCTCAGACTCTCGGTTTCTCGTAGGGTATCGAGGGCGGTACCTGACGTCGCGGCTGCCCTGGTCCCTCCGGGTGGATATCGTGCCCGGACGGGCATCGTGACCGACGATGCGGCCACTAGAATGGCGCGACGCATCCACGCCGTACCGATCGCCGCCTAGGCCGAGGGACACACGCATGCAAGCGCTGCTCGACTCCATCCCCGTCACGGGCGTCTTCGTGTTGTTCGCCGTGGTCTCGCTGATCGTGTACGAGATCGGCTATCGCGTCGGTCGCTGGTGGCAGCGGCGGACACCCGAGGAGGTCGAGGGTCCGACCGGCATGCTGGTCGGGTCGTTGTTGGCGCTGATGGCCTTCATGCTGGCCATCACCATGGGCATGGCGTCTGAGCGCTTCGATACCCGCCGCGGCGTCGTGCTGGACCAGGCCAACTCGATCGGCACGACCTACCTCCGCGCCGGCTACCTGCCCGAGCCGTCCGCCAGCCGGTCGCAGGAGTTGATCCGCGAGTATGTGCCGCTCCTCATCGTTGACCCGGAAACGGTCGATGTCACTGCCAGGATCCGCCGTGTCGGCGAGATCGACACGGAGCTGTGGTCGATCGCGGAAGACCTGGCGCGGGCTGAGCCGCAGTCCTACCCGGTGGGCCTGTATATCGATTCGCTCAATGAAACCATCGACTTCGCAGAAGTCCGTGTCATCGCGGGGATCTACGCACGGGTGCCCGAGACGATCCTCGCGCTGCTCTTCTTCGGCTCGGTGCTGACGCTGGGCATGGTGGGCTACGGTGCCGGCCTGACCCGGCGGCGAAGCCCGCTCACCGCCGTCGTGTTGATCGTCGTGCTTGGGGCCGTGATCACGCTCGTGGTGGATCTCGATCGGCCGCAGGGTGGTTTCCTTGACATCAACCAACAGCCGCTGCTGGATCTTCAGCGGCAAGTCGGTCCGCCGGGCTGAGATCCTCAGCGACAGGCTCTACTGGCCCCGGTATCGCTGCGCCCGCCCCTGACGGAACCGATCGAACCCTTCGTTCGTCTGGTCCCTATGAACACACCATCTCGCCCTGTCCGTTTCATCTCATCTGCCGCATTGGTGACCGTCAGCGCCCTGACCCTGTCGGCTGCGGCGATCGGAGCCAGCACGCCACCTGAGGCATCGGATCCTGCCGGATCCGCGTGCTGGACCGACCAGCCCGGTGTCGTCGGTGCCATCGACCACCCCACCGGTCCCGAGGCCATCGTGCTCCAGATGCTGGTGAGCGGCGGCTTCTTACCGGTGGAGGTCGCCTTCATGCAGAACCCGACCTTCACGTTGTACGGGAACGACGTCGCCATCTTCCGCACTGGTGATGCCTCGGTCGAGTCCATCTACAGCCCGCTTCGGCCGTTCGCATGTGCACGACTGTCGCCCGACCAAGTGGACGATCTCGTGGCCCTCGCTCTCGACGAAGGGGGTCTCCGCGACGCCAGGGACGACTACCCGAATCCGAATATCACCGACGTGCCCAGTACGACGTTCACGATCGACGCGGATGGCGTCGCCAAGACCGTGGTGGTGCAGGGGCTTGGTTTCGATGAGCAAGCACCCGATGCGGAGGCGCGAGCTGCGTTCACGTCCCTCGCCACGGCTCTGGACCGGTTCCAGCCGGAAGGCGTCGACGCCCAACCCTTCGACACACCGCTATATCGAAGCATGCTCACTAAGGCGTGGCCGGAGCTGGAGGGGACGCCTGTGGCGTGGCCGTGGGACGACGTCGCGCCGGTGGACTTCGGCGCCGATCTCGACAAGGTCGTCGACCTGAAAGCTGCCCAGGTGTCGGCCGTCACGACCGTGCCCAATGGTGGACAGCCGTACATCCTGCTGGAAACGCCCGACGGTGAGTCGGTCGCGCTGACCATCAGCCCGATCCTGCCGCCAGCACGATAGTCAACACAGGGAAACGAGGTGACGGCCCGCCCGGTAGGGCGGGCCACTTCGTGCCTGTTCGGGGAAGCCCGGCCGGAGTGTGCGGAAGCGGCCGGCCGACGTTGCCCCTCCGGTGCCGATCGCCTGACCCGACCGAGCCGAGCAGGATCGCGTTCGCGGTAGGCCGCTTCTTGTGACCGACTTCGATACCATCGGGCGATGAGCCGAGGCGAATGAGGGTCCGATGCCCGTGACGTCGACACGGACCGGTGTCGGCCTCATCGGTGCGGGACGGATGGGCCGCGTCCATGCCGACATCCTGGCCCACGAGGTGTCGGAGGCGCGGCTGGTGGCCGTCGCCGACGTCGACGCGGCGGCCGCGCGGGCCGTAGCCGGACCGCTCGGAGCGCGGGTCTATCAGGACTACGGCGAACTGCTCCGCGATGACATGGTCCAGGCAGTGCTCGTCGCGACGCCTACCCGGAGCCACATGCGAATTGTCTCGGATGCCGTGAGCGCCGGCGTCGGCATCTTCTGCGAGAAGCCTCTCGCTCTGAGCGTCGAGGAGACTCGGGCGATGGCTTTCCTCGCGAACGAGGCTGGCGTACACCTCCAAGTGGGCCTCTACCGGCGCTTCGACCCCGACTATCGGCGCGCACGCCAGCGCATCCGGTCAGGTGCCATCGGTCGGCCGCAGTTCGTGCGATCGGTCCAGTACGACACGTTCGTGCCGCCGCTCGACTTCTGCGACCCGTCCGTGAGCGGTGGCATCGCCGTCGACATGGGCATCCACGAATTCGACATCGCGGCCTGGCTGTTGGACGATGAGATTGAAGCGGTCCATTCCTTCGGCGCCATCAATGGGCCTGCGGAACTGAGTGCGATCGGCGATGTGGATACGTTCATCGCGACCATGCGATTCCGGTCCGGGGCCCTCGGATCCGTCGAGCTGATCCGGGATGTCGGCTATGCCGAGGAGGTTCGGACCGAAGTCATCGGGACGCGTGGCAGTGTCATCATCGGCGGGTATCCATCTTCGCAATCAGCGCAGACCGAGCAAGGTTCGCTGCGGTTCGATCTCGCGCCATCGGTGTTCAGCCGGTTCCGGCCGGCGCTCGTCGAGCAGCTGCGCTCGTTCGGCCGCGCGATGCTCGACGATACGCCCGTCGAGGTGCGCGGGGAGGATAGTATCCAAGGGCTCGCGGCGGGGGTCGCCGCACGCGAGTCACTGCGGTCGGGCCGATCGACGGATATGCCGCGCGTCTAGGTCGCGAGCATCCCCCGGACGTCCGTCGCGAGTGCCTCGAGCGTAGCCTGGTCTGACGGCACGGGCCAATCGAATACGACCTCGTCCGCGCCTGCCCGACGGTACCGGTCCAGGATTTCGGCGACCTGACCCGCCGAGCCCACCAGCGGCGACGCCTCCGCTGATGTCAGCGCGTCTGCGTGGGCCAGACCGTGAGCGGCAAGGATGCGAGCTTGCGCCTCGACAGCGGGCCGTCGCTCGTCTCTGATCATCGGCGGTGGCAGACCGACCGTTCTCCGCACCGATGATGGGTCGCGCCCCAGCAGCTCGCAGAGATCGTCCAGTCGCGTGCTCTTGCGTGCGTACGTCTCAGGGTCTCCCTCGCCATTCCACATGTCGGCAACGCGCGCCACGATGGGCAGCGTCCGGCGTTCCCCGCTGCCGCCAATCATCAACGGCAGGCGGTCCTGGCGCGGTGCCGGGTCATTGCGTGCCCCTCCAGTCTGGAACCAACGACCGTGGAGTCTCGCTGGGTCGCCGTCCAGCATCGTCCGGCAGATGGTGGCGGCCTCGTCGAGTCGATCCAGGCGCTCTGGGAGACTCGGGTACGCGAATCCGAAGGCATGATGCTCCGTCGCGTTCCAGCCTGCACCGATGCCGAGGATGGCTCGGCCGCCACTGGCATGGTCGAGTGCCGTGCCCATCCGTACCAGCAGCGCGGGGTGCCGGAAGCTGACCGAGCTGACGAGGCAGCCGAGCGAGACACGCGTCGTCCGGTGGGTCCAGCCCATGAGCGTCATCCAGGCATCCCACACCGGGCCCGACTCGACCTCGACCGCACCGGCAGGTCCACCGGCGACCGGCGACAGATGGTCGTTGCTCCACAGTCCATCGAAGCCGAGCGCATCGATCGTCGCGCCCACGTCCATCAGCTCAGTCCAGGATACGTATTGGCCCCAGACCTGGAATCCGATGCGTAAGCGGCGATCGCCGCCGGCCACCAGGCCAGGCACGGCGCCGTTAGTCATCCGTGACGCTCACGCAGTCGCCGCTCCGCCTCGTCGAGGAATCGCCTGAAGCGTGCCAGCTCGCCGGGGTCCCGGATCGGCGCGAGATGCTCCAGCCATGCCCGCGTACCGTCGACGATGGCGAGCGGCTCCGTGAGATCAGTGGGCCGGCGTGGGCGCTCGCGGCATTCGATGTAGATCGGTGACGTGTGGGCGGCCATCGCTGTGGCGAAGGCCGAGCCGATCGCGAAGGGGCTTCGACTCCGGGCCGCCATCCAGCCGGTGTCGTCGACACGCAGCCGATGCCGAAGTACAAGGTCGGTCGTCGGTTCCTCGGCCTCCTGTTGAGCGACCACCACGCTATCGACCACGATCTCCACGGCCGTGATGACCGGCTGCGCGGCACGTGCATGGACCTCCACCTCCACGGTCGCGCCGCGATCGGTCGAGATGGTCGATCCCGGCTCGTGCCCGTCGGCACGAAGCTCGAGCATCGGACCCGAGCTCACGAATGTCCGGCCCGCTCGGACCGCATCAGCCCAGGCCTCGAACGTGACCGGTCCATTCCCGTCGAGTCGAGCCCAAGTCCGAATCTGCCCAAGCGGGACCGAGGCGGTCATCTTGTCGGTCCCGCCGACGACAGGGAGTCGATATCCGGCATCAAGGAAGCGGTACCAGCCTCTGATCGGGGGGTTGTCGAGTGTGTGGTCGAAGGTCTCGAACTCGAGCGCGTCGAACTGCTCCCACGCGATATCCGCAGGCACCTCCGCGGTCGGCAGTGGGAAATGAGCGCCGATGGCGAGCCCGCCCCCCTCCCGGCATCGACCGAGCCAGTCGGCCATAAGGTGGGTGACCGGCGCCCCGATGGGTCCTTCTGGCGGACCTCCGCTGGTGAATGGCAGCAGCGGCTCACGAGTGCCCACCAACCCGACATGTCCGAGCATGTTCTGGCGATTCTCGCTGCCGACCCAGACGGCGTGTTCTCCGTCGCCGCTGGTCAGGTCGGCGCCGAAGTCCGGGAGGCTGGTGTGGTGCTCCCCCCAGGTGCAGGCCAACAGGTGTACGGCATTGACGCCCTCGGCGCGTGCCTGGAGCAGCGCGGTCGAAGGCGCCAGGAAGTGGACATGCGTATCGCCGGCGACCCATCGACCCTCGCCCGGGCGGATCGGCTCGCCGAACGCAACACGAATCGCGCCACGTTCAAGCTCTTGTCGGCCGACGTCCACCTGCAGCGGCGCCCGGTGGAAGCCACCGACGATCTCCAGGCTGGCGCCGTCGGATGGCAGATCGATCTCGAAGCCACCATCCACGTACGCATACTCCGCGCCGTTGATGATGACGTCCGCCCCGAGGTCCTCGTTGAGGCCCGGGTTGATCTCGGCTCGGTGGCCCAACGGCGGCAGGTAGCGGCCATCCCGAGCGACACCGCGAGTGCGAGCCGGGGTGCTCTGCCCGGCCACGTCCACGACCTCCACCCGCACACGACGCTCGGCCGGAGGCATCGCGCGGATCCGGATGCCGGAGCCGTCGATGGCGACCTCTCCCTGGTCGACGTCTCGCAGCGCCACCCGCCGGCCGCCCACCTCCAGCGTGGCGTCGTCCGCAGCGGTCAGCTCAAGCTCCTCCTCGCCGGACGCGGCGACCGCATCGACGCCCCATCCGGCGATGCTGTGGTCGTCCACGCGTGATCTCGGGATCGGGCGACGACGCGCGACGGTCCCCAGGTCGACATCCACCGCCACGTCCGTCGCGCCGGCCAGTCGCAGGGAGCGCCGCGGGTTCCAGCGCAGCGGTGACGATCCACCGCTGAATGCGGTGATGGCTGCCACGACGACCGACGGTGGAGCGTCGGTCGCACCGATCGGTGACAGCTCGATGGCGTCGAGCCCAGCGGGCTCACCGCCTCGGCTGACCTCGATGGCGTGCAGCCACATGGTGATATCTCCGCTAGGGCTGGGAACGTGGTCCTCCACGCCAGTCTGATTCGAGCCCCACGAGGCAGGCAAGACCGTCATCGGCCCGGTGTGGCCGGGCGCTGCGAACCGCCCCTGTGGAAGGCGTTCATGGGGGCCACGCCAATCGACCGCCTTCTCAGCATGGTGGGGCACCGCCAGGAAGGCTAGGCCGCCCCAGCCCACGATCCCGTCGTTGACCTCGAACCGCCGCCGCAGCACGATCGCGCGGTCTTCCCCATCCATCCGATCTACTCGCAGCGTGGCGAGCGGTTGGCCGACCGGCACGACCCAACCCACCGGTACCCCTGCTGGCCGGTCGCCCGACCCATCGTGCCAGGCGTCACAGAAGCCCATGACCACGAGGTGCGTCGCGGTTACGCCCCCAAGGTCGACCCTGCGTGGCCGGTCCACCAGCAGCCAGCGCCGGTCAGACGACTCGGAAGCCAGCTGGAAGGGGAGGCCCCGAGCGACCATCCGGCCGCTGGGTGCCCGCTCCAGCGCCGCCCGATAGAGCGGATCGAACACGTTGCTCACATCCTCGTCACGAGCCCAGCGCGCGACTCCCAGATCGAGCGTGGTGGCTGACCCTGTAGCCATCTGCTGTGACACTATGGTCCTCCGATCTAGCTGTCTGGCCGATCGCCGGCCGTGATGGCGGTCACTCCGGATGACGAGGAGAAGCCATGCGCATCGCGTTGGATCCGTACATGTTCCGGTCTCTCCCGCTGCTCGACCTTCCGGCCTATGTGCGTGACCTTGGGCTACGACGCCATCGAGATGTCGCCGCGTGACGACTTCATCCCGTTCTTCCGACATCCGCGTATCGGGATCGTCCGGGGTGCAGGCCTTTCGGCAGGCGCTCGACGCAGGCGGGCGTCGAGGTCGTGTCCGTCCTGCCACTCTTCCGCTGGTCGGGTCCCGACGAGGCCGAGCGCCAGGCCGCGGTGCGCTACTGGAAGCGCGCTATCGCGCTGACCGTCGAGCTGGGCTGTCGGCGCATGAACTCCGAGTTCAACGGTCGGCCCGAAGCGGCTGGCGCCAGCGAGGCGCAGTTCTGGCGCTCGATGGAGGAGCTGCTGCCGGTCCTCGAACGCGAGGACGTCAGCCTTGCGCTCGAGCCCCACCCCGATGACTTCGTGGAGGCCGGGAAGGCGGCCGTCGGATCTTATCCGAGGCATCGACTCCCCACAGGTGAGCTACCTGTATTGCGCGCCCCATACGTTCCATCTGGGCGGCGACGGCGCGGGCAACATCAGCTACGCGGGCGACCTGCTCACGCACGTCCACCTGGCCGATAGCTTCGACCACCGTGGCTCGTCCGGCCTCCGCTACATCGTGAACCCACCAGGGTCGTCGGTGCGCGTGCATCAGCACCTCGACATTGGGCAGGGCGAAGTCGACTTCGACGCCATCTTCGCGGCGCTCGGTGCCATCGGCTTCGACGGCATCCTGACCAGCTGTGTCTTCGCATGGGAGGAACGTGCCGACGAATCGTCGCGGGCGATGCGCCAGACGATCGATGACTACGTCCGGCGCTACGTCATGTAGGCTGCGGAGCGGTCTCATAGGCCACGTTCGCGCAGATAGTCCCGGTTGGCCCGCTGCCCCAGCACGACCGACGCGGGCGTATCTGTGCGGGTCAGGAGCTGGTCCTGCTCCACCACGACCCAGCCGTCGTAGCCCACGTCGAACAGGGCCTGCAGTGCACCGTCGATGCCGGCGTCACCCTCGCCCAGGGCGCAGAAGACGCCGCTACGGATAGCCCGGTCGAGGTCTCCACCGGCCGCGCACACCTCATCGCGGACCCGGGTATCGCAATCCTTGATATGCACATGACGCACCACGCCGGCATAGTCGCGGATGGCCGCGGCCGGGTCCGCGCCGCCGAAAGCGAAATGTCCCGTGTCCAGACACAGGCCGACACGCTGCGGATCCATCGCTGTGACCAGGCGATCGATCTCGTCTCGCGTCTCCACGTACGTCCCCGCGTGCGGGTGGAAGACAGGCTCGAGTCCGTGTTCGCGGCAGATGTCGGCGGCACGCATGGAGGTTGTCGATAAGGGTCGACCAGCGTGAGTCGTCGAGCTGGGCATCCGGGTTGGCCGCAGTCCGTCCGGCCCAGTTCAGCCGGACCGACTCATCGATGGCTTCACAGAGGACCGCGAACGGCCGGACCGTCGTGGTGGCCGAGTCGCGCAGGACGATCAGGTTCTCGATCAGCCAACGAAGATCGTCCTCGGCGCGATCGGCCCGACTGAGATGTTGAGGCAGGAATGCCCCGACCATCTCCAGTCTCAGCTCGACCAGACGGGTGCGCAGGTCCCGCGGTCGGCCCAGGTAGCCCGGCGGTCCCATCTCGGTTCCTTCGTATCCGACCTGGGACATCCAGGCCAAGACGTCCTGCGGGTCGGGGATCCACGCGTCGTCGGCGACGACCTCGTCCACGCCGAAGGACACCGGAGCGGAGGCTATGCGCATCATCGGCTCCTCTGTCGCATGTGGTGGGTAGGCCGTCGCTCGACCACCCCTCGGGTCGACGGGATCGGGAACCCGGCGGGCGGCGTCACCCCGGCCCCTGCCCCTGGAATCGCCGCCGGGCGACGAGGAGGAGGGACCCGGTCAGCAGCAGGCCCAGCGTCCCGGCCAGCAGCAATGTCGCGATGGCATTGACCTCGGGTGTGACCCCGAACTTGATCTGCGTGTAGATGTAGATCGGCAGCGTCGATTGAGGCCCGATGGTGAAGAACGTGATGATGAACTCATCGATGGACAGGGTTACGCTGATGAGCGCTCCAGCCAGGATGGCCGGCCAGATGAGCGGCAGGATGATGTACCGAACGGTGCGCCGCGGGTCCGCGCCGAGGTCAGCCGCCGCCCACTCGAGGTTCCGGTCGAACCCCTGCAGCCGCGCAGCGACGATCAGGATGACGAACGGCGTCGTGAACACCAGGTGGCCGCAACAGCACGGTGTGCAGCGAATCGCAGGTCCAGCACCCGTCGCAGGAAGATGAGGATGCCGATCCCCAGCAGCATGCCTGGGAACATGATGGGCATCGTGGCGACGACTCCGTGCAGCTCCCGGGTAGCGGATGTCTGCCTCGGACCAGCGGGAACGCGGCCATGGTCCCGATGATCGTGGCCAGCACAGCCACGGCGACCGCCACGACGATCGTGTTCGAATACCGCGTCCAGCAGTCGAGCATTGCCGAGTGCCTGATCATACCAGTCGAGCGTGAAGCCCTCGAACGGCAGGCCGACCGTGCGGCGATCGTTGAACGAGAACAGGACCAGGAACAGGACCGGCAGGTAGAGGAACGCCATGACCGACCGCCGAGACGAGCCACAAGATGGCGCCGCGTGAGCCCGGGCGTGGGGGCTGACCGGCATGATCTCAAGCGGCGTCGACGTCCCTCAGCCACGGGTGACCACGTCTTCCACCTGCAGGTGTCGCCGGAAGAGGATGAGCACGACAGTCACGAATGCCGCGATGACCATGGCGAAGGCCGCGCCCTCGCGATCTGTGCGCCCTTGAAGAAGTTGACGACGAGGTTGCCGATCAGCAGGCCCTGCGCACCACCCACCAAGGTGGGCGTCAGGAACTCGCCGATGATGGGCACGAACACGAAGATGCAGGCCGTGATGATCCCAGGACGGATCTGTGGCAGCAGGATATGGCGAAAGGCCTGGTCCGGGCGAGCACCAAGGTCCTGGGCTGCCTCAATTGGCCGAAATCGAAACGTTCGAGGGATGCGTAGAGCGCCAGGGCAGCGAATGGGAAGTACACATAGGTGAGGACGATGAACACGCCCGTGTAGTTGTAGACGAACAGGCGCGAGGGCTCTTCGATGATCCCGGTCGCCTGTAGCAGCTGGTTGAGCGCGCCGGTCTCGCCAAGGATCGGCCTGCCACGAGTAGACCCGCAGCAGATAGCTCGTCCAGAAGGGCACGATCGACGGCCAGCAGGACGAGTCGCTGCCACGACCGGGTCGAACGTACCGGACGAGGTAGTAGGTGAAGGGCAGAGCCAAGGCAAGGCATGCGGCCGTCGTCACGACGCCCATTAACAGGGTCTTGCCGAACGACCAGATATAGACCGGCACCGTGAACGGTCCGATCTCTGCCGCTCCAGCGGTGAAGAACTTCACATAGTTGTCGAGGGTCCACGATCCCGGGACCGGTTGGAAGGACTCTGTCCGCCACAAGCTGAACATGACAGCGAAGGCCATGCGACCCAGGAACAGCACACCGAGGACGAGGAAGGCAGGGGTGGCCGGCAGGAGTCGTCCCAGCGAACCACCCCTACCGGCCAGTCTGCTCTCACGACGAGGCTCTCCCGAGCGGACGTCGCGCTGCGTGTCAGTCATCGTCGCCCGGGGTGCTCAGACGCCGAACACCTCATTGAAAGCGTTGATGGCTGCCTCGGTCGATCCACCAGGACCCTTGAGGGTCATCGTCAGGACCGTCTCAGGCTTGTTGTACAGGTAACGGTCCGCCCGCTCCTGGTGTCCGCCATCGACGAGGAGCTTGTAGGCCGTTTCGTTGAACAGCGGCCGGCCCATCCGCAGGAAATTCTCTGCGATGTACTCCGGCTGCTCTGCCGCATCCAGGAACGGCAGGACAAGGTCCTGGTTCTGTCCGCCCTTGACCACCATCTCGGAGTCCATCCAGCCGATGGTGCCCTCCTTGGGGGTGAACAGGGCGAGCTCGGGACCACCGAGATCCTCTTTGACCACGATGTCGGTCCCAAGGTTGCCGGTAGCGATCCAGGCCTCCCCACTGGCAAGGGCATCCCAGGTCTCGGCCTGCTGTTGGGTGAGCTTGAGAACGTTGGGCTTGAGGACCTCCATGGCCGACTTCGCCTCTGCGAGTTCTTCGTCAGTCATGTTGTACGGGTCCGCGGCCCCAGTGAACTTGCCCATGTATGCCGTCACTTCGACAGGCTGGTTTTCCAACACCACTCGACCCTGGTACTTCGGGTCGAGCAGGATCTCCCACGAGTCGGGCGCCGGGGAGACGCGTGCGGGATCGTAGTAGATCTGCACCGGCGACCATCCGAAGGGATACCCGAGGTAGCCCTCGGGAGTGCTCCAGATGTCAAACTCGCGCGCCAGCGGATACAGGTGCTTGGCCGCATCGAGCGAGTCGATGTCCCAGGCCTCGATGAGACCATCCTCATAGAATTTCGGGACCCACAGCGCGTCTCCTGAGACCATGTCGATCTGGCCCCCGACCTCCAGGATCCTGGTGTACGCCTCCGCATTGTCAGCGAACTCGGTGATGTTTGGACTGATGCCGATCGCGGCCTGGACTTCTTCCAGTTGCTCCGGGTACGAATGGTCGCCCCAGGTCAACCAGTTGAACACGCCTGTCGGTGAGCCCTGTGCCATGACACGCGTGGCTGTGGTCAGCCCACTCAGACCAGCCGCAGCTACGGTGCCTGCCCCCACCTGTAGGAACCGTCGTCTGGTAACTCTTCGACTAATGGGATCCATCCTTAGCCTCTCCTTCACGAGATCCAGCGTCTTCTCGGCTTACGGCGTTCAGCACCGTCGCCAGGTCAGTCGGCCACCATACGCAGGCCTCCTCTCCGGGACGCCCCGGCTGGGCGTCATCGATGGCGGCGCCAGCATGGGATCGGTGCACGACGAGGGCGCCTGCTGTCGTGTCGATCGTGATACGTGTGTGGTTGCCCATGAACGCGACGCTCGCGATCGTCCCACGCAGTGCCGTGGCTGGCGCCTCCGTCTGTGTCCCCATCTGCACGGCTTCGGGCCTGATCATGAGCGTCGCAATGCCCAACGGCGCGTCGGGAGTCACCTCGATGTGGCTGTCATCGTGGAAATTGAAATACCGTCCCGATGCGTCGGACTCGACGGTCCCCTCGAGAAAGTTGGATTCGCCGATGAAGTCGGCGACAAATCGGTCGACCGGGTGGTAGTAGATGGATCGAGGTGTCCCGACCTGTCTGACCTGCCCGGCCGACATCACGGCGATCCGTGTCGCCATCGAGAGGGCCTCCTCCTGGTCGTGGGTGACGAAGACGAAGGTCGTCCCGACCTGACGGTGGATCCGCGTGAGTTCATCCTGCATCTGGCGGCGCAGCTTCAGGTCGAGCGCCCCGAGTGGCTCATCGAGCAGGAGCACCGCCGGTCGCTTGGCCAGGGCGCGTGCCAGCGCGACCCGCTGCTGCTGACCACCTGAGAGCTGACCCGGCTTCCTGCGCGACATCCCCGCGAGCCCCACCAACTCCAGATACTCATGGACGCGCTGGTCGCGTTCAGTGGAGGACATCCGCTCCATTCGCAGGCCGAACGCGACATTTTGTGCGACATCCATGTGGGGGAACAAGGCGTAGTTCTGGAAGACCGTATTGACGTTGCGTCGATGGGGCGGCTTGTCATTGACGATCTGTCCCTCGATGCGAAGCTCACCGGAGGTAAGGGGGACGAACCCGCCGATGAGGTTCAGTGTGGTCGTCTTGCCACAGCCCGACGGGCCCAGCAGACAGAAGAACTCGCCATCCGCGATCTCCATGGAGACACCATCCAGGGCCACTGCCTTTCCATATCGCTTGGTCGCAGATACGAGTTCGATGGCAGGTGGTCCGTCCGCGGCTCGGTTCACGCGGAGGGACTCGACGGGCCGCCCGTCAACGAGCTCAGGCCTCCGGCGCTCGCAGCACCACGCATGCCACTGCTCTCGCGCACGATCAGCTCCACCGGCAACGTTCGAACTTTCGGCAATCGTCCCGAAGTGATGGCATCCACGAGCATCTCGGCAGCTAGGGTCCCGATCTCCAGCGCGGGTGTCGCGACCGTGGTCAGCCGCGGGTTGGAGAACGCCGCGAACGTGATGCCGTCATATCCCACGACTGCGACGTCATCGGGCACGAGCGTGCCACGCGATCGAAGGCCGTCGAGCAAGGCGATGGCGAGCTTGTCGTCGTAGCAGACCACCGCCTCGGGTAGCACCGGGCCAAGAGCTTCCGCCACGACCGCCGGACTTCGCCACGCTTCATCATGAACGCGGAATGCCCGCATCGGCCGATCGATCGCTTCGCGCAGTACGCGATCCGCAACGGTTTCGCGGAGGATGTTCGTCGCTTCCTCTCCGACTCCCAGGTAGGCGATGTCGCGGTGGCCCCGAGTCAGGAGGTGGCGAACCGCCTGACCGACGCCGGCAACATCGTCGGATCGCAGGACTCCGTCTGGCAGATGACCGAGTTGATGGATCAGTGACGGATGATTCGGCTGGACGACCACGAGGGGTGTCGGACGTACGGCAGCGCGGACCTCAGCCGGGTCAAGCGAGCTGGATGCGATGCAGATGCCATCACTGCCGCGTTCATGGAGGACCTTGACGGCGCGAGCCTCGTCGTCGGCTCGCTTCCTCGCGGCGACCACGATCACGCTATAGCCGGCGGCCGCTGCGGCCAGCTCGAAATCCTGCACCGATCTGGGCGTGGTCTGGGTCGGCGAGGTCAGACAGAAGCAATCCCAAGGAGCGTGTCTCACGCGTCCGCAGGCTGCGGGCGGTCTGATTGGGCACGTATGACAGTGCAACTGCCGCCTCGCGCACGGCGGCGCGAGTGGCGGGGCTGATGCGTGGATGGTCGGCGAGGGCCCGTGACGCAGTGGATGGGGAGACATGGGCGTGCGCCGCGACATCGGCCAGGGTGACTCGTCGACCACGTCGGGCATCACGTTCAACCATCGATCGATCGGCCCGCCGCCTACATGGTGTCCCGATAGGCGGCCACGAAGCGTTCCGCCTGGCGCTGCGCTGTCTCGGCATCGTCCCGCATGCGTAGCCCGAAGGGGGCGAGATTTGGGTCCATGACACCCACAGCGAAGCTCATCGCGCGCGCCAGCAGCGCATCTGTCCTGGGCAGCATGCCCGCCTTGTAGTGCGGTGCGTCCTCGTGGGTGCAGGGGCAGTCGAAGGGGCAACCCTTGGTGGTCGCCGTGCGCATGGTCAGCAGGTGCTCCATCCGGCTGTAGACGTGCCAACCCGACTGATCGAGGGTGATGGAACCGAGCGCGGCGGTCACGGCAGCGGCGCGTTCAGCATCAGGAAACACCACCACCAGGTGGGTGCCGACATCGCCATCGCGGTCGGTGAGCTCGCGGAACCCGAGACCCGGCAGACGATCGAGCTCCGACCATACCAGGTCACGGTTACTCCGCAGGTGGCTCCTGATGCGGTCGAGCTTGTCCATCTGCGCGAGCAGCACAGCGCCCTGCAGCTCGGTCATGCGGAAGTTCAGCCCCAGCATCGGCCGAGCCCCCATCTCGACCTCGCCGCGCAGCGGGCTGTGACCCTGGTCGTGCAGGGCGAAACAGCGACGGTGGAGTGACTCGTCGTTGGTGACCAGCATGCCGCCATCGCCGCAGGTGATGGTCTTGTATTCGTTGAAGCTGTATACGCCGACGTCGCCGAATCCTCCCAACCAGCGGCCCTGGAATGTGGCCCCAAACGCCTGCGCAGCATCTTCGATGAGCGCCAGTCCGTGTCTGTCCGCGATGTCCCGAAGCCTGTCGATTCGGGCAGGTGCCCCGAGCATGTGGACGGCGATGATCGCTCGCGTCCGTGGCGTGACCCGGGCCTCGACGTCATCTGGATCAAGGTTGAAGGTCTCGTCGATCTCGGCCAGTACGGGTCGTGCTCGTGCGTACACGACCGACGAGATGGTGGCCACGAATGTGAAGCCGGGCACGATGACCTCATCGCCGGGCCCGATGCCGAGACCCGCCAGCGCCAGGTACAAGCCGCTGGTGCCGGCGTTCACCGCCAGCGCATGCCGCACGCTGGCCCGCTCGACGACGACCTCCTCGAATCGACGCACCTTGGCGGGAAACGAGTCGTCCACTGGGCCGTAGCGACTGAGCCGGCCGCTCTGGATCACATCCCTGACCTGGGCGAGCTCTTCGTCGCCGATCAGGTCGGCACCTGGTCCGGGCACGTCACGACCTCCTGTGCAACCGATTGCGCACGACTCTAGCAAGCCTGCTAGAGTCGCGTCAAGCAGAAGACCGTGCCCCGATCCGTCGTCGGAGGGTCGCATGGGACTCCCGAACATCGGGCCCCTCGAGCTCATCATCATCCTGGCCATCGCCCTCCTCGTGGTGGGTCCTGGTCGCCTGCCCGAGATGGGCAACGCCATCGGTCGCACCATCAAGGAGTTCCGCAAGGCCTCCAGTGACATGACCGACGCCATCGACCCGGACAAGGCGGCGGCCGCTGAGAAGACGCCGCCGCCGCCCAACACGCTGACCTCCGAGGCCGAGCCCAACAGCACCAGCCTGACGCCGGCACCGGTGAACCCGCCAGACTCCAAGGCGGACGGCGACGACGACGCCTGACCTGCGCTTCCGAGACCTCGCCGTGGTAGCACCGGAGGTCGACCCCCGCCCATGAGCGACGTCCTGGAACCCGAGATCACCACGTTGCCTGAGCCAGGGGGGTCGCAGGGTCCTTCGCCCGAGCCCGCCAGCATGACCCTGGTCGATCATCTCGCGGAGCTGCGACGGCGCATCGCCATCAGCATCGTGGCCATCCTGCTCGGCTCAGCGGTGGGCTTCTACTTCGCCGATCCCATCATCAAGCTGCTGCTGACGCCGTTGCCCAACGGCGAGGTCGTGTTCCTGACCCTCTCGGGCGGCTTCATGGTGTATCTGCGGGTCTCGGTCATCGTGGGCATCCTCATCGCCTCGCCGGTGGTCCTGTACGAGCTGTGGGCCTTCGTGGCACCCGGCTTGATGCCGCACGAACGCAAGGCCGCGTTGCCGTGGATCCCGATGACCGTGGTGTTCTTCCTGCTCGGCTGCGCGGTGGCCTGGATCACCCTGCCCTATGCCGTCGGTTTCCTGCTCAGCTTCGAGATCCCCGGTGCCCTCACCGCGCTCCCGAGTGCGGAGGCCTACTTCGGCTTCGTCACCTTCATCTTCCTGATCTTCGGTCTGGTGATGCAGTTCCCCATCGTCCTGGTCTTCCTTGACCGCATCGGGGTGCTCAACGTGGACCAGCTCAAGACGATGCGTCGATACGTGCTGCTCGGCGTGGTCATCTTCGCCGTGGTCATCACGCCCGGTGGCGACCCCATCAGCCCGATGGTGCTGGCCGGCACGATGTACGCGCTGTATGAGTTCACCATCTTCCTGTTGCAGCGACGCATGCTTATGGACTCGCCGAAAGAGTGACGGGCACACGCGGTCGCCGTCGCGGGCTGGGCGGAACCGCGTCTCGAGCGACCGCGTCCAGCGCGTGGCGCCCACCTGGTGCGTCAGCCGGCTACCGATCCAGTAGGCGTCAACGACGCGGGCGTCCAGGGGGTCCTTAGCCTGGCCGACCGCTCGCTCCTTTGCGCCCGCTCTAGTTCTAGTCGCTCAGTACGAGCGACACAGTGCGGTCGGTCGTGACCTGGCTCCTTCCGCAGATAGGCGGCGGCGGTCATGAGCGTAGGTAGAGCTCTTCATATGTACCAACGTGGAGATGCTCTCCGGCCGGCGAAAGAAAGACTACGCCGCTGAGACTGCTGCCCAGGCTCTGGAGACCCAGGCCGAGGTGATGGGTATCGAACCCACTGACGCCGACGACTTCGGGCCGCTCGCCGATGACGCCCTGGATGCCGAGGCCGAAGAAGCCGCGGTGGTCGCCGCCTGACCCAAGCTTCCACTTCACCCAATGTGGTCGGCGCCGTGCTCCGCTACAGTTGTCGTCACAGCCACTGCTGATGGCTCCGCGCGCGGTGCTCCCGGATCGGGGAGGCTGACGACCGGCGGAGTTGACTCGCCATGGGCTCGTGGCAATCGGAACGTCGTGCATGGTCCCGGCTGCCACCGAGCTTCGTTCGAATGGAGGCTCCCATCTCGCCGCATCGTCGCGCTCCCATGAAGGTCAGGACGTGACCGCGGTGGCCGCCATCGCCGGTCGTGGCGGCCACTTCCTGGGTTGGCGCATCGCTGCCCTGGCCACCATCACCGCGGCGCTCACCGGGCCGGGCCAGACCATCGGCGTCTCCGTCTTCGTGGACCCGATGATGGGTGCCTTGTCGCTCACCCGTTCGGAAGTGTCCACCGCATACCTCATCGGCACGCTCATCGGCGCCTTGGCCTTGCTGCCTGTCGGTCGCTGGATCGACAAGGTGGGCAGCAGTCGGGCCATGACCTGGATCGGGCTGGCGCTGGGCCTGGGCCTGATCGCCATGAGCGGCGTCCAGGGCTTCATCACGCTGGCCTTCGGCTTCACGCTCATCCGCTGGTTGGGGCAAGGCTCGCTCGGCCTGGTGAGCACGCTCTCCATCACCCCCTGGTTCGAGCGACGACGAGGCTTCGTCTTTGGCGTCTCGACCACCGTGACCGCGACGCTGATGTCCCTCGCTCCCATCGTCCTCGGGGCAGCCATCGGCGCGTATGGCTGGCGCCTGGCCTGGATCCTCGCCGCCGTCGCCATCTGGCTGGTCGTGGTGCCCATCGCACGGTTCGGGATCATCGACCGGCCTTCGGATGTGGGCCAGTACCCTGACGGCGATCCCGCGCCACTTCCAACGAGGCACGCCGAAGTCGAGGTTCCGCCGGTCGCGCGTACGCGGCGTGATGCCCTGTCCCAAGGCCGGTTCTGGGTACTCAGCCTCGTGGTCGCGACCACCTCGATGCTGATCACGGCGCTCAACTTCCATCAGATCTCGGTCCTTGGCGCCCAGGGACTCAGTCTCACCGAGGCGGCGGCGATGTTCCTGCCCCAGGTCGTCGGGGCCATCGTGGCCGGCATCGTCATGGGCACCCTGGCCGATCGCGTGCCGGCAGGCTACCTGCTCGCCCTGACCATGTCGCTGCTGGTGGCCAGTCTGATGCTCGCGGCGTTCCTCAGGCCCGGGCTGATGATCATCCTCTATGCGGTCATGCTGGGCGCGGCCGGGGGCGCAGGGCGACCACTGGTGGCCACCATCCTGCCTCGCTGGTACGGCCTGGCACACATCGGCTCGATCCAGGGCGTGTCGGTCTTCGTCGCCGTCGCCGCATCTGCGGCCGGCCCCGTCGCGCTTTCGCTGGCCAGCGACCAGCTCGGTGGCTACGGGCCGGCGGCATGGCTCTTTCTCACCATCCCGATCGCCATCGGCTTGGCTGCGCTCACCATCCGCGATCCCGAGCTAGAGACGCGCCGCGCGGGTTCCCGAGCCGCGCCCTAGGCGAACGACGCTCGTCGCTGGGGCCCCCGATCGCTCCCGGTTTGCCGGTGGTCGATGGGTAACGGCCATGTCTTGACACACCTCTTGGCCAGTCACTACTATGTACAAAGTATGTACAGACTATAGACAACTGGTCACCCACCAAGAGTGGGGCTTCACCAGGAAGGGGAGTGTTCACGTGTTCCAGTGGCTCGCGAGCGGGTTTGCCCGCTTCACCACGCGCCGTCCGTGGCTCGCGATCGGCGCGGTCATCGCGATCGTCGTCGTGCTCAGTGCGCAGGGTCGACCGGAGATGTCCAACGACAGCGCGGAGTTCGCGCCCGATGATGCCGCCATCGCGGCCGCGGAGCGCATCGACACGTTGTTCGGGACCGACGCATCGGTGACGCCCCTGCAGATCGTCTTCGTGGCCCAGTCGGGAGACGTCATCAGCAAGGCCGGGCTCGATGCGGCCACCACGGTTGCCGAAGCGATCGACGCGACGGAGGTCGATGGTCGCCGTCTGGCTGGACTCATCGTGCCTCAGCCGGGTGTCGGTGGCATCAGTTCCTTCGTCACGCCGATCCAGCTTGCCGTCCAGCGTGGCGCTCCCGCGCCGACGACGGATGCGGAGGTCAGGGCGACGCTGCAGGCTGCCCTGGAGCAAGTCCCGGCCGAGCAGTCGCAGCTCCTCAGCCAGTTGATCGAAGGCGACGTCGCGAACACGCCGATCTCGGCCCCGAGCGGTCTCATGGTGGCATTCCTCGAAGCGCCGTCCAACGGGGAGGAAACGGCACTGCTGTCCGACCTCCAGGGCAAGCTCGCGGCCACGCTGGAAGCGGCGGACTTCGGCGACATCACGGCGCTGCCGTTCTCACCGCAGCTCATCAGCTATGCCAGCGATCAGTCGGCGTTCGAGATCCCTCTGCTCATCTTCGGAGCCATCGGCATCATCGGGCTGGTGCTGCTGCTGGTGTACTGGCCGGGTAGCCCGATGCCACGGCTGCAACGCGTACGGCGCACGGCCGCTGACACCCTGGTCACTTTGCTCGTGGTGGTCTTCGCCATCACCACTACTGATGGTGCGGCCGTGCTCCTTGGCCCCCAGGGGCTCGGTCTCATCGGTGATGTCTCCGGGGCGGGTTCGATCGTGCCCATCCTCATCGTCGGTCTGGGCGTCGACTACGTCATCCACCTCAACGCGGCCTATCGCAATGGGCTCTCCTCGGGCGACGCGGTCGACAAGGCCATTATCCGGAGCGTGCGGGTGGTCGGCGGTGCACTCGTCCTGGCTGTGGTGACCACGGCATTCGGGTTCCTCACCAACCTGTTCTCCGGTACGCCGTCGCTGGTGACCTTCGGGATCCTGGCGACCATCGGTCTCGCCGCGGCGTTCCTGTATGCGGTGCTGCTGTTCCCGGCGGTCCGGGTGCTGCTGGATCGTCGTGCCCGCCGCCAGGAGCGACTACCGGCCACGGCGTTCAAGACCCGCGACAGCAGCTGGGTCGACCGGGTGGTGGGGGCAACCAGTGTCATCCCCAGGCGCGTTCCATGGGCAGCCGTCGGCGTCGCCGGCATCGTGCTCGTCGCGGGCATCCTTACGGCTACCAACCTGCGCACAGGGTTCAGCTTCCTCGATTTCGTCCCCCAGGGCTCCGCGGTCCGCGCTGCTGCGGTCGAGATAAGCCAACGCTTCGATGGTGGCCTCGGGGAGACCACCCAGGTCCTCGTGAATGGTGATATCACCGACCCAGCCACGTGGAACGCGACATTGGAAGCCACGGCTGCGGCCGGCTCGCTCGAAGATGTCGTGGTCATCGACGGTTCGCCCCGGGTGAGCTCGCCTCAGCAGCTCGTCGCCTCGCTGGTCGATCCGGACTCGTCACAGTTCGACCCAGCGGTGGCCGCTGCCGCAGCCGCAGCAGGGCTTGATGGATCATTGCGAGCCTCCGCGGATGCTGACATCGCGGGGCTGCTGGAAGCTGTCCAAGGCGTCGTGCCGGACGACCTGGCCGGCCTCGTTGCCTCCGATGCCGCGCTCTACACCTTCACCACGCAGGCCGGTACCGACGGGGCGCTGGCGCTGGCAGCCGGCCTCGAATCGGCGTTCGGGGAGACTGCCGTCGCGACATCGCAGGATGTCATCGGTGCTGCGGTCGTCGAGTCCATCTCCCAGGTCCAGGTGCAAAGTCTGGTGCTTGCACTGGTGGGTGCTGCCATCCTGCTGATGCTCAACTACTTCGTCTCCGATCGTCGCCCGCTCCTGGGGATCCTCACGGTGCTTCCCGTCGGCGGTGTCGTGGTGCTGCTCTACGCGTTCATGGTCATTGTCGGCATCGAGTTCGGGCCGGTGACGGCAACGCTCGCGGCCGTCGTGATCGGCGTCGGCGTGGACTACACCATCCACGTGACGCATCGGTTCCAGGACTACCGACGGGAGGGCCTGGACATCGACACCGCGATCACCCGAACGCTCGGCACCACGGGCTCCGCCCTCGTGGCGTCGGCGGTGACGACCAGCTTCGGCTTCGCGTTGCTGACGCAGTCATCGCTCATCCCGTTCCAGCAGCTGGGCTGGCTGATCCTCGCTGCCGTCATCGGCTCGGCGCTGGTGTCGGTCCTGCTGCTGCCGTCGATGCTGGTGATCCACGCACGCCGCATCGAACGACGGACTCGGGCGTCGGAGCCGCGGGGGACAGCGCCTGACGCTCAGCCGTCCGGGGTCTAGCCGGCACCGACGTGGGCATGGACCGAATGGGCAGGATAGCCGCTGACAAGGTGGCCGCATCGCCGCTCGGACCCGCATCCGCTCGCTGCGGACGCTGAAGCGGCGACTCAGGGCCGACCCGGCTGCCAGGAAGCCGCTCACTTCGTGGGCACCACCACCGGTGGCGTGGACGACGCGGACATCGAGGTCGAGAGATGGTTGCGAGTACGGATCGGCCGAGACGCCGGTCGTGCGAGCAGCTCGCGGAGGTCCTCGGGCGTCGTCGCCGGCCATGTTCCGACGCACAAGGTGGCCTGAAGTGGGTCCTCCGGCTGCTGGATATCACACGGACACGGAGGAAGATCGGCGAATTCCGAGCCTGTTGCTCGCCCGTATAGGGTAGGACCAGAGCGGCTCTGGACCGGGCATGGAGGAGGCGACGTGGATGACGGGCTCGTCCGCAGGGCACAGGAGGGCGACACGTCCGCGTTCGAGGCACTGGTCGTAGCCAATCACGCCCGACTGCTTCGAGTCGCCCACGGCGTCCTTCGAGACCGACAGGTGGCCGAAGATGTCACGCAGCAGGCGTTCATCGATGTCTGGCGTGACATCCGACGTCTGCGCGATCCAGCCAAGTTCGGAGCGTGGTCGTACCGGATCCTGCTTCGCCGCTGCCATGCGGAAGCCCGGCGCACGCCCAAATGGTTGCCGGACAGCCAGATCCCGACCGCAGCTGAACCACGAGTCGGTGATGTCGCCGGCGTCATCGTCGATCGCGACCAGCTCAGCCGGGGATTTCGCCATCTCTCCCCGGACCACCGCGCGGTCATCGTGCTGCGGTACCTCGTGGACATGCCCGTGGAGCAGGTTGCTGAGACTCTCGGGATTCCGCCCAAGACCGTCTATTCGCGCCTCGATCGAGCCATGAGAGCACTCCGTGCCGCGCTTGAATCCGACGATCGTGTTCACGCGACCGCGACCGTCCGGCAGGAGCATGCGCGATGAACGACGAACGCTTCCTTTCAGATTGGCTCGCCGACACCTCGATCGGTGAGACGGACCCGCAGGCCGCAGCCGACGGAGTGATGACCCGTCTACCCGGTACCAAACAGCGTGGACCTCGATGGCCGACCCGACTGTTTGGACCCCGTCATCAGAGACCAGGCGCCATCGACCAAGGATGGAGGATCCGAACCATGCTCAGTCCATCACTATCAGTCACCGCAGGCACGTTGGTCATCGCCATCGTCGGCGTGTTCGCCATCGCGTCCCCGCACGAGCAGGATCACAGGGCTGGGATGAGCGCCGAGACCAACGGGGCTGGTGCGGTCCCTGTCGAGGTAACAGGCACCGGGTACGGTGGGAATTGCGGCGGCGGGACGTTCCAGGAGGACGGGATCATCGTTCGCCAGTACGGTGCGCTCTGCGAGCCGACCTACCAGTGGAGTGATCCCCGGCTCAACGGGAACGTCACCTGGGAATCCAACCAGGACCGCTATGTCGACGGCAGCCTTCTCACCATCGAACGGATGGCCATCAGCATCGAGAACGAGGATGGCGCCTGGCGGATGCGCCCATCGGTCGGGGTCGCCTTTCCCGGGTCGCCCCGAGACGTCGGGCCCGAGGTCTGGGTCCTTGACGGCGAGGGCGGCTACGATGGCCTGACGGCAGTGCTCAGCGTCAACCACTACGACCCGCATGGCTTCATCATCGACGGCGATCTGCCCCAGGCGCCCGAGAATGCATCATCGAAGTAGCCAGCTGCCCAGTCCCAGGGGGCTGGGCTCGCGAAGACAGGACCGGCAGCCCGGGCATTCGCCGGGCTTCCGGTCGCCATCGAGGTGGCCGCGCTGTCAGGATCGCTGCGTTGACGAACCGCCCGGCTGAATTCCGCCAAGGCACGTCTGGCCACGGTTCAGGCTTCAGCACGACAGGAGCGCAACTTTTCGCGATCATTGAACGTGACAGCGCTGGTTCGGCGCCAGCTTGGCCATGCAGAGCCTTGAAGGTCGAGCTGACGGCGCCTCCACGCGTCGGTTGGCCACCAGCTGTCACGTCTGCGCTGTCTCCCGACCCACCGATGACTCGCTGCCGACCAGGGTCAGAATTCTGCGTTGCCCGGAGTGCGAGGGAAGGGGATGACGTCGCGGATGTTGGCCATGCCGGTGGCGTAGGCGAGGGCCCGGTCGAAGCCCAGCCCGAAGCCTGCGTGTGGCACCGTGCCGTAGCGACGCAAGTCCCGGTACCAGCCGTAGCTCCCCATGTCGAGGCCCATCTCGCGGAAGCGCCGGTCGAGCACATCGAGCCGCTCCTCACGCTGCGACCCACCCACGATCTCGCCCATGCCCGGCGCCAGGACGTCCATGGCGGCCACCGTCCGTTCGTCGTCGTTGAGGCGCATGTAGAAGGCCTTGATGTCCTTGGGGTAGTCGGTCACGACGACGGGTCGCCTGGCCACCTCTTCGCACAGGTAGCGTTCATGCTCAGCCTGGAGGTTCAGGCCCCAGCCGACGGGGAACTCCCAGTCCCGATCGGACTTCTCGAGGATCTCCACCGCCTGGGTGTAGCTGATGCGCTCGAAGTCGGACGCGACGAACGCCTCCAACCGTGACACTGCCTGGGGATCGATCCGTTCCGCGAAGAACGCCATGTCGTCGGCCCGTTCGTCGAGCACCGCACGGAAGGCGTACTTGAGCAACTCCTCCGCGAGGTCGGCATCGGCAGACAGGTCGGCGAATGCGATCTCAGGCTCGACCATCCAGAACTCGGACAGGTGGCGGCTGGTGTTGGAATTCTCGGCGCGAAACGTGGGCCCGAAGGTGTAGACGTTGGTCATCGCCAGGCAATAGGTCTCGACGTTGAGTTGTCCCGATACGGTGAGGAAGGTCGGCCGGCCAAAGAAGTCCTCGGAGAAATCGATGGCACCATCGGGCGTGCGGGGCGGGTTTGCCAGGTCCAGGGTGGAGACGCGGAACATCTCGCCGGCGCCCTCGGCATCGCTGGTCGTGATGATGGGCGTGTGGATCCAGAAGAAGCCATGCTCGTGGAGATAGCGATGGATGGCCTGAGCGAGCGCATTGCGCACGCGTGTCACCGCACCGATGGTGTTGGTACGCATGCGGAGGTGTGGTACCTCACGCAGGTATTCGAAGGTATGCCGCTTGGCTGCCACCGGATAGCTATCCGGATCGTCCACCCAGCCCACCACCTCGATAACGTCTGCTTGCAACTCGATCGCCTGGCCCTGGCCCTGGGACTCCACGAGTGTGCCGCTCGCCTTGACCGAGCAGCCAGCGGTCAGGTGAGCGATCTCAGCGCTGTAGTTCGGGAGCGTCGACTGCGCCACGACCTGGATCGGTGCGAAGCTGGAACCATCGTGGATCTGCACGAACGACAGGCCGGCCTTGGAATCCCGGCGTGTGCGCACCCAGCCTTGCACCGTGACCGATGAACCGGCGGCGTAGTCACCGGCGAGGATCTCCGCGATCCGAACGACGTGGGCCATCGATACCTCCTTGGGCGTCGAGGGTACGCGAATTCGGCTCAGTCTTCGTCCCTGGCCATGCGATCCGCCATCCCGAGCGCTGATCCCAGACCCGGGTCGATCGCGGCGGCCGCGAGGTTGGACCCGACGGACTCCGTGCCCCCGGGCTGGACGCCTGGCCCATCCACGAGTCGTTGGCCCAGATCGAGACGCCGCAAGGCCGGCGCGAACAGGGCCACCGCCCCTGCGATCACCAACGTCACGACGCCGCCGAAGATGACGCTGGGCACGATGCCGATCAACGTGGCGGCCACGCCGCTCTCGAAGGCGCCAAGCTCATTGGAGGCGCCGATGAATACCTGATTGACCGAGGCGATGCGGGCGCGCAACGCTTCCGGCGACTCGACGCGGAGGATGACCAGACGGATGATCATGCTGACGCCATCGGCGGCTCCTGCGCCGAAGAGGGCCACGACCGACACCACGAAGCTGGTCGACAGGCCGAAGACCAGCATCGACACACCGAAGAGCGCCACACAGACCAACAAGATCGGTCCGGCATGCCGGCTGGGCGGGATCCGCGTGGCGGCCAGCATGGCCAGCAGTGCTCCGACCGATGGCGCGGTTCGCAACAGTCCCAGCCCGACCGGACCGACGTGGAGGATGTCGCTGGCGAATGCCGGCAGCAGCGCGATGGCGCCCCCGAAGAAGACGGCGAACAAGTCAAGTGCCATCGACGAGAGCAGGACCTGATGCCCGGCCACGTATCGGACCCCGCCGGCAAGGCTCTTGACGACGCTCTCGCCGCGATCGGGTTTCGGCATCGGTTTTCGACTGATCCGCGTGACCATCACGACCGACGCCAACATCAGCAGGGCCAGGAGCAGGTAGGTCGCCGGGATGCCCATGAACGCGACAGCAAGGCCGCCGAGCGCCGGCCCGATGATCGCGGCCGAGGTCCAGGCGATGCTCGAGAGCGAGGCTCCACGAGTGGCGTGCTCGACCGGGATCACCTGGGTCTCGAAGGCGATCAGGGCGGGCCGCTCGAAGCCGGACGCGATCCCGGTCAGGAACACGACCGCGAGGATGCCGACCAGGCTGATGCCGCCCGGGTCGAGCGACAACACCATGAGCGCCAGGATGCCCAGCGCCACCATGGAGCCGGTGATCAGGATGATCGAGCGTCGGTCGCGGTGATCCGCGACATGACCGCCGAACAGCATCAGGGTCAGGGCGGGGATGGCCTCCACCAGGCCCAGGAGTCCCAACGCCAGGGGCTCACCGGTGACCTGGTATGTCTGGAACGCGACCACGGTCGCCAGTGCCGACACGGCAAGGGCCGCGAAGGCGCGAACCGCCAACAGGGCCCGGAACTCGGGCACGCCCAGCAGAGCTCGAGTCGGATCGGTCGCGGAGGTCACGCTTGGAGCGTACTCGGCAGCGGTGGACGATGGCAGGAGCGAGTCGTCATCGAACCGTTATTGCGACGTCATCCTCCTTCCCCATGCTCCTGTTCGATGGCCGCACCGACTGGCGGCCTACCGAAGGTGATGAGGAGAGTCCATATGCGAAAGACACTGATCGGCGGCGTGATGGCCATGTCGTTGGCCCTGGTACCGGGCGTCGCGTTGGCGCAGGATGACATGGCCGCCGACGACGCCATGGCGATGGTGCCCCACCCCTCACATATCCATGTAGGTGCCTGCCCGGCTCCGGGTGATGTGGTCGCGCCACTCTCCGATGTCGGGGTCGTCGGCAATGACGCCCAGGGTGCTGAAGAATCTGTCCATGTCGACATCGGACGGACCACCGTGGAGCTGCCGTTGGAGGCCATCCTCGCGGATGCCCATGCCATCGTGGTGCACCAGAGTGCCGATGACATGGGTACCTACCTGGTCTGCGGCAACATCGGCGGCCATGACGTGGACGGTTCGTTCCTGGTCGGCCTCGGCGCAGTCGGCGAGTCCGGCTACTCCGGGATCGCCTGGCTCACCGACAACGGCGACGGTACGACGGACGTCACCGTGACCATCTCTCACTCGGGCGCGACCGAGTCCATGGCCATGGGCGACGACATGTCGGGCGACGCCATGGCCGGGGACGCCATGGCCTCTGACGACATGGCAGCTGACGCCATGGCCTCTGACGCACCCAGCGACGGCTAGCCAGCCTTCCATCGCAAGGCCCCCCTGGTCCTCTCGAAGGGACCAGCTCAGGAGCCCGCCGACACCCTCAGGGTAGCGGCGGGCTCTTCTCTTGCGATGAGGGCCTCCGGGCGGTGAGCAGGAACAGCGGATAGGTGCGGCCGTCGCGCTCCAGCTCCATGACGAGTCGCCATCCGACCTCACTGAAGCCGACATCCTCAGCGAGCCTGGTGAGTGTCACGCCAGCAAAGCCGTGGTGATGGATGCCCGGAGCGTCGGGATCGTGGAAGGTCCCGTCCTCGGCATCGAGATCGATGAGGCCCACTTGTCCGCCGGGTCGGAGCATCTCGTGCACGGAGCGCAGCACTCCCAGCGTGTCCTCCACGTGGTGCAGCACCAGCGACGACACCACCACGTCGAATGGCGAGCCCGGTGGTGGCGGCGCAGGTACGTCGAACACGATGGCGGAGGCATCGGTGATGCCGGCAGCCGTGATCTTCGCCCGCGCTTCGCGGACCATCCCTGCCGAGGGATCCGCCAGGACGACCGAGCCGACGTCCACCAGCAGGTTCAGGCCCAGCAGGCCGGTTCCGGCGCCGAGATCCAGGAGCTTCATGTCGCGATCGAGGCTCAGGTGCTCGCGGATGACCCCGGCCATGGTTCGGGCGCGATCGACTCGCTCTGGTGTGTCCCACTCGGCGGCCTTCGCATCGAATTCGCTCATCACTTCACTATGCCCCATGCCGATACGCGCCCGCTGCCCGGTCGTGGCACCCTTCAGCCATGCGCATGATCACTTCGGAGAACGTGGCCGACTTCGTCAGGGACGGTGCCCTGCACGTCGAAGCCGGCTGGACGCTGGCACCGTCCGCGCTGGAATACCTGCGGCGCAACCGGGTGCGTTTCGCCGGGGAGGAGTCACGGGCGGCCGCGGCGGCAGCCGCCGAGGACCTGGTCGTGATCACGGTCCAGGGTATCGACCGGCCAGGCATCATCGCTACGGTCGCGAGCGAGGTCGCTCGGCAGGGCGGCAACATCACCGACCTCTCGCAGACCATCCTGGCGGGTGTCTTCGTGATGGTGCTGGTGGTGGACATGAGTGGCACCGAAGGCTACGACGTACTCGTCGAGGGCCTGGAACAGGTCGGCGCCGAGATCGGCATGGAGATCTCGGTGCGGCTCTACTCCGTCTACGAGGCCATGCACCGCATCTAGCGGTGCAGCGGAGGGCAGCATGGTTCGTGGGCCGCTGGGCATGGATGAGATCCTCGAGAGCGTGGGCATGGTCGGTCGTGACCACCTCGACATCCGCACCGTCACGCTGGGCATCGACCTGCGTGGCTGCAGGACACCCGATGAGGTCGTCGGGCGGGTGACCACCACCGCGGACGGCCTGATCGCGGTCACCGACTCGCTCGCTGCCGAAACCGGGATTCCCATCGTCAATCGCCGCATCGCCGTGACGCCGATCGCCTGGGTCGCCGAGCGCGGTGAGCGGGCGCTATTGCTGGACCTCGCACACGCTTTGGATAGCGCAGCTAACGATGTGGGAGTAGATTTCATCGGCGGTTTCAGTGCGATGGTGGAGAAGCACGCGTCCCGGATCGATGAGGAGGTGATGGCGGCGCTGCCCTATGTCCTCGCCGAGACCCAGCGCGTCTGTGCCTCGGTCAACATCGCTACGACCGGCTCCGGGATCAACATGGATGCCGTTCGCTTCATGGGCGAGGTCGTCAGGGAGACCGCTGAGCGGACGGCCGATCGGTCGGCCATCGGCTGCGCCAAGCTGGTCGTCTTCGCGAATGCCGTGCCGGACAACCCCTTCATGGCCGGAGCGTTCCACGGCTTTGGCGAGGGCGACGCGGCTATCTCGGTCGGCATCTCGGGACCCGGGGTGGTGGCCAATGCGTTGCGCCGACTTCCTCCTGGGGCGCCCATGCAGGACCTGGCCGAGGAGATCAAGCGAACCGTCTTCAAGATCACCCGGGTGGGTGAGCATGTCGGTCGCGAGGTAGCGCGCCGGATGGGCGTGGCCTTCGGCGTGGTCGACATCTCCCTGGCCCCGACCAGCACGCCTGGCGACAGCGTTGGGGAGATCCTGGAGCTGATCGGCGTCGAAACGGTTGGCTTGCCTGGATCGACGGTGGCGCTGGCGATGCTCAACGACGCGGTCAAGAAAGGGGGGGCGATGGCCACGTCACGGGCCGGCGGGCTATCGGGCGCCTTCATCCCCGTGAGCGAGGATGCCAACTTCGCGTCAGCTGCGGCAGACGGTCACCTCGTGCTGGAGAAGCTGGAGGCCATGACGGCGGTGTGTTCGGTCGGCCTGGACATGATCGCGCTGCCAGGCGACACCAGCGCTCACACCATCGCGGCGATCATCGCGGACGAGGCCGCCATCGGCATCATCAACGACAAGACCACCGCCGCCCGGCTGATCCCCGTCCCGGGGGCCAGGCCGGGCGACTGGGTGGACTGGGGCGGACTCCTTGGTCGAGCGCCGGTGATGGAGGTGCGTGATCGTCCGTCCGTCGGTGTCATCCAGCGAGCCGGACACATGCCGCCGCCGCTCCGGGCCCTCGGAAACTAGGGTCCGGGCTCAGGCCCGGCCCCTGACGACGGCGGTCGTAGCGACGTCGGGCCCGGCGACGTCGGATGCGACACACTCTGGCCATGGCTGATCAGTCGGACCGCGCGTCACACGGCGACGACGGAGCATCCCACCCTGTCCGTTCACGGGCTTTCCAAATCCTACGGCGATGCACTCGTGCTCGACGCGGTCGACCTGGAGGTCGGGGCAGGGGAGGTGCATGCGCTGCTCGGTGAGAACGGTGCTGGCAAGTCGACGTTGATCAAGATCGTCTCCGGTGTCGTCAGCCCCGACGCCGGAGGCGTCACCGTGGCCGGCCAGGAGTTGCGATTCGGCTCGCCGCAGGCAGCCATGGAGACCGGCATCGCCACGCTGTTCCAGGAGCTGTCGACCGTCGGTGGGCTATCGGTCGCGGAGAACGTGCTCCTGGGCCGACCGACACCATCTCGACTTGGCGTGGTCGACTGGCGCGCCGTGAACGCCGCCGCCAGCGAGCTTTTCTCGACGTTGGGCCAGGACATCGACGTGACCCAGGATGCCGATCGACTCTCGCCGGTCGGGAAGACCATGACGGCGCTGGCTCGGGCGCTCTCGCAGGAGTCCCGGGTACTCATCCTCGATGAGCCGACCGCCGCGCTGACCGACGCCGAGACGTCCCAGCTCTTCGCGGCCATCAGGCGGTTGCAGGATCGTGGCGTTGCCATCCTCTACGTTTCCCATCGCCTGGAGGAAGTGTTCGGGATCGCCAGCCGCTACTCGGTCCTTCGAAACGGCCGGAAGGTCGACGAGGGTCGCCTGAGGGATACCAGCGTCGACGGCGTCATCGCCGCCATGGCGGGTCGCCCCATCGATGCCGTCTTCCCGAGCTGGGAGCCGGCCGTCCGTGACGTCCGAATCCGGGTTGATCGGCCTGAGCGGGCGCCGCATCCACGATGCCTCGCTGGAGCTCCACGCTGGCGAAGTGTTGGGGGTAGCCGGGTTGGCTGGTTCGGGCCGAAGCGAGTTGCTCCGGCTCATCGGCGGAGCGTCGCAGCCGACCGCTGGCCATATCGAGCTCGATGGCGTCGTCTTCCGACCTCGCAGCGTGGGCCACGCCCAATCGTCCGGCATCGCGCTTGTCCCACCGGAACGACGCTCGCAGGCGCTCGTCCCCGACACCGTGGAGCGCAACCTCAACAGCACCACCATCGATGGCCAGGCCATCGGCGGTTTCGTGGTCTCGACACGGAGGGAGCGTGACGCACGCCCAGGCTCTATGGACGTCACTCGACATCCGGGCGCGTTCGCTCGACCAGGCAGGTGCTGACGCTGTCTGGCGGCAACCAGCAGAAGATCGTGCTGGCCAAGTACCTTGCGCTGAAGCCGCGGGTCCTGCTGCTCGATGAGCCGACCCGGGGCGTGGACATGACCACCAAGACGCAGATCTACGCGCTCATCCGTGAACTGGCCGCGGCCGGCTGTGCCGTACTCATGGTCAGCTCCGAGCTGGCCGAGCTCATCGGCCTGTGCGACCGCATCCTGGTACTTCACCAAGGCCGGCTCGCGGGCCGGTTCGAACGCGGTGCCGCCACGGAAGAGGAGCTGCTCCACGTCTGCTACGGGCGAGCGGCGTGACCGCAGCATCGTTCCGCGTGGGACGCCTGAGGCCACTCGTCGGGCCCGTGCGCACTCGTCGTACTCATCGCGTTCTTCGGCGCGCTCTACCCGACGACGTTCCTGAGCCAGCAGAACCTGCTGGTCAACATCCTCGACACGGTCTCCTTCCTGATCATCGTGGCCGCCGCCCAGACCATCGTCATGGTGGTGGGCGACTTCGATCTCAGCGTCGGCGGGCTGGCAGCACTGGCCACGTCATTCACCGCAGCCATCATCACGACCACCACGCTGGCCGGCGACCCACAGGATCCCGGGTTCGTTCCACTGGCCATCGGCATCGGCCTTGCGGTCGGTCTCATCGGGGGCATCGTCAACGGCCTGCTCGTGGCCTATCTCGGTGTGCTGGCGTTCATCGCGACGCTCGGGATGTCGGTCGTCTTCGTCAACCTGGCGCGCTTCCGGGTCGACGGCCGGCCGGTCTACGGGCTCGTGGAAGAGGGCTTCGTGGAGGTCGCGCGCAGCTCGACCTTCGGCCTCTCCAACAAGGTCTGGATCGCGCTGATCATCGCGGGGCTCATCTGGTTCCTGCTCGACCGCACGACACTGGGACGCAGGATGTACGCGGTCGGAGGCAACTCCGAGGCTTCACGCTTCAGCGGCATCGACGTCAAACGCGTCCGGCTCATCGCGTTCGCCTTGTGTGGGGTCGGAGCGGCGGCAGCGGGTATCCTCCAGTCGGCCAGTACGGCGACGGCGAACACCGCCGCGACCCAACCCTGGATGCTGCAATCGATCGCGGCCGTCTTCCTGGGCATGGCCATGTTTCGCGGTGGGCGGCCCAACCTGCCCGGGACCGTGCTGGGCGTCATCCTGTTGCGCGTCATCGACAATGGCCTGAACTTCACCGATATCCCTGACTCGCTCCAGAGCGCCATCTCCGGGCTGGTCATCGTGCTGGCCGTGCTGCCGCCGGCTGTCGCGCGGTTGCGCGCGCAACGCTGAGCCCACCGGCCACCTGGCGCCTCGTCGATCCGATCTCGCCTCGGAGGCCGGCATCCGCTAGTGTCGGTCGACACACCCTAGAGGAGGACACCACACGGTGAACAAGCGAACCGCCAGACTCGGTCTCACCACGACGGTCATCGCAGCGCTGACGATCGCGGGTACGGCGACCCCGATCCTGGCCCAGGATGAGGCCAGGACCCTGGCCATCATCACGCCCGACTACGCTGCTCAGCCCGCCGCCAAAGAGGCCATCGACCTCTTCATCACCGAGGCGGAGTCGCGTGGCTACGACACCACGATGACCGACACCAACAGCGACAACGCGGCCATCAATGGCGAGATCACCACGGCCGTCGCACAGGGCGTGGACGCCATCGTCACCGCGTTCGGGACGCCCCAGGAATTCGGCGAGGGCCTCGCCAATGCGGCGGCCGCCGGAGTCCCGGTCTTCGGCCTGGACACCGGTGGCGTCGTGGAGCCCACCATCGCCAACGTCACCACCGATCCCGCATTCCTTGGTCAGGCATCCGCGCAGGCCATCATCGATGCCATCGGTGCTGAGGGCAAGGTCGCGATGATCCACTTCGATCCGTTCCCACCAGTGCAGCTTCGTGCGGAGGCAGCCAAGGCCCTCTTCGATGAGAACGGCATCGAGATCGTCGAGTACGCACAGGGGGATCCAGCGGACTCGACCGGCGTGGCGCGCCAGCTCGCGCTCGACTGGCTGGTGAAGTACCCCGAGGGTGAACTGGATGCCATCTGGGCGGGCTGGGACGCGTCAGCGCTGGGGGCCTTCCAGGCGACCCAGGAAACCGGCCGCACCGAGGTCGTGGTCACCGGTGTGGATGGCCAGGACTTTGCTCGCGCCGAGGTGGCCAAGGGCGAGAACTGGATCGCCACGGTGCGCCAGGACTGGCCGACCATCGCGACCACCCTGGCTGATGTCATCGACGCGCACTTCGAGGGGACCGACCCCGAGGATCCGACCATCTATGTCGATGCCGTCCTCTTGACCGCGGACAACGCGCAGTAGGTCTGGGCGCGCTTCACCCGGCCGCCGTTCGAGCTCCTTCCCGGGAGTCTGGACGGCGGCTGTCGCGTGTCTGGAGGATGGCCCATGGCCCGTGAGGCAGCACTCGGCTTCGACGTCGGGACCACTTCGGTCAAGGCTGGGCTGTTGTGGCTCGACGGCGATGAGCCGATGCGCGTGGTCAGCCACGCCTATCCCACGACGCGTCCTCGTGCCGGCTGGGTCGAGCAGGACCCGGCCGACTGGATCACCGCCATGGCGGCCTGCTGGTTGGAGCTGTCGGAAGGCGTGGTGGACGTCCGGCTGCGCTCGGTAGGCGTGTGCTCCCAGGTCAACACGCACCTCCTCGTCGATGCCGAGCACAGGCCCGTGCGGACCGCCATCACGTGGCAGGACACGCGAGCGGCTGCCGAGGCGTCCGAGCTGGACGAACTCGCTGCTGCCTCTCGCCTCGAGTTCTGGGGCGGGCGTTTCACCGTCGATGCCTCGTTCTCGCTGGCACGGCTCCTCTGGCTGGCCCGCCACGACCCCGAGTCCCGAGCTGCGGCTCGCTGGCTCCTGCAGCCCCGGGACTACTGCGTCGCCACGCTCACCGGTGCGCTGTGGGCCGATCCCCTCAGCCAGGTCGGCCTGGTCGGGGCAGACGGACGGTACATCGATGGTCTGCTCGATCTCGGCGACGGGGCGGGGGCGCTGCTGCCGCCACTCAGGCGCCACGATCGGCCGGCGGGAGAGACCAGGTCGGGCAATCCGGTCGGGGTGCCCGCGGGTGTGCCGGTGGCCGTTGGCACGATGGATGCCTGGGGCAGCATCTTCGGCGCTGGGTTGGGATCGCCCGGGCGGGCCATGGACATGGCCGGGACATCGGAGGTCGTGGCGGTCAGCAGCGAGCGGTCGGTGCCGACACCGGGTGTGGTCTCGTTCCCGCCGGTGGATGGGGTGCATGTCAATGCCGGTCCGACCCAGGCCGGTGGTGCCGCACTCGACTGGGTGGCCGCGCTGCTCTCGCTCTCGATACCCCGGGCCCTGGCGTTGGCCGACGACGCCGTCGGCGATCCCCAGTCCGTCGTGTTCCTGCCGCACCTTGCCGGTGAGCGGGCGCCCTACTGGAACCCCCGTGCACGTGGCGTGTTCCTGGGCATGACCACTGCGACCGAGGCCGGGCACCTGGCGCTTGCCGTCCTCGAGGGTGTGGCCTTTGCCGTGCGGATGCTGCTCGAACGCTGCGAACTTGCGGCCGGCGGCGCGGCCCCGGGGTTGCGCGTCTGCGGAGGCGGAGCGCGAAGCGAACTCTGGAACAGGCTCAAGGCGACGGCCGTGGATCGGCCGGTGGAGGTGCTGGCGCCGGTGGAGACCGGCGTCCTTGGCGCGACGCTGCTGGGAATGGTCGCGGCAGATCCCGGGGAGGAGCTCACGGCGGCGGCCGAGCAGCACGTTCGCATCGGCCGGATCGTCGAACCTTCGGAGGATGGCCGCTCGCGGCTGGATGATCTGTACGGCGTCTACGCTGATGCGTACCAGGCGCTGGAGCCCCTGTTCCCCCGACTGGGAGCCGCTGGATAGCTCAGCGCGGTGGCATCGCCTCGAACGTGCGCTCGATGTCGCCGAGCATACGCAGGGTGGCCTCGGCCGCGGCGGCCAGGTAGCGCTCGCCGAACTCGACGCTGGCGTCACGCGCGTCGCCCCAGGTGCCCGATCTCGTGGCGTCGTAGACGGACCCCGGTGCGGAGAAGAAGAACGCGGTGTGCACGGCAGCTGCGTTGGTGACCTCAGGGAATGGCGGAAACTCGGCGTTGGCGGCATCCAGGTCCACCAGGGCCGGGTCGATAGCCATGACCGCCGAGGCCTCGGCACGATTGGCGTGCAGACCGGCCTCGGGACCCATGAACTCGGTGGCTTCCTCCGTTGTCAGGCCATCCCAGTAGTTGACCGGGAACGCCCGCGTGCCCGCTGGCAGGCGCCTGGCCGCAGTAGCACAGGCGTAGGCGATGGCGTACGTGTTGTCGTAGTGGCCGTTGAGGAAGACGACGCGCCGAAAGCCCATCTCGGCGAGTCCCGCGGCCACGTCCTCGATGAGGGCCATGAACGTCGAGACCTGCAGGTGCACGACCCCGGTGAAGCCGGCATGCGGATAGCTGAGCGAGTAGTTCAGGTCGGGTGCCACGAGCGCCCTCGCCCGTGGGGCCACCCGACGTGCGACCTCGCGCGGGATGATGGCATCGGTCAGTAGCGGGCCGTGCGGACCGTGTTGCTCGGTGGAGCCGGTGGGCACCAGGACGGTGTGGTTTGCGGCGACGAAGGTTCGGATCTCGGGGTCCGTCATCTCGCCGAGGAACACGGTGGACGGTTTGGTCATCGGTTTCTCCCTGTGTGCGCGGCCTGGATGATGGCTTCGACGGTGCGCTCGGCGTCGGCCTCTGTCGTCGACCAGTTGCTGACGCTGATGCGCATCGCCGACCGACCCTGCCAGCGTGTACTCCCGGCCCAGATGGTGCCCTCGGCCTGGATGCGCTGCACGACTCTTCCGGTATGCGCATCGGGGTCGCTGCCGTCAGGTGCGTCGAACGCCACGAGGACCTGGTTGAGCACCACATCGTTGAGGACATGCACGAGTGCGTCGTCATCGAGACCGGCGGCGATGAGGCGGGCCATCGCGCAGCAGCGGTCCACCAACGCCCGCACGCCAGACCGACCGAGCGATCGAAGTGTCGCGTAGAGTGCGAAGCCGCGCGCGCGGCGAGACGAATCAAGGACCCATTCCCAGTTGTCTCGACGCGTCCGATCGTGCATCAGGTAGGCCGCCTGGGTCGACATCGCAGCATCGATGGGCGTCCACGTCGCGAACGGCCACGAAACCGCAGTCATAGCCCACGTTGAGCCACTTGTGCGCGTCGGTGGCCCAGGAGTCGGCGTTCTGGATGCCGGCAACGAGGTGGGCCGTGGCCGGTGATGCGGCAGCCCAGAGACCAAAGGCACCGTCGACGTGAAGCCACGCTTCGTCGCGCCCCGACAAGCGATCGGCGATGGCAGCGATGGGATCGAAGGAGCCGGTATTCACGTTACCGGCCTGGACGCACGCGATCACTGGCCCGTCGATGGCATCGAGCACGGCGATCGCCTCGGAGGCGATCATCCGACCCTGGGCATCGGTCGGCACCACATGGACCCGCTCCCGCCCGAGCCCCAGGAACTGCAGGGCCGATCGAAGCGTGGCGTGTGCATCGTCGCTGACGACGACTGCGATCTCCGGGGCGCCATAGAGACCCTGTGCCTCCACGTCCCACCCCCGCCCGGCCAGCAGAGCATGACGAGCTGCTGCCAGGCCGACCGTGTTCCCGAGGCCGGTCCCGACCGGAAGTCCGACGCTTGCATCGGCGGGCAGACCGAGGAGGTCCAACATCCACCGGCCAGCCACCTGCTCGACGGCAGCCGCGGCGGGCGAGGCCGCATGGAGGACGGCATTCTGGTCCCAAGCGGCGGTCAGCCAGTCGGCCGCGACCGATGCGGGTAGTGCACCTCCGACGACAAAGCCGAAATAGCGAGGTCCAGCCGATGCCACGAGACCCCGATCGACGGCCCGGACCAGGTCTTCGATGACGTTCTCGGCGTCTTGCCCTTCCTCCTGAAGATCCCACCCGAGCGCTGCGGCGACCTCATCAGCGTCGGCCTTGGCGCCAACGTGTCGTTCCGGAAGTGACTCGACGTACTCGGTGGCCAGCGATGCTGCCTTGGCGAGGGCGCGCCCGGTCTCATGTGCGGTCATCGGCGTGAACGTGGTGCTGCTTCGGACATGGTCGTGACTCCGGAACGGGTGGCCGCGCTCGAGCAAGGGTAGCGCTGCGCGTCTCCCATGGTCGCGGGCACGCGCGGCATCCCCCGAAGCAGCTTGACTTCCGTGCTATCTTCTCGGAAACCGGTTTCGGTAATCGGTTTCCCTCGCATCCTACACAGCTACCGACGGAGAGGAGAGCACCCGTGGTCGTGACCATCGACGAAGTCGCGCGCCATGCCGGTGTGTCCAAGGCGACCGTCTCACGGGTGCTCAACGGTGTCGATGGGCATGTCTCGAAAGCGACCATCCAGAGTGTCCGCGACGCCATCGATGAACTCGGGTACATCCCCAACCGGCTCGCCGCCAACCTCAAGCAGAACCGCTCCATGACGGTGGGCCTCGTCGTCGCCGACGTCACCAACCCGTTCTATGCGACGGCCGCCCTCGGTGTCGAGGAGACGCTCGGCGAGATGGGCTACAGCGTCATCCTGGCCAACACGCGCAACGAGCTGGCCAACGAGATCCGCCAGATGCGGGTCTTCCTCGAGAGCCGGGTCGATGGCCTGATCATCGCGACACCCGTTTCGGGAGGGCACCGACGACGTGCAGCGAGCCATCGACCGGGGCACGCGTGTCGTGGTCATCAATAGCGCGCTCGAGGGAACCGACGCGGACAGCGTCGTCGTCGACAACGAGGGCGGCGCAGCGACGGCCACGCGTCACCTCATCGACCTGGGTCACCGGCGCATCGGGCTGAGTCGCGGGACCCGCCTCGACTTCCAGCGGCGCCGACCGGACCGCAGGGTTCGTCCGGGCCCACCGGCAGGTCGATCTCGAGGTGGACGCCTGCGTTGATCCATGAGGCCGACTTCACCAAGGCCGGCGGCGCGACGGCGATGCAGCGGTTGCTGGATGCCGTCGCCCGACCAACGGCACTGATCGCCGCCAACAACCAGATGGCGGTCGGGGCCCTGGCGTGGCCCGACGCACTCGGTATCTCCATCCCGACCGAGCTCTCATTCATCAGCTTCGACGATCTCGACTGGTACGAGCTGGCGACGCCGCAGATCACCGCGGTGGCACAGCCAGCCTATGACACGGGAGTCGCGGCGGCCAGGCCTCTTCTGGGTCGCCTCTCCAGCCCGGACGGCGCGCCTCGCGTCGTCCGTCTCGCCACGCGAACTGGTGACGCGGGAGTCCACGGCCACGGCCCAGGAGGGCCAGCAATAGGCGCATTCGCGTCACAACGAAGGAGGAGACATGCGGTCTATCTCGCACAGGTGGCTGGCTTGTACAGCCGCACTGAGCATGGTCGCGATGGCAGCGCGCGGTACCGGCAGTCGCACAGGACAGCGAGCCGGTCACGCGTGACGATGGGCAGCTTCCGCACTGATGACATCGATGCCTGGAACGCCATCATCCCGCTGTTCGAGGCGGAGCATCCTGATATCAAGGTCGTCTTCGACCCGACCAACAACGAGGAGTACAACAGCCAGATCCGCGCTCAGCTCGAGGGTGGCGTCGGGCCCGACCTCGTGACCTGTCGTACGTTCGACCTGTCGCAGGACCTCTTCAAGTCGGGCTATCTTGCCGACCTGACGGATCTGCCCGGGATGCAGGAGTCGTTCACCCCATTCGCACGCGGACTCCGTGGTCGACCGACGATGGCTCGCAGTCCTACTGCGTGCCGCTCGCAGCGCCGATCCATGGCTTCGTCTACAACGCAGACCTGTTCGCCGAGTTGGGCCTCGAGCCCCCGCAGACCGAGAGTGAGTTCTTCGCCGTCCTCGACACCATCAAGGCAGCAGCGTCCCGACCTGGCCGGCATCGCCCTGACCACGCTGACGACCTGGCCCGCCGACATCATGGGCTGGGACACGCTGTGGCCGACGTTCACGCACGGCGAGGAGACACGCCAGGCACTCATGGCCGGGGACCTTGACGTCCTGACCGAGCCCCGACATGGTCGCCGCGGTGACCTCGCTCGACCGCTGGCGGGACTACATGCCGGCCGGCTACCAGTCACTCGGGTACCCCGACATGCAGCAGCTGTTCACGCTCGGCCAAGCCGCCATCTACCCGGCCATGTCCGTGGAGATCCCGCTGTTCCAGGAGCAGGCCCCCTTCGAGTTGGGTGCCTTCAAGCCGTACGTGCCCGACACCCGGGACCCAGAGGACTGCAACATCATCAATCGCAGTGACTTCGGCGTGGGCCTCAATGCCAACTCCGGAGCATGCCGAGGCCGCGCGAACGTTCCTCGAGTGGCTGACCACGGCCGAGTTCTCACAGGCCTACACGGACAACCTGCCGGGGCAGTTCACGATGTCCAGCCACCCGGTCGACATCGCCGACCCACTGGCTGCCGAGTACGGTTCGTGGCGTGAACGCTGTGGCTCGACCGAGCTGCTGACCGCACAGTTCCTCTCGCGCGGCGAGCCAAGCGGCATCCAGCTGCAGATCGACAACGCGGCCCTGATGATGAACGGCGAGATCACGCCGGAGGCCGCTGTCGAGACGGTCCGCGATGGCCTCGCGACGTGGTACGAACCCCCGACTGAGTGACCGTGCACGATCGGCGGAGAGCCGGCCGCAGCCGGCCCTCCCCCAGGCCGGGCGGGCCCGGAGGTGGCCATCGCCCGCGCACCTACCTCATCGTCTTCATCGCCCCGGCCCTCCTGGTGTACAGCGCCTTCATGGCGTTGCCGCTCCTGGACTCGCTGCTCTCGTCGCTGCATGCGACGGGCTGCCGACGGGACCACGGCATTCGTCGCGCTCGACAACTTCGTGGCGCTCTTCAGCAGCGAGCTCTACGCGCCGTCCTTCTGGCGGGCCTTCGAACACACGCTCGTCTTCCTGGCCATCTTCCTGCTCGTCCAGAACACCATCGCCATCGCCCTCGCGGCGCTGCTGACGAGCCGAAACTGCGCGGCGCGTCGATCTATCGAAACGCCATCTTCGTGCCGACCACCCTGTCGATCGTCATCGCCGGCTGGATCTGGACGCTGATGCTCAACCCGATCTGGGGCATCTCCGATGACGTGCTCGGGTTCGGTCGGCCTGGAGCGGCATCGTGCCCGCCGAGGGCTGGCAGGGATCCGAGTGGGCGCTCGAGGTGGTCGCCCTGGTCGGCGTATGGCAGTTCATCGGCCTGCCCATGCTCCTCTACGTCGCGGCCTTCCTGCAGATCGACGAGGGCCTGCTGGATGCCGCCCGGGTCGACGGTGCCAGTCCGATGCAGACGTTCTTGCGCATCCGGCTGCCACTCATCGCTCCCGATGGTCGGCGTCGTCTCGATCCTGATGTTCATCAGCAACTTCGTGGCCTTCGACCATGTCTACACCATGCAGGGTTCGCTGGCCGGTCCCAACTTCGGGACCGACATCATGGGCACGTTCTTCCATCGCACCGCGTTCGGAGGCTCAGCCATCCTCGCCAACCCCGCGATGGGCGCGACCATCGCCACGGTCATGTTCGCGATGATGCTGGTCGTCGTCGGGTTCGCCGTGCTCGTCGTCTTCCCCCGGCTGCAGCGCGACTGATGTCCGCGACCTCAGCCGCGCCGCAGGCCCGTGCGCTCGCCCGCGACTCAGCCTCTCTACCTGCAGCCACGCACCTGGTCCTGCTCGGTGCGGCTGCCATCGCCCTGGCGCCGACGCTGCTCATCATCCTCAACTCGTTCAAGGACCGCGTCGACGTGTTCACCGCGCCGTACCAGCCGCCCATCTGGTTCACCGCGGAGCCGGAGCTCGGACTGGTCAACATCGCCACGCTGGAGGGCTATGCGCAGGTCTTCGACCGAGCGCCGGTGGCCTCGTACATGCTCAACAGCCTGATCGTCACGGTCGGCTCCCTGGCCCTGATCGTGGTCCTGGGCAGTGATGGTCTCCCACGCCCTCGTCGAGTACCGCTTCCGGGGCAACCGACTGATCTTCCTCTACCTCATCGTCGGCATCATGATCCCCATCCGCCTGGGCACGGTGAGCCTGATCAAGATCCTGCTGTCGCATCGGGCTCTATGACAGCCTCGCCGGACTGATCCTCGTCTACACGGCGTCGGGCATCCCGCTGGCCGTGATCATCCTGACCACCGCCATGCGAACGGTACCGAGCGAGCTCAAGGACGCGGCTCGCATCGACGGCACGTCCGAGTACGGCCTGTTGCGGCGGATCATCGCGCCGCTGCTGCGCCCGGCCATCGCCACGGTGCTCATCTTCAACGTCATCCTCATCTGGAATGACCTGTGGTTCCCGCTGACGCTCGCGCCGAGCGAAGGCGTGCGCACCATCACGCTCGGTGTCTCCGCCTTCGTGGGGCAGTACCGCACCGACTGGACCGTGCTTCTCGCCTCGCTCACCCTGGCGGCACTTCCGGCGCTGCTGATCTACCTCGTGTTCTCCCGCCAGATCGTGAAAGGACTGATGAGTGGCGCCGTCAAACGGTAACGACATAGACGCCATGGCAACGTGGCTGCGATCGGCGCGGCGTCGGCTCTTCGTGGACACCCAGTTCCCGGACTGGACCCGGCCCGGGCAGTCCGGCGGGGCCGTCGAGCGACCTGCGAGGCGTCGCCACGCGCTTCGACCCGAAGGCCATCGTCGCGACCGCCGCCGATGCCGGGATCCAGGTCATCGTCGCTTTCGCCAAGTGCCAGTTCGGCAACTTCTACTACGACACCGCCATCGGCCACAAGCACGCCGGCCTCGGCGGGCAGGACCTGCTCGGCCAGATCATCTCCCTGGCGCATCAGCGTGACATCCGCGTCGTCGCCTACTACTCCAATCGCTGGGATGTGGAGGCGGCCCGCGCGCATCCCGAGTGGATGGCCCGTGACGCGGATGGTCGAACGTCCTATGACCGATGGCCCGACCTGTGCCTTCTCTCGCCCTATCGCGACCTGGTCACCGCAGCACCTTGACGGAGCTGGCCACCGCGTACGACATCGACGGCATCTGGAGCGACATCGTGCACGGCGCCCCGTGCTATTGCTCGCGTTGTGAAGCAGCCTTTGGCGGCCCGCTTCCCCGCACCCCCGCAGACCCGGGCTGGCTCGAGTTCCTGCGCTGGCATCGCTCGATGATCGGTGACTACCTGGCGCTGACACGCGGCGCGGTCAAGGACGTTCGACGCGCAGGTGGCGTTCATCGTCAACCACTACGGCTCCATCTACGTGGATGCGCGCCTTGGTCTTGGTCCCGAGCATTTCGCGGCGTCGGATTGTTCCTCGACCGAGGGCTACGCGGAGTGGCACGGCCTGCTGTACCCCGCCTTCGCCTCCGAGTACCTGGCAGCTGTCGCGCCCGACCGACCCAGCGAGGTGCTGGTGAGCCGCTTCGCATCGACCTGGGACTACTCGCTCAAGCCCGTCGCGCAGATGCGCTTCGAGTCGTTCTCTGCGGCCGCCCGCGGCGCCGCGGTGTGCTTTGACGACGAGCCCTATCACGACGGCCGTCTCGAGCCGGTCGTGTATGAGCGGATCGCCGACGTCTTCAGGGAGATGGAGCGACGCGAGCCCTGGACAGGCCTGGACCGATACGAGTCGGATGTCGCCATCTATGTCTCGCAGACGTCGCGCGAGCTGGCCACTGTCCTCGATGATTCACGAGCCTGGGGTCACCTGCAATTCCCGCCGCTCGAGCTCAACGGAGGGCCGTCGGACCTGGTGCCCTCGGTCATGGGCACCTACAAGGCGCTAGTCGAAGCACAGCTGGCCGTCGGCATCGCGACCGGTCCGGTGGTCATCGACGCGGCGCTGGGTGGCCCGCGGGTGCTGTGCCTTCCCGGCGTGCTCGCAATCGACGATGACGAGGCCGACCTGGATCGAGCGCTTCGTAGCCGACGGTGGTGGACTCGTGGCGACCGGCCCGACCTCGCTCTTCGACCCTGACGGGGCCCGTCGGTCGAGCCTGCGGCTCGGCGAGCTCTTCGGTGTGGACCTGACCGACACCGTCCCGGCTCCGTACACGTATCTGCAGGAGCGCGGGCAGTCGCGGCCGATCCCCCAATACCTCCAGACGCTGGACATCAGCGTGACCGATCCGCTGGCTGAGGTCATGGCCGGGCGCCGCCGCCCCATCATCGAGACTCGTGGCGAGGTGTATTTCCACAACAATCAGGCGGCGCCATGGACGGAGTTGGCTGCGCCCGCGCTCATTCGACGCACCCATGGCCGTGGCCGCGTGGTGTTCGCACCCGGGTCTCCCGGCGGCAACGTCGCTCGGCTCGGGAGTGAGGACCACGCTCGCCTGCTGGTCGAGGCGGTGTCCTGGGCCTCGGGGCGCGAGCCGCTGATCCAGACCGATGGACCCACGACCACGCGGGTGGTCGCCGGATGGCGTGGTGACGACCTCGTGGTGCACCTGGTGACGGCGGCGGTCGACCTGACCGTGCGGCACGGAGCCGACCGAACGCTGGAGACCATCAGCCGACAGCCTCGCTTCCGAGACGTCCGGGTCCACGTCTCGTTGCCCGTCGCTTCGGCCACCCTCGAGCCAGGCGGCACGGTCTTGCCCATCGCCCGGGATGGCTCCCGACGAAGCGTCTTGCTCGAGAGCCTAGGCGACTGGGAGACGGTCCGCTTCAAGCTCGAATAGGGTTGGCGGCGGTCTCAGCGTGAGATCGCCCTGCCATGCCACCATGAGCCGGATGCAGGGACTCGACCCGTTTCGCCTCCAGCCGATCCTCGTAGAGCGGCCCTGGGGTGGCACCAGGCTGGCCGCTGACGGCAGGGAGCCTCACCCGGATGGAACGATCGGCGAGCGTTGGGCGCTGGTCGACCTGCCCCAGGAGGTCGCGCCGGCCGTCCCTGACCCGAGCAACACGGTCCTGGATGGTCCATACACCGGGATGCCGCTTCGCGTTGCCATGGCTGCCGCTTGCGAGGCCATCCTCGGGCCAGTCCCGCCTGCGCCCGAGGGACGCTTTCCGCTGCTGTTCAAGCTCCTGGACGCCCGGGAGCATCTGTCGGTGCAGGTCCACCCGGATGAGGCCTATGTCGCCGAGCATCCCGAGGCGAGGCTCAAGACGGAGTCCTGGTATGTGGTCGATGCCGAACCTGACGCAGTGCTCTACCTCGATGTCAGGCCCGGCACGACCACGGCGGATGTCGAGGCTGTCATCGGTACCCCAGCGATCGTGCCGCTGCTCCGTCGCTGGCCCGCGCTCGTGGGCGCCTTCCACCATGTCCCGGCCGGTCTCATCCACGCCCTGGGAGCCGGCACCTTGGTGGCTGAGGTCCAGACGCCCAGTGACACGACCTTTCGCATCTACGACTGGTCGACAGAGTACGGCCGAGCCCCGCGGCCGCTCCACCCCGCTGAGTCGCTCGCCAGCATCCGCATCGATCCACCCCAGGCCTTCAACCTGGATTCCGTCGACCTCGTTTGGAGTCCGCGAGCTGGTTCGTACCGACTACTACTGGATGCGTGAGCACCGCATCGACGATGGAGCCAGCGCCCTGGCTCAGACGCCGGGTCCGAACGTCCTCGCGGTGGTGCGTGGCTCGATCGACGTCGGCGACCTCCACCTCGCCGCCGGCGCGACCGCGATCGTGCCGGCAGCGTGTACCGTCTCAACCATCAAGGGAACGAACGCGATCGTGTTGGAGATGGGTTTCGACATATGACTCAAAGCATCAGCAGCGAAGCTGTCGCCTGGCCTGACCACGCGGTCGTACCCGATGTGTGGGCGCGCTACACCGACATCGACGCCGACCGCGGCGAAGGCTCATGGCTCATCGCCCTCGACGGCACGCGCTACCTCGACTACACCTCGGGCATCGGCGTCACCAACACCGGTCATGCGCACCCGCGCGTGGCGGCTGCCATCGGCGCGCAGGCGACCAAGCTGCTGCACGCGCAGCAGAACATCGTCCACAATGAGCCCGGCCTGCGGCTGCACCATCGCCTGTCCCAGCTGCTCCCCGGCGGGCCCTGGCAGGCATTCCTGGCCAACTCCGGCGCGGAGATCGTGGAGGCCAGCGTCAAGCTCGCTCGCGCTACCACGGGGCGGATCTCCATCGTGGCGTTCCGCTATGGATTCCATGGGCGGACCGCCCAGGCGATGTCGCTGACGACCGCCAAATCCACCATTCGCGCCGCCAACGAGCCACTGGCTGGCTCCGTCTACCATGCCGATCTGCCCTATTGCTACCGCGCCGCTGGGGGCGCGCACGACCCGTCCGCGTGCACCTGCGACTGGGAGGAGCGGCTGGACCTGCTCTTCCATCAGGTCGTCGAGCCCGGTCGGGTGGCCGCCATCATCATCGAGCCGGTCATCGGGGAAGGTGGCTACATCGTGCCACCGCCCGGGTTCCTGCCGCGGCTGCGCGAGATCACCGCGCAGCACGGCATCCTGCTGATCGTCGACGAGGTCCAGACCGGCTTCGGTCGGACCGGACGGATGCTGGCCCTGGAACATACGCCGGTGGAGCCGGATATCCTGCTGCTGGCCAAGGGCATCGCTTCCGGGATGCCCCTTTCCGCCATGCTCGCCCGTCGCGATCTGATGGAGCGCTGGCCCCCGGGGAGCCATGGCGGCACGTACGGCGGGAACGTGGTGTCCTGTGCGGCTGCGCTGGCGACGATGGACGTCCTGGAGGACGAGGACCTGGTAGCCAACGCGGCGGAGCGCGGAACGCAGCTGCTGGCAGGCCTGCGGGGATTGCAGTCGCGTCACCCCATCGTCGGAGATACACGGGGTCTGGGCCTCATGGTGGCCCTCGAGCTGGTGCGGCCTGGTGAGGGTGACGGCCGTGTTCCCGATCCGGTGGCCGTCAAGCGTGTGCTGGCAGTCGCGCTGGAGCACAAGCTCATGCTGCTGAGCGCGGGCCCTTATGGCAACGTCGTGCGCATCATCCCGCCGCTCGTCACCACCGCTGGCGAGGTCGACCTCGCACTGGGCATCCTCGATGAGGCGCTCACCGAGGCAGAAGCGGCGTAGCGGGGCTCAGCCGGGGACCCGGGCCCTGACCGTGGGTGCCAGTGCGAGCGGGCCGAGCCCATCCATGACCTCGCCGGCCGCGAAGCCCTCCTGGTAGGCCGGCAGCGGGGGCGGCGGGGCATCACGCAGCTGCTGCCACAAACGGATCATGCCGTAGGTGCCGTGCTGACGAACCGTGTCCACGCGGCCAAGATCCAGCACCTGGGTGAGGTATTCCGCGCCGCTACCGGCGCTGGCGACGACGTGCCCCTCGGGATCCACCACCAGCGACTGGCCAGTCCCGAACAACCCGCCGTAGTTGGGGCTGACCACATAGACCTGGTTGGCGATGGCGTTGGCGCGCGTGAGGACCAGCTCCAGCTCGCGGTCGTTGGTTCGGGTATAGGTCGGCTGCAGGATGATGTCGGCCCCCATCCAGACGAGGTTCCGGGTGATCTCCGGGACCCAGGCGTCGAAGCAGATCTGCAGCCCCACGCGCCCCACGTCTGGGATGTCGAACACCGTGAGGCTGTCGCCGGGCTTGGTCGACTCGTAGGGCATCCAGGGCATGATCTTGCGATAGGTGGCCACCAGCTCGCCATCGGGTGAGAACGCCAGCGCGGTGTTGTAGATGTCACCGCCAGCCTCCTCGTAGATGGACCCAGGAACGATCCACTTGCCGACCTCGCGGGCCAGTTCGGAGATGCGCTGGGTGAGGCTGGCACCGATGGGCTCGGCGACCGACTCGATGTAACCGTTGGGGTAGCCGTCGTCCCAGCTCCCGAGGGCGGTGAGATACACCTCGGGGAAGACGTAGAGCTCGAGGTTGGGGAAGACTGCCGCGAGCGTGCGTACGTGCCCCTCGAACGACTTGAACGTGGCCGCCTGGTCATATGGCACTGGTGCCACCTGGGCGGCCACGATGCCGATGGTCCGGTTCACTTGGATTCCTCCCGTTCGAAGCGATCTGCGGTCTGGTCTGCGAAGTGGCAGGCGGCGACCTGGCTGGTTGCCGTGGTGTCGATGGCGGGGACCTGCGTCTCGCAGGCATCGGGGTTGCCGAGCTGCTCACGCAGCCAGCAGCGTGGATGGAAGGCACAACCTGGAGGCGGCGCCGTGGCACTGGGGATCTCGCCGCGCAACATCAGCCGTGGCGGCCCGGCAGAGTCCACGTCGGGGCGTGCCAGGATCAGCGCGCGCGTGTAGGGATGGCGGGCGTTCTCGAAGATGGCCTGCGTCGGACCCTGCTCGACGATGCGCCCCAGGTACATCACGGCGACGCGCTCGCAGAGGTAGCGGATGACCCCCAGGTCATGCGAGATGAGCAGGTACGCCAGGTCGTGCTCGGCTCGCAGTCGTACCAGCAGTTCCAGCACCTGGGCCTGCACCGAGACATCCAGTGCGGAGGTGGGCTCATCGAGGATCAGCAGGCGCGGCTGGAGCGAGATGGCCCGCGCGATGGCGACGCGTTGGCACTGGCCACCCGAGAGCTCGTGGGGTCGACGGTCCGCGAGGTGCCCCTGCAGCCCGACCTCGTCGATGAGCTGCCCGACGATCGACTTGAGCTCGCGCCGGCCCGGTGACCGATGCGCGCGGAGTGGCTCGGCGATCAGGTCGAACACACTCATGCGCGGATCCAGCGAGCCCACCGGGTCCTGGAAGACCACCTGTATCTGCGGGCGCAGGCGACGCATGCCTCGACTGCCGAGGTGGGTGATGTCGCGACCTTCGAGCCTGATGAGACCGCCGGTCGGTTCGATGAGACGCAGGATCGATCGCGCCAGTGTGGTCTTGCCCGAGCCTGACTCACCCACCAGGCCCACGGCCTCGCCGGCAAGGATGTCCAGGCTGACGTCGGTGACCGCCTTGACCAGCCCACGGCCGCGATGACCCCTGACCTCGAACTCCTTGACGAGGTTGCGAACCTCGACCAGCGTCTCGGTCATGATGCGGCCTTGTCCTCGACCGTTCCAGCCACGTGGCAGGCGGCCTCCTGGCCTGGACGGATGGGTCGCAGCAGGGGCCGCTCGCTGACACAGCGCTCGATGGCCAGGGAGCAGCGTTCCCTGAAGGCGCAACCCTCGATGATCCCTGGATCGGCCGGCACGGACCCCGGGATGATGGCCAACGCCCCCGCGCCGCGATGCGTTCGCGGGACGGCTGCGATGAGGCCCCGGGTGTAGGGGTGCTGCGGCGCCTCGAAGAGACGCGCTGTCTCCGCCGTCTCGACGACTCGTCCGGCATAGAGCACCGCGACGCGAGTGCACACCCGCCGGACCACGCCCAGGTCGTGCGTGATGAACAGGACGCTGAAGCCCATCTCGCGTTTCAGCCCCAGGATGAGCTCCAGGATCTGGGCGGCGATGGTCACGTCCAGCGCGGTGGTGGGCTCGTCGGCGATGAGCAGTCGGGGTTTGCACAGGAGGGACATCGCCAGCATCGCGCGCTGGAGCATCCCGCCCGAGAGCTGGTGTGGGTAGGCGGCGCGGACGCGATCGGGTTCGGGCATCGCGCAGGCCTGCAGCATCTTCACGATGCGCTCGTCGGCTGCACGTCCCTTGATGCCATCGTGCTCGCGCAGCACACTGCGCATCTGCGAGCCGATGGTGAAGACGGGGTTGAAGCTGGCCGCCGGGTTCTGGAAGACCATCGCGACCTGTGACCCGCGCACCTGTCGGAAGTCCGACTCCGAATAGTGCAGCAGATCCTGGCCCAGGAGCGACAGCTGCGCGGCGGAGACTCGTGCCGTATCGGGCAGCAGGCCAAGCACGGACATCCCGGTCACGCTCTTGCCGCAGCCGGTCTCGCCGACCACCCCGACGATCTCGCCCTCGGCTACATCCAGGTCGACGCCCGCCACCGCGGTGGTGTGTCGTCCGGGCGTCTTGAATTCGATCCGCAGGTCGCGGATGCGCAGCACCGGCTCGTCGAGTCCGACCGGCGTGGTGTCGTCAGTGGCCATCAGGCTTCCTGCCTCGGGTCCAGCAGGCGCAGCAGCAGGTCGCCTACGAGGTTGAATGCCAGCACCGCGAAGAAGATGGCCAGGCCCGGGAACGTCGAGAGCCACCATTGATCGAGGATGTACTGCCGACCCTCGGCCACCATCAGGCCCCAGTCGGGCGCCGGCGGTCGGGCGCCGAGGCCGATGAACGCGAGCGCCCCGGCGGCCAGGATCACGGTCCCGACGTCGATGGTCGCCTGCACCACGATGGGCCCGATGGAGTTGGGCACGATGTGGCGGGTCACGATGACGCGGTCCTTGATGCCCATCGATCGCGCCGCGTCGATGAATGGCCACTCCCGCAGCGATACCGCGAGCCCACGCGCGATGCGGGCATACCAGGGCCACCACGAGATGACCAGTGCCAGGGTGGCGTTTTGGAGGCCGGGTCCCAGCGCGGCCACGATGGCCATCGCCAGCAGCAGCGGCGGAAAAGCCAGGAAGAGATCGGTGGCGCGCATGATCAGCCCGTCCAGCCAGCCACCCACGTAGCCGGCCACGGCACCCAGGGGCACGCCGACGAGGAGGGCCAAACCCACGACCACCAAGGAGACCTCGACCGCGATCCGCGCTCCAAGGATGACGCGGGTGAGCATGTCGCGGCCCAGCCAATCCGTGCCGAACGGGTACTCCAGGCTCGGCGGCAGCATCCGCTGGCTGACATCGATGACGCCGGCGCCATCTCCTGGCATCGGGGCGAGCCACGGTCCCAGCAGCGCAGCGACCGCCACGATGGCGATGATGATCAGTCCGAAGAGCGCCAGCGGATCGTGGGCGATGGCACGCCCCGCGCGGCGCGCGAACCCCGGACGCTCGGCGACCACGGCGGGTAGCTGGCTGAAGGTCGCAGCCATCAGGTCAACCGGATGCGTGGATCGACCCAGGCCTGTGCCAGGTCGACGACGAGGTTGATGAGCACGTACGCGGCGGCCCCGAAGAGGGCGATGCCCATGATGGCCGGGTAGTCGGTGGCGAGGATGGAGTGCACCGCGAACGTGCCCAGTCCCGGCCAGTTGAAGACGATCTCGACGAAGAAGGTACCCGTCAGCAGATAGGCCAGCGTCAGTCCGATCACGGTCAGCACCGGGACCAGCGCATTGCGAAGCGCCAAACGGCTGACGATGAGTCGCTCGCGCAGCCCGTAGGCGCGTGCCATGCGGATGTAGTCCTTGCCCAGCGACTCCAGCATGGCCGCCCGTGTCATCCGTGAGATGAGGCCGATGGGATAGGCCGCCAGCGTGATGGCGGGCAGGATGAGGTGCCAGGCCACGTCGCCGAGTGCGGCCCAGTTCCCGGTGATGGCCGCATCGACGATGTACACCCCGGTCACCGCATCGATCGGATTGGTGAAGCGCAGGTCGGAGTCCACGCGGCCGGACAGGGGCAGTACGTCGAGCGACCTGAAGAAGACGATCTGCAGCAACAGGCCCAGGAAGAAGGCCGGCAGCGAGACACCGATGATCGATACGATGCGGACGCCGACATCGACCGGCCGGCCCTGCCAGCGTGCCGACAGCATGCCCAGGACGAGCCCTACCGGGAGTGCGATCAGCATCGCCGCGACGATGAGCTCAAGCGTCGCCGGAAGGCGCAGCAGGATCTCATCGAGCACGGGACGCTTGGTGGAGATCGACGTGCCCCAGTCACCCCCGAGCATGTCCCGCATGTAGACGAGGTACTGCGTGACGAGGTCCTCGTTCAGGCCCAGCTGCTCCCGGACTCGTTCGATCTGCTCGGGACGCGCGCGCGGGCCGATGTAGATGGCCGCGACATCGGAGGGGATGAGGCGGGCCAGCCAGAAGGTGATGATCGAGACACCCGCAAGCACGAAGGCCGACGAACCGAGGCGGCGCACCAGGAACCGGGTCACGAGCGGCGCGCTCCGATCAGAGATGAAGGAGCGCGTGAACGGCCGGAGCCGTCCACGCGCTCGTTGCTGCTGGGACTAGGCGGCGGGGGACAGCTGGTAGAACATCACCTGGGTGAAGGGGTAGTTGAGGTTGTACTCGAAGCCCTCCGACGTCGTTGGACGTGGCGACCACCGACTTCGGTGTCGAAGAAGAACACGCCGGGCGACTCCTCGACCAGCAGCTTCATGGCTTGCTCGTAGGCGGCCTGGGCGGCTTCTCGGTCGGTACCGGTCAGGGCGATGCCCTCGTCGATGAGCGCATCGAACTCTCGGTTGTCCCAGTAGCTCAGGTTGAAGAAGGGCTCTTCGCTGGACTTGAAGAGGGACGCAAGGTTGTCGGAGCCGGCGTCGCTGTAGGTCGGCCAGTAGAGCAGCAGGAACATGTCCTGGCGACCTTCGGGGTCACCCTTGGAGCGGTCCCACTGCTGGTTGAAGGGCATCGGCGTCAGCGTCACGTTGACACCCAGCTCGCCGTATGCGTCCTGGAGCAGGGGAGCGAAGGCAGCCTCGACAGGATTCTCGGCACGCGTAGGTGATCTCCATGTCGAAACCGTCGACACCGGCTTCGGCCATCAGTTCCTTGGCCTTGTCCATGTCCTGGCTGTACACCGGCACGTCTTCGCTGTACGGGAAGACGCCGGCCGGCACGGCGGCCCTGCTCTGTGTGCCCTGGCCCTGGACCGCCACATCGATGAGGTCCTGGTACGGCGTGGCGTAGGCCAGCGCCTGGCGCACCAGCGTGTTGTCCAGCGGGGCGCGCTGTGTGTTGAGCAGACCGAAGTAGTTGAAGAGGGACGGATCTCGGTGGACCGTGAAGTCGGGGTTGGCGTCGATGGCGGCCGCGTTCTCCGGCGGCACGCGATTGGCGATGTCGACCTGACCGCCCTCGAGGGCCTGCTGCTGGTCGATGGCCTCCGGCGTGATGGACACGAGCACCTTCTCGTAGTGGTCGGCATCATCCCAGCCCTTGCGGTAGTCGGGGAACTGGGTCAGCAGCACCTCGGTATCGGGCACGAATGACTCGAGCATGTAGGGACCGGTGCCGTAGCTGGCCGTAGCCGATTCGAAGAACTCCGGATCAGCCGCCGCTGCCTCGAGGGCCTTGGGGCTGACCATCCAGGCCGCGTAGGTCGAGGCTGCGATGAGGTCGACGGGGGCCGGAGCACTGAGGTTGATGTCGATGGTGTACTCATCGACCACGTCGACCGACTCGACCGGGGCCCAGATCCACGATGCGCCGGCTCGCTCCCGCGCCGCATCGATCGACGCCTTGGCTGCCTCGGCGTTGAAGGGCTCGCCATCGTGGAAGGTGACACCCTCCTCGAGGTTGAAGGTCCAGGTCAGCCCGTCATCGCTGACCGACCAGTCGGTGGCGAGGCCGGGGACGAAGTCCTCTTCGGCCCCCAACGGTGTCGCGTACACCAGCGGCTCGTACATGTTGCCCATGTACTGCGCCTCGGTCGAGAATGAAGCGACCGGATCCCAGGTCGTGATATTGGCCGTATGGGCGACCTTGAGAATGTCAAGCTCGTCGTCCTGCGCCACGACGCTGGTCGAGCTGACCACCGCGACGCTCAACGCTGCGGCGATGGCGATCGCCGGGCCGGCACGGCCCACGCGATGCCTGGAGTTGGGAGTGGTTCGGTGCATCAAGTCTCCTCGCATATCCGGTACGGCACCCAGCATCGAGCCCGGTGCCCCTTGTCCGATGGCGGGCAGTGTTGCGCCGCTTGCCCATTCCGTCCAATACTTGCTACGTCCATAGCCCATACCTTGGAGGCATGATGGAGCTCCGGCACGTCCGCTATTTCCTGGCCATCGCCGATGCCGGGTCCATCACGCGGGGTGCACAAGCCGTGCGGGTCGCCCAGCCCTCGCTTTCGCGCCAGCTGCGCCAGCTCGAGGCGGAGATCGGCGAGGCCTTGTTCGAGCGGAGCGGTGGTCGAGCGCGGTTGACCGCAGCCGGTGAGGTCTTCCTGCCGCTGGCTCGCGACCTGGTGGGGAGAGCGGAGCGCGCCGAGGCCATCATGGGAGGACTGGCCGAGTCCGATCAGGTCACGCTCCGCATGGTCGCCCCGGATACGACGGTCGCCGATGTCATCGCACCCTTCCTTGCCGCGTTGCCGCCCGATGCGCCCATGGTGGCAGTGCAGGAGGCCCTCTCGTCGCAAATCCATGCTGAGGTCCTCGCCGGCGGTGCGGACCTGGGAATCTCATCGGTGCCGCCGCCCCGGGCGCTGGCTGGCCGACTGATCGTGCACTTTCCCATCTGGGCCTACGTTCGTCCCGAGCACCGCTGGGCCCGCCGGCGCAACATCAGCGTCCGTGAGCTGGCCCGGGAGCCGCTGCTGGTGCTTGGTGAGGGGCACGGCACCCGCCGCCAGCTGGATGCGGCGATGTCCGACGCGGGCGTCTCGTACGGCGTCGTAGCGGAGACGAACGTCCCCCAGGTGGCGCAGGCGCTGGCAGCGGCGGGTCGCGGCGTCGCCGTAGTCTCCGACGACGCGCGGTATGGGCTTCACGGTGTGCGCATCCGACCGGCGGGAGGTTCCCAGGAGCTCCGCGTGCCGCTCTTCGGCGCCTGGGATGAGAGCCACTATGCGGCCGGTGCGATCGCGGAACTGGTCACGGGGCTGGCGCGCTACGCCGAGTCACGGTACGTCGTGGGCGGCTGAATGGTGGCTCATCGGCCGCGAGGACGCAGCTGCGATCCAATTCCGGTGCTCCTGCGGACCAGTAATAGGCCGCCCCGCGGACCGGGTTTTCCCGCGCTGGCGGCACCCCGAGGGTAGCGTGACGACACCGCTGACCTAGCCATCGGGAGGACCGCTCCCGGTGGAGATCCCCCGCAACAGCCGGCCCAGGATGTCGGCGCCGGTGATGATGCGCCGTTGCGCGCCCCAGAGCAGGACGACATCGTTGTCGATGACGTCGTCCTCGCTGCGTTGGCCTCCCGCCTGGAGCCGACCGATGATGCGGCCAAGTGGCAGGCTCGGGTCGAGCACGATGATGGGCCGGTGGCAATGGTGGGCGACCACCGCAGCGCTGCCATTGGTGATCACATCCCGCAGGAAGCCATCCGCGTCGAGCGCGATCTGGGGTTCGTGCTCCGGATCGGTCAGGATCACCCATTTGTGGCCAGAGGCATTGACCTTCTGGACGAAGGGATCATCGAGGCCATCCGGCACGTCGGGCAGGGCGAGGGTCATACTGCCGTCGCGGAAGGGGAGGGTCACGACACTGCCCGCATCGAGTGGCTCGCCCTCATCGGCCACCAGGATGTCGTCGAGCGCCAGGAAGTTCATGGCGCCCAGGCCCTCCACGGCATCGACCTCGTGAGCGGCAGGCGAGTCCATGTGCTGACGGATGAGCTCGCGCAGCTCTGTCTCGCGGTAGTAGGTGATCGACTCCCGACCGAGCCAGGCATCAAGGAGGCGTGCCGACGGCAGCGCCACCGGAGCGAGGATGAACTGCCACGCGCGCAGGACCGGCGCCAGCAGCGACGCTGTCCGCAGCGCGTTCCGTGAGAAGTAGGCTTGCGGCAGGATCTCGCCGCCGAACGTGATGATCGCAGTCGAGAAGACGAAGGCGAAGACACCCGCCAGCACCGAGCCGAGCAGCAGCGTGAGGAGCACGTTGATGGCCACGTTGCCCCACAGGATCGTGGTCAGCAGGAAGCTCGCATCGTCGCGCATCCTGAGCACCCGGACGGCGCGTTGATCTCCGGCCTCGACGGCGATCTGCAGCTGGATCCGGCTGAGGCTGAAGAAGGCCAGGTTGAGCCCGGAGAACATCGCCGACTGGCTGAGGCACAGGACGACACCCAGCCACACCAACGCGTTCGTCATGGTGGCGTCCAAGGATGTGGGCTCCTCTCGGTGGGCGTCCCGGCCGAGCTCGACGGCGGCGGGAGGTGCGCTCCATGATGATAAGGTCGGCTCGATGAGCGAGGGCGAGAGCGAACGGATCCGTCGCATCTCGGGCGAGCTGGATGCCCTGCCGCGCGAGTCCCGGAAGTTCATCTCCGGATACGCCTACGTCCTGGCACGGGTCGCCCGGACCGACCCCGGGTTCACCGAGGCCGAGCGCGAGACCATGGAGCGCGCCGTCATCGAGATCGGCGGCCTCACCGAGCCCCAGGCGGCCTTGGTCGTGCAGGTGGCCCGTAGCCTGGGTCTCCTCTACGGTGCCACCGAGGACTACGTGGTGACGCGAGAATTCGCCCGGGTCGCCACGCGCGACCAACGGGAGGCATTGCTGCGCACCGGCTACGTCGTGAGCGCGGCCGATTCCAACATCAGTGGCACCGAGATCGCGGAGCTGCGTGAGATCGGCGCGGAGCTGGGCCTCACCGCTGACGAAGTCGACTCCATCCGCCGCGAGTCGCTGCAGCGACTGATCTCAGGTGACCACGACGTCGTGACCTGACAGATGGCATCCACCGACCGCGGACCGCTCAGCTTGCCTGGATCCGTGGGTTGCAGACGGAACACCGGTACCGGTCGGTCCAGGCCCTTCAACTCGAGCAGACCCTGGGAACTCGCCTCGATCCCGTCCTGCCGTGCGGCATCCGCCACCGTGGTGGTCACCAGGATCTCCCCTGCGTCGGCCGCGTCGGCCAGCCGCGAGGCCATGTTGACGGTGCGTCCGAAGACATCTCCGTCCCGCTCCGCGATGGGCCCACAGTCGATGCCGGCATGTGGCTGCATGCCGATGTCGACGAGCGCGTCATGGAGTCCCAGGGTCGCCCGCACGGCGTCCGATGCCCCGTCGAACCGCATCAACGCGCCGTCGCCAAAGAGCTTCACGACACGCCCACCGTCCCGTAGCGCAGCGACCGAGACGGCCTGTTCGAAGCGTGCCGTGACGATGGCGGCGAGCTTGTCGCCGCCGCCTTCGGTGAGGGCCGTGTAGCCGGCGAGATCGACGAAGACGATGGCAGGCTGGCGCACACCCAGCCTGCTCATGTCACGTTCCTCGAACGGATCTACCTGCATCTCGATGGTCTCGATCACGTCCGAGACAAGGACTTGCTCATAGTGTCGTGCCGTCAGCCACTCCGGGATCGTCTTGGCCAGGTGAACGGCGCGCTGGGCCATCAGCGGTTCGCGCTCTCGGACATCCGCAGGCCACCGGTCACGCCCACCGCCACCCAGGCCACGGTACAGCTCGAAGTGCAGGCTCGTCCACCCTTCGACGATCAGTCGGACGGCGTAGCCGGCGATGCGGGCGGCCCGCTTCAAGATCTCTGGATCCTCCGACCAGAGATCAAGCATCTCGCGGATCACACTGGCCTCGTCTTCACGCATGGGCATGTCATCGGTCGGATGAACAAGGCCGAGCATCTCGTACACGTCAGTCGCGTACCGTCCGCGCTCGCCGAGCGACTCCACGAAACTTCCGAAGTCCTGACCTGTCAGGGGGCTCGGCCTGGGCATCGTGAAGGCGAGGAAATCGAGACTCATTCGTGCATCCTCGAACTCGGCGGCCAGCCGGTCGAGGGTGATGCCAGCCCCCTCCAGCGCGCGCAGGGTTCGGACACGATAGATGTCGACCCAGCTGAACGATCCGTCGATCGGCTTGAGCAACCCTGCGTCCACGAGGCGATCCACCTCTTCTGCGGGGACGTGGGCCTCGAGGGCGAGCTCGGTTCGCGAGTAGCGCGCGTCGCTATCGTCAGGGACGTCTCCGGATGGAGGCCAGGTCAAGCCCCCTGGTCCCCACGTTCGCTCACCGACAAGGTGATGGTCACCGACGCGATCGGCGCCGTGCCGTTGTCGGCTGCGATGGTCACTGGGCCAGCCTGGCCGGGGACGTCAGGGGTGCCGATGATGCGGCCCTCGGCGGTGAGCTCCAGACCGTGCGGCAGCCGGCCCCCGACGATCCGAAAGACCGGCGCCGGATCGATCCTGGTGGTCCCGAGTGTGATCTCGACGGGGATACCCGATTCCAGCGTCGCCGGCACCTCCCCGATGATGCGGAACGCGCCGAAGCCGTCCCGGGGTCGGGCTACATCCCAACCGCCCCAGACCGGCCACAGTCGGGCCTCGCCCCAGGTATGGACCACGCCGTTGGTGCCGATCATGCCCGCGATGTTGTCCCCGATGGCCACCGCGGCAGCGGGGATGTCGGGCGGCTGACCGAGGTCCGCACCCCAGCATGCCAGCCTGTCGTCGCCCAGGCCGATGGCACAGCCGGTGTCACCGCCGATGGCCAGCGCGCTGTACCGTCCCTGCGGCGGCTCGGCCGCGCCGTACAGTCCGCGACCCCAACACTCCAGCTCTCCGGCTGCATCGATGGCGCACAGCGTCATGCGCCCAGCGGCGATGCCGGTGAACGTGCCCTGGGGTGGGTCAGCCTGACCCCAGGTGTCATCGCCCCAGCAGGCGATGGTGCCGTCGGTGCGGATGCCACAGCCGCCATAGTCGTCATGGATCGCCGCCACGTCGATGAAGGTACCGTCGATCGGCGAGACACCGGTGGCAGACGAGCCCCCGTCGAAACCGCCGAAACATGTCACGGTCCCGTCGGTCCTGATGGCACAGGCCTGCTCTTCGGCGAGGTCGACCTTGATGAACGTGCCGGACGGGGCGATCAGCCCGCCATCGTGAGCCACGTCCGAATACCAGCGACCCCAGCATCGCAGGGTCTGGTCGGCACGCAGCCCGCACGCGGCGCGACGTGAGGCTGAGATGCCGGAGAAGAGGCCCTCGGGATAGTCGGCCACTGAGATCCGCGAGCGACCCCAGCAGTCGAGCGTGTCATCGGCCCGGATCCCGCAGAGGAGGTCAGAGCCAGCGGCGGCCACGCCCTGGTAGCTGAGATTTCCGACCGCGCCGGCGCCCGACGCCGCGCTCGTCAGCGGCAACAGCATGGCCCCAACGATCGAGATGAGCATGGCCTGGACCGTCGACCTGACGTACATCGGTCACCTCCGCGGACCGGCCGTGCCGCGACCGGCTTCGTTGATGCGGCAGCCTAGCGCCCCGACTCCAGCGTGGCTAGTCCTGTCGCTCGTCGCGCTGGCGCCGCACGATGACCGCGAACTCGGGAGCGGTGGGCTCGAATTCGGCACCCGCGACATCACCAACCGCGGACTCCAACACCAGGCCCGCTGACTCGATCTCGGCGCGGAGCCCTTCGAGGTCGTAGTGCTGGAACCAGTTGAAGTACTCCGTGACACCGTTTGCCTCCACGATGGTGTACTTCTCGAGGACGACGTGATCGTCGTCGTACTTGAAGGTGTTGAGGAACCCGAAGTACGGTTGCGCGGACCAGAAATCGTCCATCAGGCCCGGCCCGTAGGCGACCTGCTCCTCCCAGGTAGAGAAGTAGGCCAGCGAGTAGACATCGAAGAGGAAGGCACCGCCAGGGAGGAGCAGCGAACGGACTCGCTCCAGCAACACGGCGCGCTGATCCGGGCTGAGCGCACAGAAATCGCACATGATCATGGTGGCCAGGTCGAACTGGCCATCGGGCTGCCACCGCAGGTAATCGGCCATGACGTAGTCGATGGTGAGGTCGTCCCTCGAGGCTCGTGACCGGGCGTAGTCGATGGACCGCTGGCTGAAGTCAACGCCAGTGACCGCAGCTCCGGTCCGCGCCAGCTCGTGCGTGTACAGCCCGGGCCCGCAGCCCAGGTCGACCACCCGCGATCCGGGACCCAACCCGAAGCTGTCACCGATCCAGGCCAGCGAGCCCTCGATGAAGTCTGCCCGGCGGGAGGCCAGGTCGACGTCTCCATCGAGGTGGAAGCGCAGCATCATCTCCGAGATGTCCGGTGAGTTCCACAATGCATCGGCGGTGTAGCGCGAGTAGGGCGTGGGGCGCTGGTTGATACGTTCGAGAGCATCGAAGAGATCCCGGGCCTCGGTCACGCGGCCTCCAGCGTTTCGAAGGGCAACTTCTGCTTGAAGCGTCGTTCATCGACCGGTGCTCCCACTCGCAGCAGCGCCACGCGCCACCGTGGCGACGCCGCCAGGGCCCAACGCATCGTCGCCATCGAGGCACGGCCGACGTAGCGGGCACCCGGCCGGGGCGTGAGGCCAAGGGCGCCCCGGATCCGTGGAGGGATGGTCACGAGTGCGGCACTGGCCAGCACCTGGTACGCGACCTTGACGGCCGGATCGAGCGGTGGCTCGCGCAGGAACTCCACCGCTTCGCGCATGCCCGGCGAGGGCGCGACCGCCGGGTGTTCGGCCACCCAGCGAGCCAGCTCGGCCGCGGTCTCGGGCACGGGGTCAGCGTCCAGCAGATGGCCGACTCGAGCCTGTTCGGCGACGAAACGATCGGCGTCAGCGACCGACAGTGGTCGGGCGCCGTACACCTGGTAGCAGGTGAGGAAGGAGTCCGTCAGCGAGTTGTGCACCCACGCGGCCAGTGGCGGGTCGTCAGCGCGGTAGGCGAGGCCTCGATGCGAGACCCCCTGGATCCGACGGTGGGCTGCTCGAACGACGCGGATGGCCTGCTCTACCTCTGGCATGGCGCCGTACGAGGTGGCCGTCACATAGGCAGACGTCCTCGACAGTCGACCCAGTGGATCCTCGCGGTACCGGGAATGGTCCGCCACGCCAGCCACGACCTCCGGATGAGCCGCCTGGATGAGCAGCGCGCGGATGCCGCCGATGAAGCCCGACACATCCGCCATCAACTCCCAGGTCACCGAGTCCGGACCGAACAGGCCGGGGTCCCCCGGGTAGTCCAGGGTATGGGCCATGGGATCGGCGACATGGACGAACAGCCCGACGGTCCGGTCGACCATGGTGCGGCGGAGGCGCTCGATCGGTGATGTCGGCATGGCGTACCGCAACTGTAGTCCCCGCGCCGGGAAGCGGCAGTCGCCACAAGCTCTGCGCGGCATACTGCTCCCATGCTCGTCGGCGTGGACTGGGGTGGGACCAAGATCGAGATCGTGGCACTTGAGGCCGATGGCGTGGAGGCGTTGCGCTCGCGTCGGGACACGCCCCGAGGCGACTACGCTGCCTGCCTGGCGACGATCCGTGCCCTGGTCGACGACGCTGAGGCTCGGATCGGCCGCATCGAACGAGTCGGTATCGGCATCCCCGGCTCGATCGACCCGCTGACCGGGCTGGGCAAGGGTGCCAGCTCCACGTGGATCATGGGGCAGCCCGTCGAGCGCGATCTGCGCGAGGCCCTGGGCCGTGAGGTCCGGGTAGAGAATGACGCTGACCTGCTCGCGGCATCGGAAGCGCGAGATGGCGCCGGAGCCGGCTACGACGTGGTCTTTGCGGCCAACCTCGCGAGCGGCGTCGGCGCCGGCCTGGCGGTGTGCGGCCGGGCCCACCATGGGCCCAACAAGTCGGCCGCGGAATGGGGACACAATCCACTGCCCTTCGCGCGTGACGATGAGTCGCCCGGCCCTGCCTGCTACTGCGGCAGGAACGGCTGCATCGAGACGTGGGTATCGGGGCGGGCGTTCGAAGCCCAGTACGAGGCGCTTGCCGGCGCCTGGATCCACGGCTCGCAGATCGTGGAGCGGGCACGCCAGGGCGACGCGGTGTCGGCCGGTCTGCTCCATCGCTATATCGACCGGGTAGCTCGTGGACTTGCGGTCGTGGTCAACACGCTCGATCCGGATGTCATCGTGATGGGTGGCGGCATGTCCAACGTGACCGAGCTCTACGAGCAGCTGCCCGGGGCCATCGCGGAATACACCTTCTCGAGCGTCTTCATCACGCCGATCATCGCATCGGTCCATGGCGATTCGAGCGGTGTGCGTGGTGCAGCCTGGCTGGTGGCGGATGGCAGCGATGGCTGAGGGGCAGACAGCACGATTTCGACTTCGGGACTGCTCTGATCGTGGAGGCAGCCGCGGTGGCGCTCGATTTCCATCGTCGGGCCAGCTCGCTCAGGGTCGAATCCAAGGGCACCCAGGACATGGTCAGCGAGGCGGACCTCGAGGTGGAGCGACTCATCCGCGGTCGGATCAACGACCGCTTTCCGGACGACGCCTTCTTCGGAGAGGAGTCCGGACTGGCCGATGTGGCGGGGGCCAGGCACATCTGGGTGGTCGATCCCATCGATGGCACGCAGCCCTTCCTGTCTGACCTGAGCTCATGGTGTGTCTCGATCGGCCTCGCCACCGACGGCGTCCTTGAGATGGGTTTCCTGGCAGCGCCGGCACGGGATGAGGTATTCGTCGGGCGCCGTGGACATGGCGCTACGCTCAACGGACGCCCACTCCGGGTCAGTGCCAGCACGCGCCTCGATGATGGCTTGCTCAGCATCGGCATGTCACCGCGGATCGGAGCGGACCAGATCCTGCCGATGTTCGAACGACTCTTGCGCCAGGGCGTCGTCTACTACCGCGAGGGCTCCGGGGCGCTCTCCCTCGCCTACGTTGCAGCCGGTCGGCTCATCGGATATCTCGAACCGCATCTCAACTCGTGGGACGGGGCTGCCGGCGTGGCCATCGTGGAAGCCGCTGGTGGCCGGGTGAACGACTGGTTCAGCCTCGAAACGCTGCTCACGGGCGGAGCCATCGTGGCCGCGCCGCCGGCCCTGTATCCGGCACTCGCGGAAGTGCTCGAGCTGTGAGCCCAGCTCGGTGGCTCCTCGTATCGGCCGCGACGACGCGGGTTGCGATGCGGTTACATCTCAAGCGTCGACGGTCGAATCGACCGGCTTCGGGGTCGTCTGCGGGCCGTCCCGGGGATACACTAAGGCGCGGTCGTCAGCAAACCCCGTAGTGCCCTCCGGAGCGTGCCGCACATGTCCTCCATCGCCACCGGTGTCGGTGTGTCCACGATGGCCGCCGCCTTCACGCCGCCCGCCATCGACGGCGACCTGACTGGCCGGCACATCGTCTCGGTCGAGCAGTTCGCGCGCCCGGACCTCGATGACCTGTTCCGCTCCACGGTCGACCTGCGATCACGGGTCCGTAGCGGTGACCAGTCAGTCCTGAAGCTCTGCCGGCGCCGCATCATGGCCACGCTCTTCTTCGAGGCCAGCACCCGGACCGACATGTCATTCCAGGCTGCCATGCTGCGGCTCGGTGGAGAGGTCGTGGCAACCGCCGGCGGCGTGCAGTTCTCCTCGGTCTACAAGGGTGAGAATCTCGCCGACTCGGTCCGGGCTGCCGGCAGCTACGCCGATGTCGTGGTCCTGCGCCACCCCGAGGTGCGCTCGTCGTACGAGGCGGCCTACCAGCTCGACCAGCTGAGCACTCGCCTGGGCACCCGCTCGGTCGTCGTCAGCGGCGGCGACGGAGTCGGCGAGCATCCCACCCAGGCCCTCCTGGACCTCTTCACCATCATCGACTTCAAGGGCACGGTGGACGGACTGACGGTAACGCTGGTGGGTGACCTGGCACACGGTCGCACGGTGCACTCGCTGGCCAAGATCCTCGCGCTCTACGGCGCTCGCGACCTGCGGCTGGAGCTGGTGTCGCCGCCGTCATTGCGGGCACCAGCGGGCATCATCGACTTCGTCAGGCAGCGTGGCCTGGAGGTCCATGAGACCGAGTCCCTCGACGAGGTCATCGGGGGCAGCGACGTCATCTACTGGACCCGCGTGCAGCAGGAGCGCTTCGCCAGCGAGGCGGACTACGAGGCCATCGCGAGGCACTTCATCATGACCCCGAGCGTGCTGGCCCAGGCCTCGGCCGACGTCATCCTGATGCATCCACTGCCGCGCAAGCACGAGATGGGCACTCCGGCGGACCATGCCGTGCTCGACATCGATCCGCGCAGCGTCTACTTCCACCAGATGCAGAACGGGATGTACGTTCGCATGGCGCTGCTTGCCGGCGTGCTTGGCGCGGCCGGGTGACGCTGCTGACGATCCCCGGAGCGGTGGACCCGCATGTCCACCTGCGTGACCTCGACTGGTCGCACAAGGCCACCGTGGCCAGTGAGACCGCGGCCGCGCTGGCCGGTGGATATTGGGCCGTGCTGGACATGCCCAACACGCCTCCCAGCACCACCACGACCGCTCGGCTGCATTCCAAGTCGCGCCACTTCAGCCATGGAGCACGCTGTGATTTCGGCCTGTACCTCGGCGCCGATGCATCGGCCGACGGCGGCGAATACGCTGACTGCCTCGCCCTGTGCCGTCGGCCTGAAGATGTACTGCGATCACACCACCGGCGACCTGCTGATCGACGACCAGGCGACGCGTCGTCGACATTTGCTTGCCTGGGCCGCCGCGACGGAAAAACCCCTCGCGGTGCATGCCGAAGGGGACACCCTCATCGCGGTGCTGGCGCTGGTGCGTGAGCGACCGACGCGTGTCCATTTCTGCCACGTGAGCAGTGCCACCGAGGTCGCAGCGCTGCGCGACGCCAAGCTCGATGGCCTGCCCATCAGCGTTGGCGTCACCCCCCATCACCTGTACCTGACCGAGGGCGACGCCCGGCGTCTGGGTCCGTTCGGGCGCGTCAGGCCGCCGCTCCGGACCGACGCCGACATCGCTGCGTTGTGGAGCGCCATCGCCGACGGCACGGTCGACCTCATCGAGAGTGACCATGCTCCACACACCAGGGCTGAGAAGGAGTCCGACGACCCACCCTTCGGCCTTCCGGGGCTGGAGACGACGCTGCCACTGATGATCCTGGCCCTGCGCGATGGCCGCCTCACCTCGGAGCGGCTCATCGAGCTGCTTGCCATCAACGCCCAACGCCTCTACGGGCTGTATCCGCCGGTGGAGACCTGGACCATCGTCGACACCGACGCCTCGTATGTCATCGCCGATTCAGACCTGCGCTGCAGCTCTGGCTGGTCGCCGTTCTCCGGCATGCGCGTCTGGGGCCGGGTGCGGGAAGTGCGTATCCGCGGCATGCTTGCCTTCGACGGCGAGAACGTGCTCAGTCGACCGGGGGCGGGCGTGGACCTGGCGCCGTGCTCTTGAGCCTGTACCAGCTGGCGTGGCGACCGGCCGCGAGCGTGATCGCTCGGGCCGATGCACAACGGGCCCACGACGGGACCGTGGAACTGATGCGCCAGTGCGACCGGCTCGGTCCGCTCACCTCGCTCGTCGGGGTCCTGGGCCAGTCGGTGCTTTCCCATCAGCCCACCGATGTCGGGGGCGTGCGTCTGGCTCAGCCCATCATCGTGGCCGCGGGACTGGTCAAGGGGGACGGGTTCCCTGACGAGACCGACGCCATGAAGGCCGTGGGGAAGCACCGCGACATCGTGCCAGGCTGGCGCTCGGTTCCCGCGATGGGCAGCCCGGTCGAGTTCGGCTCCTTCACCCGCCATCCGCGACTTGGCAACGCCGGTCGCGTCGTCTGGAGGGACGACGCGAGCCGTTCCATGCACAACCGCATCGGGCTCCGCAATCCCGGTGCGCGTGCCGCGGCTGCCTACCTGCAGGCACACCAGTCGGCGCTGCCGGACACCTGGGGGATCAACCTCGCGGTCAGCCCCGGCGTGACTGATGCGGGCCTTGCCCGGGCAGAGCTTGAGGAAGCGGCGGCCTGCTTCCACGATGCCTTCGCCGAAAGTGCGCATGCGCCCTCCTGGCTGACACTCAACCTCTCGTGCCCCAACACCGACGATGATCCCCACGGGACACAGTCGGCGGACCTGGCGAGCGCGCTTTGTGGCGCACTGGCAGCGGCATCGCCGGTCCCGTTGTGGGTCAAGATCGGCCCGGACCTGTCCGACGCCCAACTGACCGGCCTGACCGCGGCCTTCGAGGAGGCCGGCGTATCCGCGGTGGTCGCGACGAACACGTGGGCACGACCGGTCCGCGGCAGCACTGTCAAGGCTGGCACCAGCGGGGCTCGCCTTCGACCCATGGCGCTGCACACCGTGGCTCGACTGCGCTCCATCCTGGCGACCTCCCGGACCGACATCGATATCGTGGCCTGTGGCGGCATCCTCGACGGCGCCCACTGGCGGGCGTTCCAGGACGCTGGCGCGCGAGCCGCCATGATCTATTCGGCCATGGTCTTCCGTGGCCCGCTGGCAGCCGCGCTGATCCTTCGAGAAGCCGCGGAAGGGGGTCGGTTTGGCTGAGGAACGCTCCGTTGCCGTGGCCCGCGCGCTCCTGGAGGCAGGCACGGTCACCCTGCGCCCGGATAGCCCGGTCACCTTCAAGTCGGGCTTGCGTTCGCCGGTCTACGTGGACAATCGTCAACTGATCTCACGACCCGGACCCTGGCGGGTCGTGATCGAGGCCTTTGCCGCCGGACTGCCGGCGGGGGCCGACCTGATCATCGCGGGGGTCGAAAGTGCCGGCATCCCACACAGCAGCGCCCTGGCCTTCGCCTCCGGGAAACCGTCGGTATTCGTGCGCAAGAAGGCCAGGGATCACGGGCTGGGTCGCCGCATCGAGGGTGGCGATGTCAGCGGCCAACAGGTCGTCCTCGTCGAGGACATGGTGACGACTGGAGGCTCCAGCCTGTCGGCCATCGAGGCCCTGCGCGATGCGGGCGCGCATGCCGACGACTGCCTTGCCATCATCACCTACGGTCTTGCCGAGTCCCTGGACGCCTTCGCTGCCGCGGGCTGTCGACTCACGACGCTGACCACATTCGAGGTCGTCGTCGATGAGGCCCTCGCGTCTGATGCCATCGATGCGCGCTCGGCGGACCTAGTGCGCAGCTGGCTCGCGGATCCACGCGCGTGGGATCCGTCGTGAGCGGCACCGCGATGGAACGCCTGGGGGCCCGGGTGGCTGCCGTTGACTCGATGCTTTGCGTCGGACTCGACAGCGCCGTCGGGCGCCTGCCCGAACGCTTCCGCGAATCCGATCATCCGCAGCTCGCGTTCAACCGCTGGGTCATCGAGCAGACGCACCCGTTCGCCGCTGCCTACAAGCCCAACATGGCCTTCTACGAGGCGCGCGGAGCGGCCGGCTGGCGTGAGCTCGCCGACACCATGGCCTTCCTGCAGTCGACCGACCCTCGCATCTTCACCATCTGTGACGCCAAGCGCGCCGACATCGATTCGACCAACGCTGGCTACGTGGCAGGCCTGCTCGATGAGCTGGGTTTCGACGCCATCACACTGCATCCCTACCTCGGCCGGGAGGCGTTGCGACCGTTCCTGGAGCGAGCCGACAAAGCCTGCATCGTGCTGTGCCGCACCAGCAATCCGGGCGCCGGGGAGCTGCAGGACCTCGACACCGGGGCGGGGCCGCTGTGGGAACGGGTGGCCCGGGCAGTCCGCGACGAGTGGAATGCCAACCACAACTGCATGCTCGTCATCGGGGCGACCTATCCGGCCGAGTTGGCTCGCGCCCGAGCGCTCTGCCCCGACCTGACCTTCCTCGTCCCCGGTGTCGGCGCCCAGGGTGGCTCAGTCGACGCCGTCGTACGAGCCGGGCTCGATCGTCACGGCCGGGGGCTGCTCATCAACGCCTCACGATCGGTGATCTTCGCGGACGAGCCGGCAGAGGAGGCCCGGCAATTGCGCGATGCCATCCGCGCTGCGGCTGCCGGCGCTTCGGAGAGCCAGGCGTGACTCGCATCCTGGTCATCGGGGGCGGTGGCCGCGAGCACGCGCTGTGTTGGCGCATCGCGCACGATCGCCCCGGGGCGGAGCTCTTCGTCGCTCCTGGCAACGGCGGCACGGCTGGCCTGGCGACATCGGTGCCCATCGCAGCGACGGCCATCGACGCCATCGTGGCGTGGTGTCGCGAACATCGGCCAGACCTGGTCGTCGTGGGCCCCGATGATCCCCTGGCGGCAGGCATCGCCGATGCCCTCCGGGTCATCGGCGTGCGCGCATTCGGCCCCACGGCAGCGGCCGCGCGCATCGAGTCCAGCAAGGCCTGGGCGGCCGATGTCTGCATGGCTGCCGCGGTCCCGATGCCCTGGTCGCGCGTCTTCGACGACGCAGAAGAGGCCCAGACCTTCGTTCGTGAGCAGAGGCGACCGTTCGTGGTCAAGGCCGACGGGCTGGCCCTTGGCAAGGGCGTGTTCGTGTGCGATGACACCGCCGCCACGCTCGAGGCCATCGACCGGGTGGCGCGCCGGCGTGAGTTCGGAGCGGCTGGCGACCGGATCGTCCTGCAGGCACGACTCCATGGCCCCGAGGCATCGGTCTTTGCGATCTGCGACGGACGCGACTACCGCGTCATCGGCACGGCCCGCGATCATAAGCGCATCGGCGACGGTGACACCGGTCCCAACACCGGGGGCATGGGCGCCTACGCGCCGCTCCAGGACCTCGACGCCGCGACCATGGCGGAGATCGAGTCGGACATCCTGGCACCGACGCTGGCCGAGCTGTCCCGACGCGGCAGCCCGTTCGTGGGCTTCCTGTACGCCGGGTTGATGCTGACGTCGGGCGGGCCCGTGGTCATCGAGTTCAACAGCCGCATGGGCGATCCCGAAGCCCAGGTGCTGCTGCCGCTCCTCGACTTCGACCTGGTCGAGGCCATGGAGGCTGCCGTCGACGGACGCCTGGCCGGGCTGGAGGTACCACCCGTGAGCGGCGCTGCGGTCAGCGTCGTCATGGCGTCAGGTGGCTATCCGGGCCACTATCAGACCGGACTGCCCATCGAGGGCCTGGGCGTTGATGCCCCTTCCACGTTCGTCTTCCATGCGGGCACCAGGCTCGAAGGCGGGCGCTGCCTCACCGCTGGCGGGCGCGTTCTCGCTGTCACCGGACTCGGCGACAGCATCATCGAAGCCCGTGAGCGCGCCTATGACCGAGCCGGGCAGATCCATTTCGAGAACGCCGTGCAACGATCGGACATCGCGGCGCCAGCCGTCATCCCGACCCCAGTCGCATGAGAGGAGAATCGCCCACATGAGTGTGTCCGTCGGCATCATCGTCGGCAGCAGATCGGACCTGGTCTACGCAGACGAGGCCATCGCCGTCCTCAAGCAGCTCGACATCGGCCAGGAGTTGCGGGTGCTCTCCGCACACCGCACCCCGGGGCCGTTGGAGGAGTACGTCGCCTCGGCTGAGGAACGCGGTATCGGTGTCTTCATCACCATGGCCGGCATGGCCGCGGCGCTCCCCGGCGTGGTCGCCGCCCGCACGACCCGACCGGTCATCGGTGTCCCGCTGCCCACGAGTGATCTGCAGGGTCAGGACGCGCTGCTGGCCATCGTGCAGATGCCCCCGGGGATCCCGGTCGGGACCATGGCCATCGGCAAGCCCGGCGCTCGCAACGCCGCCTGGTACGCGGCAGCCATCCTTGGACTGGCCGATCCGGCAGTCGCGGACGCCATCACCCAGGGTCGCGCCCGCATGGCTGAGGGCGTGCTTCGAGACGACAAGGAAGCGAGCGCGCGATGATGAACGATGCCCCGCCGGTCATCGAGACCCAGCTACCTGGCCTGACGCTGCTCAATCGCGGCAAGGTGCGCGATCTGTACGACCTGGGCGACCACCTGCTCATCGTGACCACCGACCGTGTGTCTGCCTTCGACGTCATCCTGCCCAACGCCATCCCGGGCAAGGGTGCCGTCCTGACCGCCATGTCCCAGTTCTGGTTCGACCTGCTCAGCGACATCGTGCCCCACCACCTTGTCACCACCGACGTCGATGCCATGGGTCCGGCGGTGGCAGCCCATCGCGACGTGCTGCGCGGCCGCTCGATGCTGGTGAAGCGCGCCCAGCCCATCCTCGCGGAGTGCGTGGTGCGTGGCTTCATCACCGGCTCGGGCTGGAAGGACTATCTCTCGAGTGGTGAGATCTGCGGCATCCCCATCCGTGCCGGCATGCAGCAGGCGGAGACATTCGATACGCCGCTGTTCACGCCAGCCACCAAGGCCGAGACCGGGCATGATGAGAATATCGACTTCGAGACCTTCGCCGAACTCGTCGGACCCGAGGTCGGCGCCCAGCTCCGCGACCTGTCCGTCCGCATCTACGAGGCCGGTCGGGACCATGCTCGTGCGCGCGGCATCATCCTCGCCGATACCAAGTTCGAGTTCGGCTTCATCGAAGGGCAGATCACGCTCATCGATGAGGTCCTGACGCCCGACTCTTCGCGGTTCTGGGATATCGAGGAATACGCGGTGGGGATCTCTCCGCCCAGCTTCGACAAGCAGATCGTGCGTGATTGGGTCAAGGACGCTGGCTGGGACGGCGAACCGCCCGCACCGCTGTTGCCCGACGCCGTCGTTGCGCGAACCGCACTTCGCTACCAGGAAGCCCTGGAACGGCTGACCGCATGACCACGGCCTTTCGTGCCCGTATCGATGTGCGCCTGGACGCCAACGTCAACGACCCACAGGGCAACGCGGTGCGCGCGGGACTGCACGCACTGGGCCACCCTGACGTGCGAGATGTGCGCATCGGCAAGATCGTCGAGTTGACCCTGGACGCATCCGATATCAGCGGAGCCCGTGCCCGTGCCGAGCAGATGTGCCACGAGCTCCTGGCCAACCCGACCATCGAGTCGTTCCACATCGAGGTCGACGAAGGAGCCTGATGCGAGCTGCGGTGGTCGTCTTTCCCGGCAGCAACTGTGACGCCGATGCACTCCATGTGCTCAACGAGGTGGCCGGCATCAAGGCCGACTTCGTGTGGCACACCGAGACCGACCTCGACGGCTACGACCTGATCGTATTGCCCGGCGGCTTCAGCTACGGTGACTACCTGCGCAGCGGCGCGGTCGCTGCTGTCGCCCCGGTGATGGGGGCGGTCACCAGGGTGGCAGCCCGTGGTGTCGCCGTGCTCGGCATCTGCAACGGCTTCCAGGTACTGCTGGAGTCAGGCCTGCTGCCCGGCGCCATGTTGCACAACGCAGGCATCGACTTCCGCTGTGAGTGGGTCTATCTCCGAGTGGAGCGCACCCGGACTCCGGTCACCGGCCGGTGCGCCACGGGCGACGTGTTGCGTCTGCCCATCGCACACGGTGAAGGGAACTACCAGGCCTCGCCCGACCTCCTCGCTCGGCTGCACGACGAGGATCGCGTCGTCTTCCGCTACAGCGACGCCGGGGGCACGGTCACGCGCGCTGCCAACCCCAACGGCTCGGTGGCCAACATCGCCGGGATCTGCAACCAGGCCGGCAATGTGGTCGGCCTGATGCCGCACCCCGAGCGGGCCTCGGAGGCGGAGCTCGGCAGCACGGATGGCCGCGTGTTCTGGGAGTCCCTCCTGGCCATGGTGCCGGCATGACCATGAGCCGGACCAGCACACCGGTCGCCACCGGCGAGCCGAGCGACGAGCAGCTGCGTGAGGTCGCCCTGACCCGTGAGGAGTACCGCGAGGCCTGCCGACGCATCGGGCGAGATCTCAACGCTATCGAGCTCGGCATCGTCGGCGGCATGTGGAGTGAGCACTGCGGCTACCAGCATTCGCGACCACTGCTCAAGCGCTTCCCGACGGATGGGCCGCGCGTGCTCGTCGGCGCCGGCGAGGAGAACGCGGGTGCGGTGGACATCGGTGACGGCTACGCCATCGTCATGAAGGTCGAGAGCCACAACCATCCCAGCGCGGTCGAGCCCTTCCAGGGTGCGGCGACCGGCGTCGGCGGCATCCTGCGTGACATCTTCACCATGGGTGCCCGGCCCATCGCCCTGCTCGACAGCCTGCGCTTCGGATCGCTCGACTCGCCTCGATCGCGACGTCTGGCCGAGGGCATCATCGGGGGGATCGGCTGGTACGGCAATTGTGTCGGCGTACCCACCGTCGGCGGCGAGGTCATGGTCGACGCCAGCTACGACGGCAACCCGCTGGTCAATGCCATGTGCGTCGGGCTCATCCGCCACGAGGACCTCAAGGGCGCCAGCGCCAGCGGTGTGGGCAATCCCGTGATCCTGTTCGGCGCCGACACCGGACGGGACGGGCTGCATGGCGCCACGTTCGCCTCGCTCGAGGATCCCGAGGCGTCGCACCGGGGCGTGGTCCAGGTCGGCGATCCGTTCATGGAAAAGCTGCTCATCGAGGCTTGCCTGGAGGTCATCGGGAAGCCTGGCCTGGTGGGCCTCCAGGATCTTGGCGCGACCGGCCTGACCAGCTCTACCGTCGAGGCGGCCGCGCATGGTAGCGGCGGCATCAGCATCGATGTCGATCGGGTACCCAGGCGGACCGCCGGCCTGACCCCGTATGAGGTGATGCTCAGCGAGAGCCAGGAGCGCATGCTGGCCATCGTGGAGCGAGGCCACGAGGATGACATCGTCGAGGTGTTCCATCGCTGGGGCCTGCATACCCGGACCATCGGAGCGGTCACCGATGACGGCATGCTCGCTGTGCGCGCCGGCGACGACCTGGTCGCCGAACTTCCGGTCGGGATGCTGGTCGATGCTCCCACCTACGCGTTCCCCGTCGAACGACCTGCGTACCTCGATGAGGTCCAGGCACTCGATGTCGACTCGGTCCCTCAGCCCGATGACCTGGCCGCCACCTTCCTCGAGTTGCTGGCATCGCCGAACATCGCCAGCCGCGCGCCGGTCTACGGCCGCTACGACCACATGGTCGGCACCAACACGGTCATGGCACCTGGTGGCGACGCGGCGGTGTTGCGCGTGAAGGGCAGCGCGCGAGGTGTCGCGCTCAGCACCGACGGCAACGGCCGGCTGTGCTATCTGGATCCTCGCGAAGGCGGCCGGATCGCGGTGGCCGAGGCCGCGCGCAACGTCAGCTGCGTCGGCGCGACCCCGTTGGCGGTGACCGACTGCCTCAACTTCGGATCGCCCGATGATCCCACGGTCTACTACCAGTTGGCCGAAGTCATCGAGGGGATGGCCGAGGCCTGCCGAGCCTTCGAGACTCCCGTCGTGAGCGGAAACGTCAGCCTCTACAACGAATCGAAGGGAGCAGCCATCTGGCCCACCCCGGTCGTCGGCATGCTGGGATTGCTCGACGTCCTGGGGCTGTGCTGCGATAGCGCTTTTCAGGAGACCGGCGATGTCATCCTGGGCCTGGGTGCACAAGAGGCACGACTGGATGGGAGCGAGTATCTGAGCCTGCTCCATGGCCGGGTCGCCGGCCGGCCGTCTATCGACCTGGAGCGTGAAGTCGCAGTGCAGGAGCTGGTGCGTCGGCTCATCGGCCGCGGCGTGATCCGGTCGGCACACGATTGCGCCGAGGGTGGCGTGGCTGTGGCGCTCGCGGAGTCGGCCTTCGCCGGAGGCATCGGCATCCGCTGCAGCAGCGGTTGGCTCGCCGATGAGGGCCGCCCTGACCTCAGGCTGTTCGGAGAAGCCCAGTCGCGCATCGTGGTCAGCCTTGCGCCTGAGCATGAAGCGACCGTCGAGCAGGCGGCCGCTGCGGCCGGTGTGCCCTGCGCCCGGCTCGGTGTGGTCGAGGGCGAAGACCTTGTCATCGGACCCCTCGTGGTCGACCTCGGCACCGCCCAGCGGGCCTGGTCGGGCGGCCTCGCAAGCGCGTTGAGAGGGGAGGGCTGAGCGATGTGCGGAGTCATCGGCATCCATGGACTCCCCAGCGAGGTCGCCAAGCAGACCTACTTCGCCCTGTTCGCCGTGCAGCACCGTGGGCAGGAGAGCGCCGGCATCGCGACATCGGATGGCCACGACCTGCACGAGCACACCGGGATGGGCTTGGTGTCGCGCGTCTTCACCGAGGAGGATCTTGAGGCCATGCCCGGCTTCATCTCGGTGGGGCACTGTCGCTACTCGACCACCGGCTCCAGCTCTGAGGAGAACATCCAGCCCATCATGCGTCGGCCCATCAGCGCGGCCCGACCCGACGGCTGCAGTGGGCTCGACGCCATCGGCCCCATCGCCGTGGCCCACAACGGCAACATCGTCAATGCCCTGGAGCTGCGCAACGACCCGGGGCTTCCCGAGCACGCTCGCTGGGTCAGCTCCGACAGTGCCGTCGTGGCCGAGCTGATCGCGCATACGCCGGGGGAGGACATCGCCGAGCGGCTGGCGATCGTGATCCCCCGGCTGCGTGGCTCGTTCAGCCTGGTCATCTCGACCTATCGCCAGCTCATCGGCGTTCGTGGCGGGCTCGGCAACCGGCCGTTGGCGCTGGGTCGCCTCGGCGAGGGCTGGATGATGGCCTCTGAGACGTGCGCGTTCGATAGCGTCGGGGCTACCTTCGAGCGCGATGTGAAGCCGGGTGAGATGGTCGTCATCGACCACCTCGGAGTGCGTGCCCGTCAGATCGATCTGCCGCAGCGCCAGGCCATGTGTTCGTTCGAGTTCATCTACTTCCAGCGCCCGGACTCTCGCATCGATGGGCGCCTCATCCACAGCGTTCGACGCGAGATGGGACGCCGACTCGCCCGACAGCGCCCCACCGACGCCGATCTCGTCATCGGCGTGCCCGACTCGGCCATCGCTGCTGCCACCGGCTATGCCGAGGAGGCAGGCTTGCCCTACGCCGACGGCTTCGTCCGCAATCGCTATATCGGCCGAACGTTCATCGAGCCCACGCAGCGATTGCGCAAGCTCGGGGCGCGCATGAAGTACAACCCACTGCCCGAGGTGGTGGCGGGGAAGCGGTTGGTGCTGCTCGACGACACCATCGTGCGTGGCACCACCCAGGAACAGCTGGTGACGATGCTCCGCGATATCGGCGGTGCCACTGAAGTGCATGTCCGCATCACCGCGCCCCCGGTGCGTTGGCCGTGCTTCCTGGGCATCGATATCCCCGAGCCGGACGAGCTCATCGCCCACGAGCTCGACGTCGAGCAGATCCGCGAGCGCATCGGGGCGGACAGCCTGGAGTTCCTTGACCCGGACAATCTCGTCGACGCCATCGGCGTCGGCAAGGACGCCCTGTGCCTGGGTTGCTTCACCCGCGACTACCCCATCGACGTCCAGCTGCCCCTCGACAAGTTCGCCCTGGAGCGGCGTGACGGGATGGAGACGGCGCTGGTGTTTCCCAGGGACGTCGGGCTTGACGAGGAGGCCGCCGCCGTGGACGCATCCAGTCCTGCCGAGGTTCCTGTGTGAACCGCGGTCGCGATGCCTATGCCCGGGCCGGGGTGGATCTCACGGTCAACGCCAGCGTGAAGGCTGGCCTCGGCGCCGCGGTGGCCTCGACCACGACCGACCTGGTGCGAGCGGGTTTCGGCTCGTTCGGCGGTGCCATCTCGCTGCCACCCGGTTACCGCGAGCCGGTGCTCGTCTCGAGTGTCGATGGCGTCGGCACCAAGTTGCACCTTGCCATCGAATGGGGCCGACCGGGCGCCGCGGGACGTGACGTCGTCAATCACGGCATCAACGACGTCGCCGTGCTCAACGCCAGACCCGTCGCCTTCCTCGACTACATCGCCAGCAGCCAGCTCGAACGCGACACCGTGCTCGCCCTGGTCGAGGGCATGGCTGAGGCCTGTCGCGCGGCCGATGTCGCGCTGATCGGCGGCGAGACCGCCCAGATGCCTGACACCTATCGCCCCGGCGCCTACGACGTCGCGGGCACCATGATCGGCATCGCTGAGCGCGCCGACCTGCCCGATCCGTCCCGGGTCTGCGTCGGCGACCACATCGTCGGCGTCCCGTCACTGGGGCTCCATACCAATGGCTACAGCCTCGCGCGACTGACCGCGGCTCGACTCGGCCCTGACCACCCGGTGGGCAGCGGCACGCTCGCCGATGCCTTGCTGGCGCCGCATCCCTCGTACTACGCCGGATTGCAGATAGCCTTCGCCAACCCGGGCGTTCGCGTCGTGGCCCATATCACCGGGGGTGGCCTGGAGGAGAACGTGCCACGCGTGCTGCCGGATGAGGTCGGGGCTCGCATCGACGTCGACTCGTGGCTCGCTCCCCCAGTATTCGACGTCATCGCGAGCGACCAGCAGGTAGATCGAAGAGAGATGTATCGCATCTTCAACATGGGTATCGGCCTCGCCATCGTCGTGGCGGCCGATCAGTCACCGACCCTTCTGGCCGCACTGCCCGGTTCATTCCGGGCGGGCCAGGTCGTGGAGCGCGACGAACCACGCGTGGTGCTCGCCGGGCTGTGATCCGGATCGGTCTCCTCGCGTCAGGACGAGGCAGCAACGTCGATGCCATCCTGACCGCCATCGAGGAAGGGCGCCTCGAGGCTGAGGGGGCGCTGCTCATCTGCGACCGACCTGCGGAGGCCATGGACGTTGGTCGCCGCCACGGCATCCCGACGTTGCGGATCGGGCGCACCGAGTATCCCGAGCGAACCGCCCGTCAACGCGCCATCCATGATGCCCTTGTCGGGGCACGCGTCGACGTGGTGGCCCTGGCTGGATTCGCAGCCATCCTGGACCCCGTCGTGGTCGATGCCTTCGAGGGACGCACGCTCAACATCCATCCATCGTTGTTGCCAGCCTTCGGCGGCATGGTTGCGCCAGAACCGCAGGCGGCGGCGCTGCGTGCTGGTGTCAAGCTGGCCGGCTGTACGGTGCACATCGTGACCAGCCAAGTCGACGCCGGCCCCATCGTGGCCCAGGCCAGCGTGCCCGTCCTGCCCGACGACACCGTCGAGTCGCTCTCGGCCCGCATCCTGGTCGAGGAGCACCGCCTCTATCCGGAAGTGCTGCAATGGTTCGCCGAAGGTCGCGTCACGATCGAGGCCGGACGGGCCTCCGTCCGGCCGGCTTGCGAGCTGAGCCCCGGGACGACCTGACCGTCGACCCTGCGCGACTCGCTACCTCGATAGATGACTTGTCAGTCCACGAGGTACTCGTAGGTGATGACCATCTCGTCGCCAGGCTCGACCGAGATCGGCCAGCGCATGACATTACCGGCTTCCAGCTGCGGATCGATCGAAGCTTGCAGTTCCTCGGCCTGCGGCGGCAGGAAGTCGACGACATCCAGGTGCACCGTGGTGGGAGTGAAGTTCTCGATGGTCAGCTCGACCTCGTCCCTGTAGTCGAAGCGACCCTGGGAGATGGCACTCTGTGTCTGCTCGCGCTTGACGCGAACGTCCTGCAGATGGCCCACGGTGATGCTGCCTTCGCTGCCGACCGGCGTCAGTTCCACGTAGTCGCTGCCGATGAACAGGCCGTCCTTGTAGGACCGCACGACGCCTTCGGCGAACGGCTGGTCGCTGTCGTTGGTGACCTTGTAGATGACCGTCACCTGGCTATCAGTCGGCGCGTTCCAGACGTGCAGCCGGCGTGCCGGGAGCGTCTGACCCACGAGCTGCGAGTACACGGTATCGCCGGGCTCGGCGGTCACGGCGCCGATGTCGTAGACATGCTGGATGTCGACCTGACCCGCGGGCGCGGCGGGGATGTAGGCATCGTCGAAGCCGGCCAACCTCTGGTTGGCGCTCACTTCAGCCGCGGGCGCGATGGGATTGTTGAGGTCGACGTAGCCGGCGACCAGCTGTGTAGCCACGTCGTCGAGCTGAAGCGCGCTGTCGGTGATCTCCGCGAAGTAGTCCAGGTCGACGGTCTCGGCGGCATCAGTGCCTAGCCACATATCGTAGGTAGGGCGCCAGCCGACGCCGCTGATCAGATACTCCAGCGAGACGTCACGCAGCTCGCTATCAGTGGCGCTCTGCCACTTGATCGTCGGCTGGCCGGTCTGGGAGTCCAGTCGGTAGTTGGCGACGCGTCTTCCATTCTCCCGAAGCACGAGCGTGTCCGGATAGACACTCGCCGGCAGCACGATGCGGACGTCGACGCCACCTGGCAAGGCCACGGTGTCTCGACCGAACGCCACGTTGTTGAGGAAGATGGCAACGCGATCGGGCCGGCTGGTGTAGCTGATCTGGTCGTCAGCCTGGGCATGGACGGCGCCAGTGGACGCTCCACTGAGCGTTCCGACGGTGATGGCGACGGCCATCGAGGTTCGTATCGCATGCATGGGTTGGGCTCCTTGCTGGGCGGGACGCGCCGGAAGAGCGTTGGCGCGTGTACTTCGCCATGACGTCGTCGACGATCACCGGGTTCCGAACCTGGCGCTGGAAGTGGAGCCCCTGGGCCGCCGCCGCCGGGATGGCGGCGCGCCCCGTCGCGCCTGTCTGCCCCCTTCGGCGCTCGATGCCATGATGTGGCCCGCAACGCCTCGGGCGAGGGCCGAGGCAGCCTCGAGCGGAGGTCCTCGTGCAGCTGGTCGCGCTGCTCCTGTTCATCGGCAGTCTCGTCCTGACGCCGGCGTCGCTGGGTGTCCTGCGCCCAGCCGCCGCGGCCAACGAGCCGGTGATCGAGCGCCCGGACATCGTGGTCCTGTACCTCGATGACGTCGATCCGCATGACGGCCGGCTCTGGAACGACCCGGGTCGCACGCCCACCCTTGCGCATCTCTTCTCAGAGCAGGGCATCGAGATGACCAACGCGGTGGCCGAGACACCGTTGTGCAGTCCCGGTCGCGCCAGCTTCCTGACCGGTCGGCACATGCTCAACCACGGAGTCGATGGCAACGTGGCAAGACCGTTCGATCCTCGCGTCACCATCGGAACTGAGTTGCAGGACAGCGGCTATCGAACGATCTTCGTGGGGAAGTACCTCAACGACCTGCGCTCCGGCGTGCCGCGACGTCAGATGCGCGCTCACGCGGCCGGTTGGGACGACTTCGACGTCATCTACGAGGACAACGGCCAGTACCTCGGATACGACTTGTGGACCCGCGATGGCATCGTTCGGTATGGCAGGCATGACGCCGACCATTCGACGTTGGTGACCAAGCGTCGCCTCGTGGAGCACCTCCACGAGGCGCCTCCCGATCAGCCGGTCCTGGCCGTGGCCAGCATCTTCGACCTGCACGCACCCAATCGACCGACCGAACGGTACCGGGGTGATCGCCGCTGCCGGTCCATCGAAGCCTGGAAGCCCCCGAGCTTCGATGCGGATGTCTCGGCCAAGCCGGCCTATGTCCGCGAGCGGCGGGCACTGGCGAAGGACGGCTGGCCCATGCAGCGCTATTGCGAGGAGATGCTCGCGGTGGATGAGCTGGCGGCGGCCGTGGTGCGCGAGCAGCGTCAGCGCGGACGCCTGGACGACACGTTGTTCATCCTGACCGCGGACAACGGCGTCACCTGGGGAACCCAACGGCTGCAACAACGCAAGGGCGTCCCGTATGCCACACCCGTCCCCCTCGTCTTCTCGTGGCCGACGCGCTGGGGTGATGAGCCGAGAGTGATCGACGAGCTGGTCAGCAACATCGACCTCGCGCCCACGTTATGCGCCATCGGCGGCTGTGAGATGGGCCCTTTCCTGGATGGCAAGTCGACGCCGGACGGCCTGGACCTGGTGCCGCTGCTCGATGGCGAGATCGAGCATCTTGGTCGCACGCTGGTTCGGGAACAGAGTGGTCCGCGCTACCGCTGGGCGCCCGAGTTCTGGGCCATCCGCACGAGCGCGCAGCATCCGCTTGGGCGATGGCACTACATCGAGTACGAGACCGGCGAGTCCGAGCTCTACGATCTCAGCCGCGACCCGTGGCAGCTCATGAATCTGGCGGCCATCCCTACCGAGGCGGATACGCTCGCCGAGCTCGCCACGGAGCTTCACGACGAGTTCGGAGCGGACGCCTTCGTTCGGAGCCGGCCCTGACCTCGCCGGACACGAACCGGAAGTGGCGCTACCGTGTGACGGCGACACAGGAGGTCACCGCGGGTATGAGCCATCGTCGAGCCAGGGGCGCAGTGGTCCTCGCCCTGTCGATCGGGCTGGGTTCGGTCGTGGTCATCCCCACGGCCGTGGCCGCCGAACCGGTGTACTACCTGCCGGCCCCGGAGGGCACGGCACTGGTCGTCTCGCAGGGCGACACCGGAGCCTTCCGGCGAACGGACGGCCGGGTCGCATCCGAGCGCTACGCCCTCGACTTCATCACGCCAGACGAGCCTGAGCCATTCGCGGTGCTGGCGGCTCGTGGTGGCACGGTGATCGGCCAGCGCGCGGGTATGCCTGGTGGCCGGTGTACCAAGCCCCAGAGTGGGCCTCGTCCGTCCTGCTGGCGCAATGTCAACTACGTGCTCATCGATCACGGTGATGGCACCTCGGGCCTCTATCTGCACCTCAAGCGAAGCCAGCCGATCGTGCGCGTCGGCCAGGTCATCAGCGCTGGCCAGCGCATCGGTACGGCCGGCAGCTCAGGCTGGACCGACGAGGTCGGGTTGCGATTCCAGGTGCAGCCGACACCGCCCTGGAACGCCGTCGGCAGCGGCGGCTGGTTCGAGACACGGTCCCAGCCGGTCTCGTTCTCCGATCCCGACGTGTTGACGCAACGCGCCGACGGCATACCCCAGACGAACGACATCATCATCTCCGGCAACACCGGTCCGGCTTTCGATCCATTCCGGTTCCGACGACGGCCGATGGTGGTGCCGGCCAGTGTGCCGTTCGAGGTGGGCGCCGAACGTGAGTTGAGCGATGCCTACGATGCCGGCTCGAGCGACGGCTACGGCTTGCACTTCGCGCCAGAGGTCGAGGTTCCCGCCGTCGACCAGGGCCGACCACTCCCGTCGCCTGGCGCTGGGCCGATCGAAGCCACCATGGGTACCGAGGTCCGCCCGCTGCTTCGGCGGCACACTCGCCTTCGCTGGCTGCGCGACCGGGTCGTCAGCCTCGCTGGGACGCACGGTCGCGATCGAGTTCGAGAGTGGTGACGACAGCTACCTTGGGATCCTGGGTCACCTCTCCGACATCGAACCAGGGCTGCTGGGCCGTACGCTCGATGCCGAGGCGCCTATCGTCGGTCCCAACGATGTGGTCGGGCATTACGGGGCCGTCCTGCCCGATGGCGCCAGCCCCACGCTGGAATGTCCTGAAGCTGGCACCGATCCCGGTACCGACCTGTTCGCGGCCATCCTTCGCGGCGCCATGGTGGCACCCGATGGTCAGATCAGCGGGGGCACGCCAGTGTCTCCGGAGCCCCTGGTCGGTGAACGTGGCTACGAGGGCTTCACGTGGTGGAGTGGACCGGTCGTCGCAGCAGCCGTCGCCGACGAGCCCGGCAAACCGCGAGCGCGCTGGAATCGCAAGACGGCCGCCGGTGCCTCGCATATCCCGTTCGGGGAGACCGTACGGCTGGTGGCGCGCGTCACCGATCGCGCCGATATCGCCGAGGTTCGCTTCCGGGCCTGGTATCCCCACTGGCCGCGCCCCGTGCCCAGCGGCCAACTGGACTCGTTCGATCCGGCCACGACGTGGCGACAGCTTGCCGTGTGCCTGCCACCCGGAGAGGTCGGCGGATCCGACTGTGCCTGGAATGGTGATGCCCAGGATGCCCTGATCACGTTCCAATGGGATCCGACCTCGACCGAGACGACCGACATGGAGGCATGGCTGCCGCGGGCGCGGACGGCCATGAGCCGGTCGACCGACCGTTGTGTCCCGGTCTCGTTCGCGGTGGAGGTCGTGGACACGGCTGGCAAGGTCTACGCCCAGACGGCCGAACTGCCACGCCCGCGTCGCTGCGACCAGCGTTCCGCAGAACGTGTGGCCGACGGTCGCCTGGTGTATCTCGACCCGCTGGTGCCGCCGGCTGCGCCCGGCGCGCGACGCGATGTGCCAAACGATCGCGGCTGGCCACCGGTCTACCGACCCGATCCGCTCCACGGCGCCATCGTCTGGCGCGACCGATCCGACAATGAGGATGGCTTCCGCATCTACGCTCGACGCAGTTGGTTGAAGGCTGACTGCTCCATCACGGACGGTCCGTGGCAGGTCGTGACCGAGGTCGGCCCGAACCGCGAGCGCTACCGCCCAAGACACGGTCGGGTGGTGGAATCCATCAAGGTCCCGACCATCAGGAACGTGCCCGGCAACCTCGTCCAGTGGGAGTACGCCGTTGCCGCCTTCAACGAGGCGGGCACGACCGACCTCGTACCCATCGGCACGTTCGTGGGCGGCTCCGAGGGATTCTGCGACCCCGGATTGGAGCCGCCCCCTGACCTCTGATCAGCGCCGCTCACCCGTCGGTCGAGCCAGCCGTAGAGCCCGTGAAGGACGCGAACGAACCCCTGTGCCGCAGCGCGATCAGCGGGGCGACTCAGCCGAGGGTGGCGTGGCTCAGCTGACGGGCGTGCCCTGGCGCCGCCTCCTGGTCTACCTGCGCCCCAACTTGAAGCTGTTTTCCGTGGCCGTGGTGGCACTGCTCATCGGGACCGCTGCCGGGCTGCTGCTACCGCTGGCCATCGGTGGGCTGGTGGGTGAGGTCGTCAGTGCCGGCGATGCGTCCGGCCTGGACCAGCTGCTGGTCCTGCTGCTTGGGCTGACCGTTGCCATGGCCGTTTCCACGTTCACCCAGACCTGGGCACTGGGCGTCGTGGGCGAACGGATCGTGGCACGTGTGCGGGAGCAGGTCTTCGATAGCCTGGTCTCACTGGAGCTCGATTTCTTTGTCAAGCGCCGTGTCGGCGAGCTGATCTCACGGCTCTCGAGCGATGTCACCCAGGTGCGCTCGATGCTGACGCAGACGGTGACCTCGCTGCTCTCCAACACGCTTAGTCTCGTCGGCTCGATCATCATCCTGTTCCTGCTCAGCCCGACCCTGCTGCTGATCATCCTGGCCCTGGCGCCGGCGCTCGTCCTGATGGCCTTCGTCTTCTCTCGTCCCCTGCGCAAGCTCAGCACGCGCGTGCAGGACTCGGTCGCGGCGTCGACCACGACCGCCGAAGAGGCGCTCAGCGGGATCCGCGTGGTCAAGTCATTCGGGCGTGAAGGATGGGAGCGCCAGCGCTACGGCGATGATCTGCGAGATGTGGTCGCCACTGCCACGAAACTGGTGACCTGGCGCGGCCTCTTCAGCGGGATGATGACCTTCCTCGGATTCGCCACACTCGATCGTGATCCTCTGGTTCACGGGTCACCAGGTCATCGAGGGCAGTCTCGATGTCGCCTCCCTGACCAGCTTCCTGTTGTATGGCGTGGCCATCGGAACGAGCCTGGCCAGCCTCGCCAGCATCTACGGCCATTTCCAGGAAGGCGCCGGGGCCGTGGCTCGCGTCTTCGAGCTCATCGATGAGCAGCCCACCATCCGCGCGCCGGATGACGCTGCCGGTCTCTCCGATGTCGCCGGGCGCATCACGTTCGAGAACGTCTCCTTCGGCTACAGCGGGGAGCAGACCGTGCTGCGTGACATCGACCTGGAGATCGTTCCGGGCGAGGTGCTCGCGCTGGTCGGTCCATCCGGCGCCGGCAAGACCACGCTCTGCAACCTCATCCCACGGCTCTGGGATGTCACCGGCGGCCGGGTCTTGGTCGACGGCACCGATGTGCGTGAACTGGTTTTGCAGGACCTGCGCAACGCTGTCTCTCTGGTGCCACAGGACGCCACGGTGTTTGGTGGCACGGTGGACGAGAACATCCGCTATGGCCGACTCCAAGCCACCGACGAGGACGTGATCAACGCCGCCAAGGCAGCCAACGCGCACGACTTCATCGAGGCCATGACCGATGGTTATCAGACCATCGTGGGTGATCGGGGCACACGCCTCTCGGGTGGCCAGCGGCAGCGCGTGGCCATCGCTCGAGCCATCCTCAAGGATGCGCCGATCCTCATCCTCGATGAGGCCACCAGTTCACTCGACAACGCCTCAGAGCGGCTGGTCCAGGAGGCGCTTGCCCGCCTGATGCAGGGCCGCACCACGATCGTCGTGGCGCATCGATTGTCCACTATCCGTGATGCCCATCGGATCGCGGTGCTGGACGACGGCTGGTTGTTGGAACTCGGCGCCCACGAGGACCTGCTCCGGCAGGACGGCTTGTACGCGCACCTCTGGCGGCTGCAGGCGTCGGAGCAAATGACCACTCGCGAACCGGAGCCGAGTCCGGTCTAGCGAGCGACCCTCCCGAATCACGCAGGATGGCTCAGGACCCCTCGGTCGGTGCTTCCGCCGGCGAGAAGTAGGGCGTTGGCGGCAGTGACGACAGATCACCACTGGCACGTTCGACCACATCGACCGCGCCCTCGAGCGACAACTTTCGGCCTCGCTCCCTGGCAGCTGCGAAGGCCTCGGTGCCGAGGGCTCCCTCGAAGGCAGCCTCTGGATCGGCGACGCCGGTGACGATCTGGAAGCTCGCCGGGGGACGCATACCAAAGCGCTCGATGGCTTCATCCAGGGCACCCAGGACGATGGCTCCAGCTGTGGGCTGGCCCGCTCGCAGCAGCAGGACCACGAGCGGCTGGAGCGCGATGATGACGTCCGCTCGCTCGCCCAGCGCGAGTGCCCCACGGAACGCCTCGACGCCGTATCGAACCGCGTCGGCTGCCTCGCCCTTCAGTAGCGCGATCTGTGCTCGCGTCCCGAGCCCCATCGAGCGAGCATGGCTATCTCCCTGGGCTTCGAGCTGTTCTGCGATGGCCTCCAGTTCCTCGAACTCACCTTCGGGGCCCTGTCGCGCGACGAACGAGGCCGGGTCGATGCGGGATTCGAGCTGGCCGGCCCAGTCGATGTGCAGGATCAGGTCTGCTGCACCGACCTTATGAGCGAGCTTTCGAGCCTCCACCTCGGCCTCATCTGAGGCTTGTCGATCACCTAGTAATCGGAGTGCGAAGGTCAGGTTGTAGTACGCCAGCGCCATGATCGAGTCTTCCCCGAGTCGTTTCCCGATCGCAAGCTGCTCCTCGTAGTACGCACTGGCCGCTCTCATGTCGCCTGTCCAGTACTCGATGCCGCCAGCGGCATCGAGGGCGTCGGCTCGCAGTCGCGTCGGCTCATCGCCGGCATCGGCCGACATGGCGCGGCGCATCAACTCGCGACCGGTCACCAGCCGACCTACGCTGAGCCAGTATCGCCACAGCCCCGTGAGCAGTCGGTAGGACGTGTCACGCTCGTCATGATCGATCGCGAACTCAAGTGCTCGTCTGAGGTTGGCATCGTCCGCATCGAGTCGAGCGACCCATGCCGGCTGTTCGTCGGTCTGCCAATGCGGGTGGGCGAGCATGGCCAGCTCGGCGTAGGTAGACGCGTGCCTCGCACGGATCTCGGATTCCTCGCTGGACTCGGCCAGCCGGGCGCCTGCGAACGCCCTGATCGACTCGAGCGCCGCAAAGCGGAAACCACCTGCGGCATCGTCGACACGCGCTAGCAGAGAACTTTCGACGAGCTGCACGAGCCCGTCGAGGATGTCGACGCCGAGCTCTGCTGGAGGACCACAGATGGCCTCCGCCTGCTCGAGATCGAATGATCCCTCGAATACCGCCGTGCGTGCCAGCAGACGCTGCACTGGGGCCTCGAGCAGGTCGAAACTCCAGGCCACGGCATCCTCCATGGTGCGCTGGCGCTGTGGCAGGTCGCGAGGCCCCGTACCAGGCAGCGGCAGGCGCTGGGCGAGTCGGTCGCGGATCACGTGCAGCGGCAAGATGGATGTCCGCGCGGCCGTCAGTTCGATAGCCAGCGGCAAGCCGTCCATCAGGCGGCAGGTCTCGCGGATCGTCGCCATGTCGCCTTCGCTGAAACTCGTGTCCGGTCGTGCCCGCATGGTGCGTGCGAGGAAGAGGCGGACCGCCTCGCTTTCATCGCCGCTGGCACCTGTCGCGATCTCGAGCGGTCGGACTGGATATTCCTGCTCTGCGGAGAGGCGCAAGGGGATCCGGCTGGTCACGATGAGTCGGCTCCGTGCCGATGCCTGGAGCAGTTCGCCGACATCGCCGGCCGCCTCGACGACTTGCTCGAAGTTGTCGACGACGATGAGCATCGAGCGGTCGGCCATGAAGTCTATGAGCCGATCGGCTGCTTTCCCAGCTGGACCGTCGAAGAGGCAGATACCACGCGCGATCTCAGCCTTCACCAGCTCGGGCTCACGCACGGCCTGGAGGTCGACGAACCATGTGCCGTCCGGCAGGTGTGCCGCGTGACGCCGGGCGAGTTCGAGCGCCAGTGTCGTCTTGCCGGTGCCTCCGGGTCCGGTGAGCGTCAGCAGCCGATTGGCACGCAGGAGTCGGTCCAGCTCGGCGAGCTCGGTTTCGCGCCCGATGAATGATGCGACCCGTACCGGCAGGTGCTCCGCGGGACCTCGCCCGGAACGCAGCGGTTGGAACTTGGAGGCTTCACCGGGGGTATCGAGCTGGAAAAGGTGCTCCGGCTCGGCGACATCCTTGAGACGATGTTTCCCGAGATCGCGCATCGTCCAGCCGTCGGGCAGTTCCGCGCTGATCAAGGCTCTTGCAGGATCGGATACGACGATCTGGCCGCCCCAGCCCGTCGCCGCGATCCGGGCTGCCCGGCTCACCTCGAACCCGCCGTAGTCATCGCCGGCGCGTACGGCCACGCCAGCATGGATGCCGATGCGGAGCCTGAACGCATGGCCATCGGGCCATGAATGTTCACGCATCGCGGCCTGGATCGCCACGGCTGCACGTGCGGCAGCGCCTGCGTCGGTGAAGACCGAGAAGAAGGCGTCGCCCTCGGTGCGGACCACTTGACCGCTAAATTCCGCGACCGCGGCTCGGACGATCGCCTGGTGTTCGGCGTTCAGCTCGTCGTACCGGGCACCTAATGCACGCGAGAGCTTCATGGAGCCCTCGATGTCCGAGCGCAGGAAGGTGACCGTGCCCTCGGGCAGCGTCATGCCGCGGAGGCGACGGTCGTCTCGATCAAGTCCGCTGCCTCCTCGAGGGAAAGGCGCCGTCCCTGCTCGACGGCGGACTGGAAGCCTGCCTCGCCGAGAGCGTCGCTGATCCCAGGTAGCGGGTCGAAACCTGCGAGCACCTCGTACCCGGCAGGCGGCTGGACCCCGAGTCGCTCGAAGGCAGCCTGTATGGCGCCATGGATGGTAGCGGCCACGTCAGGACGCCCGATCTGCGGCGCGAACAACACCACGAACTGCATCGACAGTGCCGTCTCTGTCCGCTCGCTCACGGCGAGGTTTGCACGGAGCCCCTGGACGAGCCAAACGAGCGCCTCCTGGAACTCGCCTCGCGCCAGGCAGGCGAAGGCGCGGTAGGCGAAAGCGGCGCGTGTCAAGTACGGGTCGTGCAGCGACGCTACAGCCGTGGCCTTGGCGTCCAACATGGGAAACAGCGCCGCTCGATCCTCGATCCCGCCGGCGAGCCCGAGGAGTGTCCCGGCGATCTCCAGTCGGGCCAGTTCGAACGTGTCGCCCAGTTCACGGAACAAACGCTCGGCGGCGGCAGCCGCGATCAGCGATGCCTCCCTGTCACCCCAATAGCCCCCTCGAGTGTAGGAAAGGTCGAGCCAGGCGATGGCTTCACCGTGGCGGTCGCCGATGCGCTGCGCCAGCTGCAGTTGCTCCTCGTAGAACGTACTCGCCGAGGCCAGATCACCCGACCAATACGCGATCCCACCGGCAGCGTCCAGCGCGCGGACGCGCAGCGGCGTTGGTTCATCCGCGCCCGGAAGCGCCAACGCGCCGGCTGCGAGACCTCGGCCCTCCGCGAGGCGACCGCTCTGGAGCCAGTGGCGCCACAAACCGGCGACCAGGCGAAGGGCGGTCTCCGCGTCTTGGGTCGAGATGGCGTACCGCGTTGCGGATCGCAGGTTGGCATCGTCAGCCTCGAGACGCTCGAGCCACTTCGTCTGCTCGCCGCCAGGCAGGTGCTGCCCGGCGATCGTGGCCAGATCAGCGAATGCTCGCGCATGTCGTGATCGTACGTGCCCATCTTCGGGCGACGCTGCCAGGCGTTCGGTGGCATGACTCCTCACGGCTACCAGCCAGCCGAACCGGATCCCACCGCTGGCATCGTCCACGCGCGTCAACAGGCTGTGCTCGGTCAGTCGCACCAGACCATCGAGCACGTCCGTGCCCAGTTCGTCGGCGGGGCCGCAAACCTGCTCGACCTGCTCGAAGTCGAACGTATCCTCGAAGGCGGCGAGGCGTGTGTAGAGCCGTTGCAACGACGGCTCAAGGAGGTCATAGCTCCAGGCCACGGTCTGCTCGATGGTGCGCTGTCGATCGGGCAGGTCGCGTGGTCCCGATCCTGGTAGCGGCAGGTTCGCGAGGAGCCGATCGCGGATCGTCGCCAGTGGCAGGCTGGCTGCGCGCGCGGCGCAGAGTTCGATGGCCAGGGGCAACCCATCGACACGGCGACAGATCTCATCGATGGTCTGAGACTCCGCGGCCGATGCCGCGAACTCGGGGCGCACCCGGCGAACGCGGTCCACGAACAAGCGCTCCGCTTCAGAGGTCGGCTCGCTTGGGGTGTTGCCCAGGCCGAGCGGACGCACCCGGTACTCCTGCTCGGCGCGAAGTTTCAGCGCGGTACGACTGGTCACGATGATGCGCGTACCTGCCGATGCGGCGAGCGCGTCAGTGACGACGTCTGCCGCCTCCAGGACCTGCTCGAAGTTGTCGATGACCAATAGCATCTCCCGGCTGCCCAGGTAGCCCTCCAGCCGGTCGGCGGCCGTGCCCGTGGCACCGTCCAGGAGCCCGACACTACGCGCGATCTCGCCACGCACCTGCGTCGCATCGTGCACGGCCTGCAGGTCGGCCAGGTACACGCCGTCCGCGTACTTGTCCGCCTCGTGGCGGGCAAGCTCCAGGGCCAACGTCGTCTTGCCCGTGCCGCCCGGCCCCGTGAGCGTGAGCAATCGCGTCGAATCCGAGCAGTTCGGCGAGATCCTCCAGCTCGTCCTCTCGCCCGATCAGTGTCGTGCTTCGCGATGGCAGTCGATCCGTCGCGCTCGTACCACTGCGTAGTGGTTGGAACTGCCTCGTCAGCTCCGGGGCGTCGAGCTGGAAGAGCTGCTCGGGCTCGGCGATGCCCTTGAGACGGTGTCTGCCCAGATCGTGGATGTCCCAGTCTTCGGGCAAGTCCGCACTGATGAGGGCTCTCGTGGCATCGGATACCACGATCTGGCCGCCCCACCCGACGGCGGCGATCCTTGCCGCGCGACTGACCTCGAAGCCGCCGTAGTCGTCGCCAGCGCGGGTCGCCATGCCGGAGTGCAGGCCGATGCGCAGCTTGAAGTCATGACCGTCGGGCCACCGATGCGTGGCCATGGCTTGTTGGATACCGACCGCCGCGCGCGCGGCTTCACCGGCATCGCTGAAGACGACGAAGAACGCATCACCCTCGGTGCGTACGACCTGGCCGCCATGCTCCTCGACCGCCGACCGCACGATGGCCTGGTGCTCAGCGTTCAGCGCGTCATAGCTCGCTCCGAGCGCACGCACGAGCTCCATGGAGCCCTCGATATCGGAGCGCAGGAACGTGATCGTGCCCTCGGGCAGCGTCATCACCTAGCCTCCAGGTCAGGCGGGAGCGCAGTCTCGACGTAGTCCGCCAAGTCGTTGAACGTCATGCCTCTGCCCTCAGCGACCGCCCGTCTGAATTCTTCAAGTCCGAGCTTGGCCTCCATCTCCGACCTGCGGACGGGCGCTCCGGTCATCACCGAGTACTCAGAGGTGGGAGAGCGGAGACCGTAGCGCTCCCAGCCAGCATCGAGCGCACCAAGTGCCACCGCACCTTGATGCCACAACTCCAGAGTCGGCAAGGCGGCGACGATGGACTGCACGTTGACCGTGGCGTTCGCGACGTCACGCAAGCCCACAAAGACCCGGACGATCCCGCAAAGGTAACGGACAAAGCCGACGTGATCGCCAGCGAGGATAGCTATCCGGCTCCGTAACGTCAGAGCCAGGGCGCGGTGCCAGTCGTCGTCGAGAGCATCCAGGGCCATGGCCTGAGTCGCGAGGCGATCCACCGCGCCTACGTCGTTGACCAAGTCGATGGCTGCCGTCCTGAACCAATCGAGTCGGCTGATGGATTCATTGTCACCGAGGCTTTGGTACAGGATTCGAGCTTGATGATCTGCCTGTTGTGCCCCTTCGACATCTTGATCGTAGACAACGCGCGAATAGGACAGATTGAGCCAGGCATCCGCCTCGCCTTCAGGGTCGCCCAGCTCCTGCGCCAGCTCGAGCTGCGCCTCGTAACATGCTCGGGTGTGCTCCGCGTCGCCGAACCAATAGGCCACACTACCGGCAGCGCCCAGCGCCCAGAGCCGCGTCCTGTTCGGCGCGTCGGCACCAACCATGCGGAGGGCCCGATCGATGAGCGTGCGACTCTCGTCAAGACGTCCCGTCGCCTGCAGGTAACGCCAACTCGAGGCCACCAGACGAAGCGCCGAGTCGGCGTCGCCGATGTCGATTGCATGTCGAGTGGCTGCCAGGAGATTGGCGTCATCAGGCTCCAGTCGAGCGATCCAGCGTGGTTGCTCGGGTCCCGGCAGGTGGCTGGCAGCCACCTCCGCGAGTGCCACGTACGCAAGCATGTGCCGACGTTTCAGCTCTGTGCCCATGCCCGATGCGTCCAGGCGGGCGCTGGCAAATGCACGGATCGTCTCAAGCATCGCATAGCGGACGCCACCGACCTCATCATCGACACGACGCAGCAAGCTATGTTCCACCAGTCCTACCAAGCCGTCGAGCACATCGGTGCCTATGGCTTCACCCGGGCCACAGACGACCTCGGCCTGCTCGTAGTCGAACGTCTCCTCGAAGACCGATAGTCGGGCGAAGAACTCCTGCAGCGGGGGTGGGAGGAGGTCGTGACTCCAGGCTACGGTGGCTTCGACGGTTCGCTGTCGCTCGGGCAGATCGCGTGGCCCCGAACCGGGGAGGTGAAGCCGCTTGGCGAGCCGGTCATGGATCGTGGCGATCGGCAATGCCGAGACTCGTGCCGCACAGAGTTCGATCGCCAGCGGGAGCCCATCGACGAGCCGACATGTCTGGCCGATGACCTTGAGGTCGACTTCGTCGAGCCGCACGTCGGGCCGAACCCTGCGGGCGCGATCGACATACAGGCGGACAGCCTCGGACTCCCCGGTATCGTGCTCAGACCCCAATCCGAGTGGATGGACGGCGTACTCCTGCTCGGCTGACAATCGCAACGGGACACGACTGGTCACGATCACGCGGGATCGGGCTGAAGCACGCAAGAGCTCATCGACATCACCGCTCGCAGTCAAGACCTGTTCGAAGTTGTCGATGACGATGAGCAGTGACCGATCCGCGACATAGTGCATGAGTCGATCCGCCGCTCGCCCCAGTGGTCCATCGAACAGTCCGATGCCGTGAGCGATCTCGGCACGTACCAGCGAGGGATCACTGACCGTCTGGAGATCGACCAGCCAGGTCCCATCCTTCAGATGAGCGGCATGGCGCCGCGCCAGCTCGAGCGCCAAGGAAGTCTTGCCGGTGCCCCCGGGGCCGGTCAGGGTCAGCAGACGATTCGCACCCAAAAGACGGCCCAGAACAGCCAGCTCAGCCTCACGTCCGATGAAGGTGGTGGGGCGCGCAGGCAAGTGACTCGCGGCGCCGGCCTCACTGCGCACACCCAAGAAGTCATGGGGCAGCTCCGGGGCGTCGAGCTGGAAGAGCTGCTCGGGCTCGGCGATGCCCTTGAGACGGTGTCTGCCCAGATCGTGGATGTCCCAGTCTTCGGGCAAGTCCGCACTGATGAGGGCTCTCGTGGCATCGGATACCACGATCTGGCCGCCCCACCCGACGGCGGCGATCCTTGCCGCGCGACTGACCTCGAAGCCGCCGTAGTCGTCGCCAGCGCGGGTCGCCATGCCGGAGTGCAGGCCGATGCGCAGCTTGAAGTCATGACCGTCGGGCCACCGATGCGTGGCCATGGCTTGTTGGATACCGACCGCCGCGCGCGCGGCTTCACCGGCATCGCTGAAGACGACGAAGAACGCATCACCCTCGGTGCGTACGACCTGGCCGCCATGCTCCTCGACCGCCGACCGCACGATGGCCTGGTGCTCAGCGTTCAGCGCGTCATAGCTCGCTCCGAGCGCACGCACGAGCTCCATGGAGCCCTCGATATCGGAGCGCAGGAACGTGATCGTGCCCTCGGGCAGCGTCATCACCTGGCTTTCGCCCTCGGGCTGCGTCATCACCTAGCTTTGTTGGCTGATCCGCTCGGCGAGGGTCGCCAGCATCGCCATCGCCGCGTCGGGTCGTTCGCGCAGGAGTGCGTGGATTGCCTCGCCATTGATGACCAGGCCCCGCACGCCGGCTGGCCTCAGCGATGACGGTGGCTGCGCGTGGAGCTTCGCGCAGCACGGCCAGCTCGCCGATGTGGTCGCCTGCACCGTATGTGCGCAGAACGTGCTCGCCATTCGCTTCTTCATGCACCACTCGCACGCTGCCCTCGACGATGACCACCAACTCATCGCCCACATCACCTTCGCGCATCAGGGTGTCGCCTTCGGCCCACACGTGCTCGACGGCTGCCGCTGCGACACGCTGCAGATCCTCGGGGCCGAGGGCCGCGAAGATCGGGACACGCCGCAGGATGAGCATGCGGTCGATGTCGCTGACCAGCTGCGGATCCTGTGACATCGCTGCGTCTCCCTCGGTGATTTCGACGACCTGCTCGATGAGTGGGTCCGGATCATTTCGTACTCGCGTCGCGAGCGAACGCTGGTCTTCGCGCAGGCGCTCCGACAGTGTACGCAGTGCCAAGGCTCGGACCCAGGCGTCTCGGTCATCGGCGAGGGCCGTGGCCGCGGCGATGACCTCGACCGAGGTAGCTATCCCGGATCCTGGCTGGTCATCCAGCAGCCGCACCACGCCTCGTGCGAGGCGGGCATCACCCAACGCATCGAGTGCCTCGATCGCCTGCGCTCGTACCTCGGGATCGATGGCGTGCAGGCATCGGCGGATCAGGCCACTGGCTTCGGGCGCGCCGAGTGCCGAAAGCGCCAGCAGCAGCTCGGATTCGATGGCTGCCTCACGGCGCGCGATGACCTCGCCGAGGAATGCCGCGGTGCTGGTCTCATCGGCTCCCCGCAGATCCCCCGCGTGTTCCCGCAGTCGAGTCGCCCTGGCGACCTCGCGCTCGGACCAGGCCAGCAGCCGTGCACGCACGAAGGGGGCGTGACCGTCCAGCCCGATCAGAGCGGCTTCGCGCGCCCGCTCGGAGCCGGACTCGAGGACGTCGATGAGCGCAGGCCCACCAGCGCGCATGTCGCGTACGAGCATGGCCGCGGTCATGCGTACCTCGCGCGCCGGGTCTTCGAAGCAGCTCACGTAGTGCCCCAGGTCGCCGAGATCGTGTGCCGCTGCCGCGCGCAGTGCGGCGGCGCGGACGGCTGGCTCCGGATCGCCGAAGTGCTCCAGGGCAGCCGCGGCATCGATGCCATCATGGATCTGCTCGATGGCCTCGAGGCCTGCGATGCGATCGGCGGCCCGACTCGACTCGATGAGGGCATCGACGAGCGCCTGGGCTCGAGCTGGCTGCCCGTGGTCGCCGAGCACGACCGCGACCGCGCCACGCACGTGGGCACTCGGGTCCGGCGCGATTGCGGCGATGGCATCGAGCTCGCCCGGATCGAGCACGGGCTGCTGGCCGAATGCGGTGACCGCGGCGGCGCGCACGTAGTCGTCCTCGTCGCTCGCGGCGCTTGCCAGGAGATCGGCATTCGATTGACCTCCGATCCGTGCCAGGCCAGGGATGGCCACACGACGCACCCCGGCGTCTGGGTCACCACACAGCCGGCGGAGATCGTCCTTGGCATCGGTGGCATCCATGCGGCCGAGCAGGTCGGCAGCCAGGATCCGTTCGGCGACCGAGGTGGACCTCGTGGCGGTGCGCAGCTCTTCGATGACGCGTCCATCGCGAGCCAGGGCTTGCAGGCCGGGCCCGCCTTCCAGCACCTGCTCGCCTCTGCCCTCCCGCAGGGTGGCCACGAGGCTGGCGGCGTAGGCGCGGCGGATGAGCAGCACCACTCCGAGGCAGACGATGGCGGTCCCGAGGCCCAGGATGTATACCTGCTGCACTGCCAGGCCGCTCGCGACGATGATCAGCACGCCGGAGAGCATCGTGCCGATCTGTCCAGGCACACCGTCCATGAACGCGAGCACCTGGCCCCGTCGGCTTGAGGGCACGACGTTGAAGAAGGCGCTCCACGTGGCGTTCGACACGCCCCGCTGGGTGACCTGCTGCATGAAGCGCACGACCATCGCTGTGACGGCCGTGAAGCGCACGATCCAGACCCCGAACCCAAGCAGGTACATCGCGGGCAGGGCCAGCGCCACCGTTGCGATGCCCAGCCGGGAGTAGAGCCGATTGGCCAACAGGGTTCCGACGAGGAATGCGGTCACGGTGACCGCGGAGTTCAGCAGGGCGAGCACGAGGATGAAATCCGACTCGGCTGGGAACCGTTCCTGCATGGCGCGCATGAAGGGGAACTCCAGGCTGAACAGCAGCACGGCCAGCAGGACGTAGGCCACGGCCACCAGGCGCATGAGCGGTGAGGCCTTCACGTACGTCGCCCCGCCGGTCACCGCCGTCAGGATCGCCGGTGTGGCCTGGCCTTGGGGGCGACGCGGCCGGATGCGAGTGCCCAGGCCCACCAGTAACGCCGCTGCAACGACGAGGAGCGCTGCCTCTGAGAGGATGAGGATCTCGGAGCCCACCAGGGCCTGGACCAGGACGCTCGAGAGGTTGCCAGCCAGGCTGCCCACGATGGCGGCACTCGTGAGCAGCGGGAAGAGGCGCTTGGCCTGGCGCGCGTCGAAGGTGAAGCCGCCGACCGTCCACATCGCGGTGAGCAGCAGCAGGCCCGCCGCTGCGATGCTGACCCAGATGAGCGGCAGGATGGCATCGAGGCCGACGCTGACGATGAGCCATTCGAGCGCGAGGATGCTGCCCAGGACCACCAGCAGTCCAGGAAAGAACCGGTCGCGCGTGGAGCGAGCAAGGGCGGCACCGTAGCTCAGCGTCAGCACCAGCCCGACGATACCGAGGCCGATATAGAGCGGCGGCAGGACGTCAGGACCGTAGCGGTTCACCACGAGCGTGTAGGCGCCCAGCTCGCCCATCGCACGTCCGGCCTCGACCGCGGCGAACGCGCCGGCCAGGAGCGCAACGAATCGGCCCTCCCCGGGTCGAATGGCGATAACGCGTGTGAGTCGACTCATGGGCGGTCGCAGACAGGCTAGCGTGTCTGCGACGGCACGACATGGCCCGGGCGCTCGGGAGGCTACCCTGCTCCGGCAGTGCGGCTGGCCGCTACGATGCGCCCATGGTCTCCCCGTCAGTGAGAGCGCGTTCATCACTGCCTGCCACGGCGAGTGGGACGAACCTGCACGCCTATTCCGCCGGTGACTGGGGACTGCTGGTCGCCATCGCGTTGATCTGGGGCTCGTCCTTCCTGTTCATGGAGATCGGGCTGCGTGCCTTCGAGCCCGGTGTGATCACACTGGCTCGTCTCTCGCTCGGCGTCGCCACGTTGGTGCTCATCTCCCGTGCTCGGCGTCCCATCGACCGTGAAGACTGGCCGCGCGTCGCCTTCCTCGGGGTCATCTGGATGGCCATCCCACTGCTGCTCTTTCCCATCGCCCAGCAATGGATCGATTCCAGCGTCACCGGCATGATCAACGGGGCCATGCCCATCTTCACGGTGGCCTGGGCCACCTACCTGCTGCGTCGTCTGCCTGGTTGGCGCCAGTTGGTCGGCATCGGGCTTGGGTTCGCCGGCATCGTGCTGGTCTTCGTGCCGGAGCTGCAGGCCGGCCAGGACGAAGTGTTCGGCGCGCTCATCGCGGTGCTGGCCATCGTCTTCTATGGGCTGGCTGCGAACCTGTCGGTACCGCTGACGCAGAAATATGGGTCGCTGCCGGTCGTCTTCCGGGCACAACTCGTGGCTCTGCTGGTGGTGGCTCCGATCGGGATCATGCAGATTCCGGATTCGACCTGGTCGTGGGAGTCCGCATCGGCCATGCTGCCGGTGGGCATCCTGGGCACGGGCGTGGCCTTCGCCCTGATGGCGATGCTGGCGGCACGGGTCGGCGGGCCACGCGCGTCGCTCGCCATCTACTTCCTGCCGCTGGTGGCCATCCTGCTCGGCATCAGCGTGCTGGGCGAACGCGTCGCTCCCATCGCGCTGGTCGGTGTGGGGCTAGTCATGGCTGGCGCCTGGACTGCCTCGCGCCGGGAGTCGTAGCGTGGCATCGACGGTCGTCTGTCAGGCCACAGAACGGTCCGCAGTAGCAGCCAGTTCGTGTATCGTTCTGGTACCGTGCGGCCGCAGTCTTCAACGGGCCGTTCAGATGGGAATACCAACCCACAGGAGGAGGACTGACCGATGGGTCAATTCAAAGGAGTGCTGGCTGGTGCCGGCGCACTAGCCGTAGTCGCCGCCAGCGTGGTTTCGGCCGGCGCCGTGGTGGCTCAGGACGCGTCTCCGGCCGCGGAGTCGATGGCTCCGGCGGCTGCCACCGAGTGCAACGTCGGTGTGTCGTGGAACAACTTCGAGCAGCCGCGATGGGCAAGGACCGACAAGCCCAACATGCAGGCCACCATCGAGGCAGCCGGCGGCACGTACACAGATTTCGACGCGCGGCTCGATAGTGCCCAGCAGCAGACGGACGTCGAGACGCTGATCAACGGCGGAGCCGATGTCCTGGTTCTGCTGGCACAGAACCAGGATGCCGCGATCGCAGCGCTCGAGGTCGCCCAGAATGCTGGCGTCCCGGTCATCGCTTACGACCGTCTCATCGAAGATCCCAACGTTCTGTACATCACGTTCGACAACGTGGGCGTTGGCAAGGCCGAGGCCGAGGCCGTCTTCGGAGCGGTGCCGTCAGGCAACTACGTCCTCATCAAGGGCGATCCCGGCGATGCCAATGCGTCCACCTTCCTGCCCCAGGGCTGGGATGAGGCCGGACTTCAGGACAAGATCGACTCGGGCGACATCACTATCCTCGCCGACCAGTTCACCGACGGCTGGAAGACCGAGACCGCGCAGAACAACATGGAAGCGATCGTCGATGCCGCCAACGCTGACGGCAACAGCATCGATGCCATCTTGGCCGAGAACGACAGCACCGCACTCGGTGTCGTCGGTGCGCTGCAGGCCAAGGGTCTTGACCCCATCCCCTTGAGTGGTCAGGACGGCGACACCGGCAACTTGCAGAACGTGGCTGCCGGCTGGCAGTACGTTGACGTGTGGAAGAACAGCAATGAGCTCGGCAAGGTCGCGGGTGCGGCTGCGCTTCAGCTGTGTGCCGGCACGGCCATGAGCGACGTCAGCGTCCCCGACGGCCTCATCGACGCATCGGTCGCTCCGCTCGCTGGCTCTCAGGCCGCAGACTTCGTGACTCCAGCTGGCAATACCGTCAAGTCCATCATCCTACAGCCGACGCCGATCACCCAGGACAATCTGAACCTGGTCGTCGACGGCGGTTGGATCGCACAGGATGAGCTCTGTGCGCAGGCCGCCGACGCTCCGAATCCTGCAGCGATCTGCCAGTGATCTGATATCTCTGGAGTAGTCACAGTTCACATGCGCCCTGCATCTCGGATCGCCGAGTTGCAGGGCGCTGCCTTCGTCCGCAGGCGGAGAATGGGACGATGAGCGGTTCTGCCGCAGCGACGCCCGAACGGACCCCTAGCGCTCAGCGACCGTCGCTGCGCGATCTGTTCACAGCTACTGAGATCGACGTACGCCTGTTCGGCATGCTCGTGGCGCTGGTCGTGATCTTGCTTGGATTCCACATCCTGTCGGGTGGCAAGCTCATAAACCCAGCCAACATGGTGACGCTGGCTGTGCAGGCAAGCGGAACGGCCATCATGGCCACGGGCATGGTGCTCATCATCGTTTCCCGCAACATCGACCTCTCCGTCGGATCGCAGGTCGGCGTCATCGCCATGGTGTACGCCGTCCTCATGACCAACTTCCTTCCGAAGGTCCTCGGGTTCCCCGAAGTGGGCAGCCCCCTCATGTGGGTCGTAGCGTTGGCGCTCGGCATCGGGATGGGCGTACTTATCGGCGGCCTCCAGGGCTTCGTCATCGCCTACGTGGGGGTGCCTTCGTTCGTCGTCACCCTCGGCGGGCTCCTTGCCTTTCGCGGAGTCGTCTGGGTGCTCTCCGAAGGGGCGGCCGTCACCGGTATCGACAACACCTTTCGGGCATTCGGCGGCGGAGCCAATGGGTCGCTCGGCGGCGACTGGACATGGGCGCTCGGGATCATCGGGTGCGTCGCCGTCATCGCCTTCTTCGTCTACAACCGAAGGCAACGACAACGGTATGGATTCCCGCTCCGACCGCTCTGGGCCGAAGTCCTCGTCGCGGGGATTTCCTGTGTGGTCCTCGTCGGCCTGGTCTACTTCGCCAACCAGCAGTTCCTGCCCCAGGGACTCGCCGCCCGGTGGGCGCAGGAGCGTGGCATCGCGGTACCCGAGGGCGGTCTGGAGGTTCCCATGGGGGTTTCCTGGCCCATCATCTTGCTCATCGGCGTTACGCTCGTCATGACGTTCATCGCAACCCGCCGCCGCTTCGGCCGGTACGTCTACGCGTACGGTGGGAATCCGGAAGCGGCGGATCTGGCTGGGATCAATACACGCTGGACGATCATGAAGACGTTCATGCTGATGGGTGTCCTCTGTGCCGTTGCGGCTGCCATCGTCGTGGGCCGTCTCAACGGAGCGGCCCAAGACCTGGGAACGACGCAGGAACTCCTCGTCATCGCCGCCGCCGTCGTCGGGGGAACGTCGTTTGCCGGCGGGATCGGGACCATCCCTGGCGCCGTTCTCGGCGCCTTCGTGATGCAGTCACTGGCCTACGGACTGGCGTTCATGGGTGTCCCGTCGCCAGTACAGTCCATCGTGGCGGGCATCGTCCTGGTCGTGGCCGTGGGTGTGGACACATGGAACCGCCGCCGTGGCAGCGGTCGTCGGAGGGCCGGGACGTGACGAGCGACAGACGAGCACCGCTCGTCGAGATGCGTGATATCAAGGTGGCCTTTGGTGGTGTGCACGCCGTCGACGGCGTTACCATCGATCTTCACGAGGGCGAGGTAGTAGGCCTCGTGGGAGGCAATGGCGCCGGGAAGTCCACGCTGATGCGAGTCCTCTCCGGTGCTCATCCGGCCGACTCCGGCCAGATCTTCATCGACGGCGACCCTGTGAGTATTCACAACACCCGTGATGCCAAGCACCTCAACATCGAGACCATCTACCAGACGCTTGCCCTGGCCGATAACATCGGTGCACCCGGCAACGTCTTTCTCGGGCGTGAGATCACAACGCGCTGGGGCACCATGGATGACGGCGAGATGGAGCGGGCCACGCGGGAGGTCATGGCCCGCCTCAACCCCAATTTCACGAACTTCATCACGCCGGTCATGTCACTCTCCGGGGGCCAGCGGCAGGCTGTGGCCATCGCCCGTGCCGTCCACTTCAATGCCCGTATCCTCATCATGGATGAGCCTACTGCGGCGCTGGGGCCCGCGGAGACGGCCCAGGTTCGTGACCTCGTCAAGCAACTGAAGAGCGAGGGCATCGGCATCTTCCTGATCAGCCATGACATCCACGATGTCTTCGACCTGTCCGACCGCATCAGCGTCATGTATCACGGCAAGGTCGTCGGCACGGTCAAGCGTGAGGAGTGCACGACCGACGATGTCCTGGGCATGATCATCCTTGGCAAGGTCCCTGCGGACGTGACCGTCGAGGAGCGTGCCGCGCTGTGACAGTCACCCCGTTCGTCGGCCAGGCCAACCGGCGAAGGGTCATGGCCCGCTGAGTGTCCAGCAAAACGGCGGGAGCCACGCCGGGATGTTGGAGAGCGGCAGGACATCCTCATGCAGCTCGATACCCAGAGCGTCACGCATGAACGCCCGCCTTGCTCGCACCCTCGCCCAGACGCCTGGGTCCTGTGTGGCCAGCTCGCTTCGCCCGGATTCGTCCAGGAGCGCGATGCCGCCTTCGATGTTCGTTGTGACGTACGGACCCCCGGTAGCCGTGATGACATCTACCTGCATCGTCGTGCCGGAGCGGAGCTTGATGCTCGAACCCACGATCCGGCGGAGCACGTCGACGAGATAGGCTGGGACCTCCAGTCAGTCCTTGTCCGCGTAGGACTTCCATCCGGCAACACCGACGCGCGTCCCCGGCTCCACGCCCTCTGATCTGAGGATCTGATCAAGGGACAGGGAGCGGTCACGCGGTTGGTCCTTGAGGCTGAGATCCTGGAACAGATGCCGCCGCATCGGCAATGGCGCAGCCCCGGCGATGCCAAAACACTCGTTGCCGACCAGGATCGCCGGCTGTTCGTCTGGCCCGATGACCAGGATGGCCTCCTCGAACCGGGGGTCAAAGCCGGTCAGGTAGGCAAGGTTGGCGCTGTGCTCCCGATCGGCGTAGACGATGAGTACATCCAGACCGTCAACTCTGGCTTGGAGGCGTGCTTGTCGGGTCCGCTCTTCATAGATTGCTGCAGGTAGCATCGGCATGCGCTCGGGGACGCCGAACTCAGGTAGATCGACATACGCCAAGTGCGCGTGATTTACCGACGGCTCGTGCCACTGGCCGATCTGGTCATGCTCCCTCAGGGCCCGTCGGCGACGTATCGTCCGCTGACGGCTCGAGCGTTATGGTCCGATCGGTCGCGGTCGGATGCCACTGTCCCTGTGTCCCGTCCGGCCAGGTCACTCGGACCTGGGCACGACCCTTCGTCCCGAGCCCGAAGTGCACCGGCCCCAGCTCACCGCTGACATGACCTCCGCCCACGGTGACCTCTCGCGCGGTGATCTGCTTGCCAGCCTTGACCTCGATCCAGGATCCGATGGCGTCGCGGTTCGCTCCGTCCTGCTTGAGCGCGACGTCGAGCCAGTGTCCCATCGATCGCGGCTTCCCGGCCGTCCCGCTGCCCACGTTGCGCCACAGGCTGACGTTCTCTTCCCGGTTCACTTCGACAAGGTCGAGAAGCCCATCGGCGTTGAGATCGACCACCGCCGCGCCGCGTGATCGCATCGGGTTGAGGATGCCTGCTTGCTTGGCCGCTCGCGTGAAGTGCCCATCATCGCGGCCGAGAAAGAGCTCGTTGGGATCCTTCATGGCGTTGTCTGGAACCGCGTCGACGTTGCCCTTCGAGACGTAGAGGTCCATGTGGCCATCGTTGTTCACATCTTCGAACTCGGGGTGCCAGGACGTTGAGGGGTAGATCGGGCGACCGATCCAGGGCGTGGTCGCAGTGATGCCGCTGTCACCTGCGAAGTCCATGAAGTCCGGTGAGGATGGATCACCAGCCAGCGATTTAAGCCGGTTGGACCCGATGCTGGTGAGGTACACCTCAGGCAAACCGTCGCCTGTCACGTCCTGGCTGGCAATGCCCATGCCATAGATCTGAACCGGCTGCCAGCCATCCTCGAGTGTGTACTGTCGCGGCGCCTCTCCGGGATCCACCTTCCACAGCTCCTCCTCACCGTCGCTGTAGTAGTAGTGGCGGTCATTCGAGACGCGCAGGTCGCGCTGGCCCGTACGCCCCCAGTCGCTGAAGAGCATCGAAAGCGCACAGTGGCCAGGCTGCAGCGCGTTGGGAGCTGCGAAGCCGGCACCACGTTGGGCTGGGCGGAGGAGGGCACCGTCGCCACAATGGGCGATACCCTGATCATCGATGTGGTCGATGTACGTGCCGAACGCGAACGTCGGCCAGGACTGGTCCTCTTCGAAGGTCGCGCTGAAGGCTGTTGTCCACGCATCTCCGCCGTCAAAGCCCCACGCCTCGTTCGAACGCTCGAACATGCATTGCCCGAGGCCACGGAGCAGGACATTCTCGCCGCGCCGAAGCACGACCAGGTCGATCAGTCCATCCGAGTCGATGTCGATCGGGTAGGCGCCTGTCACGTCCTGCAGGTCGGTCGTTTCGCTCTGTAGACGTTTGAATCGGAGCGGTCCGCCGGGATGGCTGCCATTGTGGAACATTGCTGCCGGCTCCGAGCCACCGGCGAGATACACATCCGGCCGGCCGTCCCCATCGCAGTCCAGCACGGCCACCCCACCACCGACGAAGAACTCCCAGCCTCCATCATATCGATGGTCGATCCCGGCTGATGTGGACTCATCGACGAATCGAGGGACCGCTACGCTACGTCCAGGATCGGCGGCTTTGCCCGGTCCTGGTGAAGCGAGAATGATCGCGAGGAGCGCCACAGCAGCAGCGCGGGTGGCAGTCGTCACGGTAGCTCGAGTCTACTGCCTATCCCGATCGTGGCTTGTTGATGGAGTAGATTCAGGCCCGGACGCGCGAAACCGGGTCGAGGAGGATGCAGCGAATGAGGGTATGGGCGCAGGTCACGCGATCGGCCTTGGCGGCGATCCTGGCAGTGAGCTTTTCCCAGACGACGGTCGTCACAGCGGCGGACCATGGATGCGTCCGCACCGCAGATCGCAACCACTCGGTCGCCCGGCTGTGGGACGAGGCTCTGCTCGATGCCATCCGCCGGGACTTCCCCGCCCCGACCGTGCACTCGCGCAACCTCTTCCATACATCCGCGGCGATGTGGGACGCCTGGGCCGCCTACGACCCCGATGCTGCCGGGGTCTTCGTCGACGAGGACATCCAGACCCGGAACGTGGAGGCGGCTCGCACGAAGGCCATTAGCTACGCCGCGTATCGGGTCCTGACGCATCGATATCGCGACAGCGTGGGTGGCGCTGAAAGCCTCCACGAGTTCGACCAGCTCATGGCAGCCCTGTGCTACCCCACCGCGCGCACCAGCACCAGGGGCGACTCCGCCGCCGCCCTGGGCAACCGCATCGCCGATCGCATCATCACCGCGGGCCTGGAGGATGGCTCCCGCGAGCAGCACGGCTACGACTATCCGAAGAAGGCCTACGCCCCGGTCAACGAGCCCATGATCGTGCAGCAACCAGGCACTACCATGGCCGACCCCAACCGCTGGCAGCCGCTCGCGTTGAAGGTCTCGTACACCCAGAATGGCCAGCTCCTGCCGGACGGACCCCAGCGGTTCGTGGGTCCCCACTGGGGGCATGTGCGGTCGTTCGGGTTGCCTGATGCAGGCGAGCGCGGTGTCCCCATCGACCCCGGGCCGCCGCCACTGCTGGGCGATCCGGCGTCCGACCAGGAGTTCAAGGACGACGCCGTCGAGGTCATCCGCTTCAGCAGCTACCTTGACCCGAGCGACGGCGAGCGCATGGACATCTCACCGGCCTCGCGTGGGAACAACCCGCTGGGCACCAACGACGGTTCCGGCTACGACGTCAATCCGGTCACCGGGGAGCCGTATGCGCCGAACGTCGTGGCCCGCGCCGACTTCTCGCGGGCGGTCGCGGAGTTCTGGGCTGACGGGCCCGCCTCGGAGACACCACCGGGCCACTGGAACACGCTCGCCAACGCCCTCGAGGACACGCCGGACTTCGAGCGCCGCGTGGGCGGCGTCGGCGAGGAGCTCGACCCGCTCGAGTGGGACGTCAAGATGTACCTCGCGCTCAACGGTGCGGTTCACGATGCTGCCATCGCCGCGTGGGGGTCCAAGGGGTACTACGACTTCACCCGACCCATCGCCATGATCCGGTACATGGGCGGCCTCGGTCAGTCGAGTGATCCCGACGGACCGTCGTACGACCCGGAGGGCCTGCCGCTCGTGGATGGCCTGGTCGAGGTCATCACGCCGGGATCCGCGGCACCCGGCGAGCGCCACGAACGACTCGCCGACCACATCGGCGAGATCGCCATCCGTGCCTGGACCGGTGGTCCGGACGACCCCGTCAACGAGGTCGGCGGCGTGGATTGGATCCGTGCCGTCGAGTGGGTGCCGTACCAGAAGGCGACCTTCGTGACGCCCTCATTCGCCGGCTACGTCAGTGGCCACTCGTCCTTCAGCCGCGCGGCCGCCGAGGTGCTCACGGCGATGACCGGCTCCGAGTACTTCCCCGGCGGGATGTTCACGTGGACGATCCCTGCCGGGTCGCTGAAGTTCGAGCGAGGACCCGAGCACGATGTCGAGCTGCAGTGGGCGACCTACTTCGATGCCTCCGACCAGGCCGGCATCAGCCGTCTCTACGGCGGCATCCACATCTCTGCCGATGATCTCAACGGCCGGCTGATGGGCTCGGCCTGTGGCCGGGATGCCTGGGCCGAAGCCAACCGCTACTTCGACGGCACCGCGCGCGCCTAGTCGATTCGGCGACCCCAGGCCACAGGGCTGGGGTCGCCAGGACTTCGACAGGGACGACTATTGGCGAGCCAGGGCGATCCGGATCTCCGCCTCATGATCGACGACGCGCTCCCCGCTGACGTCATAGACGACCCGGTCGATCGTACCGGTGAACGCGTAGGGTGGCGGATACGCGTCGGTCACCGGAGCGCCGCCATCGATGCCGACCGAGACTCCGCCCGCGAGGCCCAGTGAGATGGGGATAGTCACCGGGAGGTCGCCCGAGCCGACGGCCTTGCCGTCGACGAACAGCGTGATCCTGGCCGGCGTGCCCTTGCCCTTCAAGGGTTCTGCCTCGCCGGTCGGCTGGAACTCGAAGCTGAGGATGTGACTGCCGGCCGGCACCTCGCCGTCGGAGACGATGTCGAAGTGCTGGTCGGCGACGTAGTTGTAGCCGTAGTGCAGCCGGCCACCCTGGAGATAGAACGTGTAGCCGCCGTCGACGCCGCCCTGGCAGACGAGCACGCCCTCGGCACCCTGCTCGGGAATGGTCACACCGACGTGGACGCTATGGGGACGGTTGAGCAGGCGTGGTGCGGCGTTGATGGGCACTTCCTGGGTGCCGGGGTAGTAGGTGTAGCGGCTTCGCTCGGCCGCGATGCTGGGTCGCTCGTCGGCAAAGCGCTGCTGACCGCGGCCGTCGATCGGCAGGACGTTGTATCTCCCTGCCTCGACGTACCACAGCGAGATCATCTCGATGAGCTTGTCCCGATGATCTGCCGAGACGTCGTGGCTCTCGGTCCAGTCCTCGGTCAGGTGGTACAGCTCCCAGCCTGAGGCGTCGAGCTCGCTGAGCTCTTGCGCGGGGATAGGGGTGCCGAAGGGCCGCCCTTCCGCGAACGAGGTGCCGGGCCAGGGGCAGACCGCTTTCCAGCCGTCGTGGTAGATGGAGCGATGGCCGAGCATCTCGAAGTACTGCGTAGTGCGAGCCGTCGGCGCATCTGGATCCCGCAGCGACGGCACCAGGCTGACGCCTTCGATGGGAGATTGCTGGACGCCCCGGATGCTGCCAGGTGGCTCGATGCCCAGCAGGTCCAGCACGGTCGGCACCATATCGATTGCATGCCCGTACTGGTGGCGGTTCTCACCCCTGGCTTCGAGGCCGTCTGGCCAATTGATGATGAACGGGTCGCTGACCCCACCCCGATAGGTCTCGCGCTTCCAGCGCCGGAAGGGCGTGTCGCCCGCCCAGGTCCAGCCCCATGGATAGTGGTTGAAGTACTTGGGGCCGCCGATGTCGTCGATAGCAGCGAGGTTCTGCTGGAGGTCGTCGGGCACGAAATTGAAGAACTTGTTCTCGTTGACGGAGCCGGTCGGCCCGCCCTCGGCGCTCGCGCCGTTGTCGCTGATGACCATGATCAGCGTGTTGTCGCGCTCCCCGATCTCCTCGAGGAAGGCCAGGAGGCGGCCGATGTGGTGGTCGGTATGCTCGAGGAACCCCGCGAAGACCTCCATCATGCGCGCATACAGCCGCCGCTCATCGTCGCCCAGGCTGTCCCAGCGCTGGACATCGGGATCATGGCGCGACAGCTCTGCGTCGGCAGGGATGACGCCCAGTATCCTTCTGCCGCGCGAAGACCTTCTCGCGATAGACCTCCCAACCGTCATCGAAGGCGCCCTTGTAGCGGTCCGCCCACTCCTTCGGCACGTGGTGCGGAGCGTGCATCGCCCCAGTGGCGAAGTACATGAAGAACGGCTTGTTCGGAGCCACCTGCTTGGAGTCGGCGATGAAGCTGATGGCCTTGTCGGTCAGGTCCTCGGTGAGGTGGTAGCCCTCTTCGGGCGTCTTCTCTGGCTCGACCCGGTGGTTGTCGTAGGTGAGCTCCGGGTAGTACTGGTGCGTGTCGCCGCCGAGGAAGCCGTAGTAGCGTTCGAACCCACGGCCCAGCGGCCAGCGCTCGTACGGGCCTGCTGCCGAGATCTGGTCGGCCGGAGTGAGGTGCCACTTGCCGACCGCATACGTGTTGTAGCCGGCGCCCTGCAGGATCTCCGGCAGGAAGCCGTTCTCGAAGGGGATGTAGCCGTCGTAGCCCGGAAACCCGGTGCTGATCTCGGTGATCCCGGCCATGTGGTTGGAGTGATGGTTGCGGCCGGTCAGGATGCACGACCGTGTCGGCGAGCACAGCGCCGTGGTGTGCATGTTCGTGTAGCGCAGGCCGCCCTCGGCCAATCCGTCGAGGTTCGGGGTGTTGATCGGGCTGCCATAGCAGCCAAGCTGCCCGAAGCCGGTGTCGTCGAGCACGATGAAGAGCACGTTGGGCGCACCTTCCCTGGCTCGACGGGGTTCCGGCCAAGCCTGCTCCGACTCATCGAATGTTCGGCCGACGACGCCCGGGAACGTCGTCCCCGGCTTGTACTCCTTGAGCCCCAAGGCATCCTCCAATTCGTGCTTGCCAGATCATGTAGACCCGGTATCGGCCAATGGTAGCCGCGATCCCGTCGGGCCGGAGATGGAAGTCGGCCGAACCCTTGCTGGGCCCGGCCGACTTCGGGCGAGGGCTCGGCGAGCAGGCGTTGCCGGGCTCTGCCAGGCGATCATGTCGGGCCCGCCTGGGGCACGGAAGGTCAGATAGCGGCCCTGTGGCGTCTCCTGTGCGCCCTCGATGACCTCGCCGCCGGCAGCCCTGATCGAGCCAGCGGTCGCGTCCAGGTCAGCCACGAGCACGTAGGGGACCGCATTGGGGGCATAGCCGTTGGAGGGCGGACCGATGTGTGCCTCCCCGGAACCAGGCAGGTCGAGGATGAAATGGACCGGGCTCGGGGCAGCGGCCTGCTGCCACCCGAACGCGGTTTCGAAGAAGTGCATCGTGGCTGGCGGATCGGCGCTGCGGATCTCCGTATGGAAGAGCGAACCGATCGGCGGTGCCGGAGCCTCGATCGAGTCGGTCGGGGTGGTTTGGGTGGTCATGGTCGCTCCTTGTACTCATGTTCGCCCGCCGTCGCAGCCAGCACGTCCTCGAGTCGATCGAGCTGGTGGCGCCAGCCAGCGTCGTTCTGGTCCATGTCGCTCCGATCGGTGAACCCGGTATGGCTGAGGACGAGACGCGTCTGCGCGCCCTCCTCGTGCAGGTCCACACGCACTGTGGTGAGCGACTCGTCTCCCGCCATCGCCCACGTGTGCACGACGAGACGTGGCGGATCGACTTCGATGTAGGTTCCGCCGAGTGCGAACTCGGGTCCCCCGGAGATCCGGACGCGGAAGGCCAGCCGACCTCCGGGCCGCGCTTCCAGGGCCTCCACGGTGGTAGTCGAGCCAGCTGGTCCCATCCACTTGGCATACAGATCGGCTTCGGTAAGGGCACGCCAGACGTCCTGGCGCGGCGCGTCGATGAGTCGCTCGAGGGTGAGCCCCAGCAGGCTGATAACGTCTCTCATGGTTTCTCCTCCCTTGGCTTGGTGGCCATGCCGCGGACGATGTCCGAGAGTCGATCCAGGCTGGACTCCCAGAACCAGCGGTAGCCTTCGACGTACTCGCTGGCTCTGCGCCAACCCGTTTCGCTGAGTCGGAGCCAGTGTTGCCGCCCGACGACTCGCCGTTCGACGAGCCCGCTTCGCTCCAGCACGCGGACATGCTTCGAGACCGACGGCAGCGCCATCTCCAGGGGGGCGGCGACGTCGCCGACCGTGGCTTCGCCGGCCGCCAACCTCGCGAGGATGGCTCGTCGGCTCGGATCGGCCAATGCCGCGAAGATCGCGTCGAGGTCGGGACCGGCGCGGATCGCTGAGATAGTTTCCATGTCGGCTAATAGTTAGCCACATCGGAAACTAACTGTCAAGTCGGAAACAGATACGACCAGCACTGCTGGCGCGCGCTGGGGTAGCCTCCCGCCGTGGGATTCGTGCGGTCCTTGCGGGCTCACCTCGACGCGGTCGTGGCCCTCCTGCTTACGGCTGCCTACCTTGTCGAGGTCTACCTCGCCGAGGAGTCGCTGGTCGGGCAGTCCTTCATCGCGACGTTCCAGACGGACGAGATCGCGGCCATCGTGATGGGCGCCGCGTTCCTCCTGTCGCTAGCGGCGCGGACGGCATTCCCGCTCCTGCCGCTGGGTTTGGCCTTCGCGGTGCTGGTGCTGCTCGGGCGTGGGCCGCTCGATAGCGTCGCGACGCTATCCCTGGGGATGGTCCTGACCGCGTACTCGGTGGGCGCCTGGGCTGGCGGCAGGGTGGGCCAGGTCGGTGCGGTGGGCGTGGGTGCCCTGGGGGGCCTGGCGGCGCTGCGAGCGACGGCCGGCAACGTCGAGCCTCGTGACGTGGCGGCGCCGGTGTTGTTGCTCATCGGTGCCTGGCTGGTGGGTTTGGCGGTGCGCAGCTTTCGCGTCGATCGCGGCGACGAGCGCATCGTCGGCGAGCTGGACTGGGAGACGAGCGTCACCACCCCGGATTCGGCGGGCCGGGACGAGACCGTGCGTGAGCTGCGCGATGTGCTGGAGCGAGCTCTGAGCGCAGTCATCCTGCAAGCGCGCAACGCCGGCCGTACGCTCCAGGCGGATGCGTCTGCCGCGGGCCGTTCACTCGGCATCATCGAGGTCGCCGCCTCGGAGGCCCTCGACGAGACCCATCGCCTGACCGGCCTGTTGCTTTCGCCGGATGGCACACCTCTGCCCGGACCTGGCCCCGGATTGAGTGACCTTGACTACCTTGTCGATCAAGTCACCTCGGCTGGCTTGCCGGTCGACGTGCGGGTGGAGGGCAGGCCCTTGCCGCTCACGCCCGACCTTGATGCCGTTGCCTACCGGGTCGTGCACGAGGCCTTGATGACCACGCTCGACCACGCGGTGGGCGCCTCAGCCAGTGTCGTGGTGCGCTACGACGCCGACGAGCTGCTGATCGAAGTCGTCGATGACGGTGTGGGGTTGGAGGATGACGATCCCCAAGAGGAGACCGCGGGGCTGGTGGCGGTGCGCAAGGAGGTCGTGGCGTTAGGCGGCACGCTCGACGCCGGGCCCGGCGAGGAGCGTGGCTACTGGGTCCTGGCGCGACTGCCGTACGAGCCCGACTGGGACTGAGCCCTCGGGCGTCGTCACCTCCCGTGGACGAATCAAAAGTGCCGCCCGGTTGCCCGGACGGCACTCCACTTCTGTGTCGGGTCGGCTACGGCGCGGCCGACTCGATGGCATCTTCGACTGCACCTTCGGCGTCGGCAGCCATCGACTCTGCTGCATTCTCGGCCTCGGCAGCCATGGACTCGACCGCCGCGACGGTGGCCTGAGCCTCAGCAGCCATGGACTCGACCGCGGCGGCAGCGTCGGTCGGCGCAGGAGTCGCCGAGTCATTGTTGCAGGCGACGAGCGCCAGGCTGGCGACCAGCGCGCCAGCGATGATGGTCTTCTTCACGGACACCTCTTGTTTGCTTTCCGATTAAGGGGACGTCGCGTATCGTAAGCCAACTTGCCCGCGATGTCACGCTTGTCATCCGCTGGCGTCGTACCATCGGCTTGGCGCGGTCGTTGCGACCGCCCCTCTACCCAGCGAGAAGGAGTCCGAACGGCATGCCTATCGAGTGGCGCAAGGATGCCCGTCAGCTGCATCTCCACAACGACTCGATCAGCTACGTCATGCGGGTCCTGGCGTCCGGCGCACTGGCACACGTGTACTTCGGTCCCGCATTGGCGCCCGGGCGCGATTACTCGCATCTTCTGCGCAGCTCCTACATCGCCAAGTTCAACCAGGTCCTTGATCCCTTCCCGAGCGAGCTGCCCACGGCTGGGAGCGGAGACTTCCGCGTGCCCATGTTGACCGTTCGCCACGATGACGGCAGCACGGTGCTCGACCTCGTCTATCGTGAGCACACCATCCAGCCCGGCAAGCCCGTGATCGACGGCCTGCCCAGCACGTATGTCGAACAGGACGATGAGGCCGTGACCGTGGAGGTCGTCCTTGCTGATGGCAACACTAGCCTTGTCGTCAAGCTGCTGATGACCATCTACTCCGATCGACCGGTGATCACCCGGAGCATGCGCGTCATCAACGATGGCGCCAGCGACGTCAAGCTCACCACCGCCATGAGCATGATCCTGGACTTGCCGGACCGCGACTGGAACCTGCTACAGCTGACTGGCGCCTGGGGCCGTGAGACACACGTCGTGGACGCGCCGTTGACCACGGGCACGCGTGCCGTGCGCAGCCAGCGTGGTTCATCTGGACACCAGCAGAACCCCTTCATCCTGCTGCGCCGGCCCTCCACCACCGAGGGAAGTGGCGAAGCCATCGGCATGTCGCTGGTGTACTCGGGCAACTTCCTGGCCCAGGTCGAGGTCGACCCGTATGACACGGTGCGTGCCCGGATCGGCTTCGATCCGGACACTGTCCGCTGGCGCATCACCTCTGGCATGGACCTGCAGATCCCCGAGGCGGTGCTGGTGTGGTCCGATGAGGGCGTGGGTGGCGTGTCTGACGCATACCACCGGCTCTATCGCGAACGCCTGGTGGCGGGGGCGTGGCGTGATCGCCCTCGTCCGGTCCTGTTCAATACCTGGGAGGGGGTGTACTTCGATTTCGATGAGGACGTCCTTGTGGAGATGGCCGTGGCGGCCGCAGACCTTGGTGCCGAGCTCTTCGTCCTCGATGATGGCTGGTTCGGGCAGCGCGACGATGACAGCTCGTCGCTCGGGGATTGGACGGTGGATCTGCGCAAGCTGCCGTCGGGCCTGGATGAGTTGGTACGCCGCGTCAACGAGCTGGGTCTTGACTTCGGCATTTGGATCGAACCGGAGATGGTCAACCCGCACAGCCGTCTCTTCCAGGAGCATCCCGAGTATGCCGTCGGGTTTCCGGGTCGGCATCGCTCGGAGATCCGCAACCAGTACGTCCTTGACATGTCCAACCCGGAGGTCGTGGACTATCTCGAGCGGGTCGTCGGCAGTGTCCTCGGCAGCGCACCCATCAAGTACGTGAAGTGGGACATGAATCGGGTCATCACCGAGCCCTACGGGGCCTCGCTACCGGCCCATCGCCAGAACGAGTTCTTCCACCGCTACATGCTTGGCGTCTATGATCTGTACGCTCGACTCACCGAGCGATTCCCGGACATCCTCTTCGAATCATGCGCCGGCGGTGGCGGCCGCAACGATCCCGGCATGCTCGCGTTCGCCCCGCAGGCGTGGGTCAGCGACAACACCGACGCCATCGAACGACAGCGCATCCAGTACGGCACCTCGCTGGTGTATCCGCTCAACGCCATGGGCGCCCACGTCTCATCAGTCCCCAATCACCAGGTCGGCCGGAGCACACCGATCGACACGCGAGCGGCAGTGGCATTCTTCGGCAACCTTGGCTATGAGCTGGATCCGCGCGGCCTCGACAAGAGCGACAGGAAGCGGGTCAAGGAGCAGATCAGCTGGTACAAGGAGCGTCGATGGCTGCTCCACGCGGGCCGCTTCCATCGCCTGATCAGCCCCTTTGAGGGGGACGGCAACGAAACCGCCTGGATGACCGTAGCTGACGACCGGCGGCACGCCCTCGTGGGCTGGTATCGCACGCTTTCGCGCGCGCTGCCCGGCCCGTCGCTGCTCCGATTGCGCGGCCTTGATCCAGGGGCCATGTACAAGGTCAGCGTATGGCCCGGCGTCGATGATGCGCTCAGTCGGGCCAACGCGATCGAACGAGGCGGTGACGAGCTCATGAGTCAGGGACTGTTCCTCGACGACCACGCCTGGGAGTCGCAGGCACGTGGAGATTTTCAGGCGCGCATCTTCGAGCTCATCGCGGTAGCGGCATGAGCAGGGGTGACCTGGCCGTGGGTCAGCCGTTCCCGGTCGGCGTCAACTACTGGCCCCGACGCAAGGCGATGTACTGGTGGAAGGATTTCGATCGCGACGAGGTGGCCGCCGAGTTCGATGTCATCGCCGGACTGGGCATGTCGCTGGTCCGCATCTTCCTGGTCTGGGAGGACTTCCAGCCGACCGCCGATGCCGTTTCGCCGAGCGCGCTGGCAGACCTGGAGACCGTCGCCGACCTGGCCGCCGAGCGCGGACTTGGCCTCGACGTCACGTTCTTCACTGGCCACATGAGCGGGCCGAACTGGTCGCCGCCGTGGTTGCTTGGCGGCGACGAGCCGGTGCCGGAGGACCGCCAGGTCATCAGTGGCGGGAACACCGATGCCGGTCCCTATCGCAACCCATACATCGACCCGGTGGCACTGGGGGCGTCCGACCTGTTGCTTCGGGAGGTGGTCAAGAGGCTGCGCGACCACGCCGGTGTGTGGGCCTGGAACCTGGGCAATGAACCGGACAATTTCGCGCTTCCTCCGGACGACGTGGCCGGCGCGACGTGGGCCGAGCGACTCTTCTCGGTCATCGCGGCGATCGATCCGGATCGCCATCGCAGCGTGGGGCTGCACTCGCCCTCGTTGACGACGCACAACCACCTGCGTGCCGACCAGGTCTTCAGGGGCGCCGACTTCGCGGTCATGCACACCTATCCCATCTACGCCAACTTCGGCGCGGAGGCGCTCGACCCCGACACCGTGCCCTTCGCCACTGCGCTCACCGCGGCACTCTCGGGCAGGCCCACGATGATGGAGGAGTTCGGCGCCTGCACCGCGCCACCGGGCGAGGACACCACGACCTGGGAGTGGCAGGCCCTGGGCCGGACCACGACGCAGATCATGCTCTCGGAGGAGACCCTGGCCGATCATCTGACCGAGGTTCTACCGCGTCTTGTCGACGTCGGTTCCACTGGTGCCATGGTGTGGTGCTTCGCTGACTATCACGAGTCGCTGTGGGATCGCCCGCCCTGCGACACCAAGAGGCACGAGCGCCACTTCGGGCTGATCCGCCCCGACGGATCGCTCAAGCCGCATGCCGATGTGATCCGCGACTTCATCGCATCGGGTCCGGTCATCTCGACGCCGTCACCACGCGCTCGTATCGAGGTGGACCCCGACGACTTCCATGTCGACCCGGGGACGACCGCGCGTGAGCTGTATCAGGCCTTCAAGGGCAGCCGCTGAGCGCATCCATCCCGATGCCGACCGACACCGAACCCCTGAACCTCCGGGACGTGCCTGAGGCAAGCCGCTACGAGGCCACCCTGGGTGCGTCGGGACAGTTGGCCGCACTGCTCGAGTACCGGCTGCTCGATGGCTCGATCGCCCTGCTCCACACGGAAGTCCAGCCCGGCTTCGAGGGCCAGGGCATCGGGAGTCGCTTCGCGCGCGCCGTGTTCGACGACCTGCGCGACCGAGGTTTGACGGTCATCCCCAAGTGCCCGTTCATCCTGCGCTGGCTTGAGCGGCACCCTGAGCAGCATGACCTGCTGGCTCGGCCGCTGGACGCCCCGACGCCCCCGGCCGGCGGTGGCCTCGATCCGGTCTAGCGCGAAGTGCCGGACAGATCGCTGATATTGTCCGGCAGCTCGATGCCTTCACGGAGTCGCGGGTCAGGCTGAGGCACACCGAAGCTGGTCGTCACCGGGAGGACGCCAGCCCAGACCGGCCAGTCGTAGTCCTCATCATCATCGCTGGGTGGGCCGGTGCGGACCTTGGCCGAAGCGTGCTCCAGCGAGATGCGCAACACGGCCGTCTGCTTGAGCTCGGCCCGGTTGGTCGGGCGTAGCTGCTCTCCGCGACCCGGTACCAGCCGCGCCATGAAGACTTCCAGGGCCCGGGCGCGCTCGTCCTCGTCCTGGATGATCTCGGCCTCGCCCAGGATCACCACCGAGCGATAGTTGAGCGAGTGATGGAACGCGGAGCGGGCCAGTACCACGCCGTCGAGCAACATCATGGACACGGCGACCTGCTCACCACGTCCCCGTCGCATGGTGCCCGCGGCGGGGGCGCCATGGAGAAGCAGTCGTTCGCCGTCGCGGGCGGCGAACATGGGCACGACCAGCGGCAGGCCATCGCGCACCGCGGCGACATGGGCGATGAGCGTGGCGTCGATGATCTCGTTGATGGTGGCTTGCTCATACGCCGCTCGCTCGGGCAGCCGACGGATGCGGAGCCGTTCGGCGGGTGGCTGTTGCAGCGGCTTGTCTTCTGTCGTCATGAGGCCAATAGCCTAGCGGCAAGAACGTGCGACCATCTCGAGATGCTCGCGACCATGCGGACTGCTCATGCCTGAGGTGGACGTCAACGGGCTCACGGTGAGCTATACGCTGGAGGGCGAAGGCCCTCCGCTATTGCTGCTGCATGCCGCCACCTCGTCGGCGACCGAGGACTGGGCTGCGCAGCGCCCCGTGATGCGCCAGCACTTCACGTTGTACCTGCCCGATGCCCGCGGCCACGGGGCCACCCGTTGGGATACCGACCTGGGCTGGAGCCATGCCATGTTGCTCGAGGATGCCCTGGCCTTCGCGGCTGTCATGGGGCTGGAGCGGTTCCACGTGGCCGGACTGTCGATGGGCGGCGGTACTGCCCTGGGACTGGCCATCACGCACCCTGAGCGCGTCATCTCTGCGGTCATCGCGGCCGCGGGAGTGGAGACGGTTCCACGAGTCAGCGTGGCCCGCAAGCTGATGCAGCCCGGGCAGATCGAGCAGGACGATCCAGCCTGGGCGGCACGCCTCGCCCGGCGGCACGACCCGGTCCAGGGACCAGGGGCCTGGAAGAAGCTGATGGTGGCCATCCGCGACGACATCATCGGCCAAGTCATGCCCACGCCCCTGGACCTGCGCCAGGCCCGCCTGCCCATCCTGCTGGCCTACGGTGACCGCGATCCATGGGTCCCACTGGAGCAGGCCGTCAAGCTCAAGCGGCAGCTGCCGGATGCTCGCCTGTTCGTGTCGCCGGGCGTCGGACACGTGGTCGTGGCCGAGAAGGCCTCGCTGTTCAACCAGGCCATGCTGCAGTTCCTGCGAGGGCCTGGCGCGGCGCATGGCTGAGGATCAGATGGTCGATCGGGTCGTGGCGCGCGTCGGTCGACCGCTCGTCATCGAGGCGGTCCGGATGCTCGAAGCGGGGGAGGGCACGGTCGCTGGCATCGATGCCGCCCTTGAGGTGGTCGGCTATCCAGGGCCGTTTCGGCGACTCGATGTGGTTGGCCTCGATGTGGACCTGGCCGTGGACCTCGAGCTGAAGGCGGCGTCGGGCAGGTCGAACCGCTTCGATCCACCGTCGCTGCAGCGGTCCCTGGTCGAGGAGGGGCGCCTTGGGCAGATCACCGGCCGGGGCTTCTACCGGTATGCCGATGGGGTCGCGGTGATACCGGACGTCACGACCGAGCTCGCAGGTGAGTTGTCGCCAGACGCTACGGTCGAGCGCCTGCAACTGGGCATCATCAACGAGGCCTACCGAGTCGTCGAGGAAGAGATGGCCGGACCACCGGCCGTGGATGGGGCGATGCGCGCGGCCGGCCACCCGTCCGGTCCGTTCGAGCTGGTCGATCAGCTGGGCATGCGTCGCGTCATCGACCGGCTGCGCGCGACGTACGCCCTGACCGAGGCACGCTCCCATGACCAGTACCTGGTGGCCACCGCCCTGTGGCAGCTGGCCACGGCGTAGGCAGCCACGCGCTGGCGTCAGGGCAGTAGCATCGAGCCGTGAGCAGAGAACTGGGGCGTTCCGTCAGGGAAGCCTGGATCGTGACCGCCGTGCGCACTCCGATCGGGCGATACGGTGGCGCCCTCAGCTCCGTCCGCCCCGACGACCTGGCTGCGCTGGCGGTGGCAGCGGTCGTGGAGCGCAGTGGGGTCGACCCGGCGCTCATCGATGACGTGATACTCGGCAACGCCAATGGCGCCGGCGAGGAGAACCGCAATGTCGCGCGCATGGCCGCGCTTCTGGCCGGATTGCCGGTCGACGTGGCCGGCCAGACCGTCAATCGCTTGTGCGGCTCAGGCCTGCAGGCGCTCAACAGCGCGGCCCACGCCATCATGGCCGGCGACGCTGAGATCATCATCGCTGGCGGGGTGGAGTCGATGACACGCGCACCCATCGTCCAGCTCAAACCCGAAATCGGATTCCAGCGTGGCCTGCCGCAGATCGCTGACAGTACCCTCGGCTGGCGCTTCAAGAACCCGCGCATGGAGCCCGACTACACCATCTCGCTGGGTGAGACCGCTGAGCGCGTGGCCGCCGAGTTCCGGGTCACGCGGGCGGATCAGGATGCCTTCGCGTTGGAGAGCCAACGGCGTGCGGCAGCGGCCATCGAAGCCGATCGCTTCTTCGACCAGATCGTCCCGGTGCCGGTGCCGGGACCGGGGGACACGGCGGTCATGGTGGACCGGGACGAGCACCCGCGCGTCGACTCGTCAGCTGAGGGCCTGGCGCGCCTGCGCCCGGCCTTCCGCGAAGGCGGGACCGTCACCGCCGGCAATGCCTCGGGGATCAACGACGGGGCGGCCGCGATGCTTGTGGTGGAGGCCGAGCGCGCGCGGTCGTTGGGCCTGATGCCCCTGGCGCGCGTGGTCAGTACCGCCGTCGCCGGCGTGAACCCTGCGCTCATGGGCATCGGTCCCATACCAGCGACACGGAAGGCACTGGACCGAGCCGGACTGACGGTGGATGACCTCGACCTCATCGAGCTCAACGAAGCCTTCGCCAGTCAGTCGATCGCGTGCCTGCGAGAACTCAAGCTCGACCCGATGCGGGTCAATGTCAACGGAGGTGCCATCGCGCTGGGGCACCCGCTAGGCATGAGTGGCGCCAGGCTCATCACCATGCTGGTCCACGAGCTCCAGGCACGTGGGGTCCGCTACGGTCTGGCAACGATGTGTATCGGCGTCGGCCAGGGTATCGCCACCATCGTGGAGAACGAGGCGGCGGGACACTAGCCTCGGCGGACCAGCTGGACCGGAGGTGCAGGCCTAGTAGGTGCGCTTGCCATAGAAGTCGTAGACGACCGTGGTGCGGCCATCTCGCGTGGCTACACCGATGCCGACGCTCTTGTAGGCGCTGGACTTCATATTCGACCAATGGCCGCCCCCGCTGGCCTTCTCGGCCTGCATCAGGCGATGCGTCGAAAGGACGACCTGCTTCGGAGTGCCGCCGCCCCAGCCGCAGCCGACGTTCTCGCTGTACGAAGTGTAGTGATATCCCGCGAGTCCGAGTCGATCCCCAAGCGCCGGCTCTCCGGGCAGGATGTGGCCGCATGACTGGACCGCGGTCAACGTGCGCGCCCATGGCCACGCCACCTTCCTGCTGAGGCCCAGGCTGCGTCGCAATGGTGCTCGCCTGGCCGAGTACTTGCCCGACCCACGGGCCTTGCACCGGCCGCGAGCGGTCACCCAGCCTCCGGTTCGAGTGCAATTGAGGAGGCTGAGGGCGTACTCCTCGGCACCGCGAGCACGCGCGGGTGCATCCGTGGCGGCCGTGGGGAAGGCGAGGGAGGACGTGGCCAGCAGGAGCGCCAGGGTCGATGCCAGGACGCCCGCTCGGGCGTGGTTCCGGACCATGGCACGACTCTACGACCACTCGCACGGCGAGCCCATGACCCGGGCGTACGGCTCGGGACGTCCACGGACCACCCTGCTCCGCACCACGGATCGAAGGGCCTGGTCGGCATCAGGCGGCCAGGCCAGACGTCCAGCCTGAGCCACGCTTGCCTAATCCCTACGGTGAGACTAGGATTTGGTCACGCGGGAGCTTCCCGCACCCGCAGAACCGATCCCGGAGGTCCAGACTCGATGATCGAGACGCAGCCTGAGAACCCGCAGACCATCCCGGCCCCGCCGGTCGAGGTCACCCCATTGGTCACCCTTTCCGACGCCGCGGCTGCCAAGCTGGCCGAGCTGACGAAGGAAGAAACCGATGCCAACGTGGGGCTGCGCGTGTACGTGTACAGCGGCGGCTGCAGTGGCTACCGCTACGGCATGATGCTTGAAGACCAGCCCAGCCCTGAGGACATCAAGGTCCAGAGTCAGGGCATCAACGTCTATGTCGACCCGCAGTCCACGCAACTCCTGCAGGGCTCGGAGATCGACTACGTGGACACGCTCATGGGCGCCGGCTTCACCGTCAACAACCCCAATGCCGTCTCCGGTTGTGGATGCGGCAGCAGCTTCCGGACCGAAGAGTCAGCTGGCTCGCCGGGTGGCTGCAGCCACTGATCGGCACAAGGACCAGCTACTCGAAGGGCGGGCCCCGCGGGGGCTCGCCTTTCTGATTCGATGGATGATTCGGGCATGAACCAGATCCCGCTGTTTCCTCTACGGTCGGTGCTGTGTCCGGGTGTGGCCCTTCCGCTGCACATCTTCGAGGAGCGATACCGACTCATGATCGGTCGCTGTATCGATCGCGACGAGCCATTTGGCGTGGTGCTTCTCCGGGACGGGCTGGAGGTCGGTCCCAACGTGGGCCAGGTCGCCACGGTCGGCACCACTGCTGCCATCAGACGCGCCGGTGCCTACCCTGACGGTCGTCTCGACATCGTCACCGTCGGCCAGCAGCGCTTCCGGCTCGAGGGCATCGACAGCACCACCGAGCCCTACCTGGTCGGTCAGATCCGCCTGCTCGAGGAGGCCACGGGGCCAGAAGCTGAAGCGCGGCGGCGAGCGGACGCCGTGGGCCGCCGCTTCATCGAGTACCTGGAGCTGCTGCAGCCCGACGGCGCTGAGGAAGGCCCCGAGATCGAGATCGAGTTCGAGGTGGAGGTCGACGTCGATGACATCGTCGAACTCGACGAGGCAGAAGCGCTCCAGCTGAACGAGGCGGGCGCCCTGGGTGATCGCACGGATGACGCCGGCACACCGCTCTCGATCGACGGTTCGGATCCGCTCCTGCAAGAGATCGACGCAGCCGATCTTTCGCCTGACCAGCGTCGGGAGCTGCTGATGACGGCCGCACGACGCCTTGTCGGGACCGATGACCCGACCACGCTGTCCTACGTCCTGACGGCGCTCATCCAGGTCGATCTGTCGGTGCGACAGGAGTTGCTTGAAGCAAGCGACACGGTCACGCGCCTCGCGCGGCTCGATAGCTTGCTGGCTCGCGAGAGCTGGTTCCTGCGACAGGGCCTGCGCCCCATCATCGTCGATCCTCGATCATCAGGTACCGCCACGGGCTGAGCAAAAGGAACGCCCCGCCAGGCCGGTGGCTGACCGGTCAGCGAGGCGTCGTGGTCGATGGGGGAGCCCGCTAACCCTGCGGCCAGCTGGCGGGTGGCCCTCCCTGTGGTGGCCACTGGCCCGGTGGTGGAGGTGGGGGCGGTGGTGCGTACGGTGGCGGCGCGTAAGCTGGTGGCGGGACCTGCATGGGCTGTCCCCAGGTCTGTCCGTATCCGGGCGGAACCGGCGGGATACCGCCGCCACGGAGCACGCGCCAGCCGGCCAGTGACACCGCGCCGAGGCCGAACCACAACGCGACGGTCGTGACCAGCGGCACCCAGCTGAGCAGCATCAGGATGAGCACGCCGAGGAAGGTGGCGCCGTACGGACGGGAGGCGGTGCGTGCCCGCGAGAGGATGCGCTCGCCGATCCAGAGGCCCACTGTGACGTAGCCAAGGAAGGCTGCGAACAACCACAGGATGGCCAGGCCGATGGCCAACGGCAGGCCCACGATGGTGACTGCCAGCAGGGCGATCACGATCCACGGGATGAAGAGCATGATCAGGCCGACCACCAGGGTCTTGAGCACGTCGTTGCCGATGTTGAAGGCGGCTCGGCGGACCTGCACGGTGCCGAAGGCAACTACGAGCAAGCTCGAGAACAGCAGCGCCAGACCGATTCCGATCCAGATGAAGAGGAGCACGATGAACAGGGCGGCAAGGACCCCCCCGGCCGCTCTGGCCAGATCGGTCTGTACATTCCGTGTCTCGGAGATGCTTGCCTCGTCGGCTCCGCTGATGTCCGTATCGGCGTACGTAAGGTTCCCGATCGTGGCGCCGCTTTCGAGGGTCAGTGAGCCCCCGGCAGTGAACACGTCGTCGATCGAAGCGCCCGTTCCAGTGACCACGACATCGGAGTTCAGGGCGACGAGCGAAGCCACTGAGCCATCGATCTGGGCGGTGCCATTGACGACGAAGACGGCATCGGCCGACTGGCCGGCTGGTACCGAGACGTCCTCACTGAGGCCCACCAGGACACTGCCGCTCTCGGTCTGGAGCGACAGGCCATCATCGTCGGACTGGGCCATGGCCGGCACGGCGCCGACCAACAACACGGTCATCGCGAGCAGCAGCGCCCGCCACAGGTTTCGTTGCATGGATCCCTCCTAGGAGCCTCAAGCCTACCCGCGATGCGCGGAGCACGTTGGACACGCCGTCAAAAGTGGTGTCGCCACGAACCATAGTCTGAGATCGGGCCAAGGTTGACGCCACGGACCGAGTCCGGAACATGACGGCTCTCCCGTCGCAACGGGGCCGGATGGCCCTGCCGCAAGCGTGCGCGACCCGACACACTCGATGTGACCATGGCTTCCGCGTTGGCCGTGGCAACCGAGATGAACGCGTCGACACCAACCCCTGAAGGGAGTCTCGTGCCCGTCCAGTCCGAGGAGCTTCGAGCCGCAACCCAGTCGTGGGAGTGTCTGGACGGCAATGAGGCGGCCGCCCGGATCGCGTATCCGTTGAGCGAGGTCATCTCGATCTATCCGATCACACCGGCATCGCCCATGGCCGAGCACGCCGACGATTGGGCCGCGGCGGGTTCGACGAACCTCTGGGGTTTCGTGCCCAACGTGGTCGAGATGCAGTCGGAGGCGGGCGCTGCCGGTGCGCTGCATGGTGCTCTCCAGAAGGGTGCGCTGGCGACCACCTTCACGGCGTCGCAGGGCCTGCTCCTGATGATCCCGAACATGTTCAAGATCGCCGGCGAGCTGACACCAGCGGTCATCCACGTGGCGGCTCGCACGGTCGCCACCCATGCGCTGTCGATCTTTGGTGACCACAGCGACGTGATGGCCGCTCGTTCCTGTGGCTGGGCCATGCTGTCAGCAGCCTCGGTGCAGGAGGTCCACGACCTCGCGCTCGTCGCCCATGCCGCGACGCTGCGGTCGCGCATCCCGTTCGTGCACTTCTTCGATGGCTTTCGGACCTCGCACGAGGTCGACAAGATCGCTCTGCTCGGGCCGGACGACCTGCGCGCACTGGTGCGCGAGGAGGATGTGCTCGCCTTCCGGCGTCGCGGCATGTCGCCCGAAGACCCGGTCGTCCGAGGCACCGCCCAGAATCCGGACGTCTTCTTCCAGGGCCGCGAAGCCGCCAATCCATACATGCTCGCGGTCAAGGACATCGTGGCCGAAGTCATGGCCGATCTGTCCGAGCGGACCGGGCGTGAACTGGGCTTGGTCAGCTACACGGGCGCCCCCGATGCAGACCGCGTCATCCTGATCATGGGCTCGGGCACGGGGCCAGTGAAAGAGACGGTCGCGACCTTGAATGCTGCTGGGGAGAAGGTCGGGGTCGTTCAGGTGCGGCTGTTCCAGCCGTTCCCATCCGAGGAGCTGGTCTCTGCCCTGCCTTCGACCGTCAAGGCCATCGCCGTCCTCGACCGGACCAAGGAGCCCGGAGCCGTCGGCGAACCCTTCTACCTCCAGACGGTTGCGGCCCTCCACGAGGCCATGGCCACCGACGGACCGCCGTTTCCGCAGCCGCCGCGTGTCATCGGTGGCCGCTACGGACTGTCCTCAAAGGAGTTCACGCCGCCGATGGTCAAGGCCATCTACGACGAGCTCGCAGCCGATCGCCCCAAGGTGCATTTCACGGTCGGCATCGCCGACGATGTCACCGGCCTGAGCTTGTCCGTCGACCGCGACTTCGTTCCGCCACGTGCAGCGGGTGAGGTGCAGGCGATGTTCTTCGGGCTTGGCGCCGATGGCACCGTGGGCGCCAACAAGGCTTCGGTGAAGATCATCGGCGAAGGTACCGACCTGTTCGCCCAGGGCCATTTCGTGTATGACTCCAAGAAGTCGGGCGCGGTGACGGTCTCGCATCTTCGATTCGGACCCCAGCAGATCCAGTCCACGTACGAGGTCTACTCGGCCGACTTCGTGGCCTGTCACCAGTTCGGCCTGCTCCACAAGATGCCGGTCCTGGACCGGGCCAGGCAGGGAGCGACGTTCCTGCTCAACTCGCACTATGGACCCGATGACGTGTGGGAGCATCTGCCCAGCAACGTCCAGCAGCAGATCATCGACAAGGACATCGAACTGTACGTCATCGATGCCTTCGCCGTCGCCCGCGAGGTCGGCATGGGCAACCGCATCAATACGGTCATGCAGCCGTGCTTCTTCAAGCTCGCCGGCGTCCTGCCCGAGGAAGAGGCCATCGCGGCCATCAAGCGCTTCGTTCGCAAGAGCTACGGCAAGCGCGGCGAGACGGTGGTCCAGCGGAATGATGCTGCCATCGACCTGTCACTGGAGCGCCTGCACAAGGTCAGCATCGGCGCGGCCCCGGCATCGGTCGAGCTGCCGGCGCTGGTGCCCGATACCGCCCCGGACTTCGTCAAGCAGGTCACGGCCCGGATCATGGCGGGCCAGGGTGACCTCCTTCCCGTCAGCATGTTCCCGGCCGACGGGAGCTTCGCGAGCGGCACCACCAAGTGGGAGAAGCGTGCCATCGCCCAGGAGATCCCCATCTGGGACGAGTCCATCTGTATCGACTGTGGCAAGTGCGCGATGGTCTGTCCGCACGCCGCCATCCGGATGAAGGTCTATCCCGAGGCGGAATTGGCGACACACTCCAACGGCTTCAAGTCGAAGGACTTCCGCTCGCGTGAGCTGACCGGCCACAAGCTGACCATCCAGGTCACGCCCGACGACTGCACCGGCTGTGGGGTCTGTGTGGATGTCTGTCCTGCCAGGTCCAAGACCGAGGTCAAGCACAAGGCCATCAACATGCAGCCCCATCGCGAGCACGCCGAGGCCGAGCGCCTGCGCTGGGATGAGTTCCTGGCCATCCCTGAGCTCGATCGCAGCCTCCTGCCGCATGACAGCGTCAAGGGTGCGCAGGTGTTGCAGCCACTCTTCGAGTTCTCCGGTGCCTGCAGCGGCTGTGGCGAGACCCCGTACCTAAAGCTCGTCAGCCAGCTCTTCGGCGACCGCATGATCGTCGCCAATGCCACCGGCTGCTCGTCGATCTATGGCGGCAATCTGCCGACCACCCCCTGGGCTACCAACGCCGCCGGCCGCGGCCCCGCATGGAACAACTCCCTGTTCGAGGACAACGCCGAATTCGGCCTGGGGATGCGACTCGCGCTCGATGCCCAGAATGCCCAGGCCAAGGCGCTGCTCCGCAGGCTGACCCCGCTGGTCGGCGAGGAGCTTACCTCGGAGCTCCTGGATAACACGCAGGACAGCGAGACCGCCATCGCCCGCCAGCGGGCCGCTGTGGAGCGACTGCGAGCTGCCCTCGCCGGGGTCTCGGGTGAGCAACGGGCGGAAGCCCAGCGGCTGCTCTCCCTTTCCGGCGACCTCATCCGCAACGGTGTCTGGATCGTGGGCGGCGACGGCTGGGCCTACGACATCGGCTTCGGTGGCGTCGACCAGGCACTGAGCTCGGGACGAGACATCAACATCCTCGTGCTCGATACACAGGTCTATTCCAATACCGGCGGCCAGGCTTCCAAGGCCACACCGCGGGGCGCGGTGGCCAAGTTCGCCGCCGCCGGTAAGGGCGCCGGCCGCAAGGACCTCGGAGCCATCGCCCGGGCCTATGGCAACGTCTACGTCGCCCAGATCGCACTCGGGGCGAACGATGTCCAAACCACCAAAGCCCTGCTCGAGGCAGAAGCCTGGCCGGGTCCCTCGCTGGTCATCGCGTATAGCACCTGCATCGCCCACGGCATCGATATGTCGACCTCGATGGCACACCAGAAGGACGCGGTCAAGTCGGGGTTCTGGCCGTTGTATCGGTACCAGCCCAGCGAGGCGGGAGAAGGACAGCCGTTCCGGCTGGACTCCAAGGCTCCCTCGATGCCCCTGAGGGACTTCACCTCGGCCGAGACGCGCTTCGCCATCCTCGAGCGCACCCATCCGGAGCGGGCTGCCGAGCTGGCGGAACTGGCACAGGCTGACGCCGACGAGCGTTGGCGGTACTACAGCCAGCTGGCCGATGTCCAGCGCAGCATCCCGCACCTGGAACACGAGCCTGGTGTGGGGTCGCTCGATGGCCCCACCGGCGGCAGCAAGGAGAAGGAGACTCCCGCATGACCGTCGACCTTGGTACGCGCTATCTCGGCCTGCAGCTTCGCAGTCCGGTCGTCGCATCCGCTTCGCCGCTGACGCGCGATCTCGCCCACGTGCGCCGACTCGAAGATGCCGGCGCCGGCGCCATCGTCATGCCCTCGCTCTTCGAGGAGGAGATCGTGAACGAGGAGCTGGAGCTTGCCGCGGCGCTCGATGCCGGGACGGATGGGTTCGCGGAGGCACTGGACTACTTCCCGGAGGTGGACACGTTCATCGGCGCGGGCGACCGCTATCTCCGCGACCTTGAACGGATCAGGCACGCCGTGGCCATCCCGGTCATCGCCAGCCTCAACGCGAACACCGTGGGCAGCTGGGTCCGCTACGGCCGGCTCATGGCCGATGCCGGCGCCTCGGCCCTTGAGCTCAACCTCTATCGCGTCAGCGCCGATCCGACACGTACAGCGGCCGACATCGAGGCACAGGACCTTGAGCTCGTGGCTGCGGTGCGCGCGGCGGTGACCCTGCCGGTGGCCGTCAAGATCAGCCCGTATTACTCGGCCCTGGCGAACTTCGCCGGCCGCGTCGTGGAGGCCGGTGCCGATGGGCTGGTGCTCTTCAATCGCTTCTACCAGCCCGACATCGACCTCGATGAGATGGCGGTGGTACCTCGTGTGAGCCTGAGCTATCCCGCCGAGCTCCGCCTGCCGATGCGCTGGGCCGCCATCCTGCGACCGCAGCTGGGTGACGACGTCTCCATCGCCGTGTCTTCAGGCGTCCACAGCGGAGCGGATGCCGTGAAAGCCGTGATGGTCGGCGCCGACGTCGCCATGGTGACCTCTGCGGTGCTGCGCCACGGTCCCGCCAGACTCGGCGAGATCGTGACTGAGATGTCCGATTGGCTGGTCGAGAACGACTACCGCTCTGTCACCCAGTTGCGCGGTTCAGCCAGCCAGGGCAGCGTCCAGGATCCGGCCGCGTTCGAGCGAGCGCAGTACATCCGAACCCTGCGCTCATGGAGCGCGCCGCCGAACCTGGTGCCCACCGCATAGCCGCCCCACGCCGCGGTAGGGGCACGTCCCGGACGGCCGATGCGATCAGGCTCACCCGCTCGTTCTCAGCGTGCCCCATCGGTTCGTGCCGTTCGCTGCGACCGCCACTCCGGGGCCAGGATGCCCATGGTCAACTCGTCCCAGCGCCGGCCGTCGCGGACGATGGCTTCGCGGTCGCGACCCTCGATCCTGAATCCGACCTTTTCGTAGCTGCGGATGGCGCGTTCGTTGAAGTCAAAGACGGAAAGGGCCACGCGGTGGAGGCCGATCCGGTCGAAGGCCAGCCACAGCATCAACCGTGCCGCCTCGGTGCCATAGCCGAGCCCCCACGCGTCAGCCTCACCGACGGTGATGTGGAACATCACCGAGCCATTGTCCGGGTCCAGGTTGCTGAACGTGGTCAGGCCGATGAGACGGCGGCTCTCACGGATCTCGATGGCGTAGGCCACCGACTCGGACGACATCAGGCGACCGTGGAAGAACCGGTCGATCTCGTCGTCGTTCATGGGCCGCAATGAATAGCGAGTCAACCGTGCCAACTCCGGATCGCGATACCAGCGCCTGACATCGGGCAGGTCGCTGAGCCGATGGCGACGCAGCACCACACCCGAGCCCTCGATGGCTTCGGGGTTCCAGACGTCGCGCTGCGGATCGGCCGTGACCATGGATGGCGAATCTAACCCACACGTCCATGCCCGGAGTGCTCTCGGTGCGCTCGCTACGATGGGTCCGATGACGACTGCGCAGGCCGACTCGATGCTCCGCTGGGCGGAAACGGCCGAGGCCGTTCGAGCCACACGCAAGACGACCCTGAAGACGACCATCGTGGCGGAATACCTGCGCGGCCTTTCGGATGACGCCCTGCCCATCGCCTCGCGATTCCTGAGCGGACGCGCCTTCCCTGAATACGACCCACGCAGGACGGGCCTGGGCTGGGCCGCCATCTCCGCGGCGGTACAGGAGGTGGCGGGAGCGGACGACGATGCCATGCGCCGTGCCTACGACCGGTCGTCGGACCTGGGCACATCGGTCGGTGAGCTGCTCGCCGACGTCGGCCATCGACCCATCGGGCCAGGCCCTCTGACGTTGGGTGATGTCGCGGCTGGCTACGCTGCCCTGGTCGAGTCGAGCACGCGGGCCTCCAAGGCGGCTGCCTTCGCTGGCCTGATCAGGCGGGCCGAGCCGCTGAGTGCACGGTACATCTCGGCCATCCTGTCGGGCGAGCTACGCATCGGCCTGCGTGAAGGCCACCTCGAGAAGGGCATCGCCGTGGCGTTCGGGCGTGAGCTATCCGACGTCCAGTGGGCCGGCATGCTCACCGGCGACATCGGCCGGACCGCCGTCATGGCGCGCGAGGATCGGCTGGCCACGGCGGAACTCGAACTGTTCCACCCACTCAAGTCGATGCTGGCCGCGCCCGTGATCGATGAGGCCGAGGTACTCACCCGTTTGACGCCGCCCGTCTGGGTCGAGGACAAGTACGACGGTATCCGGGCCCAGCTACACAAACGGGGCGGAGAGGTTCGTCTCTTCAGTCGTGACCTCAACGATGTGACCGGGCAGTTCCCCGAGATCGGCCGAGCCGCGGCCGAGCTGGGTTGGGATGGCATCCTCGACGGTGAGATCCTGGCCTATCGGGACGGCGCAGTACTGCCCTTCCTGAAGCTCCAATCGCGACTGGGACGAAAGACTCCCTCCGAGGCGATCCAGGCAGATGTGCCGGTCATCTACGTGGGTTTCGATGTCCTGGCGCTTGGCCTCGGCGAAGGAGTCGATCGAGCCGCTGCTGCGGCGGCCCCTGCGGGAGCGTCGCCGCCACCTGGAGTCGCTCCACCTCGACGCGACGCCGGGGTTCGGGCTGGCGGCGCTCGTGGACGCGGCTGATGCCACGGAGCTGGAACGCATCTTCGAAGCCGCGCAGGAACGGGGTAACGAGGGGCTCATGCTCAAGGATCCCGATTCGATCTATGCGCCCGGACGCCGTGGCTACGCCTGGTTGAAGCTCAAGAAGGCGCTGACCACTCTTGACTGCGTGGTGGTCGGGGTGGAGGTGGGCCATGGTCGGCGCCATGGGGTACTGAGCGACTACACCTTCGCCGTGATCGACGATCGGCCCGACGCGCCGGAAGGCAAGCTGGTCACCATCGGCAAGGCCTACAGCGGGCTCACCGATATCGAGATCGCGGAGATGACGCGCTGGTTCGAGTCGCACACCATCAGCCAGCATGGTCGCTACCGCGTCGTCGAGCCACGGATCGTGGTCGAGATCGCGTTCGACATCGTGCATGCCTCCTCGCGTCATGCCTCGGGCTATGCCCTGCGCTTTCCGCGCATCGTCCGGATCCGCACTGACAAGCAACCGGCCGAGGTCGACCGCCTGAGCACGGTGGCCGCGATCCACGACCGGCTACAGGTCGCCGGGCGCTACGGCGTCCTCACCAGTGGGACCACGACATGAGCGATGATGAGGTCATGCCAGCAGGTCCGTGGCCGTGGTGATCGGCGGCCCGCCCAGCTTCGACCGCGTGCGGAACTTGCGCGACGTCCTGACCGCGACCGGGGCTGGCATCTACCTCGCCAACCACCTGGCTGGGCCGATCCCGGCGGAGGCGATGGCCGCCGTCCACGAGTCGGATGACATGGAGCTGCGAGTGGGTCGCGTCGGGCCTGACCGTGGCGAAGATCTTGATCAGCGGGAGAAGGAGGCCCGTGCCGTCACCGCGGCCGCCCTGCGTACCTCGCCAGAACGCTTGGTGCTCACCCACGGCGCGGCACAGGGGGCTGGCGCCATCGCCCTCGAGGTGCTGGCCGCGACCAAGGTGTCGGATCCGCACGTGCTCCTCCTGGGGGCCATCGAACCGACCGTGGTCGCTGCGGTGCGTGCCTCCGCTGAGGCACTGGGTGCCACCATCGACACGCACTCGGCCCTGCCCGCCGCGTTGGACGATGTCGCGCTGGTCGTCGTCGCCCACGTCGATCCCAACGGCCGCCGAGCCGATGTCGTCGCCATCGCCGAGGCGGCGCGTGGGACGGGGGCCCGGCTGCTCGTGGATGCCACGCTCAGCGTAGGTGCCACGGACTTCAGCGCCGATGAGCTGCACGCGGACGCGATGGTCGCCGATGTCGACCGCTGGTTGCTTGGACCGGACGCCGTGGCCGTCGCGTGGCTGGCCGCAGAGATGGGCGACCGGCTGCCAGGCCAGCTGCGCTCAGGTATCGCGCCCTTTGCGAGGGGAGCGCTCCTGGCGCTGGCTCGGAGCGTCGGCTGGCTGCTGATGTACGTGGAGTTGCCGTGGGCCCTGGCCCGGACCGAGGAGCTGGCCGACCGGCTGTATGAAGGCCTGGTCGCCATCGACGGCGTCGAGCTGGTCGCTGATCCTGTCGCTCACGGCGCGGTCGCCGCATTCCGCATCAGCGATTGGGATGCCGAGACCGCGGCCGACGAGCTTTCACGCAGCGTCTTCGCCATCGTCGAGGCGGCGATCGAGGCCGACCTCATCCGCGCCAGCGTCGGTGCCTGGAACCGGGAGAGTGAGCTGGATCGATTCCTGGAGCGCGTGGCCGAGCTGGCGGCTCACACGCCCCAGACCCTGCCCAGGCGCCCCTCGCTCACGGTCATCAGCGGCCCGCTCGAGCCGCCGGAGGAGGGGTGACCGACGCCGAGCCGGAGCGGCCTCCCCCCGTACCGGACCGCCAGGTCCGCCACCGCTCGGAGTGGGAGATCCGGTGGCGCCAGGCCCGCAATGCGCCACCACCCGTCGTGCGTGCGGTGCTGGCCAACGTCGCGGTCGCCTTCATCGGTGGCATCCTGCTGCTGATCGTCGATGGGCTGACCAGCGATGGCATCCTGCCGGACTTCATGCTCAGCCTGGGCCCGGTCATCTATGTCGCGGTCGTCGTCGTGAGCGGCAGCTTGTTCACCTACCTGTGGGTCGAGCTGCCTACTGGTGTACCTGGTGAGAAGCGTCGATCCCCCTGGGCCGGGGTGTTGGGCTTCTTCGCCAGCGTGCCCATCGTCTACCTGGCGCTGGTGATCCTCTTCGAGGTGCTGCGCCCGCTGCTGCCGTAGCGGCCTCGACCTACCGTGCCGTCCAGCCGCCGTCGACCATGAGCGTGGTGCCGGTCACCAGACCAGCCGCCGGTGAGGCCAGATAGACGATGGCGCCGGCCACATCCACGGGCTCGCCCACGCGGTGCAGGCCGGCGATGCGCTCTTGGACATCGGCCGCGAACTCGGGGTCCGAGAGCGCGTCGGCCGTGCCCGGGGTACGGATGAAGGTGGGCGCCACGGCGTTGACGTTGATGCCGTAGCGGCCCCACTCGACCGCCAGGCACTTCGTCAGGTGGGAGACCGCGGCCTTCGACGCGCAGTAGATGGCCTCGCCAGGCAGCGCGATGAAGCCAGCTTGCGAGCTCAGGTTCACGATCTTGCCCGCACCCTGGCTGATCATCACCTTGCCGACCGCCTGGGTGGTGAAGAAGAGGCCCTTGACGTTCGTGTCGAAGGTGAGGTCGTAGTCGGGCTCGTTGACATCCTCGGCGAGATTCTCAGGTCCCAGGCCGGCGTTGTTGACGAGGATGTCGATACGGCCCATCTCGGCGACCACGGCGGCAACGGCCGGCTCGATCTGGGCAAGGTCCAGGACATCGAGCTGGACCCGCATGGCGCGGCGTCCCATGGCTTCGATCTCCGCGGCCAGATCTCCGGCATCGGCAGCATCGCGCAGGCCGAGGACCACGTCAGCCCCAGCGTTGGCGAGCGCGAGAGCGGTGCTGCGACCAAGTCCGCGGGCGGCTCCGGTGACGAGGGCGACCTGGCCGTCGAGTCGAAAATCGGGGTAGGTGCTCATGCTGACTCCTTGATCACTGCGGGACTGGCTGGAACCGTACCCATCCACCATGCTGGCGGTCCGACCATCTTGCGCTGGCTCCAGGCGTGATGGCGACAAGTGTGCCGACTATCCTTGCCGGATGCGAGCCGCGTTCGGTGTCCTGCCCGAGCTTCTGCGTGTCCAGCTGTGGGTCGTGCCCTCGGTTGCCGCATCGCTCGCCACCATCGCCGCCGTCGTCATCATCTGGATCGATCGGCAGTTCGATGCGCTTGGCCTGCCCCTCAGTATCGATACCGACAGCGCACGGGCCGTCCTGACCAGCATATCCGGCGCCATGATCAGCTTCACGGCCCTCGTCTTCAGCGTGACCATGTTGGTGCTGCAGATGGCCAGCACGCAGCTCTCGCCGCGTGTGGTGCGTGCCTTTCTTCGGGATCGCTTCAACCAGTCGGTCCTGGGCCTGTTCGTGGCCACCTTCGTGTTCTCGCTGCTATTGCTCTCAAGCATCACGCCCAGCAGCGTTCCGCAGCTGGGCGTGCTCGGCGCCATCGGCCTGGTCCTGGCCGCGATCCTGGCCTTCGTCGCCTACCTCGACCACATGGCCCACGCCATCCGACCGACCAGCGTCATGGCGGCGATCACGCAGGAGACACGCGCGGTCATCAACGCTCGCTATCGGGCCGTCGAAGAAGACGCTGACTCCGGCTCTGCTCCCGACGGCACCCGACCAAACGACGAGGCAGCGGCTCCCGCCAGTCGCAGCGACGATGATTCCGTGGTGGCGTGGGTGCACGGCTCTGGGTACGTCCAGGCCATCGATCACCGCGCGCTCCTTCGGCTTGCCGAACGGGAAGGCCACGATGTCGCGATGGAAGTCGGCAACGGCCACTTCCTGATCCCCGGGATGGCGCTGCTACGCATACCCGACGGGAAAGCCCGGTCCATCACCACTGACACGGCCGGCATCGACGGCGTCATCCGTCTGGGCGCTGAGCGCACCATGAGCCATGATCCGGAGTTCGGCTTTCGACAGCTGGTCGATGTGGCCCTTCGTGCGCTTTCGCCGAGCCTCAACGATCCCACCACCGCGAATCAGGTCATCGACCGGTTGGCCGAACTGCTGCGCCATCTGCAGACACGTACGATCCAGGCGCCCAAGGTGGTGACCGAGGCCGACCGCTCGGTCTTCATCCCGGCTCCCGACTGGGAGGCTTTCCTCGACCTTTCCGTCAAGGAGATCAGTGCAGCCTGTGGCTCCATGCCCTCGGTGGCGGCTCATCTCCACCAGGTCCTCGTCGAGTTGCGCGACAAGGTCGGTCAGGAACGTGTCCCCTCGGTCGCCCGTGCCCTGATGACGCTTGGTCCCGTCGGCCCTCCCAGGGGTGAAGGGCCATGAAGCTGGCTGACCTCGACGAGTCGGTCGCGTTAGTCCCGATCGAGGCCACCATCGACGCCATCGGTGCTGACGACGAACTGGCCGTGCTTCCGGTCTTTGACCAGGAGCACGGTACGGCCTGCCTGCTCATCGCGCGGACGGGTCAACTGTGGGTCGCCAGCCGGGTCCGCAGCAGCGTCCCGGACGGACCGCCGGGCGTGGCGACCGAATCGGTGGAGTGGCATCGCGTCGGCATCGGTCCACAGGGAGCTGCGGGCCGGTTGCCCGGTGCGCTCCTCGGTGGGCCCGAGGCCAGCGATCACTTCGTCATCGTGGTGGCAGGGGACCGCATCTATGAGGCCAAGCTGCATGGAACCCGCGGGATGGAGGCGGTCGAGGAGTTCGCCAGTGTGGCCTTGCATGCCGGCGCTCGCGACTTCGAGCCGTAGGAAACGGCTGCTGCGGTGCTAGCATCGTGCGCAGCGCATCTTTGGTGGGCATCCCGGGGGAGTAGCTCAACGGTTAGAGCGGTCGGCTTATATCCGGCTGGTTCCAGGTTCGAATCCTGGCTCCCCTACCAACGCACCATCGGCTGATCCCGGCTCTATATGTGCCGCAAGACGTCCCATCCCAGGTAGTTGCCCAGCCCCTCGGCTACCGCGTCAGCGGTATGTGATGGGCTCATGGCGCTGTGATGCTCGAAGCCCACCGTGCAGATGTGCTTGAGCAGTGACTGGAAATTGGGGATCTCGACGACGGCTCGTGATCCGAACGTGTCCAGTGGGTCATCGAGGAACTGGCCTTCGGCCACGTAGGCCTTGCAGGCTCCGTTGATGTCGTCGGTGCTGATACGCGCGATGGTCAGGGGAGCGGCCGGTGCACGGCCGTTGATCGCTCCGAAGACGTTCTCGTTTCCGAGGGTCGTCCCCAGGACCTCGGCGATCTGCATCTCCGCCTGGCCCTCGGGATAGAAGTTCAACGGCCAGTTGCCACAGTGGAACAGCACGCACTTGTCGGGGTCGTCGCCGTAGTTGTTGTTCAGGTCCACGATCGCGGCCGGCTCCTCGGCTGCCAGCTGCAGGGCATACATCGAGGCCAGGCCGGTGACGTCGGTCTCGCAGGCGCTGGGCATCATCTTGTTGCTCATGATGCTCATCAACGTGCAGACGTTGACTCCGAAGTTGTCCTGGAGCGATGACCAGCACTGGATGGCGGTGGCGTCGAGATCCTCGGCCGCCATCCAGTCGTCGATGACGACGCCCAGCTTGGCCATCCGCACGAGGCGATCGGGCGGGACCGTGGGATGGGCCATGTAGGCCCTAATCTCATCGAGCTTGCTCGTGACGCTGGCCTGGTCGTCCTCGAGCTGGCGCGCCTTGTAGAAGACCTCGCTGAAGTCCACGACGCTGACGCTGATGCCGCTCGCCTCCAGCAGTTTCTCGCTGAACCGAACGGTCTTGAACGCGTCTGGCCTCGTCCCGATGGCGCCGAGGCGCGCGTTCTTCATGCCGTTCGCGACTTTGGTGGCACGGACGAACCGGTCCAGGTCGGCCCGGAACTCCTCGGAGCGAACCGGAACGGTGTGGCGTTCGGTCAGTGAGTACTTGAGGCCGTACTGGCGAAGGTCGCTGGCCACCGAGATCTTGCCGCAGAAGGCATCCCGGCGCCGATCGAGCGTGAATGCCGTGACGTCGTCAGGGTACGCCTGGATGAGGATGGGCACGTCCAGCCGGGACAGCCGCATCGTGTCTGCGACGCCCTTCTCGTCGCCGAAGTTGGGGAGCACCACCACCACGCCTTCGATGTCGGCGCGGCGGGAATCGAACAGCTCGGCACAGATCTTGGCTTCGGTCCGGGTCTCCACACCACCGAGCTTGGTGGCGGCGGCGTCGACCATGACCGCCTCGAGGTCCATCTCCTCGAAGAGCGCGATGACGTCTGCTCGCGCCTCGGTCACAAGGGCGTCCGGGAAGAACTCCCGGTTGCCGATGATCACTCCCAGTGTGGCCCTTGCCATGCCGCCTCCTTCGCGTCGGTGTTCGATGTGAAAGGCCGCGTCGCCGCTCTCGGGGAGCGGCAGACGCGGCCCTGGTCTGTTCAGCGATCGGCTACTGGCAGTCTTGGCTCGAGCCGGTATCGACCGGTGCGAACTCGAAGTAGTCACAGGCGTTGTCCGGGGTGAGCAGCACCATATCGATGGACTGCTTCTCCGGCTGGCCGGTGGACCCGTTGGTCAGGTAGGCGTCCGCCTGGATGGCGGCCTGGTTGGCCATCTCGGCGACCGGCTGGAGCGACGTGGCCTTGAGGGCTCCCTGGTTGATGGAGATGATGGCGTCATCACTGCCGTCGAAGCCGACGACGATGATGTCCGGCTTACCGGCCGCTTCGACGGCAGCCTGGGCGCCGAGCGCCATGGTGTCGTTGCCGGCGATGATGCCCTTGACGTCCGGATACTGCTGGAGCAGCGTCTCGGCAACGTCAAAGCCCTCGGTCTGGCTCCAGTTGGCGGTCTCCTGAGCGACCATCTCCATACCATCGATGGTATCGAGGACATCGTGGTAGCCCTGTGAGCGGACGTGGGCGTTGGTGTCCGTGTCCTTGCCCGTCAGCTCGATGTAGGTGCCATCCTCGCCCATCAAGGTGGCGAACTCCTCGGCCAGGATGGTGGCACCCTGGTAATTGTTCGACACGATCTGCGCTGCGGCCACGCCCTCCTGCGTGATCTCGCGGTCGACCAGGAAGCTGGGCACGCCGGCGTCGGCAGCCTCCTGCACGGCGGCCACGGTAGCGTCGGCCCCGGCGTTGTCCAGGATGATGGCCTTGGCCCCCTGGGCGGTGCAGCTCTCCATGAGCTCCAGCTGCTTGTTGGCGTCGTCGTCGTGGACGAGGCTGCTGGTCGTGTATCCCAGCTCTTCGGCCTTGTCAGCGGCGATCTGCTGCATCGCGCCGAAGAAGGGGTTCTCGACCGGCGGCACGATCACGCAGATCATGCCCTTGTCGGTCATCGCGGCGTCTGAAGCCGCGGGTGACTGGTCCTGTGCGACGGCCATGAGGCCCTGGGACGCGGTCAGCGCGACGGTCGTCCCAACGATCATGGCGGCACGCAGGCCGATGGTCTTCCTGAACATCTTGTTCCTCCATATCTCTTCGCCTCCGGCGCGTCAACATTCCGCGCGGACGGCCTATTCCTCGGAAGCCTTGGCGTTGTCCCTGGTGCTCCTCCTTTCAGGTTCTGGTCGAGTGTCGGTCCACGTAGGAGACGGTCATGGGGCGTCGATCTGCGCCACCTGCTGCTGCAGGGCCAGGCGCCGCTCGGCGCGTTGCTGGAGTTGGTCGACGATGAGCGCGAAGACGATCACGGCACCGGTGATGACCTGCTGCAGGAACGACGAGATGCCCATCAGCACGAGTCCGTTGTTGAGCGTGCCGATGACGAAGGCGCCGATGAGCGTGCCGATGACGCTGCCTCGTCCGCCCATCAGCGAGGTGCCGCCGAGCACGACGGCGGCGATGGCATTGAGCTCGAAGAAGGTGCCGCTGGCCGGGTGTGCAGCAACCAGCTGTGAGGAGATGATCAGGCCGACCGTGGCCGCACAGACGCCGCTGATCATGTACACGATCATCTTGGTGCGGTTGACCCGCACGCCCGACAGCTCCGCGGAGCGCTCGTTGCCACCCACGGCGTAGACCGCCCGCCCGAACGGGGTTCGGGTCGTCACGAACCAGGCCACGGCCGTGAAGGCCACCATGATCACGATGGCCCACGGCACCAGCCCCGCGAGCTCACCGGTCCCAAGCTCGCGGAACCCGGTGTTACCGAGCTCCTCCTTGCCGATGAGGTTGGGAAAGGTGTTGCCGTTGTTGATGAGGCCGGCCAGGCCACGAGCCACCATCAACATGCCCAACGTGGCGATGAATGGAGCGACGTTGAAGCGCGTGATGATGAAGCCGTTGACCGCGCCGAGCAGCATGCCGGCCGCCAGCGAGATGACCAGCACCATCCAGGTATGCGGATAGACCACCTGGGCCATGAAGCTGAGCTCCAGCCCCTGGTTGATGAGCAACCCCGCGACCATCCCGGTCAGGCCGACGATGGAGCCGACCGAGAGGTCGATGCCGCCGGTGAGGATGACGAAGGTCATGCCGATGCCGAGGATGGCGTTCAGAGCGGTCTGCTTGACCAGGATCTCCAGGTTCGCGGAGGTGAGGAAGGCGTCCTCCGCGAACGCGAAGATCGCGGCGATGACGATGAGTGCGATGAGGGCGCGACCGCGGAGCAGGAACTGCGCGAACTCGGTGCGAGTCATGCTCCGGGACATGGTCTGCCGGCCGGCGGTCATCGCGGCACCTCGGTCGCTAGGGTCCCGCTGGTGGCGGCTGCTGTGGCATCCCGATGCCCGATGGCGGACGCGTTGACGAGGTCCTCCTCGCTCGCCCCATCGCCTTCGAACTCGGCCACGACGGCGCCCCTCGAGAGCACCAGGATCCGGTCGGACATGGCCAGCACCTCCTTGAGCTCCGAGGACACGAAGAGGATCCCGTAGCCCTCGCTGGCCAGGCGGCTCATGATCTCGAAGATCTCCGACTTGGCACCGACGTCGATCCCGCGCGTGGGCTCATCGAGGATCAGGACGCGAGGTTCGGTCAGGAGACCCTTGGCCACGACGACCTTCTGCTGGTTGCCGCCGCTGAGTGAATCGATGTTGTTGGCCGGGTCGGCCACGCGGACACTCAGGTCTTTGATCATGCCCTCGACCGCGGTCCGTTCCCGTGCCCGCGAGAGGAAGAAGCCGTTGAGGTACTTGTCGAGGCTGGCCAGCACCATGTTGTGGGCGACCGAGAGAGCCGGGATCAGGCCATCGGTCTTGCGATCCTCCGGCACCAGCACGATGCCGGCATCGATGCGGTCTGCCACCGAAGCGTTCCCCAGCTGGGTGTCTCCGAGCATGATCTCGCCGCTGGCATCGGGCCGCACACCCGCGAGCACCTCCATGAGCTCGGAACGACCCGCCCCCATCAAGCCGTAGAAGCCGAGGATCTCGCCCGCGTGCAGTTCCAGGGAGATGTGGTCGACCAGGTAGCCGCCTCCGAGTCGGGGTAGTGTCGCGTCCTTGACCCGGAGCAGGACCTCTCCTCGCTCGTGCTCGCGCCGACTGTAGAGCGAGGCCGGGGAGCGGCCCACCATCTGTTCGATGATCCAGGACACATCGATGTCGGCTGCTTCTGCATTGGCCACGATGCGGCCGTCTCGCAGCACCGTGATGTGATCGCCGATCTGGAGTAGTTCTTCCAACTTGTGCGAGATGTAGACGATGGACACGCCCCTGGACTTGAGGTCCTCGATGATCCGGAAGAGGCCGTGCACCTCGGTCTGACTCAGCGCGGAGGTGGGCTCGTCCATGATCAACACGCGGACGTCACGCGTCAGGGCCTTGGCGATCTCCACGATCTGTTGCTGGCCCACCCGCAGGTTGGCCACGAGCGCGTCAGGGTCGATGTCCTGGCCCAGGCGCTCCAGCAACTCGATGGCGATCTTGCGTTCGGCGGCCCGATCGATCCTGCCGGCCCGGGTTCGCTCCTGTGCCAGGAAGAGGTTGTCCAGCACCGTCAGATTGGTGCACAGGTTGAGCTCCTGGAAGATGATGCCGATCCCATGCTGCGCGGCCACGCTGACGCTGGGCAGGCCGACCGGCGAGCCATCGATGAGCAATCGCCCGTCGGTGGGCTGCTCCACACCGGCGATGATCTTCATCAGGGTGGATTTGCCCGCGCCATTCTCGCCCACCAGGACGTTGACCCGCGCCTCCTGCACATCGAACGTGACATCATCGAGTGCCGTGGTGCCGGGGAAGACCTTGGTGATGTGCTCGGCGCGCATGGCCGTGCGCGCCGACACAGCAGCAGGCTCGGCGACGATGGCGCTCACGGAGTGGTGACCTCGACCGGCACGAGGATGATCTCGCTCACGTCGATACTGGGCTGATTGAAGGTGCGGATCGTGAACGCGCCGGTGAACTCGACGGTCTTGCCCACGAGCCCGTCGGTATCGAGCGACTCGAGCTCGGCCACGATGCGCTTGTTGATCTCAGCCGCAACCTTCCCGAATTCGGTCTGCTCCCGGAAGTCGCCGAACTCGATGAAGCCGGTGGCGTCACGCACCGATGACTCATCGCTGGGGATCCGCGGACCGACCCACATCCTGACCTTGATGGGGCCGTCGTAGCCGTCGACATCGATACCCAGGGAGCCCTTGCTGGTCTCGGTATCGACATCGCTGATCACGCCGCTGCCGGACACGCTGTAGACCTGGGCGCCGCCGGTGGTGATGCGCCCGAACTGTTCGGCGACCGGGGTGAGCGCCTCGGTGGAAGCCTTGCCGGTGGCATCGGGTTCGATCGCGTTGAGGACATCCGCGAGTGGCACTGCCTGGTCCTTGATGGCGGTCTGGACGGTCTCCCAGTTCTGGTCCACGTAGACCGCCGGGTCGAACTCCACCGTCAACGCGGCCTCTTGCTCCGTCGAGACCACGGTGAATCCGAACAGCGCGGAGAAGACCACGAAGATGGTGACCACGGCGATGGCGATCGCGCCGCCGCGGCCGATACGAGTCCTCATGCCACATCCGCCCCCACTTGAGCTGGCTGCTCGGTGGGCTCATCCACGGCCGGCCCGTCAAGGAGGCGTTCCGCGGTCGCACGGTCGGTGATCAGGCTGTTGATCCAGCTTCCCCGGAGGGCCGCCCCGATGGCCTCGGTCTTGCCGGGTCCGCCCGCCACGCCGATGGCGCGTGGTACGCGCTTGAGTTGCTCCAGCTCGATGCCGATGACGCGGTCGTCGAGGGAAGACTTGACGGCGCGACCGTCGGCGCACAGGTAGCGCAGGCCGATGTCACCCACGCCACCGGCTGCCAGCACGGCCTCCAGCTCCTCCGCCGAGAAGACGTTGCCGCTGCTCGCCAGCAAACCCGATGGCTGCCGGCCACCGATACCCACCAGCGCCACGTCGAGCTGGTCGAACAGCGACATGGCACGTTGCACGAACGGATCGCCGATGAGCACGTCACGGGCGCCTTTGGAACCGACACTGCTGGGCGCGGGGAGGAACGTGCCCTCGCCGTGAAGCAGGTAGGCCAATCGCCGGACGAGGTGCGTGGCGTGGCCCTCGGCCGCCGGATCGCCGCCGCCGCCCAGGATCTGGACGACCCGCGTGTCAGCGATGCCACTCATCGGATGCATCGATTCGACCATCGCCAGCAACGTGGCGCTCCACGATGAGACGCCGATGACGTCGCCCGACCGAACGGTCGACTCCAGGTGGTACGCGGCCGCCGAACCCAGCTCACGGACCGCAGCTGCGTCGTCATCGCGGGAGATATCCACGACCTCGACCTCCTTGAGGCCGAAGCGCGTCTCGAGCCGTTCCTCCAACTCCGGATTGGCGCCACTGGGCGGACGTACGGAGATGCGCACGATGCCCTCCGCCTGGGCCTGCTTGAGGAGGCGAGAGACCTTGGGCTGGGAGAGGCGCAACCTGGCCGCGATGCGCGGCTGCTTGAGGCCTGACTCGTAGTACAGCCGCGCGACACGGGTCATCAACCGGAGCTCGTCGGAGCGAGCCATCTCAGGCGATGACCTCGCGCGCCGCCGCGGCGATCCCGTCGCCCGTCAGGCCGAAATATCGCAGCAGGAATGTCGCCGAGCCGGTGGGGCAGAAGCCGGGGAAACCCAGGATCCGCATGGGGACGGGTCGTGCCTGGACGACCACCTCGGCTACGGCACCACCGAGGCCACCGGTGACGACATGTTCCTCGGCCGTGACGATGGCCCCGGTCTCGGTGGCCGCCGCGATGATGGCGTCGCGATCGATGGGTGAGGCCGTGGCCATGTTCAGGACCCGCGCCTCGATGCCGTCGCCGGCAAGCTGGCTGGCGGCCTCCAGCGCCCGGCTCACCATCACGCCGTTGGCGATGATGGTGACGTCCCCGCCATCTCGAAGCAACGCCGCCTTGCCGATGCGGAACTCGTAGTCGTGGGGATGGACGATGGGGACACCCATACGGCTGGTGCGGATGAAGAACGGGCCGTCGGTCGCATGGGCAGCGCGGACGGCAGCCGCGGTCTCGACCAGGTCGGCGGGAACGATGACAGTGAGACCGTCGATGGCCCGGGTCCAGGCGATGTCCTCGATCGAATGGTGGGTCGGCCCAAGCTCACCGTAGGCCACGCCGCTACTGACCCCCACCAGCTTGACATTGGCCCTCGAGTAGGCCGCGTCGACCTTGATCTGTTCGAGAGCCCGCGCTGTCAGGAAGGGCGAGGCGCCCGAGACGAACGGAATCTTGCCGCCGTTGGCCAGTCCGGCTCCGATCCCGACCATGTTCTGCTCGGCGATGCCGACGTTGACGACACGGTCTGGCAGTACCGACATCAGCTTGGAGATCTTGGTCGAGCCAACGGAGTCGTTGCACACGGCCACCACGCGGGGATCCGAGTGGGCCAGGTCGATGAGCGTTTCCACGTAGGCATCCCGGCAGTCGAAGAGTCGGACCTGGTCGGTCCCGCTCATCGGGCAGCCTCCAGTTCCGCCATGGCTTGCACATACTCAGCATCGGTGGGGACGCGGTGGTGCCAGGCCTTGTCGTCCTCGATGAACGAGACACCCCGACCCTTGATGGTGTTCGCGATGACACAGCTGGGTTTGCCGGTCTCGAAGGGGACGGCCTCGAACGTCTCGAGCAGGGTTGCCGGGTCGTTGCCGTCCGTTTCCCGCACTGCCCAGCCGAAGGAGCGGAACTTGTCGGGGAGGGGATCGAGAGCCATCGTCAGCTCCGTGCGGTCGCCCTGCTGCAGCCGGTTGCGGTCGACGATGCACACCAGCTTGTCCAACCCGAAGTGGCCGGCCGACATGGCGGCCTCCCACATCGAGCCCTCCTGGAGCTCGCCGTCGCCGGTCAGCACGTAGGTGCGCCGGTCCGCGGCATCCAGCTTGCCGCTCAGTGCGATGCCCACGGCGACTGGAAAGCCGTGACCGAGGGGGCCGGTGTTCGTCTCGACACCGGGCAGCTTGGTTCGGTCAGGATGGCCATTGAGACGCGACAGCGGGGCGAGCCAGGTGTCGAGCTCTTCGAGGTCGAAGTAGCCGGCCATGCCGAGCGTCGTGTAGAGAGCAGCCGCGGAGTGGCCCTTGCTGAGGATGAAGCGGTCGCGCTCGGGGTCATCTGGCTGGGCAGGGTCATACCGCAGCACGTCTCCGAAGTACAGCGCGACGAGGATGTCCATCGCTGAGAACTCGCTGCCGAGATGGCCCATTCCGGCGCCATGAACCATCTGGAGGTCGCGCCGGCGTGCCTCGTTGGCGCGACGCCTCAGCTCTTCTGCTCGCGCGGCGATGGCGTCTCCCACCGGCGGCTCCTCCTCCTGCACGTGAGTGAATAGCTATTCACATGCGTATATACAGTACGAGCATAGCCATGGTGGCTTCCATCCGTCAAGGCACCAAATCCCCTACGGGCCGAGCGCGCCGTCCCTGGCGCGCTCACGACGCCTGATCAGCCGGGGCGGAGCACGGTCCTGGCCACAGCGTCCTGCCAGCCGCCGTAGCGCCTGGTCTGCTCGTCGATGCCCATGCCTGGCTCGAACCGGGCGACCGAGCGTGGCAACTCGGCGATCTCCCGTGTCCCTGACCACAGACCGGTGGCTAGTCCGGCGAGGTACGCCGCGCCCATCGCGGACAGCTCCGCAGTGTCGTTTCGTTGCACGGGAACCCCCAGGATGTCGGCCTGGAACTGCATCAGCTGATCGTTGCGCGTCACTCCGCCGTCGGCCATCAGCAGGCTGGGCTCCTGGCCGCTGACGGCGGCCAGGAGTTCGAACACGTCGCGAACCTGGTAGGCGATCGAGTCGATGGCCGCTCGCGCCAGCTGACCCAGGGTCGAACCTCGTGTCAGGCCACTCACGAGTCCGCGCGCCTGATCGTCCCAGTGGGGTGCGCCCAGGCCCACGAAAGCGGGCACCAGATAGACCCCCTCCGTCTCGGCGTTGGCTGCCGCCAGCTCGGCCACCGCACCAGGTCCCTCCAAGCCGGCGAATTCGGCCACCCATTGCACGGCAGCACCGGTGACATAGATGTTGCCTTCCAGGGCATACACCGTCTCGTCCAACCCCCACGCCACAGTGGAGGTGATGCCACGCTCGGAGCTGAGCCGACGAGGCGTCGCCATCATCAGGGAACTGCCCGTGCCGTACGTTGCCTTGATCGAGCCTGCTTCGAACCCGGCGTGTCCGAAGAGGGCCGCGTGGGAGTCACCCACCAGGGCCCCGATAGGGACCCCGGCCGGCAGGAGTCCGATCGCGCTGGTGCGCCCGAATATGCTGCTCGAGGGATGGATGCTCGGCAAGGCAGCCCCGGGCACCCCGAACTCGCCCGCCAGCCAGGGGTCCCACATCGTCGTGGCCAGGTCCATCAGCTGGGTGCGCGAAGCATTGCTGACGTCCACGCGATGTTCCGTCCCGCCGGTCAGATTCCACAACAGCCAGCTATCGACCGTGCCCAGGCAGACCTCGCCCGCCTCCGCTCGGGAGCGGCCATCGGGCGCGTGGTCGATGAGCCAGCGCCACTTGCCGGCGGTGAACCCGGGGTCCAGCGGCAGACCCGTCCGGGCCAGGATCTCCTCACCCTTGCCCGCCTCGCGCAGGTCCTGGCACAGGTCGGCCGAACGACGGCATTGCCATGACACGACCGGTCCGATGGGCCCACCCGTGGCACGGTCCCAGGCCACGCCGGATTCGCGCTGATTGGAGATGGCGATGGCCGAGAGGGCAGGGGTCCCGACCCGCTCGAGCACCTCATCGATGCACTCACGGACCGTCACCCACAGTGCCCGGGCATCCTGCTGGACCCAGCCTCGCCGGGGGTACTCGACCTCCATGGGTCGCGACGCCGTTCCGGCCACCACGCCATCACGACCGACAAGCATGGCCTTGGTGTTGGTGGTTCCCTGGTCGATGGCGAGGATGAGCGGTTCTGTCGTCATGATCGATCAGCCCTCGGCTCCGGCGGCCACCATCCACTCCCAGGTGGCTTCGATCCCGCGGAGGTGCGCGCGCATGGCCTCTCGAGCGCCGTCGGCATCGCTGGCCTCGACCCGGTCGAGGATGACCTTGTGCTCAGCCAGGGCCGCCTGGATCCTGCCGCCTGGCCCGAAGGTCGAGCGTCGAACCTGCATCAGCGGCGTGACCAGTGCATCCAGGGCCACCAGGAAGAACTCGTTGTTGGTACACCTCGCGAGTTCGCGGTGGAACTGCAGGTCCTCCGTGGACGCCGCATCCGCGTCGGCGGTCGCGCATTCCATCTCCGTGACTTCGGCCTCCAGCAACGCCAGGTCAGCGTCCTCGCGGCGCTGGGCGGCCAGCCCGGCCGCCTCGATCTCGAGGGTGGCCAACACCTCGTGGAGATGGCGGTAGCTGGAGGCCGGTCGGCTGTGCAGGAAAAGCCCGATCGACTCCTGGACCGCGGACATATCGACCTGGGCGACCCGGATACCTCGACCGGCGCCGACCTCCACGACGCCCTTTCCCGCCAACGAGCGGATACCTTCACGGATGACCGTACGTGAAACAGCGAACTGTGCCGCCAGCTCGCGTTCAGAGGGCAGTTGTTCCCCCGGCTGCAGCCCTTCGCTGAGGATCTTCTTGAGGACCTGGTCGGCGACGCGCTGAGGCAGCGGCCGTGGCCGTTCGAGTTCCTCGAAGGCATGATCAGCGGAGCCCATGTCGTCGGCGATCCGACTCGCTTCAGGCACGCTGCGGCGTCTCCTGGCAGGCCCCCAGCCGTTCCATCGTGCGACGCAGGCTGGCATGTGCATCCGACCCGGGCGTGTACTCGAGCCCGACCCAGCCGTCATGACCCAGCCGCGTCAACAGCCTGAGCGGCTCGATGAGGTCGAGCGTACCGGTGCCGGGTTCGATGCGTCCGGGGGCATCGGCGATCTGGACGTGGCCGATCCGGTCTGCATAGTGCTCGATGAGGATCTCCAGCGGATCATCCTGGTTGCCGCAGAGGGCGTTGAGGGTCCGGCACTGCAATCGCTCGGCGAGGCGCACTGCGCAAGCGATGTTCGCCCGCCACGCGTCGCGGTAGGGCGGCAGCGACAGGACGCCACGCTCACCGGCTGGGAAGTCACCGCCAAAGAAGTTCAGGCACGCCAGCGTCAGCCGTGCTTCCTCGGAGGCGACAGCGAGCGCGTCGATGGCCTCGCTTCCGGGGTCGGGCTCAGCGAAAGGCCACCACGACTCCGCGCCATCGAAGCCAGCCTCCGCGGCCGCCCGTGGACGCTCCAGGAGCGGCAGCTCGGTGAACAGGAGCGAGAGGTTGGACTCGAATCGCACGGGTTGCGCACACAGCCTCGATGTCGTCAGCCGATCGAGAGATGATGTGATGGTATACCACGGAGTCGGCTCCGTCCGGCCGGCTACGAGTTTGCAGACCGCGAGCGCTGTGCGCGGTGCTTGCGCGGCTTGCACAGCGGGGTCGTGTGGAGCACCGGTGTGCTGTCCGGAGCACACAAGTGTGGGCGTTTGGTCACCACTTGTGCGTGATCCACGCTTGGGGAACGTCAGGATCGAAGCGGAGACACGAATACACTGACGGTCCTACTTCCAGGAGGAACCATGTTTAGTCAGTCCGCGGAACAGCCTGCCGCCGATCAGTCCCCAGCTCCGGTCGGCATGCGAGAGCTTCCCCCGCAGCCGGCCAAGCCTGTCATGCCGGCCTATGCGACCACCACCTCAGAGCCAACAGAGGAGGCGGCTGGACCCGGCCCGGAGGACTCCGTCATCGCCAAGGATGACCACATCGAGGGCACCTTCACCTCCCGCGGTACCGTGGTCGTGATGGGATCGGTAAAGGGACGCATCGAGGCCGTCCAGGTGCGAATTGAGGATGGCGCCAAGGTCGATGCCGACGTCATCGTCGACGAGGCCATCATCGCCGGAGAGTTCACCGGCAACCTGACTTGTCGTGATCGTCTGGAGGCGCATGCCAGCGGTCGCATCAACGGTCGCGTCGAGACCCACAAGCTGATGCTCCATGAGGGCGCCTCGGTCGAGGGCGAGATGCATATGCTCACCGATGCCCCGAAGGACGTCACCGAGACGATCCGTGGCACCGCTCCGCTGCGCGGTGGGGACAAGGACGCCAAGGCCACTCCGGACACCAGGAGCGAGACGACCAGCCCGGCCGTCACGCCCGCCGCGACCAAGGCGGCGCCGACGGTGACGCCATCGTCCGAGACCAGGCCTGACATGTCGGCCGGCTCCGCGTCGTCTGCTTCCCCGTCGGGCGAAACGGCCGCTGCCGTGGCCCGGCGTCAATCCGTGGCCGAGACCCTGCGTGCGGAGACCCTGCGCGTCGTCCCGCGAACGACCACCACGGTCGCCAGCTACAGCGGTCCTTCGTCGTCGAAGACGACCAACGGTTCGGGTGCTCGCACCGGGAGCAACACCACCGGGTTCTAGGATCGGCCCTGGGTGCGGGACCGCAGCGGCAGCGCAAGCTGGCGCGTAGACTCACGACATGACGCTTGATCTGGGTGCTGCGGTGCGCGCCACGCTCGAGGCCGCGCACCCCGCACTGATCGAGCTCTCTCATCGGATCCACGCCAATCCCGAGATCGGTTACGAGGAGACGCTCGCTTCGGGATGGCTGGCCGATGCCCTGGAGGCCGGTGGCTATGCCGTTCGGCGGGGTGCCTACGGCATGCCGACAGCCTTCATCGGCAGCGCGGGATCGGGCGCATTGCACGTCGCCATCTGCGCCGAGTACGACGCACTCCCGGTCGTCGGCCACGCCTGCGGCCACAACGTCATCTGCACCGCGTCGCTGGGTGCCGGATTGGCACTGGCGCCGCTCGCCGACGATCTCGACATGCACATCAGTGTCCTGGGCACGCCGGCCGAGGAGGGTGGCGGTGGCAAGATCCCTTTCATCGAAGGTGGCTTCTTCGATGATGTCCATGCCGCCATGATGGTGCACCCCTTCCCCGCGCCCGACCACGCGCTTCCACCCATCAGCGCGGTCCGCCAGCTGGGCATCACCTATCGGGGACACGAAGCGCACGCTTCGGCCTATCCCCACCTGGGTGTCAATGCGGCCGATGCGATGGTCGTGGCGCAGACGGCCATCGGCCTGCTTCGGCAACAACTGTTGCCTACTGATCGCGTGCACGGGATCGTGACCAAAGGAGGCGACGCCGCCAACATCATCCCCGCCGAGACGAACGCCGAGTTCATGGTCCGGGCACCCACACGCGACCGCATGAACGAGGTGGTCAAGCTGGTGCGTCGGTGTTTCGAGGCCGGCGCTCTGGCCACCGGTTGCGAGTTGGACCTGGTTGAGGAGGTCGCCTACGACGACATGCGGCACGACCCGGAGATCGCGGCGATCTATCAGCGTCACGCCGAAGCCATCGGCCGCACCTTCGATGAGCGTGCGGCCATCCCGTATTCGACCGACATGGGCAACGTCTCACACGTCGTGCCCAGCATCCACCCGGATATCGGCATCCAGTCGGGTGAGGCCGTCAACCATCAGGCCGAGTTCGCAGCTGCCTGCATCAGCGCTTCGGCGGACCAGGCCATCATCGATGCCGCGCTGGCCATGGCCCTGACGGCCACGGAGATGAGCCAGGATGACGCTGTGCGGAGTCGGTTGCTCGCGCCTCGCTAGCCTGGGCCGCTGCTGACCGCGTCTACCATCAGGGCTAGATCCCATAGGGTCTTGTCAAGCCCCATTCCTCCATTCGGGGTCGAAATCGGTGCCGTTGCGCCATACGCCCCAGACCAGGGATAGGGCCTTGCCCATGCACTGGCCCAGGGCGTTCATCTTGCTCTTGCCGGCGGCCCGCTTGCGTTCGTAGTGGGCCCGGATGATGGGGTTGTGGGTGACGCCCACGACCGCCAGCCGATAGGCGGCCGCCCGAAGGTGGGCGTTGCCGGCCTTGGACATGTGCCAGGACGTCTCGGGGTTCGCGCCCTTCCGGCCCGAGCTGCGCTCGGCAGGGTGGACCCCAGCATAGGCGAGCAGCTGGTCGACGTCATCGAAGCGCCGGATGTCCCCGATCTCGGCGATGAGCGTCGCGGTGATGGCGGGCCCGACCCCCGGGATGGTCTGCAGGCGCCGGGCCAGCTCGGAGTCGAGCAGGACGGCGACGTGGGCGTCGGCCTCGGTGATCTGTCGTTCGAGCAGGTCGTACTGGTCGAGCAGGAGGTCGATCTCGAAGGCGACCTCGGCGTCGAGTTCGGGCACCGCGATGCTGGTGGCCGCTGCAGCCTTGAGTCGCTCGGCCTTCGCCTCGCCGAGGCGTCGGTGGCCCCTTCCGGCGTTGGCGTCGGCGAGGGTGTTCGTCCGTCGCTTCCTCGCTGCCGCCGCGGTGGGGGCGATCCGCAGGACCTCGCGCGCGGTGCGACAGGCCGGGTCATCGAAGAGCTCGCCCAGCTCGGGGAAGCCCAGCTCCACCAAACGGATGAGCCGCTGGCACACTCGCGCCTGTTCGGTCACGAGGGTCATCGCGAACCTCGCCGCCTGGCGCAGCTCCACGCCGGCCAGCGGGACGCGGGCGGCGGGTCGTTCACGCATGGCCATCAGGGCGAGGCTCCTCGCATCGGCTGGGTCGGACTTGGTCCGTGACAGCCGGCTCTTGGCAAAGTACTTCGCCTGTAGCGGGTTGACCATCGCGACTGGGAGGCCCCGACGCGTGAGATGCGAGGCCAGCGGCATCCAGTAGTGGCCCGAGGACTCCATCGTCACCAGGCCCACCGGCCCATCCTGTCGGGCCAGCCAGGCATCGAGCGCATCGAAACCGGCACGATCCTGGCGCATGCGCAGGACCTGCCGTTCGGCCTTGTCTTGTCCTTCGCGGCAGCGGGCCACCACATGCTGCTTGCCCCCGATGTCGATCCCGATCGTGATCACCCGAGACCTCCTTCCGACCACCAGGGGTCCCTGTCCGTCCTGGTCGACGTCAGCTGATAGGTCCGATCACCGGTCATGTCCCTGCCGCAGGATCCCGATCACCGTTCATGGCCAGACGGCGGGGCCGGCATCTAGCCCGAACGGTCACCTGCCGCATAGCCTGTCACCGGTCTCCCCGTGGGGTCGGTGCCATCATCGACCCTTGTCCAAGGAGGTTCTCTCCCGTACAAGGAGGTATATCAGTCTTCAGCCCGCAGGACCAGGACGTGCTGGTGGACGATGTTGGGCACAAAGGCGTGGGGATAGCCGTACGGTCGGAGCCGCGTGCCCGCCTGATACCAGATGAGGTCGCCCTTGGCAGTGAAGCCCTGGGGCTGGGCGCGCGCGGCCAGGTCAGATGCCACGAAACGGTAGCGACCCTCCTGGTAGGCGTCACGCACGATGACGACGGCATAGCGCCTGGTACGGAGCACACGCCGAAGCTCGCCGAACAGCGCCCCCATCCGCTCCAGGTATTCCTCGTAGCTGCTGCTGTTGGCGAAGTCACCGGGGTGGTCGGTGACCATGGCGTAGTCGGTGCGGCGATTGGCGAACGTCTCGGCGAGCTTGCCGCCGGACATGGTGGCCTTGAGCTGCGGGTTGTACGGCGGGTCGGTGGCGACCAGGTCGACGCTGGAGTCGTCGAGCTCACTGATCAGGCTCATCGAATTACCGACCCGCATCTGGCAACCTGAGGCATCGAAGATCCGCGGTCCTCCGGGATCGTTGTCGCCGAGGTCCTTGAGTTCAGGCCCAAGTCCATCCCGCTCGACCCCGGCCGCGTCGACCACCGCCCCGTAGATGTCCGCCCAGCGCGGCTCGATCTCGAAGCCCAGGGCCCGGCGCGGTGTGCGGCAGATGCCGGCGCCCAGCAACGTTCCGCCGACCCCTGCGAATGGATCCAGGACCAGCTCCCCGCCCTTGGTGAAGAACTCGATGAGGCGGGCCATGAGCCGAGGTGGCTTGTTGGCGCCATGGGCCTTGCGGGCGGCATGCCCCAGCTCGGATGGGTAGGCCGTGGTGAGGAGGGACTTGGTGAAGTACAACCACTCGTCGCCACTGAGCTCGTTGAGCGAGTTGGATGGATGCACGGTTCGGTGCGGCTTGGCAACAGTGTCTGACACGACCAAAAGTATGTGCTACGTGGCGTCTATGCTTCGGAGCATGGCGTTCTTGGGTCGGGAGCGCGAGCTGGCCCTGCTAGCCGAAGCCGTGCGCCGGGCCGCTGAGGGGCGGTCTGGACGAGTCGTGGTAACGGGGTCCGCTGGCATCGGTTGTACGCGCCTTCTCGATGAGCTGTCACTGCGTGTCTCGAGCGTGTCCGGCGTGGTCGCCGCGCGTGGGCGGGCCCACGAGCCGGCGATGCGCGTGCCCTACCAGGCCGTCAGCGAGGCGCTCGGCGGCGCTCTCGCGCAGCTCCCCGACGACGACCTCCCGGCGGTCATCGGAACTGCGGGCCACGATCTCTGCGTCCTGGTGCTCGACCTGGCCTCCCGCCTCGATGTCCTCGGCATCGACCGCTCCCCGCCGCGCCTCACGGCCCCCGATCAGCTGGGCCGTCGGGTGCTCGAGTCGATCCTGGGGACCTTCGAGCGTCTGGCCGCAGGCGGCGTGCTGCTGCTGATGTTGGAGGACATCCACTATGCCGATCCGGCCACGCGTGGCCTGGTCGATGCGCTCCAGGGTGTGGGTCGCGCGCTACCCGTTTGCCTGGTGGTCAGCTATCAGCCCGACGAGCTCCATCGCCGGCACCCTGTGCAGGGTCTGGCTGACCGTCTCGCTGATGACCCGGAGGTCGTGCGCGTCGAGGTCGGCCCGCTTTCGCCTGGCGAGCTTGAGAAGCTGGTATCGAGTGCGGCCGGCGAGCGGCCACCGGCCAACGTCATGTCGGCCGTCATCGGTGTGGCCAGGGGCAACCCCCTGGTCGCGCTCCGCCTGGCCGAGAGCGCCAAGCTCCTCGAGGGCGTGCGGCTCTCGGACTCGTTCGACCAGCTCATCGGCGCCCGGCTCGAAGCCATGCCTCGAGATGCTGCCCGGGTCGTCCGGGTCATGGCGGTGGCGCGGATGCCCCTGGCACCGGCCACCCTCCTGGCAGTACACGCTCGGGATGGCCGGCTCACCATGAAGGCGCTTGAGGAAGCCATCGATAGCGGTTTCGTGGTCGAGGGTGGTGGTCGCGTCGCCATCTCCCATGAGCTCATCGCAGAGGCTGTGGAGGCCCTGGAGCTGACGCCCGAACGACAGGAGATGCATGCGTCCCTGGCTGCCGAGCTGCGCAAGACGCCGGCCCTGGCAGCCTGGCACTGGTCTCGCGCCGGCCGACCCAGCGAGGCCCTTGATGCACACATCCGCGCTGCCACCGCGGCTCTGCAACTGGACCCCGGCACCTCCGTTCTGGAGCACTACGAGGAAGCCCTGGAGCTTCCCGGCACCGAGGAGGCCAGCCCCGAGGAACGAGCGGCGCTGCTTGCGGGCGCGGCCGGCGCGTCCGCGTTCGCCGGACGGTTCCGGCGTGCCGTCGCGCTTCAGCGTCGGGCCATCGAAGCCCGGGCCACCCGCGAGGCCTCGAGCACCCGGGGTCAGCGCGATGCTGCAACAAAACTGTCGCTGGGCGAGATGTATGCGGAGCTGGGGCGCTATCAGTGGGCTGGTGGCGAGTTGGACGGTGCCCTCGACTCGATGCGACGGGCACTCGGCATCATGCCGGATGCCCCCAGTCGCATCCGCAGCAGGGCCCTGGCGTCGCTGGCACAGCATCTGATGCTGGCCGGCCGGTTCGGCGAGAGTGCGGAGCTGGCCGTCGAGGCCCGCGAGGTCGCGGTAGCGGCCGCAGCACAGGACGAGGACACACTGGCAGAACGTGGTCACGCGACCTGTACGCTCGGCGTCGATTCGGCCTACCTGGGCGATCTCGATCGGGGCCTGGAGCTGCTCGAGGAAGCCTCTGACATGGCTCGACGTGCGGGCCGCCTGGATGACCTGATGCGCTCCGCTGCCAACCGCACCACGCTGCTCGACCTGGATTCTCGGCGCGAGGAGGCCCTGGCGGTGGTGCAGTCGTTCATCGTCGATGCCGAGGCTGGCGGGCTGGCTGCCTCCTACGGTGCATTCCTGCGTGGCAATGCGGCTGACATCCTCTATCACCTGGGCCGCTGGCAGGAAGCGGAGGACGAGTGTCGTGCCGCGCTGAGCTGGCGGATGAGTGCACTCGAGGCAGAGTGGTGGCCGCCGCTCGTGCTGGGCTTGCTGCTGACCGAGTCACGCGGCGACGCCGAGAGCGCCCGCCTCGTCGGCCAGGCACTACTGCAACTGGAGACCGTGCCCGCCGGACAGTGGACCGGACATATGCTCCGCGCGGCGGTAAGCCAGGCGCTGTGGTCCGGTGATGCCAAAGGGGCGCTCTCGATCGCGGAGCGCGAATGGGACCGGGCCATCGAGAGCGATGAGCTGGCTGTCATCGCCGGCGGCGCCTCGACGTGCCTGGAAGCGGCCGCCGCTGCGGCCGACCACGGCCGAGCCAGCAGCGATGCTGGCCTCATCGCTCGTGCTCGCGCGCTCGCCGATCGGATCCTGCCGCAGGCCGAAGCGCATGTCGCCGAGTCCTCCTTCGACCCCAGCCTTGGAGCTCGTCGTGAGGCCGATCTGGCATTGGCAGCGGCACGCGCCCACGCTCGTCGGGTCCGTGGTGGCGTGGAGCCTGCGGCGTGGGCCGAGCTTGCCGCCGCCTGGCATGCCCGAGGCATGCCCTACTGGGAGGCCAAGGCGAGCTGGTGGCAGGCGCTGGCGATCTTGGCCGCCGCCGACGAAGACGATCGCGATGCCGCTCGGGTCAAGGCTCGCGCGCCGTTGTCCGCGGCCTACCGCATCGCCCGCCAGCTTCCGGCCCTGCCACTCCTTCGCGAAGTGCTGAGTCTTGGCAAGCGCGCCCGAGTGACGTTGCCGGTTGGCTCCGCAGATGCCGATACAGAGGCCCTGGTGGCGGTCGGGCCTGGCCGGGCGGAGCCCGTGGCGGTGGGCCCCGGCCGCCCCGCGATGGCGGCCGGATCTCAGGGTCCCGATATCGCGCGCGACATCGAGGAGCGCGTCCTGGCGGCGCTTCGAACCGGGCCAGCTGATACCTACGGCCTCAGCCCTCGAGAGCGCGAGGTGCTCAACATCGTGGCCGAGGGTCGCACCGACCGTGATATCGCCGCGCGATTGTTCATCAGTGAGCGCACCGTCCACGTGCACGTCCGGCGCATCCTGGCCAAGCTCGGAGTGTCCAGCCGGACCGAGGCCGCCGGCGTCGCCATCCGCCAGGGATTGGTGCCCGCAACGCTCGATCAAAAGCAGGCGAATGACGTAGCATCGAGGGCATGACTACATCCCTTCTGCGGGTCATCATGGCCCTCGCTGCACTCATCTTCATCGTGGCAGCCTGCGCCAGCGACACTGGCGCCCAGTGGACCTATGCGCCACCCGTGGCTGTGGCCGGTGGCGAGGCTTCCAGCGCCCCGGACAACGCGTCGATATCCGCGACCCAAGAGCTGGCCGGAGAGGCCCAGCCGCCGGAGGCGAACCAGGTGGCAGGCCCGGCTGCTGGCACCATCACGGAACCGGCGGCAGTCGGCGAGCCGAGGGTCATCGAGCTCGATGCCACCGCGTCGCTGACGTTCACCGACCCAAGTGGCCAGCACGTTACGGACATCCCGGTCACGCCCGGTGAGACGATCACCATTCGCGTCGACAACACCGCTGGTTTCGAGCACGACTTCTACATCGGCACTGACGAGCAGTTGTCGGTTGCGGCGGCAACCACCGACGTGGGCATCGGGGCCTGGACTTCCGGTGTCAAGGAGGTCACCTGGACCGTTCCTGCTGACATCACCGGTTTGAAGTTCGGCTGCACGGTGCCCGGTCACTACACCACGATGCAGGGCACGTTCTCGCTGGCGGAGGCAGCCCCGGCGGGGCCCGCCTCATCGACCGCACCGGGTGCCTCGGCCGCACCGGCAGCCTCGATGGATCACGCCTCGATGTCACCCGCTGCCTCCGGAGCCCCGGCTGCCTCCGGGGCCGCTGGCCCTGGCGCCGCAGCCGGGGGCGGCGATCGAGTCATCGAGCTCGATGCCACCGCGTCGCTAACCTTCACCGACCCAACTGGCCAGCACGTCACGGACATCCCGGTTACGCCCGGCGAGACCATCACCTTTCGAATCGACAACACTGCCGGCTACGATCACGACTTCTACATCGGCACCGACGAGCAACTCTCGGTAGCCAGTGCGACCACCGACGTGGGCATCGCGATGTGGAGCTCCGGTGTGCAGGAACTCGTGTGGACCGTCCCGGATGACATCACCGGCTTGAAATTCGGTTGCACGGTCCCCGGCCACTACACCACCATGCAGGGCACGTTCTCGCTGAGCGCATAGGCAACGCGCCCGACGCGCCCCTGGACGCGCGGTCAGCTGAATCCGAACGCCCCGGTGGGATCGACCCGCCGGGGCGTCGTTGATGTGAGCCTGGAGCGCTAGGCCGGGTCCGCGGGGGCCTCCGCCGCGGCGCCCTCGTCGGTGGCCTTCTGGGCGTCCAGCGCGTGCTGGATCTCCTTCTCAGCGTCCTCGGATAGGGACGTTCGCAGGAGCTCGCCGCCGAGCGGCGCCAGGGCCGCCATGGCCTTGTCCGGGGTGACCTTGGACACGAACACCACGATCGCGGCCGTGCCGGGCTTGAGCACGTCGGCGGCTCGCTTGCGGAACTCGTCCTTCACGCCCCAGCCACTGATCGTGCCCATCATCGCGCCCATGATGCCGCCGATGATGAGGCCGCCCACGGGGATGAGGAAGATGAGTCCGAAGAGCATGCCCCAGAAGCCACCCATGGCGGCACCAGCGCTGGTGGCGCCGGTCTTGGTGACCATCTCCACCTTGCCGTCTTCGGTCTTCTTGACGACGGCTGCGCCGCCGGTCTGCATGATGAGGTCCTTCTCCAGCTGCTGGACGGTCTCGAGCGCCTTCTGGGCCGTCTCGACGTCCGGGTAGCCGATGACCAATAGTTCTGCCATTGCACTCCTCTGGGGTGACTGCCGGGCTGGTATCGGCCGAGTCGGCCCGACCACGCGCCAGCTCATCGTTGGTTTGGCATCACGATACAGCAGCCAGTGTCCAGCCTCCAGCCATCCGGGGACACTAGACTGCCATCGCATGCCAGCCGATACCGGAGAATCCGCCGCGTCCGCAACCCAGGGCTCGCTCGATGGGCGACGAAACGCTGGTCGACGCCGTGGTGGGGCCGGGTTGTCCACTCTGTGCCTACGTTGCGCGCATCGGGCCGCAATACCTGGACTCGCTGCTCTATCAACACACCACGGACCGCGCCTACCGGGACCAATTCGTCGCCGGGGGCGGATTCTGCGCCCGCCACGTTCGCGCGGCTATCGAGGCAGACCGGTCCGGCAACGGAGATGGCGTAGGTGGCGGCATCTTCCTGCGCTCGCAGTTGGCTGCGCGGCGACGGGCGCTTGGTAGCGCCGGCGGCTTTCGAGCTGCCAAGCGCATCCGTGACGCGACGCGACCCGCCTGGGATTGCCCCGTATGTGAGAACGAGCGCACACTGGCCGCCTCCGCGGCCCAGCGGCTCGTCGGTCATGTCAAGAGCGATGCCGATTGGCGGCATTGGGTCACGCATGCACCGTGGTGCCTGGTGCATCTCGGTGTGCTGCTGGCGGTCGCTGCTGACGCCGGTGGCGATACCTTTTCAGACCTCGCGGAGCGCCAGGCTCAGCTGATGGCGGATATCGAGTCACGGCTCGACGCGCTGGCTCACGACTCCAGCCATGGGCGGCGGGATCAGCTGAATCCGGCGGTGCGAGCGTCGGTCGGCGAGGCCGCCGACATCCTGGCGGGAGAGGACGAGGCCCGCTAGGAAAGCTCGCTGAGCAGTTCCCGGAGGGTCGCGTAGACCACGGCTGCGCCGGCTTCCCACAGCGTCGCTTCGTCCGTCGCCCCAGTCAGGACCGCGATCGGGGTCATCGCCGCGGCCGTGGCCGCGACCATGTCCCATCGTGAGTCGCCCACGTACCAGACTTCTTCGGGCCTGACGCCCAGGAGGTCGGCCGCCTTGAGGAGCAGGTCGGGGGCTGGCTTGGCGTGTTCCACATCGGCTCCGTCGCAGATCACCGGGGTCGAGGGCAGGCTTAATGAGGCCACCGAGGTCCGGGCATCCTCAGGCAGGCTGGACGTCGCGATGGCCCACGGCGTCCCGCGCTCGTCGAGCGCAAGGAGGATCTCGGTCGCGGCCGGCAGGACGCGCGGTCGTGCGTTGAGCTCGCGGAACCGCGTGCCCGCGGCGATGTCGATCTCGATCTCCACGCCGGGTTCGATGGACACGCCGTAGTGCTCGGCGACCAGGCGTGCCAGCCGCTTGCCGTCGTAGCCCATCATCGGCGCGAGGTACTCAGCGTCGGGTTGGATCCCGTAGTCGGGAAAGGTGTCCATCCACGAAACGACACGGGTGCCGACGGTGTCGACAAGGGTGCCATCGAGATCGAAGATGAGCGCACTCGGGGCAGGCAGGGACGTCTTGGTGTCGGTGGGCATGGCCCTAGCCTACGATGTCATGGCCTCGCGCAGTTGGTCGGCCAGCTCAGCCGGGTCGAGGGTGGGACGCTGGCAGGCGAGGTCTCGGCAGACATAAGCCGTGGCGGACCCGTCGATAGCGACGCGATCGTGCAGGAGTGGCACGGCCGATCGATGGGGCGTGCGGCTGAGCGCCACGACCCGGCCGGGTCGATAGTCGCGCTGCGCTTCCGCCAGCAGCGCACGTGTGTCGTCATCGTCGGGATCTCCCACGATGGCCACCTCGACGATCGCGTCGTTGGCGACCTGGTAGGCCAGCAACCATTTGGCGAACCCCGTGGGATGTTGGACCGCGATGGCGGTGAGGGGAGCGAGTGCCCCCTCCGCTGCGCTGCGATATCGCCCCTCACCGGTCAGAGCGGCCAGTCGCAGAAGGACGAGCGTAGCCATCGCGCCACCCGATGGCAGGGCATTGTCCTGGAGGTTTCGAGGGCGGGCGATCAGCTGCTCCGCGTCGTCAGCGGTGTCATGGAACCCACCGCCGTCTGCGGCGAAGTGCTCCAGGACGATATCGGCGAGCTCGCGCGCGGCGATGAAATGACGTTCCTCGAAGGTCGCCTGGTAGAGGGCCAGCAGTCCGTCAGCGAGATGGGCGTGATCCTCGAGCGTGGCTGCGTGCTGTGCCTTGCCGTCCTTCCAGGAGCGCAGCAGGCGTCCGTCCGCCGTCCGCAGCTCGCGCCACACGAAGTCGGCCGCGTCGGTGGCGACGTCCACGAACGAGCGTTCGTGGAGCAGGCGCCCAGCTTCGGCAAAGGCCCCGATCATGAGCCCGTTCCACGATGTCAGCACCTTGTCATCCCGTGCCGGTTGCGGTCGCTCATCTCGGGCACGCAGGAGCTTGACGCGCGCCTGGGCCAGTGCTTCGGCGACATCGCTGCGCGACCGCTCGAAGCGTGCCGCCAGTGCGGTGTCGTCCGCGATGCGCTCCAGGATCGATCTGCCTTCCCAGTTGCCTGGCTCGGTCACGCCGTACGCCGCCTCGAAGAGAGGGGCGGCATCGCCCAGGATCTCGCGGACCTCGCGGGCCTGCCAGACATAGGTGAGGCCTTCCTCACCGTCGGTGTCGGCATCAAGGCTGGAGGAGAAGGCACCGCCCGGTGGGTTGCGCAGTTCGTGGGCCACGAAATCGAGTGTCTCGCGAGCGACGTAGGCGTAGTGGTCGTCGCTGACCAATTGCCAGGCCTGGGCGTAGACGCGGGCCAACTGTGCGTTGTCGTAGAGCATCTTCTCGAAGTGGGGCACCAACCAGCGTGCGTCGGTGGCGTACCGCGCGAAGCCTCCGCCAAGATGGTCATAGATTCCACCGGCCGCCATGGTGTCGAGCGTCTTGGTGGCCATGACCAGGGCGTCGCGGTCACCACTTCGCCGGTGCTCGTTCAACAAGAGCTCGATGCTCATCGCCTGGGGGAACTTGGGAGCGCTACCCCAGCCGCCGTTGATGGCATCGAAACCCTTCCTGAGCGCCGTGACGGTACTGCTCATGCGCTCATCGAGGCTCGCGGCAGGCTCATCAGCGAGGGCCTCCATGAGCCGGCCCGGTGCTTCCTGGCCGCTGCGGACGTGCTCGGCGAGGCGGGTCGCGGTGGCCTCGACCTCCTCGCGCTGGTCGCTCCACACCTCGGCGATCCGGGCCAGCAGCTGCCGGAACGACGGGATGCCATGGCGCGGCTCGTCCGGGAAGTAGGTACCGCCGTAGAAGGGCCGGCCGTCAGGCGTGAGGAAGACGCTCATGGGCCAGCCGCCCTGACCGGTCATGGCCTGGACCGCATCCATATAGACGGCATCGAGGTCGGGCCGTTCCTCGCGATCGACCTTGATGGCCACGAAATGCGCATTGAGGTCGGCTGCGGTCTGTTCATCCTCGAACGACTCGCGCTCCATCACGTGGCACCAGTGACAGGCGGCATAGCCGATGCTCAGGAAGATCGGCCGGTCTTCTTCTTTCGCTCGGGCCAGCGCAGCCTCGCCCCACGGGTACCAGTCCACCGGGTTGTGCGAATGCTGCAGCAAATAGGGGCTGGTCTCACCGGCGAGCCGGTTGGTGTGCTGGGGCGATCCGCTCATCGCCACGAATGGTAGGGCCTCGGGCCGACCAGTCGTGCCCGCCGCCCCGCCCGCCACGCCACCACGCCCCGCCATCGAGTCGGGGCTGGTCGCCACGCCCATCCCCGGGGGACTGACTGCGCCAACGAGTCGCGCCCCGCCGCCCCCCATCCCCCGGGGGACTGACTGGGCCAACGAGTCGAGGCCAGCCGCCCGCCCATCCCCTGGGGACTGACTGGGCCAACGAGTCGCGGCATCCTGTCCTTGTGAGTCTGGCTGGGACTGAGATGGCAATCGGATGACCGTTTCAGTCTCCGGGGCACTGGATCCGCCAGCGGTGGAAGGTACGTGCATAGGCTCTTGGCCACATCAGTCTCGGGAGGATGACGTCGTCAGAAGACACCTCGTCGCCTTGGCGGGACCTCGCGTGCCGGCCTGCGCCACTTCGTCGCCTTGGCGGGACCTCGCGTGCCGTCCAGCGACGATTCCCGGCGATCGTCCGTCGCGGGACCTCGCGCGCCGTCGAGCGACTCCCGGCAATCGCCGATCGCAGGTCCCGGCGTTCGGCCGGCGTTGCCTTTTGTGTGCCCCACCTGGCGGCCGGCGTCTTGCCCGGGTTCACATGATGACGATGCCGTTCTGCTCCGGGGTGCGGCCCGCACGTAGCGCTGCCAGCGTCTCACGGGAGTCCAGTGGAAACGTGCTTGCGAGTGATGATCGGAACTCGCGCAGGATGACACGATTGTGATGTGTCGCCGCGACCAGCAGCACGGCTCGCTCCACGCCGCTATCGCGCCACTTGAGCTCGAGGCGACGCTGGAGTGCCTGCATATCACGAAGGCGCGTCTCCGCGTCCACGGCGACGCTCGCAGAGTCGCCCAACACCGCGTCCCAGGCGCGTTGGTCACCCGGCCCGCCCACAGGCACCTCCGTTCGCCATACGAAGTCGGCATGGATGGCTGCACGGAAGCGCTCGAGCAATGCGAGCTGGGCTCGATCTCGAACCGGGCTGCCCTCGGGATAGGAACGTAGACTCAGGCGTTGTCCCAGCGCGGCACAATGCGCTGCGAGTTCCTCGAGCCGCGGCGTCGGCGACTCAGCGCGCTCAGTCCGACTGACGCGCGATTGTGGCAGTCCAGCCACACGCGCGACATGTATCTGGCTGAGCCCGGCGGCAAGGCGTGCGTCGCGCAACTCCTGACCGATGTCCAGCGAGATCTTGCGCGTCTGCCACCGGGCCCGGTCGCGAGCGCGTTCGAGGGTGGACATCTACCAAGCCTATGGCACCTTCCTGCACTGCGACTTATCGCACGTATACGCTGCGAGGATGGAACGCTCGCTTGCGCTGGCAGTCGTGGTGCTCGCCGCGGGTGCCAGCAACCGCTTCTCAGAGGTACCAGGGGCAAAGATGCTTGCCGAACTCGACGGCATGCCCATGCTCGCATACGTGCTGCGCGAGGTACGTAGCTTTGCGCCCGCAGCGACGGTGGTGGTGCTGGGTCACGGTGCCGACCGCATCGAGCAGGCGATCGACTGGGCCGACGAGATCAGGCTCCGCAATCACGAGCCCGAGCTCGGTCTGGCGTCGTCGCTCCAGGTCGGGATCGATGCGCTACGCGCCATGCCCGGCTCGTTCGATGGCGTGTTCGTGGTGCTTGGCGACCAGCCCATGCTACGTGTCGAAGTGATGCGCCAGCTCGCCGCCGCTGTGGCGTCTGCGCACCTCGAAGATCGACCCATCGTCGTGCCCGACTACCGGTCCGATGCCGGCCCCCGCAATCCAGCCTTGCTGCTCCGGCCTGCCTGGAGCTGGGTCGACGGCATCGAGGGCGATCACGGCTTGGCGCCGCTCATCGCTTCACGCCCAGATGCCATCCTCACCGTACCCGTCAGCGGCGAGATGCCCGATGTCGACACGCCCGGGGATCTGCGGCGACTGCAATCCCCGGAGATGCCACCGTCCCCGGAGGCTGGCTAGTCGCGAGTCATGGTCAGGCCGATGCGTCCATACGGCGGTCGTGGATCGGTGTAGACCTTGCGTCGATCGTCTTCGGCAGACTCCTCGGCCGTATCGAATGTCCGATTTTGGGCCTCGAATGAGATCTCCACCAACGCCGGATAGCGTTCGAACATGCGCTTGCCGATCTCGTTGACGAGGTGCTGGATCGACAGGCTCACGAACTCGTGGAACACGACCGCGGCAAGGTCGGCCACCTGCTCGGACGCGACGTAGCGGCTGGCATCCGGATCGACCGGCACGTGCCCGTCCGAGTAGCGCCAGGCGATGTCCATGTGCGTGAATAGCAGCCGATCATCCCTGGATGGCAGCGTGGTGTACTCATCGCGGGGGAAATCGGCGAACGCAGAGCCGGTGGTCTTCATGAGGTCCAGGCCGACTCGCCCGGCACGGACGTCCCCCAGCACGATGGAGCCATCATCCGCCCGACCCAGCTCCAGAGCGGCCACACCATGATCATCGTGGCGGCGGTGGAACAGCACGGGGCTGTCCTCAAAGCCGCCCCCAGCCGCCGGCACCCGGGCCGCATCGAAGCGGATCTCCTCGCCCGACATGCGGAGGCGCTCCATCTGCGGGTACGTGTCGAGGAATCGCGAACCGATGAAGTACAGCCAGCCCTCCAGCGTGTTGCCCTCGAACCCGAGCGACTCACGATGGATGAAGTTCTTCATCGTGTCGGTGGCGACGACGTTGGTGTTGTCGCCCTCGGTGTAGGCCTCGGTGAACGCCTCGCCCATCACCTGTACATCGATCTCGGCGGCCATGATGTGGTGCGGACGCCCGCGAAGGCTGACTCCGGGATGACCGGCGTGCCCGTGAGTGGCGTGGCTCGCGTTCGATACGTCGAGACCTCGGCCTTCCCGTAGTGCGTCTCCAGCCTCATCGTTCGACCTCCTCGATGGCTCGCTGCCTGATCACCCCTGTCGGCGTATGGTCCGTCATCAGCCCGGTCTTGATGGCTCGGTCGCGTGCGATGGCCACCACATCACGCAAAGCTCGCTCCCGCTCGGCAGCCGCGTCGGCCCCGAGCGCGGCCTCGATCATCGGGACGATGGCAGCCCTGGGTCGGCCGGCCACGAAGATGACGTAGCGAAAGCCGAAGGTCGCTTCGTAGGCACGATTGAGCCGATCCAGCTCAGCCGCGATGCGCACCTGCTCCGCCTCTGCTTCCGCCGATGCCGACTCCTGGTCGTAGCCCTGCTCCACGAAGGACAACGCCGAGACCGAGCCTGGCGGTGCACCGATGCGTGGGTGGGCATCGATGAGTTCGAGCTGCTCGTCGGCGGGCATCTCCAGCGCCACGCGAACGGCCGCCGCGAACAGCTCCTCCCAGGATCCGTACGGCCGGTTCGCTTCAAGCCGCCCGATGAACCGAGGCGCGTCTTCGAACAGCGGCGCCACCATGGCCCCGAAATCTGCCTCCAGCGAGCTCCTCGAATGCCACCCTCAGCTGCCGCGATACGAGCTGATGCCGTACGGCGCCACCAGTAGCGGAACGTGATACGACCGACCGATGTCCGTCGATCTGGATCTCCAGGCTGACCTCGCGGAAGAAGCACTGTGGTCGGTACTCGTGGACCTCGAAGATGATGCGATAGGTGCCTGCATGGAGCTCGCCCTCGAGAAGCGTCCTGATGCGTCCATCGACATCGGTCCGGCCGGCGCCGGCAGGCTTCAGTGCTCCATCGGACAGGACCCGCACCAGGCGCACCGGCACGCCCGAGGCGGGTCGTCCGGTCTCGGTGTCCAGCACGTGGGTGGAGATGGTGTTCGGCACGCTGGTGACCTCATGTTGTCGACGGTGGCGTATCCTGCCTCGCCATGGGAAGACTACGGATCACCATCGGAGACCTGAACTTTAGCGGCCACTGGGTGGACGAGGCGCCCAGGACCGTCGAGGTCATCCGCCACATGCTGCCCCTCGAGAACCAGCTGGTGCATTGCCGCTGGAGCGGGGAGGGTTGCTGGATCCCCTTCGGCAGCGCTTTTCTCGACCTCGAGCCGGAGAAGGCCACCAGCCACCCCGCGCCCGGACAGATGATCGTGTACCCGGGCGGAACATCGGAGTGCGAGATCCTCCTCGCCTACGGCAGCGTCGACTTCAGCAGCATCGTGGGCCAGCTCTGGGGCAATCACTTCCTGTCGATGGATGAGGGCCTCGAGCAGCTCCCGGAGGTGGGGCGTCGCGTTCTCTGGAATGGGGCGCAGCCCATCACCATCGATGAGGTCGACTGAACTGACGCTGGACCTGCTCATCCGCAACGGCACCATCGTCACGGCAGAACGTTCGTTCGCTGGCGATGTCGGTGTCACCGACGGGCGGATCAGCAGCGTGACCGGGGCTGGCGGTCGCGGAACCCGCCGCCAAGCGAGTGGTCGATGCGACGGGCCTGTACGTGTTGCCCGGTGCGGTCGACGTGCATACGCACACCCGCATACCGTCCGATGCATCGCCCGACCGCTTCTTCGATGATTCGGTGGGCGCTGCGTTCGGTGGCACGACCACGTTCCTCGCCTTCAACAACCCGGGTACCGGCATCAGCGATGTGGCGCAGAAGACACTCCGCGCCGGGATCGACTGAGTGGCGCCGTGCCACCGAAGGTGAAAGCGCGGTCGACTTCGGACTTTCGGGCGTCATCACCGCACAGCAGGAGCGCCCCGAGGACGACATCCCGTGGGCCATCGGCGAGGGTGTGGCCAGCTTCAAGTGCTTCTTCGTCTACGACTTTGGCGTCGACGCTGCAACGCCTGGGGGAGCTGCTGACGGTTACCCATGCTAACGATGGCCTGCTGCAGGTCCACGGCGAAGATCGCGCCATGCTCGATGCCGGCATCGCCGCACAGCTATCGGCCGGCCGAACGCAGCCGCGCTATCACGCCGCATCGCGACCGCCCGGGGTGGAAGCCACCGGGACCCAGACGGCCATCGAGGTGGCGCGTGACGGTCGGGGCGCCGGTCTACTTCGTGCACGTCACCTCGCAGGCTGCAGTCGATGTCATCGCCACAGCCCGGGTCGCAGGCGAGCCGGTGTTGGCGGAGACCTGTCCGCAGTACCTCGTGCTCGACGAGTCGGTGTACGAAGCACCCGATGATGAATGCACCCGCTACGTCATCTCGCCGCCGCTCCGCCAGAAGAACGACCAGGAGGCGCTGTGGGACGCACTTGGCGACGGCCGCCTGGACCTCATCGCGACCGACTCGGTGCCCGATCGACTCGACGACGAGAAGGTCTACCGGGGCCAGTCATTCGACACGATCTCCAATGGCTCTCCCGGGATCGAGACGCTACTGTCGATCGCGTGGGGCAGGGGCGTCGCGACGGGCCGGCTGACCCCGGAACGATGCGTCGACCTGGTCTCGACGACGCCGGCGCGCCTGTTCGGCCTCGCGCAGAAGGGATCGATCGAGGTCGGCAAGGATGCCGACCTGGTGCTCCTCGATCCCGACGAGCACTGGACCATCAGGGCCGCGGCGCAGCACAACTCGAGTGACTTCACCCTCTTCGAGGGCATGGAAGTGCAGGGCAGGGTCGAAACGCACCATCGTGCGCGGCGAAGATGTCGTTCGTGACGGCAGGTTCGTTGGCCGCCGCGGCTACGGCAAGCACCAGGCCCGGACGCTGGCTTCGACCCGGGTCAGCTGAGGCGGCGATACGCGTCGAGCGTCAGGAAGTCGGCGAACTCGTCGCCCATGACCAGCCCATAGAGCAGCTCGGCCGCATCGCCCAGCCGTCCCGCCTGCTTGCCGCCCAGCTTCTCCAGCTCCTCGCCCTGGAGTCGCAGGAGCAGGCCCGTGTCCACGACCGTACCGTTGGTCAGCTCCGAGCCGTTGCGTCGCCACTGCCACAGCTGCGAACGGCTGATCTCCGCGGTGGCGGCATCCTCCATGAGATTGTTGATGGCGGCCGCACCGTTGCCACGGAGCCACTGGTCCAGGTACTGCAAGGCGACGCTGATATTGAGCCGAACACCGCCCTCGGTGATCGGCGCCACCAGGCACGGACACATCAGTCAAGGCGGCCGCCGCTGCCCGGGCGTCCTCGCGCTGGACCTCGCGCTGGTTGGGCGCCTCGCCGAGCCGGGCATCGAAGACCTCCTTGGCCACCGGCACCAGGTCCGGATGTGCCACCCAGGTGCCGTCGAAGCCGTCGTTGGCCTCCCGTTCCTTGTCCTCGCGAACCTTCTCCAGCGCCGTGGCGGTGACCTCGGGCTCACGGCGATTGGGGATGAACGCGCTCATGCCGCCGATGGCGTGGGCACCGTGCCGATGGCAGGCACGCACGAGGGCCTGGGCGTAGGCGCGCATGAAGGGCACGGCCATCGTGACCTGGCCCCGGTCGGGCAGCACCATGTCCGGCCGCTCCCGAAATGCCTTGATGATGCTGAAGATGTAGTCCCAGCGGCCGGCGTTCAATCCGGCCGAGTGTTCCCGCAGCTCGTACAGGATCTCTTCCATCTCGAAGGCCGCCCAGATGGTCTCGATGAGCACGGTGGCACGGATGGTCCCGACCGGGATGCCCAGCGCTTCCTGGCCGAAGACGAAGACGTCGTTCCAGAGCCGCGCTTCGAGGTGCGATTCCAGCTTGGGCAGGTAGTAGTACGGGCCGAGGCACGGTCCGGTGCCTCGCTCCAGTGCTGCCCGACCAGCGTGGAAGAGATGCAGGCCGAAGTCGAAGAGGCTGGCCGAGACGGGCTGGCCATCCACGGTCACATGCGCCTGCTCCAGGTGCCAGCCACGATGGCGCACCACCAGCGTGGCGGTCTCCTCGTCGAGTGCGTAGCTGCTTGCCCTCGGGGCTGCGTGAAGTCGACCTCGCGGTTGACCGCATCGAGCAGCGTGGTCTGAGCGCCGATCACGTTCGCCCAGGTCGGAGAGAGGGCATCCTCGATGTCGGCCATGAAGACGTTCGCGCCGCTATTGAGCGCGTTGATGAGCATCTTGGGCTCGGCCGGACCAGTCGATCTCCACGCGCCGATCGAGCAAGTCGGCCGGCGCGGGGGCGACCTGCCAGTCGTCGGCACGCACCGACGCGGTCTCGGGGAGGTAATCCATGGGCGTCCCGGCCGCCAGTGCCGCACGACGATCCCGTCGCCGCGCCAGCAGCTCGAGCCGTCGCGCACCGAACTGCCGCTGCAGGTCCGCGACCAGCTGAAGTGCCTCCGCGGTCAGGATGCGCTCACCGCCCGGCGGCAGGGGAGCGTCGATCTCGACACCGTCGGGCGTATCGCTCATTTGGCTACCTCCAACATGGCGCCCCCGCGGTGCGAACTCGATCGAGTCGCCGCAGGAGCGTCACCGCCCCGAGGTCGCGACAGGATCTGCGCGCGCCTCCGCGGCCAGCGACCTCGGCATCGGGGAGCTCCTCGCCCATCAGCAGCAGCATCTCCATCTGCGCGATCGCGACGTCCGGCTTCATGTCGCAGGCCGCGCCAGACGGTCAAGGCCTCGCGGTAGCCCTGCTCAGCCGCGTCGGTGTCCCCTCGAGGCGGCCAGCGCGGCGCGTCCCTGCTTGACCATGGTCGCGCGCAGCGTGCCCGCCCAGCCGTGGTCGTCCACGCGCTCGATGACGCCGTTCAGTCGCACCGGTCACGCAGCCAGATCGCCGCATGGATGGCCTGACAGAGGGCCAGCGCGGCCTCGCCGTAGCTGGCCGTTCGCCGGCACTCGCCGCTGCGGCGAGTCCGATCGACGTCGTCCAGCTCCCCCAGCGCGAAGCTCTCCCAGGCGCGGAAGGCGTCAAGCGCCCGATCTGGATCTGGTCGGTGAATTGAGCGTCGTCGTCGGGACCAATCGTCATCGGGATCGCAGACCCGCTCGCCTGGCCGACCCAGGAAGCGCACGAGCGACGGCCGCGGTGCTGGTCAGACCCGAGCTCGAGCAAATTGGTGATCGGCGGTCGGTCCAGCTGGGCGGCGCGAGAGATGACGCCCTCCCACTCGCCCAGCACAAGCCCGGCGAAGCGACTCGTTGCCGGCGAGGGCTGCGGCCCAGCTGATATGCCCGACGCGCTCGGCCAGCTCTACGCCCTTCATCGGCCACCTCGTATCCGCGGCGTGGTTCGCACGCTGACGAGCAGGTCGGAAAGATTCATGCATGGCACGGAGCTGCGTCGTGACCATGCCCTGCGCTCGGCGATCCTTGATGCTGCCCTCGGCGAGGACCATCGATTCACGATGTCGGCCCTGGAGCCCGGTCGCCCACGACTTGGTGGCGAACAGCTCAGCGATCGCTGGCTCCAAAACCAGGCGCTCGGCGATCCGCAATCCGCGGTCGAGCGTCCAATCGGCCTCGTCGACGCGATCGCCGAACAGATACGAGCGCGCCAGCTCGTTGAGCAGCCGCGCCGACTCGGGTCCCGCCGATGCGTCGTCGAGGCGCGCGACGCGCGCTTCCAGCAAGGGTCGGATGCCTTCGCCACGCTCGGATTGGATCGAGCCAGCCGGCCATCGTGGCGATGGCATCGTCAGCGGCTCGTATCGCGTCCGTTGGCCATGTACCAGTCGATGGCGTGACGGATGTACGCCTCGCCCCCGTCGAGGCTTCCGATGGCCCAGGCCGGGTTGGCTGCCATCACCTGGAGCCGCGCTCGGTCCTGGGGATCGTTGGTGACGGTGAGGGCCTGGTCGATGAAGGTGACGGCCGCACGGTTGGCATGCAAGGCAATGGACCGCTCCGCGGCCGTCCGGAGCGCCACTCGGGCCAGGGCAGCGGCAGCCTCGCCATCCTCCCCGTCGGGGATGGCCCGATACGCGTCGAAGTAGTGGTTGGCGACGAGGCCGGCCAGCTCATCGTCATCGAGAGATTCGAAGTGACGCGCGGCTGCCAGGTGTCGGCCCCGGCGGTCACGACGTGACAGCGTGGCATAGGCGACATCGCGCAGCAGGCCCTGGACGAAACCGTAGCGAGCCTGCCCCGCCCCGGGACGGTCGGACTCAGCTGCGATGATCTGCTTGCGGGCCACCTGGCCAAGCAGCTCGTCGAGCCGCTGGGCGTCTCGCTCACTGACGGCGGCCAGGGCATCTCGCTCGAAGGTCTTGCCCAGCACCGCTGCGTCCTGCACGAGCGTTCGCTCGTCGGCATCAAGACTGTCGAGCCGTGCCGTCACGAGCGCCTGCAGCGACGCCGGGATGGCCACGGGTGCCGCCGCGTCGAGCAGCCGGTAGCGCTCCCCCTCGTGCACGAGGCGGCCCTCATCGAGCAGCATGCGTACCGTCTCCACCGCGTACAGGGGCACGCCCTCGGCTCGATCCACGATCGCATCGAGCGTCGGCTCCGGGCAACCCGGCACGAGGCCGCGCAGCAGGTCGCCCATGGCCTCATCGGAGATGGGGTCGAGATGGATGGTGGTGGAGCTGCGCAAGCCGGAGCCCCAGCCGGGTCGGCGATCAAGAAGCTCCGGGCGGGCCAGGCAGATGACCAGGATGGGGTGGTCGATGGCCCACTCGAGCAAGTGCTCGATGAAGTCGAGCAGGCTGTCGTCCGCCCAGTGCAGGTCCTCGAAGACGAGGGCCACCGTCCCCTTGGAGGCGACCGCTTCGAAGAACACCCGCCATGCCGCGAAGAGCTCCTCCCGGTCGCCGGTCGGGGCCTCAGCGATGCCGAGCAGGGCGCCGACGCGCGGGGCAACCCAGTCGCGATCATCGGCGTCCCCGATGAACTCCTCGAGTGTCGCCGCCAGGCGGCTGCGAGCCCGGTCGCTGTCCTCACCCGGCTCGATCCGGCAGCGCCAGCGCACCATCTCCACGAGTGCCCAGTACGCCACGCCTTCGCCGTAGGCCGGTGACTGACCCTCGTGCCAGTAGATGTCCTCGGTGACCCCGTCGGTGTACTTCTTGAGTTCCCAGGCCAGCCGGCTCTTGCCCAGTCCAGCTTGACCGATGATCGTCAGCAAGCGTGACTTTCCCTCCCGCCCGGGAGCGTGGAGGGAATCCTTGAGCAGCCGCAGTTCCTCAGTCCGTCCCACGAACGGCGGTTCCAGGACCGAGCGCCGACCGCCGCCTCCGCGTTCGGCCACGACCTCCAGGGCCGCCCAGGTGCGGAGTGGCTCGGCTTTTCCCTTGAGCGAGACCTCACCGGCCGACTCGAAGGCCACGGCCCTTCCGGCGGCGACCATGGTGGTCTCGTCGACCAGCACCTGCCCCGGCTCGGCCGCGCCCTGGAGACGAGAGCTGGTGTTGACGAGATCACCGGCCACGAGGCCCTGGCCCCGTGCCGATGGGTTCACGGCAGCCTCTCCGGTCATCACCGCGGCGCGCAGCCGGGTTGATTCATCCAGGTCGCCGATCACGTCCATCAGATCGAGCGCGGCTCGAACGGCCCGTTCGGCGTCATCCTCGTGCGCGGTCGGCGTGCCCCAGACGGCCATGACGGCGTCGCCGATGAACTTCTCCACGGTGCCCCCGTACCGCTCGATGACCTGCGAGGCCCGCTCGAAGTAGGCGGTCAGGAACTCACGCACCGACTCCGGATCCTCGGTCTCCGAGGTAGCCGTGAAGCCGACCAGGTCCGCGAACAGCACGGACACGAGACGTCGCTCCGTGGGCCGCGGCTCCTCGGGCAGTCCTGCCCTCAGCGCCCGGGTCGCCGCCGCGAGGCGGGTGCCACACTGCCCGCAGAAGTTGGCAGCGGGATCGTGGCCCGTCCCGCACGACGGACAGGCCAGCTCATCCAACGCGGTCCCGCAGGCGACACAGAATTGTTGGCCCTCGGCCACCCTGCCGCCACAGGACGGGCAGGTGCTCACGCGAGGACCTCGAATGCGGGAGTCACCTCGGCGATCTCATTGAAGCGGCGCCGCAGTGTGACCGACCCCAGCTGTTCGATGATGCGGTCAGCGTCAGCGGCCACCGCGTCGCGGTCGCCCAGGTCGTCGCCCAGGAGGCGCAGCATCTCCAGCTCTGCGGTCACCACGTCCGGCAGCATGCCCAGACGCCGCCACACGGTAAGGGTCGCTCGGTAGGCCTCTTCGGCCTCGATGGTCCTGCCGTCCATGGCCGCTAGCGCACCGCGGGCCTGGGCGATACTGACGCTGATGACCTCGCCCATGCCGGCGTCGGCTGCCAGCTGCTCGATGGTCGATGCCAGCCGGTCACGCTGGCCCAGCCAGGTCTGGGCATGCGCCACGGCACATCTGGCCAGCGCCGACTCCATGGGGTTGGTGGTGCCGCGGCCGGCGCCACTGACGGCCGCCTCGACATCTTCAAGTCGGCCCGACGCGTAGACCGCCAGCGCGCTCAGGGCACCGACGATGGAACGACGTTGCAGGGGCTCCACGTCATCAGCCGGGACCTGGGCCATGACCTCTTCGGCCCGCTCGTCGAGCAATCCGAGATGGGCTCTCGCGATGAGACCGATCCCCACCAACCCGAGCCTGCCAAAGCCGCCGACCAGGGGTCGGTCCAGCTCGGCGGATCGCTTGAGTGGCAGATTCCAGCGGCCCAGGAGCACCGCACAGGTGCCTTCGTTGCCGGCCAGGTAAGCGGCACGGTCGGCCTCGCCGAAGCGCTCCGCGAGCTCCACGCCACGGGTCGCGATCTCCAGCCCACGTGCCGGGTCTGAGGCGATGTACGCGTTCGATGCGTTCATGTGCGCTCCCAGTTCGGCGACCAGCTCTCCGCGGCCTTCCAGGAGCTGAAGGCTGCCTTCTCCGAAGAGCGCGGCTTCCCGGTGCCGGCCCTGCGCCCCCATGAGCCAGGCCTTGGCCGTGAAGAGGTTCGCGATGGCCGAGGCGTCGGGGATGCGCTCAGCCAGCGCCAAGCCCCGCTCGATGGGTGCGACGGCGTCCTGGATGCGATCGATGTACAGGTAGGTCCCGGCCAGGGCGACCAGCAGCCTAGCACCGGTACTGGTCGGCGCGTGGTCGTCGATGCGAGCGACGGCGGCCTCGAGCAAGTCGAGGAGCTCGCCGACATCCTCGCTGTTGTCGTGGATCTGACCCAGCCTGGCGATGGCTTCGTCCGCCTCAGCCGTACGCTCGTTGGCCAGGTACCAGTCGATGGCATCGCGCAGGAAGCGCCGCCCACGCTCGACCCCGTAAGCTGCGATCGCCGGCTCGCTGGCCATCCTCCACAGGCGCGCCCGTTCCTCCGGTTCGTCAGTCACCTCAAGCGCCTGCTCCACGAAGCTCACGGCCGCGTGGTTCGCATGCATGCTGATGGAGCGCTCAGCTGCCGCGACCAGCGCCTTCTGGGCACGGGAGCGGGCGGCCGCACGAGCGGGTCCATCGGGTGTCGCCTTGAATGCATCCAGGTAGTGGCTGGCGATGAGCCCGGCGACCTCGTCATCGTCGAGCGACTCCAGGTATCGCGCTGCCGCCGCATGCCGCGCCGAGCGGTCGCGACGGGCCAGTGTCGTGTAGGCCACCTCACGGACCATGGACTGCACGAAGGCATAGGTCGCATCGGACGAGCCCGGACGCCTGGATTCCCTGCCCAGGATCTCGGCGCGCACCAGGTCGCGCAGAAGCGCCTCAAGCGACTCGCGATCACGACCGCTGACCTCCGCCAATCCGCTGACCGGGAACGAGCGCCCCAGGACCGCCGCATCCTGGACCAGGGCACGTGTCTCGGGCTCAAGGGCATCCAGTCGGGCGGCGATCAATGCCTGGAGTGATGCCGGGATCGAGTCGGCCGGTCCATCTTCACCGAGGCGATAGCGGTCGCCGTCGCGGACGAGGGCCCCACGGTCGATCATCATGCGCACGATCTCGACCGCGTACAGGGGCACTCCTTCGGCGCGCTCGACGATCGAGGCTGCCGTCGCCTCCGGCAGACCCGGCACCATCCCCAGGAGGAGCTCCTGCATGGCGGCGTCGGGTAACGGCTTGAGGTGGATGAGTGTCGAGGTCACGTGACCGCTGCCCCAGCGTGGCCGGCGCTCGAGCAGCTCGGGCCGGGCCAGGGCGACGACGAAGATGGGGCGGTCATCGGCCCACTCGAGCAGATGATCGATGAAGTCGAAGATGCCTTCCTCGGCGACGTGCAGGTCGTCGAAGATGAGCGCCACGGTACCCCGCTCGGAGATGCGCTCGAAGAACAGGCGCCACGACGTGAACAGCTCCTCACGGCTGCCGGGTGGAGTATCGGCGACGCCGAGCAGGGCGGCGAGGTACGGCTCCATCCAGTCGCGCTCGTCAGCATCGGCGATGTACATCTCGAGTGACTCGCGGAGCCTGGACATGACCTGCTCGGGGTCGTCCTCGTCACCGATGCGGCAGCGCGCGCGCACCATCTGGCTCAACGCCCAGAAGGCGACACCTTGCCCGTAGGCCGGCGATCGGCCCTCGTGCCAGTAGATGTCGTCCATGACGCCGTCGCTGTACTTCTTGAGCTCCCATGCCAGCCGGCTCTTGTCCAGCCCGGCTTGCCCGATGATCGTGACCAGTCGGGCATGACCCTCCCGTCCGGTCGCGTGCATCGCCTCCTTCAGGGTGCGCAGCTCGCTCTCACGACCGACGAAGGGTGGCTCCAGGGTCTCGTGGCGGCCGGCGCCACCGCGCTCGCCGACGACTCGCAAGGCGGTCCATCCCGCCACCGGCTCGGACTTTCCCTTGAGCTCGAACGACCCAGCAGGCTCGAAGGCGATGGCCCGACCCGCGGCGTTCATCGTCGTTTCGTCCACGAGGACGGTGCCGCTCGGGGCGACTGCCTGCAGACGGGAACTGGTGTTGACCAGGTCGCCCGTGACCATGCCCTGGCCCTTCGCGGAGCGATCCACGGCCGCCTCGCCGGTCGTGACCGCGGCTCGCAGCTCACTGCTCCCGTCGAGGTCGCGGACCGCCGCCACCATGTCCAGTGCGGCTCGAACCGCCCGCTCAGCGTCATCCTCGTGGGCTGTGGGCGTGCCCCAAACGGCCATGACGGCGTCGCCGATGAATTTCTCCACGATGCCGCCGTGACGCTCGACGATGCTGGCGGCACGTTCGAAGTAGGCCGACAGGAACTCGCGCACAGCCTCCGGGTCCTCGGCTTCCGCTCGGGCGGTGTAGCCGACGAGGTCGGCGAAGACGACCGAGACGAGGCGACGTTCGGTGACTCGCTCCTCCGAGCGCTGACCCGCCGCAGCATCGCCACTCACGGCGGCGGTGCCCTCACCAGCCCCGTCCGTCCTCGCCTGAGCCACCGGCTCGTCCGGGCCACCGAGCAGCCGGGTACCGCAGTGTCCGCAGAAGCGCGCGCCCCGGACACGTGCACTGCCGCAGCTGGGGCACGTGGCCAGCTCGAGGGACGTCCCACACGCCAGGCAGAAGCGTTGGGTCGGGGTCGCTGCTTCGCCGCAGGATGGGCAGGAGTGCCGCGCGGTGGACCGGCCCCCGCCGGAGGCACCGCTCGGTCGCGACGGCTCGCTGGTCACCAGCCGCCTTCCTCGCGAAGCAGCCGGTGAAGGACACGCGCGCTGACCGACCGGCGATAGTCGGCCGTGGAACGCACGTCGTCGATCGGCTGGATCTCGCCCGCCAGCGTGGCTGCGGCCTCGTTGGCCGTAGCTTCGTCCGGTGCCCGGCCCTCCAGGACCGCCTCCGTCTGCGGCAGCCGGACCGTCGTCGCGGCAACCGATCCGAGCGCCAGCCGCACGTCGCTCCAGGTGTCGCCATCCTCGCGGTAGCTCAGCGCCATCACGACCTTGGAGATGGCCTGGGCCGCGCGCGTGCCAACCTTGCGAAATCGGGTCCGCCGGCTTCGGTCCACCGGGAAGCGCACGCGGATCAGCAGCTCATCGTCGCGAAGCGCGGTCTCTCGATAGCCGGTCCAGAACTCGCTCGCCGGGATGGGGCGGACACCGCCTGAGGAGCCAGCGTCGAACGTCGCGTCGACAGCCAGGAGGACCGGCAGCATGTCTCCGGCGGGGGAGGCATTGCAGATGTTGCCGCCGATGGTGCCGCGGTTCTGGATCTGGGCTGCACCAACGGTCGCGGCGGCCTCTTCCAGCGCGGGCAGGCGAGCCCCGATGACCGGCGACGCACGCAACTGGGTATAGGTGGTGAGGGCACCGATCGAGACGTCGTAGCCGTCGTAGCCGATGCCCCGGAGCTCATCGAGTCGCCACAGGTCCAGGACGGCCGCGGGTGGCTCAGCGACATCCGCTTCCAGCTGGACCATCAGGTCGGTACCGCCCGCGAGTGGTCGGTAGCGGCCAGCGTCGAGGTAGGAATAGGCCTCGGCGAGGCTGGCCGGGCTGACGACGGGTGGCTCGAGGCTCATCGGTCCCCTGCACTGGGATCGATGATCTCGAGGTCGGTGAAGTAGCGTCGGAAGAAGCCCCGATCGCGGGTGAGGAATCGGGATAGCGACAGGGCAGGCGCAGGGCCCTGCGGCTTTTCACCACTGATGTGTCCAACCGGACGTTGGTGTCGATGGCGGTGATCACGACTCAGGCGGCAGCTCAGCCGGCCCGCGCAAGTCATCGATGATCTCATCGGCGGTCTCGGGCAGCTTGATGGTGCCGTACGCCGGGCCGCTCTGGAGTGCCGCCTGCTCGATGGCATCGATGATCTTGGTGTAGCCGGTGCAACGACAGAGATTGCCGGCGATGGCCGTCCGGATGTCCGTCTCGTCGGCCCCGCCGCCATCGTCAAGGTAGGCCTGTGCGGCCATCAACATGCCCGGCGTGCAGATGCCGCATTGGGCCCCGCCGCGTTCAAGGAACGCCTGCTGCAGTGGGCTGAGCGCCCCGTCCTCGGCATCGCTCAGCCCTTCGACCGTGCGGACCTCGGAGCCATCGACCTGGCACACCGGCACCAGGCAGCTGTCGACGACCAGGCCGTCCACGATGACCGAGCAGGCGCCACATTCGCCCTCGCCGCAGCCTTCCTTGGTGCCGGTCAGCCCGAGGTCCTCGCGGAGGACGTCCAGCAGCCGGCGCATGCCCGGGACCGCCACGACCTGGGGCTCGCCGTTGAGCGTGAATCGATAGCCTGGACTCACGGCCTCGTCGCGCACGGTCGTCATGACGCCGGTCCCCAGGCCCGCCATGATGCGTTCCGGAGTCGCCGGGATCTGGGTGATCCAGACGCCGACGGCATCGTGGATGGCATCGACCACGGCCGGCGCGACGACGTCCATGGGCAGCTCGCCGACGCCCTTGGCGCCGTGCGGCACGCCACTGAAAGGCTTCTCCACGAGGATCGACGTGATGCGCGGCGCATCGAGTGAGGTCGGGATGAGGTACGTCGCCAGGCGGTCGTTCATGTAGCGGCCATTGTCCAGTTTGATCTCCTCGATGGTGGCGTAGCCGACGGCCTGGAGCGTGCCGCCCTCGACCTGTCCTTCGCACAGCACCGGGTGGATGACCCGGCCGATGTCGTCGGCTGAGACGACGCTCCGCACGCGCACCTCGCCGGTATCAAGGTCGACGTCGACGCGCACCACTGCGCAGGCCCAGCCGAACGCGGGGTAGGCGTCTCCCTGGTAGGTCTTGTCGTCGAACGGTCGACCCCCGGATACGGCTCGAACCGCTCGTCGACTCGTGTCGCGCCGTGGGTCGCGGCATCGTCACGGTACGTCTCCGCGAATGGCACGCCACTGCGCTCCTCGATGGTCGCCCGCAGCCGTTGGGCAGCCTTGATCACGAGGCCCCCGACGACCATGGCCGTGCGCGAGGCGACGGTGGGTCCGCTGTTGGGCACCATCGACGTGTCGACTGCGGCCATCTCCACCTGGGCCTCACCGATGCCCAATGCCTCGGCGGCCATCATCGGGAAGATCGTGCTGGTGCCTTGCCCGATCTCCGTGTTCGCGATGAGCACTCGGATGACACCGTCGTCACCGAGCTCGATGCCGGCGACGCTGGCCATGTGGGTCTCACCGGATCCGGTGAAGCCGGCGCCATGCCAGGCCAGCGCCAGTCCGATGCCCGATGCGCTGTGCACCCGGGTCGAACGCAACCCTCGCCCGGCTTGGGCAGCCTGGCTCCAGCGCACCGAGCGCGTCCGCTGGCTGAGCCCTCGGGCGCGTTCGTAGTCCGACGCTTCGACGGCCCGTTCGAGCACTTCGCCGGCAGCGACGCTCTCGTGAAGCACCTGGCCGGTGGGGGTGATGCTGCCGAGGCGGTACATCCACTTCTGACGCAGCTCAGCCGGCGAGATGCCCAGCTCATCTGCGGCGCGCGCTACCTGGAGCTCGGCGGCGAACTCCACCTGGGGAGCGCCAAAACCGCGGAACGCACCGTTGGGTGGCGTGTTGGTGGCCATGGCCCGACCGACGATGCGGACGTTGGGGCATTCGTATGGGCCGCCGGCGTGGAGCACGCCACGCGAGAGCACCACTGGTGTCAGCGTGCAGTAGGCACCGCCGTCCATGATGACTTCCACGTCCTGGGCCAGGAGGCCACCGTCCTCGCCGATGCCGGTCCGGTAGCGAACGATCGCCGGATGCCGCTTGGTGGTCGCCGCGAGGTCTTCATGGCGGTCGTAGATCATGCGTACGGGCTTGCCGACACGCTGCGCCAGCAGGGCGGCGTGGATGGCCACGACGGAAGGGTATTCCTCCTTTCCGCCGAAGCCACCGCCAGTTTCCGCCTGGGTGATGACAGCTTGCGTGTCACTCAACCCAAGGGTGCGTTTGAGCGCATCGTGGACGTAGTAGGGGCACTGCATCGAGCCGATGATGGTGACGCCGCCATCGGGGCGCGGTTCGGCGATCATGGCCTGGTTCTCGATGTAGAGCTGTTCCTGGTGGCCGACACGGTACTCACCCTGGACGATGAGCGCCGCCTGCTCCAGGGCGGCCTCGACATCCCCCCGGTCGATCTCATAGGACGCGAACTCCTGCTCGGACTCGAGCGGGTCGAACACCGGCGTCAGTGGCTCCGTCCTGATGCCGATCCGTCGCCGGGCCTCGCGCAGCGTCTCCTTGTCGGGTGCGGCCAGCAGCGCCACGGGCTCCGCGTGGTGACGGATCGTCTCAGTGGCGAGTGCCGGCATGTCCGGCCTGATCGATGCCACCACGTTCTCGCCGGGGATGTCCGCCGCGGTCATCACCACGACCTTCGACCAGTCGAACCCGGGGTCCAACTCCAGGCCCAGCAGACGGGCATGCGGCTCGGTCGAGCGGATGGTGGCGCCGTACCACGCACCCGGGAAGACGTAGTCATCGGCATAGCGCGCCTTGCCGGTGAGCTTGTCGGGTCCTTCGCGTCGGAGCGGTGCCGGGATGGCACGGCCGATCACCGGTGCTGGGATCTCGCCGGGAGCGGCGGCTGGCAGGATGACCGGCGTCTCGGTCATCGTTCGCTGGTTTCGGGCGGGGGCACTCAAGCGGATCGATTCCCTCTTCTGACTGTGGACAGATTCGGACGTGGACGCCGTCTCGTCAAGGTGATAGGCTCTTGCGATAGACATCATTGCACTCGCAATGATTGCTAACGATTGCTGTTGGGACCTCGCCTGGTCCGCTCGGTCAATAAGGAGAACTCAGATGCGCATCGGTGTCGGGCTGCCCAATACCATCCCAAATACTCCCGGACCGCGCTTGGCCGAGTGGGCACGGCACGCTGAGGAGCTCGGATTCTCGACGCTCGCGACCGTCGGACGACTGGTCTTTCCGACCTACGATGAGATCCAGGCACTGTCAGTGGCGGCCGCGGTGACCGAGCGCATCGAGCTGTTGAGCAATGTCAGTATCGGGCCGGTCTACGATGCCGCCTTCCTGGCCAAGGCTGCGGCGGGCCTCGACCAGATCTCCGAGGGCCGATTTGTGTTGGGCCTGGGGCCCGGATGGCGCGATGAGGACTACCGCATCGCGGGCAAGGAGTACGCGGGACGTGGCCGTCAGCTCGAGGAGCTCATCGAGTTCATGCAGCGCGCCTGGCGTGGCGAGATCCCTGGCGGAGCCACCAAGAAGCTCACCCCGACCCCGGTCAATGGTGAGGCGGTGCCCATCGCCATCGGAGGACATTCGGAGGTGGCATTCACCCGCGCCGCCAAATACGGGATCGGCTGGACTGCCGGCGGTGCGTCACCCGACGATGTCATCGGCTTCAACGAGTCGACCCGCGCGGCATGGGCCAAGGCTGGACGGGAGGGCGCGCCCAAGCTGTGGGCGCTGACGTACTTCTCACTCGGAGAGAGCGCACGCGAGGTCGCGACGACCTACCTCAGCGACTACTACGGCGACTGGGGTCCCGGCATGGCCCAGCAGATCCCGGCCGACGCTGATGCTATCCAGGGCGCACTGGGAGCGTTCGAGGCTGCCGGGACCGATGTGTTCATCTTCAACCCGGTCCGCTCGGACATGCGTGAACTCGACCTCCTCGCCGAGGCCCTGGGAGGCGCCCTCGGGGCCCAATCGTAGAGCACCTCCCCGGCGCCATCGCTGCCAGGTACGCCGGATGCCGCAAGGAACCGGCCCGGGATAGAGATGATCGATGGTGATGACGACGGTCCGTGCAGCGCCACGCGCTTCGTCTCGCTACGCTATCGCAATGACCAGCCTGTTCCTCTTCCTGCACATCCTGGGTGCCATCGTGGCTTTCGGCTTCGGCTTCTATGCGCCGATCTACGGGATGGCGACTGCCAGGGAACCGCAGCACGCCAACTGGTACCTGCGCGCATCCAAACGCGTTTCGAACATCATCCTCATCCCGGTGGCCCTCTCGATGTTCATCACGGGCACGTTGCTGGTGATGGAGACCGGCGGCATGCAGCGCTTCCAGGAGCTGTGGCTGAGCCTATCGCTCGTCCTGTACGTCATCGCACTCGGCATCGTCTTCCTCTTGCAGCGACCTGCCCTCAACCGGGTCATCGACATGACTTCCGGGCCTCCCGGGCCGGACGGTCCCCCGCCGGAGTTGCAGGAAGACGTCAAGAAGCTGCAGCGCTACGGCATGATCCTGCTGGTCCTGACCGTCTCGATCGTGGCGCTCATCGATCTGGAAGCCCCAGCTCTAGCGCTCCCCGCCCTCCAGCAGCAGGGCCGAGAGCCGCAGATAGCGCCCATAGGCGTCTTCGTACCGCAGCGGCACGCTCCGGGTCCGGCTCGGTCGTAAGCAGAGGTGGTTTCGCTGCCGCACTGGCCTGATCGAAGCTGGCATAGACGCCGCTGACCATGCCGCCGAGGAGCGCCGCACCAACGCCGCTCCTCTCGGGCGCGTCCACGAAGCTCAGCGACTCGCCGTAGACATCAGCCAGGATGCTTCGCCACAGCCGGCTCGAGAGGCCGTTCCCGGTCCCCAACCAGCTGTCACATCGGCCGCCTGCGTCGCGGACGGCATCTCTCGTCGCCCGCAGCGAGAAGGTCACACCCTCCAGGACAGCCCGGGCAAGGTGCGCTCGACGGTGATGCAGGGTCAACCCGATGAATGCCCCGGTCGCGGTCGGATCCATGATCGGCGATCGCTCGCCAACCAGGTACGGCAGGAAGATGAGGCCATCGGCGCCGGCGGGCACTTCTGCGGCCAATCGATCCAGCGTGGCATACGGATGGTCCCGGCCCAGGCGCAGTCGGTCGCGCAGCCATCGAAGTGACATCCCTGCCGACAGGGTCGCCCCCAGCTGATACCAGCGGTCGGGCAGGGCATGGCAGAAGGTGTGGATGCGCCCCCGTTCATCGGGCATGGGCCGGTCGGTCGCGACCATGACCTGGCCACCTGTCCCGAGCGTCACGGAGCCGTTCCCCGGTCCCAGCAGTCCATTCGCGATCGCCTGCGCTGGCTGGTCGGCACAGCCTGCTGCGATGGGGATGCCGGGCCGGAGTCCAAGCTCGGCTGCGACGTCGTGACCAAGCACACCAGCCTGCTCGGCTGATTTGAGCAATGGAGGAAGGAGTCGATCGGGGACACCGAGTCGTTGGCACAACTCGGCCGACCAGGTGCGCGCGGTGATGTCGAAGAGTGCCGTGGCAGAGGCGTCACTGATATCGGTCGCGACCTCTCCGGTAAGGCGAAAGCGCAGGTAGTCCTTGGGCAGCAGGGCGACATCCGCCAGGTCCAGCCGCCCCGGATCGTGTCGCTGCAGCCATACCATCGAAGGGGCCATGAAGCCCGCCGCGGGTCGGGTGCCGGCGATCTTCAGGAACGTGGGGATGCCGATCCGCTCCTCCAGCTCCGGGATCAGGTCGGCCGCCCGCTGGTCCGCCCAGGTGATGGCTCGACCCACCGGCTGACGTTGCGCATCGAGCAACGCAAATCCGTGCATGTGGCCATCCAGCCCGATGCCGGCGATGTCCGACGTGCCTGCCTCATGGAGTGCCGCGCGGATGGCCATGGCGGCGTTCGACCACCACGCTGCCGGGTTCTGTTCTGCCCGCCCGGGTTCAGGCACCTCCATGGGGATCTCTCGCGTGCCGGTCCCGAGGATGGTGGCTGACTCGTCGATGACGACCGCCTTGACGGCCGAGGTCCCCAGATCGATCCCCAGTAGTGCTGGCATGACGGAGATGCTAGTCGGTTCGACCTCGCCGAAGTGCGCGACCCGGGGTGGCGCCGGTGTGCTCGCCATCGGCGACCACGATCTCGCCGTTGACCACGACCCAATCGATGCCGATCGGGTATGAGCGTGGCTCCTCGTACGTGGCGGTGGCGGCGACGGTCCCAGGGTCAAAGACGACGATGTCGGCCTTCATGCCATCCCGCAACAGGCCGCGGTCGGTGAGGCCGAGTCGAGCGGCAGGGCGTCGCCGGTCATCTTTCGGACCGCGACCTCGAGCGTCATCGACCGTTTTTCCCGGACGAACTCACCCAGCACGCGCGGGAACGAGCCGTATGTGCGGGGCGACGGCTTGTCGCCCACGAACGTCGAGTCGGTCCCGAACATCGATAGCGGGTGGACGAGGAACGGCGCCAGGACTCGGTCAGTCGGCCCGCTCGTCACCTGGTTCGGCCGCAAGTCTTCGGCGATGAGCATGTCGCAGATGGCGTCGACGACGTCGGCCCCGGTCTCGCGGGTGAACTCGCCGATCGTCCGACCTTCCCAGGCGGCATATTCGGCCGTCGCGAAGTAGCCGAGTCGGATGTTGTCGTAGGGGTTGTCATTGGCATACGCCCGACCCAGCGCGAACATCTCCTCGCGGATCAGGGTCCGGACCTCCGGATCGGCGATTCGCTCGAGGGTGGCGTCGGGTCCGCCCGACTGGACCCACTGGGGCAGCTGGATGAGCAGCCGCGTGCAGGCCCACTCGTACGGATACGTATCCCAGGTGACGTCCAATCCGCCGGCACGCGCATCCTCGATCAGCCCGATGAGCTCCTCGATGGGTCCCGGATAGATGGGCCGGTGATAGAAGTGGGTGATGTGGACGGGGCCTTCACCATGGTTGCCGATGTGGAGGGCTTCACGGAACGGATCGAGGTACTTGTCACCGAGCGGGATAGCGCACGTGGGTGTGATAGATGCCTCCCGAGCCGAGCGGCTTCGTTCGTGAGCTCGGCCAACTCGTCGGTCGTGGCGATATGACCCAGGCGGGTAGTCGAGGCCGGAGGAGATGCCGAAGGCGCCTTCCTCCATCGATTCGCGCAGTGAGCCCGCGCATGCGGTCGATGGCCTGGCCGGTCCGCTGGCACGTCCTCCCAGCCGAGAGCATCGATGCGCAGCGCGCTGTTGCCGACCATCATCGCGAGGTTGACGCTGATCGTTCCGTCGAGCCGTCGCCAGGTATGTTTCGACGCTGCCCCAGTCCCAGGCGAGGTCGGCGATGCCGTCGAGGCCGGCATTGAGTCGAGCGAACGCGAAGCAGATCATCGCGCGAGCTGAACGGCGCGTAGGAGTTGCCATCCACGCCGATGACCTCGGTGGTGACCCCCTGGCGAACCTTGGGTTCGTGCAGCGGTTCCACCAAGATCATCACGCCCGAGTGGGAGTGGAGGTCGATGAAGCCGGGGGTGATGGCGCGGCCGGCGGCATCGATGCGACGGGCCGCCGCGTGCGCGGAGGTATCGCCCCGCAGGACCGTGACAGTCGATCGCCGTTCGTGCCGACGGCGCCCTCGGAAGCCGGGCGAGCCGGTGCCGTCGATGACGACACCGTTTTCGATGAGCAGGTCGAAGTCGGCCATCAGGAACCTGCGGCCTGGGCCATGGGCAGGCGTGCGCCTCGGACCCAGGCGCTCAGGACCATGCCCGGCTGTTCGCGGAAGATGAGTCGGCTGGCGATCTCGTCGAGGTCACGACAGGCTTCGGCTTCCGGTGGTGCGACCCAGCTCGGGATCGACGGCGATCAGGTCCGCTTCCTTGCCGACTTCGACGGAGCCGATGACGTCACCCAGGCCCAGCGCCTCCGCGCCCCCGAGCGTGCCCAGACGCAGCCACTCGAGCGGCTCAGGCGCCGATGGTGAACCTGGCGTCATCGTGGAGCGCGTGTTCTGCTGCAAGAAGCCGGCCCGCATCTGGGTCACGATCGACAACTCTGGCGCGCCTGCGACGTCGGAGCCCAGCCCGATCCGCAGCCCGGCGTCCATGTAGCGGCCCAGCGGCATGACGCCGCTGCGGATGAACATGTTGCTGACTGGGCAGTGGGCGATGGCCGAACCGGTCTCGGCCATACGCCTGATCTCCCGCTCGGACAGGTGGATGGAGTGGGCGAACAGGGCGTTGCTGCCAAGACCTGCGGCGCGATCGTAGACATCGAGATAGTCGAGCGCATCGGGAAAGTACTCGGCGACCGTTTCCATCTCGCGGGCATCTTCGGACAGATGGGTCTGCCAGGTCGCGCCGTAGTGAGCGGCAAGCGAGGCCGACTCTCGCAGCATCTCAGCGCTGCACGAGACGGCGAATCGAGGCGTGAAGGCGTAGCGAAGCCGGCCATCGGCTGCGCCATGCCAGCGTTCGCAGAGTTCGGCCGACGCTCCAAGGCTCCGCTCCAGGATCTGCCCCGGCGGCGTCCGATCGTCATAGGTGATGCGGTCCATGAGCACCGCCCCGATGATGGCGCGGATGCCGTGTGCCTCGGCGGCGCGGAAGCAGGCATCGGTTGAATCAGGCCAGACGGCGCCATAGCCCGCGAACGTGGTGGTGCCGACGGCGGCCATGGCGCGATAGACCTGCGGCGCCAGACGCTCCGCGGCCGCGACATCGAAGGCCCGCTCCAGCGGGAAGATGTAGCGCTCCAGCCAGGCCAGCAGGTCCATCCCGGCACCGAGTCCGGCGGCCGGCACCTGGGGGATGTGGACGTGCGTGTCCACCAACCCCGGCATGCAGTACGAGTGGCCGGATATCGATGGCGCTCTCCGTGGCCCGCGGTTCGTTGGCAGCAGCCACGACTGAGCTGAGCTGTCCCGTCTCGTCGACCGCGATGACGGCGTCAGGCTCCCAGCGCATCCCACCGGACCCAAGGGGTGTCAGGAGACGTGCGCGCAGGCTGAAGGGCGGACGTTCAGGAAAGTCGATCGACACGGCCGCGAGCGTAGGACTCAGCCAGCACGGTCGTCAACGTGGCAACGATGCGACCCCGATGACCTCGAGACCATCGATATCGTGGAAGTCATGAGGATTGCTCGTGTACAGCGGCACGTCGTTGGCCAGCGCGACCGCCGCGATCATCGCGTCGTACGTTCGCGCAGACACCTTCCGCCCTTGGCGACGCAATGAAGCCGCCACGAGGCCGAACGCACGCGCGGCGTCGCTGTCGAAGGGCAGTGCCTCGAAATCTGCCTCGATCCACTGGAGTCGAGCCAGTCGGATGGCACGCTCATGGCCATCGACGACATGCGGGCCGACACTCAATTCAGCCAGGGAGATCGTCGAGATGAGACCCAGGACAGGTAGGTCAGCTGACGCGTCGAACCGTTCGAGCCCGATCAGGACGCTGGTGTCCAGCAGCCCACGGGGTCGTCGAGTCATAGGGACGGATCGATGATCTCGTCGAGCTCGCGCCGCAGCGACTCGTAGTCCATCGGGGGAAGATTGCGCCATCGCTCACGGATGACGTCGATCGGTAGGTGCTGTTCAGGCAGCGGAGAGAGCAGGGCAACCGGACGGCCGTTGCGTGTCACGGTGAGGACCTCACCATGCACCACGCGGTCGATGACCTCGCCGCCCTTGTTTCGAAGCTGCCGAATCGTCACATCAGCCATGCGGCATCAATGTATCACGCGTGAGACACGATGCGGCAGCCACGACTGCTTCTGCGAATCGGGAGTCATCTGGTGCTGGACTCGACTCATATGCTGTGTACGCGCCACCACGGCTGGCGCAACGAGGCACGGACGCATGGACACCGAACTCGTCCTCAGGGCCCAGAGGGGGGACCAATCGGCATTCGCCGAGATCGCGTCGATCTCCTATGGCCGGTTGAATTCGTTCGCCTTCGGAGTGCTTCGCGAACGTGCTGGGGCCGAGGATGCGACCCAACAGGCGATGGACCTTTCTATCTGCCGGGCGGAGTCATCGCCTCGAACGAGGTTGTCGACACGCCGGGCGGAACCTTCCTGTATTTGCGAGAACCGGGTTCGCACGGCCGACCGGGCTCGTGCGGGCAGTTTCGTTCGCCGTGCGACCATGGCTCCGTGCAGTCCCTTCCCGATCACAGCCACCGTGTCGCGGTCGTGGCCGTGCGTCACGGCTCCAGCGAGACGCGCATCGACCACGTGGCCGGCGAGGAGCCGCTGCAGATGCGCGCCTGCGGGCCTGGGCAGGAGGCGACCGATGTCGCGGTCACGATGCGGACCCCTGGCTACGAGGAGGAGCTGACCATCGGGTTCCTCATCGCCGAAGGCCTGTTGGATCCTGCCGATGCCGCGGACGTGACATTCGAGTACGGCGACCCGGTCGAGGTGTCGCGGCCGCACAACGAGATCCTGGCCCGGTTGCCTCGTCCGCTCGACATCGGTGCGGTCGCCGAGCGACATTTCGTGGCCACCGCCAGCTGTGGCATCTGCGGGCGTGCCTCCACCGATGAATTGCTGGCCCGAGTGCCTCAATTGTCTGGTGGGCCCAGGGTCAGCGCATCGACGGTGATGACCCTGCCGGCAACGATGCGCACGGCACAACAGGTCTTCGACCAGACAGGCGGCCTGCACGCAGCGGCACTGTTCACGCCCGCGGGAGAGCTTCTCGTGCTGCGCGAGGACATCGGTCGCCACAACGCGCTCGACAAGGTGGTCGGGTCACGCGCCATGTCTGGCGAGTTGCCCACGCACGAGTCCGTCCTGCTGGTTTCCGGGCGCGCATCGTTCGAGCTTGTGCAGAAGGCCGCGGTCGCCGGCATCCCGGTCCTTTGCGCCGTTTCCGCACCGTCGGATCTGGCCGTTGCGACCGCTGATCGGGTCGGGATGACCCTCGTGGGATTCCTGCGCGACGGGGGCTTCAACGTGTACAACGGTGCTGAGCGTATCGACCTCGAGGCCTGATGGGCGATCGGCTGGCAGCGTCGGCGGTCATCCTGGCTGGTGGTCGATCGAGGCGATTTGGCTCGGACAAGCTGGCTGTCGAGATCGACGGAGCCCCACTCCTGCATCACGTGATTCGCAACGCCACTCGCGAGTGCGCGGAGGTGCTTGTGGTCGGACCGCCCGGAGGTCTGTCGGTGACCATGCCTGAGGAGCTGGCGTCCGTGCCCCGGGTGGTGCTGGACTCGCAGGCGTTCGCGGGACCCCTGGTCGCGCTGGTCGCCGCGGCGACCTCGGCCTCACACGGCAGGCTCCTGCTGCTCGGCGGAGATATGCCGGATGTGGCTCCGCAGATCATGCACCGGATCCTCGCCTGGGAACCACACCACGACGGTGCTTGCCTGATGAGCGACGGTTGGCCCCAACCCTTCCCGATGGGCCTGGATCGGAGGGTTGCGATCGCCCAGGGCACTCGCCTGGTCGATGCAGGAGAGCGGAGCCTCCGCTCGCTCATTGCCACCCTCTCGCTCGAACGGCTCCCCGAGGCGGAATGGCGCAACCTCGATCCCCTTGCTCGCTCCCTTCGCGACATCGACCGTCCCGAAGACGTCCCTCATTGGTGAGTTCGCGCGGCAGGATTTGTCGAGGTCAGGGCGTCAACGTGACTCGCCGTCGCGGCTCTCAGCGACTAGCGGCCGACAGATGCGCTAGTCGAGACCCCAGAACGGACCGTTGAGGCCGACGTCGCGGAAATAGTCTCGAGCGTCATCGGGTTCCCGTCGCTCATAGCCGGCTTCCAACCGACCCTCGTACCACCGCGACGCGAGACGCCACAGCGTGGCCAGGTCCATGACGTAGCCGGGCTCCAGATTGGAGCTCTCGGCCCAACGTTGCACGCACTCGACGCTGCAATACAGTCGCTGATTGCCACAGGTATGGACCACGTCATCCCAGACATGCGCCATCGGCACCAGGAAGTGCGCCACCTCATCGCCGATCGGCGGCGACTCCCGGTTGACGACCCAGGCAAGCGGCTTGCCGCACCCGGGACACTGCGTTGCCACGAGGACCTCAGGATCGTCCGGACAGAGATGCGGGATCGCGAACGAGTCCCACGCACAGCCACCCCACCACAGCGTGCTCCCGCCCATCACGCTGAAGCCCAGCGGCACCGACGCGAACGGATGTGCCATGACGATGTCCCCGTCGCCATCCAGCACGACATGCCTGGCCTCATGTAGCCGGGACAGGGATTCCTGCACCACTTGGGGCGTGACCGCGAGTGTCGCCGCCATCGACGCGACATCCGGCGGTCGACCGTCGTCGACGTAGCCTCGGTAGATCTCGAGGCGGACCGCCTCATCCTGTTGCTGCGCCATGGCCGCGAATTCTAGTGCATCGCTCCATCCCCAGCGCCCGGGTCCCTCACCGCGACGGTCGGCTTCAGCTCACCGTCGAGCAGTACAAAGATGGGGAGGTCAAGCGCATTCATGTCGGCAGCCGCGAATTCCTCGAGCAGGAACATCGCGAAGCCTGGATCGGCATCCAGCGGCAGCAACACGATGAGGTCACGCATGGGCGCCAGCACCAGTCCGTCCTGGCGGCCCAGGACCCGGGTGAGTTCGTGAGGGAGCAGGAGCAGGGTGGACGCCCAGCCTTCGCGAGACTGGAAGGCGATGGTGGGGACATCCGCGATGCGCTCCGTGACCAAGGCGAACTGGCGGCGGGCCGCCACCCGGGCCCTGACGTTGCTCAGCGCCTGATCGAAGGCGCGGTCCGCGGTCACGCCCCAGCCCTTCAGTTGCTCGTCACCGACGAAGAGCATGGCCGGCCCGATATCCAGGGCCAAACCAGCGGTGATCCCGGGTGGAAATACGCGGGTGGGCAGATCGTTGAGGCCCGGTGGCAGCGCACGCCGGCGTGGCAGAGCGGTGCGCAGGGTTGGTGCGACCTCGCGCCAGGGAGCCCCCAGGTCCACCGCCTCGACCGCGGCGAGGACCTCTTCGACGGCTGCCGTGGTGACCAGCGGTTCCTCGTTGGCTGTCATGCGACAACCATGACGAACGGCCCTTATCGGACGCTTTGCCGCGGCTTCGCAGCGACTCCCAGCGCTCCCCACGAGACTGTCAACACCTTTACCAGGCGTGGGTCAACGAGCAGGCGGCCGGCCTCGTCGCGGACGTGGACGCCTTCACCGGTGCGATCATCGCGGGCGATCTGGACCAGGCTCGCACCCTGTATGCGCCGTCCCGTCTGGGCTGGGAGCGTATCGAGCCGATCGCGGAGCTTCCGGCTGACCTCGACGTCGCCATCGATGCGCGAGAGGAAGACTTCGCCGACGGTGTCGACGATCCCGGTTCACCGGCTTCCACAGGATCGAGCGTCTCCTCTGGTCGACGGGGCTTCTGCCGATCTCGAACGCGCTGGCGCAGAAGCTGTTGGCCGATGTGCAGGACCTGCAGACTCGACTCGCGGACCTGGTCATCGAGCCGCGAGTCATGGCTCGTGGTGCCGGTGAGCTCATCGACGAGGTCGCGCAATCCAAGCTGACCGGCGAGGAGGATCGCTATTCAGGTACGGACCTGTGGTCGATCGAGGCCAATGTCGACGGCTCGCTCCAGACCGTCGGCTTCCTTCGACCGAGCACTGCAATTCGTTCGATGCTGACTATCTGGCCGATCTCGACGCAGCGTTCGGCGCCGTGGACGAGGTCATCGCGCGACACCGTGATGGCGATGGCTTCGTGCGGTTCAGCGACATCGATGCCGACGAACTCACCCAGCTCCAGGCACGCATGGCCGGACTCAGCGAGGCGCTGGCGCAACTACCCGGCATTCTTGGCTGGCCGTGTGACGAAAGGGACCCAGCCGAACCGAAACGTCGGGACTGACTCCGCCACCACCGGCCGCGCTCGCGAGTCCGGTGACCAGCCGACTGAGCGACACCTCTCGCGTCGTGCCCTCCTGACGGCTGCTTCCGGGTCGGTGCGGCATCGCGTTGTCGTGCGTGACGGCCCCTTCGTGCCGCTGGTGCCGCGGCATCGACGAAGGCGTCGGCACCGGCCAGCTCGTCGCCACCCGTGCCCGCGGCTCCCAGGCTCGTCGATTTCGAGGGTCTCCACCAGGCCGGCATCGAGCGGCCGGCCGTCTCACAGGCAGCCAGCGTGCTTGCTGCGTTCGATGTCGTCAGCCCCGATCGAGACGATCTGCGCACGCTCTTCCGTGACATCACCAGTCGAGCCCGTGCGCTGGCGGCAGCCCTACCGCCCGCGGCGTCCGCCCCATGGTTCCCGCCCGCTGAGAGCGGCATCCTGGGCTCATCCATCGGGCCCGCGGATCTCGACCGTCACCGTTTCGGTCGGCGCCAGTCTGTTCGATGACCGATACGGTCTCGCCGACCGTCGACCTCGTCAGCTGGTCGCCATGCCCTCGTTTCCCAACGACCTTGGCGCCCGCCGATACGCATGGTGATATCGCCATCCAGGTCTGTGCCATCGACTCGGCGGCTTGTGTCCATGCGCTGCGCTTCCTGACCATGGGCTCGCGCGCCTCGATGGCGATGCGCTGGATGGTGGAGGGGTTCCAGCGGCCGAATACGCAACCTGGGGTCGGCCGGACCACCACGCGCAATCTCATGGGCTTCAAGAACGGCACATCCAACCTGGCGCCTGGGACCGATGAGCTGTCCAAGCGCGTCTGGGTGACTCCGCAGGACGATGAGCCCGACTGGGCGATCAATGGCAGCTACCTCGTCGCCCGCACCATCCGCATGTTCGTCGAGCGCTGGGACCGCACCCCACTTGATGAGCAGGAGCACATCATCGGGCGCACCAAGCGCACCGGCGCACCGCTCGACGGATCACGCGAAGAGGACGCTCCCAACTACCACTCCGACCCCCAAGGAGCAGCGACTCCGATCGACGCCCACATCCGCCTGGCCAATCCACGCACTCCGGCCTCGGCCGCGAGTCGCATCCTGCGTCGCCCGTACTCATTCAGTCGAGGCTTCGACCCGCCGGGCAGCTCGACCAGGGCCTGCTGTTTCTCGCGTATCAACGTAATCTCGAGTCGGGCTTCGTGGCCATCCAGCAGCGTCTCAACGGGGAATCGCTCGAGGAATACATCCGCCCGACCGGTGGAGGCTACTTCTTCACGCTTCCGGGCGTCATGGGGGAGGGGAGCTTCCTCGGGGAGTCGCTACTCGCCTGAGGTTCAGTCGTGGGCAGCCTGGCTGGCGGGTCGGCTTCGCGAGAACCCGATGGTGGGCGCCATGAAGATCAGCAGCACCGGGATCAGGTAGCCCAGATAGGCGATGAACTCTGACCAGGTCGGCGCTGCGCGGTAGCCCAGCAGGCCGGACAGGACCGAGCCGATGGGACCGCGCTCCGACAGGACTCCCGAGAGGTCGAAGGCGACCGGCGTGAGGGGTAGCCAGCCCGCGCCGGTGAGCTCATGGACAGCGTAGGCGCAGAGCCCCGCGGCCACGAAGATGAGTACGAAGCCGGTGATATTGAAGAAGCGTCCCAGGTTGATCCGTCGGCCCATCGCGAAGATGGCCCAGCCGATCACGGTGGCGACCACCAGCCCCAGGACAGCCCCGGTCAGAGCGACCAACGTGTCGCCTGAGGCACCCAGGACCGCGAGCAGGAAGAGCACGGTCTCAAGCCCCTCGCGAAGGACCACCCCGAAGGCGAGGATGACCAGGGCGTATGTCGAGCCCCGGCTCAGGGCATCATCGATGCTGGCCTCCAGCTCGCCCTTGATGGCTCTGCCCTGCTTGCGCATCCAGAAGAGCATCCATGTGAGCACCACGACCGCGAGGATGGCGGCGATGCCCTCGAACGTCTCCTGGACCGCGAGGGGCATCCGCCCAACGGTGAACGCGACGATCACGCCGATCACCAGTGCGAGCCCGAGCGCCGCGGCGACTCCGAGGCCGACCAGTCGAACGGCATCTCGATGGCCCGTCTTCACGAGGTAGGCCACGATGATGCCGATGATGAGGGCGGCTTCCAGGCCCTCGCGGAGCGTCACGAAGAATGCGGCGGTCATTGCCGCGCATGGTAAGGCAGGTAGACGATCTTCGTCAACGGTGGTTGATGTCCAGGCTCATGGATGCTTGAAGCTCGAGGATCGACACGGCCCCGTGTTGTCCTCAGCGTGTGACCGCATGTTGCCCGTTCCCGACTACCATCGGACCGTGACGGCCACGATGGACAGTTGAGCACCTCGGCCCCTGGTTTCGGGGCGGTCGTGGCGCCGTCGTCCCTCGGTTCGGTTCGACGTGGCTACCTCGACCAGGTCGTGGTGGGCTATCTCATCTATGGGATCGGCGCGGTGACCGCGTTCCTGGCGCTCCGCCTCGGCCTCAGTGACACCGAAGCCGGGCTGCACTCGTCGATGCTGGCGCTGGGATTCGTCGGCTGCCGGCGCGTCCGGCGATCGGCTCGACCGGACCCTCGGGATGCGTCGCACGCACTACGTGGGCCTCGGCTCGCTGACGGTCGCGGCCGTGCTCATCACCTGGGCACCGGCATTCGTGGCCACGCTCGCGGGAGCCGCCGCCGCCGGATTCGGAGGCGGTCTGCTGCTCTCGCACGTCAACCAGATCATGTCCTCCGGGGGAGGGGCCATCGCGCGTGTGCGGCTGGCGCGGGCATCGGTCGTCGGCATCAGCAGCTCGCTGGTGGCTCCGGTCGTCATCGGCATCGGTGAGCTGACCGGCGTGGGCTGGCAGCTCGTGGTGGTCCCGGTCGTGGTCGTGATCGGGTCCGCCTTCGTCGCGACAGGCTCCTTCGAGGAGCGACCGCGAGCCGCTGATGTCCCTGACGCTCGATTGCCGATCGCGTTCTGGATGGCATGGTCGTTGCTGGTGCTCGGCATCGCGGTCGAGTTCGCGGCCGTGTTCTGGGCGGGCTCACTGGTCCGCGAGCAGACCGATGTCTCACTGGCTCGGGCGACGCTCTCGGTGGCGGCGTTCAGCGGCGGGATGATCCTGGGGCGTGTGGCCCTGAGCAACGCCACCATCAGCGAGCGTGATCCGATCTGGTCGATGCGAGCGGGGATCGTGCTGGCCGCCGCATCCCTGCTGGTCGTGTGGATGTCCCCGAGCTATGAGCTCAGCCTGGTCGCCATGCTGGTGTCGGGCCTGGGTATCGCGGTGCTCTTCCCGCTGGGTTCGGCCGTGAGCCTTGAGACCGTGCCGGGACGCGAACAGATCGGCTCCAGCCGCCTGGTGCTGGCCTCGGGGACGGCCATCCTGCTGGCTCCGTTCATCCTGGGGGTGGCGGCCGACGCGGTCGGTGTCGTCCTCGCGTGGCTCCTGCTGCCGGCGATCTGCATCGCGGCCCTGGCGCTGACCATCCCGGTGGCCCGACATCGCCGGGTGAGCGCTTCGCGCTAGCTTCGCAGGTCGAGCGAGGTTGATATCTCCACGACCACGCCGCCAAGTCGATCGCGGATGTCGCACTCCCAGATCTCGAACACGACGCCAGTCGGCTTCTTCGAGCTGACGGCGATTGCGGGCGTCGCGTTCACGATTGAGCTCGAACTTGCGCGCCCAGAACTCGGGGTTCGACTTGGGCAGGTTGGGATGGCACTTGGGGCAGTGATGCCAGTAGCAGCCATGCACGAAGATCGCGACGCTGCCGCCCCGGATACGAGATGTCCGGCCGACCCGGCGCACGCTTCCAGTTCAGCCGATAGCCAGGGTAGCCGGCATTCCGAAGAGCAGCTCTCAGTGTGCGCTCAGGCTTCGTGTCCTTCGCCCGATTGGCCTGCATCACCGCCCGGACCGCCGGCGATGGTTGGCGGCGGATTGGGTAGCTGGAGCCCCGTCATGCTGTGAGTATGCGTGAGGATGGGGGCCGATAGCCTCGATCTTGCACGATGCATACTGCCATGGATGCGGACCACGATCCAAAGCCACCAATACGCGGAGACGGTTCTGGAAGGCCAGTTCCGTGACGAGTGGGAGCAGTTGCTCGATGTGCTCGGCAAGCTCGACGTACCGCTTCGTCCAGTAGGGCCGTACACGAGAGCACGGGCCGACCCGAAGTCGCCGAAACGCCAGTATCGAGATATCGGGGGTGTGCGCGCGAATGCGCTCATGCCAGTCGACCAGGCACGCGATGAATGCAGAGATTCGAAGCGCTCTTGCAGCACTCGGCTGGCATCCGGAGCCGTACATCCTCATCGACCAGGATGGGCGGCCGATCGACACTCGGTTCAGCGGAGACTTCGAGAAGTCAGGCGTGTTCGTCGAGGTCGAGTTCGGCAATGTCGCGAGCTTCTATCGCGACCTGTTCAAATTCCATATCGCTGGGACCACCGGCGCGGCCAAGGTCGGCGTCATCGTCGTAGCGACCGACGCCCTCGCCCGCCTGTTCGATCAGGGCCAAGCGCGTTTCGAGCAAGCAGTGTCGATTGCTGCCGTACATGCGCCAAGGCGTCCAGCTGCCGACGGCGATCGTCGGTCTCGACACCAACGATTGGACACCCGTACGCGAGCGCTACGAGGAGATGCGCCAGCTGGTCGAGGCCAACGATGAGCGCTGTCACTCGTTCGAAGCGGTCATGTCCCTCTAGGAGGCTACGGCCTCGGAAACATCGATCGGGATGGCGATGTGCTCGCGCGACGCCGGAGTTCCGCCATCAACTCGGCCCCGACCCGCTCGATGAGCCCGACGACGAGCGCGTTGCCCATCATGAATGCGCGACGCCCCTCGGACATGCCCGGTGTCCGTCCAGTCGTCGCGGAAAGCCGTTCAGGCGCTCGAGTTCGCGCGGAGTGAGACGACGATATCGCCCATCTTCCACCTGGACCAGGTGCTTGAAGCGAGACGGCGTGCGGCCGCCTTCGCCGGTGAGGATCGTCCGCGCCGGCCAGTCGGTCCGGTCCGGGTACGGGATAGGCCCCTCGACGTAGAAGTACGGCGTGTCCGGAGCCCTTGTGGAAGCGCTGCTCGCGCTTGGCGCCCTTGAGGTACTGCCATCGAGGCAGTTGGTCGGCCGGGATGAAGTACGGCTCGGGCACCTCGATCGACCGGCTCGAGGATGTCACCGAGTGTCAGCGTCGGCGCCGTCGAACGCGGGCTCGAGGTCGAGCGTCCAGACCCGTCGCTGCGACATGTAGCCGGCATTCCTGAAACGGCGACGCTCCCTTGGTCGCGCCGAACGTCTCGGATACCTCGGCGGGTCGCCATCGATGGTGAAGGTCGGCTTCTCCGAAAGCATCGGACCCTCGATGACGGGCAGCGCGCGAGCGAGCGGCCCGCGATACAGGACATCGTTCGGGTCCTGCTCGATCATCGCCGACATGGCGACCGACGAGGAGGACGCGTCGGCGCTTCTGGGGAAAGCCGTAGTCGGCGGCGTTGACCACGCGCCACTCGACCTCGTAGCCGAGGTTGGCAAGCGCCGCCAGCATCACGCCGAAGTCGCGACCGCGTTGCTTGGTCGGCGACTTGAGCAGCCGGTCGACGTTCTCCAGGAACAGGTACTTGGGCCGCTTCATCATCAGCAGGCGGTAGATCTCCCACCAGAGCACGCCCTTCTTGCCGATGATGCCGGCCGCCTGGTTCAGCGTCTTGGCGACCGAGTAGTCCTGGCAAGGGAACCCGCCCACGAGGAGTTCGTGGTCCGGGATGACCCGACGACCAGCCTCGGCCTCGTTCATGACCTCGTGGATGTCCTCGCACACCGCCCCGTCTGACACCGAACCGCTCGACATAGCAGTCGAACGCAGGCTGGGACTTGGTGCTGGGCTCCCACTGGTTCGCCCAGACGGTCTGCCAGCCGGAGCGCTCCAGCCCGAGCCGGAATCCGCCAACTCCTGCGAATAGCTCGACGACTCGGGGCTCGCGCGGTCTTGATGTCACGGCATGCTTCATCCTATTCGATCTTGAGCGGTGGGATCAAGGCGCGTTGATTTCCAGCCACGAAACGGATTGAACTGATTGCCCTGCAATTAGTCATGATCGTCGGTGATGAGCACGCTCAGTGCCGGCATGATGGCTAGATCTCTCGTCGTTCCCGTTCGCGGATCTTGCCGACCGCCGACCTCGTTGTTGACGCCACCTATGAGGGCGGGGCCATTGGCAATGTCGTCGATGACCCCCTCGGCCGGCTGTCTGCCCTGTGGCAACCAAGGTGGATTCCGGTACAAGTACGACGCGTGACAAAGAGCCGCTGTTCGTGGTGCTCTATTCGGACCTGGCCGACGCCGACTGGCCGGACGTGCTCGATGTGGAGCTCGGGCGCTTCACCTACTGGGGCGACAACAAGCGCGCCGGTCAACGGATCACTTCCACCAAGCGCGGCGGGAACCAGATTCTCCAGACGGTGTTCGACAGGCTGCATGGTTCGGTCGAGGAGCGTCGCCGCATCCCTCCCTTCTTCGTCTTCACGAAAGGAGCCAAGGGCCGAGACGTGGTGTTCCGTGGCCTCGCTGTGCCGGGAGCTCCTGGCATCAACGACCAACGAGGACTTGGTCGCCGTGTGGCGTACTGGTGACACTGGCCAGCGATTTCAGAACTACCGCGCACTGTTCTCCATCCTTGATGTCCCGGTGGTCACGCGGGCCTGGATCGACGACTTGTTGGGCGGCGTCAAGAATGGGTCGAATCGCCCGATGCCTGGTCTCGGTGGCGAGCAGGAAAGACGGCCGCCTTGCTGACCGCACCGGCGTCGTTCCTGTCGCGGTCTCGCGAGCAACAGCTTCCCGAAGCCGCTGACCGCCCGATGATCGACGCCATCACGTCCCACTTCGAGGCTCCGACCGATTTCGAGGCATGCGCCGCGCGGATTTGGGAGATGCAGGCAGGGCGCATCGAGTACACGCTGACGCGGCCGAGTCGCGACGGTGGTCGTGATGCGTACGGCACTGTTCGCCTCGGCCCCGAGAGTGACCCGGTCAAACTCGACTTCGCACTCGAAGCCAAACGCTACGCCTTCGAGAATTCCGTGAATGTCCGTGACTTGGCGCGACTCATCTCCCGCATTCGTAACCGCATGTTCGGAGTGCTGGTCACGACTTCGTACCTGCATCAGCAGGCGTATGAAGAGTTCAAGTCGCGATGGCCACCCGATCGTGGTCATTGCGGCGACGAGACATCGTGGACATCCTGAAGGCGAATGGGTACGGCGATGCGGTCTCGGTCCGAGAGTGGCTGGGCAGCGAGTTTCCGAAGCAGCATCGACGACTCCGAAAGCGTTTGCTGGCAAGTCCAACCTGCCTATCAGCCCGGCGCCTAGATCGTCGCCACCTCCTCCAGCCGGCACAGCGCGTTGGCCAGCACCATTTGCCTTGGGGTCTTTGCCTGAGCCTGGATGAGCGCTGGCGACGCCACGACCAAGGTGAGGCAGCGAGCTCGTGACGTGGCGACGTTCAATCGGTTCAGGGAGTACAGGAACTCCATGCCGCGCGGGGCGTCCTCGGGGCGCGAGGTGGCCATCGAGTAGATGGAGATGGGCGCCTGCTGGCCCTGGAACTTGTCCACCGTGCCGACCTGCACCTCGCGCAACGTTCGCCCCGCCTCGCCAGCGCCTTGTCGATGAGCTTGCGCTGTGCGTTGTATGGCGTGAGCACCAGGATGTCCGCCGGCGTGATCGGCCCGACGTCGCGCTCGCGATCGGTCCACTGCCGCGGCCATCCAGCAGGTCACAGATGATCCCGCGCGATGCACTCCGCCTCCTCGGATGGACTCGTTGTCATTGCGCGCATCGCCATGGTCCACGGCCACGAAACGGATGCCCTCACCGTTGGCGATGCCAACGCCATTCAGAGCCTGTCGCTCATTGCCGGACTCCGGCAGCAGCTGGCCCTGGTAGAACATCTCTGAGGTGTAGTCGCAGATATCCGGATGCAGCCGCCAGGTGCGCTCCATGAACAGCCGAGGTCCTCTGGCATGACCACGGTGTCCTTGCCCAGCAGGTGCGCCAGCGCGCTTCGCTCAGCTCCAACTGGATGTGAGCCCTTCAACGGCTGATCAAGCTGCTGCGGATCGCCCAGCAGCACCAGCGACTCGGCAGCCGGCGACACGGCGATCGCGTTGGCCAGCGAGAACTGGCCCGCCTCATCGATGAACAGCACATCCACCGAGCCGGTGGACTTGGCATTGGCCCACATCCAGGCCGTGCCACCCACGACATCGACCTCATCGGCCGCCAACGCGGCGCGCGCATCATCGCCGGGCATGGGCGTGGCCCGCGACGCACGTGCACTCAGCATCTCGACCAGGCTTCTGGCCGATGCGGATGGGCCGCCCGGCAAAGCGGACATCAGCTTGCGCCGCCGCAGCCACATCATCCAGCAGCTTGCCGATGACCTTGTGGCTGTTCGCCGTCACGCCGACCTTCCTGCCGCGGACGACCAGGTCCAGGATCATCCGCGCCCCGGTGTAGGTCTTGCCCGAGCCCGGCGGTCCCTGGATCGCCAGCACGCTGCGATCAAGGTCTACCACCAGCGAGCGCGCGGTTGCCGCGGTATCTCCGTCCCGGTTCAGCTTCGTTCCAAACGGATGGCCGGTGATGTGCGGCGGACGACGTAGCAGCAGGTGCCGAGCCGCCCGATACGGACCGTCCCCGTCGATGCCGTGCCGGAGCACCGATCGCCCGATATCCAGCAAGGCCTGTTCCTGTGCCTTGGTGCTGATGCTCGTGATCTCCACGAGCGAGGTTGGGTGCACGATCTCGTGACCACGCTTGAAGCGCAGCACGATCTCATTGTCGTCCTCATCCAGCTCCTCGACCGCGATGTGGTCGCCGGTGGCAGTGTTCGTCGGGTCGGAATCGATGCCGTGGTCTTGCTCAGGAAAGCGGTAGCGAAACGTGCGGCCACCCTCGCCCTCGGGTCCAAGGAGCTCCAGCATCGAGAGGGGTTCGCGCGCGTCGAGGCGATCCTCATCGGTCATGTCATTGAGCTGGTTGAAGTAGCGCCACCACTCGGGCTTCTGCTCACGGCGATGCCAGCCGAGCAGGTTGGCCATGAGGCGGCGCGCGCGTTCCTCATCGGTCCAGGCTCGATCGGTCTCGTCCTCCGGGATGCCTTCTGTCAGTGGCTCGGCGACGGCATTGACCTCCTGGAGCCAGGCAGCGAGATCCTTGTCGGGCTCTCCGGTCTCGACCGTACGCCGGGGTAGCGTTTGCCCGAGCTGCCGACCAAGTTCGCTGCGTTGCTCCTCCAGCCAGTCGCGCAGCTTCCACGTGGAGACGACGTCATCGCGGTTGTAGTCCTCGATCTGCTGGAGGGCATCCTCTGCGACGCCGGCCTTGCCGCCCAGCTGGAGCCAGTGCTCGAACTCCACGATCGATGAGCCCGCGTCGCGCAGCTCGATCTCCCGCTTGAAGCCGTAGAAGGGCTCCATCTTCTTGATGGAGTAGACTCTCGACCGAAGCACGAATGCCCTGCCGCACCACCTGGTAGAGGTCGATGAGTCGATCGCCCCGGAAGAGCTGGTCGACGGCCTCCTGGCGCGTGGAGTAGCGACCCATGAGCTTGCCCAGGTGAGTCGGCTCGTACGGGGCGTAGTGATAGACATGGAGGTGGGGGTCCTCTGCGAGGCAGGCCGTGATCCTGTCGATGGTCTGCTCGAACGCGCGCTTCTCCCCGGCCGGGGTGACACGACCCTCGTCGTCCCGGCTCCAGAACGCATGGAAGAGCGGCTTGCCGTCCGGACCGATCTTGCCCGGCTCCAGGATGCCGAAGAGGTAGTCGATACCGTCCTCGCCCGCGAACGGATCGCCCTCGAGGTCCAGGTACAGGTCGCCCGGGCTGGGCACCGGCAGCGCCAGCAGGCCCTTGGTGGTGTCAAGCTCGCCGTCCTCTCGCCTCACCGGATCCAGCAGCTCATGGATCCATCGACCCTCATCCTCACCCTGGACCTGGATCCGAGCCTGCTCGCGCACACGCGCCAGTGCCTCCGCGCGAGTGCGCTCCAGCTTGGGCACCACGGGCAGCTCCAGGCCTGCGAGCGCGCGGCGCGTGCCGGTGCCGCGGTCGACCAGCTCTGCGCGGGTGCGCGCCGCGATGCCAGCCACCAGCGAGAGGTGGTCATCTGCTCGCCGTCGCTTGTTGCAGATCTCTGCCCACCTGCACACGCCGCAGTGCTCGACAGGCTCCGGATAGGACGGCGGCGGAGGAGGGTAGACGGTGGGCAGCGGAGAGCCGGTTGTCTCAAGGAAGCGACGCTTCATGGCCCGGTAATAGGCAGTGAAGTCCGCCGTGCGGAAGGTCACGGTCTCACGTTCCTTGCCGCCCAGGGCCACGTGCATCCGCTGGGGATAGCGACCCTGGATCGCGGCAAGCATCTCGTTGTAGACGCAGATCTGGATGAGCGCCGAGGCCTTCACGCGATGCGCCAGCTTGGTGTCCGCAACCTCGTACGACCAACCAAGCGGCGCGTCAGGTTCATCGATCCGGAGCAGGAAGTCCGCGAACCCGAGCCAGGTGCCGTCGTAGAAGCAGGCCTGGAAGATGACGTCGTCACCGCGTCGGATGGCCTCCTCCGTCGTCATCGCGCGGCGCTTGTAGAACGCCGCATTCGCCTCATCCTCGGCTCGCTCCGAGTCGAGGTCGACGACCGACCGACCACCCGCCTTCAGACGCTCCACATAGAGCTGCTCATGCTCGTAGCCACGCTGCACGATGACATCCAGCTCCGGATCTTCGCGGATGGGCTTCTCGACCAGCCCGGCCAGTGCCGATCGTTCCAGGTCGGTCAGGTGCCCGCAGGCAAGGAAGCCGACGAGGTCCGTGGCGGAAAAGACGGCGCTTCCGTCAACGAGCTGCATGGCACCCGATGGTACGCGTGGAGCGTGCCAGGTTGCGCGGCACGTCCACGTCGACCCGACTCGTGCGCAGACCTGGCCGGCAGCCTGGCGCACTGGCGCTACATTGGAGCCGATGTCCTTCCTTCGCCGAAATGGCCCAGATCGCGTCCGCGCCTGGATCGAGCGCTGGGGTCCGCTGCTGCCCATCCTGATGGCCGAATTCATCGTGCTGCTGGGCTTTGGGGCGCTGCTTCCGGTACTGCCCCTGTTCATCCAGGAGCAGGGCATCGACCCGGCGATGCTGGGGCTCATCATCGCTGGCTGGCCCATCGGCAAGCTCTTCTTCGAGCCGGCCGGTGGCTGGTGGGCCGACCGCCATTCCCGCAAGCCGCAGCTCGTCATCGGCATGGCCCTGATCGGGCTGACTGCGGTCGCGCTGCTGTTCTTCACCTCGGCGCTGGCCTTGTTCCTGTTGCGGTTCGCCGCCGGAGCAGCCGCGGGCATCTACGACTCGGCTGCTCGTGGCGCCATCGTCGATGGCACCGATGAGGACGAACGCGGCGAGGCCTTCGGCTTCTACGGCGCTTTCCAGATGGGTGGCTTCGTGATCGGGCCGGCGATCGGTGCATTCGCCGCTGCGTTCTTCGGTGGCTACTGGTTCCCCTTCGTCCTGACCGGCGCCATGGGCCTGCTGGCGGCCGCGGTGCTGGCCGTCGCGCTGCCGCGTCACCCGCACGCCGTCGAGGATCCGCGGTTCGAGCACAACCCCGACGCGGAGCCGCTGAAGGCGGAGATCAACTTTGGCGCCACCATCGTGCCGCAGGTGGTTCCCCCGGACCAGCCGGAGCCCGCCGTGCAGGCGCCGCTGCGCGCACTCGTGAACCGGGTGCTGCTGGCAGCGCTTGTCATCGGCTTTGGGATGCAGCTGTCGTTCGGCACCTACGAGGTGATCTGGTCCATCTACATGATCGACCTGGGTGCCAGCATCGGCTGGGTAGGCTTCACGTTCGTGCTCTTCGCCCTGCCGTCGATGATCATCTCGCCCATCGCGGGGCGATTGGTAGATCGGCGCGGGCCCATGCGCTTCGTCATCGGCGCCTCATTGGCGGTGATCGTGGCCGGCACGCTCTACGCCGTGGCCACGGAATACCTCCTGCCTTCGCTGGTGGTGCCCATCGAGGCCACCGCCACCGCCATCCTCTCCACGGCGCTGTTCACGCTGGTGGCCATCGGGACGCCGCGCGGTCGTGCGTCTACCGCACAGGGCATCTATGGCGCTTCCGGCACCATCGCGCTCATCGTGGCCTCGATCGCGGCCGGGGCCCTGTGGGAGCGCGGCACATCCTTGCCGTTCTGGTTCTTCGTCGTCGGCATGATCGTGTGCCTTGCCGTCGGCCTGCTCGTCTACTACGGACCCCGTCAGCGTCGTGCCTCGGAGTTCATCCCAGCCACAGCCGAATGAAGCGTTGCCCGGCCAGGCTCAGCCGACTCCATCCTGGGGAGACTGACTGAGCCAGGGAGACACTGCTCGACGTCCGCTCCGTGGCGGATCGAGTCTGCAGCGGAATAGCATGGCCATCGGATGGCTATTCCAGTCTGAGACCGAGGCAAATGGCCATCGTCCATCGCCCAACGAGGCCGTCGTTGGCCCGGTCAGTCCCCCGAGGATGACAGCGTCGAGGACGGCATTTAGCCCCGACCGCGATGCAGCCAGTGACGGAGTGGATCGAGCCCTGACGACAACTCGCGCTGCTCATGGCCCCAGCACCCCACCACGCCAGCACCCCACCACGCCCACTACCCCCACCCCGCCAGCACTCCCACCACTCCCGCACGATTACTCGCATCTTGCGAGCCGAGCGACCAGCGGCCACCATGACAGGCATGTCTGATCGATCGATGCGGGGCGACCGGCGCGTCCCGGCCTACCTGCTGGGCGAGAAGAGCAGCGTGGTGGTGTACGCCTGTGACGATCCGCACCTGGCCGAAGATTCGGTCGCCACCGTGGCTTGCACATCACTCCCGCCGGAGGCCCTCGCCCGCGCGGACGTCAAGCTCATCGGTCCACTCCGGGCCGAATATCTGCGCGATCTTCCGGCGGGCGTCCGTGCGGTCATCGTCGATGGCGTCGTGGGTCCGCCGCCCGGCGACATCCTGGAGGTCGCACTGATCGAGATGAGCGGCCGGGCGGAGCCGATCAAGGCCGTGTCGACACACAACCAGACGCTCGACCAGGTCGTGTCCATCGCCCAACTGCTGCGCGACCAACCCGTCGTCGGCCGGTTCGTCGGCGTCGGCGTCGAGCCACCCGAACCGGGCGCCAAGCCCATCGCCGCGCCCGACGCCTCGATCGATTCGCTGCGTGCTGCCGTGGCCCGCGCGGTCGCAGCGATGGCCATGGTCGTGCCTCTCGGACCATCCGATGCCTGACATCCGCTTTGCGCGCAGCGGTGATGTCCAGGTCGCGTACGACGTCGTCGGCGATGGCCCCATCGACATCGTCTACGTACAGGGCGCGTGGTCGCATCTGGAGGTCCTGTGGGAGCTGCCGATGTACCGCTCCTTCTGTGAACGCATCGGCGAGTTCGCCCGACTCATCCGCTTCGACAAGCGCGGGATGGGCATGTCCGACCGCGTGCCCGGCGCGACGACGCTGGAGACGCGCATGGACGACATCCGAGCAGTCATGGACGCCGTCGGAAGCGACCGTGCGTCCCTCATCGGCGAATCCGAGGGCGGCCCGCTGTCCATGTTGTTCGCGGCCGCACACCCCGAACGAACCCAGGCGCTGATCCTGCAGGGCGCCGAGGTCCGCGAGCGACGTGACAACGATTGGCCATGGGGGGAGGCGACATCGGAGGAGTTCGAAGAGGCGATGGCCGCGCTGCCTGAGCGATGGGGCAAGGGCGAGGCATTCCAGCGCCTCGTGCCCAGCGTGGGAGATGTGGCCTGGGGACGCGAATGGGCCGGCAAGGTGCAACGCAACGCCGCCACCCCCAGCGCCATCGAAGGCTTCATGCGCATGGCCTTCGATATCGACGTCCGCACCGTCGCCCCAGCCATCAAGGTCCCAACGCTGGTCTTCCATGCCGTCGGTGACCAGGTCTGCCACGTCGAGAATGCGCGGTTCCTGGCGCGTACCATCGCGGGTGCCCGCTACGTGGAGCGCGAGGGCGCCGATCACCTTCCCTGGGCAGCCGATGCCGATGACTTCATCGCCGAACTGCGCGAGTTCCTGACCGGTGATCGCGAATCAAGGGTGGTCGATCGCGTCCTGGCCACCGTGCTCTTCACCGACATCGTCGGTTCCACGGAGCGAGCCGCCGAGCTGGGTGACCGCCGCTGGAGCGAGCTTCTGGCGACACACCATCACATCGTTCGAGACGCCATCGAGCGGCACGGCGGGCGAGAGGTCGATATGGCCGGCGATGGCGTCCTGGCCACGTTCGACGGTCCGGCTCGGGCCATCCGCTCTGCGCAGGTCATCCAGCACGACTCGGAGCCCCTGGGTCTCCAGGTACGAGCCGGCGTACACACCGGGGAGGTCGAGCGTGTCGGCACCGACGTCGCGGGAATCGCGGTCCACGAAGGTGCTCGCATCGCGGCCGCGGCGGGCCCTGGCCAGATCTGGGTGTCCGATATCGTGCGCCAGCTCACTGGTGGCAGCGGACTCCGCTATCTCGACGAGGGCAGGCACGTGCTCAAGGGCATCCCTGGCGAGCGGCAGCTGTACTCGGTCGCCTGAGGATCCAGCTGATGTGACGACCGCTCCAGCGCCGGTCCGTGTCTGAACGTACCATCGTGGAATGACCGCCTCTCGCAAACCGCGCGACCTTGGCAACGGCCTCGTGTGCGCCTCCTTCGGGACCACTGGAGAATGGCTGAGCCTGGCGACCGTCCACCCGGACGCGGGCTTCGTGGAGGTCACCGGCCTGCCGCTCTTCGATCCCGAGTGGCGCGGCAGTCCCGACCTGGTCCGCCGCTTCCGCTCGTGGATGCGTCGCGACGAGCACGCCTTCCTGCATGTCGAGGCCGGCCGAGCCAAGGTCTCCACCCGTCAGGATGCGCCGCGCAACACGCGAGGCATGGTTCAGCGCATGGTCATCCAGGCGTCCCATCGGGACCGCCCGGCCGGCATCCGCATCCGCGTCAACGGGCGCCTCGGCTGGCCCGTGCTGGCCGAGGTCAGCGAGGTCGATCCGCCCAGCGGTGAGGGCCTCAAGTCGCGCCTGAAGGCGCGTGAGGGGACCCTGCGCGTCAACGGCGAAGGCGGGCCCATCATCGTGCAGGCCTGGTTGCGCAAGGGCGGGACGTCGTCACTGGGCTCCACGGAGAGTCGTTCGGACCAGCGCATCGCCTGGACGGTCCTGCGTCGACGCATGCCCACTGCGGTGGCCTGGATCGACTGGCCCGGAGAGGCTGAGGAGGTGCATATCGACCTCGCCTGCACGTTCGACCGGCCGCCGCCGGAGGCGCCCGACTGGCTGGATACGGCGCGGTCGCAGCCGCCAGAGCCCGACGTGGCAAGCGAGGAGCTGCGGCCCCTGCTGGTGCCGGCTCGCTCGGTCAAGAAGCTGGGCCGCATGAACCAGCGCGCGGCCTCCTATGTCCGAGGCTGTACAGCCCTCCAGGTCTCGGGATCCGAGCGTTGCATCCTGACCGATCACCGCATCCTGCCACTGTCGTGGACGCGCGACGCCTATTGGCAGGCACGCCTGCTGCTGGCGACCTGGCGTCGCGGCGGCCACGACGAGGATGAACGCATCGTGGCCGATCACCTGCGCTGGCTGTTCCTGCGCTGTGAGCGACCAGACGGCCGGTGGGCCCGGAGCCACTATCCCGACGGCCGGCGCAAGGATCCGCCGTTCCAGGCCGACCAGCAGCTCTATCCGTTGCTCGAGCTGACCGACTACATCAGCGTGACCGGCCGTGTACCGGCGTTACCACCCGAATCTGCCTGGAGCGAGCTTGTCGGGACTGCCTGGAAGGCAGTCGAATCCGCCATCGACGGGGAACGTGGGCTCATCCGGACCGAAGAGAACCCCGCCGACGACGTACCCACCTATCCGTTCCTGGTTTCCGACCAGGTCTTGCTGTGGCATGTCGCCGAGCGCCTCGCTGGCGTAGCCGACGTGCTCGGCATCGATGCCCAGCCGCTACAGGCGATGGCGACACGCGTACGCGAGGCCGTGGCCGAGCGGTTCGTGGTGGAAGGGCCATTGGGAACGCAATGGGCCTATTCGATCAATGGCCGTGGCGGCGTCGAACGCTACATGGATGCCAACGACCTGCCCGTCGCACTGGCGCCCCTGTGGGGTTTCTGCAAGCCCACCGACGCAGCCTGGCGCTCCACCATCCAGTTCGCCTTCGATCCCGAGAACCCCGGGTTCGTCTCGGGCCCCAGCGGCGGGCTGGGTTCGCGACATACCCCGGGCACGTGGCCCCTCGGCGACATCATGGGCTGGGTCGCCTTCGGGTTGATGGAGGACCAGGAAGCGGCCGACACCGCGCTTGATCGACTCCTGGCCTCTGCCTTCGAAGACGGCATGTTGCCCGAGGCCTACGATCCCGACGGTTCTGGCTCCGTGGTCCGCCACTGGTTCGCCTGGCCGGGCGCGGCGCTGGGCGCGCTGGTGCTGGAGCACGCGGCTCGCGAATCCGGGGAGTAAGCCGCAGAAGAGACCGTGTTGGATACCGGGGCGATCAGCTGACCGCCTGCAACGTCGCTCCCGCGGTGCGTACATCGGCGGCGAACGACTCCACTGCCTCAGGCCCGTCGGCCAGACCGTTCACGAACGACTGGACACGATGGATCCCCAGGCGAGCGTAGGCACCGTACAGGTCCACCCGTTCCTGGCCCGGCGTGCTGACGCCCGGCGAGTCACGCCACGTATGCACCGATACCTTGAGCGAGTCCGGATCACGGCCGATCTCCTCGCAACGTGAGCGGATGACCGGGAGCGCGTCGGCGACCTCAGCCGGGCTCATGCCGTCGAGATTGACCTCATCGGCCAGCCGGGCCGCCAGCCGCCAGGTCACGTTGGGGCCGTTGCCGCCCACCATCACCGGCACCCTCGGTTTCTGGATGGGCTTGGGTCGGTTGATGGCGCCGGCCACCGAGGCGTGCTCACCGTGGTACGTGGCGCGGTCGTTGTCATCACCCTCGAGCATGCGGGTGATGATCTCCAGGTGGTCACCCAGTGTCGCCAGTCGCACGGCGATGGAAGGGAATGCGTACCCGTAGGCCTCCCATTCCTCTCGCTTCCAGCCGGCACCGATGCCGAGCTCAGCTCGCCCATCGCTGATGGTGTCGAGCATCGAGATCATCTTGGCGGTGAGTGCCGGATTGCGGAACCCGGTGCAGATGACGATGTGACCCAATCGCACCCGCCTGGTCAGGGCAGCCAATGCCGACAGCGAGGTGAATGGTTCGAACACCAGCTCGTCGGTGGGTCGGGGCACGGTGTGAAAGTGGTCGTACATCCAGATGGACTCGAAGCCCAGACGCTCGGCGGCCTGGGCCATCGCGACCGTCTGACGCCAGGCAGCCCGGGTATCGAAACCGCGGTACTCCATGAACCAGCCCTGCGGGACGACGACGCCGATCTTCATGGGACCTCAGGCTACAGGGACTCGCGATAGCGCTGCGCGGCTTCTGCCCGTTTCCGGACGCCCAGCTTGTGCAGGATGTTACTGACGTGCGTCTCGACGGTGCGGGGCGAGATGACCAGGGCAGTGGCGATCTCCCTGTCCGTCAGCCCGTCGGCGAGCATCCGCAGGACGTCGTTCTCCCGTGGGCTCAAGCCGTCGATCGCTCCCGCCCGGCCGGAGCGGCCCTTGCGTGCGGCTTCCACGAAATGGCGCATGGCCCGGGCTGCGAACCTCCGTGACATGGCCAGCTCACCGTGCTGCGTACCGCGTAGCGAGCGCAGCAATGCCTCCGGGCTGAGGTCCTTGGTGAGGTAGCCGGCAGCGCCGCGAGCCAGGGCCTCGATCATGTCTCGCTCGGAGTCGGACACCGTGAGCATCACGATCTTGGTGTCGGGCAGTCTTGGGGCCAGCTCCTCCAGCATCTGCAGTCCATTCATCCCGGGCAGGTCGATGTCGAGCAACATCACGTCCGGTCGCACCGCGAGGGCCAGGGCGAAGGCGTCCTCGGCCGTGGCAGCCTCACCGACCATCTCGACATCGGGAGTGTCGATGGCCTGGCGGACGGCAGATCGCACCAGCGCGTGATCGTCCACCAGCATCACCCGCAACTTCGCCGCGCCCGAACCGCGGGAGGCAGGACGGGTCCGACTCCAACGGCGTCGCTGCTGGATGCCGCCATACGCGGCTCGTCGATGGACATGTCGGCGCTAGGTTTGCACACCTGTAGGGTTGATGTCCGGAGGTTTGGCCGTGCCGCCGATGGTGGCCGTGGTCGTGGACTGCACCGCATCGCCAGTCGGGAACGGGCCTGGCAACTCGAGTTGTGTCGCATCCGGAGGTGATGGCGGCTCGGATGCCATGGCGGTTCGCTCGCTGGTCTCTGACACATTGCCGACGCCTTGCGCCACGACCGGCGCCCGCACCGCGATGGTGGTCCCGCCGGAGATCTCGGACCTGATCTCAGCAGGATGCCGCCGATGAGCCGAGCGCGTTCGCGCATGCCCTGCAGGCCCATGCCGCTGTCGAAGGCCTCGGCCTGGGCGAAACCGCGGCCGTTGTCGGTCACCGTGATGAGCAGCTCCCCGCCGCTGGCCTCGGCGACGACCCGGACGGTGGTGGCGTCGGCGTGCTTGCGGACATTGGTGAGCGCCTCGCTGATGATTCGCAGCAGCTCGACCTGGACCCGCGGCGCCAGGGTCGACGGGATACCGGTCGACGCGGTGAATTCGACGCGCAACCCCGATCGGTCCTCGAAGTCGTCCACCGTACGCGACCAGCATGTCCGCGAAGGGCACGTCTTCCTCGAGACTGGAGCGCATCGTCACGAGGGCCTCGCGGGCCTCGATGATGGCGGCATCGAGCGCCTGCGTGACCTCATCGGCGAGCGCTCGGTCTTCATCACCCAGGGTGCTGCTCAGGCGCTCGAACTTGAGCTTGGCGAACCAGAGGTGCTGGGCCAGGCCATCGTGGATCTCGCGAGCCAGGCGGGCCCGCTCCTCCAGCGTGGCACGCTCAGCTTCGTTGAGGCGCATCCGATCGAGTGCCGTGTAGGCCGAACGGAGGGCACGCAGGTCACTGCGTTGGTCAGCGAACGCCCCGGCGAGGAGCACCGCGAACGCCGCCAATCGCATCAGGTCCGAGCTGGTCACGAGGCCGGAGTAGACGCTGGGCCACAGTGCGTACTGCACTTCGGCGACCGCGAAGATGGCCAATCCCATGGCCGTGAAGGCATCGCTGGCAGGGCCCACCACGCGCCCAGGTCAGGCGGTACAGCACGACGCCGGCGACGAGGCTGGCCACGATGACCACGACCAGGGCCAGGGCCAGGCCGGTCACGCCGGGCAGGAACGGAACATCGATGTGCTCCTGCAGCAGCGCGGCCAGGCCCTCGGGCTCGATGAGGTCGGGCAGCCAATCCCTGACCACATAGGCCGCCACCGTCATCAGGGCGATGGCCAGGGTCGGAAGCATGGCGATGCGGAAACGCCGACGCTTGCCACCGTAGATGCCCGCGATGGCGGCGACCCCGCTGACCATGAGGATCCCGGACACTCCGAGGCGGACGAGGCCCGGAGACCCAGACCGGCAGCTGCTCGGGTGCCCCCAGCGTCATGCCGACCTGACCGTCCAGCCGGAAGACCAGGAACATCAGGGTCACGAACGTGAAGGTGGCCCACAGCGCGAACGCCGACGACTGCATGAACGAGGCCAACCGGCCTGTCTCGCGGTAGCGCATGAAGGCGAGCAGCGCCAGTCCGGTGACCGCCACGAACGTCAGCGCTGAGAGCGCCACGTCGATGGTGCGGTCCTTGCATGACGATGTTCAGCCCGACGTCGATCTGCGGCAGCAGCGTGGCCAGCAGCAGGATCCCGGCGGTGGCGAGCAGGGCCACGTCGAGACGGATCGTCCGGACGCCGCTGACCGGAAGCACGAGGGGGCTGCATGAAAGCGATGATAGGACCCCGGAAAAGTGCGAGAGCCGGACGCGCCCCAGCGCAGTCCGACTCTCTATCTCGCTCATTCCGACCCCGCCGTGAAGGGTCAAGGGGCGAGTGCTGTATGCGACGTTGTTCCAACAGTGTGGCTTCTCGGGAGATGGAGCGTCATCCGTGCTCATACGGAACCGGGTACGGAGAAGGCACTCAGTAGGACCACGTATCGCACCCGGACCTTTGGCGACGCGGTCTGGACGCACCGCCCTGGTGCACGCGCAAATCGGGCATGCCAGCTACCGTTGGGTCGTGAAGCGCGCCCTGGATCCTGTCGCTCCCGGATGCCCGCGGCGTGGCGATGCTCCTGGCAGCGCTCCTGATCGCCGTCCTCATGGCGCCTGGCGGGTCGGCCTCTGCGGCATCCAGCTACCAGCTGGAGGCGCGCTACGACGTCGATCTCCATCTCGACTGGGCGACGCGGCGGCTGCACGTCAAGACGCGCATCGACCTGCTCAACACCACGAGTGGGTCTGTCGACCGGATCCGCCTCAACACCGTGGCCGCCAAGCTCGGCAACATGAAGGGCCTCAAGGTCAAGGTCGATGGCGCGACCATCAAGCCCGCCAGGACCGGACAGACCATCGTGGTCCCGCTCGGCACGTCGGTCGCCCCGGGCGCACGTGCCACGGTCCGGGTCGACTACCGGGCCCGCCTGACGACTGCGGCGAGCGGACGTCGCTACCTCTTCGCCAAGCTCGACAACGTCGCCCAGATCTACCGCTTCATCCCCTGGCTCAGCCGCAAGATCCCGTTCGGCTCGAGCAACCACGGGGAACCCTTCCTGACGCCGGTCAGCCCGCGCGTGGAGGTCAGGGTCAGTGCCGACCGCAAGCTGGTCTGGGCCGCCACGGGCCGTCGCACGGCCAGGATCGACGCTCGCACCTTCACGTTCGTAGCCACCAATGTGCGTGACTTCAACCTCGCGGCCAGCCCGCCTACAAGACCACACCGCGGGGACATACAAGGGACGCACCACGGTCTATCGCGCACACCCGCTCCGGCAACGGCAAGCGCATGGTCAACCTGGCGCGCACGGAGCTGGCGCGCTACGAGGCCAAGACCGGCGTGACTACCCACATCCGACACTACCGCATCGCCGAGACGGTGGCGGGCCTGGCCATGGAATCGCCCGGGCTCATCTGGATCCCGCGCTCACGACCAGCCTCGACCTGCCCTTCCTCGTCTCGCACGAGACCGCCCACCAGTGGTTCTACTGGATCGTCGGCAACGACCAGTCCACCGACGCCTTTGCCGACGAGGCCATGGCCGACTACTACTCGCGCAAGGCGCACCTCTCCTTGCGGGCCAGCCGCTGCAGGACCGATCGACTCGACCGCGACATCCGCGCCTACTCGGACACGCTGCTACTTCGAGGTCATCTACGTGCAGGGCGCGCGTTTCCTCGACAACCTGCGCAAGGACTTCGGCGAGGCCAAGTTCAAGCGCGCCATCCGGCACTACGCCAGGGACAATCGCTTCGGGCATCTGCAGCAACGCTCCGGCTGCTCGAGGCGTTCCGGGCGAGATGGGCGATCGGCGTCCTGCAGCGCTATCGCAAACGCTTCCCCAGCATCTACTGAGTCGCCCCCATCGGGGCCAGGGCCGACCTCAAGGGCGCGGCTACCCGGTTCAGTCGTCGAAGACCTTGCCCGGGTTGAGGATGCCCGCGGGTCCAGCGCTGCCTTGATGGCGCGCATGGCGGCCACGCTGCGGGCGCCGCGCTGTGCCTCCAGGTAGCCCTCTTGGCGACGCCGGTGCCGTGTTCGCCCGAGATGGTGCCGCCAAGCGCCAGGACCTCGCCATAGATGTCTGCCCGGATGGCGTTGATGCGGGCCTCCGCGTCCGGGTCGTCGGCGGTCCTGCACGAAGGTCGGGTGGAAGTTGCCGTCGCCGGCATGGCCGAAGACGCCGACGTCGATGCGGTGCTGCTGCGCCCGTCGCTCGATCGACCGCAAGCAGGTCGGCCACGCGATCGCGCGGCACACCGACATCCTCCATGCGCGCCACGCCCTCCTGCTCCAGCGACCAGTAGGCCTTGCGCCTGGCCTCGCGGAGCCATGTCGGCCTCGGCTGGCGTCGGCGGCGCGGATCAGGGACGTCGCGCCGAGCCGCCTCGCAGGCCTGCTCGGCGAGCGTCGAGCTCAGCCTCCGCGGCGGCGCCGCCAGCGTCGGACTCGATGATCAGCATGGCGCCGGCGTCGCGGTCGAGGCCCAGGCGCAGCGCCGCATCCACCGCGCGCAGGGTGCGCTGATCGATGCAGCTCCAGCGTCACCGGGACGAGACCCGCCCGGGTCATCGCGCGACGGCATCGCCGGCCTGCAGCGATGCCGTCGGGAACAAGGCCAGCAGGGTGAGCTTCGGCGCCGGCGCCGGGCGCAGACGCAGCGTCGCCTCGGTGATGATGCCGAGCGTTCCCTCCGAGCCGACGAACAGGTGCGTGAGGTCGTAGCCCATGACGTCCTTGGCGTTCTTGCCGCCGGTTCGGATGACCTCGCCGTCCGCCAGCACGACCTCCAGGCCCAGCACGTAGTCGCGCGGTCACGCCGTACTTGACGCAGCGCAGGCCGCCGGAGTTCTCGGCCAGGTTGCCGCCGATCGAGCACATCTCGTAGGAGGCGGGGTCAGGCGGGTAGAAGAGTCCCTGCGCCGCCACCGCAGCGCCCAGGTCGGCATTGATGATGCCCGGCTGGGTCACCACGCAGAGGTCGTCCGGGTCGATCTCCAGGATGCGGTCCATCTCGGTCATGACCACGGTGATGGCGTCCTCCACCGCGATGGCGCCGCCGGACAGCCCGGTCCCGGCACCCCGCGGCACCAGTGGTACGCGGTGCTCGGCGGCCAGCCGACCAGCGTGGCTGACCTCTGCGGTGGAGCGCGGGAAGATCACCGCCAGGGGCATGCCCGGGTGCATGTACTCGGTCTCGTCCCGCCGAAAGTTCGGTCTCACCAGCGTCAGTCAGCAGGCGCACGCCCGAGCAGGGTCGTGGCGAGCTACCGAGGATGGCATGCCGTCAGGTCGCTCACCCGGCAAGGATAGGGGCTGCCGCGGGTGGCGGTCGTCATGGCTGCTCACGGTATCCACGGGTCGGCGTCGAGTCGGACCCCTCGGGCGAGTTCGCATTGCAACGACTACAATCTCGAGCAGTGGCGCCCGGCTTTCGTGCCGTCGCGCGCCAGCCCATCACTTCTCGACGCTCGGGGTCCCCGAATGAAGGTTGCCATCGTCAAGGAGACTGCGCCCAACGAACGGCGCGTCGCCCTCGTGCCTGAGGTCATCGGCAAGTTGACCGCCGCCGGGCACGAGGTTCTGGTCCAGGCCGGCGCCGGAGACGGCGCATCATCCCTGACGCCACTACACCGAGGCCGGCGCCAGGGTCGTCGACGAAGACGCGCTCTACGCAGAGGCCGACGTGGTCCTGCGCGTCCAGAAGCCGACGCCCGAAGAGGTCGGCAAGCTGCGGTCAGGACAGGTCGTCATCGGGCTCCTGCAGCCGCTCATCGATCCACAGAATGCCGAAGCGCTGGCCAAGGCCGGGTGTCACCGCGATCAGCCTTGACGCCCTGCCCCGCACGCTGTCGCGTGCCCAGACCATGGACGCCCTTTCGAGCCAGGCCAATGTCGGCGGCTACAAGGCCGTCATCATCGCCGCCGAGACCTACGGCCGCTACTTCCCGCTGCTGACCACGGCTGCCGGCACGGCCAAGCCGGCCAACCTGCTGGTCCTGGGCATCGGCGTGGCCGGCCTCCAGGCCATCGCCACGGCCCGCCGCCTCGGCGCCGTGGTCAAGGCGTACGACGTGCGATCGGAGACACGGGAGCAGGCCGAGTCGCTCGGCGCCAAGTTCCTCAAGCTCGAGTCCGTGGCCGACGCCACCGGCACCGGCGGCTACGCGCGCGAGCTCACTGACGACGAGCGCAAGGCGCAGCAGGAAGAGCTCAACGGGCACATCAGCTCCATGGACGTGGTCATCACCACCGCCCAGGTGCCCGGTCGCCGACCGCCGCTGCTGGTGACCGCTGATGCGGTCAACAACATGAAGGCCGGCTCGGTCATCGTGGACATGGCGGCCAGCGCGCTCGGTGGCAACGTCGAGCTGTCCCAGCCAGGCGACACGATCGTGACCGACAACGGCGTCACCATCATCGCCCCGGCCAACCTGCCGGCCACGATGCCGGCCGGCGCCAGCGGCTTCTACGCACGCAACATCAGCGCGCTGCTGACGCATTTCATCGAGGAAGGGGAGATGAAGTTCGACTTCGAGGACGAGATCACCGAAGGCCACGGTCATCACGCATGACGGCAAGGTCGTGCAGGAGGCCACAGCCAAGCTCCTGGCGCCGGCGGAAGGCGGTGCCGCATGAGCGCTGACATCAGCCTGCTCGCCTCGATCGTCATCTTCGTGCTGGCGCTGCTCGTGGGCGTCGAGGTCATCGGCAAGGTCCCGGCGACGCTGCACACGCCGCTCATGTCCGGTGCCAACTCCATCCACGGCATCGTGCTCATCGGCGGCATGATCATCGCGGCCGACCGCGACCGATGCGTTCGGCTACATCGCTGGCCGCCATCGCCGTCGTCTTCGGCGCCATGAACGTCGTCGGCGGCTACGTCGTCACCGACCGCATGCTGCAGATGTTCAGGAAGAAGCCGACCGCCCCCAAGGCCGACTCGAGGACGGAGGCCTAGGCGATGTCACAAGAGACGCTCGACACGATCGTCATCCTCGTCGGCGTCCTCGCCGCCGCCGGCTTCGTCGTGGGCCTGCACTTCATGGGCAGCCCGGCCACCGCGCGCACGGGCAACCGCATCTCGGCGGCGGGCATGACGCTGGCGGTCGTGGTCACCTTCGTGGCCCTGCTGCTGCGCGACGGAGGCCTCTCGACCGAGGCGCTCATCATCATCGTCGGCGGCTTCCTCATCGGCGGCGCGGTCGGCCTGCTGCTGGCGCTGCGCGTGGCCATGACCGCGATGCCACAGCTGGTCTCGCTCTTCAACGCGGTCGGTGGCGGCGCGGCCGCCCTGGTCGCCATCTTCGACTACCTCCACGTCGTGGGCGCCCCGAAGAGACGCTCTCCACCTCGATCTTCGTCATCCTCGGCGTGCTCATCGGCAGCATCACCTTCACCGGCTCGCTCATCGCCGCGGGCAAGCTGCAGGGCCTCATCTCTGGCAAGCCCATCGCCGGTCCTGGCGGCACGCGGACCACGGCGGTCCTGGGGATCGTCGCGCTCGTCTCCATCGTCCTGCTCGTCCTGGCGCCGGCGACAGTCGCCCGTCCTGGACCTCGCCGACCGAGATCAAGACCGTGCTGCTGCTGGTCCTGCTGGCGGCCTCGCTGACCTTCGGCGTGACCATGGTGCTGCCCATCGGCGGTGCCGACATGCCGGTCGTCATCAGCCTGCTCAACTCGTTCACCGGCACGGCCGCGGCGATGTCCGGCTTCGTGCTCGACAGCCCGCTGCTCATCATCGCCGGCGCGCTGGTCGGCGCCGCCGGCGGCATCCTCACCAAGCTCATGGCTGACGCCATGAACCGCTCGCTGCTGAACATCCTGCTCGGTGGCTTCGGCGGCGCGGAGGGCACCCAGGCCGATCCCTCGGTGAAGGGCGGCACGGTCCGTGCGGTCGGCGTCGACGACGCCGCCATCCAGCTGGCCTATGCGCAGAACGTCATCGTGGTGCCGGGCTATGGACTTGCGGTGGCACAGGCGCAGCACGCCGTACGCGAGCTCGGGGACCTCCTCGAGGACCGTGGCGTCAACGTCAGCTACGCCATCCATCCGGTGGCCGGGCGCATGCCCGGGCACATGAACGTGCTGCTGGCCGAGGCCAATGTGCCCTACCCGCAGCTCAAGGAGATGGAAGACATCAATCCCGAGTTCCCGCGCTGTGACGTGGCCCTGGTCATCGGTGCCAATGACGTCACCAACCCGGTGGCTCGGACCGATCCGTCATCGCCCATCTACGGCATGCCCATCCTCGACGTCGATGAGGCCAAGTCCATCATCGTCATCAAGCGTTCCATGGGCCGCGGCTACGCTGGCATCGACAACTCGCTCTACACCAACCCCAAGACGGGCATGCTCTTTGCCGACGCCAAGGCCGGCCTGGAAGAGCTCATCGCGGCGGTCAAGGCGCTGTAGCGGGAGGCACGGTCGCGGGTCGCGGAGCCGGCTCAGGTCGGCTCCGGAGCTACTCGAAGAAGCAGTCGTGCGGCTCGTTGTGGCGGATGTTGGCCTCGTTCGTCGGCCCGCAGGCGACGCCACTGAGTGCGCCTGCCCCGACGTAGAGGCCGCCGCCCTCGATGCCGGCCTCGTTGTGACGGATGCGGCTCTGCTGGTTCATGGTCAGCGTACCCGAGCGCAGGAACACACCAGCTCCGCGCGCCGCCCGGTTCCGGCTGATCCAGCTGCGTCCATTCATGGTCAGCGCGCCAGCCTTCTGGATGCTGACACCGGCACCGCCGTTATGGCTGATTCGACTCGAGTCGTTCATGATGACGCTGCCCCGGTCGAAGACGCCGCTGCGACCATTACGCACGATCCGGCCAGCGTCGTTGAGGACGAGGACCCCCTCGTTGGAGACGCCGTACCAGCGGTTTTGAACGATGCCGCTGTCGTCGTTCAGCGTCAGCAGACCGACGTTGTAGACACCCATCGCGAGATAGGGTCCTGAGTGCCCGCGTCGGCCACCAGCGATGCGACTCTGGTCGTTGAGGGTCATCTCGCCCTCATTCTCCACGCCGTCGCCGACGCGGCTCTCACCAGCCAACACGAGCGTGCCCCGATTGACCATGGCGGTGCCGTAGCCGGGGCCGCGGAGGCGGACGTTCTTGAGCGTTGTCACGCCCTGATTGAGCAGGCCACCACCGATGCCGTCGCGGTCCGCCCGAGCGCCGAAGACCTTCGTCGACTTGAGCACGAGGGTCACGTCCTTCTCGACCGTGAGCACGAACGCGCCATCTGGGCCGCCCTGCAGCCGAGCCCGACCCAAGGCTTCGTCCAGCGGCCGTTGATGACAAGGTCGCGGTCGACCGTGGCAGAGCCGCGACAGGTGCCCCTCAGCTCGATCCGATCGCCGGCGGTGGCCTCGACGATGGCCGGTGGCAGCTTCGTATAGCGCTGCCCGCTGTCGACGTTGCGAACGCGACACGGTTCTGCAGCCTGCGCCTGGGTCACAGCCGCGCCCCCGTCAGCGCCACCGCGAGTATGGCCGCGCCGAGGACGCGCCGGCTGATCCGCGCCCCCCGCTCGCTGGCTACCTGTGCGTTCATCCCTCGTACCGGGCGGCGGCTTCGCGATGTTGTTCGGCCGCCCACGCTCGCAGGTCATCCGGCGCCAGCACTTCTGCCTCAGGACCCCAGCCCAGGATCCAGGCGCGGATCTCCAGGACACCTGAGACGCGGGCCCGCCACAGCAGCGACCCATCGCCCTCTCGCTCCTCGACCTGGGAGGGATGCCAGCGTGTCTCGGCGACTCGTTGGGCCACCGACGGATGAAGCGGATGGTGATCTCAACAGGTGTGTCATCGCCGACGACATCCCACGCAGACCGCATCTCGCCCGCGACCGATGGCGCTTGCGGCGGGAATGTCGAGGGCGTCAGCGTCACCGAGCGGATGCGCTCCACCTTGTAGGTACGCCGAGCCTGGCGCTCCTCGTCAAAGCCGATGACATACAGCGCTCGGGTATTGGCCGAAGGTTCGACCGCGTAGGGATGCAGGCGCACCCTGCGCATCCCACGGGTGTGATCGTAGGCGCCCGCGTCGTACTCCAGCTCCACGATGCGTCGGTCGGCCAATGCCTGGGTCAGGCCGCGCAGCACCCGCGTGAACGTCTCGTCGACGGGTGTATCGGAAAAGGCATCGGCGGTCTCCTGGAGCTGTTCGGCCAGCACCGGCGGCAGGATCTGGGCCAGCTTCACGAAGGCGCCGATGATCTCGGTATCGAGCTCGTCGGTGGCTTTGGACAACAACCGGGCGGCAAGGAAGAAGGCCATGGCCTCGTGGAGCGTCAGGGCCAGGGGTGGCAGGAACGCCCCTTCCTCCAGCCCGAACCTGCCGTCGGCGTTCCAGATGGGCACACCGCCGTCGATGTCCATGTTGTCCAGGTCACGGTAGACCGTGCGCTTGGACACTCCGATCTGCTTGGCGATGTCCGCCGCGGAGATGCCGCTTTCGCCGTGGGCATGGAGGACCTGGGCGATACGGAGATAGCGTGCTGCGCGGTCCCACTTGGTCCCGCCGCGTTCGTCGAATGTGCTCATGGCGCGACCGAGACTAGCGTGGGCGCGGGCGTCGCGCTGGGAGACGCTAAGGCGTCCGACGTCGGGCCGGCGCCGGGCTCCGGGTCCCGGGCAGCCGAGCCTGCCGCGGCGGAAGGCGAGGCCGCTGTCGTGAGCGGGGTAGCGGCCGTCGCCTGGACCGGAGTCGGTGACTCGACCTGGACGGGGAAGGACGCTCCGGTCTCGAACGGCGCCGACACCTCGGTCTCGATATCACGGTCGGTCGCTTCGAGGTGCGCCTCCAGCGCCGCGCGGACGTCGTCGGAGCTCCAGCCGGTCGACGATCGAGGCCCCGACACCTCCACGCTGGCCATGCCCAGCTCGCCATCGGTCAAGACCCACCAGTCCATCTCGCCTCGCCAGTGACTCAGTGAGTCGCCGGGGTGAATGAGCCATCCGCCAGCAACCAGCGCAGCGGCAGGAACGCGTCCAGCGCAGCCGGCCCATCCATGAAGGTCCGGCAGTGGCGCGCCCGCGCCCCCTCGATGATCTCCAGGCCCAGGTCCTCGGCCACGATGTCGCCGCGGGGTACGTTGACGACAGCATGCGGTGGGCCATCCATGGTCAGCTGTCGCGTGCCCGCCAGGTCGAAGGGCTCGGGCTGTACCTCCTGCCAGCTGGAGCCGGGCGCGTCGGGGTCATCCGAACTGGTATTGAGCCAGGCTAATGAACCGATCCTGAGATAGGCCTGCTGGCCTTGACCGTCGGGACCACTCCACGAGCCACCCCAGGCCTCATCGCGCCCGTTGCGCCTGCCCGTCAGCAGGGCTCGACCCCGGTCGATATCGTCGGTGCTGGACACAGCTTCGATGCTGACGAGGGCGTTGGGTCCCAGGCGCAGAGGCTGATCGCAGAATGGCGGGATGCGGTCCGGGTCAGTCGGACCAAATCGGGAGCTGGCTGGCTCTCGCTCGCGAAGACCCTGGTCGTTGACCAGCGCGACGAACAGGAATCCAAGCCCAAGGATCGCGCTCAGTGCCACCGTGAACCCGGCGCTCGACCAGGTGGCCCGACGCTCGAAGACGTCCACGCCCCTGCGACGATGGACGACGCCGACGATGCTGAAGAACGTCATCGCACCCAACGCGAGGGTGCCCCCGTAAGCCGCCTCGACCGAGGGCACCAGGCTGCGGGGTCCACCACTGGCCAGGCTGACCGCAGTGCCATAGAGCATCGGGATCGCCAGCAGCAGGGCCACGACCCAGATCCAGGCCAGGGCCACATGGCCACGATGGGTCGTGGCGGCCGGGCGGCCAGACCACCCCGGCGTCGGCTACCAGCACCGGCGCGAAACAGGCCAGGGCCACCACGATATCGACGGGACCGCCGGGCCGGTAGGCTGACGCCACCGAGATGGCGATGCCGACCCATGCAGCGGTCAGGATCACCGCCAGGATACGCATCACCCGGCGGCGCTCGGGGTGTCGAGTCATCGGGTCGGCAGCATACCGCCGTCACGGTCGGCCTCGTGGGCCGTACCATCGGACCTATGCCACACATCTACCGGGAGACCGTGACCACGCCGGCGACGGCAAGGTACGGACGCGGCGGCACGGGTCCCTTCGTCAGCCTCCTGAGCGACTTCGGCGTTCGCGACGTCTCAGCCGGCATCATGCGCGCGGTCGTCGTCGGCATCTGCCCCACGGCCACGATCGTCGATCTGGCGCACGACATCGACAAGTTCGCCATCCGCGATGGCGCGCTGATGCTGTGGGGCGCGGCGCCCTACCTGCCCATCGGCGCGCATGTGGCGGTGATCGACCCCGGCGTGGGCACCGCGCGCAAGGGTATCGCCATCCAGACCGCCCGCGGCGACTACCTGGTCGGCCCTGACAACGGGCTGCTCATGCCGGCAGCGGCCCGACTGGGTGGCATCACCCGCGCTCATCTCCTGGAGAACCCGGAGTACGCCATGCCTGAGGTCTCGAGCTCATTCCATGGCCGCGACGTGTTCGCACCAGCAGCCGCGCACCTGGCCGGTGGCGTCGCCATCGATTTGCTGGGTCGGGCCGTCGATCCACGTCGTCTGCTTGACCTCGAATGGCCGCGGCCCGACATCCGCCCTGGTCGCCTGGCAGCGACCGCGATCTACATCGACACGTTCGGCAACGTCAAGCTCTCGGCACTTGCCGATGACCTGCTGGCCGCGATCCCGGACCTGCAGTTCGGCCAGCGAGTCGCCCTTCGACTGGGGACCGCTGAGAGCGCCCGCGAAGTCCAGGCCGTGTGGGCGAGGACGTTTGGCGATGTGCCCCAGGGGGCCCCGCTCCTGACGGCCGACTCGTACGGTCGAACGGCACTCTCGGTGCACCAGGGATCTGCGGCGCGCACGTACGCCATCAGACTCGACTCGCAGATCGCGGTCTCACGGCCGACCCCGTCACGGTAGCTCCGTGATGCTGACCTCGTCCACGGGGGTGTGAGGTGGTACGAAATCGCTGGCCAGGGCCAGCCCTTCCTTGACCGTAGCCACTCGGTCGCGCCCGGCACGCTTGGCCGCGTACAGGGCGCGGTCGACCGCGAGCAGGAGCCCGGCGCGGTCGGCGGCATCGTCGGGGAACACCGCCACGCCGACCGAACAGCGCATCGCGGCTTGCTCCGCCCAGGTGCCGCCGGTGTTTCGCACCGCCTTGCGGACACGTTCGGCGACGTCGAGTGCGTCAGCCGCGTGTGCTCGCGGCAAGATCACGCAGAACTCATCACCACCGTAGCGATAGACGCGATCGGTGTCGCGACAGGCCGCGCCGATCGCCGCGGCGATGTCCCGGAGCAGCTCATTGCCGGCCTCGTGCCCGTGGTTGTCGTTGTAGTCCTTGAAGTCGTCGATATCGAGCATCAGCAGGGCGAACGGTGCCTCGCTCGAAACCTCGGTCGCCAGCTCGTCACGGAAGGTGCCGTGGTTGCGCAGTCCGGTCAGGGCGTCGGTCTGGGCCCGGATCTCGACGACCCGATGGGCCAGGGCGTTCTGTAGGGCGATCGAGACGTGCGCCGCGAAGAGACGCACCAGGTCGAACTCACGCGGCTCGAACCGCGCCCCGTCGCCCAGTCGCTTGAGATGCAGGATGCCGAGCACACGCTCACGGCCGCGCAGCGGAGCGATGATCAGCGCGGCAGGATCGGCCCCGGCTCGTCGAACGCTGCGCGCCTCACCGGTGGCCAGGACCTCGGATACCACGCCACCGCCGTCGGGCAGCCGCCGAGCCATGAAGGTCGCCGCACCCACCCCACGAGCGAGCAACGGATCGAGCGCTCGCTGGCGTGGTTCATGGACATACACCCCCAGTGTGTCGACCGGGATGAGCCCAGCCAGGCTGTCGGCGATCTCCGCCACCACGGCGGCTGGGTCGAGTGTCGTCAGAAGGCGCTCGGTGACCCGCAGCAGCTCGCGCTGGCTGTGGAGCTGGCGGTCGAGCGCCTCCTCCTGGGCGTGGAGGCGCTCCGCGATGTCGGCGTTGACCATGGCCTGGGCGGCGATCGAGGCATAGATCCCCAGGTAGCGCAGGTCATGCCGGGTGAAGCGGTCCAGTCCCAGCTTGGACAGGACGATGACGCCGATGGTCTTGCCCTCGTAGGTCATCGGTGCGACCAGCATCGATTCCTCGAGCTCCTCCTCCGTACCGGGAACGTGCGAACCACGTGGGTCGTTCATGGCGTCGGGCAGGTACTGCGCCACGCCGTGCTCGGCGACCCATCCGGTGATGCCCTGGCCGACTCGGAGACGGAGCTGATCACCATCCTCGTCGGTGTAGGCCCCGATCTCGCCGCGCCAGGCGACCGGAACCACGTCCTTGCCCTGGACCCGATAGACGCGGACGTTGTGATACTCGATGAGTTGGCGCAGCCCGACGCAGATGGCCATCCCGATGTCCGCCACCGAGCTCAGATGGTTGAGCCTGGTGCCGAGCTTGGCGATGGATTCGATCTGGGCCTCTCGGTCGACCTCGTCAGGCCTTGCTCCGGGCTTGTCCGTCCGTGCCTCCGCCGAGCTCGTCCTGGTGCCCTCCATGAAGGCCTTCAGATCCTCGATCATGAAGCGACGGTCGCCGCGCGCGTTGACCCGCATGCAGCGGACTCGCCCCTGGTCGGCCCACGTCCGGAGCGTGTTGGGATGGACACCAAGCAGGCGGGCAGCCTTGGTGATGGGCAGCGAGGCGGCGGCAGTGGGGGTGGGCATCAGTAGGTCGCGCTGGGCGGTGCTGTGCCCGAGCGTGACCACGATGGTCGCCAAACCTCACATCTCCTCCTATGGGAGTTCCGTACCACGTGGGCAGTGCCCCGGTGCCAACGGGCACCGGAACTCCGGTCAGCCGCGCCGTGCGACCCGGGCGATGACCACCGTGACCAGCGCCGTCACGACTCCCAGCGCGACCACGGCCGCCAGGATCATGAATGGCGAGCCGATGATGCCGGGTCCGGCGCCATCAGATCTGGGGTCGCCCCCGACCAGCGGCAGTGGCGGCGCCGAGGGCTCGGCTGCCACGACCACGGCGGTCGTGACCCAGAGGAGCATCAGCCCGAGCAGCAGCGCCAGCGCGCACATGGCGCCTCATGCGCGGTCGAGCAGCAGCGCGACCAATCCGATGACGGTCACGAACGGAGCAGCCACCAGCATGCCCGAGGCCGCCAGCAGCTCCCGGCGCTGGTCGGAGGCCAGGACGCGCATGGCGACGTCGACGTCCAGGTTGGTCAACACCAGGGGGCGCCCCAGGCCTGGTCCCAGGACGACGTTGCCGTCGGCGCTCAGCCTGGGCACGCCGGCCGCGTGGGCGTGGTCCACCGAAGAGACCTGCTCGATCCGCAGGCGCACCGGGGTTTCGGGCGGGAGATCGGGGAGTGCAGCTGTGGCGGCAGCATCGACCAGGTCCGCGGCGATGCCGTCCGACGACAGTGGGACCACCACCAAGCCATCGCCCAGTGCATCGACGTCGATGGCCACGTGTTGGCCTCGGGCGCTCAGGTCGAATGGCACCGCCAGGCGCTCGTCATCGAAGGTCTGCCAGCCCGAACGACCGACGCGCTGCTGCAGCCGCCGCCGCCGGAAGACGATGGGATTGCCATCCTCGCCGGGGAACTCCTCATCGCTGTCCACTCGCCCGTGCAGCCGTACATAGGCGGGCTCCCCGTCGGCCGCGATGGCGCGCGCCTGGTCCAGGCTGCGTTCCGGGGCCGCCGCCAGCAGCCGGCCGATGCGCCAGCCCGAGCCGCTGCGACGCAGCAGCAGCCAGCCAGCGACGCCGAGGCCGACGCCGACGATGATGAACAGCAGGCCGATCATGTGGCGCGCATGCAACGACCCGAAGGAACCTTCCACGCGACGTGGGCCGTGATGCGATCTTGGCCGTTAGTCGGTTCCCGAGCCCCTTCGGGTCGGAAAGGACCGTAGGCTGGCGCCACCTCGGTGGTCAACGCTCCGGAGCCATATGTGGTGTCAGGAAGCACCGCTCTCACATCAGCGCGACAGCGATCGGCCGCTGGCCGGGTCGAAGGCGACGACATCGCCACCGTAGCTGCTCAGCGTCAGGGTGCCGCCCATCATCTCGGCCCCCGAGATGACGTCGCTGTGCGCCACTCGCCAGCGCGTCTCGCCATCGGCTGCGATGGCCAGTGTCTCGACCTCACTCTGGACGATGACGTGGTCGAGGCGGGGCGACCCGAGCACGGCGATCACGGGGGTGCCCGACAGGTGCGACCAGCGCAGCTGGCCACTGCGGCTGGCCAGCGCGTAGACCAGGAAGCCGTACTTCACCAGCAGCAGCGCCTCGGTGTCCCAGAGCAGCCCGGTGGGATCGTCGAAGATGGGTGAGGCGAAGCGCGCGGTCCACTCGCCCAGCGGGCCCTCGATGCGCAGCTCGGCACGACACATGCGCACGGGGTCGCCGCCAGCCAGCTTGACGTGGTCGGTCAGCGCTCCGCCGCTCTCGGAGAGCCCGAAGACCTCCTCGCCGGACGCACTGCCACCCCAGCGATAGCGAGCGGCCAGGCCACCGGGGTACTGGATGGTGGCGCGCTTGACCTCGCTCACGTCGGGGAGGTGGCCGGGTCCGGATCCTGGGCGCAGGGCGCCACCAGCGCATCCGACAACATCACCAGCGTGGCCGGCGCGATGCCGAAGACGCCGTTGGCGGTGCCGGCGGCGGCCCAGACTTCCTCGTAGCCCTCGAGCGCCGGGTCCATGATCACGCCGATGGGCTGCTGATGGCCGAACGGCGGGATGCCCCCGATGGTGTAGCCGGTCGTTGCGGCCGCTTCCCTGGCCGTGGCGCGTCGCATCCGTGGGCGCCCAACGATCGTCGCCAGCTTGGCGATGTCGACCCGGTCACATCCCGCGCACCAGCGCCATGACCGGCTCCAAGTGGTCCTCATCGCCGACGGGATCGACGGGCGCCATGAACACCAGGCTCTTGACGATCTGGCCGAGTTCCACGCCGATGGCGTCGGCCGCTTCCTGGGCTGTGTGCGTCGAATCATCGAAGACGACGACGTCGATGGCGACACCACGCGTGGCGGCCGCGTCGCGCACGCGTTGATGGGCGGGATGGGATGCATCGGGCACGCCATCGAGTCTAGAACATGCTCCCGGTTCGGCCCGGGTGTACGATTTGGACTGGCAATCACATAGGGACAGGGGAGCGCCGAACTGGCGCTGAGAGTGCGGCAACGACCGCAGACCCTCGGAACCTGATCCGGTTCGTACCGGCGAAGGGAGTCGAAGACGCAGCCTCCGTCCCGAGCATCGTCGGAGGCGCCCACGTCCATGGCCAGCAAGACACACGCGATCGTCGTCGCCGATGGCGATGTCGATGCCGTCTGGCTCCGTGCGCTCATGGCGAGCAGTGGACCCAGCCCGCGGATGGTGGCGGCAGATGGTGGGGCGGCCAAGGCACTCGCCGCTGGCTATGTGCCCGATATCGTGGTGGGCGACCTCGACTCGCTCGACTCGGACGTCCGCATCGAACTGGAGCGAGGCGGCGTCGAATTCCTCGTCGCCGACGCCGACAAGGACGAGAGCGACACCGAGCTCTGCGTCCTCACCGCGCTGCGAGGCGGAGCGGGCCGGATCAGCATCCTCGGCGCCCTCGGAGGCGACCGGCCCGAACATAGCGTCGCCAACCTACTGCTGCTGGCCGACCCACGCCTGGATGGCATCGAGATCGAGATCCTGGCTGCCGGGTCGCGTGTCACTCGCGTGGGTACGTCTGCAGGCCCCGGCGAGGCCCAGATCACGGGCGAGCTGGGGGACTTCGTCTCGCTCTTCCCGCTGGGCGCCGGTGTCGAGGGCATCACCACCGAAGGGCTTCGCTTTGCCCTGCGAGACGAATCGCTGAGCCTTGGCCGCACCCGTGGCCTGTCCAACGAGCTGGTGGCTGAACCGGCCCGGGTGACCACGAGACGCGGCTGCCTGCTCGTGGTCGTCACCGCTCCTCCAACGCCGACGACCACCAGGGAGGCAACCGCTTGAATCGATCCATTCGCCACCGCCGCCTTGCCTGCGTCGTGGTGGGGGCCGGACTGCTCGCCCTGCTGGCCGCGCCGACCGCGGCCCGCGAACGGACCCTGACGCTCATGACGCACGACTCGTTCTTCCTGCCCGAGGGCGTCATGGAGGCCTTCGAAGAGGCCCACGACGTGGACGTACAGCTGTTGCCCGCAGGTGATGCTGGCTCGATGGTCAACCAGGCCATCCTGACGGCTGACCGTCCGCTGGCTGATGTCCTCTACGGCATCGACAACACGTTCCTGTCGCGCGCGCTCGACGCTGACATCTTCGAGCCCTATGCGGCGGCCGCTCTTGATGCGGTGCCCACGGAGCTGCAGCTCGACCCGGAGAACCGCGTTACGCCCGTCGACGTGGGCGACGTCTGCCTCAACCTGGACCTGGACGCATTCGCGGACGGCAGGCTGCCCCGCCCGGCCAATCTCGAGGACCTGGTCGATCCGGCGTTGGCGGGCACGCTGGTGGTCGAGAATCCGGCGACCTCGTCACCCGGTCTGGCCTTCCTGCTGGCCACCGTCGCACACTTCGGCGAGGATCCCGAGGCCGGCTGGACCGCGTACTGGGCCGACCTGCGCGACAACGATGTCGCCGTCACCTCCGGCTGGGAGGAGGCCTACTACGGCAGCTTCAGCGGCGGCACCGGGGAGGGCGATCGACCCATCGTCGTCTCCTATGCCTCCAGTCCTGCCGCCGAAGTCGTCTTCGGTGCGGACCCCGGGGCCGCTGAGGCGTCGACAGCAGCCCTCGACGCAAGCTGCTTCCGGCAGATCGAATTCGCGGGCATCCTGCGTGGGACCGATGAACCCGAGCTCGCCGGCGCCCTCATCGACTACCTCCTGGCACCGGAGACACAGGCCCAATTCCCCCTTGCCATGTTCGTCTACCCAGCCCGCTCCGACGTGGCTCTGCCTGAGGCATTCGCGCAGCACGCTCTGCTGCCGCAAGCGCCGCTCAGCCTTGACCCAGCCGTCATCGACGCCGGCCGCGAGGAGTGGATCCGCGAGTGGACCGACATCGTGCTTCGCTGAGCCGCCGCTGGGCGGTCGTGCTGGCGGTCCCGCCGCTGGCCTTCCTGGGTATCTTCTTCCTGTGGCCGGTGGCCAACATCCTTGCCCTGGGCGTGGCTCCAGCTGGCCAGCTCCAGCTGGGCAGCATCGTGGACGTCTGGGCGCAGCCGTTCGTGCTGGACACGGTGTTGTTCACGCTGGCACTGGCTGGCCTGTCCACGTTGCTGACGCTCCTGCTGGGGCTCCCGGCGGCCTGGGTCTTCGCTCGCTTCGACTTCCCTGGCCGGCGGGTCCTCCGGGCGCTGACGGTGGTGCCCTTCGTGCTACCCACGGTGGTCGTGGGTTCGGCCTTCCTGGCCCTGCTGGGTCCCCGCAGTCCCATCAACGCCATCGCCCAGGTGCTGTTCGGTTCCGACGTTCCACAGGTCCGCCTGGATGGTTCGGTGACCGCCATCCTCATCGCGCATGTCTTCTACAACCTCGCCGTCATCATCCGACTGGTGGGCGGCATGTGGGCGCACATCGATCCACGCTCCGAGGAAGCTGCCCGGATGCTGGGGGCTTCGGCATGGCGCACCTTTGGTGAGGTCACCTGGCCACTGCTGAGACCGGCCATCATCTCCGCCGCGTCCATCGTCTTCCTGTTCACGGTGACCTCGTTCGGGGTGGTGCTGCTGCTTGGCGGGCCGCGCGATACGACCCTGGAGGTGGAGATCTACCGCCAGACGGCCATCCTGCTGGATCTGCCGGCCGCGGCTGCGCTGACCATCCTGCAGATGATCGGCGTCTTCGCCCTGCTCCTGGCCAGCGCGCGGAGCCAGGAACGCCTGGCGCTCCAGCAACGCCTGCGGTCCTCGAGCGAGACGATGCGTCGGCCCCGGGCTGGTCGGGAGCGGCTGCTGGTCGGGGGCATCCTGGTGGTTACGGTGGCGTTCATGGTCACGCCGCTCCTGATCCTGGTGGAGCGCTCGCTGGCAGGCCCGGATGGCTACGGGCTGGCGGCCTATGCCGGTCTGCTGGAGCAGGATCCCCGCACGCGCCTCACCACGTCGCCGTGGCAGTCAGTGCTGGACTCACTCATGTTCGCAACGGCCACCACGTTCATCGCCGGGATGCTGGGACTCCTGGCAGCGGCCGTCGTGGGCTACCGGCGAGGCTGGCTGTCGCGGTCGCTGGACGCACTCATCATGCTGCCCCTGGGCACCTCGGCGGTCATCGTGGGCTTCGGATTCCTGGTGGCACTCGATACGCCGCCGCTGGATCTGCGGACTTCGTGGCTGCTCATCCCGATCGCCCACTCCCTGATCGCCCTGCCCTTCGTGATGCGCGCGGTGGTACCCGTCATCCGCTCGATCGACGACCGATTGCGCGAGGCAGCCGCCGTGCTGGGGGCATCACCATCCCGGGCATGGCGGGAAGTCGACGCACCCATCCTCGCGCGGGGCGCACTGGTGGGGGCGGGCTTTGCGTTCGCCGTGTCGCTCGGCGAGTTCGGCGCCACCCTGTTCATCGCCCGGCCGGACACGGTCACCATCCCGGTGGCCATCTTCCGGCTGCTGGGCCAGCCCGGTGCCCTGAACTTCGCGACCGCGATGGCGCTTGCCAGCCTGCTCATGGTCCTCACCGCCACCGCCGTCCTGCTCATCGAGCGGCTCCGTGGTGGCGGGCCGCAGCCGTTCTGAGCATGGGGATGCTGCACCTCGTCGACGTCTGCGCTACCTACGGACATGAGGATGTGCTGCGGGGCATCGACCTGGACGTCCCGTCCGGTCAGTTGCTCTGCGTGCTGGGACCCAGCGGTGGCGGCAAATCCACGCTGTTGCGTGTCATCGCCGGACTGGAGGAGCCGCGGCGCGGGCGCGTCGAGCTGGCGGGCCGGGACCTGGCCGGGGTCCCGCCACATGAGCGGGACGTGGGCCTGATGTTCCAGGACTTCGCGCTGTTCCCGCACCGTGACGTTGGCGACAACGTGGCCTTCGGCCTGCGCATGCGCAACGAACCAAGGGCTGACATCAGCGCCCGCGTCGCGGAACTGCTGGATCTGGTCGGCCTGCCGGGTGCCGAGCGACGCTCCGCGGCGCAGCTGTCGGGCGGTGAGCAGCAGCGTGTTGCGCTCGCCCGCGCCCTCGCCCCACGCCCACGCCTGCTCATGCTCGACGAGCCCATGGGCTCGCTCGACCGCTCGCTCCGGGAGCGGCTGCCAGAAGAGCTGCGAGGCATCTTTGCCCAGCTCGGGATCACCGTCATCTACGTGACCCACGACCAGGATGAGGCCCTGTCAGTGGCCGACCGGGTGGTCGTGCTCAACGCCGGACGACTCGTCGCGGACGGCACGACGGAAGCACTGTGGGAGCGGCCGCCTTCAGCCTGGGTGGCACGGTTCCTGGGGTTCCGCAACGTGGCTCCGGCGCGGATCGACGGCACCATCCTGGGCACCCCATGGGGTCCGTTACCACTCGATCACGAACCATCGGTGGTCGGTCCCGATGTCACGGTGGTCCTCAAGTCGGGCGGACTGCTGCCCTCGCCCACGGGCCCGATCGAGGGACGGGTCAGTAGTCGGCGTTTCCGGGGCGATCACATCCTGCTGGGTGTCGACGTGCCCGACGCTCCGAGGCTCCACATCGAGGCACGCGACGGCGTGCTGCGGCAGGTCGGGGAGGTCATCCGACTCAGCCTGGCAGCCGGCGCGATACACATCATCGATGAGGCGTCAGCGCTACTCTCTGCCCATGACTGACATCGCCACGAGCCGGCCGGTCGCCGGCGATCCCGCCCCTGCATTCACCCTCACCGACGACAGCGGCACCAGCCGCGAACTGGCCCAGCAGCGTGGGCGCTGGGTGGTGCTCTTCTTCTATCCCAAGGACCTCACTCCCGGTTGCACGACCGAGGCCTGTGAATTCCGCGATCTCAATGCCGAGTTCAGCGCGCTGGGCGTCACGGTCTGGTCGGTCAGCGTCCTTGACGCGCACTCCAAGGCCAAGTTCAAGTCGCAGCACCAGCTCAATTTCCCACTGCTGGCCGACCCCGACCACGTCGTCGCGGAGGCATACGGGGTCTGGGTCGAGAAGAAGAACTACGGCAAGACCTACCTGGGCATCGAACGGACCACGTTCCTGGTCGATCCCGAGGGCCGCGTCGCCAGGGTTTGGTCGCGGGTCAAGCCCGAGGGGCACGCGGCAGCCGTGCTGGACGAGGTGCGGACGGCCGTTTCCGACGCGTGATTCCCGTGCTCACCGGACATCGCACGGGAAAAGGCGTCGCTCGTGGGGGGAGACGAGCGACGCCACTGCCGAAATATACGCTCCATTCTCTGAGAATCAAGCACTTTCTTGCTCGACCAACGTGTCGATCGTGGCCAGCGCGCACGTCATTCGGCTGATGTCGGCTTCGCGCGCGATCCAGCCTGAACGCCCCGGGACGTTGCTCGTCATCGCCGCGCATCCCGGCGACGCCGATGTGGCGATGGGGGGATCGGTCGCGCGCTGGGTCGCGGATGGCTCAGAGGCACACCTCGTCTGCGGCACCAGTGGCGAGGCCAGTGGTGCCGACGTCTCGACCGACCCGTTGCAGCTGGCCGGACGCCGGGAGGGCGAGCAGCGTGAGGCGGCATCCATCCTGGGCTACGCGGATGTCACCTTCCTGCACCGCCCCGATGGCGCGCTGGTCAATGACCTGGCCCTGCGCGAGCAGCTGGTTCGGGTCATCCGCACCTTCCGACCCGACACCGTCGCCACCACCGACCCTCGGGTCATCATCAGCACCGACGGCGAGATCCGGCACGTCGACCATCGCGAAGCCGGCGCCGCCGCCATCGATGCCGTGCATCCTGCCGCGGGCAACGCCATGGCCTTCCCACATCTGGTCCGATGGGAAGGGCTGGAGCCGCATCGTGTCGCGCGCGTCCTTCTGTTCGAGACCGACCTTCCCGGTACGTGGGTCGATATCAGCGGGACACTGGAGACGAAGCTGCGTGCCGTACGGGCCCATGTCGAGCCAGGATCACCGCCTGGAGGCACTCGAGACGCGTATCCGTGAGCGGGCCCGTACGGCCGGCGGGTCCATCGACGCTGACGCCGCCGAGCCGTTCGCGCTGATCGGTCTCGCTGCGGAGCCGGTGGAACGGAGCTAGCCGGTCAGGCTCCCCAGCTCGTGCCGGGGACTGAGCAGGATGGGCCGGACCTGGCCCCATGCGTCCCACAGCGGTTCCAGCTGGGCGGCTCGCCGCTCCAGCAGGTGGACGACGTGGTCGACCGTCAGGTCCGGGGCCTGGGCTGCCAGCAAGGCCCTTGCATCGACGCTGATCGACTGGGGCAGGAGACGCAGTTCTTCGGCACTGGGTAGGTCCCGCATATTGCGCGGATCGAGTCCGGCATAGGCCAGTGCCATCGAGAGGTCCAGCGTCGAAGGTGAGCGCCCGGCATGCCAGCCCTGGCTAGGTTCGAACTGGAAGCCCAGCCGGGCCAGGGCACTGACGACATCCCGACTCTCCTCGAAGGAGAGCGCTGACCAGAAGCGGTGGGCGGTATCGAAGACGAGGAAGCCCTCCGCGGACGCCACCGAGACGATGGCGTCGACGAGTTCCTGCAACTGGAGGCGCGCCTGTGCTGGTGCCAGTCCGGTGTGCTCGGCGATCTGGTCGGCGGCCAGCTCCAGCGCACGCCCATCGCCGCTGACCATGGACTCGATGACGAGTGGCGCGCGGGACGCGTTCGTGCTGATGACCACGGCCTGGGCAGCCGTGTCCGCTCGCGGTTCAGACACGTCCGCAGCGGCCGCGTCCGCCGGGACGCCGTCACCCTCCTCACAACTGGCCAGGCGCACTCGGGCTTCCAGGCAGTCGGCTTCGCTGGTCTCGGCCCGCATCCGCGTCTGCTGCTCGGCACGCTCAGCTTCGCGCACCAGGGCCTGGAGCTGGCTGACCCGAGCACGCGCTTTCGACAACTCGCGCTGCGCGATCATGGCCGCGCGATTGATGCGATCGACCGTCTGCGCCCAGGCCGCGGTGACGGAAGCGAGGGCTTCGGGGTCGTCCGCGGCGCGACGGGCCCCCTCGTACGTCTCACGCGCCTTGGCCTTCTCAGCACGGCGTGAGCCAGGCTCGGCGGCAGCCTCGGCGGTGGACTGCTGGTGCTGCGCGGCGACCAGGTCTCGGCGCAGATCGCGGACATGTCGGACCATCACTTCATAGGCGGTCTTGGTCTGGTGGGCCTCGTCGCAACGCGACGCCACATCGCGCCGTAGCTCGGCGCAGCCATCAGCATGCCGACCCTCCGGGATCGGTGGCATCGTGCTCATGCGCGCAACATAGGAGTCTGGCGCAGCGAGGTCAACGGTCCGGAAGTCCGGCCCCTCGATGGTGATAGCGCTGCCGGCGACGTGCCCACGCGCAAAGGAAGCGTCGCCGATGGTAAATTCGCGGGGCGCACGTTCAGAGGCACCCGGCCTTACCGTCATCCGTACCAGGAGAGCCCTTTCAGCGTGGTCATCGACACCGGTCAGGAATTCCTCGTCCAGCCTGTGGACGCATCCTGGCTGCAGTGCAACATCGAGTGCCAGGAAGCCTGCCCCGTGGGTACCAACTGTCGTGGCTACCTGAACCTCGCCGCTGAGGGCCGGTTCGAGGAGGGCTACATCCTCTCAAGGGAGCCCAACCCCGTGGCCGCCATGTGCGCGTACGTCTGCTCGGCGCCATGTGAGCGCGCCTGCCGCCGGGGCGATATCGATCGCCCCTGGCCATCCGTGCCATGAAGCGGTTCCTGGTGGAATGGCACGCCCAGTCAGGCATCCCCGACGAGATGCCCCTGATCACGCCGCGTGAGACCACCGTTGCGGTGGTCGGTGCCGGACCCGCCGGCCTGGCCGTCGCCCGTGAGCTTGCCGTCGCAGGGCATCAGGTCACGGTCTTCGACGAACTGCCCATGGCGGGTGGCACGATGCTGGTCGGCGTGCCGGCGTTCCGCCTCCCGCGTGAAGCCATCGAGATGGACTTCAGGCTCGTGGAGCGGCTGGGGGTCAGGTTCCGGTTCGATACCCGTATCGGCAAGGACATCACCTTCGAGCAGCTCCAGGAGCAGTTCGACGCGGTGGCTATCTGCGCCGGTGCCATGGACGCAGTTCCGCTGGACGTTCCGGGCAATGACCTCAAGGGGATCCAGTACGGCGTTGAATTCATGAAGAAGGCCAACCTCGGCGAGGCGCTTGAGGTCGGCACGGACGTCGTCATCATCGGCGGCGGCTACACCGCCATGGACTGCTCGCGGACCAGCCTTCGGCACGGATCCACCAACGTCACCATCGCCTACCGCCGCACGCGTTCCGAACTCGTGGTGGACGAAGAGGAGCTCGGTGAGACCGAGCGCGAGGGCGTGACCATGGACTTCCTGGTCAGCCCCGTCGAGATCATCGGCGACGAGGACGGCAACATCAGCGGCGTCAAGTTCGTGCGCAACAAGCTCGGCGAGCCCGACGCTTCCGGGCGCCGCCGCCCAGTGCCCATCGAGGGCACTGAATACGTGGTTCCGGCGCAAACGGTCATCCCCGCGGTCAGCCAGGCGGCGGACAATACGTTCCTCCCCGTCGAAGCCAGCTTCGAGATCGACCGCGGCCGGATCCGCGTCGATCCCGGCACCTACGCCACCAACGTTCGTGGCGTCTTCGCCTGCGGCGACTTCGTGACCGGCCCGACCACGCTCATCGAGGCTGGTGGCCACGGCAAGAAGTGCGCCTACGCCATCGACCGGTACCTGTCCGGCCGTTCCACGGTCGATGTCGACGCCAACGTCCGCATCGTGAGCTCGTGGCGACACGAGATGCCCCAGCGCTACGACGTCCTGCCGCGACAGCACATCCCGGTCGTCCCGGTCGAAGCGCGGATCCCCTCGCAGGATCCCAGGGTGAACTTCAACACCCCCATGGAGCTGGGCTATGGCGTGGACGGCGCGGTGGCTGAATTCGACGCGCTGTCTGATGTGCAACTACAACATCTGGTTCGACGGGTTCCGCTGTGTCCTCTGCGGTGCCTGTGCCGATGTCTGCCCCGAGGGCGTCATCCACATGATCGACGTCAACCAGATGAAGTCCGAGGGCGCCTTGCCTGAGCTTGTGGATGGCTACGGCTGGACGCAGGGCGCGGCCATGGTCCTTGACGAGGAGCGCTGCATCCGCTGCGCACTGTGCGTGAAGCGTTGTCCCTATGACGCCATCACCATGGAGCGATTCGAGATGCAGGAGATCAGCGAGGACGGTAGGCTTTACAAGGAATTGTACCGCGACACGCAGCTCGGTCTGGCAGGTGTCGGAAATCAGGCAGACGCAGGGGGACAGTCGTCGATGACGGGGGCGCGGCGTTGAGTTTTCTGGAGCGGATCGACCAAGGCATCCGCAATAGCGCTGCCTTCCGATCCATCTTCCGACAGCCCTATCCCAACGACGAGCGGTCGCGCGCCATGGCCGTGATGAACAACGTGTTCCTGCACATCCATCCGGTGCGGGTGCGCCAGCACGCGGTCAAGTTCGCGTACACCTTCTGCCTCGGCGGGCTGTCCTTCTTCTTCTTCCTGGTGCTCACCGTTACGGGTGTGTATCTGATGTTCTTCTATGTCCCCTCGGCGACCCAGGCGTACACCGACATCCTGCAGATCCAGGCGGAGGTCCCATTCGGGCTGCTGACCCGCAACATCCACCGGTGGGCGGCCCACCTGATGGTGTTCTTCGTCTTCCTGCACATGATGCGAGTCTTCTATCACGGCGCCTACAAGCCACCGCGTGAGTTCAACTGGGTGGTCGGCGTGGTGCTGCTGTTCCTGACCGTCATGTTGTCATTCACCGGGTACCTGCTGCCGTGGGACCAGATCGCCTTCTGGGCCATCACCATCGGCACCAACATGGCTACCTTCGCCCCGATCGCCAACACGCCGACGCAGCTGCTGCTGCTGGGTGGCATCGAGGTCGGCCAAAACACCCTGCTGCGTTTCTACGTCCTGCACGTCATCCTGTTGCCGCTCGTGGCGGCGCTGTTCCTGGCTGTCCACTTCTGGCGCATCCGCAAGGACGGAGGTATCAGCGGCCCGCTGTAGGCCGACCAGCACGACATGAGCGACGAGTCAAGGCTACCCAAGGTCCCCGCCGCATCACCGCCCGCCGACGCGGAGCGCCGCAGCACACTGCCCGCCGCACCGCCGGAGCGACGCACCACGGAGATCGACAAGCAGCGCGTGCCCATGGCCGCCAAGCCCTACCGCCTGCTGGCACTGGTCAAGCAGGACGCGGTGGTGCGCGTCCAGAAAGAACCGGACGACACGGTCATGGCCTGGCCGCACCTGCTCTCGATCGAGTTCTTCGCGGCGGCCATGATCAGCATCTTCCTGCTCATGATGGGCGTCTTCATCAATGCTCCACTCGAGGAGCTGGCCAATGGCAACGTGACGCCGGCCGTGGCCAAGGCACCGTGGTACTTCGTCGGACTCCAGGAGATGCTGGCCTACTTCCATCCCACGGTGGCGGGGGTCCTGGCGCCCACCGTGATCCTCGTCGGCGCTGCGCTCATTCCATACATCGACCGTGGCCCCAAGGGCGACGGTGGCTCGTCGCGCCCATCTGACCGCAAGGTCAGCGTGATGCTGTTCACCCTGTTACTGGGCGCCGGCTTGACCATCACCTTCCTAGGAGCCTTCTTCCGCGGCCCGGGCTACGCCTGGACGATGCCGTGGGAGGGCTTCTTCTTCGCACTGTAGGGAATCATGGGCAACTGGAAGCTGACTCGATCTCAAGAACCCCAGGCGCTGACCACGCCTGTCCTGCGCGAGATGCGCCGGGGCAGGACTGGCGGGCTGACACGCCGCCAGCTGATCCGTCGATCCATCGGCGCTGCGACCGCCCTGTGGCTGCTCGAGGTCACCGCGGGGACACTGGGTTTCCTGTGGCCCAACCTGGCCCGCGGCTTCGGCGGCGTCATCACGCTCGGCGACATCGATGCAGTGAGCGACAACATGGCCTTGCCGGACACCACGCTGCAGGACGGGGCGCCAGCCCACATCCCCTCGGCTCGCACCTTCGTGCAGCTCATCGACCCCAATCTCGGCTTCGAGAACGGCGAGTCGGCCGATGGCTCGGGAACCACCACCAACGTACGCACCATGTGGCAGCGCTGCACGCACCTGGGCTGCACGCCCAACTTCTGTGAGAAGAACTACTGGTTCGAGTGTCCCTGTCATGGCTCCCGCTACGACCGACTCGGTACCAAGGTCGCGCAGCTGGGGCCGGCGCCCCGCAGCCTGGACCGCTTCGCTCACTCGGTGGCGGACGGTGTGCTCACCGTCGATACCAGTAAGATCACCCTGGGTCCGTTGCCGGTCGCGGTGGGTCAGCCGGGCCTCATCCCGGCCAAATCACCGACCGGCTGCATATGACCGACGACAAGGGTGGGCGCCAGCTCACGCCGCGTGAGCCGGGTGAGGTCGAGACGACCGGTGGTGAGGTCACTCCGGTCAAGGAGGGCGACAGCCGTGGTGTCGAGCGGTTTCGAGCCGCACCATCGGCACACACCGTCGGGCTGACCGAGGAGCGCGGCGCGCAGATCGTTCGCCAGAGTGGCAACGCCCGCAACATCGTCTTCCTGGCCTTGCTGGTCATCGCCATCTTCGTGCCGGTGTACTGGTTCTATGAGGCCGGCATCCCGGCGCTGGGAGCTCCGGGACGCATGGAGGCTGAGGTCGACGTCCAGTACGTGACTGACGTCGCCCGGGGCTACGAGCTGTTCCTCGCCAACTGCGCCCGCTGCCACGGCGAGAATGGCCAAGGCGGCATCGGGCCGCCGCTCAATAGTCAGCCCAAGCTCTACAACGCTCTGACAGCCGATGGTCAGTCCGGTACGGGGCACCTCAATCCCGACTATATCCACAACGTCCTGAATGTCGGCGGCCGCTATGTCTGCGGTGACCCGAACAGCCTCATGTTGGCCTGGCAGGAGCCACGCGGACCACTCAACTACCGCCAGGTCGAGGAGCTCATCGCCTGGATCACCGCCAGCAAGGACATCGTCTTCGAGCCTATCGGTGACCCGCACGCCGTTGCCGCGCCGGATGCCCCAAAGCCCAGCCCGGTGTCGGGTTGGCGCGATCCCCTGTGGACGCCGGCCCCCGGTGCGACACCACCACCGGCGTGTTGGAAGGCCCCCGACGGCCTGGTGCCTGAGACGGGCGGCTCGCCGTCCGGCACGCCGCTGCCCATCGAGCCAGGTGCCTCGCTGCCCCCGGACTCCATCGCCACGGAGCCACCGACCGGTGGCACGCCGGACAATCCACGGCAGATCATGATCGAGGCCACCAGCAGTCTTACCTTCGTCGATGAGAATGGCGATCAGCTGACCCAGCTCGATCTCAAGGCAGGTGAGACGGTCGAGTTCGTGGTGGACAACACCGCCGGCTTCGACCACGACTTCTACATCGGGTCGCAGGACGCCCTGACACAGGGCAACGCGGAGACCGAGGTAGGCATTCCCGCCTGGACCTCGGGCACGCAGACGTTGACCTGGACCGTGGCAGCCGGAGACCAGCCGCTACAGTTCGCCTGCACCATCCCGGGTCACTACACCACGATGCATGGCGACATCGTGATCCAGTCGTAGGGCAGGAGAGACCGTGTCACAGCAAGCACTCCCCAGGGGCGCCACGAGACGCCGAGCCGCCTTCGGGCTGCTCGATGCGGATGGCTGGACCTGGGCCGGGCTGAAGGCGACCTTCTGGTTCCTGCTCATCATCTTCATGCTCGGTGTCATCCCCAACGCGATGTACACCTTCACCACCGGCAACACGGTCTCGATCGGCTACAACTTCATCTCCATCGTCAACCTGTGCCCAGCTGACAACGAGGATCTGCCCTGTCCTGCACCGACCGGCGCGACACTGCCGTGGCAAACCAGCCCGGCGGAGCTGGCGTTGCCGGCGCCGCTGACCGGCGCCTCGGTCTTCCAGTCGGGCAGCCACGTCTACCTGATCGGGGGATCGATCGACGGGGTGGCCACCGCTGATGTCCTGGCTACCGAGGCCTCGGAAAGCGGCAACCTGGCCGAGTGGACCGAAGGGCCGGCACTGCCCGAGCCGCGTAGCGACGCGGCCATCGGCATGTACTCCGGCATCCCGTTCGTGATGGGTGGGCTGGATGCCAGCGGCGCGCCCACCGATACCGTGTACAAGGGGGTCGTCGAGGAGGGGGTCCTGACGGGCTGGGAGCTGGCTGATGGCGAGAATGGCACCGATCCACTCACCCTTCCACAACCCATCAGCGGCGCCAGCGTCTTGCCGGGCACCAGCGGCTTCATGCTGCTGGGCGGGCGCGATGCTGACGGACAACCCACCAGCAACGTGCACGTGGCCTGGCTCGACGAAGCCAGCAGCAGCGGGCGTCTGCTGGCCTGGCAGCCGCTCGATGGCCTGGGCCTGCCGGAGCCTCGAGCCGACGCTGTCGCCGCCACGGTCGGCGACTTCAACTACCTGGTCGGTGGCAACGGGCCGGACGGCCCGGTCGACACCGTCTTCCGCCTGGAGCTGAGCGACCGCGAGCCGGCTACCGATGAGCTTGGTCAGGCGCTGGGTTGGGCCATCGCGCCCGACGATCAGTCCCTGCCGGCCGCGCGCGCGGATGCCATCCCGTTCTCGGCCAACGGGTCGGTGTACGTGATCGGTGGCTACGACGACAACGGTGATCCACAGGACTCGATGTTGTGGGCCGTACCCGACACCGAGACGGGTGGTCTGGATGCGGGCTGGCAGCAGATGGAGCAGATGGACCTGCCGTACGGAGTGGCCGATGCGCCGCTCGCCGGAGTCGGCTCCAATAGCTTCATCTTCGGGGGTCAGACGGCGGATGGACCGTCTGATGGCTCGCTGCGCGCTGGCCTGTCGCCGGACTCGCCGTTCTTCCAGTTGGGCATCGCCGGCGCCACGCTGCCCGCCCTGTCCATCAAGGGTGAGGTCGGTCAGCAGCTCGGCTACCTCAACGCGTTCGGCGTGGGCTTGACCAACTTCGTCATCCTGATCATCATCGCCGTGGCGTTCTCGCGGCCTGAGGCCAGTCGGCGCGTCCTCTCCAAGCTTTCACGCGGCCACCTCAAGGTGCCACCCGAGGAGGAGTACCGCTCGTAGGTCAGCCGCCCTCACCATGACCTGAGGTGCATGACCGTCAGGCAAGCCGGTACCCGTGGTTGCTCAGTCCTCGCGACGTAACGTGACGAGCGGCGGTTCAGTCGTGTCATCGATGGCGAGCGATCGGAGTTCCGCGGCAGGGACGCCGGCACGATCGGACGGTCCCACGAGCACCCCGCCACGCTCCAGTAGATGCCCGAACCCGGACACGGACGCGGTGGCGACCACGAGTCGATAGCGCTGCGGGGGGAGACGGCGAGCCTCGCCGGCATCCACGACGAGCCAGTCGAAGCCCACGGGGAGGGCGGCCTCACCCGGAGGCCCGATCCACACGGCAGCCCCACCGGGCGCCATGGCTGCCGCTCTTGCCACCAGGTCAGCCCAGCGCTGGTCGCGGGCGCGCGCCGCCATCAATGCCACTGCCTCGTACTCGTCGATGGCCGCACGCAGCGGCTCCAGCGACGAAGCCGTTGCGCCGTCGAGCCTGGCCACGACCCCGGCCCCTGCCTCAAGCCAGGCTTCGATCGCCTTGGCTGTTACGCCCACACCGCCCCAAGCCAGATCACCATCGATCAGGGCAGTCCGCTCCTCGAGCGGTGGCGGCGCCAGGAGCCGCTCGATCCCCAGGCCGCGTGTCCGATCCAGCCACTCATCGAGCCCTACCGTCGCCAGGGACCGCGGCTCGAGCGCCGCCCAGACGGGCAAACCGGTATCGATCGCCTCGGTCATGGCGACCTGTGCCTCCGACTCCTCGCGTTGCCCCTCGACCAGTAGCAGGTCTGGTGCGGCGTCGGCCAGGATGCCGGCCTGATCTCGATAGTCACGCTGCGTGGCCGCATCACGCGGGTGCAGCCGGCCATGCTCCTGCTCCGACCCGCTGTCGAGCGCCGGCAATGTCGCGACCACGAGGGGCGCAGGTCGATCGGGGCGGATGTGGTCGTCCACGACGCCACCAAGGGCCGCATCCCGGCGCTCCAGCCCGACCTCCACGCCATCGCGGGCCAGCCGAACCGCCGCCGCTGACCAGTCGGCCGCCCGGCGTGTCTCGCCCAACGGCAGCAACGCCCGCCGATGGGTCAGCCAGGTCGGAGCGATGACCACGTCGGCACCGGCTGCGACCTGGTCCGCGATGCGACCCCGGGCACCCGCCGCATCACGCACGTGGAGCGGTTTGAACCAGTCAGCGTCGTCGCGGTCACGAAGGACAGGGAGGCGTTCGGGGCCAAACGATCCGGCCAGCAGGAGCCTGCGCTCAGCCATCGGGGCGGCCGGGTGTGGTGCGGACGGGGGCCGGGACGGCTAAAGCTCGCCCTCGCCCGGCTCCGGCAGCCCGCTCTTCATGGGCAGGCCCGCATTGTGCCAGGCGACCATGCCGCCGTCCACGTTGGCGGCATTGTCGAAGCCCTGACCGGCCAGGTACTGTGCGGCGTTGGCGCTGCGGCCGCCCGAGCGACACAGCATCAGGAGCTTCCGGTCACGTGGCAGCTCGGAATATCGCCTGGCCAGCTGACCAAGCGGGACCAGGACGGCGCCCTCGATCCGCGCCTGTGCGAATTCATTGGGCTCCCGGACGTCGACGATGAGCGCGCCTCCATCGTCTCCCTGGAGCTTGGCCGCTTCCAGGACCGTGACCGAGGCGATGCCTGGGCCAGACATGTTCGTGGGCATGGCTACTCCAACTCGATCAGGGGTCTGCGGCCGGCCACGCCGGCTTCCAGTTCATGCCAGAAGGCGATGTCGTCCTCGCCGAGTCGCCAGCACAGCCAGATGGGCCGGCCGTTGACGAGGGCAGGGAAGTCCACCAGACCGCTGCCGATGTCCCGCAGCGAGATGCCCCAGGCGTCGATCTGCCGGACGGCCGCCTCCATGCGGCGCACCGTGGCCGTCATGCGTCCCTGCTCCTCGAGGAGCTCGGCCCGCCGCGACTTGAGGTCATCGGCCTCGCGCAGCTCCTCCAGATGTCGCTGTGCCGACGCGATCGCATCGCGATCGTCCCGCAGCGATGACAGGATGGGCCGCAGTCGCGCCACGCGCTCGTTGGCTTCGGCGAGGTCGTAGTAGCTGGTCACCAGCCCATTTTGACATGCGTCGACCGACCGGCGGCTGACCACGCCAGGTCGCTCAGCCGGGGCCCGGGCTGAGCGCTAGCATCGACCCCATGAGACTGGCCGAACGCATGCACCATATCGGCACCGAGTCAGCGTTCGAGGCGGCAGCACGTGCACGGGCGCTCGCCGATAGCGGACGCGACGTCATCCACCTGCACCTGGGTGAGCCGGACTTCGATACCCCGGCCAACATCATCGACGCAGCCCACCGCGCCATGGTCGATGGCCATACGCACTATGCGTCACCACCGGGCCTGCCCGCCTTCCGTGAGGCCATCGCCGAGGACTTCACCCGACGCCGCGGCGTCCATGTCGATCCGGGGCGGGTCGTGGTCACGCCCGGTGCCAAGCCGGTGATGGCCTTCGCGCTGATGGCGCTGGCTCAGCCGGGGGATGAGGTCATCGTGCCCGATCCGGGCTTCCCCATCTATGAGTCGATGACGCGCTTCATGGGCGCCACGCCAGTGCCCATCCGGTTGCGCGCCGAGACCGACTTCCGCATCGACTACGACGAGCTGAATGCCCTGGTCACCCCGCGCACCCGCATGCTGATCTTCAACAGCCCCCAGAACCCGACCGGAGGCGTGCTCACACGCGATGACATCGAGGGCATCGCAGCCATCGCCATCGCCAATGACCTGGTCGTGCTGGCTGATGAGATCTATGCCCGCATCCTGTATGACGGGGAGCACCACAGCATCCTCACGGTCGATGGCATGGCCGACCGGACCATCGTGCTCGACGGGCTCTCCAAGACGTATGCCATGACCGGCTGGCGCCTGGGCTGGGGCATCCTCCCCACCGCGCTGGTGCCGCATTTCACGCGACTCATGATCAACACGGTGTCCTGCACCGCGACCTTCGCACAATATGCGGGCGTGGAGGCCCTGACCGGTCCGCAGGACGCGGTGGACGCCATGGTCACGGAATTCCACGCTCGGCGCTCGCTGCTGGTCGATGGGCTCGATGGACTGGCCGGCGTGACCACGCCAATGCCGCGTGGCGCCTTCTATGCCTTTCCGGATGTCAGTGGGACCGGGCTGGACGGCGCCACCTTCGCCGAGCGACTTCTCGAGGAAGCCGGTGTGAGCGTGCTGGCAGGGACGGCCTTCGGGGCGTCCGCGGGGAGCAGCGTGCGCATCTCCTACGCCAACTCCCCGGCCAACCTGGCCCGGGCGCTGGAGCGCATGGCCGAGTTCATCAGCGGTCTGACCGAGCCATGACCGAGCGACCGCGGGTCTTCGTGGCTCGCACCATCCCCGACGCTGGGTTGGGTCTGATCCATGCAGCCGCAGAGACCGAGGTCTGGCCCGGCGAGCTGCCGCCTCCGCGGGAGGTGTTGCTGGAAAGGGTCCGTGGTCTCGATGGTCTTCTCGCGCTGCTCACCGACCGCGTCGACGACGAACTCCTCGACGCGGCTGGACCACAGCTCAAGGTCGTGTCCAATTTCGCCGTCGGCTACGACAACATCGACGTCGCGGCCTGTGCCAGGCGTGGTGTCGCGGTCGGCAACACACCCGGTGTCCTCACCGAGACCACGGCCGACCTGGCCTTCGCACTGCTCATGGCCGTGGCGCGCCGGGTGGGTGAGGCTCTTGACTACGTGCGCGATGACCGCTGGCAGACCTGGGGACCGTTGCTCCTGATGGGCAAGGACATCCACGGCGCCACCCTCGGGCTGGTGGGCTTCGGGCGCATCGGACGCGAGATGGCTCGCCGCGCGACCGGGTTCGGGATGCGCACGCTCTACTTCAGCCGGACCCGTGCCGACGAGGCGACCGAGCGCGAGCTGGGTGCGACCTATGCGCCCTTCGACCAGCTCCTTGCCGATTCCGACTTCGTCAGCGTCCACACCGCGCTCAACGACGAGACGCACCACCTCATCGATGCTGGGGCGATGGCGCGCATGAAGCCCGGCGCCATCCTCGTGAACACCAGCCGGGGACCCGTCGTCGACCAGGCTGCCCTGGTCGACGCGCTGCGCTCGGGGCACCTGTTCGGTGCCGGGCTGGACGTCACCGACCCCGAGCCGCTTCGTGCCGACCACCCGCTGGTGGCATTGCCCAATTGCCTCATCGTCCCGCATATCGCCTCGGCCTCAGAGCGCACCCGGGACCGGATGGCGGAGAAGGCGGCGCGCAACCTCGTCGCGGGGATCCGCGGCGAGCCCCTGCCGGACCCCGTGGCCAGCTAGCGGCCACCGCCCGTAGACTTTGCGGGTGATCATCATCCGCCTGGCCGGCCTGTTCTTCGCGTTCGTGCAGATCACGCTGGTGCTCCGCCTGGCGCTTCCCTTCGTGGAGGTGCCGCCGAGCCTGTCGGAGTTCGTGCCGCCGCTCGTCGACGTCACGAACCTGTGGCTGGCGCCGGTCGAATCGATCGTCGAGCGCTTTGAGATCACGGGCATCGCCCGGGACCTGGCCGCCGCCGGCGACGGCACCATCGTCGGCCCCGAGGAATTCGAGCCGCTGGTGCTGGTGAGCATGCTCTTCTGGGGCCTGGCGGCGATGTTCGTGCTGTTCGTGCTCCGGCTCATCTTCCGGCCGGCCGGCTGACCGCGCCCGACAGCCACGCCCGGGATTCTCTCGCTTTCCGGCGAGTATCCACAGCGTCAGGGTGGCAGCGGTACCTTCGGGTACGGTCCAGTGCGGTCGGAAAGGCCCTACCGTCCTCGTGTGACCGAGCAACCGACGGCGGCGACGCCCGAACGCGCCCCTTCACCGCAGACGCTCGAATCCGCCGACCCCGTGCCGACGACCAGTCGGTGGGCCATCAGCCGCGGTCGGCTGTTCATGCTGCTGGCCATCTTCCTGCCGGCGGTGGCCTCGCTCCTGGCACCCATGGCCAGCCAGGATATCGCCTATCAGATCCGTACCGGCCAGCTGATGCTGGACAGCGGCACGCTCATCGACACCGACCCGTTCACCTTCACTGTCGCCGGCGAACCCTGGCTCAACCAGCAATGGGGTGCCAGCCTCCTCCTTGGGGCCGGCTACGACGCGGTCGGCTGGACCGGCCTGCTGCTCCTGCGTGCGGTGCTCATCGGGCTCACCTTCGCCCTGGTGTATGCCGCTTGTCGCGGGGTTGGTGCCAATCACATCGTCTCGGCGGTCACGACGCTGGGGATGTTCCTGGTGGCCATGCCCAACCTGGGGCTGCGCTCACAGACCTTCGGGCTGCTCTGCTTTGCAGCCGTGGTATCCATCCTGGTGTATCGGCGCAAGCACCCGCTGCTGTTGTGGCTCATCCCGCTAGTGATGATCGGCTGGGGCAATACGCACGGTTCGTTCTTTATCGGCTGGGCAGCCATCGGCCTGGCGGCCCTGGAAGACCTGGTGGCGCGTTCGCGTCTGGCCGTGGTTACCGTCGTCGTGGGCATCCTGTCGGTCCTGGCCACGCTGATCGGTCCGTGGGGCTTGGCCATGTGGCAATACGTGATGGACCTGTCGACAAACCCGCTCATCCCGGAGCTGGTCACCGAATGGCAAGCCTCGACCCTGAAGGACCCGACGGGCCTGTTCTTCTACCTCTCGGTCGCCATCGTGGTGCTGCTGCTGGTGCTGCGGGGCCGAGCCATCTCCTGGTTGCAGCTCGCCTGGCTTGCCGGGCTCGTCGTGATCGGCATGATGGCGGTCAGGGGCGTGGCCTGGTGGGCGATCGGTGCCGCGCCCGTCGTCGCCCTGCTCGCGAGCGGCCTGGCCATCCGGGGTCGACGCCTGGGCGACCCTCAGCTGGACGCGCCCCGGGGCGTCGGATACACCGCCATCGCTTCGGTCCTGGTGCTCCTCGTGATCGTGGCGCTCCCGGTGTGGCGTCCCATCGACCGCGTCTATGGACCCCAGGGGGTGGTGCGTGATGCCCCGCGTGGCGTGACTGAAGGGCTGCTGGCACAGGCTGCTGCGGGTGACCGGCTGTTCGCCGAACAGACCTGGGGCTCATGGCTCGAATTCGCGGTGCCCGGCCTGCCGCTGATGGTCGATTCGCGGATCGAGTTGTTCGACCGCGTCATCTGGGGGGACTACCTCCACGTGGTCAATGCTCGAGCCGACTGGGCCGAGATCCTGGACGCTTGGAAGGTCACGCTGGTGGCCATCGCGCCGGATGCGCAACTGCGCCCGTTCCTTGACGCCGACCCCGGCTGGCAGCTCCAGTTCGAGGATGAGGAGGGTGCCGTCTATCGCCGTAGCTAGGCGGCTCCCGGATGGCTAGACAGCCGCCTGGCCCAGGGCCTGGAAAAGCTCGGTGCGGTACGTTCGGCCGGCCATGGTGCGGCTGAGCCACTCGACATAGTTGCGGTCGTAGGCTGCGACCTGCGAGATGGTCCAGCCTCGGTACCGCCCGAATGAGATGACGCTGCCACGGGCAACCAGGTAGGACGGTGGTGGTCCAGCTTCGCCGTAGGGCGCTGGCGGCGGCGTCGGCTCGCTCGGCGGGCGCACCGACCAGCTGCCAGCCTCGAACTTGAGGTTGGTGGCACCGGGCATCGACTGCCGATTGTGGGTCGTGGCAGACGTGGCCCCCGGCGTTCCTCGTGCCGCCCCGTTGATGGGCGTCGGCACGTCGTCGTCCGAAGGCAGACCCAGGATCTCGTCGTAGCGAGCGCGCTTCTGGGCATCCTTGAGGATGGCGTAGGCCTCATTGAGCTGCGCCATCTTCTCCGCACCAGCAGCGCCGGCGTGATCGGGGTGGTACTGCTTGGCCAGCGTCCGATAGACCGCGTTGATCACGTCGGTGGTCGCGGTCGGATGGAGCATCATGATCTCGTAATGCGATCGCTCAGCCATGTGGTGACTCTATCGGCTCATTCACGCCGCTGGTACCAGTCCGATGGTCCCACACCCACCGCACCGCAGCGCCCGTCACCCTACTCCGGGCCCTGGAACTGCGGGAGGCGCTCCAGCCGGGGCACCACAAGAGATGGGCCCCGGCTGGGGTGGGTGGCAGGGGTTCGGCGCTAGTAGATGGCCGGGGTGTCCTGGTCGGCCTGGTAGCGCATGACCGTAGTCAGGTCGATGCCACGGGTCTCACCGGCAGAGTGGTACAGCAGCCCGAAGTCGTCGATGGCCGAACGGTCGGCAAAGACGCACAGGTTGATGACATCACTGAGCGGCTGGGCGTCGCCGGCCTCCATACCCGGGTCCAGGTCGCCCATCCAGGCGCCGCTGCCGGACGTCCCGAACTGCTCGGTGCCGCCCAGGTCGTCGGGGCAGTAGGAGGCCGCCGGGTTGGACCCGGCTGCACCGGAGTTCGACGATGGCACGGCGGCGATATAGGCCAATGCCGCCAGCGTGGGCTTTTCCGAATTCAGGGTGGTCAGGTCCACGACCGTCTGCGTGATGTTGTCACCGTCCTGCTGCGTGAACTGGCAGACCTGGAGCGATCCGCCCAGCTCCATCTGATTGTCGCTGCCGGCATTGAGGTACGGCTTCAGGGCCACGACGGCGCCGCCCTGCGAGGCGCAGTATTCCTCGGCGTTGCTCTCGTCCGCGGCACCGGCGACGCCCGGTGTCATGGCCAGTGCCAGCGCCACCCCGGCTCCCAGGCTGATGGCTCGATTCCGACGCATCCAGAGTCCTCCTTGTGCAAGGTTCGTGGCAGTCGCGCACGCGAGCCGCCTGTGGTCACTGCCAGTATCGTCCACCGGGCGACCTCGTCCAACACGAGGTCCACCCATCAGGCCACGACAAAAAAGGTCATTGACATCGACGCGACCAGCGGCATGCTGGGCGCCCATCCCGAGCGGTCAGGCCAGGCCAGGTGTCGCCACGATCATCTCGACGCGTCCGCTGATGGTCATCGGCGCGGTTCCCGCCAGCACGACGAACGTGTCGCCACTTCCGATATCCAGGCCACCCTGAGCCGTCTCGGCTCGCCCGCTGCCGCCGGTCACGATGACGACGGCGTAGATCCCCCGATGTGGCCACGATGCGGCGCCATCCACGACGAGGCGGTGTGCCTCGAAGAAGGGGTGGCTCTGCTCGCCAAGGAGGTCGTCCTCGTACCAGCCAGCCGCTTCGCCACCGGCGCTCCGGAAGGGCCGTGGGCACAGGCCCGCGAGCTCCTGGCCGTCGACGCCGGATCGGTCGAAGCAATCGAGCATCACGTCCCAGCCCCGCGACAGGTGCGCCTTCTCGGGATCGATGGGATAGCCCTTGTATTCGGCCACGATCGAGAAGTCAGTAGGTTCCTGAAACTCGGCCAGCAGGATGCCGGCACCGGTCGCGTGGGGCAGTCCCGGTCGGACGAAGAAGGCATCGCCGGGTTTGGCCTCGATCTCATTCATGGCTCCACGGATGGCCTCCACGTCCTGGTCCATGATCCAGGTGCGGAGTCGTTCGCGGTCGACCGTCTCACGGAAGCCAAGCCACACGCGAGGGGAGGGAAAACCCGGGATCTGGCGGGTGGCCAGGATGACCCACGCCTCGGCCTTGCCGAACTGGGAGTCCAGGATGTGCCGCGCGAACTCCCGGCTGGGATGGCTGTGGACGGGCAGTCGGATGCCCGCGTCCAGCAGCTTCACCAGCAGAGCGGTCGTTTCGCCATAGCGATCGATGATGGCCTTGCCCGCGACATCGACGGGCGACGACTTGAGGAGTGTCGCGAGACTGACGGCTTGCCCGTCGATCTCGACGCTGCTGAGGCCCTCGCCCTCGTAGGTGTGCTCGGACGGGTTCGTCGCCGTGGTGGTGGAGCCGACCCAGTCCTCCGGGAACTCATCGTCGGTGGGGTCTGCGATCCCCCGGAACCGGTCCATCAGAGCGCCGCCCTGGTAGAAACGGTAGACGCGATTTGGCGCCAATCGAAGTGGCAGGTCCAGCATTCCATCCATGGCACAACGATGCCACGCGCGCGCCACCTTCGTGGGCCGGCAGCGACGGTGACCGTGGCTGGTCGCTGCAGATCCAAACCGTGCCGTGCCGTATGCTCAGGCAGATGATCGAAGGAGTGAACCCTTGCGAGTAACGGACTTCAAGCCCGGCTGGACCGTGGTCGGAAATGATGATCGAAAGGTCGGCATCGTCAGACGCGTCGGGCACAACTACATCGTGACGTCGCGGTCCGCATTCGCTGCAGACCTGTACGTCCCGGTCACCTCCATCGCCAACGTGGAGAACGACACCATCTACCTCAACATCACGCAGCCTGATGCGGACCACATGGGGTGGGAACAGGAGCCTCGCGACGACGAGGCCGAGGACAGCGCCGACGGCGATCTCCACCGCCATATCTGACCTGGCTGGCGCGTCAAGCAGCGACGAAACGAAACTCCTATCGCCCCGAAGGGCGGATGGCTTACGCTTTCGCAGTGAAACACGCACTCGACGACGACGGCTACGCTTGGGGTCCTGGGCTCTCGACCCGGGCGTGATACCCGTAACCCGAACGCAGGTACGCCTGCGCCCAGATGCTCGGCGGGTAGTGATCAAGCCCTTCATGCCGGGCGCCCACATCCCGTCGAATGGCCACGTCCGCGCGCGTCAGGTCATCGATCGGATCCTGGGGCTCTCCGAAGCCGAAGTGGCATCCACGCTCGCGTCCACGCTGGACCAGTTCGCTCCGCGCCATCCCGACTTCGCTGCTGCCTTGCTGCGCAACTACGAGGGTGTCGCTGGCCTGATCGAGGACCTGGCGCACCTCACCGAGTCACAGCGGCTCCTCATCGGCGCCTACTTCACCCACGAGTACGCGATCGAGGCGGCAGCACTCTCCAATCCGTCGATCGTGGCGGCCCCGGACCAGAGTGGTCTTGGAGCCGGGGGGCAACGCTTCATCCTGAGCCTGCGAGCGATCGGCGAAGGCCACCTTTCCTCGATCGAGTTCCGCTCCGGCGTCATCGACTCCGATGGCCGCATCTCCGTGGACGAGCCGAGTCGCTACACGACCATCGGTGAGCGCCGCGAACCGCGCTACGACCACTCGATGTTCCGCGCGAAGCTGGACGAGCTGGGCGTGCTCAACGAGATCGCCGGGCTGGTCCTCGATCCGCTTCCGCCTCGATTCACCCTCGAGCAGCTTGAGGCCGCCATCTCGGACCTGCACGCGGGTGGTATCGACCGCGCCGTGGCGTACGAGACGACAAGGATCATCCACTGGGTCGCCGCATCGAACTACGCCATCGAGTTCGCTTCAGAGTCGAACATCTCCGAGCGGGTCATCTTCCCCTCCGGCCCGGCCGAGAGCCAGGGCATGGAGGACGCTCGCTTCGTGCGCTTCAGCCACGACGATGGCACGGTCCTCTACTACGCGATGTACACGGCCTTCGACGGCTTCCAGATCCTGCCGCAGCTCATCGAGACGGCCGACTTCCGCAGGTTCCGCGTCGCCACGCTCAACGGCAAGGCGGCACGCAACAAGGGCATGGCCCTGTTCCCGCGGATGATCGAAGGCCGATATGCCGCGCTCTCACGACAGGACAACGAGAGCAACTTCCTGATGTTCTCGGACGATGTCCGCTTCTGGCGTGACCCCATCCGGATCCAGCAGCCGGAGCGGCCCTGGGAGCTGATGCAGCTCGGCAATTGCGGGTCGCCGCTCGAGACCGAAGCCGGCTGGCTGGTCATCACCCACGGCGTCGGCCCGCTACGTCGCTATGCCCTGGGTGCGATCCTCCTTGATATCGATGATCCCCGGCGGGTCATCGGTCACCTGGAGGAGCCACTGCTGGTCCCCAACGAGGATGAGCGCGATGGGTATGTGCCCAACGTGGTCTACTCGTGCGGCAGCATGATCCATGGCGACCAACTGGTCATCCCGTACGGTTTCTCCGACCTCGGAAGTGGTATCGCGGCGATCCCGCTTGGGGAGATCCTCGAGCGGCTCACCTGAGCATCGCCGGGCCGCAGCCTGCCGTGGCCATCTCCATCAGTCGCCGCTGAGGGTGCGTCCGTCCACTTGCGGTGGCACCACGACGCGCCGGTATACGTCGAGATACTCATCCACCATGCGGTCAACGTCGAAGCGCTGTTCGACCGATGCGCGTACCACTAGCCGATCCATTTCCGCTGAGACGCGGACCGCGGCCACGGCTTCGTCGAGGCTGTGGACCAGGAGACCGCCCTCACCGTGGCGGACGATCTCCGGCATCGACCCCCTGGCATAGGCGATGACGGGTGTGCCGCAGGCCATGGCCTCGACCACGCTGAATCCAAAGGGCTCGTCGAAGTCGATGAGGTGAAGCAGTGCCCGGGCGTTCGCGAGCAGGTCTGCCCGGGCCTCCGCCCCGACCGGGCCGATGTACCGGATCCGGTCTCCATCCAGGCGAGGTTCCACGAAACGCTCGTAGTACTCGCGGTCCTGGATGATGCCCGCGATGATCAGCGGCAGCCCCGATCGGTCCGCAACGTCGATGGCCGCCGCGGTGCCCTTGTCGGGGTGGATGCGGCCGAAGAAGAGCAGATACGTGCCCGGCGTCGAGCGTGCCTCGAAGGCCGCCATATCGATACCGTGGTGGATGGTGGCGACGTAGTGGAGCCGCTCATGCCGGTCGGACTCGCTGATGGCCACGTAGTAGCCCCGCTCGTCGTACCTCTCATAGACCGCCACGATTCGCTCGGATGAGAAGCCGTGGATGGTCGTCAGGACGGGTGTCTCCACCAAGCCGCTGTAGGTGAGCGGCAGGAAGTCGAAGCTGTTGTGGATGAGGTCGAACTCGCCCGCCCGCTCGAAGAGTGCCGAGATATGCAGGCTCTCGGAGACCTTGGGGTCCAGCGACGCGTCCTCGGAGTAGCCGCGGGGAACACAGGCGCTGAGGTGGGCACTGGTGACCGAGTCGGCCGTGGCGAACAGCGTGACCTCGACGCCCCGCCTGACGAGACCCTCGGTCAGGAGCGAGACGAATTGTTCCCACGGCCCGTAGTGCCGGGGTGGCACGCGCCAGGAGATGGGGGCGAGCATGGCGACGCGGAGTGGACTATCCATCGCTGCGGATCGGGCCGACGGCGGCATCTCGCCGTGATCTCACGGCTGAGGTGTTCGAGCTTCGTCGCTGCCTGCCGCCATCAAGCCACGGTCGCGAGGTCATGGACCGGTATGGAAGTGGGCTGTGGGGCCCGAGCGCGCAGATCCGCGGACGTGCTCCAGAGCGATGAGCCACATCAAGGTGGACTCAGCTCCCAGGTTCTGGCTTACGCCGGCCGGACCGATGCCGTCGGCACCGGCACCCGATGAAGGATCGGCCACGGGCATGTGGGCATCGTTGCGACCCAGGAACCAGCCATACGCTGCCTCGACGACATCCCGATAGCGCGTGCTTGCGGTTTCCTCGAAGGCGCACTCTGCCGCGAGCAGCATCGTCGTGGTGGAGATGGGTTGCTGATCGAATCGAGCCGCACGACCACCTCGCGGCCACCAGCCTTCGTTGCCGACGCTCTGCAGGTTCCCGTCCGGGTTCGTCTGTGCATCGATGAGCCAGTCCAGGACGCGCAGGCCGGCGTGGACCATACGCGGTCGATCGAGCCTGCGACCGGCGACGATCATGGCCTGGGGCAGAAGCTCGTTCTCATACGTGACCAACGACTCCGGCCAGGGCCAGTCAGCCTCCCGTTCGCAGCTCGCGAAGCACCGCCACAGATCGTCCGCCACCCGCGGGTAGACCTCGGCCACGACCTCGAACCTGTTGGCGCGGGCCATGGCATCACAGGCCAGGACCAGCGTAGCCCGTGGCCGCAACGAGCTGACCTGGCTCACGGTCGGGAGTGCGCGCTCGAACAAGGCCGCGGCATCGTCGCGAAGGGTGCCATCCGGTGTGGAAGCGACGACCTCCGCGAGTGCCTGCAGGGCGCGCGCGTCGGCATCCTCGGACCCGGGAACGGCCAGCCAGACACCGTCCCAGCGCCTCAGATTGCGGAATCGGCCGGTCGAACCGTCGAGTGCGTCGGTCAGGAATACCAGGTTCCTGGCTGCGCTCATCGCGATGGCCTGCCAGCCGAGCTCGCGTTGGTGCAACAGATCGACCAACAGGGCGCGCGCCACATCGTCAGTGCAGTAGCCGTGGCTCGGATCCGGTCGGGCACCCTGTGCGTGCTGCATGATCCCGATCTCGGTGGTCAGGACGTCGAGGTGCTCACGACTCACCGGGAACAGCGGGAACAGCTCAGGCACTCTGGAGCGCCGCTGGGAAATCCAGGACGGCCAGCTCCCGTGGTGCCGCTTGCAGCCTCGTGAAGAGCTGCTCGTAGGCCGCCGCGACCCGGGACCACAGCATGTTCCGTCCATACAGGTAGGCGCGCTGCGCCATCGCGCCACGGAGACCATCGTCCTGTAGCAACTCGATGAGTGCTTCACTCATGGCACCCGGCTTTCCTGGGGGTACCAGCCGGCCGCGTCCTTCAGCCAGGATCTCCGAGGCGTAGAGGTAGGGGGTGGAGACCGACGCCTTGCCGGCCGCCATCGCGTAGGAGAGCGTGCCCGAGACGATCTGGTCGAGGTTCGGATACGGCGTCACGAACACGTCGGCCGCTTCCAGCCACCGACCCAGCTCGCGTTGACTCACGAAGCTGTCGATGAACATGACGTGCTCGGTCATGCCCAGATCGGCAGCCATGGTCTCGAGTCGGTTCCGATAGCGCTCGCCCTCGGTCCGCTGAAGCTCGGGATGGGTCGCCCCGAGGATCACGTACAAGGCGCTGGGGACCGCCTGCACCACGTCGGGCATGGCCTCGATCACCGACTCATAGCCCTTGCTCGGCCCGACCAGGCCGAAGCTCAGCAGGACGTGGCGGTCGCCCATCCCAAGGCCGGTCTTGACCGTATCTGGATCGCCGAAGGGCAGGTCCGGCACGCCGTGAGGGATGATCTCCACCCGGGTCGGATCGGCGCCGTAGACGTCGACAAGGATGGTGGCCGCGGACCTCGACATCACGACCACAGATCCGGTGGCGTCGAGGATGCCCTGCATGACGCGCCGCTGCCCGAGCGTTGGATGGCGCAGCACCGTGTGCAACGTCGCCACCGCCGGCAGTGAGAGCGCGGTCAGGAAATCCAGGACGCCTTCGCCGTCGTTGGCACCCCAGATGCCGTACTCGTGCTGTACGGAAACCGCGCTCACATCGCAATCGGCGAGTGCACGCGCGGCCCGGGCATAGTCGGCACGGACATCGGTCCGGATGACGTGATGGGTCAGGCGACCGGTCGCGATCTTGTCGCTGGGGCCGCTGAGGGCGATGATCTCGTGGTCACCCATGGCCCGTCCGAGATCGGCCGTGAAGGTGGCGATGCCGCAGCGTCGCGGTGGATAGGTTGAAACGAACGCGACACGTGCCACACCGGCCCTGCTAGCGTCCCGCACACCGCGCGGGTTCGGGGCCGACAACGAATCGATGCTTCGACTTCCGACCTGTCGCGAAACCATGTTTTCGCCATGGTCAAGCAAACGACTCCAACCACGGCATCGCAGAGCGGCGCGTCGTGCGATCCGGGTCTTCAACGACCTGGCGAAGCTCGTCCACCTCTGCCCACTCCACGATGCGCGCGATGACCGACTTTGTCAATCGCTCGCCCCGTCTGGGTGACGTAGCGTCTCTTGTGGGAAAGCCAGCGGTGAGCGGGCGGACGACTTCATGTGTATCGAGCACCGAAGGAGTACGCCCATGGCAACGGTACCCGCTCTCACCGATCGCAGCCCCGCCCAGCGCTGGGCGGAGGTGCGTGACGAGGACCGCCCTGTGGGGCGACCTGCGCCCGGAACTGGCCCGACTCGTGAAGACCGTGCTGGAGGCCACGATGGAGGACGAGCTGCGCCTCGCGGTCGGGGCGCTGCACTACGAGCGCACATCCGGTCGGCGAGACCATCGCAACGGCAGCTACCGGCGCCGCCTGGTGACCGAGCTCGGGCTCATCGAGGACCTCGTCGTGCCCCGCGCCCGAGCCCTGCGCTACCGGCCTTCCTTCCTGCGCTCCGCGGCCCGGCGCACGGGCCTCGTCGACGACACCCTGCGCCAGGCCTTCCTGCGTGGCCTCTCGACCCGGGAGACCGCCCGGCTCGCCGAGACGCTCACCGGCCAGCCGCTCTCGGCAGCGAGCGTGAGCCGCCTGACCCGCTCGATCGACGCCCAGGTGCGCGGCCTTCCACCGGCGCACCATCACGTTCCCGGCGCGCTACCTGCTCGTGGACGGCCTGTGGGTCAGCGTGCGCCGTGCCACCGGCCGGGCCCAGCGTCGGGTGGTGCTGGGCGTCTACGGCATCGACGCCGCGGGGCGACGGGAGTTGCTCGACTATCGTCAGGCGGCGTCGGAGTCGGCGGCCGAGTGGGGTCGCCTGCTGCGCTCGCTCATCGAGCGCGGGCTCGATCCCGACGCCATCGAGCTGGTCACCGCCGACGGGGCCGGGGGCATCGCGGCCGCGGTCGCCGAGGCCTTCCCCGAGGCACGCCTGCAGCGCTGCTGGACGCACCGGCTGCGCAACCTCCTCGATGCCCTGCCACGCGACGAACGCCGTGCCTGCCTGCACGGCCTGCGACCCGTCTACCAGGCCCGGACCCGCCGTGCCGCGGTGGCCGCCTACTGGCGCTGGGCACGGGTCTGGCGGGACCGCCATCCGGTCCTCGTGCGACGGCTCGAGCAGGACCTCGACGAGCTGCTCGCGGTGTTCACCCAGCCAGCGTCGGTGCGACGCAGCCTGCGCACGACGAACCTGCTCGAGCGCGCCTTCCGCGAACTGCGCCGCCGGCTTCGGCCGGTCGGCTGTCTACCCGATCGGTCCTCGGCCGACCGGATCCTCTACGGCCAGGTCGTCCGACTCAACGGACTCCTCGCTGCACGCCCGCTCACGGCTTTCACACATGAGACTTGACGTCATCTACCTCGGCATCGGGTACGAGCTTCCAGGGCGCCGTGGGTCGGGTATCGATACAGTGGATGCACTCAGAGCAGCTTGGGCGCGGACGTCGGTAGAGTTACAGGCGTGCGGGTCGTAGCACCCGGGAATCATCGGGCCGGTAGCTCAGCGGTTAGAGCAGG
>CAVXTU010000001.1:2500-1472007 GCA_963764785.1 uncultured Chloroflexia bacterium | reverse complement strand
GCGGCGAGGACGGCAGCTCCGCCGCCGCTACCCTGGCCTACGCCGTCGGCTCGGTCGACCTGCGCGAAGAGAGCCTGCCAACCGATCCCACCGAGCCGATCCTCGTGGCCCTCGGCGGCGACGATCTGATCATCGACCAAGCCGACGTCGACGCCATCGCCGTCCCCGACGACGACTGCCGCCAGCGCGACGCCAGCGACCCGCGCCAGTGGGCCAAGTGTGAGATCCGCAGCGAGCTCGGCACGTCGCTGTTGTGCGGCGGCTCCACGGTGCCCAACCTGGTGCGCGCCTGCGCCGGCACCCTCACCTGTCCCAAGAGCTGAGGCGACCGGTGGCACAGCTCGAGCGCTTTGGCCGGTATGAGCTGCTGCACCGCGTGGCCCAGGGCGGCATGGGGGAGGTGTTCCTGGCGCGCCTCAAGGGTCCGGCGGGCTTCGAGAAGCTCCTGATCATCAAGCGCATCCTCGACCGCTACGCCGACAGCCCCGAGTTCGTCGACATGTTCTTCTCCGAGGCGCGGCTGGCGGCGAAGCTGTCGCACCGCAACATCGTCCACATCTTCGACATGGGGAAGACCGAGGGGGCGTACTTCCTCGCCATGGAGCACGTGCACGGCGTCTCCCTGCGCGAGCTCATCAGCCGCATCCGCCGGCGCGGTCGGCAGGCCGCGATGACAGGCGTGGTCCACCTGGCCATCCGGTCGCACCAGCCGCGGCGTCACCACGCCGATGCCCACATCGCCCAAGAGCGCCTCGGCGCAACGCGCGACGGTGTCGCCATCCACGGTGACGTCGGCGTTGAGGAAGAGCAGAAGGTCTCCTTGGCAAGTGCGGCGCCCGTGTTGCAGGAGGCTGCGTAGCCCCGATTGTCCTGGTTGAGGTGGAGGCGCACGCGGGGATCGGCCGTCAGCTCGGGGGCCAGGCCGCCGTCAGCAGCCTCGTTATCGATGACCACGATGTCATCGGGCGGCATGGTTCCCGCGAGCAGCGAACGCAGACAGGCATTGACCAGATCGTGGCTGCGGAAGTTGATGACGATCGCGCTGAGCAACGGTCTCACTCGGATGCAGGAGATGATGATCCCCCGGCGTAGTGCCGGTGTGGGACCAGAGCCACGGACGGTACGTGGAGACGACCGCGGCACTATACGATGCGCCGGACCAATGGATGATGCGTCGGGACGTCACCGGCACGGTACGATGCGCGGGCGTGGGCCTGCCCGCCCGAGCCAGACACGCCAGGAGAGACGCATGAAGGGAGTGGTCCTCGCCGGAGGCACCGGCTCACGCCTGCATCCGCTGACGCTGGTCACCAACAAACACCTGCTGCCGGTGTACGACCGGCCCATGATCCACTTCCCGCTGCAGACGTTGGCGGACATGGGCATCCACGAGGTCATGGTCATCCTTGGCGGTCGCAGCATCGGCGATATCGTGGAGCTCCTGTCCGACGGGCAGGACCTGGGGCTCGACCTGACGTATCGCTACCAGCGTGGCTCGCTGGGCATCGCCCATGCCATCGGCCTGTGTCGCGGGTTCGTGGGCTCTGAGGCCTTCTGCGTCGTGCTCGGTGACAACATCCTGCGTGGCGAGGCCCTCGCCGGCACCGCGGCCGAGTTCGAAGCCGGATCGTGGGGGGCCGGCAGCCTGCTCTATCACGTCGGCGACCCAGAGCGCTTCGGTGTCGCCGAGTTCGATGCCAAGGGCGAGGTCGTCGGCTTCGAGGAAAAACCGGAACACCCCAAGAGCGACTCCATCCCCATCGGCGTCTATTTCCTGCGGCCTGGAGCCTTCGACGTCATCGAAGCCCTGGTGCCATCCGGCCGCGGCGAGTTCGAGATCACCGATGTGCTCAACCATTACATCCGCAACGGCGGTCTCTTCAGCCGCCACTACGAGGGCGAATGGCACGATGCGGGAACGATCGGGTCGCTGCTTGAGGCGGGCCTGATGGCCGGCCACGCAGGCGATCCTGATGTCATCGCTGCCGTCCTCGAACGTTCCTGAGCCCACGCCCGTGAGGCGCTTGGCATGAACCGACTCGGCCAGGCGGCAAAGTCACCCCGACGCCATGCCGGCATCTCGCCAGCCCTGCGCATCGATGATGGCCTGTCCATGCTGCAGGTTGGTGCAGACGACGGATCGTTGAGCGAGGCCATCGCCTCCGCCGGAGCCGAGCTGCTGGTGCTGGAGGCAGATCCAGCGGCGGCTCGCGCTGTTGGGACTCGCCTGGTCGATCACGAGTCAGCCCGCGTCATCGGCTCGACGTTCGCTGACTGGGTCGGAGCAGCGGGCGATGCGCCGGCGCGGCTGGACGCCATCATCTTCCAGGCCCCGCCACCGGGCGATGGTGCAGTCACAGCCACGCTCGACGAGGTACTCGGGCGGACCGACCAGCTGCTCCGGGGATCGGGCGCGCTGGTGGTGGTGACAGACAATCCCGGGGCGCTCGCTCGTCTATTGCGCGGAGCCAGCGCCAACGGTGGCTACACACCGCCCGCCCTCGCGAATGCCTTGCGCGAGGTCGGGCTAGACCAGCAGCGTTGGCTGCTGCCATACCCGGACCATCACCGGCCTCGGGTCATCGTGGATGCCTCCCTGTTCGATGACCCTGGACGTCGCGCGATCATCCGGATCGCGGTGCGAGATCCCGTTCCGCTCGCGGATGGCGAACCCTACCTGGTACCGCCACTTGAGGCTTTCGGGGCGGCGCTCGACGCCGGGCTGGCGCCGGCGGTCGCGAACAGCCTCGTCGTCGTAGCGGCACGTGACCAGCGGGCGCTCGACGATCGGACTCGCGTGGGATCGATGTGGACGGTGCCGGACCCTGGCTTGGTGCCTTCGTGGCAGCGACCACGCGAATTGATCGAGGTGAGCGGCCGATGGATGTGGCACCCCGTCGATTCGTACCAGGTCAGGACCAGCGGGCCTCTGGTGCTGGGAGCAGCAACCGTGCCGGCTACGGCGGGGCAGAGCGCCGAGGATCTCATCGTGCAAGCTCTCACCATGGAGGGGGCGTTCACAGATACGAGTAGGGAGCTACTGGCCACGTGGTGGCGAGCGGTGGACACGACGCTGGGAACGAGCGATCCCGAGTGCCGGCCACTGGATCTGCGACCACGGCAGTTCGTCGTCACCGCGGATGGGACCTGGCACTACCAGGCTGGCGACCTGGGCATGCGCTTCGCGTTGCCACGCGAAGTCCTCGCCTTCGCCGCTCTGGCCGACACCATCGTCGACTCGGTGCTGGCCCATGGCTGGCCTGTCGGACTACCGCCCGAGTCCACCATCGCAGGGGCTGCGATGGCCCTCCTCCGGGACATCGGCGCGGACTGCGACGACGCTACCGAATACCTGTGGGTCGAGACGGCAGCCGACATCATGGTGCGTACCCAGCCCGCCACCGAGCGGGACGAGGCCCGCCGAAGCGTCGAAGCGCGGCTGCACGTGCGGCTCGACTCGCAGATGCAGTCGATGCCGCTCAGCTCGCAGCTGCGGGCGGGGATGCGGTCGGCGGATGCGAGTGCGCGACTCAAGGTGCTCGAGGCACAGCTCCACGAGTCTCGGTCGGAGGTACAGGCACTGCGAGCGGAGATCGCTGGCACGCTGTCCGAGTACGGGTCCGCGTCGCCGGTCCGCCAGCCCGCTCACCACATCCCCGACGGTGAATACGTACCCCTGTTCGACACTGACGTCGATTACCTCGCGGTGGTACAACAGCTTGAGCCGTGGCAAGCCGCCCTTGACGAAGTGGTCCGGCGCGAGGCCATCGCCCCCGCAGGCGTCATCGAGGTCATGACCCCGCGGAGCTTCGCCACGTTCCGGTTGTCGTCTGAACACGTCGCCAAGATCTACCTGAAACGCTTCGAGGGCTTTGGCCACTACGACCAGGAGATACGTGCGTTGAGGATGCTGGAACGCGATGCCAGCCTGGGTGCGCCACGCCTCGTCGGCAACGGGCGCCTCGGCGACCGAGGCCGCTACGTGGTGACGACTCGAGTGCGGGGGCGCGACGTGGAAGCCGTGCGCACGTCGCTGGCAGCTTCAGACCTCGCCCAGCTGGCCGCCTGGAGCGGCCGCTGGCTGCGCCGACTGCACATGCTGCCGCTCGAACCGGTCGAACGCCGTGAGGCATGGGTGGCATTCTCCGACGTCATCGGGCACCTCCGTCGGACAGCTGCCGGTGAGCTGGCAGCACGCTCCGCCCTGCCGGCTCACCTGGCCCAGCAGGTCGAGGCCTGGCTGCCGACGGCGGAGGAGATGCTCGGCGCCGAGGAGGAACTGGTGCTGCTGCATGGGGCTCTCGACAGTCGGCACGTCATGGTCGACATCGATGACGAAGGCATCCATCCCATCGGCGTTATCGACTTCGATTCCAGTCGTATCGCCCCCGCGATGTGGGACCTCGCCTCCGCCTGGAGCGACCTCGCATCCGCGCCGGATGGCGTCATCGATGCGTTCATGGGGGAGGCTGACTTTCCAGGCTTCGGCCGATCGGACTTCCCGCGACGAGCACTGGCCTGGGCCATCGTGCAGCGCTGGGATCGCGCATACGCGATGCCAGACATCGATGAGCTGGCCTCGCTCGACGAGCTGGCGGAGCGGATCTACGGGCGTGCCAATGCCTTCGTGCCGCTGCCGCATGCAACTGTGGCCGATCCGGCGCGGTGAGGTTCGCCGCCATCCTCGGCACCCGCGATGAGGCCGACGTCCTGCCGACCGTGGTGCGGCGGCTGCGCGAGATCGGCGTGGATCTCATCGTCGTCAACGACGTCGGGTCGACGGATGAGACCGCGGAGTACCTCACCGAGGCCGAGCGGTCCGGTGATATCTGGGTCCTCCACGAGCCGGTCGACCTCGGTGGCAACGTGGAACGCGCGGCATTGTCGGCGATCGCGCGGTCGGTCGAGGTCGATTGGCTGCTGTTCCTCGATTCCGACGAGGTTCCCCTACCCCGGCACGGTAGCCTGCATGACCTTGAGGGCCTCGCCGATCTCGACATCCTCGCCGTGCCCCGGTACAACGTGGCCCTTGGGCCGGACGGGCCTCATCTGCCGTCGACGCTGTCGCCTCAGCACTTTGACGAGATCCTCGTCTATGCCCAGCCCATCCCGGATTTCTACTATCACATGCAACGCGTGCCCGAGACGCCCTGGATCCGGGGCGTGCTGGAGCCCAAGCTCCTGGTTCGTCCCGAAGCCGTCGCCGTGCTCCAGGACGGGTCCCACGATGTGGACCCTGGGGACCGTTGGCGGTGGCGCCGCGCGGTTTCGCACGATCTCCTGCTGGCGCACCTCCCGTTTCGTAACCTGGAGCGCTTCCAGATGCGCGCGGCCAACGTCCGTGAGGTCATCGACGCTGCTCCCGAGCACTACATCGGATGGAACGCCTGGCAGTGGCAACGGTTCGCACAGATGGACCGGGAAGGACGCGCGCGCGAGGAATACGAACGCCAGGTGATCGATGCGCATGAGTTGGCTTCCCTGCAACAGCAACGCGTCATCCGCTCGGTAGCCGAGATCTTCGAGGAGCCCATCACGAGCGCGGACAGCGACGAGGCATGGATGTCCATGGCGGCGCGGGCCGAGCCGTGGCTGACCGCCACCAGCCTGGTCAGCCGGAAGGAAGCGATCCAGCCGGGGGCAAGCTGGAGCATCTGTCAGGTGCGGGGCGTTATCCGGTGGTCTCGCTGCCACCGGACCACGTGGTCAAGTTCTACGGGACATGGCGACGCGGCGAGGAAACCATGGGCCGCGAGATGCGCACGCTGCGCCTGCTCGAGGCTGATACCAGCCTGGAGGTGCCACGCCTCGCCGCGAGTGGACGTTTGCGCCCCGACTTCACGTACCTGGTGATGACCAAGGTCCCCGGCGTATCCCTGGGATCGATCGACTACCGTCTGGACCGTGAGCAGCGGGTCGCCGTGGCGAGCTGGACCGGCGACTTCATCCGTCGGTTGCAGTCGATCGCCCTGAGCGACGAGGAGCGGTCTACGGGCTGGGCCACATTCATGGAGGTCGCCGGTCGGCGCTACGCAGAGGTCGAACGGCTCAGTCGTGATCGAGGTTTCTCGGAGGCCTTCGTGGCACGCCTGCGGGACTGGCTACCCAGCATCGAATCCTTGCTGGGCGACCCGGCCGGCGCCATGCTCTGCCACGGCGACCTCAACTCCGGCAACCTGCTGGGGCGGCCGGCTGAACCGTTGTTCGAAGTGCAGGGCGTCATCGACTTCAACCAGTCGTTCGTGGGCCATCCCCTGGCCGATATCGGTGCCATCTGGTGGCACATCCTCGACCGCGAGACCGATGCCCTCGAGGCGTACCTCGCCTCAGCAGGTGTGGAGGGAACTCGGAGACCGAGTTCCCTCGCCGAGCGCTGGCGTGGACGCTGATGACGCCCATCTGGACACCACTGCAGGTCGATGAAGTGGCGCTTCTGACCGATCCCGATGAGCTGGCCCACCGATGGTTCGGTGAGCGGGCACACGACGGGGTCGCTCGGTAGGACCGGTCAGGGTTGCCCGGTCGACGCATCAGCCAGGGTCACTGCCATCGTGCAGGATTTGGCCGTCCTGGGCGAGCAACTGGAGCCGGTAGTCCCCGTCGATGACCAGCAGGACCTCCCCGGGATCGTCGTAGGTCGAGGTATCGGCACGCAGCTCGGCCACCCCTCCCTCAAGCACCTCCTGGACGTCGGGCCGCGAATCAGGATCCTCCATCAACCACGGCCACATCTCCCAGCTGACCGACCGGGTGCCGTTGCCCCGGAGCGTGTATTGCCACCCGGGAGGGCGGCCGTCCGGGGCCCCGAGGGTGCGCCACGTGACGGACTGGACCGGCGCGTCCGACAACAGCGCGCGCACCGTGGCGCCCAGGTCGTGCAGTCGCTGCGAGGCTGTCTGGAGCACCCGCCAGCCCGATGTATCGCCAAGCAGTCCGATGTACGCGAGCCCCACCGAGGCCGTGAACAGGACGGCCATGACGCCAGCCACCATCGGGCCTCGCGGGATGGCCTGGGCGATGCGGTGCAGCATCAGCGCGCCAAGGACCAGCCCAGCCCAGTACGGGATGGGCAGGTAGTAGACCGACGCGCCTCCGGAGCGGGCTCCGACGATCATGGTGGATGTGATGATCGCCAGGAGATAGAGCTCTGAGCCCCACTCCACCGGCGTGGAGCGGTCGATCTTCGGTCGCTGCCGTCGGAACGCCAGCAGGGTCGCAGCGACAGCCATGCCCGCGACCACCAACAATCCCATCGCCACGATGGCGACTGACTCTGCGCGATCTCACCGCCACCCTGATAGATGCCCATGAACCCGCGGTGCAGACCCAGGAGCTCGAGTACTAGCTGCTCGAGATTGCCGGGGATGTTCGCCAGGCTCGAGTTGGCGCCATAGTCGGACGCGACGTGGGTGAGGGCGTAGGCGATGAAGAACCCGGAGTACAGCAGTGGTATCGCGGCCAGCGCCAGATTCCGGCGCCTGACACCGATATCGGTGCCGCGGACCAGCGCCAGGATGACGAGGAGGAGTGGCAGGAAGTAGGTGATCTCCTTGGCATTGAACGCCAAGGCCAGGAGGAACACACTACCCACCACGAACGCAGCCATGGCCAGCTTCGATAGCCGGGTCTCTCCAAGGACCCACCACCATAGCGACATCGTCACCAGGGCCAGGAAGAAGGCGAGGCTGTCGAAGCGAGTCGATTGCCACATCGTCAGAGCCAGGACGGTCGGCGACAGGAGCCAAAGCGCAGTGACCCAGAGCGACGCGCCGACGCTGCGGGTGATCTGTCGGGCGTGGATGATGCCGATGCAGACGCACCCAGCGATGAGCAGGGCACCAGTGGCGTTGACGCACACGTGGTCGACGCCGCAGAGCCAGCCGGTCGCCTCGAACAGGGCCATCCCGGCCATGCGACCGTAGCCCCAGTTGGGCTCAGGAAAGATGAAGAACTGGGCCAGGTCGCGTTCGATGAGCGGCTGCAGTAGAGTAACTGCGCGCCTCAGAGAAGACGAACAGGTCCGCGCTCAGGGCCATGACTGCCACGAACCCGACCAGCCCGACCACCATGACGACGGCACTGAACGGCCACCTTGTTGGTCGCAGGCCCCGTTGCCTGGGCGGATCGAGCCGTTCGCTCGTCAACGATGCGCCAGCGCCGGGCCAGCGGGATTGGCCCACGGTCCCAAGAGCTCGTAGTCGCGGGCATATCGTCGTTGCAGGCGGGCGATGGAGTCGAGGCGCAGCGGTCGACCTGGCCGGCCATTGCTGGGGTTGGCATGCGGCAGCGGTGTCTTGAGGTGCTCGACCGGCAAGCCCAGCGCGTCGACCACGCCTGCCAGGTCGCGTTCCAGGTGTGCATAGCGGATGACATGCTCGACGGCGATCGAGTCCTCGTCCAGCGCCAACCAGGAGACCTGGGGCAGGAACAGCCGATCTGGACCCGGCCGCAAGAAGAGCTCGGAGGCGATGAAGTCATCGACGTCGGCAAAGCCCTCGACCGTGGCACCGCGATCGCCCTGGGCATCGGCGGTCGCGATGGCATCCGGTCGCCGGCTGAGGCCCGCAAGGATCTCCCGGGCCCGTCCCGTCCGGAGGGTCGAGGATGAGGCGGGTGCGAAATCGGCTGCGTAGTCCGCGTAGTCAGGGTCCAGGCTGGCCCAGCGCTGCCACGTGCTCAGGAACCGAAAGACCGAGCGGACCCGGTCCTCGGGGTCACGGACCACGGCGATGGTGCGATACCCGGACATGATCTCAGGCCCCATGACATCACGGATCTCCGCGAGCGTGGAGTGCTTGTGGAGGCCGAAGCGTTCCCGATATGCGGGCGCCATCTCCTCCCCCAGGCGGGTGGCGCCGATCTCCAGATCCCGATACGTGCTCAACTGCGAGAGGTATCGTGTGACCGACGTACCGGCGTTCTTGGGCACGTGCACGAACACGAAGCGATAGGTGTGGTTGATGAGCGTCATGCCGCAGCGGTCGCAGCGACGTTGCGAGCGTCCCGGGTCGCCTCCAGGTAGGAGCGTCCGGATCGCTCGTCCGGTTCCAGGTACGCCCCCTCGGCCCATTCATTCCAGGCGTTGATGAAGACGATGCGCTGCTCCGCCGGCCGTTCGCGCGCGCGCTCGATGGCACTGCCCAGCCAGCGTCGGTACGCGGCCGGCGTGGACCCCTGCAGGACCCATCCCTCGGCCCCGCGACGAGCGGTGTTGTCCCATGACGGAAAGACCGTCTCGTAGGTGGGGTACGGGACGTTGGGCAGGTCATCGAGGACCGGCACGGCCTGTTCGTAGTCGAATACGTGCAGGCCGGGATGTGCATCGATGCGGCGACGTGGTGCGGTCTGTAACGTCGTGAATTGCGGCTGGAACCGGATCTTGCCATCGAAACCGAATTCGGTGTTGTCCCAGCCTTCGTCGTAGCCGGTCTCCACCGAAAGCAGATGGAGTCCGGGCAGTCCGGCACGGGCGACCTCCTCGCGCCAGATGTCGGCGGTGGCCGCCGGCTGCGGCATGACGTGGGCCTGGTACACGATGAAGAGCGGCTTGCCACCGACACATACGGCCCGCGGATCGCTGAGGGCCGGGAGCAGGGCCCTGATGTGGGTGCGGTCATCCTCGGAGCTGTACGACTGCTGCTGCAGGATGTGATCCTCACTCCCGTCCCAGCGTCGTGACCACAATTCGTCGGCCCAGCACAATGCGAATGGCAGGTCCGGCCGGCCGCTCTGGAGAACCTCACCAAAGGGTCGCTCCAACAGGCGCTTGCCGTGGAACCAGTAGTGGTAGTAGGCGAACGCGTCGATGCCGTGGCTGCGGGCAAGCGACGCCTGCCGCTCGCGAGTCGCCGCATCCCGCAGGTCGTAGTACCCCAGTTCCGACGGGACGCGCGGCTGCTCGTGACCTTCGAACAAGGGCCCAGCGCGACGGACGTTGGTCCACTCGGTGAAGCCATCGCCCCACCATCGGTCATTGTCGGGGATCGGATGGAACTGGGGCAGATAGAAGGCGATGAGGCGGACATCCTCACCATCCGACGCCGCTCCGGGAGCAGTGCTGGCGACCCCCGTCGTGGCCGGTTTCGCCTCGATGCGCGGTGCCAGCCTGGCCTCACGTGCTCGCGATTCGAGCTGTGACATCTGCCACTGGTACAGCAGGCGCTGATGGTGCTGCTCATCATCGGAAGCTGCTAATAGCGTGCCCTTGGCTGGTTCGGACAGCACTGCTCCGATGGCATCCGCCAGGGCCGTGCGAGACGCTTCCCGCCCGTGAGCAGCCAGCGCTCGTTCGCGGCCGTGGCGGCGAAGTCGTTGCCAAAGCTCACGATCGGTGCTGAGTCGCTCGACCGCAGCCACGAATGACGCGGCATCGTCGGCGATCAGCACATCGCGCCCATCGACCAGGTCGAGACCCTCGGCCGCGATGGAGGTTCCGACGACCGGCGTTCCCAGCATCAGCGCCTGGATCATCTTGCGCTTGGTCCCAGCTCCGGACAGCAGCGGCAGGATACAGGTCCGGGCTTGTTCGAAGTATGGCTCCAGCCTTGGCACCCAGCCGACCATGCGTACGTCCTGTTGGCCGGCTCCATAGCCAGCCACACGGTCGTCAAGCGCGTCGCCGACCACCGATACCGGGTGCTCGGCCAGCAGCGAAGGCGGCAGTCGTGGGACGATCTCGCGACACAGATAAGCCACGGCGTCGACATTGGGGGCGTGACGGAAGCTACCCACGAAGACCAGGCCGCGTCGGTCGTCGAAGCTCCGGTCTGACAGCTCCAGCTGTTCGTTGTCAACCACGACACGTGCCAGGCCGGGCTCGTTGACGAGATCGTCGATGAGACCGGCCTCCTTGGCTGAGACCGTCAGCACCGCATCCGAGGCGGCATAGACGTTGAGCTCGCTGCTGACCTGGTCGCCGAAGCGCTCGTCAAGCAGGCCCCCACCGGTGGCGGCACCGTAGATGCGGCGAGCATGGCGCAGGAAGTGGAGGTCAACGCTATCGACGATGACCCTGGTGTCAGGCGAGAGCTGGCGGATAGACGGCAACATCAGCTCCGCGGTCGGCCAGAATGCCAGCACGGCGATATCGAAGTGGGACGCGGTAAGCAGGACCTCAAGCTGCTGCGACGTGCCGTGATAGACGCCCACGCCACGTTGTCGGAGGTCCCGGAGGTGGCGATCCTCGCGAAGGGGCTGCGTCGTCACGAAGGTGACCTCATAGCCAAGGTCACGCAACAGGTCGACGTGATCGACGATGCGGCGGGAGCCCGAGTCGCGGTCGGGCTCGGGGATGACGTACGTGCCGACGAGGGCGCGCCGGCTACTCATTCGACCCCGCGGCCCCCTCGCCCCCTGACCACCAGGTCGCGTGATGCGTACAGATCCAGGGGCTCCGGCCGGACCGGCTGGCTTCGCAGCTCGTCGCGCCAGCGCTCCATGAAGATGGCCTGGTTGCGCGCCTGGAATGCCTTGGGCCCGTGGGTCAGGTCCATGCCGGCGGTGCCGCCTTCGACGTGCACGACGCGGCTGAGCGGTTGATACAGGACAGCCCGTCCGGACTGCCGCACCTTGAAGCAATAGTCGTCGTCTTCGTAGTACCCGAATCCATATGCACTGTCGAGCCCGCCAAGCTCCTCGAAGAGCGCACGGGGTGTCGCCAGCAGCGCACCCGAGACGTAGTCGACCTCGCGAAGGTGGGCGTAGTACGGCAGGGAGGGGTCAGTGTCACCGTAGCCGATCTTGGTCGCCGAGCCGTCCGCGAAGATGGCTCCGCCGGCTTCCTGGAGGCGCCCATCGGGGTACAACAGCATGCCTCCGACGACGCCGGCCTCGGGATGCTGCACGAAGGTGTCCAGCAAGGCTTCGAGCCAGCCGGGCAGGAGCACCGTGTCATTGTTCAGCAACACGAGGATGTCATTGCCAGCGGCCGCAGCTCCGGCCATGGCTGCTGCGATGTAGCCCCCGTTGTGTTCGTTGTGGACAAGACGGGCCCTCGGATAGGCGGCCACGAGCTCCTCGAGGGCCTGCAGGACCACTCCGTCCGAACCGTCGTCGGCCACGACGAACTCGACCTCGAGCCGATGCGATGTGGTCTCGTCGAGCGACCGCAGGCACGCCGACAGCATGTCCACATCGGCATACGTGGGGATGACCACCGAAGCGCTGGCTGTCAGGCCGGAAGCGTCTGTCAGCCACTCGACGTCAGCATCGGCACCATCCGCGGATGTGCCGATGACGACCGTACGAGCCACACGGCGTGCTTCCGCCTCGCGACTGACCCCGGCCCGATAGATCACTGCGTCGATGCTGTCATCGGCATAGTCAAGTGTCCTGCCGGTGGTCGTCCGAGGGGAGAACACGGTCACCGATGGTGCCATGCGTCGCAGGTCGATCCCGCTGTCCCAGTCGAGCACCGAGGGCTCCGAGCTGTTGCCCTGGCGCATGCGCTCCAGGGCATCGCCTACGCCCTCGGTCCGGCCGGCCGTGGCGGGACGTGGGCTTCGGACATCCCAGAGGAACGCCACCCCGGGGCGGCCGATGCGCTCATAGCGATCGTCGAGGTAGCCCACGAGGCCGGGAACGGCGGTCAGCCAGAGGCAGGGGTCCGGCGCCAACAGCATGTCGACCTGGGCAGCCCGCAGCGATTCGATATGCGCCACCGCGGAGATGACGTTCCGGGGCGGGTCAGATGCACGCTCGCCATCTGGGGCGCGTGGCACCGGCGTACCGGTCGATCCCGACAACTTCAGGAGCTCGTCCCTGCCGTCGGTGACCACACCGAGGCGGACGTCCTCCGGCACCCGTTCAGCGATCAGCTTCCGGATGGCCCGGATGTCGGCTCTGGCCGGCGAGACCGAGGCGACCGGGGTCGGACTGGCGGAAGCCGACTCGGGCCGTTCCCTGCGCGGATCGGCCTGGGGTCGGTCCCGTCGTGTCAGCGATGGGGTCAAGGAACGTGCAGACCCCGGGGCGACAGTGGGGCCTGACGGAGCGGATGGGGCGGGGGCGAGTCCAGCCGCAGCTCCGACCCGCAGGAAGTGCTCGAGCGGGCACATCCCGGCCCCGGCGACTTCGGGATGTTGGGCGAAGTACCAATCCGTGACGAACCGTGGGCTTGGATCACGACCCTCCCAACAGCCGCGCCGGTAGTAGTCGATCAAGCGGATCAAAGCCGGCGACCTCTACGTCGGGATAGGTGCGCAGGTACCAGCTACGATCGAAGTAGCGGTTGGGTTGACGACCCTCCGAAGCACCATGACGGACGTAGTGCCACCACGGCCGCAGGCGCACTCCATCGATATCCCGGTTGGCTTCCCGGTAGTAGTCCTCGTCGAACAGCGGGTGCTGTCGAAGCCAGCCCGGCCAACGCAAGGTCAGCAGCCTCCAGGTCACATCGAACGGCGCCCGCATCAGGCGTGCCGTGCCGGGCCGTCGTTCGCTGAACCGCTGCCACCGATGCGCCAGCCGACCCAGCGTCGTCGGGGCCGTGGCCTTGACCAGCTGGGCATACCGGTCTCGAGTCTGCTCGGTGGCAGCCACGAGCTCCGCCAGCTCGGCGAGTTCCTCCATCCGGTTGGCGAGTTCCTCCGTCCGGTTGGCCAGCACCTCGGCCTGACCACCCAGTAGCCCATCGCGTTCGGCGAGGGTTGACTGGCTCTCGGCCAGGGCCTCCTCGAGGCGGGCCGTTTGCGCTTGCAGCTCGCCTTCGCGCTGAACATGCTCGGCCTCCAGGAGGGCCATCTCAGCTGCCGTCGGCGCCGCAGCCAACTCAGCTTCGAGTCGGTTGACCTCATCGCGTGAGTCATCCAGCTGGACCGACACCGCGGTGGTCGCTGCCACCAATGTTTCCAACTCGCCACTGAGCGCCTGGTTGCTGGCAAAGGCAGCGTCAAGCTGGTCACGGAGGTCGTCGATCTGGTCGACGCGCTGCTCCAGGTCCCGCACCGCCGCCTGGGTGGCCTCGAGATCGCTTTCCAGTCTGGCCTTCGTCATGCGAGTGTCCGCAAGCTCGGCGAGACGCCCATCAAGCTTGGTGCGGAGCAGTGCCAGTCGCTCGTGGAGGTCATCTCGTTCGCGCACAGCCGATTCGGTCTCGCGGCGGACCGCGACCAGCTCGCCATGCGCCGCATCCAGCTCGCGGCGTGCCGCATCCCGTTCTCGGCGTGACAGGAGGGCCTCGGCGCGCAGTTCGCCCGCCATGGCGCTCCTGGTGGTCAGATGCTCGCTCAGCAGCAAGGCCTCGCGTTCCGCGGCAACGACCCGGGCGCGCAAGCGCTCACCCAGGTCGGTCAGATCCTCGACCTCGACGCGGAGCGCGGCCGCCGCTTCCTCGGCCGCCTCAGCTCGGTCGACCGACTTGAGCATCGGGCCCGGCTCAGCGCCGAGGCTGCGGGCCGGCGTGGTCTCGTCGGCGACTGCTCGCACGTTCCTCTCGCTTGGTCTTCTGGCGGCCATCGTTCCCTTGCGTCGCTCGGTTGGGTACGTCGGCATACAGCATCGCACGCCGGGTCTGACTGTATCTGGCATCACCAGACCGGACAGGACCCGATAGTACGTTCCCGCACTGGCCCAGCGCGGCGGTGCTCCCGCTAGAGTTGCGCGGTGAACGAGCCACCGGTCGCGAATCTCCCGGCAGGGCCGGGTGTGCCCAAGCTGGCCGTGTCCGACCTGGCCTTGTTCGGCGGTGAGCCGTCGTTCGCTGAGCCGCTCCATGTCGGCCGGCCGAACATCGGTGATCGCGAAGTGCTGCACGCCCGCATGGAGGCGGCATTCGACCGGCGTTGGCTCACCAATGACGGGCCGCTGACGCAGGAGCTGGAGCACCGCGTCGCCGGCGAGCTCGGCGTCGGCCAGGCCATCGCGGTCACCAACGCCACGTTGGGATTGCAGGTCGCGGCGCGAGCGGCTGGCCTCACTGGAGAAGTCATCGTGCCCGCGTTCACCTTCATCGCCACCGCGCATGCGTTCGAGTGGATCGGCCTGGAACCGATCTTCGCCGACATCGATCCCGACCGACTGACGCTTGACCCCGCCGCGGCAGAGGCGCTCATCGGGCCGGATACGACCGCGATCGTGGCCACTCACTTGTGGGGTCGCAGTGTGGCTGTCGAAGCGCTCGAGGACCTCGCGGATCGTTACGGGCTGACGCTCCTGTTCGATGCCGCCCACGCCTATGGCTGCGTCCGTGACGGGCAGACGATCGGTGGCTTCGGCCAGGCTGAGGTATTCAGCTTTCATGCCACCAAGTTCGTGAACGCCTTCGAGGGCGGTGTCATCACCACGAACGACGCCGCTTTCGCCCAACGCTGCCGTCTGTTGCGGAACTTCGGTTTCGACGCCTGGGACCATACCGCGTCAGGCGGGATCAACGCCAAGCTGCACGAAGGGTCTGCCGCCATGGCCCTGACCTCGCTTGATGCCGCGTCGGATTTCGTGGCTGCCAACCGACGCAATCTCGAGCGCTACCGCACTGGCCTGGAGGGCCTGGAGGGCGTCCGGCTCCTTCCCCCGGACGACCGTGGCAGCTGCAACGATCAATACGTGGTCCTGCGAGTCGAGGCCGCCCGAAGCCCCCTTGGACGAGACCGGCTGATGGAGATCCTCAACGCGGAACAGGTGCTGGCGCGGCGCTACTTCTATCCTGGCTGCCACCGCATGTCGCCCTATTCGGAGCGGCCGGTGGTCCCGGTGCTGCCGGTGACCGACACGGCCGCCGCCGAGGTATTGGTGCTACCGACCGGCACCGCCATCGGTACGGACGATGTCGACGCCATCTGCGAGCTCATCCGCTTCGTCCATGCCCACGGCGCGGAGGTCGAGGCGACCGAAGCGGTCGTGCCGCTGATGCGATGAGCAGCCGGCAGGACGCGTCCGCCGTGGCCGATCTCGACACCGTCATCACCGGCTCGACGGGAAGGTTGGGTCGCGCCCTGCTGGCGGCGGCACCTACCCTCGCGCACGCCTGGGATCGGCCGCTGCTGGATCTCGACGACCCCTCCACCGCCACTGCACTGGTCGAACGTGACCGGCCCCAGTTGGTCATCCACGCCGCGGCCATGACGAACGTTGACATGGCCGCCGGAGACCCCGACGCTGCGCTGCGCCGCAACGGCCGCTGGGTGAGCAGCCTTGCTCACGGCTGTCGAGCCATCGACGCAAGGCTCGTGCTCGTGTCGACCAACGAGGTCTTCGACGGGGAACGCGACGACCGCCTCGGCTACGTCGAATCCGACCCGACCAACCCTCGCAATCCATACGGTCGCAGCAAGCTGGCCGGCGAGCTCGCCGCGGCGGAGGCCTTCGGAGGGCTGGACGGGTTGTGGATCGTACGCACAGCCTGGCTGTTCGGTCCACCCGGCGGGGACTTTCCGGACAAGATCACCGCGGCAGCTGACCGGGTCGCCCCGGACCCCCTCGGAGTCGTCGAGGACGAGATCGGATCACCCACGTACACGGTGGACCTGGCCCGTGCCATCCATGCCCTGGTGGGCCGGACCGACGGTGGCGTCTTCCATCTCGCCAACACCGGTGTCGCGTCGCGCCTTGACTGGGCCCGGGAAGTGCTGGCTGTGCGCCGCCCAGGAGGTGCACTGCGGCCCATCTCGCGGTCAAGCTTCGAGCGAGCCTCCGACCCCCCGCCGTGGGGCGTGCTCGACAGCTCCAAGGCCGCCGCGGCCGGTGTCGCGATGCGCTCCTGGCAGTCGGCACTGGCCGACTACCTGGGCGATCAGGCCTGAGGCAGCGTGTAGCGAACCAGGAATTCGAGGTCCCGGTCCAACACCGCGTCGAAGCGCACACGCCCGTCCTTGACCTGGACCCCCTGTGGGGCCTCCAGCACCCTGGCGCCATCGGGCAGATCGACCCGAACGGACCAGGGTTGGGGTCGAGCGCCCGGTTGCTTCTGCACGTGGAGTCGGTACTCCCACGTGCCATCGACCTCGGTGGCCACATCCGACGCGGTCCACAAGTAGCTCAGCGTGGACTCGCCCGGCGGCATGAACAGGTAGTTGCCGAAGGCCAAGCGTCCGCCATCCTCGCCCAGCTCCTCGGAACCCCGGATCTCGTCGGAGGCCTGTCCGCTGGCCGTCACGAGCTCACTGCCCCGTGGCACCAACAGACGCAGGTAGGCCCCGTACCAGCCTTCCTGGTTGTTGGAGAAGTCGCGCAGCGAGGCATTCGGCTCGCCGGGCTCGCCGGCATCGTTCTGCCAGTCCAGGCGCAGGCTGTTGAGCGTGTCACCGTGCTCATCGAGCTTGGCCACGAACGACGCGTCACGATCGACGACAAGGTTGTACTTGGAGGTCGGCGCCATGTTGGACTCCAGGGCGTAGACATAGTCGCCCGGCTCCTGGGACACCTCACCACCCCAGCCGGCGCCGAGGACGAGCTGTTCCGTGTCGGGGTCGTCGAACCAGGCCACCGCCATCTTCTGGGTGCCGATATCCATCATCGCCTCGGCCATGGCGACCCAGCGATCGGCTGGCAGCGCAAGGAGCCGCTGCATGGCGGTCGTGGCGAGTTCGTCGAGGATCTCCTTGCGGCCCTCGGTCGAGGTCTCCGTGCCACGCGTTTGGCCGAGCAGCGTCATCGTGGTGTCCCCGGGCGCCACCGTCACCCCGTAGGACTCGACCTTCACCGGGCCCACCACTTCGAGCAGCCGATCAAGGGCGAATGTAGTGATACCGATGACGCCGTCGATATCGTCGTCGCCGGTTTCCAGGGCATAGAACTCGCGCGCCTGCTGCGCCCCGGCAGGGAAGTCCGCCGCCCAGGCAGCATCGGCGAGGCGCCACGATTGGTCGTCGCCGAGCAGATAGTTGGTCAGCTCCGCAGGTGGCGTGATGAATGGCAGGTCCGGCTGAAGGTCAAGCTCGTAGACGTCCTGGAAGTGCTGCTCCACGAGCGCGCCATCCTCGAATCCGAGGACGCCGATGGTTCCAGCGTATCCACCGGCGGGTCGCAACTCGGCCGGATTCTGGGCCAGCACCAGATACCGCCTGGGCTCACCCCAGCCCAGGAGCCCGGGTAGCACGCCGTCGGCCTGGCGATACTGTTCCAGCAACGGGGCATACGTCGCGAGCGGCTCGGCGACCAGGTCGCGCGCCTCAAGCAATTGGCCCAGCGCCGTGGCTGGGATCGCCGCGAGGTGCACCTCGGCCTGCTCCACGAGTTCACCGATGCGATCGACATCGTCGCCCGACTCGGCCATCAGACCGACCAGCCCAGGCATCATGGCGAACTCGGGATCAGCCTCGTTGGCCTCCCGCAACGCGACGAAGCGGTCGGCCACGTCGAGGCCCAATCCGCCCGCTTCGACAAGGGCATCGGCAGCGCTGACCAGGTCATCGGCGGCATCGACCTGGACGCCCAGGACCGGGAGCATCGAAGCGAGGCGCACCAGCGGGTCGTCATGGACGACGTCACGCACAGGGCTCAGGCGTACATCGAGGTCGTCGAGGCTCGCGCGCAGCTCCTGAACGCCGTCGGCATCGAGGGATGCCGGGTCGGTCGTGCGGACCTGGTCGGCCACGTGTTGAGCCAATTCACGGATGCCCCTTACGTCTCCGAGGAGCGGCGCATATCGCACCGCCGCAAGGAGCACGCCCCCGATGACCACGAGCAGCAACAGCCCGAGCAGACCCAGCCATAGCCGCCGGCGGTGCGGACGCTCGGGGGGCGGCGCGGGTGGGGCCGGCGGTGTCGGCCGGGGAGGCTGCCCCTGACGAGGCTCACCCGGCGGGGCGGGCCAGGGGCTCGGCGCGACTCCGGGTGGACCGGGCGCCCAGGAACCCTGTGGTGGCGGCTGGTGTGGGGCTGGACGCTGGGCGGTCGGTTGCCCCGTCACATGCCCGACAGGGGCTCGGCGACCACCACGAAGCGTGGCGCCGTGTCGTCATAGCTCAGACAGGTCTGGAGCGTGAGCCGCTCCTTCGGCGTCGGGGCGAGGTATTCGAGTGCGTCCCACGCGACGACTGGACGGATCTCGGTGACGCGATAGTCGAGACTGCGGCCGTCCGCCATGTCCATCTCGATGACGTCCCCAGTGCGGACGCCCCACAGCTCCAGGAAGGTCGCCCTCCCGGGCATGACCGTAGAGATAGGTGTTGGAGCCCTCCCCGGGCCAGGCCGTGCCGGGGTAGTGAGCGGCCGCGTCATCGGGCACCGTACACCATCCCCTTCGACCAGGGGGACGTCCATGCCAAGGCGATCAAGGCGCAGGGCGGTGGCTGGCGTGGGCTGCCCGAACCCCGGCTCCCGGATCGACGGCGGCGCCATCAGGGCGTTGCTGGGCTGGTCCACGAACCCAGGCGGTGGCACGGGCGCTGTGCGCGGTAGTCCACCGGCACAACGGACGGTGACGCTCGGCGACACCCGGCTGGCGGAGGCCGTCACGGTCCGCGCGCCGGCGACCGGGCCGAAGGCCAGACTGACGCCCGTCTTGCCCTGTTTGTTGGTCACGGTGCCCGAGGCCGACAGGCCGTCACTCCCTGACTGCGCCCCGGACAGGCTCCAGCGCACCAGCTGATTGCTGACCGGCTTGCCGGTCTTGGTGCTGACGACCTTGGCACTGATGGAAGCGGATCGATCGCAGCGCACCGTGCCCGAAGGGCCGGAGAGCAGCACCTGGATCTGCGATTGTTCGATGTAGGCCGCGGCAGCGAGGGCGGAGCCCAGGGTCAGGGCGACCGCCACGACCGATGCGACGAGGAGTCGGGCGAGCCTGTCCTGCATCACGGAGCCTCCTCTTGCGGGGCGGCCTCACCACTGGCCGGGACCTCTACGCTCGTAGGGTTGGCTGGCAGACCCCACCAGGCCTGGGCGAACTCCAGCGTTCGAGGGTCGATCAGGGCATCGAGGTCTGGCGCGTCGCCGAGCTCGTCGCTCAGGTACGCGTCCAGCTCGCCGGTGCCACCGCCTTCCCCTGCGGAGCCGAAGCCTCCATCGAACGGAGCGTACGCGGTCGGAATCCGGAGCGAGATCCTGCAGCGCTCGCAGGTAGGCGATAAGGAAGGCGCTGGCGGTGCTTCGGTCCACCTCCACCAGGTCGGATGTGGTCAGCACGACGTCGCCCCCATAGGCGCCGTCGGGGCCATAGTTGCGGTGCCCGGCGATGGCCACCGCGGGCAGGCCCTGGCTGGCGCCATCGGCGGCATCCACGCTGTCGACGACGGCGAAGTCCAGCTGATTGTTGAGCAGACCAAGCAACGGCTCCTCGATATCCATGATCTCGACCGATTCGAAGCCGGCGTCAGTGAAGTAGCCCTCTCGTTCGGCGATCTGGACTGGGTCCGCGCTGCCGTCGGCACTCGCGGGCACGCCGACGCTGATCTGGGTGATGGAGGGTGGTCCGACAAGGCCGGCATCGGGGTTGGGATGCAGGCCCACCGAGGCTTGCGCGATGTTCAGGGAGTGATCAGCGACGAAGGCATCGAAGGAGGCTTCCTGCTTGCGGCGGCGAGCGAGGTAATCGAGCAATTCACCGTAGCCGCTCGCGTCGGCGTAGCTGCCGAAGCCACCGTCGAACGGGGCGAACGCCGCGAGCTCATCTTCCCAGTCGCTGACCAGCGTGCTCGGTACCGCGAGATCGCTTGCCTCGATGAGCGCCAGCGCATCGGCCGACGTCTCGGGGTCGGACAGATCCTGGAGTGCCCGGATGTAGGCGCCCAGGAAGGCGATGACCGTGGCCGGCTCATGCTCCACCAGGCCCGGCGCCGCCAGCAGCAAGTCACCACCGAACGCGCCGCGGTTGCCGCCGTAGTTTCGATACCCGGCAACGGCCGGGGCTTGCGGGTCGTCGTACCAGGCCTTGAAGGAGCTGCGGGCGGGCGCCACCGCGAAGTCAAGGCCACCGCTCTGGACATCGCGCTGAGCGGACTTCGTCTCGACCAACGTCACATCCTGGAAGCCGGCGTCTTCGAAGTAGCCCGACAGCTGAGCCACTACGAGCGGGAGCTGGCCGGCAAGGCCGGGCTCGTAATAGCCCACCGCGAGCGAGTCTCGCGCCGGTACGAAGGCTTGTGGCGTTGCGCCCAGGACCAGCTCGGGTCCGGACACGGGCACCGCGACGGGTGTCGCTTCGGCGGTGCCCGAGGGTCGCCTCGTGGGTCGTGGCGTCCTGGCCGGTCGAGGTGTGGGCGCTGGCGTGTCGGCGATGGATGTCGCAGCGGCTTGGCCATCCCGCGGCACGCCCGCGGCGAGGGCAGCGGTTGGCAGTGACAGGGCAGCCAGGACGAACAACAGGATAGGCAGGCGGATGCGGCTCAGAACCCTGGCCTCCGGATGACGGCGGGGATGGTTCGGAAGAGGATAGCGACGTCCAGCCAGAAGGACCATCGATCGATATAGGCGAGGTCCAGCTCGGCACGTTGATCGAAGTCATGGTCCAGACGCGCGGTCACTTGCCATAGGCCGGTGACGCCGGGCTTCATGGACAGTCGACGTCGGTGCCATAGGTCGTAGGCCTCCACCTCGCGCGGAGGGGCCGGCCGCGGACCCACGATGCTCATCTCACCGCGCAGGACGTTGAAGAACTGTGGCAGCTCATCGATGGACCATCGACGCAGCAGGCGTCCCAGCGGCGTGATGCGAGGGTCGTCGATCATCTTGAACGCGGCGCCAGCGGTGCTGGAACGGTCGGCCAGCTCCGCGTAGCGCTCCTCGGCATCAAGGTCCATGGTCCGGAACTTGTAGATGGTGAAGCGTCGGCCGTGCATGCCGACCCGCGTCTGGGTGAACAGGACGCCGGGTCCCTGTCGCCAGCGCAAGGCCAGGGCCACGGCGAGCATCAATGGACTCGTCAGGACGATCGCGGCCACAGCCGCACCGATATCGAAGACGCGCTTGACGACATCTCCAGCCAGCTCGTCAGGACCGTTGGCAAAGGACAGGACCGCCGTGCCTTCAAGGTCCTCAAGGAAGCGCTGAGACATATCCAGGCGCGGTACCGACAGGGGCACGCGCACCAGCTTGCCCTCCTGGTGGGCCAGGCTCACGTACTCCTCCACCAGTCGCCATTCACTTGGCTGCACACAGACCGCGATCTCGTCGATGACTTCCTCACGCAGGATGCGCGGAAGTTCGTGGATGGGACCCCGATAGAGGTGTTCAGGCTCGTGCACCGGTGCGCGTTCGCCGAGGTACCCGATGACCTGGACGCCCAGCACGCCGTGTTCGCGGACCGTTCTGGCGAATGCCTCGGCGTTGGCGCCGGTGCCCAGGATGACGAGGTTGCGAACATCGTGACCGCGGCGACGGATGGACATGAACACGATACGCAGAAGGAAGCGGGTGGCCACGGCGGCCAGGCCCGTCAGCGGGAAGAGCAGCAGCACATAGCCGCGATCACTGAACTCCGCCCCACCCACGAAGAGCGCGGCCAGACCCACCACGGCCATCCAGAAGGTCGCTCGCGCCACCGTCCTGGCCTCGCCAAGGAGCGTCCAGTGGGCACGCAGGCGATAGGCGCCATTGACGTACAGCAGCCCGACCCAGGCCACGCCGTACAGTGCAGAGCGCACCCAGAAGGCATCAAGGAAATCCCCGAGGGGCGCATCAGGATGTGCGGCCGACTGGTACACCAGCAGGCCGAGCACGGCCGCAAGCGCGCCATCGGCGGACATGAGCAGCGCCCGGAGAGCAGCCCCGTGCCGTCGGGTCATCGCCAGTCGAACCTGGGCGAGCCCGCCACGACGGGGACGTGCTGCGCGATGTCGACGAACACCTGGGTGGCTACTCCCACGACGTGGACCTTGAGGCGGCCCGCTCGTCGATGGGCAGTCGCCCCCGCTGACCGGTCACCACGTGTACCAGTCAAGGGACATGACCATACGAATGCTTGATGCCGCTACGACACCCCTCGATGGTCCCAACCCGATGCGCTGGCCATTGACGACTGGAGTGGCGCGCGGCCTGACGACGACGACAGGCATTGGGGGGAGTTTGCCTCAATTCGCGACATGGGACACAGACGGACTGGCAGTGCAGAGCCCTACAATCGATAGCGGGCTTGTCCTTCCTGCTTGATGTTGTCCTCGAAGCTGGAGTCGTCACCTGTGAAGATGCATGTCCGCCGAACCTCCATTCCCGAGGTCCTGGTCATCGAGCACGAGGTCTTCGAGGATGAACGCGGCTTCTTCATGGAAGCCTATCGGGCGGACCACTTCGCCGAGCACGCCGACCTGGGATTGCCCAGCCAGTTCGTGCAGCTGAACCACAGTCGCAGCGCCCGGGGAGTGACCCGCGGGCTGCATTTCCAGTGGGACCCGCCGATGGGCAAGCTCATGCGCGTGGTGCATGGCGAGGCATTCCTGGTGGCCGTTGACATCCGTCCGGGCTCACCCACGCTGGGGCGGTACGAAAGCCTCATCGTCAGCGACCGCAACAGGCTCCAACTCTGGGCACCGGCCTCCTTCGCGCGAGGGTTCTGCACGCTCTCGGAGAGCGCCGATGTCGAATACCTCACCAGCGGGACCTACAACCCGGCGACTGAGTCGGGCGTGCGCTGGGACGACCCGGATATCGGTATCGACTGGCCGGTCAAGGACCCCATCCTCTCGGGCAAGGACGCGACTGCCCAGTCGTTGAGCGAATGGCTGACGCGACCGGAAGCACAGAACCTCCGATACCCGACCGAGTAGGAGGAACGCCACGCTGGAGAATGGCGAGGTCGGCGTGGTCACCGACCGGCTCCCGGGGCACCATCGATTCGCTAAGGTCTGACCATGGCATATGACGAGGCACTCGCCGCGCGGGTGCGTCTGCTGATCGGCGGTCATCCGGCGCTCTCGGAGAAGCGGATGTTCGGTGGAATCGCGTTCCTCATCGACGGCAAGATGGCGGTCGGCGTCAACAAGGATCACCTGATGGTTCGCGTCGGCAAGGAAGCCCATGACGAAGCGGTTGCCAGGCCCGGGGCACACATCATGGATTTCACCGGACGTCCCATGGTCGGCTGGATCATGGTCTCCCTCGACGGTGTCGCCTCCGACGAGGCCCTGGCCGCGTGGGTGCAGCAGGGCGTCAGCTATGCCGAAGGTCTGGACGCCGCGTAGCGCCGATCAGACGGGCAGCCTGGTGTCAGGCCCGGTCTCCGACGGCCAGCTCCGGCATGACCTCCGCGAGCGGGACAGGGTCGATGAGAACGCCATCAAAAGGCTCGTCCCTGGTGCCGTAATGAAAACCCATGATCACCCATTCATCTGACCGGTCCTTGAGGATCCGCGCCGAGTAGAGCTGCGGGATCGCGACCTGGCGTGCTCCTTCGAGGTCGAAGGGACCGACCAGTGACGAACCGGGCGCGATGAATGACCCCGACGTCTCATCCGGCAGCCGCTGGCGCCGGCCGGGAGCGATGTCGTCGGACGCACAGCAGAAGACGAGGACGTGCTGGCCGTCGACGAGCTCCGATTGCAGCACCTCCAGGTGCCCGAAGTCGGATCGCTGCGAGACTGGCGGTCCCACCTCCCAGTGGATCAGGTCGTCGGACCGGGCATGGCCGATGGTTCCCCGGTTCATGGCCGGCCCATCGGCTCGTCTCGCCGTGATCAGGGCATGGAACCCGTCGCCGTCCGGATCTGCAAAGACCCACGGGTCCCGCCAGGCGGTCTCACGCCAGGCGTCGCGATCGCCGAGCTCGTACCAGCGGGCATCGACCTCCATCACGGGATTGGCCTCATGCTTCTCCCATGTAGCGAGGTCGGTGGAGGTCGCCAGACCGACACGCTGGACGAGGGCATCACCCTCCCGCGTGGTGCCGGTATAGAACATGTGCCAGCGTCCAGCGTGTGGGATGACAGAACCCGTCCAGGTCGACACGTCGTCCCAGGCCGGGGTCGGCGATGGCCCCAGCGCGTCGTCCAGGATCAGCCACTCCCGCAGGTCGGTCGAGACCGCGTGGCCGATGGTGGCGTTGGCGTGGCGTCGCTCGGGGTCCCTGAGCCCCCTGGGTGCCTGGAGGTAGAAGGCGTGGTAGGCATCGTCGGTGTCGGCGAACCACCAATCCCACACCCATCGATCATCAAGCCTCAAGGTCACGACAACTGTGCCTCCTGTACTTCATGGGATCAGCCCTTGAGCCCGCTCGTGGCGACACCCTGGACGAACTGGCGCTGGAAGATGATGAAGACGATCAGAAGCGGGATGACCATCAGTGCGGCGTAGGCCATGATGTCGCCCCACTGTGTCGGTGGCAGCCCCTGGAATTCGGCGATCCCCATCGGCAGCGGTCGCACGTCGACCGTGCGCGTGACCATGACCGGCCACAGGAACTGGCCCCATGAATACAGGAACATCAGGATGCCAGCAGCCGCGTAGGCGGGCTTGGCCAGCGGCGCGGCGACACGGAAGAACGTCGTAGCGGCACCCGCGCCATCGATCTTGGCGGCTTCCTCGAGCTCCCTGGGGATGCCCAGGAAGAACGAGTAGAACAGGAAGATGTACAGCGGCTGGGCCAGGAATGGCAGGAACTGGGCATGCAACGTGTTGGTCCATCGCAGCTCGGACATGATCAGCAACAGCGGCACCGCCAGCGTCTCGAACGGCACGATGATGAGTGCCACGACCACCGCCAGGAGCACGCGCTTGCCCCGGAACGTCAGGCGCGCCAGGGCGTAGCCGAACAGGCTGTTCACCAACAGGCCCACGCCCACGATGACTCCGGAGATGATCGCCGAGTTGATGAACGAGGTCAGGAAATTGCCCCGCTCGATGGCCTGGTCGTAGTTCTGGAGGCCTACGAAGGGCTCCGGGATGAAGGCCTTCAGGCTGCCGCTGTCGGCGATGACCGATGTGTCGCTCTTGAATGAGCCGACGAACATGAAGACGATGGGGAACAGGAAGAACGCCGCCAGCAGCACGAGCACCGCGTAGGCGATGATCCGACTTCGCCGTTCCTGCCTGCGCATGACATCCTTGGCGGTCTCGGCCTCGGCCAGCCGGTCCTTGAGATCGGGCCTCGCGCCCGCAGTCGGCGCAGCGCTCACCTGACCGCTCCTTCCTGCTTGATGAGACGACGCTGGACGATGGTGATCGCCAGGACGATGACGAGGAAGACGATCGACAGTGCTGAGCCCTTGCCGATGTTGCCGTCGAAGACCCCGCTCTCCACGATGTCGACCATCAGCGTGCGCGTGGAATCGAGGGGTCCGCCGGGGCGGTCGGGCATGATCCAGACCTGGTCGAAGAGGCGGAACGAGAGGATGGTCGTGATGGTGAGCACGAACAGGAGCGGATTGCGGATACCCGGAAGGGTCACGTTGCGGAACTGCTGCCAACGGCCTGCCCCGTCGAGCCGGGCGGCCTCATAGAGGGTGACGGGGACGTCCTGCAGCGCGGCCAGCAGGATGACCATCTGGAACCCCACGCTGGCCCAGATCGACACCAGGATGATGGCCGTCAGCGCGTATGCGGGATCGCCCAACCAATCCGGCGAGAAGTTGCCGAAGGTGACGATCTCCATGAACGCATTGATCAGGCCCTGGGGGTTCAGGAGCACGATCCAGATGACCGACACCGCAGCCATGATCACGGTGATGGGCATGAAGAAGATGGTCCGGAAGACGGCCACGCCCCGAAGCTTCTGGTTGACCAGGATGGCCAGCAGCAGCGCGAACGCCGTCTGGAGCGGCACCACGATGATGCTGAAGATGATGTTGTTGCCCAACGACGTCCAGAACAGCGGATCGTCGAAGATGCGCTCGTAGTTGCGCAGGCCCACAAGCTCCGTCGGGCGGGGCGAGATGAGTCGTTCATTGGTGAATGAGAAATAGAAGGCCAGGATGAAGGGCAGCACCATGAACGCGGCGATGAGCAACACCGCCGGCGCGCTAAAGAGCCACGCGGTCAACGTTTCGGAGCTGAACCGTTCCCGCCGTTCACCTGACCTCGAACCTCCACTCCCGCTTGTCGCCACAGACATCGCTTGGCTACCTCTCTCCCGATAGGCCCCGTCGTGGGATGAGGCGCGGTGCCAGGCCGCTAGCGACCCGGCACCGCACTTGCATGACTACTCGGCGTAGCCTGCGTCTTCGATCTCCTGGTCGATGGCCTGTGCCGCTGCGTCCAGGGTGGACTGCACGTCCGCTCCGGCCACGATGTCAGCCATCGCGTCGCTGAAGCGGTCGCGGATGAACCCGTAGGCGGGCGTCGCCGGACGCGGCACCGCGCCTGACTGCACCAGCTTGGTGTCGGTATGCGCGTTGTTGAGGTTCTCGACATAGATGCCCATGATCGCGTCGGGCGCGTGAAGCGGCGAAGCGGCCAGAGCTTCCTTGGTGGCGGGAACGGCACCGTTGGCCGTCGTGAAGCGCTCGATCTCGGTGGGGCTGGTGACGTGCTTGATGAACGCCCAGACCGCGTCAAGATCGGCCTCATCGCCGGTGTTGGCGACGCCGTCCGGACCGGTCGAGGCGGCCCAGTTCCACGAGCCCATGCCGGTCTTGCTGCCGTTGCCGAAGTCCGGCAGCGGCAGGTTGACCAGGTCATCACCAAAGGCTTCACTGTACGGTGGATACATCCAGTGGCCGACCCAGCTCAGGGGCGTCTCGTCGCCGGTAGCAGGCTCGCCATCGGGTCCGGTAAGGACGTTGCTGTCGTCTTCAGCCACGAGGTCGATGAGACCGTCGTTGACCCAGGTCTGGAACTGCGTCCAGGCAGCGACTGCCTCAGGGCCATTGAAGAAGCCCTCGCTGCTGGCCATCGTGGAGCGGTCGATGAGGTCGCCGCCGGCGGACTGGATCATCGGCGCGAAGCCATACGAACGCCACTCGCCGGCGCCGTACGCCCACTTGATATCGAGGGGGCCATTGGCGCCCTTGCCGGCTGCCTGCAGGTCACGCAGGATCTGATCGAATTCCTCGACGGTCCAGGCATCGTCGGGACCGGTCGGGATGCGCGCCCCGACTTCCTCGAGTGCTGAGCGTGATCCCCAGAGGCCCAGGCCGGAGTCATAGGTGCCCAGCGAGTACAGCTGGTCGTTGTACGTACCCTGCTGGATGATGGAGGGCAGGAACGCGTCCTTCTCCTCGGCGGTGAGGCACGAATTGATGGAGCGCAGCAGGTCGGCCCACACGAACTCGTACAGGAACGGGCCATCCATATCGACGATGTCGGGCATCTCGCCGGCGGCGGCCGCCGACTTCAGGCTCGTCTCGTAGGCGCCTTCTCCCAGCGCGTTCATGTTGACGGTCACGCCGAGCTCGGCACCGGGCCCGTCGTTGAAGGCCTGGACCGTCTCCGGTTCGGGACCTGGGTTGGTACCGGAGTGGATGGTCATCGACAGCTCGACGGGGCCGTCGATGACGCCGTCGCAGACATTCGGATCAGCTTGGGCAGCCGCTGGGGTCGCCGCAAAGGCGGCGCCTACCAGCGCGCCCGTGGCCAGGATGGCCACTCGCCGGCTGGACTTGTGGTGGATCATGTCCTTCCTCCTTGCCCCGTGTTTCAGGTCGTGATCGGCTGCGGGGCGCAGACGATCAAGATGTCCCCCCTGGATGGCGGGGCGACGCGACCGACTCCCTGACCACCAACGGACACTCCATGCGCCGCTGTCGTGGTCCCTCGATCACGCCACCGAGGACGCCTACGACGTGCTCGACTGCCCACCGCCCCATCGCTTCGTGGGGCAGCTGGACCGTCGTGAGTGGTGGATCCAACCAGGGCGCGATCTGGCTCTGGTTGTCGAAGCCGACGACCGACAGGTCGTCGGGAATGGAGAGACCGGCGTGGCGGACGGCGCGATAGGCGCCCATCGCCATGCGGTCGTTGTAGCACTGGATCGCCGTGGGTGGATCGGCCAGCCGAAGCAGCCGGGCGGCGGCGGCGTGGCCTCCGAAGGGGTTGTCGAGGTCTTCGACCACGAGCTCCGGATCGAAGGCGACACCGGCCTCGTCGAGGGCACGGCGGTAGCCCGCCAACCGCTCGATGTCGGCCGGGTTGTGGTGACTGTCTCGCAGGTAGCCGACGCGCCGATGGCCCTGCTCGATGAGGTGACGTGTGGCCGCAGCGGCACCGCCGGCTTCGTCGGGAACGACCCAGGAGTCGGCCGGATCCTCGGTACGCGAGTCGAGAACGACCCAGGCTGCCTCCCGCAGCGAAGCCGGGGGCTCGATGACGCGGTGGAACATGGTGGCGTAGATGATCGCGTCGACCTGGCGGTCATGGAGCGTGTCGATGGCCTTCGTCTCGACATCCGGGTCACGGTCCGTGTCCACGATCAGCAGGAGCTTGCCGGCGGCCTGCGCAGCCTGGTGAGCGCCGTGGATCATGGCCCCGGCGAATGGCGTCGAGGCGATGACGTCCGAGACCAGCCCGATGGTGTCGCTGGTGCGGATGCGCAGGTTTCGCGCCACCGCGTTGGCGCGGTAGCCGAGTCTGCGGCTAGCGTCGAGCACGCGCTCCTGCGTCGGCGCGGGGATCGACGTGCCGGCCTTGCCGCTCAGGACCATCGAGACCGTCGTCGTCGAGACCCCGGAGGCGGCCGCGACATCGGACATGCGCACCCGGCGACGTGGTGGGGGGCGCTCGCCACGAGCGCTCTGGTCCCTCACGTCTGCCCGTCCCCCGGCCAAGCCCAGCGGTGGTGGCTCAAACGTCCCTCTCCCCTCCCGATCGAGCATCGGCGAGGTTCTCCCTGACCCTGCCGACAGTCACTCAATCGATTCAGTAAATCGATAATGTGCCGGCCGGCGCGCGTTTGTCAAGTCGGTTGGAGGTGTTGACGCTGGCCGCCGGTGCCCCGAGTATCAGCAGCGTGAACAGCCATCCCGGGCCGGACGACTCAGCGCAGGTCGATGGCGCCCGGGCTGGTCGCGATGCCAGATCTCCGGTGGTCTACCTGGGTCATGGCGCACCCACGCTGGTCGACGACGCGCTGTGGGTCGGGCAGCTGAAGGATTGGGCCCGGACCCTGCCCCGCCCCGGATCGATCCTCGTGGTCAGCGCCCATTGGGAGTCAGCACCGATGACGCTGGGAGCCACGCGGCCGGTCCCGTTGACCTACGACTTCTACGGGTTCCCCGAGCGCTACTACCAGACCCGCTACGACTCACCTGGCGCACCCCTGCTGGCGAGTCAGGTTCGGGCCCTCATGCCCGATGGTGAGCTCGTCGCAGACGCGCCGGAGCGTGGCCTTGACCATGGCGCCTATGTGCCGCTCCTGGCGATGTATCCAGATGCCGATATCCCGGTGCTGCAGATGTCCATGCCGGACCTGGATCCGCGGCACCTGTTCCAGCTGGGGCAGCGACTGGCGCCCCTGCGGGACCAGGGTGTCCTGATCATGGGAAGCGGTTTCCTGACCCATGGCCTGCCCTGGATCCACGAGTACATGGCCGGCAAGCCCGGCGCACCCAGCTGGTCCACGGAGTTCGACCAGTGGGCGGCCGAGGTGCTGCGACGCGGCGACCTTGACGCGCTGTTCGACTTCAGGACGCGCGCGCCGGGGATGCCCTATGCCCATCCCACGGTCGAGCACTTCGCACCGCTGTTCGTGACCCTGGGCGCCGCTTCGGCCGCCGACCAGGAGCCCGAATTCATCATCGACGGCTTCTTCTACGGCCTCGCCAAGCGCTCATTCCAACTGGACTGAGGCCTGCCTACCGCTTCGAGCCACGTAGGCGATAGATCAGCGCAACCGCCCGTTGGCGCGCGCTCGGCTTCCCGATAGCAAAGGTTTGCTATAGAGTGGCGCGGGACACGTCCACCAGGCGCATGAGGAGTGATTTGTGGCTGCTGAACCCGCGGATGTGCTGATCATCGGCGCCGGTGCGTCCGGTGGCGTGGTGGCTCGGCGGCTCGCCGAGGCGGGCTTCGGTGTGGTCTGCCTGGAACAGGGCGACTGGCACGATCGAACCGAGTTTCGTGGTGAACAGCTCGACTGGGAGCTGACCTCGCGCAAGCAGTGGTCGCCCAGCCCCAACATCCGCGACCTGCCCGAGGATTACCCGGTCGACGACAGCGACTCGGACGTGGCGCCGCTGATGTTCGCCGGCGTCGGTGGCTCCACCATCCTCTATGCCGGTTCGTGGCCGCGCATGCTGCCGTCGGATTTCCGCGTTCGCTCGCTCGACGGCATCGCCGACGACTGGCCGCTCGACTACGAGGAGCTGCGGCCGTACTACGAGCGCACCGACCGGCATTTCGGCGTCTCCGGGCTCGGGGGCGACCCGGCCTACCCGCCTGGCGAGCCTCCGCCACTGCCGCCGATCGCCATCGGGCCAGGGGCCCTGAAGGTGGCTCGGGCGCACACACGCCTGGGGTGGCACTGGTGGCCGGAGGCGAACTCCATCCTCTCGCGGCCATACCAGGGCCGCAATGCCTGCACCCAGTTGAGCGTGTGCCAGTCAGGCTGCACCGAAGGCGCCAAGGCGTCGACCGACATGACCCACTGGCCTCAGGCCATCGAGCACGGGGCGCGGCTCGTGACCGGCGCCCGCGTGCGCCGCCTCGAGACGAACACGAAGGGCCTCGTCACGGGTGCGACCTGGCTCGATCAGGATGGCGGAGAGCACTTCGAGGCCGCCCGCACCGTGGTCCTGGCCGCCAACGCCATCGGCACGGCTCGGCTGCTGCTGTTGTCGACCTCTCCCGCGCACCCGGATGGCCTCGCCAACGCGTCGGGGCTGGTGGGCAAGCGCCTGATGATGCACCCCTTCGCCAACGTCGCGGGCCTCTTCGACGAGGACCTGCAGAGCTGGCAGGGCGTCTTCGGCTGCTCCATCGAATTATTCGAGTTCTACGAGACCGATGAGCGCCGGGGCTTCGTGCGTGGCGCCAAATGGGGCCTTGCTCCGACCGGGGGGCCGATCAACTCGGCACTGCCGGCCCGGGCCGGGAAGCAGGTCTGGGGTCCCCAGCATCACCTCCACGTCCGCTCGCACCTGGGTCGCGGCCAGAACTGGGGGCTCTTCGGCGAGGATCTGCCGGACGAGGCGAACGCCGTGACCGTCTCCACGACCCAGATGGATTCCTCGGGCATCCCGGCACCGGAGCTACACTATCGCGTTTCCGACAACTCACGCCGCATGCTCGACTTCCACATCGAGAAGGCCACCGAGTCGATGCTCGAGGCCGGCGCGCACAGCGTCGAGGTCGATCAGCTGATGCGCTACTCAGGCTGGCACCTGCTCGGCACGGCGCGCATGGGCGACGATCCCGGGACGTCCGTCGTCGACCGCTGGCAGCGGGCGCATGATGTGCCCAACCTGTTCATCGCGGACGGCAGCGTGTTCGTGACTTCATCGGGCACCAACCCGACATCCTCGATCTGCGCCCTGGCACTGCGAATGGCCGACCACATGGTCGAGACCCGCCACGACCAGGGGGTCCCCACGTGACCACACGCGATCTGCCGGGCACCCCGCCCGCGCCCCAGGCCGATCCACTGGCGGCCCTGGACGATGCGGCGCGCTCGACGTTCGCCGCCCTCGCCGACCACCTCATCCCGGCCGCCCACGGCATGCCCTCAGCCCGTGACGTTGTGGACGACGAGCGCCTCCGTTTCGTCCTGGGTTCCCGGCCGGACCTCGTCGAACCCCTCTCCGCGGCACTGCGTGACGACCTCGGCGATGACCCCAGCCACCGCCTGGACCGACTCGAACGTGAGGAGTCGGCGAACCACGCCGCGTTGACCTTCGTCGTCGTGGCGGGCTACTACACCGACGCTGACGTCAGGAAGCGCATCGGCTATCCCGGCCAGCGGCGCATCCTGCCGGACTCGGGCGCGACCGAACCGTGGCACGAGGAAGGCCTGACCGACCAGGTCCTCGCACGCGGACCGGTCTACAAGGACCCCGCGACCGGCCAGCGTGCCGGAAGGAAGGAGCCGTAATGACCGCACCCGCGACGACCCGTTGGCTGGATGCGTTCCTCGAAGGGTGGCGTCCGGGTACCGGCGCGATCATCGAGGTCCGAGAGCCTGCGACCGGCCAGCACCTGCTCTCGCTGTCCGAGTCCACGGCCGATGACGTGGCGCGTGCCGCGGCCGCGGCCGCCGACGCACAGGCAGCCTGGGCTGAGACCGACTACCAGGAGCGGGCCCGGATCTTGCGGCGCGCCGCCGAGATCTACGAGGCCCACCGCGACGAGGCCGGGATCTGGACGATGCGCGAGACCGGCGCCGGGCACAGCAAGATGCACCACGAACAGAACTTTGCCATCCAGGAGATCCTCAACGCCTCGACGATGCCTTCCCAGGCGTACGGCTCGCTGATGCCCTCTGCGGTGCCGGGCCGGCTGTCGATGGTGCGCCGCGTGCCCCTCGGCGTGGTCGGCGCCATCACGCCGTGGAATTCGCCCACGGTGCTGGGCATGCGCGTCGTGGCGCCGGCCCTGGCCCTCGGTAACGCGGTCGTCCTGAAGCCGGACCCGCAGACACCGGTCTGTGGAGGCGCCATCTTCGCAGCCGTCTTTGCCGAGGCCGGCCTCCCCGAAGGGCTCTTGCAGGTCGTGGTCGGCGATGTCGAGGCCGGTCAGGCAGTGGTCACCGACCCCAACATCGCGCTGGTGTCGTTCACCGGCTCGACCGAGGTCGGTCGGGAAGTGGGCCGCCTCGCCGGTGGCCTGCTCAAGCGGGTCTCACTGGAGCTTGGAGGCAACAATGCCTTCGTAGTGCTCGATGATGCCGACCTCGACGCCGCCGCGGCGGCGGGCGCCTTCTCATCGTTCCAATTCCAGGGCCAGGTCTGCTTCGCCGCAGGTCGCCACCTCGTCCAGCGGGAGATCGCCGACGAGTACCTCGAACGACTCACCGCCAAGGCCAGGGGGCTCACCATGGGTGACCCCTATCGCGAGGATGTGCAGCTGGGGCCTATCGTCAACGAGCAGCAGATCGCTCGCGTCGATGACATCGTGCAGCGCTCCCTGGCGGGTGGCGCACGGCTGACCGAGGGCGGCACCCACGAGGGACTGTTCTACCGACCCACGGTGCTGGCCGACGTGACCATCGACCTGCCCGCCTGGACCGACGAGATCTTCGGCCCGGTGGCCCCGGTCATCACGTTCGACACGGACGAGGAGGCGCTGGCACTGGCCAACCAGAGCGCCTACGGGCTCACCGCGAGCATCTATACCCGCTCCGCCGCGCGCGGCCTGGCCCTCGCCCAACGGATGAAGACCGGCATGGTCCACATCAACGACGGCACCCTCAACGACGAGGCCATCGTGCCGTTCGGCGGCATGGGCATCTCCGGCAATGGCGGTCGCTTCGGCGGCGCGGCGAACTTCGACGAGTTGACGCAGTGGCAGTGGGTCACGCTGCGTGACGAGCCACCGGCCTTCCCCTTCTGATCCGATGGCTTCGATCACCGACGTCGCACGGCTGGCAGGGGTCTCCCCGGCAACGGCTTCGCGCGTCGTGTCCTCGGCCCGGTACGCCGTGAACCCCGCGACCCGGGAGCGTGTGCTCGAAGCGGCGCGGACCCTCGACTATGTGCCCAATGCGCTGGCTCGCGGGCTGCTCAAGTCGACGTTGCCACTGGTCGGAGTCATCGTCCACGACATCATGGACCCGTACTTCTCTGAGGTCGTCCGTGGCATCGAGGATGCTGCAGCGCCGGACGGGTACCTCGTCATCACCTGCAGCTCCGACCGGATCGCCGAGCGCGAGAGCTCGTACGTCCGGATGCTGCGCTCGATGCGCGCAGCGGCGCTGATCTTCGCCGGCAGCGGGCTGGATGACGCCGCCCTCAACGACGACGTGAGCCGGCACGTGGCGGCGATGCGCGAGTCGGGGTCGGCCGTGGTGCACCTGTCACCCCACGCCCTGGGAGCCCCCGAGGTAGGCGTCGACAACGTGGCCGGCGTAGCCAGCATGATCGCGTCGCTGGTCGAGCTGGGCCATCGCCACATCGCCTTCCTCGCGGGACCGAGATCGCTGTATGTCGCGCGCGCACGACTCGAGGGGTACCGAAAGGGCCTCGCCGACGCGGGTATCGATTTCGACGAGCGCCTCGTCGTCCACAACAGCTTCGACCAGGCGGGTGGAGCGCTGGGTATCGAGGCGCTGCTCGACGGCGCCGCGCCGTTCAGTGCGGTCAGCGCTGCCAATGACCTTCTCGCGATCGGTGCGTTGCACCGTCTGGAACGGCTCGGCATCGACGTACCCGGGCAGCTCTCCATCGCCGGCTTCGATGACATCCAGATGGCGACACTGGTCGCTCCCAGCCTCACCACCGTGCGCCTGCCGCTTCGTGAGATCGGGCGGAGAGGCTTCGAGATCGCGACGGCGCAGATCGCCGGGGTGCGAGCGAAGGACCAGGTGCTCCCGACGGAGGTCGTCCTCCGCGCCTCGACTGCGGCACGGCAGGCCGCGCGGGGAGGCGAGCAGGGGCCGACCAGGGTCGCCACCCCAGCGGCTGCCGCACGGTGACCACGACGATGACCGCTCCCGCCGGCGAGGCCACCACGACGGATGTGCAGATCGTGGTTCGCGGCGCCAGCAAGGCCTACTGGACGACGCAGGACGACTGGCAGGTGGCCCTGGCCGCGGTCGACCTGGAGATCCCGCGCGGCCAGTTCATCTCGTTGCTGGGCCCGTCGGGCTGTGGCAAGACGACCCTGCTCAAGATGGTCGGCGCCCTGATGGCGCCGACCTCCGGTGACATCCTCGTCGACGGCGAGTCGGTGGAGGCAGCCCTGAAACAGCGCAAGTTCGGCTTCGTCTTCCAGGACGCCACGTTGCTGCCGTGGAAGAACGTCGTCGACAACGCCGGCCTGCTGCTCGACATCACCGGTCAGCGCGACATCGACGCACGGGTTCGAGAGCTCCTCAGGGTCGTCGGTCTCGAGGGCTTCGAGAAGTACTACCCGGCGCAGCTGTCGGGCGGCATGAAGCAACGCGTCTCGCTGGCACGGGCGCTCGCCCTCGAGCCCGACATCCTGCTGATGGATGAGCCCTTCGCCGCCCTCGACGCTATCACCCGTGACCGCATGGGCGAGGAGCTCCTGAAGATCCTCGACGGGAGTCGGACGGTCGTGTTCGTGACCCACTCGATCGCAGAGGCAGTACTCCTCTCGGACCGCGTGGTCGTGCTCTCGGCCCGGCCTGGACGCGTCGTCGCCGACGTCATCATCGACTTGCCACGACCGCGTTCGGGTGAGGTCAGGCACAGCCCGGAGTTCAGCGAGTTCGAGTACCAGCTTCGGGGACACATCATGGATGGGCCGGAGATGACCCGTGGCTGAGCGACTGACGGCTGCTGCGGCCGGTGACCGCACCTCGACCCCGGATGCCGGGATGGTCGGTCCCATGGGACCGAGCCGGCGCTCCAAGGTGATCAGGCGCCTGCTGCCGGCCGCGTTCCTGTTCCTGCTCATCGTCATCTGGGAGATCGTGGCGCTCGCCGGCAGCGTGCCCGAATACATCCTGCCCGCGCCCACCGCCATCGCCGAGCGGGTCGTCCGTTCCTGGGGCACGCTGTGGAGCGCCACCGTGGTGACGACGAGCGAGGTCCTCATCGGCTTCGTCATCGGCGTCGCCGTGGGCGTCGGCCTGGCCATCCCCATCGCCTATTCGCTGACCGTCCGGAGCACGCTGTATCCGCTCATCGTGGCCTCGCAGGCCGTGCCCAAGATCGCCATCGCCCCGTTGCTGGTGCTGTGGCTCGGCTTCGACATCTGGCCCAAGATCGCGGTCACTGCCCTGATGGTCTTCTTCCCGGTCACCGTCACGGCTGCCGAGGGCTTCGCTTCGGTCGACAAGAACCTGCTCGACCTGCTGCGGTCGGTGAATGCGACATCCTCGCAGATCTTCTTCCGCGTCCGTTTCCCACATGCCCTGCCCCACATCTTCAGCGGGCTCAAGGTGGGCATCACCCTGGCGGTCGTCGGCGCCGTGGTGGGTGAATGGGTCGGCGCCGACAGCGGCCTGGGCTACCTGCTGACGTACGCCAATACGCTGCTCGACTCGACATTGCTCTTCGCTGCGCTGCTCCTGCTGATCCTGCTGGGCGTGATCCTGTTCACGCTGGTGGAGATCGCGGAGCGCCTGCTGCTGCCATGGCACCGCGTCGACGCGGCCGCGGGCAGCCACTGACATGGGGTCCATCAATGGAAAGGCGCTAGGAACAGGAGGACACGATGACCAGGATCCATAGTCGAAGCATCGGGATCGTCGGGACGGTGGCGGCAACGCTGGCGCTCAGCGGAAGCGCAGCCATCGCCGCGGATGCGTCCCCGAGTCCCATGGCCGAGGCAGCTGAGAGCCCTGCGGCCATGGGCGAGCTCATGCCGGTGTCGTTCCGGCTCAACTGGGTGCTCGCGGGCAACCACGCTCCCTTCTTCCTGGCCAAGGACATGGGCTTCTGGGAGTCCTGCGGGCTGGACGTCTCGATGGCCGCCGGCAAGGGCTCCGGTGACACCGCGCAGCTCGTCGCCAACGGCTCGCAGGACTTCGGCCTGACCGACGCCGTGTCGATCGCGGCGGGTCGCACCAAGGGACTCGGGGTGACCTCGCTGGGTGTGCTGTACCAGTCCAACCCCGCGGCGATCGTGTCGAAGAAGGCCGCCGACATCACCACGCTCGAGGACGTCAAGGGCAAGACCTGGGGTGCCGTGCCCGGTGGTTCGCCCTATCTGCTCCTGAAGGCCCTCTTCGCAGACCAGGGCATCGCCGACAGCGACTATCGCGAGGTCAGCGTACCGGCGCCCGGCATCGCGCAGCTCCTGACGGACCAGGTCGACTTCATCACGTTCTTCGCCAATGAGGCGGCGAACATCGACCCCGACCCCGAGGCCAACCTGAACGTCCTGCCGCTCAAGGATTTCGGTCAGGACATCTACGGCCTCGCCATCGCCTCGAACGACAACTTCATCGCCGAGAACCCCGACGCGGTGCAGTGCTTCGTGTCGGGCGTCCGGCAGGGCTTCGAGGCAGCCCAGGCTGATCCCGAGGCCGCACTCGCGTCGCTCTTCGCGGCGGCACCCGAGACGCAGGAGAAGGCCGCCGGCATGCAGGCGCTCCTCGATGGCGCCTTCGAGTACGCCGGCGACGATCTGCTCGCGCAGACCGCTGAGAAGTGGGACGCCACGCAGCAGACCCTGGCCACGGCCGGGATCATCGAGACGACCCTCGAGCCGACCGACTTCTTCACCAACGACTACCAGTGAGATCGACGACGTCCAGTCGGAAAGGAACGCCATGACCCTTGACCTGCGCGGCATCGTGCCTGCGTGCGTGGTCACCCTGGACGCCGAGGGCCGCTTCGATGAAGCGGCCTATCGGCGCTACCTCCAGTGGCTCCTGCCGCAGGGCCCGGTAGCCCTGGCCATCAACGCCGACACCGGCGAAGGCCCCCATCTCTGGCCCGATGAGCGGGAACGAGTCCTGCGCGTCGCGGTCGATGAGGCCGGCTCGATCCCGATCGTGGCCGGGCTGTCAGCCTCATTCACCGCCCAGGCGGTCGAGGAGGCCAAGCGGGCCGAGGGCGCCGGCGCCGCCGGCCTGCTCGTCTTTCCCATCCCCGCCTACCAGGGCACGCCGCTCGACCCGGCACTGCCAGTGGCCTATCACGAGGCCATCGCCATGGGCTGCGGCCTGCCGCTCATCGCCTTCCAGCTCCAGCCCGCGCTCGGTGGCGTCATCTTCTCGGAGGAGACGCTCGGCGCATCGCCGCCATCGACAAGGTCGTGGCGCTCAAGGAAGCCTCCTTCGACGCCCGCCTGTACCTGGCCACCCGGCGCATGGTCGAGCGACTCGAACGACCCATCGACCTGCTCACCGGCGACGACAACTTCATCTACGAGTCATTCGTCATGGGCGCCGAAGGCGCGCTCATCGGCTTCGGCACCCTGGCCACGGCGCTCCAGGTGGAGATGGTCGGGCTCACCAGGCAAGGCCGCTGGGATGAGGCACGGGCCATCTGGGAGCGCATCCTGCCGCTCGAGGAGGCCGTCTACGCCCAGCCCGTCCGGGACTATCGGGCGCGGACCAAGATCGCCCTGCAGCTGCAGGGCGTCATCGAATTCGACCGTGATGCGGCCGCCCCTGCTGCCGGCTCCGGCGAGCCGCAGCCGCCATCGCCCGGCTGGACTCGTTGCCGCAGGATTGCCCCTGGCCGTGCCCGCTTGATGGGCCGATGCCTGACCGACCAGTCGTGCTCGTGACCGGGAGCGGACGCGGCATCGGGGCTGAGATCGCGGTCAAGGCCGCGGAGGAGGGTGCGCGCGTCGCCGTGCACTACCTTCGCTCCGAGGCCGGGGCCAGGGAGACCGTGGCTCGAGCGCGCAAGTCCGCGCGGGCGCCGATGCGGAGCGCTTCAGCGCCGACGTCTCCGACGGCGCGGCGGCCGAGGCGTTGATCGGCCAGGTCATCGATCGCTTCGGGCACATCGACGGTCTCGTCAACAATGCCGGGCTGATGCCGGTGCGCCCGTTCCTCGATATCGACCCCGCCGAGTGGGACGAGGTCATCCGGACCGACCTGACCGCGGCCTTCCACACCTGCCGCGCGGTGCTGCCCTCGATGGTCGAGCGGGGCAGCGGCGCCATCGTCAATATCGCCTCGCGGCTGGGCCAGATCGGGGCCATCGATGTCGCCGCACTACTGTGCCGCCAAGGCCGGCTTGATGGGACTGACCAGGGCGCTGGCGCGCGAGTTCGGCCCCAACGGCATCCGCGTCAACAGCGTCGCCCCCGGGCTGACCGAGACCGGCATGACCACCGACCTGATGCAGAGCGAGGAGGGACAGCGACGCCTCCGGGAGCTGCCGCTGAGACGCCTGGGTCGGCCCGATGAGGTCGCTGATGCGGTCATCTTCCTGCTGTCTGACCGTCGACGCTGTTCCTGGGACAGACGCTCAACCCCAACTCCGGGGGCTACATGACGTGAGCAAGGTCATCAGCGTCCGCGAGGCGGTCGGGCTCATCGACGATGGCGACACCGTCATCGTCGGCGGCTCCGGTGCCGGTCATGCCCTGCCCCAGCGCTTCATCGACGAGCTGGCCGCCGTCTACGAGGCCGAGGGGCGGCCGCGCGACCTGACCACGGTGCGCATCGTCGGGATCGGGGACTTCGCCGAGCGCGGCTTCTCGCAGCTCGGCCTGCCCGGTCTGCAGCGACGCACCATCGGCAGCAACATCGGCAACGAGCCGCGACTCGGGGCACTCGTCGAGGCCGGCGAGGTCCAGTCCTACTCGTTCCCCCAGGGCGTGCTCTCCCAGCTCATGCGGGAGATCGCCGCCGGCCGGCCCGGTCTCGTGACCAAGGTCGGCCTGGGCACCTACGTCGACCCGCGCCAGACCGGCGGCAAGCAGAACGCCGCCACCACCGACGATCTCGTCGAGGTCGTGACCCTGCGCGGCCAGGAGTGGCTGCTGTTCCACACCTTTCCCATCGATGTCGCGGTCATCCGGGGGACCAGCGCCGACGAGGACGGCAACCTGACCATGGAGGGCGAGGCCGTCCAGGGGGAGATGCTCTCGATGGCCATGGCCGCCCACAACAGCGGCGGCAGGGTCATCGCCCAGGTGCGTCAGCTGGCGGCTCCGGGCAGCCTGCCGCTCCGCGATGTCAAGGTTCCCGGCGCCCTGGTCGACCATGTCTACGTCGATCCCGACCAATGGCAGACGTACCTCACCCAGGACTCGCCGTACTACGCCGGCGCCCTCCGCAAGCCCGTCACCGCCCGAGCCGCCATTGCCGCTCGATGTACGCAAGGTCATCGCACGTCGTTCGTTGCTGGAGTTCCCGCGGGGGGCCATCTGCAACCTGGGCTTCGGGATCAGCCAGCTCATCGGCCGGGTGGCCTGGGAAGAAGGCATCACCGGGCAGCTCGTGCTCACCGTGGAGCAGGGCATCTTCGGCGGCGCGCCCGCGGCGGGCAACGAGGGCGGCGCTGGCTTCAACTACCAGGCCATGATCGACCAGCCCTACATGTTCGACTTCTACGATGGCGGCGGACTCGACGTGGCCAGCCTCTCGTTCGCCGAGGTCGACGCCGAGGGCAATGTCAATGTGCATGCCTTCGAAGGTCGCATTCGGGGCCCCGGCGGCTTTCCCAACATCAGTGCCCGGACGCCCAGGATCAACTTCGTGGGCACGCTCACCGCGCGCGGCCTGGAGCTGGATATCGACGACGGCGTTCGCATCGTCCGGGAGGGCAGCCTGCACAAGTTCGTGCCCGCCGTGCGCGAGGTTTCGTTCAATGGGCGCCTCGCGCGCGAGCGAGGTCAGCAGGTCCAGTACATCACGGAGCGTGCGGTGTTCGAGCTGGCCGACGACGGCATCGTGCTGACAGAGGTCGCTCCGGGCATCGATGTCGAGCGTGATGTGCTCGGCCAGATGGGCTTTCGACCACGGGTCGCCGAGCAGCTGGCCGTGATGGACCGACGCCTCTACGCGCGCGGTCCGATGGGCCTCGCGGCCGACTTCGCAGCGGGGGCCGACCGATGACACCCTCTGTGTCAACCCTAGGCAGCGATCGACTCCAGTTCCGCCGCTTCGAGCCGTCTCGCCGCACCATGGCGGGAGGGGTCGTAGGCGACCCCGTCGATCCAACAGCGATAGATGACCCGGATCCAGGCACGCGCGAGGATCCGCACCGCATGGGGGTGATCGGCACCTCGTCCGATGGCATCTCGATAGATACTCGCCGCCCAGGGGCTGGCATGACGACTGTTGTCAGCGAACGTCGCCACCGCGTTGCGGAAGCGGGTGTTGCAGGCCCAGCGGAAGCCGACCGCGAGATGCTTGCCCGAGCGTCGCGTGACCGGCGCCATGCCCGACAGGGCGGCCACCGCTTCGGGTCCGTCGTAGGCTTCACGGGAGTCGCCCCACTCGGCGAGCATCTGGGCGGCGTTGACCTGACCCGCTCGTGGCAGCGAGCGGAAGACCACGGCGTCCGGGTGCTCGCCCAGACGGGCCACGACCGAGCGGTCGAGCTCGCGCAGCGAGTGGTTCAGGGCCTCGATGACCCGGACCATCGCGAGCACCACGTCACGCCAGGCGTCGGCCTCCGCTCCAGCGGCCAGTCCCGCCGGTGCGGCGCGCAGTCGCTCGAGCAGCTCCGCCGGGGAACGTCGCCCGCTGTAGCCGTGCCGCTTGAGGAACATGGCCATGCGGGCCTCCCCGAGACGGGTCGCCGAGGCCGCCGTCGGGTAGCGGGCCAGGAAGGCGAGGCTGATCTCGCTGGTGACGTCGGCGAAGAGCCCGTCGGCGCCGGGCCAGGCGGCAGCGAGGGTCGCGCGCAGCTGGTTGCCCGCGGCCACCCGGGCCTCGACGAGGTCGCTCCGCGAGCGGACCACCGCGCGCAGCGCTCGGGTCTCCTCGCTGAACGGTGTCAGCCGTCGCAGGTCCCGATCACGCAAGCGCAGGTAGTCGGCGATGACCTGGGCATCCCCGGGATCGCTCTTGGCGCCCGAGCCGACCTCGGCCTCGCGCCAGGCCTTGATGGCCGTGGTCTTGACCGCCACCACCGAATGACCGGCCTCGAGCAGGCGGTCCACGAGCCGGCCGTCGGGCCGCTCGATCGCGACCGGCAGCCCCGCTGGCTCCCCGTGACGGGCCAGGCGGGCGATGAGCCGGTCGAAGCCGGCCGCGCTGTGATCGATGACGAAACGCTCGGCCACCCGGCCGTCCGTCCCGATGATGCAGATGGCGTGTTCGCTGGTCGCCCAGTCGATGCCGACGTACATGGACCCTCCCTCGTGTGGCAGCACGAGTCCGGTCCCGAGGACATCTCCCGGGCGGTCACTGACTGGCGCTCTGTGGCGCGTCCTTCTGTCGCCGGTCCCTCGTCCTCGGGGGACCGGGGGCGGCCGTGTCATCGTGGCCCTCGAGGGGCGACCGACCCTGGCCGTGTCCCCGATCCTCACCGAACGACGAGACGCTCAGGTGCGCCCGTCAGCAGGAGGGTAGTCCAGTGACCGGGCTCATCGACCTGCAGCTGGGCCGCGTCACGCACCTTGAGCTGGTCAATCCGCCGCTCAACCTCGTAACGCGCGAGCTGACCGAGCAGCTGCACGAAGCCCTGACCACGATCGCACGAGCCGACGATGTGCGCGCCGTCGTGGTCAGCGGCCATGGCGAGCGGGCCTTCTGTGCCGGCTCGGACATCGGCGAGTTCGAAGGTCTCAAGGGTCGCGTGAGCGAAGGCAAGCTCCTGCTCGAGAAACTCGTCTATCGACAGCTGGCTGAGCTGCCCATGCCGACCCTCGCCGCGATCGAAGGCAATGCCCTGGGGGGCGGGCTCGAGCTGGCGCTGTGCTGCGACCTGCGCATCGCCTCGGCACGGGCAAACCTGGGCCTGCCCGAGGTACGGCTGGCGGTCATGCCCGGCAGCGGCGGCACCCAGCGATTGCCACGCATCGTCGGCCCGGCCCGGGCCAAGGAGCTCATCCTGACCGGACGCATCATCGACGCCGCGACGGCCGAGCGGATCGGCCTGATCAACCAGGTCGTGCCCAGCGGCGAGGCCCTCGCGGCGGCCGACCAGGTCGCCGATGAGATCGCCCTGCGGGGCCCACTCGCGGTGCGTGAGGCCAAGCGCCTCATCGACATCTTCGCCGAGCTGGACCTCGACGCAGGCCTGGCTGCCGAGCTCGATGCCTCGGAGCGGATCTTCGACAGCGAGGACATGCTCGAAGGCGCCAAGGCCTTCTTCGCCAAGCGTGATCCGGAATATCACGGCCGATGAGGCCGCCCATCGCGGCCACGCTGGCCGCCCAAGCCGCGGCCTTCGTGCCGCCCTGCGCAAGGAGCGATCGATGAGTGAAGTCGGCCGATTTCGGGGTGTTCCTGCCCTCGTACATCTGGGAGGGCGACGGCCCGGAGCGGTCTCGTGGGATCCGCGAGTTCGCACGTACGGTGGAGGACCTGGGCTTCGATTCCCTGTTCATCACCGACCACCTGGTGGCCGCCAAGCGCTTCTACTCGGTCTCCTGGCTGGAACCACTGGCGACGCTGTCGCTGGCCGCCGGCGTGACCCAGCGCGTACGCCTGGGTACGTCGATCCTCATCCTGCCATTGCGCAATCCGGTGATGCTGGCCAAGGAGCTGGCCACCATGCAGTTCCTCTCCGAAGACCGCGTGGTCCTTGGTGCCGGCGTGGGCTGGAACCCTGTCGAGTACGAGCATGTCGGCGTGCACAAGTCGGAGCGTGGCAAGCGCACCGACGAGATGCTCGACATCATGATCCCGCTGCTGGAGGGCGAGCACGTCACATATCACGGCGATTTCTACTCGGTCGACGACTGCTTCATCGAGCCGGTCTCGGCGAAGCGACCCGAGATCTGGGTCGGTGGCGGCTCACAGCTGGCTGATCCCAAGTCACCGGACGTGCCCAAGTTCGTGGAGTCGGTCAAGCAGCGGGTGCTGCGCTCGGATGGCTGGATCCCGCGGCCGACCTGCCCGCCCCAGGACATCGCCCGCGACTGGAAGGAGCTGCAGGCCGCCTATCGCGAGTTCGGCCGCGACCCCGACGAGTGCGTCGTGGTGCACGAGAACTTCCTGCACCTGGTGATGACCAACGACCCGGTCAAGGCCCGCGCGGAACAGCACGAGGCGTTCCTCAAGGTCATGAGCACCGAGCGTGGCGAGAACTATCTCGAGTCCGTCTACCTCTTTGGCACACCCGACGAGATCGTGGCCTCGTTGCAGGCTCGTGCCGATGCCGGGGTCGAGTCCTTCATCCTGCACACCATGACGCCCGATCCGGCGCAGCTGCAAACGTGGGTCGACGAGATCATCCCCAACGTCAAGTTCCCCGCGTCGGCCAAGCCCGTCCGGCGGGCCCTTGCGGTCGCGTGACGACGCCTCGCCCCCTGCACCGATGAGTCGGCGCGTCGCGCTGCTCGGGAAGCCACTCAAGCGTCTGCATTCGCAGGTCATGCACGACGCCGCATTCGCGGCGCGCGGTATCGACGCTCGCTACGAGCTGCTCGAGATCGACGAGGACGCCGTGGCCGGTGCCGTGGCTGCCGCGCGCGACCCGGCCTGGCTGGGCTTGCAGGTCACGGCGCCGTACAAGCGCCTCGTCTTCGACCTGTGCGACTCGGTCGAGCCGGCGGCACGGCGGATCGGCGCCGTCAACAGCGTGGAGCGGACCGCGGACGGCGAGCTGGTCGGCTTCAACACCGACGCCCCGGGCTTCCGGGCCGGAGTCGAGCTGGCCATGGACCGACCGCTGGCCGGTGCCGAGGTCGTCGTGGCCGGCGCCGGCGGTGCCGCTCATGCCGTCGTCTTCGCCTGTCTCGACGCTGGGGCGAGGCGCGTGACCATCGCGAATCGGTCCGTGCCGGCAGCTTCCGGCCTGGCGGCGCGGTTCGCCGGCCTCGGCTCCGGCGCGGTGACGGCGGTCGGGCTGGACGATCCGGCGCTTTCCGACGCCCTGACGTCAGCCGACGTGGCGGTCAATGCGACCACCGTGGGTATGGTCGACCCCGGGATGACCATCGACGTCTCACGATTGCCAGTGGGGGCGACGGTATTCGACCTCGTCTACGTGCCCGCCGAGACGTCGCTCATCGCGGCCGCGCGCGCGCGCGGACTGAAGGCCGCGAACGGGTCGGAGATGCTCATCGCCCAGGCGGTCATCGCGTTCGAGCGATGGACCGGCTTCGGTGACGTCGCCGACGTGATGCGGGCGGCGGTGGCGCCGATGCTCGACGACACGTCGACCCTGGCCTGAGCGGTGCGCCTGGCCACGATCATCGAGGCTGGGCAACCAATGGCCGCCCTGATACGCGATGGGCGCTTCCTGCCCCTGGTGTCGCAGGAGCTCGGACTCGCGTCGATGCGGGTCATCGCCGCGGGCGGTGACGATGGGTTGGAGCGTATCCGCGAGTGGGCGGGGCGCCAGCCGGACGCCACATGGAGACCGGCCCAACAGGTCGAGCTAGGGCCCGCGGTCCCCGATCCAGGGGCCATTTACACAGTGGGCCTCAACTACCGCGCTCGCGGCTCCCCCCATCGTCCGCGGCCCGAGCGGCCGCTCATCTATGGCAAGGCTCCCAGTGCCGTCGCCGCGCACGGCTCGGTGCTCGCCTGGGATCGCACGTTGACCGCGAACGTCGACCCCGAGGCCGAGCTCGGCGTGGTCATCGGCGCCGGCACTGAGGTCTTCGGCTACACCATCATCAATGACATCTCGTCGCGCGACCCCTGGCTCGACGGCGACCAGTGGCTGCTGGGCAAGTCGATGCCCGGCTTCTGCCCGGTTGGTCCGTGGATCGTGACCCACGACGAGGTGGATCCGACCAACCTGCGTCTCGGCGCGACGATCAACGGCGTGGCCATCCAGGACGGCAGCACCGACGAGATGCACTACTCCATCAGCGAGATCGTCGCCTACCTGGACCAGCACGTGGAGCTTCGGGCCGGCGATCTCATCGCCACCGGAACGCCCACGCGCCTGCCCGCACCGCTGGGGCCGGAGCGCCATCTTGAGGCCGGCGACAGCGTCATCGTCTGGATCGAAGGGATCGGCTCGCTGGCGACGACCATCGCGTGACCTGCGGCCGCTACGCCACCGGGTCCGCGCGTCGCAGGCCGGCCGCAGTCCGGGCCAGTGCTCCCTCCAGATCGGTCGCTGTCGACAGCTGCAGGGTGGCCGGCGAACGCTGGGCGACCTCCGAGCCGTCGAGGGTGTAGACGCGCGCGAGTCGAGACGACAGCGTCTGGAGCACCTCCCACGTGATGGTGTCGCGGCTGGCCGCGACCTCCTCAGCGGTGATGGCATCGTCGCCGTCGCGGCCGAGGAGCACGAACGTGTCATCGCCATCGACCCCAGGCACGTCGGTGATATCCACGGTCATCGAGTCGGATGAGATCCGGCCCACCACCGGGGCACGAGAACCACGCACGAGGACATGGGTCCGACGACCTGCGCTCCGTGTCCAACTGTCGACGTATCCGATGGGCAGCGTCGCGATCCGGGAGGGCCGATCGGCCACCCAGGTGCCGTCATAGCCGACGGAGGTGCCGCCCGGGACGTCCTCGATCCGCACCGGGCGCGCTCGCACCGACAGGGCCGGTGTCAGCGGACGGTCGAGCCGACGCGTCTGGGCCTGGGGGCAGGGGTCGAGACCATAGAAGGCCAGGCCGACGCGCACCAGCTCATACGTCGGTGCACCACAGAGCAGGCCACCAGACGCGGAGAGGTGCCGAAGGGCGGGATGGATACCGAGATCACGGAGCTGCGCTGATGCCCCCTCGAAGGCAGCCACCTGAGAGGTGTCCGAGCGGGGTCATCCGGGCTGGCCAGGTGCGTCCACACCGCTCGGACCGGCACCGCATGTCGGTGCAATCGGCCGACCGCGGTGGTCACGCTCTCGGGCCGAAAGCCGCCTCGGCCCATGCCACTGTCGATCTCGACGTGGACCACGGGGGCCTGGTCCCCAAGCGCCGTGAGCGCCTCGACATCAGCGTCGCTTCCGGCGGTCACCTCGATCCGGGCAGTCGCGGCCTCGGCGAGCGCTCCCGCCGGGAGCGGGTAGTTGACCATGATCGGCCCGCCATCGCCAAACGCCCGGAGCCTCAACGCCTCGTCAAGGGTGGCGACCGACAGGTATCCGGCTCCGGTCGCGCGGGCAGCCAGGCTGACAGCCTCGATACCGTGGCCGTAGCCGTCGGCCTTGACTACCGCCGCGAACAGGCACGACTCGCCGGCCGCTGCCCCGAGCGCGAGCGCATTCGACATCAGTGCACCCAGGTCGACCTCGACCCATGCAGCCCGGGCCGGTCGCGGCAGGCTGGATGATGGCGACTGTCCCGCTATCACGACGCGAGTCCCATCTCGCCGCGTGTCGGCGGTTCGGCGCCGTGGCGGGTGCAGATGATGGCCGCGGCGCGAACCGCGAACTCGATGGCGCGCCGAAGCTTGTGCGCGTCCGCGAGGTCATCGCGCCCGTAGCCCCACTCCAGCCACATGGCGAGAAAGGCGCCTCCGAAGGCATCCCCCGCCCCGACGGTGTCGCTGACTGCCACCTGCGGCACCGGCACGCTGACCTCACCACCGGCGCAGAAGCCACGGGCCACGTCCGCGCCCTGGGTCAGGAGCACCGCACCGACACCCTGATCGACCAGCAGCTGCGCCGTCGCCTCGGGCGTCCTGGCCAGGGCGAGGTAGGCGAAGTCCTCGTCGCTGCCCTTGACCACGTCGGCTCGCGCCAGCACGCGCTCCATGCGCGCCCGATAGCGCGCCCGATCCGGGGTGGCCGTCGGCCGGCAGTTGGGATCGACCATCACGAACGTCTCGTCGGGGACCCGGGCCACCAGTTCGGCCAGTGAGTCGGCCACCGGTTCCATGGCCAAACCCAGCGTCCCGACATGGAGCGCCCCCGGCGGCGGCGCCAGGGCACGGAGCGCATCGTCCTCCTCGAGGCCCGGGACCGTGGTGTGCTCGATGTACCAGTGATAGTGCGACACGCCGGCCTCATCGATCTCGGCCAGCGCGATGGTGGTGGGCTCGATGGTCTCGATCAGCAGATCGACGCCCACGCCGTCCGCCTCGAGCCGGTCACGCAGCATCTTGCCGAACCAATCGTCGGAGATGCGACCCAGGAAGTGGACGTCACCGCCCAGCCGCGCGATGGTGCGCGCGGCGTTGTACTGGCCGCCGCCGGGCGCAGGTGTGACCGATCCAGCCTGGTCGATGATGAGGTCGACGAGGGCATCACCCGCCACGACGATGCGCGTCTCATCCTGCCGGGGCATCTACCAGCCCTCCCCTCGCAGGTAGTCGGCCATGGCCCGCGCGGCCTTCCCACGATGCGAGCGCTGGTGCTTCTCGGCGGCACTCATCTGGCCGACCGTACGCCCTCCGGGAGGCTCCGACTCGGGCTCGAAGATGGGGTCGTAGCCGAATCCTCCGCTGCCTCGCGGACCAGCCGCGATGCGCCCCTCGAATGACCCGGCTCGAAAGACAGGGTCAGCCCCAGCGACCGGATCGAGAAATGCGAGTACGCATCGGTAGCGAGCGCGGCGACGGTCAGCCGGGACCCCCTCGAGCTCGCCAAGCAGCTTGGTGTTGTTCTCGATGTCCGTCGGGTCATCACCGGCGTAGCGGCGCGTGTACACGCCGGGGCGCCCGTCGAGGGCATCCACCTCAAGGCCGGAGTCATCGGCCAGGGTCGGGAGGCCGGAACGATCGGCGTAGAAGCGCGCCTTGATCTCGGCATTGCCCTGGAACGTATCGGCATCCTCCACGGGTTCGCCCTCCATCCCGACCTGGTCGGGCGTCACGAGGGCCACACCGGGCAGATCCAGCAGCTCCCGCAGCTCCGCCACCTTGTGGCTGGCGCGCGTGGCCAGCAGGAGCCGCCGCGCCGTCACTGCTCACCGGACTCCCCGGCCAGCACCGTGTCCTGGATGTCGAACAACGTCTTGAGCCCACCGTCCGCGAGGGCCAGGAGCGCGTCCATCTGGGATCGGTCGAAGGGCTTGCCCTCGGCGGTGCCCTGCAGCTCGACGTAGGTGCCGGCATCGGTGCCGATGACATTGAAGTCGACCTCGGCGCTCGAGTCCTCGGTGTATTCAAGGTCCAGGAGCGGCGTCTCACCCAGGATGCCGACACTGATGGCGGCGATCTTGTTGACGATGGCCTTCTCGAGCCTGACCTTGCGGAGCGCCAGGACCAGCGCGATATAGCCCCCCGTGATCGAGGCGCAGCGGGTACCTCCGTCGGCCTGGAGCACATCACAATCGATGACCACGGTGCGCTCGCCCATCACCGAGGTGTCGACTACGCCCCGCAGCGAGCGGCCCACCAGGCGCTGGATCTCATAGGTCCGGCCGCCGAGCTTGCCACGCACGGACTCGCGCTGCATCCGCTCCGATGTGGCGCCGGGCAGCATGGCGTACTCGGCGGTGACCCAGCCGGTGCCCTTGCCACGCAAGTGCGGCGGCACCCGGTCTTCCACGGTGGCCGAGCAGAGCACGTGCGTGTCGCCCTGTCGGTAGATCAGCGACGCCGAGGCCCACTTCTGAACGTCCATCTGGACCGACACCGGCCGCATCTGGCCCGGCGTCCTCCCATCGGCGCGGTAACGCATCCCTCCGATGCTCATCGACCCTCCTTTTCGATCGTCTCTTGTCGCTTGGCCAACTGCCACAGGTCGTCGAGAGCGTCGAGGCCAAGCGCCTTGAGTTCCACGCCCTGTTCGTCTGCCAACCGCTCGACCCGCGCGAAGCGTGAGGCGAACTTGCGGCTGGCTGACCGTAGCGCGGCTTCGGGGTCGATGCCCAGCTTGCGGCCCATGTTCACCAGCACGAACAGGAGGTCGCCGTACTCCTCGTGTCGTTCGGCATCGTCATTCGCGGCGAGGAGCTCCGAAGCCTCCTCGGCGACCTTGTCGATGACGCCCTCCAGGTCGGGCCAGTCGTAGCCCAGGCTGGCGGCCCGTCCCTGCATCTCATCGGCGTAGGCAAGTGCTGGGAGCGAACGAGACAGGCCGGCGAATGCTGCCGGCATCTCCAGGTCACCAGGCCCGATGTCACCGCCGGCAGCGGCCCGCTCAGCGGCCTTCAACTGCTCCCAGTTGCGAATCACGTCGTCGGCCGTCTCAGCCTGGACATCGCCAAAGACGTGCGGGTGACGGCTGATGATCTTGCGGGTGATACCGCGCTGCACATCCACGAGGTCGAAGATGCCGTCCTCCGCGGCGTACTGCGCGTGCAGCACGATCTGCAACAGCAGGTCGCCCAGCTCCTCCGCCAGCTGCGGCGTTGAGCCTCCGTCGAGTGCGTCGTAGACCTCGTAGGTCTCCTCCAGCAGGAACGGCTTGAGCGTCTGGTGGTCCTGCTCGCGATCCCAGGGGCAGCCGTCAGGCTGACGCAATCGGTGCACCAGCCACGCCAACCCGAAGGCTCCCGACGGATTGGCCTCGGGTGGAAGCGCCGGCACCACATGGGTGGCAGCGGCCAGTCCAGCGCCGTTGGCGGCACCGACGGTCGTGTCGCCAGCCATGCTCATGAGCGGATGATCGGATGGGTACACCCGCTGGAGCAAGGCCACGGAATCATCACCGTGACCGTGTCGACCGGGCAACACCGGGTAGGACGCGTCAGTAGCTGCGACGCCTGTCGACGGCAAGAGGACCAGTGGCATGCCGGCATCGAAGGGTCGCCCCGCCAGGCGGTCCAGGGCGATCACCTGCAACCCTGCGGCGGGGTCGATATGGCCACGTTCGAGCAAGCTGGCGAGCGCTGGGTCAGCCAGGACGTCGAGGGCGGACATGGGTGGCGATCCGTGCCGCTCAGGCACGATCCAGGATGCCGCGCGCCTCGAGGTACTCGAGCACCAGGCGGGCATTGGAGGCCGGTGTGGCTCCGATGGTGTGCAGCGTGATCTCCGCATCGAGGGGTGGTTCGTAGGGGTCGGAGACACCGGTGAAGTCCGATACCTCACCGCTGCGCGCCTTGGCATACCAGCCCTTGACGTCGCGATCCTCGACGACCTCGAGTGGCGTGTCCACGTATACCTCCAAAAAACCCGGCCCTACCATCTCCCGGACCTCGGCTCGCGTGTCCCGGTATGGGCTGACCAGGGCGGCCACGACAAGGCCGCCATGGCGGACCACTTCAGCCGCGACGTAACCGACCCGCCGCACGTTGGTGTCGCGATCCTCGCGGCCGAAGCCCAGGCCCTTCGACAGGTGCGTACGCACCACGTCGCCGTCGAGCATGGTCACGGTGCGCCCGCGGGCTTCCAGCAGCGGTACCAGGGCCTCGGCGGTCGTGGACTTTCCCGATCCCGACAGGCCCGTGAACCAGATACAGGCGCCGCGCCCAACGGGCTCAGCCACCGATGGAGTCGTCGATGCTGATGAGGCCCTGGTCGTCGGCCTCCAGGCGACGGTCCGCATACCAATCCGTGAATGCGGTGGCAGCCGCTCGTGCGGCAGCGGCAGGCTCCAGCGGGCGAGTGGCCTCGTCAAGCTTCTTGTAGATGTAGAAGCCATCGTCACCCTCGATCGGATCGGTCGATCTCACCCACGTCGATCGCGGTGATGGCGAGCTTGGTGGTGGCATCGAGGTCATCGACGACGTGCCAGCCGGTCTCGCCCCCATCGAGTGCCTCGGGGCCATCGGAGTATCCCTCGGCCACCGCAGCGAAGTCAGCATCGGGCTGAGCCAGCGCCGCCTCGACAGCGTCCACCCGCTCCGCGATCGGAGCGCGCGCCTCGTCATACATGATGACGTGCCAGCCGAACTCGCTGCGTACCGGTCCGAAGATGTCGCCATGCTGCGGGTCCTGCGCATCGAAGAGGACATCGGCGAACTCGGGGACCATGTCGGCGCGGGCAAAGAACCCGAGGTCACCACCAGTGGCGCCGGTCGGGCCATCGCTGTCGTCCCGGGCGCGCTGGGCAAAGGCCTCGACGCGAGCGTCGACATCGGGCATGGCGCGAAGATCATCGGCCGCCTGTTGGGCGAGCGCCTGGGCCTCATCCCAGGCAGGGTCGTCGGCGGGGATATCAGCCACCGCGATGGGCTGCCCGGCGTCATCGACGGCTTCGGGCTGATACAGGATGTGGCTGGCCCTGATCTCACCTTCATCGTCGGCGGGATCCACGAACGGGTCACCCTGGATGAGGATCTGCGCCAGCTCGACCTGCTGGTAGTCAACGTCGACGGCGTCGGCCACGACTTGCGCTTCCAGCTTGGATGCCAGCGTCTCGAGCTTCACGTTGCGCTCGTGGATGTCGACGCCGACGGCCTCGTTGACGGCATCGAGGAAACCCGGGTCAGGCGCGGCCTCGACGATGTCGCTGACCACCCCGATGAGCATCTCGCCAGTGTCGGTCTCGACGATGGGGGTGATACCACCTTCCTCGGCCGCAAAGATGTCATCCTCCCAGATGGGCTCGCCGATATCGCCGCGCTCGACATAGCCGAGGTCACCACCACGGTCAGCAGTGGCAGGCGAGTAGTCGTCCACCAGCTCCGCCACGGTAGCGCCTCCCTCGAGCTTGGCTAGGGCTTCCTCCGCCCGTGCGCGAGCCTCCCGGCGCCCTTCCGGCGTGTCCGGCAGGCCGATCTGCTGGCCCGCCGACGTGATCACCAGCGCCTGGACCCGGCGGGCCTCAGGTGCGGTGCCATCGGCGGCGGCGGCTGCCGCGACCTCGTCGTCACTCACGCTGATGCCCTTGTCCTGGGCAAGCTGCCCCTGGTAGATCAGGTCGACGAGCTGGTCCATCATGGCCACGTCACCGCCATCTCGCTCCGCGGTGACGGCGTTGAGGCGTCGGTTAGCCAGATCGCCATCGATATCGCCAGCAGCGAGCGCCGCGCGGACCTGTGTCTCGGCACGATCCCAGCGGAACTCCTCGAGGCGCTTGCGGTCATCCCACTGGCCGCGGCCGACCTCGGCGCCGTTGACGTTGGCCAGTGGCTTGAGGTTGGACTCGTAGAAGCCATAGGCCAGGCCGATGAGGGCGACTGCAGCCACCAGCACGATGAGCACGATGAACAGGCCGGTGACGTTGCGCGTGTGCCGGGCCTCAGCGTCGATGTAATGTCCCGAACGGTCGGTCGAGAGGCGATGCGAGATGCGATCGCGGATGGATCGCTTGGGTGGATCGGTCGGCGAGGTCATACCGGGACGTTTCTCCGATGTCGTCGTGTCGCGGATGCGCGCCGGGGCGGCGCCTCGAGGGCAGCTGTCATGGCCTCTGCACGCCGCCGCAGTCTAGCGTGTCAGCGCGGGATCTCGCCGATGGACAGGCCCTCTCAGGCGTCGACCGACTGCTCCAGGCGCCATGCATACTGCTGTTTGTAGTAGTCGATCCAGTCACCGCTCTTGATGGGCTCCCACCACGCCCGGTTGCCGGCGTACCACTCGACGGTCTCGACGATGCCGCGCTCGAAGGGCACGCGGGGCGACCAGCCCAGCCCCTTGAGCCGTGAGCCATCGAGCGCATATCGGCGGTCATGGCCAGGTCGATCGGGCACCCGCCGGACCAGCGACCAGGGTTTGCCGAGCGTCTCGAGGATGGCCTCGGTGACCTCCCGATTGGGACGCTCGATGCCATCACCACAGACGTTGTAGGCGGCGCCGGCCAACCCATGATCGAGGACGGTGGCGATGCCGTCGGCATGGTCGGTCACGTAGAGCCAGTCGCGTCGCTGCATGCCATCGCCATACATCGGCAGTGGCTCGTCATCGAGTGCATTGGTGATGAACAGCGGGATCAGCTTCTCGGGGTATTGATGCGGCCCGTAGGTGTTGGCGCCGCGGGTGATCACGGTGTCGAGGCCGTGTGTCTCGTGGTACGCGGCGACCAGGTGCTCACCGGCTGCCTTGGCCGCGCTGTACGGACTGGTCGGACGGACGGGGTCGTCCTCGACGCTGAGGCCCGCCGGCACCGGACCATAGACCTCGTCGGTCGAGACCTGGAGCAGCCGGAAGTCGCCACTCCGCTTCTGATGCTCCGCCCGGGCGGCCTCGAGCAGCGTGAAGACACCCATGACGCCGGTCTGCAGGAATGCCGAGGGCTCCAGGATCGATCGATCGACATGCGACTCGGCCGCGAAGTTGACGATGGCATCGACCTCGCCGGCAAGCTGGCCCATCAGGGCGCCATCAGCGATGTCACCGTGGACGAAGCGATACCGGTGCCTGGTGTCGGGGTCTTCATCCAGCCCGGCGAGATTGGCCGGGTTGCCAGCGTAGGTCAGCTTGTCGACCACGATGATGGAGTCGTCGCTGGCGGCCAGGCGACGATGCACGAAGCTGGAGCCGATGAAGCCGGCCCCTCCGGTGACCAGGAGTCGCTGACGACTGCCGGGTGTTCGACTCACGCGTGTCCTCCGACGACATCGGCCCCACGAGCTCGGGAACCCGAGTCTAGGCCAGCTTGTCGCCCCTGTGCCCATCAGGCACGCCGCGGCTGCGGTCGGTCATCGCGTCGGCATCGGCGGAAGCGGGCCTACGCGAGCGCCACTGTTCGCGACCATTGAACGTCGCGGCACCCCGTCGAATGTTCCAGCCCTCCTGGACGGTCCCGCCATCCGGATCGCAGTCGGATGGGCCTGGCTCACGCCTCCGCTGAGCGAGAACCTGGCGGTGAGTCCCGCCCTCAGACCCTGGTGGTGCCTCACAAGTCGACCTCGCCGGCAGTACTTGTCCAATGGTTGCGAACAATGGTCAGCATTTAGCGTGGTTCAGACGCCGGCCGTATCGACCTGCTCGGGCACCGATGCAAGATCGACCTGGCGCGCCAAGACCCGCAGGAGGAGCAACAGCAGGCGCTCAGCCGGATCACCGTTTCGGCGTCGACGCAAGGTCGCCCGGCGGACCCACAGGATGGGTCGGCCACGCAGGCGCCGCATCGCCAGCCCGGTGCCGAGCATGGCCATGGCGATGGCGCGTCGCCGTGCCGACTGGCCACGAGCCGGCTCGAGCTGACCACGGACCCCGAGGAAGACGAGGTGGTCCTGGCGGTGTTGTGCCGATGGCGAGGCCGGAGCCGGGCGGACCACCACGATGCTCCGGCGAGCCAGCTCCAGGAGCAGACTTTCGTTGTTCGGCCCGACCGCAGCGGCGCCTGGCAGCACGGCCACCTCGGACGCGGCATCCTGGGCACCTTCGTAGCCGTGCTCGCGCAGGAAATCGGCGAGGTGCAGCGCAGCGAAGCGACGGGCGTCGGCTGACATCTGATCATGCCAGCGACCCACACTGGTGGTCTGGATCGGCCCCGATACCGAGCCCTTCCACCATTCGTGCTCTGCGGCGACGCGACCGGCTGTGTCGCGCGAGTCCAGCATGCTCGGTTCGTAGGCTTCCCCGATGAACCCGCAGATACGTCGCAGCTCGCGTTCCGGCTCGGTGACCAGGTCCTCGTAGCGCAGCGTCATCGCGCGCGGGTCGTCGGCGATGATGTCGCGGGAGACACGAACGTCGTGATCGATGCGGACGAGGTTGCCGACCACCGAATCCTTGGCGAAGGGCATGCGCGCCAGCGACAGGGCCACATCACGTGGGTCACGCACGATCCGCACGATGTAGGCATCCGACCAGAGTCGGCGGAGCAGATCGGTCATCAACAGGTGTCGTGGCGTCTTCTCGATCCAGCGAGCCTTGCCGGCTCGTTCCGCGTGAAGTGCCGTGAGCGACTCCAGCATGGCTGCCAGCGATGGCGGGCGGACGTTCAGGTACCGCCCGATCTCATCGAGCTGGAGCTCGAATAGCTCGTGGATGGGATGCCCCTGGTTGCGCAGCGAGGCGATGAAGTCGACGGCCGGCCGGGGCCAACGATCCGGATCCAGGAGACGCGCCTTGTGCCGCCCATCAAGATGGCGATAGCGCGCGAAGAACCGCGATTCGGGACCGCAGTCGAGCCGGGAGTGCGCCGACAACATGGCGGAGAGCAGCGTCGTGCCGGAGCGCGCCACGCCCACGACGAAGATGGGCGCGTCAGTCATCGACACCCACGAGACCGGGCAGGTCATCTGCCTCGGCCGAGGTCGCGAGCACCTGGAGCAGCCGGGCGATGACCCGCTCCCCGGCGTCGTTGGGATGGCGGCGGATGAGGCTGAGCCGGCGCACCCACACCACCGGGCGTCCCTGGATGCGCCGCGTCAACAGGAGCATGGCCAGGCGCGTGATATCGACGACCCGCTCGCCGGCCGAGCGATGGCGCCCGGGATCGAGCTGACCGACCACGCCGAAGAACACCAGCGGCTCCTGGAGGTGCAGCTCGTCGATGCTGGATGGGACGGGTCGACGGATGGCCACGTCGGCGGCGGCGAGCCGCAGGAGGACCGGGTCGAACTTGGCGTTGAGGGCATCGCCGGCTGGCACGATGGCCAGCCTGCGGGCAGCGGGCAGAGCCTGACCGTAGTCGTGTTCCTCGAGCATTGGCCCCAGGTTGAGCGCGGCGTAGCGCTGCACCGAGGCCGGCATCTCCTGGGGCCAACGCCCGCTGCGCGACGGGTCGAGCGGACCGGTGGCGTCACCCTTCCACCATTCGTGCTCGGCGGCGACACCACCCGCGCCGCTGCGGTCATCGACCATGGCCGGCTCGTAGTCGACGCCCACGAACGCGCAGATCCGGCGCAACTCCTCTTCGGGCTGGGCCACTAGGTCCTCGTAGCGAACGGTCGTGGCCTGGGATGTGCGGCGATAGAAATCGGCTGCGGCCTCGTTCATGCGCGCCAGGACCGACAGGTTCGTCAGCAGCGAGGGCGTCCCGAACGGCACTCGGGTGAGTGACACGGCCGCGTCGCGGGGATCTCGCACGATGCGCACGATGCGCGCTCGCGGCCAGGTCTCGGTGATGAGCTCAGGCACCTCCAGGTGGCGCGGCGTCTTCTCTACCCAGCGCGGAGCACCTGAGCGCTCCGCCCGTTGAGCCGTGAGGGACTCGAGCATCACGGCCAGCGAGGGCGACCGCGCCCGTAGCCAACCACGGATGTCGTCCACATCGAGGCCGTACATCGGATAGATCGGCTGCTTGCCCAGCTGCAGGGTCGTCACGTAGGCAACGGCGCGATGCGGCCAGTCCGACGGATCCAGGATCCGGGCTCGCTCGCGGTGTGCCAGCCTGGACCAGCGCGACAGGAAGTGGGTCTCGGGACCACAGTCGAAGGTCGAATGCGCCGCCAGCATCGCCGAGAGCAGCGTGGTGCCCGAGCGCGGCCCACCTACCACGAAGACCGGCTCAGGGGTCGGATCGATCACCGACCGGACTGTATCAGGGCGCCGCACCCGGCGGTAGCAGCGAGAGCGTCGCGGGGCGAAGGCCCGGATTCTGCTACCGTTCAGTCCGTCCATGGGAGTCGTCAACGAGGCACCTGCTGCCTTCCGCAGCAGTAACGACCGGCTGGGGCCGCTCGCCCTCATCCGTACTGCAATCACCGACGTGTGGTCACGCCGTCGGCTGATCGGCTATATGGTCCGCGCCGATGTCAAGAAGCGCGGCGTCAACACCGTGCTCGGAAACGTGTGGTGGGTGCTCGATCCACTCATCACCATGCTCATCTACGTGCTGGTGATGACGGTCATCTTCCAGCGCAGCACACCGGACTTCCCGCTCTTCCTGCTCAGCGCCATGGTGCCCTTCAAGTGGTTCACCGCCACCATCGGCAGCTCGACCAACGCGGTCATCGCCAAGGAGGGGCTGATCAAGCAGATCCTCTTCCCCAAGATCATCCTGCCGGTCACCAACACGCTCTCGCAGATCGTGAGTTTCCTGTTCGGGATGGCCGTGCTGTTGTTCGTATGGTTCGTCTTCTACAACGCCCATGTCACGTGGCAGATCGTGTGGGTCCCGCTCGTCGCCGTGGTGCAGTACATCTTCGTCCTCGGATGGGCCTTCATGATCTCGGCGGTCACCGTGTTCTATCGCGACGTCGGTATCGTCATCGGCCATTTCATGCGCCTGCTGTTCTGGGTCTCGCCGATCCTGTGGTCATTCATGGAGGTGGCCGGCCGAGGGCAGCGCCTGGAAGTCGGTCTGGCTTCGGTGGAGCGCGGCCTGGGACTGCCCGATGGGGTCCTCTTCAACGCGATCTCACTGAATCCTGTCTCGCTCCTGCTCGAGACGTACCGCAAGATCATCTACGGCAACCTCGGCGCCCACCTGGACCCCGAGACCGGCCGACGCGTCCTGGACTGGACCCCCGCGACCCATCCGAACTTCACCGTGCTGGCGGTCATCCTGGCGGTCGGCGTCGTCTTCACCATCATCGGCACGATCGTCTTCAAGCGGGCTGAGCCGGCCTTCGCGAAGGTCCTCTGATGCCCCGGGATCCACGCTACGTCCGCCGGGGACAGGTCGAGGAGCGCTACGACTCACGGACCGACCACCGCCTGGATGAAGCGGCGCTCCGGTCCATCGCCGAGGCCGAGAATGAGGCGCCCGATCCCCGGGAATTCGGCCTGCGCGTGGCCGCTCCGATCGGCGAGATGGCTATCCGCGCCGAGAACCTGGGTATCCGCTACAACCTGAACTTCACCAAGAGCACCAAGCTGCGGACCACCTTCGCCAACCTGCTTGACCCGCGGCGCCGCAACCGGGGCCACTTCTGGGCGCTGCGGGGCGTTGACTTCACGGTCAATCGCGGCGAGGCCGTGGGCATCATCGGGCCCAACGGCTCGGGCAAATCCACGATGCTGCTGGCACTGGCCGGGATCGTCCAACCCTCGGAGGGAGTGGTCGAGGTCAACGGGCACGTCTCCACGCTGCTGAGCCTGCAGGCCGGGTTCGATTCGGAGCTCTCGGGCCGCGAGAACATCGCCCTCGCCGGCGCGCTCATGGGTATCGACCACAGGGTCATGGCAGACATCACGCCAGGGATCATCAATTTCGCCAACATCGGCGCCTTCATCGATGCGCCGATGAAGACCTACTCGTCGGGCATGCGCGCCCGCGTCGGTTTCTCCATCGCCACTGCCGTGGACCCCGACATCCTGCTGCTCGATGAGGTCCTCCAGACCGGCGACAACAAGTTCAAGCAGAAGTCGCGCGAGCGTATCTCGGAGGTCCTCAAGACGGCCAAGGCGGTGGTCATGGTCACCCACGACATGAGCTGGATCACGGCATTCTGCACCCGCGCCATCCTGCTCGACAAGGGCCAGATCGTGGCCGAGGGCGACCCCGAGGAGATCGCCGACATGCACGAACATGATTCCGAGAAGCGTCAGAAGCAGAAGCGCAAGGCGAAGCAGCTCATCAAGCACGGCAAGGTGGACGTCGTCGACCTCAACAAGGCGCGCAAGGACGGGACCCTGGGGGAGCTGTTGGAAGGCAAGGAGGAGGAGGCCGCCGAGTTGGAACGTGCCGCCGACGACGGAACCAAGCTGGAGGTCAGCGACCGGGTGGTCGAAACCACCGCGGCGACCGATGGCACAGCGGCGGCCAAGCCCAAACCACGGCCGAGGCCCAAGAAGTCGACTAGGGCGTAGACGTCGCCAGGCTGCCCTCGACGACGAGGCACGGCCCTTCGTCCGTGCTGACGAGTCGTGACCGAGGCGTCATCGACACCTCCAACGGCTTCAGGACGTGGCTCCGGGCGAGGAGGATCCACGTGGTACCGCCATGTGCACGGGTAGCGCTGGCCCCGTACCACTGCTCCAGCTCAGTGCTGCTCCGGAAGCCATCCAGGACGATGACGTCGTAGCGCAGGCCGTCCGTCAGGTCGTACTCGAAGAATTCGTCGAAGGGCATCTCGAACCGTTGCAGGCCCGGCGTGGCGTTGACGCGCGGATCGCTTCGGAAGCTGGGACGGACGACATGCCGCAATCGGGCATCCACGGCGTCGTAGAGGCCGTCGCGACCAGTCCCCAGCTCCAGGTAGGCATCCGCGCCATGCGTCAGCTCGGCGACCACTGCGGCCGCCGGTCGCGCCTGCGCCTCGCCGTCCTCAGCGCGCGGGATGCCCAGGGCTTCGAGGTGGCCGGCGAGCGTGGTCGAGACCTTGGTGACGTGCCCCGAATCTTCGCCCAGCACGAGCTCCTCGGGGATGACATGGAGCCGCTGGGTGAAGCCGCGAGCGGCTGCGATGGTCAGGTAGTTGGCATTCAGGCCGCCGCTGGACCGATCGGGCCGCCGGCACAGGACATCCACCTCGAGGCCAGAGACATCGGCCAGCAGGACCACCAGATGCAATGCCGAACCTTCCTCGGCGGCAACGCGTGACGCCGTCGCCAGCAACTCGAGCTGCTTGCTGATGGGCAGGCGTTCCGGATGGATGACACCCCAGCCATGCTCAGCGAGCTGCTCGTCGAGACGGGTCGCGTAGACCGAGCCATGCTCGGATCCGACACCTGCTCGCGACAGCCAGATCTTCGCACCGGGCTCCCGCTGGCGCGCGGGATACACCGCCAGGAAACGCGCCAGCTGCTCCGAGAAGTAGTCCTTGATGCGGTAGCCGGCCTCGGGCACATGCACCTTGGCGAAGCGCCATGGTTCGGCCAGGAAGATAGGTTCATTCTCGACGCCCAACACCTCGAGTAGCTGCCGCTGCCAGCGGGTGTATCCGGTTGCCGGCTCCTCCGAGCGGCAGGCCCAGACGATCGGCAACTCCGGATGCTGGGCCGCGAACCACAGGCGGGAAAGCCCTTCCAGGATGAAGTGGCCGAAGTGGGGCGGCAGGTGGCCGACGTAGATGACCTCACGGCCATCGCTGCGCGAGGTCGAGGTGATGTCCGGCGGAAAGCCCATGCGGCCGTAGCTGCGCCACAGCTGGCTCAGCCGGACGACCCGGCCCCGCCGATCGACGACGCCCATCTTCATCGCATTCTTGCGCTTGGGGCGGGGAAACGAGGTCGTCGGCACGACCACGGCGTCCTTGTATGACTCCACGGTCAGCGGCGTGGTGGGGTCGGACGACGACTTCATGGGGCAGGTCGGAACAGGATTCGGGGTGAGCTCACGACCCGAGGATTCTGCCATCCCTGCGTACAACGGGCCGATCGGCCCGGCTGGGCAGTCCGAAATCCACTGGTGGTCGCGCACGCGGGAGACGACACTCGTTCCAGGTACCGACGAGGCGAGTGCTGCCGAGGTGGTCCGATGGAGAAGCCTGATATGCCGATGCGCGTCCTGGTAGCCGTCGACGGTTCGGAGGCGTCAGCGGAGTCGCTCGCCCTGGTGAGTGGCGTGGATTGGCCTGCGGACACGACGATCGACATCGTCACGGTGGTCCAACCCGTCGCGCCGGTGGCCGCGGGCCCGTGGGCCCTGTCGGCCCTCACCTGGACCTCCGACGCGACACGAAATGCGATGCAGGTCGATGCCGAGTTCCAGCGGCATTCCCGGGACTTGGTCCACGCAGCCAGGACACACCTGGCCAGTCCGGCCCGTCGCGTCGAGACGGCTGTCCTCTCGGGCCGGCCCGCCGTGGCCATCCTCGATCGGGCACGCATGACCGACGCGGACCTGATCGTGGTCGGGAGCCGCGGCCACAGCACCATCGAGACCATGCTCCTCGGTTCTGTCTCCGCAGAGATCATCGATCACGCCGACCGACCCGTGCTGGTGGCTCGAACGGCCAGCATGGCCAGGGTGGCCCTCGCAGTCGATGGGTCTGAAATCGGCCGCGGGCGCGGCGCGCCTCATCACGGACTGGAGCATCTTCTCTGGCACCAAGGTGCTCGTGATCAGCGTCGCCCCGATGCAGCCTCCATGGTGGACGGGACTGCGCGAGATGGCCGTTCCCGATACGGTCGACGCCTTCGACGATATCGTCGGGCGGTCGCATGACTGCCACGAACGCGTCGCGACGGATTGGACAGGTCGCATCAGCGACCACGGCATCGACGCCGAGTCCATGCGCCGGAAGGGCGATCCCGCCGCCGAGATCATCGCGGCGGCCGGGGCGTGGGATGCAGACCTCATCATCATGGGGACGCGGGGCATCACCGGAGTCAGACGCGCCATGCTCGGCAGCGTCGCCCGGAATGTCCTGGCGCACGCGCCGTGTTCGGTCCTCGTCGTCCGTGCCTCGGCCGCGGTCGAGACGACCCTGGCCCCCATGTCGACCGTGTCGGCTTCAGGCGGAGGCTCTTCCTCGACCACCTGAGACGTCCCGGGCAATACTCTCGGGCTCAGCGCGAGGCACCGTTGGTCGCCGTCTGCGCACGCGGTCGACGACGCCTGATGCTAGGGTCCGACACGATGTCGACCTCGCCTGATCACGCTCGATGACACGCTCCCACTCCCTGCTACAACGTCTCGAACACAAGGCACGCAGGTCGCTGGTGAGACTCCAGGGACAGGACGTGCTGGCCATCCTGGGCATGCATCGCAGCGGCACCAGCAGCCTTGCCGGGAGCCTCGAGCAGGCCGGCCTGTACCTCGGCGACCACGATGTCGCTGGCAAAGGCAGATGGAATGCCAAGGGAAACCGGGAGTCCAAGATCCTGATGCGGTTGCACGAAGACGTGCTACTGGGCAACGGCGGCAGCTGGGACCATCCGCCGGAGCATGTCTCCTGGAACGCCGAGCAACGTCGCGTCCGCGACCAGTTCATCCGTAGCCGATCGGAGCAGCGCCACTGGGGTTTCAAGGATCCACGGACCGTGCTCCTGGTGGACGGTTGGCTCGAGGCCATCCCGGACATGCGGATGGTGGCCACCATCCGCCACCCCATCGCTGTGGCACGGTCGCTGGAGCGGCGTGCCGGTGCCCGTCAGGCCGTGTCCGACTCGCTTGACGAGTGGCTGGGACTATGGCTGGCGTATAACGAACGCCTGCTTCGACTCCACGAGGCACACGGCTTTCCGATCATCGACTTCGACTTGCCCACCGATCGCTACCAGGAGCGACTGGCACGGCTCATCGACGAGCTGGGCCTGCACCCGCCGCCGCCCGGCCAGGACTTCTTCGAGTCGGCCCTGCGGAGCTCCGACGAGGCGGACCTGGAACTGCCGGCTGCCGTCGAGGAGGTCTACGTCCGACTGTCCGAGATCGCAGCCGAACGCAGCGGCGGTCCCGCAATCTCCTAGGCGCTACTCACCGCGGTATAGCCTGGCCGTCTCTGCGGCGATGGGACCCCAGGCGACGGTGTCGGCCCAGGCGCGAGCCCGCATGCCCATGGCGGCCAGATCCGCGGTCGCAGCCAGGCGCAGCGCATCGCGAAGCGCGTTGACGGTGTCGGGGTCATACAGGATGGTGGCATCCGCCGGCAAGGTGCCGGGCAGGCAGCCCATGGCCGGAGCGATGACTGGCCGTCCATGGCTCATGGCCAGGATGGCGCTGCCGGAGGTCAGGATGTCGCGGAACGGCAGCACGGCTGCATCGGCCGCACGGAGGATGCCTGACAGCTCGTCCTCGGGGATGCGATCAAGCTTGAGGATGATGCGGTGGTCCGCCACGGCACGCTCCTCGAGCTCTCGCCCCAGGCGTTTGGGCAGGGGCTTGCCACAGATCAGCAGGCGGTCATCCGGACCCAGCTCCGCTACCCCGGAGAAGGCGTCAAGCAGCTCGCCCACGTTCTTGTACCCACGGATGGCACCCACGAAGGCGAAGACCCGTCCGGGACGCGGGAGTCCCAGCGCCTCCCGCGCCTGGGCCGCGTCAGCGTCGACGTCATAGTGGTCGACGTAGTTGCCATGCGCCAGGACATGCAGGCGGCCGCGGGCAGCGTCACTCGGCTGATACATCTCGATGAGCGCCTCGCGCGCATATTCACAGTGCAGGATGATGGCGTCAGCGTGCTCGATGAGCCGGCGATGGGCATCGCGATCGTGGACGTCTCCCTTGGCCTCGTGCCCATGCAGGTTGTGCACCGTCCAGATGAGGCGCACGCCTGCTGCCTTGAGCACGCGCAGCTGCCAGTCGAACCAGTACACGTTGCGGCGGGTGGGCCTGCCCTTGCTGCCGCCCAGGAAGTCGTGGACCCAGTGGAGATGCACCACGCCGGGCCGTCCCTGGGCTCGCCAGGCACCCAGGATCGGCGTTCGCCTGGGCCATTCACTGACCACCGCGGATGGCAAGCCACCGGCGGTCAGCTCTGCTGCGAGCATCCGGAGATAGGGGTTCCACGCGTAGGTCGGCATGAGCATGGCACGGACGGGCCTACTCATGGTCAGGTGCCGGCGGCGTCGCCTGTGCCAGAGCCACGAGGTGAGCCGCGATGCGCTCGCCGGCGTGCCCGTCCCAGCCCGGCGGTCCAGCCCCCAAACGCGCCTGTGCGCCCGCCAGTGCCCCGTCGAGGGCCGACCCGAGCGTGGCCGGCGATACCAGGCGGTTGGTCCCCGCGGTCAAGGTGATCGGCCGCTCGGTGTTGGGACGAAGCGTCAGGCAGGGCACATCGAGCATGGTGGTCTCTTCCTGGATCCCGCCAGAGTCAGTGATGACCACGGCCGCACCGCGGACCAGCGAGAGGAACTCGACATATCCGAGGGGGTCGACCACGGTCAGCCGGGGGACGTCCCCAAGACCGGCGTCGGCGAGGTTCGTGCGACCACGGGGATGCAGCGGCAACACGATGGGCAGACGCTCCGCGGCATCCCGAAGGGCGCCGACCAGGGCTCCCGCCGCCTGCGGCGTGTCGACATTGGCCGGCCGATGCAGCGTGGCCACGCCGTAGGGTGCGCTGATACCGAGCCCGGACATGACCGGCTCGGGGTCAAAGCGCTCAAGGTTCGCGAGCAGCGTGTCGATCATGGGGTTGCCGACGAAGACCACGCGGTCACCCCTGACGCCTTCCGCTGCGAGGTTCTGCTCGCCCTCGGGGGCGGTCACGAACAGCGGGTCGCTGAGCAGGTCCGTGACCCGGCGATTGACCTCTTCGGGCATGCTGGCATCGAATGAGCGCAGGCCCGCCTCGACGTGAGCGACAGGGATGAGCAGCTTGGCGCAGACGAGCGCAGCGGCCAGCGTCGAGTTCACGTCCCCGTAGACGATGACTCGTTCTGGCTGCGCCTCGTTGAACGCCGTCTCGAGAGCCACCAGCAGTGCCGCGGTCTGCTCTGCGTGGCTGCCTGAGCCAACACCCAGGTTGATATCCGGCTGAGGCAGGCCCAGCTGGTCGAAGAAGACGTCGGACATCCTGGCGTCGTAGTGCTGACCGGTGTGGATGACCTGCTGTGGCACGTTCGCCGCGGCCAGCGCCGCGATCACGGGCGCCGCCTTGATGAAGTTCGGCCTTGCGCCGACGACGTGGATGAGTGCGGGCATATGGCCAAGGATGCCACGACCGGAGAGGAGGGCGCGGCTGATGCTAGAGTCGGCCGGCAGTGACCCACCAGCATGACACCGACATGACGGTCGGGACCGCCGAACCGCGCCATGTCGAGCCCTCCGGGGGATCGGGACGCAAGGTCTGGATCGACCTCACCAACTCGCCGCACGTCCTCTTCTTCCGGCCCATCCTGCGGCGTCTCGACGAGGCTGGCGTGGAGACGGTCGTGACCGCCCGCGACTTCGCGCAGACGCTGGGCCTGCTGGAGCGATACGGCATCGCGCATACCGTCATCGGGCGCCATGGCGGCGCGTCGATCGCCGGCAAGGGCGTGGGCCTGGTACGGCGAACGGCCTTGATGGTCCGCTTCGGGCGTGGTCGGGGCATCACCCAGGCGGTCAGCCACGGATCCAACGACCTGGCGGTCGCGGCGCGTGCGCTACGGCTGCACAGCACGGTCCTGCATGACTACGAAGGCGCCGCGGGCATGCATCGCATCAACTTCCGGCTCGCCAGCAAGGTCATGACACCCGATGTCATCCCCTACTCGGCACTGTCGGGTTTCGGCCTCGATGAACGGCGCTTTCGGCCCTACCCCGGCCTCAAGGAACAAGTCGCGCTGGCCGACTTCGCGCCCGACGACAGCGTCTACGGGGAGCTGGGGCTGGATCGGGAGCGAACCATCGTGGTGCTGCGACCGCCGGCCACCATGAGCCTCTATCACCGCGGCATCGAGAACACCCTGTTCGATGACGTACTGCACCGCATCCTCGACAGCGATGCGCAGGTCGTGCTCCTGCCACGGACCGTCGAACAGGCGGCGTCATTCGGGGACGCTGCCGGTGTCATCGTCCCCGATCGACCGGTCGATGGACCGTCCCTGGTGTGGGCCGCGGACGCTGTCATCAGCGCCGGCGGCACGATGAATCGCGAGGCTGCGGTCCTGGGCGTGCCGACCTGGACGACCTTCGCCGGTCAGCTCGGTGCGGTCGACCGCGAATTGGTGTCCAGCGGTCGCATGCAGGTGCTGGAGCGGGCCGAGGATATCCACATCCTGAAGCGCCAACGCCGGGAGCCGAATTTCGAGGCCATCGCCGACGAGGTCACTGCAGAGATCCTGCGCATCTAGGCGAGCGTGCCCTGGCGCCTCGAAGGCGTCGGGCCGGACCTGACCGACCGCGTCAGTGCTTCTTGATCGTCTTCTTCACGCCGGGTGTGATGCGCACAGCGCGGCGCGGGCTATCGCCACCCTGGCACAAGCCTCGGCTGTTGACCTCGCACTCCGTGAGGATCCGATCACGCACTGCGACCGACCGCATGGAGATGACTGGCCGAACGAGCGCCACACCGGCCCGCCGCTCATGCCCTGGGCGACGACACCCGAGGTGTTGAGCAGGCGCGTATCGGATCCGGTGGGCTGGAGCTTGCCCACGCTCTTCCACATGTTCAGCCCGTTCATGCTGGCGACCCGGGGGTCCGACGGATAGCCCGCCAGCTTGGAGCGCTGGCCCACCCGGAGGTTGCCGTCGAATGGCACCGTGGGCCACAGGCGCATGATCGCGTTGTTGGGGTAGCTGCAGCCCGGGACGGTGGTCAGCACGGCGTAGTCATGACCACGACTCCCGAACACGCGGTCCGATGAATCTCGCTTGATGAACTTGGGGTGTGCCCAGGCCTTGGCAACGCGACAGGTGCGGAATCGCGGTCCTCCGGCCACCTGACTGTACGACCGCAGGATACGGATGTTGCCCGGCAGTCCCGTGCGGAACCTGAAGTTCCCGCTGGACGCATCCCGGGCCAGGCAGTGCCCCGCGGTCACGACCTTGCGCCGACCGACCACGAAACCGGTACACACGACGCGGTTGCCCACCGATACGAGCGCGATCCCACGCCACGGACGTTCGTCCAGCTGGGAGGCAGGGACGAGTGAGCTGCCGTCGGCCGCCACGGCGTCGGTGATACCCACGCCCGCCAGCACCAGCACCGCGAGGCTCGTCGCCAGCAGACGGGACGCCCAATGCTTCATGCGGCCACCCCATCCCGAGCCAGGTCGCGATACAGCTCGATGATCCCCGACCGCGGTGTGGTCCCAGGTGTATCTGTCCAGCGCCACCTGGCGACAGTGGGCGCGCAACGCGCGGCGCTCATGGAGCGGCGCGGACAGCAGGTCGGCGCAGGCGGCCGCGATGGCGGTGGGGTCATCGATATCGACACACACACCGATCCCCTCATCGCGGGTGAGGCGACATTGCTCGTTGCCCTCGCTGACCACGACCGGCAGGCCGGCCATGATCGATTCGAAGAGCTTGTTGGGTAGGTTCATCTTCTGGTTCAGTGTACGAGGGGGCTGCCCGACGAAGGATAGGTCAGCACTGGCGGTCCACGGCATGAGGTCATCCGGCCGGACGGCAGGCAGCAGGTAGATGCGGCCCGGGTGCTCGGCAGCGGCCTCGGCGATGAACGTCTCAAGCCGCCCGTAGCCCATGAACACGACGGCCGCCCCCAGCTCCATGAGCCGCGGCATGGTCGCAGACGCCACCAGCTCCTCCACGCCGCGATCGATCGAGAAACCGCCCTGGTACAGGATGATGGGCCGTTCGGACTCGATACCGGTAACCTCACGGATGCGATCGGACTCGACGATGCCAGGCTCGTCGGGCCGCCAGGCCGGCGGGCAGTTCCACAGGACGGTGGGCCGCGGCACGCCCCACCGCCGCACCACCAGGTCAGCCACGGGATCGCTCACCGCGAGGAAGGCCGACCCGTCCCGCGCCCAGTCGCGCTCGCGGCGGCGAACGACCTCACGCACGACCCACGGCATGCGCGCCAGTCGGGCGGCCTCGGTGTGGTAGTCGGCGACGTCGTAGACGAACCGGGCTGCAAGTCGTCTGGCAGCGTCGCGCACCACCGGCAGGACGACGAGTGATTGTGCGTGGAACACATCGGTCTCCGGCGCGGTCTCGACGACGACGTCGGCCCATGGTCCCGCTCGCCGTGCGTTGGCGATGACCTCCAGCGTGCGGCGCAGCGGATGGAGGATGCGGTCGATGCCCCTGGGAGGATCAGGCGGCAGGACCTGCGCATCGGGATCCAGGCGGATCAACCTGCAGACGGCGCTCTGGACCCCGCGCGGCAGCGGCCGCAGGCCAGCCGCGATCCGACGATCGATGTCGAGACGCGTCAGTTGGACGCCCGGCGCCAGCTCTTCCTGGCGGGGCAGCCCTGGCGCTGACCAGCCCAGGATGCGAAGACGGTGACCGTCCGCGGCCAGGGAGGTTGCCGAGCGCAGGAATCGCGAATCGAACTCGAAGGGGTTGGCGGCGACGATAGTGATATTCAGCCGGCCCGGCCGGGGCGCGTCGGCGATCACGGTAAGGAGACTCCTGGATATGCCCCGTGGGCGTCGGACGTGGGCGTCGGGACGACTCCCAGCCTACCGCGGACGCCATATGTGAGCAGGCCAAGGGGCCTAGTGATCGATCCCGTCCACAGCTGACGGAGGCTCTGCGGCGATCCTCGAGTCGGGTCCCCTGCCGCGCAGCTCGTCCCAGCGCAGCTGCAAGACCACCACCAGCGCCTCGATGATGATGGATTTCGACATCTTGCTGGTGCCCACCTGGCGGTCCTGGAACACGATAGGGACCTCCCGCACCGTGGCCCCAGCACGACTGGCCAGGTAGGTCGTCTCGATCTGGAAGACGTATCCGCCGGAGTGGACCCGGTCCCAATCGATGGCTGCCAGGGCTGCCCGCCGCCAGGCCTTGAAGCCACCCGTGAGATCATTCGGGCCGAGGCGCAACACCAGCCTGGCGAAAAGCGAGCCACCCCGCGACACGATGCGCCGAAGGATGCCCCAGTCGCGAACACCGCCGCCCTTGGCATAGCGCGAGCCGATGACCAGGTCGGCGCCGTCGTCGATGGCCGCCATCATGGCCGGCAGGTAGTCCGGCGAGTGCGACCAGTCGGCGTCCATCTGGATGACCTGTCGCGCGCCTCCGTCGAGGGCCACCGCGAAGCCGTCGATATAGGCCTTGCCCAGTCCTTCCTTGGCGACGCGGTGCTTGACCGCGATCCGGGCATCTTCGGCCGCCAGGTCATCTGCCAGCCTCCCGGTCCCGTCAGGGGACGAGTCGTCGACGACGAGGAGTCGAGCCCCTGGCAAGGCCCCAAGGATCGCCTCCGAGATGCCCGGCAGGTTCTCCGCCTCGTTGTAGGTAGGCAGCACCACCCAGGTCCCTGCGTACGGCTCGGTGTCCGCGTGCTCGGTCATCGTTCCAGTCTATCGGGGCTGGACAGGTACACCATCGCAGTCGTCAGCGCACCTTCATGGTGAAGACCTTGGACTGCGTACCGCCACCCTGATCGACGCCCACGACGCGGATCTTCATGGGCCCGGTCGTGCCCCCCTTGCGCGTGACCAGACGGGCCTTGAACGTGGTCGGGCTCGACTTGTTGACCTTGAGCTGGTACTTCCTGACGCCTGGCTGGTTGGCGGTGATGGTGGGTTTGCCCTTGATGGGCTCAGCTGATTCGAAGGTCAGCGTCACGCTCTGTCCGCGCGATACCTTCCAGGTCGGACTACGCATCTTGAACGGCATCAGGTAGACCCCGACGTCGTGCGCATATGAGCCCTGCGGACGGGTCACACGGATACGCGCCGTATAGCGGCCCTCGGGAACCTGGGCGCCGCCATCGTCGGTGCCGTCCCACACGAAGCGCACGTCGCCGGGTTCGAGATCGACGCCGTCGATGCCGTGGCGGACGATCGCGCCCGTGGCGTCTCGGATGATCCAGCTGGCCGTGGCAGTACGGGTCAGCCGCGCCTTGAGGGCTGTCTTCTGCGCCAGCTCATCACCGTCGTTCGGGTAGAACAGCGCCGGATTGACCGTCGGCCTCTTCATGGAGTTGAGAACGGTAACGTCGACCTCGGCTGACTCGCCCCGGTTGCCAGCACGATCGACGGGCGTGAGGAAGATCTTGAATCGACCTTCACCCACCAGGGCACCATCGTCGCGCCTTCCATCCCAGCTGGTCTTGCCCTTGCCCTTCAAGGACCACGTGGAGGTCCGGCGTACCACGTTGCCGCCCTTCCTGACCTTCATCTCCACGAAGGCGCTCTCGGAGAGTCGATGGTTGATGACGATGCTGTCGCTGATGCCGTCGCCGTTGGGGGTGAAGACAGGAGCGTCAGCGCCCGACGTGGCGACCGTGGCGGCTGATTGGGTGGCGCTGACACCGCTGATGACGGGTGCCTCGACGTCCGGCGGCGGGGCTTGCGCATCGCGCCACTCGGTGCTGCTGAAATCGAGGTTTCCGGTGAGCCCGCGGAGGTAGCCGTACGAGGGATCGGGGTCGATGTGGACGCTGGCACCCGGCGTTCGCTCGGACTCGTAGTAGCCGGGTCCTGGCCGATCCAGCCGTTCAGCGGGTTGACCCCGCTGCGATAACGGGTCATGAAGATGGCATCCATGGTGGCGTCCTCGTCGAAGAGGGCATCGACGATGTCGGCACCGGGCTGCCAGCCCAGCGCCCAGACCACCTGTGCGCCACAGGCGAGGAAGCCGTTGGCGAAGTTATCCACTCGCTGCACCGCGACGTTGCGCGTGGGGATGGGCATGCCCGACGAGGCATTGCCGGATGCGTACGAGAGGTGCGACAGGATGACGACCGCATTGGGAGCCAACGTGATGTTCTCGCGCAGCCAGTTGGCGCCCTTGTAGACGACCGTGCTGGGGCTGCGCTTCTTGGGATCCTCGGGATCGAGCCCGAGGCCGTTCTTGGTGTCCTCCTGGAACGGGCCGAAGCTGCTGGGCCAGCCGTTGCCGTGCCCGACATAGACGAAGAGGTCGGCGCCGTTGGCCAGCCGCTTGACGCGAGACGCTGGCGCGTTGGGGTGGAAGACTCGCTTGACGTCCATGCCCCGCGCTTCGGCGGCATCGGCGATGGCCTTGGCATAGCCCTTGTACTTCGAGGTCAGGCTGTGCACGGGTCCCGAGACGATGACGGCCTTCTTGGGAGCATCCGCGGCGGCCGCGGCCTGCGTGACCCAGTTGAGTGCCGAGCTGGTGAGCAGGAGCGCGATGACGGCGACCACGATGGCCAGCCCGCGTGCCAGCTCGCGACGCCGATCCTGCCGATGAGCACGGGGGGGCTGACCGACGGAGCGAGGCAGGTTCGGCATTTCCAGCCTAGGTTCGGGGTGCGCCGCGACACCGGCCATACCGACAAGGTCACCGCCCCGATTCCCGGATGGTCCCAACGTCCGCCGGCGACCTCCGGCGGTGCGTGCGGTCAACATGTTCGGCCGGAGCATTCGCAGCGGGAGGTGCTCACGACTCCTCGGTCTCCGCCGGTGGGACTTCACCCTTCTGTCCGGGGAGCTCCTGGTCGATGATGACCAGGACCTGCTGGAGATGCTCCAGGTCGGCCGCCGGCTGGACCAGCGCCGTCTTGACGATCTCGCCCGGCTCCTCTCGAACATCCAGCACACGGCCGATCAGCAACCGGCTGGGATACGGTGAACGGAACCGCTTGCCCACTCGGGCCCCCAGGGTCACGATCTTGTCCAGCGCCTGGACCTCGTCGGTACGCTGGACATTGATCATCTCCAGGGGCGAATCAAGTCGCCCGTTGATGTCACCGGTGGCCTTGGTTCGCGGATCGAAGCCGGCCACGTTCATGCGCGGATCGCTCAGCAGCATCACCTGTGCCCAGCCCTGGCCGACGTCGATGACGCGGCCGGCCAGGGCGCCGCCCTCGGAGAGAACCGGAGCGCCGTTGGGAATGCCGGCATCCGTGCCCCGGTCGAGGGTCACCACACGCTCGGACTGGGTCGCGATGTACGACGTGACCTCAGCCGCCACGGTCTCGTGGTCCAGGCTCTGCTTCACCTTCAGGAGCTTGCTGAGGCGACTTGTTCTCCTCCTTGACCGCTTCGAGCGTGGCGATCTGCTCCTCCATGCGCGCGACGCTGCTGCGTAGTTCGTCGTTCTCCCGACGCAGGGAATCCACCTCACTGAACGCCCCCAGCACGGCAGTGACCGAACGGGTCCCGTCGGCCAGGGTGTCCTGCATCGGCGAGACCGCGAAGAGCACGCCACGTCGCAGCTCCCGGACCGGTGCGCTGCCACTGACCACCAACATGACCAGACACAGGCCGACCAGCACCGCAAAGGCGAAGAGCCGGCGACGCGCGACACGATCGTTCAGCATGACCAGGGTCCCCGGTTCATCGCAGTGGCCTCGAATACGTCTCAGCCACCAGGGCCCGCTCCATGAAGGGGTCGTCGATGGACTCCAGCACGATGCCGGTGCCGCGCGCCACGCACGTCAGCGGGTCGTCGGCCACGTGGACGGGCATCTGCGTCGCCTCGGCGATCCGTCGGTCAAGCCCCTGCAAGAGTGCACCGCCGCCAGCGAGCACGATGCCCTGGTCGACGATGTCGGCGACCAGCTCTGGTGGCGTCTCCTCGATGGCATCCTTGATGGTGCTCACGATCTGGGCCAGCGAGGCATCGACGGCCTCGCGAACCTGCTCGGCCGTGATCTCGACGAACCGCGGCAGACCGGTCAGCAAGTCGCGACCGCGCATGGTCACATGTTGCTGGTCGTGCGGACCGGGGTAGGCCGAGCCGATGGCGATCTTGATGTCTTCCGCCGTGCGCTCGCCGATCAGCAGGTTGTACTCACGGCGGGCGTAGGCGGCAACGTCCTCATCGAGCTCATCGCCCCCGACGCGAACGCTGCGGCTGGTGACGATGCCCCCGAGCGAGATGACCGCGACCTCGGTGGTGCCGCCGCCGATGTCGACGATGAGGTTGCCGCTGGGCTCACTGATGGGCAGGCCGGCACCGATGGCCGCCGCCATGGGCTCCTCGATGAGTCGGGCCCAACGCGCCCCGGCGTTGAGGGCGGCGTCCCGCACGGCACGGCGCTCCACCTCGGTGACGCCGCTGGGGATGCCCAGCAGCATGCGCGGTCGCGGCACCAACCCAACGCGGTCGTGGACCCGTCCCACGAAGTACTTGATCATCTGTTCGGTGACATCGAAATCACTGATGACGCCGTCACGCAGTGGGTGCACGACCGTGATGTTCGGGGGCGTACGTCCGACCATGCGCTTGGCCTCGGCACCGATCTCGATGACCTTGTGGCTCTTGCTGTCGACCGCGACGATGCTGGGTTCGCTGATGACGATGCCCCGGCCACGCACATGCACGAGCGTGTTGGCCGTTCCGAGGTCCATCCCGATGTCGCGGGAGAACGCACCGAAGAATGCATCGATCATCTCGCGACAGACATCCTCCAGCGGTGGCCGCGTATGGACCACGAGACGAGCGGCTCCGGCGGACCGCAGATGCCCCCACGGCCAGGGGTAGCGTGCCGATCCGGAGTGGGCCACGGCGACCCAAGAAGAGAGCCCTCCTCGACTCTCGACTCCAGTGCCGGTGAGTATACGCGGGGCCTGTCCGATTCCGATAGCCGCCGGCCCTGCCGCCAAGGGGCAGGGCCGCTAGTGGTGCTCGAAGACGACACCCCGATCGCGCAGGCTGACCCAGCTGCCGTGCCCGATGACGAGGTGGTCCAGGACCGCGATGTCCAGCAGTCGACCTGCCGCCACAGCCTCCGCGGTCATGTGCAGGTCATCCGGACTGGGCGTAGGGTCTCCTGAAGGATGGTTGTGCACCAGGACCAGGCGCGCGGCATGGAGTCGGACTGCGTCGCGGAAGAGCTCCCCGATCCGTACCACCGCAGCCGAGACGTTGCCCCGATAGATACAGGGCATGGCCAGGACGCCATTGCGGGTGTCGAGCAGGATCACGCGTAGCTCTTCCCGCTCGAGATGACCCAGCTCCGCGGTCAGGCGTGTGGCCAGGTCGCGTGGTCCCCGGATGGCCCAGCGACCCGGCGGCCAGGCGATGACCGCCCGGCGACCCAGCTCGAAGGCAGCCGTCAGCTGGGCTGCGCGAGCGGGCCCGACACCTGGAACGCGCTCCAATTCACGAAGGCTTGCCGAGGCCAGCCCGGTCAGGCCCTCGCAACGCACCAGGGCATCCTCAGCGATGGTCGATGCGACAGTCATGCGCGAACCCGCTCCCCAGAGCAGGCCGATGAGCTCCGCGGACGACAGTCCCGAAGCACCCTGGGAGCTGAGGCGCTCGCGTGGCCGCTCAGCTGATGGCAGCTCGCGGACGCGATGGCGTCTGGGGCGCTGGGTCGCGCTGGACATGCGGTGGCTCCGTCGCGTGGCGGGATCAGTGGGTTCTTGCTGGCGCCTCCGGGTCCGAACGACGGAGCCCGCCAATTCCCCCGCCATCCGGTCCCGAAGGCGACGCGAAGCCTACCCACGACGGCTTCACCGATCCTTCGCCGCCGATTGGCGAGCGCTTGTGATCGCCGGCCTAGGCCGGCTGCGGCAGATAGCTGCTGAGCAGCAGAAGGAGCAACAGCAGCGAGTTGTAGGTCACGTGACCAGCGATGGCCGCCGCCATGCCGTAGCGCACGAAGAGCCAGCCCAGCAGCAGGCCCAGCGGGAGGATGGCCGTCGTCTGGAGTAGCGCCTGGCCGAGCCCTTCGCCGAACTGTGTCGTGCTGATGTTGACGATATGGACGAGCGCGAAGAACACCGCGCTGCGGATGATCGCGGCGCGCGGGCCAAGGTCGCGCAGCCACGCCGTCAAGGTGAAGCCGCGGAAAAACAGTTCCTCGCCGATGGGGATGATCAGCGCGGCTCCTGCGGCCACCGCCAGGGCCTCCACTGAATCCTGTGGTGTTGGCAGCACGTCGGGCGCCTCGACCCCGAGGATCGTGGCCAGGACACCACTGACCATGAGGATGACGAACGTGGCGGGTATCACGGCTGCGACGGCCACGCCGATGGCGCGCAGGTTGGGGCCCAGGCCACGCCCCAGCCACGTGGGCCAGCCCATGTGTTGCCACGTAAGCGCACCCGTCCGGACCGCGAACAGCCAGACCACGACCACGTAGCCCAGCACCTGGAGGAAACCCACCGTCAGGAAGCCCAGGGGTGCGTCCGAGTCAGCCAGGCCGGTCCTGGCGAGCACCAGGCCGAGCAGCGCCAGGATGAAGAAGTAGATGAAGAAGACCAACAGCGGCGCTGGCCCGCGATACCGATCGGGACGCCGGTCGCGACGCTCCAGGATCTGTGACCCGGCCGCCGCAGAGAGCCCCAGCGTGAGCATCACGGCACCGGCCATGACAAGGACGAAACGAGCCGTGTCCGAGTCGGCCATCGGCCCGATCAGCAAAGCCAGCGCGGCCCCGCCGATCGAAAGGATCCAGGCGACCAGGTAGAGGCCGGGCGCACGACGGCCTTCCAGCGAGAAGATGCCAGCACCGGGGGGGCCCTGCGGGAGGGGAGCTAACGGCTCATCTGGCACGAGAGGTCTTGATCCACGGGGCGGCGGTGCGGCCGGGTCAGACGGCGTCGGCGCCTCGGGGTCAGGGGTTCGTGGATCTTCGGATCTCGACGAGGCATCGTTGGGCCCCGGGCCAGTCACGGTGTCAGGTGCGACCCACTAGATCCCTGTCGGAGGCGCGCTGCCCGAGGCTGGCGACGTCGCTGAGGATCCGGTCGTCCCCGATGAGCCGGATGTCTGCTTCGAAGACGAGGCCCCCGAGCTACGCGGTGCCGGGGATGGTGGCTGCGAGCCGGATGCTGCACTCTGCGGCAGTGTCGGCGGCTTGGGGTTGGGCTTGGTGCCTTCGCCGACAGGCGGGGCCGGGGGCGGCGGCAGGGGCCGGGACGGAGCCTGGGGTTGCTGCGCAGGCGGGCGTTGCGTGGTGCTTTGCAGCCGCGGTGCCGGTCGCGCTGAGGGCATGAACGCCGGGGTCGTGCCGGGCGTGTCCGCTCGCTCGAAGTCCTTGCCGCACCAGGCGCACAACGTCCAGTCGAGCTCGATGAGGTGCTCACAGTTGGGGCACACCCGGCGCAGCCGATTGCGGCAGGTGGGACAGATGATCCAATCCTCGTGCACGGGGCGAGAGCAGTTGGCACATTGCGCGTGCGTGGCCACTTCGGCCAGCATCGCCTCCTCGGCGAGGGCTCGTTCATTGACCTCGGCGATGGTCTCCTTGGGGCGGACGATGCGGTAGATCAGCAACCCGAACAGGAAGAAGATCGGGGTAAAGATGATGATCGTCGCTGCTGCGACGTACGGCGTGATGGCGCTGGCCGAGCGAAGCCGCATGTCGCGATACGCCCAGAACGCGCTGGCCAGCCAGATGAGGATGATGTAGATGACGAGGACCCGAACTCCGATCTGGAAGAACTGACTCTCGAAAAAGTCGGTCAGCGAAGTCTCTAGCCCGCCGAATAGGTCCTCGAACATGAACGACTACTCAACCTCTGTTGGGGATATGGCGACTGCACACACGCCGCCCACGGCGCGCCGAGTGTAGCAGCGCATCGACCAATCGGCCGCCGTGCACCGGTCAATCAAGTCGGCCTGGCGCACCGGCCACGTCCACGGCTCGGCGAAATGCTCGCATCAACTCCCCGACCAGCTCGTTGGTGCGCATGGTGCTCGAGCGGATGGGATCCCAGCGCACGGCGGTCATGATCATGAGGGGCCTGCGCCACGGGTCAGACTCGTCATCTGCCTCGGCCATGCGCAAGCGGATCAGCTGACGTCCATCCGCCTGGTCCAGCAGCCCCATCAGGGCATTGGAGAGCGTCGGACCCAACACCGCAAGCGGCGGGACCGGCGGTGGGCCCGCAGCAGGTGCGATGGTCCGGGCCTCGATGACCCCCTCGTCATCCTCAGCCCAGAGGGTGCAGATCCACCAGCCGTCCTCCATGATCGCGGGCTTGCTCATGCCCAGGCGCACCCGTAGTCCGGGGGCGCCACCGGGTCCTTTCAGGCGAAGCGGCTCGGCACGGGCGAATGAGGGACCGGGCGAAGGTGTGCGCCCACTCATGGCAGGCTGGCCGGGATGATCACTCCCACTCGATAGTGGCAGGTGGCTTGCTGCTGATGTCGTAGACGACTCGGTTCACGCCGGGGACCTCGTTGACGATGCGGGCGCTGATCTTGCCCAGCACGTCGTAGGGCAGCTTGGCCCAGTCGGCGGTCATGCCGTCCTCGCTGGTGACGGCACGGATGGCGACCACGTTGGCGTACGTGCGGCCGTCGCCCATGACGCCGACGCTGCGGACCGGGGTGAGGATGGCGAACGACTGCCAGACGTTGCGATACAGCCCCGCCGCCTTGATCTCATCGATGACGATCCAGTCGGCCTCGCGCAGCGTGTCGAGCCGCTCGTGGGTGACCTCACCGATGATGCGGATGGCCAGGCCGGGCCCGGGGAACGGCTGCCGCATGACCATCTGCTCCGGGAGCTCCAGCGCCAGTCCGACCCTGCGGACCTCGTCCTTGAACAGGTAGCGCAACGGCTCGATGAGCTGGAAGCGCAGGTCGCTGGGCAGCCCGCCGACGTTGTGGTGCGTCTTGATCTTTTGGGCCGCCTTGGTCTCAGGTGCGGTCGACTCGATGACATCGGGGTACAGCGTGCCCTGGGTGAGGAAGTCGATGCGGCCCAGTCTGGCTGCTTCCTCCTCGAAGACACGGATGAACTCGTCGCCGATGATGCGGCGCTTCTCCTCGGGATCCTCCACCCCGGCCAGCCGTGCCAGGAAGCGGTCGCGCGCGTCGACCATCACCAGGTTCATGCCCAGGTTGGCTTCGAACGTGTCGCGCAGCAGCTCCAATTCGCGCTTGCGCATCAGGCCGTGGTCGACGTAGATGCAGGTGAGCCGGTCGCCTACGGCTCGATGCACCAGGGCCGCCGCGACCGACGAGTCGACGCCGCCCGAGAGCCCGCAGATCACCTTGCCGTCGGAGCCGGTGGCGGCAGCATGGGCGTCGACGCGCTCGCGGATACGGTCGACCGTGGATTCGATGAAGTTCGCCGAGGTCCAGTTGGACTCCGCTCCGGCGATGCCCAGGACGAAGTTGGCCAGCACATCCTTGCCACGGGGCGTGTGCACGACCTCCGGGTGGAACTGGATGCCGTACAGGTGACGAGCCGGGTCGGCCAGGCCGGCGTATGGCGTGGAGTCGGTCTGGGCGGTGGCTGTGAAGCCGCTAGGAAGCCGGGTGATCGAATCGCCGTGGCTCATCCACACGGGCTGCTCGTCGCCGAGGTTCGTCAGCAGCCGGTCGGCGCCGTCAGTGATGGAGATGTTGGCCGGGCCGTATTCGCGATGATCGGACGGGAGCACGTCGCCGCCGAGCTCGACGGCCATGAGCTGCGCGCCGTAGCAGATGCCCAGCACCGGGATGCGACCGGACCAGATGGCCGGGTCGGGGTGCGGCGCACCCTCGTCGTACACCGACTTGGGGCCGCCGCTGAGGATGACGCCCTTGACCTCGCGCCGCTCCAGCTCCTCGATGGTGGTGTCGTAGGGCAGCAGCTCGGCGTAGACATCCAGCTCCCGGACGCGGCGGGCGATAAGCTGGGAGAACTGGCTGCCGAAGTCGAGCACGGCGATGCTGTCGGGCGGCTCCGGCGGCCTGCTGATGGTGGGCCGCTCGTCCTCGGGGACGCGCTGGGGGGCCGGTGCGTCGAGCGCGACTTCGAGGTAGGCCTCCACCTCGGCGTCATCGGGGGCCAGCACGCGGTGGCCGGCGTTGGCGACCTCGCCGTGGACGGTCTTGCCGCGGTCCCTGGGTGGCTGGTTGGTGTTGGGTGGTTGCTTGGCGTTGGGTGGCTGCTCCGGGGCTCGCTGCTCACCGGTGTTGCTGGTCGCCGGTGGTTTGCTGCTCGCCGTGGGGCGCCGCACCGCCCCCGACCCTGTTCTGTCGGCCGCCTCGGTCAATGCACTCCCCTCGCCTGTCTGACGCTTTGGTCGAGTCTATCGGAGCGTCGACCTCGCGGGACCGGTCCGCTGCGGCGACACCCAAGTGCTGCGCGCCCTTTGCGGCGAGCCGCGGGCCTCTTGCGGCGAACTTCCCACATAGACCGAACAAGATGCGCCCCAAAGCCGAGCCAGGGCAGGATCGGCACGCCTCCGTCCCTCGGAATCGCCTCGGTCCGGGTCCCAGGCCGAGTGGCAACCTGCACGCAGACCGGGACAGGCAGCGCTCCGGCGACGGCTAGGGAGTTCCAGTCGGCAGATCGACGCCCGCTTGTTCGACCTATCTGGGATATCGGCTGCGTGAGAGGCGCAAGGGTCACGATGCCGGCCAAGAGGAGCTGCCTATCGAGGGGACCGCCGGGTGATGGACCCACCCCGAGAACTCAGCCGGTTGGCGGCTTCCGCATAACCGCGAACTCGAGGCTTGGCTCCGGCGACGGCCGCCTCAAGGTCAATGAACGGTCGCTGCCGTCCGGTCGCGAACAGGTCGAGGAGCAGCATCGTGCGCGATGTGCCGGTCGCGGGCGGATCGACCCCGCAGCCACCCTCGGAATCCCATCTCGTTGTCCGGGCACAGTGCGCGGAAGGTGGCTTGCCGGAGGCGGAGCGTGTGAAGCACCTCCGCCGACCACAGCGCCATGATCACGTGGACCTCGGATCGGAACGGCCTGAGGCCGGCCTGCCGGGCGACCACCGGTGCCAGGTACTCGCACTTGGCGTTGAAGCTGCCGGCCGCGTCCTGGAGGTTCGGGAATCGGGTGCGGTTCTCGATGTGCAGCAGGGCCCGATGCTGCTCTGACCATGCCAGCACGTCGGCTCGCCCGGCGAACTGATAGTGCTGATAGGGGTGGTCGATGGCGACGCGATAGTCGAATCCCGACAGCAGCCTGGCTTCGTGCTCGCCCATCGCTGCGTGCACCAGGTCGCCGTCTGTACGCATGCGGCCACGCCGCCGGTTCGAGAAGTCGACCTCCATCGAGAGCCCGAGCGCGGTAGCGACGCAGGCATACACGTCGAGCGAGACGCGCCTGCCTGCCTCGATGGCGTTGACGGTGGAAGCGGAGACGTGTGCCCGTTGGGCGAGGTCTCGCGTCGTCCAGGCCCGACGGCGCCGCTCGTCGAGGACCGTGGTGCCGATCTTGATGGCAACGCGAGCGGCGAGCGCGGTCGCCGCAGGTGATGATCGCTGCGCAGGACGCGGTGGCATGGTCGCCGTATTGAAGCGTTCGTTGCTTATCCGTCGCTTCGGTCAGGTCGGGCTGGTGCTGGGAACCCCGATCAGTCGCGCCGCCGCGACCATGCGCTGGTCATATGTGACGATCACCTCGAGATCGTCTCCGATAGCCAGCGCGGTCACGATGTGGATGGCGTCGAGCGTTCGCAGGACGCCCGGGTCGAGCACTCCGGCGGTGTCGAGGATGCGCTCGTCGATGGCCACGAGGTCGATGCGTCGCAGGGCCTCTCGCGCGTTGACGAGTGCCCCACGTTCCTGGTCGCGGAGTGCACGGATCGTCTCGGTTCGGAGCAGCGACGATGAGACGAGTCGTCCATCGGCGGAGCCGAGGTAGGCACGCAGCGCCGTCGTCTCGGGCTCATGGACCAGGAGCTTGACGAAGGCTGAGCTGTCCAGATAGAGCGCCGTCAATCGGCGCGGCCTTCCTCCACCAGCCGCGAGGGAAGTGCGGTACCGGGCTTCGGGTCGATCGGCGAGATCGCCAAGAGGTCGCCGCTGCCTCGTCGAAGCATGCCTTCGCGCTCCAGGCGAGCCAGTCCATTCGGCATCGTCCGCAGCAACACCGCCACGGGGCGACCTCGGTCGGTCACCTCCACGGTCTCGCCAGCACTGACGCGGCGCAGGATGGCACTGGCATCGCGCCGCAGTTCTCGCACGCCGACCCGATCCATGTGCGACATAGTAGCACATTGGGTATTGGAACCAGGGCCTCCTATACGCACCAATGAAGGAGACCTAGCGGTTCCGTCAGCAAGTACGCGGGCATCGACATCCCCGACACGTTGCCGGAGCGAAGCCTCGACCTTGCTGAAGTGCAGACGCCGCCGTCGACCGGCGGCTCGTATTGGGCTGGCTTCCTCTTACGCGGCCTCGTCGATGGGCTCCTCGAACTGGCTAACGTAGAGCTCGTGGTAGAAGCCGCGCGCCTTGATGAGCTCCTCGTGAGTGCCACGCTCCACGATCCGCCCCTCGTCCATGACCAGGATGAGGTTCGCGTTCCGGATCGTCGACAAGCGATGGGCGATGACGAACGAGGTGCGCCCGTGCATCAGCCGGTCCATGGCCGCCTGGATGAGCACCTCGGTCCGGGTGTCGACCGATGAGGTGGCCTCGTCGAGGATGAGGATGGGCGGGTCGGCCAGGAATGCCCGTGCGATGGTCAGCAGCTGCTTCTCGCCGGCCGAGACATTCGTGGCATCGTCATCGAGGATCGTCTCGTAGCCTTCGGGCAGCGTGCGCACGAAGTGGTCGACATGGGCCGCCTCCGCGGCGGCCATGAGGTCGGCTTCCTCGACCGATCCGTCGGCGCCATACTCGATGTTCTCGCGGATGGTGCCGCCGAAGAGCCAGGCGTCCTGGAGCACCATCCCGAACGTCCTTCGGAGGTCGTCCCGGGTCAGCTCCCGCGAGTCGATGCCGTCGACGGTGATGCGACCAGCATCCACGTCGTAGAAGCGCATCAGCAGGTTGACGAGCGTCGTCTTGCCCGCGCCGGTCGGCCCCACGATGGCGATGGTCTGGCCCGGCTCCACGACGATGTCCAGATCCTCGATGAGCGGCGTTTCGGGCAGGTAGCGGAACGACACATCCTCGAACGTCACGCGACCCTCGACCGGATGGGGCAACCTCGCCGGGGCGACGGGATCGGCCAGCTCGTCTGGCTCATCGAGGAGCTCGAAGACCCGTTCGGCGGAGGCCACCGCGCTTTGGAGCACGTTGACGATGCTGGCCACCTGGATGATCGGCATCGTGAACTGGCGCGAATACTGGATGAAGGCCTGGACATCGCCCAGGGACAGCTGGCCGGTCGCTACCTGCACGCCGCCGATGACAGCGATGGCGACGTAGTTGAGGTTGGAGATGAACATCAGCGCCGGCTGGATGGTGCCCGACAGGAACTGGGCCCGGAAGCTGGCCTCGTAGAGTGCCTCGTTGCGGACGTCGAACTCCGCGATGGCCTCTTCCTGGCGACCGAAGAGCTTGACGATGGCGTGCCCCGAGTGCATCTCCTCGACATGCCCGTTCAACGCACCGGTGCGCTGCCACTGCGCCGCGAACTGCTTCTGCGATCGACTGGCGATGAGCCCCGTGACGATCAGCGACGCCGGCACCGCGAGCAGCGAGACGAAGGCCAGCAGCGGGCTGATGGTCAGCATCATGATCAGGACACCGATGACCGTGAGGACGGAGGTCAGCAGCTGGGTCAGTGCCTGCTGGAGTGTCTGGCTGATGTTGTCGATGTCGTTGGTGACGCGCGACAGGATGTCGCCGCGCGACTCGCGATCGAAGTAGCTGAGCGGCAGCCGCCCCAGCTTCTCGTCAACCCGCCGCCGGAGTCGGTACACCGTCCGCTGGGTCACGCCGGCCATCAGGTAAGCCTGCCCCCAGCTGAAGATCGAGCTCAGGATGTAGATGACGGCGACCAGCGACAGGATCTGGGCCAGCAGCCCGAAGTCGATGCCCTCACCGGGAACGACGTCCATGCTCGAGAGCATGTCGGCGAGGTTTTCCTGCCCCGACGCCCGCAGTCCGGCCTCGATCTCGGACGGGGGCACGCCGGTCAGGCCCATATCGCCGAGCTGCGTGCCCACGGCGCCGTCGAAGATGACGTTGGTCGCGGCACCCAGGAGCTTGGGGCCGATGACCACGAGCGTGACACTGATGACCGCCAGGGCAACCACGATGGCAACGGTGCGCGCCTCCGGACGCAGCTCCGCCAGCAGCCGCCGGGCTGAGCCTCGGAAATCCTTCGACTTGGCGGCTGGCAGCTGCATGAACATGGCACCCGGGCCACCGCCCGGTCCCATGGGTCGACGGGGCGGCGGGGCGCTGCTGCCGGGGCCGGCGGGGCCGGCGGGGCTGCCTCCAGGGCCTCCAGGGCCTCCAGGGCCGGCCGAGCTTCCAGGGCCGCCGATGGGCCCGCTCACTGGTGCACCCTCTTCCTGTCGGTGGTCGCAGATCGACTGCCGATGCACCCGAGGTGCCGTTGGGTCACTGCCCTGCTCGCTCGACCCTTCGAGGTCCAGCGTGAGTCCTGCAGGGCCCAGCGGTCACCCGGGGCGCAGTGACCGTCGACAGGGCTGTGCGCCATGGCCATCACCGGCCGGGAGCGCCGATCAGTGAGCTGACAGGCAGATGCGTCCCGGCACCGAGATGCGGGTGCCTCCCCACTGGGATCAGCAGCGAGGAGGCTGACATGAAGTCTGCCAGCACCACTCCGAGTAGTGATTTGCCCGACCAGCCCGTCGATGCCGTCACCGGCGGCGTCGACTGGGCCAGCGATGACCATGCCGCGGCCGTCGTCGACGACGATGGCCGCCAGCTCGCCCGCAAGCGCGTCGAGCACACCGCCGCCGGCCTGCGGGCCATGGTGCGGTTCCTGGCCAGGCATGGTGTGGTCGAGGTCGCCATCGAGCGTGGTGACGGCCCGGTGGTCGACGCCCTGCTGGACGCCGGCCTGACCGTCGTCGTGATCAGCCCCAACCAGCTCAAGAGCCTCCGTTCGCGCTACGGCTCGGCCGGCAACAAGGACGATCGCTTCGACACCTACGTGCTCGCCGACACCCTGCGCACCGACCGGGCCCGGCTCCGGCCGCTGACCCAGGACACCGAAGCCGACCAGGACGCTGCGCGCCACCGTGCGGGCCCGTCGCGAGCTGGTCAAGCACCGTGTCGCCCTGTGCAACCAGCTGCGCGCCCACCTGCAGGCCACCCTCCCCGGCGCGGTCGGCCTGTTCAAGGAACTGGACTCGCCGATCAGCCTGGCCTTCCTGGCCGGCGTCGCCCCCTCGACCAGGCAGTCCGGCAAGCACCGAGCCGTCACGTTCCGATGGGCGGTCAACAAGGAGCTCCGCGACGCCGTCTGCGACTTCGCCGGCGACTCCCGACGCGCCAACCCCTGGGCCGCGAGGATCTACGACGACGCCATCGCCCGGGGCAAGGACCACCCCCACGCGACCCGCATCCTCGCTCGTGCCTGGCTCGGCGTGATCTGGCGCTGCTGGCAGGATGACGCCGCCTACGAGCCCGCCCGACACCACGCCCTCCAGGCCATGCGGGTCACCGCCACGGCGGCCTAGGGTTGACACAGGGCTACTCACGCCACCTCCTCCTCGGTCGCCTGCGACAGGACGATCTCTCGATAGGTCTGGCAGGTCTCCATGAGCTCGGCGTGAGTGCCGATGCCCACGACGCGGCCGGTCTCCAGCACGACGATTCGGTCGGCATGCAGGATGGTCCCGACGCGCTGGGCGACGATGATGACCGTGGCCTCGCCCAGCTCGCGGGACAGCGCAGCGCGCAGTCGAGCGTCGGTACGGAAGTCGAGAGCGGAGAAGCTGTCGTCAAAGACGTAGAGATCGGGCTGATGCACGAGCGCACGGGCGATGGATAGTCGCTGGCGCTGGCCGCCGGACACGTTGGTGCCACCCTGGGTGATGGGGGCCTCCAGCCCGGCTTCCATGGCCTCGACGAACTCGCGGCCCTGGGCGATCTCGAGCGCCCGCCACAGGTCGTCATCGCTGGCCTGTTCATCGCCGAAGCGAAGGTTGCTGGCGACCGTGCCCCCGAACAGGAACGCGCGCTGGGGGATGACGCCGATCCGTCGCCACAGGTCGTCGCGGTCCAGGTCCCGGACATCGACGCCATCGATGCGGATCTCACCGTGCGTCGCGTCGAACAGGCGCGGGATGAGGCTGATGAGCGTCGACTTGCCGCTCCCGGTCGAGCCCACGATGGCAGTGGTGCGGCCGGGTTCGGCCTCGAAGGTGATGCCCGAGAGGACGGCCTGCTCGGCACCGGGATAGCGGAACTCGACATCGCGGAACTCGACTCGACCGCGCCGCGGCGGAGACACCGGCGCCTCCGGATCGCTGATGGCCGGCTGGGTGTCAAGCACATCCCGGATGCGGGCACCGGAGACGGCCGCCCGGGGCACCATCACGAACATGATCACCGCGGTCATGACCGAGAACAGCACCAGCATGATGTACTGGAGAAAGGCCACCAGGTTGCCGATGGGCATCTCGCCGCTGTCGACGCGATAGGCACCCAGCCATAGCACGGCCACGCTGGTCAGGTTCATGATGGCCATGAGGCTGGGGATGGTGATGGCGAACAGCCGGTTCACCTGCAGGGAGGTCGACAGGAGGTCGACATTAGCCTCGTCGAACCGCTCCTCCTCGTGGCGGGTGCGCACGAACGCCCGGATGACGCGGACGCCGGCCAGGGTCTCGCGCATCACGAGGTTGATGCGGTCCAGCTTGCGCTGCATGGCCTGGAACAGCGGGATGGCCCGACTCATGACCAATCCGATGAGCGCCGCCATGATGGGCAGCACGACGAGCAGCAGGCCGGACAGCGGGATGTCCTGCCGTAGCGCCATGATCACGCCACCGATGACCATGATCGGCGCGGTGATCATCACGTTCAGCGCCAGGAGCACCACCATCTGGACCTGCTGGACGTCGTTGGTGTTGCGGGTGATCAGGCTGGCTGCGGTGAAGTGGTTGACCTCACCCTGGCTGAACGTCTGGACCTGGCGAAAGAAGGCGCCGCGCACATCACGCCCGAACGACATGGCCGTCCGGGCACCGTAGTAGACGCCGATCACCGCGGCGATCCCCAGCGCCAGCGTGACGAGGAGCATGAAGCCGCCGGTTCGCAGGATGTACTCCGTGTCGCCCGTGGCGACGCCGTTGTTGATGATCTCTGCATTCAGCTCCGGCAGGAACAGGTTGGCGATGGCCTGGACCAGCAGCAGCAGGATGACCAGCAGGATGGGCCAGCGATAGGCGGGCAGGAACCGACGGAACAGCGTCGTCATGACGAGGGCTCCGAGGCCTGTCGCCGCGGAGGCACGTCAGGCACGTCAGGAGGCGCGTCGGTCGAGGCTCGTTTCAGCATTCGTTCGCGAGCCTTTCGGAGGGCTCTGGAACCGCGCATCAATCCCCGCAGCTCCTCGTCGCCGAGGTCATCCAGCAGCATCGCCAGGCGTCCGCGACGTTCGGTAGCGATGCCGGCGATGAGCTGACGGCCGGCGTCGGTGAGCGCGACGTTCACGACCCGACGATCATCGGCATCCCGCTGACGCTCGACGAGGCCGCGCTGCTCCATCCGGTCCACGATCCCGGTCGCGCTGGCACGTGAGACGCCGAGGGCTTCGGCCAGGGCCCACATCGGCAGACGGCCGTCGTCGACCAGCAGCATGAGCACGTGGAGATGCACGAGGCTCACACGTCCGGCCGACCACCGCGAGATGGAGCGCATGAATCCGGCCGGGGCATGTCGCGTCAGCTCGTCGAGCGTCCTGGCCTTGAGCCGCTCACGTTGGCGTTCAGATCCCTGCACGTGGCCTTCCCGGTCCGAGTCTGTGAGTGTCTTGGCGCGCGGCCGTTCTGCTGGCACGCTAAGTTACATCCGAGGTAGATAGTACATCCTACCCTAATCATATCCGAGGGTCGGAAGCTTCGACGCGGCCTGGTACCCACTCCGCTGGTCGCGCCGCCTCTCGATAGTCACGGGCACGGGGTTTCACCCCGGCGATCGCGCGCTCCAGCCCGATGGTGCTGAGTTGCCGTCCCTTCGCGAACGGATCGAGCAGCACGAGGGAGCTGCTGAGTCCGTCGGTCGGCGGGACGCCGTGCAGCCACCCGAGGAAGCGGTCGTCCGGATCGGGACACAGCGCCCGGAACGTCGATCGGCGGAGTCGGATGGGGTGGAGCACCGTCGCCGACCACGGACCGACCATGACGTGAGTCTGGGATCGGAAGCGGCCAAGACCATGCTGCCGAGCCACCACATCCGCGAGGTACTGCCGTTTGGCGTTGTAGCTGCCGTCGGCCTGCTGCAGATCCGGGAAGCGAGTCCGGTTCTCGATGTCGAGGAGTGCCGGCGGGTCGTCGGTCCAGGCGAGCATGTCCGCCCGACCGGAGAACTGGTAGTGCTGATAGGGGTGATCGATGGCGACATGGTGGCCGTGGGCGATCAGACGACTGGCCTCCCACTCGCCCATCGCGGCATCGACGATGTCACTGTCATCGTGGTCACGCCTCGGTCGGCGGCGCCTGCCGTTGAGCCCGACCTGCAGCTCGAGACTGGGCGCCACGGCGACCCGGGCATAGGTCTCCAGTGAGGTCGGGCGGCCCGTTTCGATACCGGAGATCGTCCCCTTCGCGATCCGTGCCCGCGATGCCACCTCGGCGATGCTCCACCGTCGTCGCTGCCGCTCGTCCCGGATGGCGCCACCGATCGCCACTGCCGTGCGCGCCGCCAGCGCGGAGGCGGCAGGGACGGGCGAGTCGACCGCTGTTCGAGGCGACATATCGCAACCATTGAACGAGATCGGGCTTGGCCGCCACTTATGCCATGGCGACGCCGCCCTGGCCGCCACTTACGCCATGGCGACGCCGCCTTGGCCGCCACTTATGCCATGGCGACGCCGCCCGGGCGCCTGGATCGAGCGCGAGATTGCGCTGTGGACGGGTGCTGATGGCTTCGCGGCGCCGCGGCAAGCTCGCCGCTTGTCGAAAGGGCGTGCCGCGTTCAATGGTTGCGAACAACCGCGGGCAGCGCGTGTCCACGGACCTTGGAACGCGACTGCGCCTACGGCGAGCGAAGGCGAGTGGCGGCAAGCGAAGGCGAGCGGCGCCGCCAGCGCCAACGATCGGGCTTCGACCTACCCCCGGTAGCGCTCCCACACCTCCACCAGGCGATCGTGCGGCAGTCGGTGGGCGATATGCCCGCCCTGTCCGGCCAGCGTCTCGGCGGCGACGAGGGCATTGACGATGGCCTCCTCGGTCGACTCGATGGCAGCCCAGAAGAGGCCGCTGATCCAGACATCGTCAAGGGCCCGCACATCGATCGTGAACGGCCGACCGACGGCGCGGTCCTCGGCAAGGAGGCCGCGATTGCCCGTCGCGAAGGCGATGAACAGGTCACCACTGGAGTGCTCCCCTGCCCCACCGGTCCGCGCCACGCCGAGACCGGCGCGCTGCGCCAGTCGCTCGCACTGGTGCGGCAGCAGCGGCGCATCGGTGGCCAGCACAACGATGATGGAGCCGGCGTCAGCATCGGACGCGGCCGTGCCCGACACCATCGCACCTGCGCCTGACACCGGCTCTTCCCGGTCCGAGGGCACCACATCGAGCCCGATCTCGCGGCCCACCGGCACCCCGTCGATGGCCAGTCGTTCGCGTCGTCCGTAGTTGGCCTGCACCAGGGCACCCACGGTGTAGCCGCCTTCCTCGGCCGGCAGCACACGCGACGATGTCCCGATGCCGCCCTTGAAGCGATGACAGATCATGCCAGTCCCGCCACCCACGTTGCCCTCGGCGATCGTGCCTCCGGACGCGCCATCCAGCGCCGCGACGAGATGCTCGGTGCGGACGTGCTGGCCATCGATGTCGTTCAACCAGCCGTCCCACGTCTCGCCCACGACCGGGAGCGACCAGCCGGAGCCGGTTCGCCCCTGGCGCGCCGCGACAGCCACCAGCGCGTCGCGGACCACGCCCACCGAATGCGTGTTGGTGATGGCGATCGGCGTGCTGAGCATGCCGGCTTCACGGATCCATTCCAGACCGGTCAGCTCCCCGTTGCCGTTGAGCCGATGCGCGCCGGCATAGACGGCCTCGGAGAAGGGATCGCCGTCGTGAGGCACGACGACGGTGACGCCGGTACGAACCGGACCCGTCCCGACCACCAGCTCCCCGCCATCGCCCTCGATGAGCGTGGCGTGGCCGACGCGGACGCCGGCGACGTCGGTGATGGCGTTGTGGACGCCGGCGTCCATGAGACCGATCCGGATCCCCAGGTCACGTGCGCGCACGTGCGCCGAGCCTAGCCGAGTCGTGAGACGTAGATGTTGCGAGGCGATCCGTCGAGCGGCCCCGACTGCACCACGATCGCGACCCGCTTGCCGATGGCGCTGATGTTCGGCGCCATGCGCAGGCGCCTGGCGCTGGGGGCGACTGTCTTCAGCCCCTTCCAGCGCCGACCGTCGTCCGGACTCCGACGCGACACGGTGGTGGTGTTCACCAGCCGGTTCTTGCGGATGCGCTCGTCGACGTAGGTCATCATCGCCTTGCTGTCAGGCAGCAACGTCACGTCGGCGGCGCTGTAGCTGTGGCCCTTGGGCGCGCGGATCATGCGGTCGCGCCAGTTGCGACCGTTCCTGCCCGACCGCGCCACGATGACGCCGCCGGTCGGGGATTGCACCGTGGCCAGCACGGTCCTGCCTCGGGCGTCGAGCTCCGGCCAGCCATAGCTGCGCTTGTTGGTGATGGTGCGACGAGGGCTCCAGCTACGACCGCGGTTGGACGAGCTGCGGACCTTGATGGCGGCCGCCTGGCAGGCCCGCCGGGGCGCATGCGACCAGGCGACGTGGAGCCAGCGGCCGGCAGCGGCCATGCCGACGAGGCCGTCGGTGATGCGCTTCCTGCAGTCGATCGACAGGGCCGTCCGACCGAGCGTCGTGGCCGACTTGAAGGTGCGCCCATCGTCCCGGCTCACCCGCAGCTTGACCTTGCCGTTGGCGCGATCGGTCCAGGCCACGGCCACGAAGTCGTCGCCAACGGCCACGGCCGGGACGCCGATACCCTTGGCCTTGGTGGTCGAGAAGATCTCGTCTCGGACCCCCCACGATGCCCCTCCGTCCCGGCTGACGCGAACGAACAGCGTGTTCTCATCGGGCCCGTTGACGCGCCAGGCGACGGCCACGACCTTGGCGCGGGCGTCGAGCGCGAGGTTGGGGATGACGTGCCGTCGCTGCGAGGTCGAACTGAACAGCGTCCGTTCGCTGGTCCACTTGAGTCCGTTGTCGGTGGAGCGCTGGTAGACGACACGATCGTCGGTGGCGTTGGGCCCGACGCGAGGATGGACCGAGTGCAGGTCCCCGCGGTCGGCCGCGAGCTGATGCAGCGAATCAAGGCGCGACCCATTGGTGTTGCTGATACGCCGGAGCGTGGACCAGTCCGCGCCGCCACCGAGCGCGATGGTCGGGAGTAACAGCAGGGTGAGCAGCGCAGCCACGGCCGCGGTGACCGGCGCACGACTGCCGACCCTGCGATGAGCTTTCATCACGAGGCTCATTCTCGCTGGTGCCCCGACGCACCGACCATAGTCAGCCGGTACCTGCGTACGCATATGACCTTCAGGGGCCAAGCGACCGAGCCAACCCGGTGGGCCGGTGCTATCCCAGGCCCTTGACCCCCACATAAGCGGGCAGCGCCGGCTGGCCGCCAAGATGGGCGTACAGCACACGCGAGCCGGCCTGGATGTCGCCCGAGCGGATCAGACCGATCAGGCCAGCCATGGACTTGCCCTCGTACACGGGATCGGTGAGCATGCCCTCGGTGCGAGCCGCGAGATGGATGGCATCCACGGTGCCCTCGTCGGGGATGCCATACGCCGGACCGTCATAGCCTGGCACGATGGTGATCTCGTCCTCGCGCAGCGCCCGTCCCAGCCCGATCCTGTCGGCCGTGTCGTTGGCGATGCGGGTGACCTGGTCGGTCGTCTGCTCGAGCGTGCCCGAGGCATCGATGCCGATGATCCGCCGGTCGTCTCGACCCTCCAGGGCGAACCCGGCGATCATGCCGGCGTGCGTCGAGCCCGTTACCGTGCAGACGATGACGGTGTCGAAGAACACGCCCAGCGCGGCCTCCTGGTGCGCTACCTCCCGAGCCCAGTTGGCGAAGCCCATACCCCCGAGCGGGTGGTCCGAGGCACCGGCCGGGATCGGATAGGGCGTTCCGCCGGCGGCACGTACCGAATCGAGGGCGCTCATCCAGGAATCACGGATCCCGATATCGAAGCCCGCATCGTCGAGCCGGATATCGCCGCCCATGATCCGGGTCAGCTGGATGTTGCCGACACGCTCGTAGACCGGATCGATCCCAGGCGACCCAGTGCTCCTGGACGGTGACGGACTTGAGCCCCAGATGCGCCGCCACACCGGTGACCTGCCGGGTGTGGTTCGACTGCACACCCCCGATGGACACCAGGGTGTCACAGCCCTGCGCGATGGCATCGGCAGCCAGGTACTCCAACTTGCGCACCTTGTTGCCACCGAAGGCGATGCCGCTGTTGCAGTCCTCGCGCTTCGCCCAGATCTCGACGCGGCCACCCAGTGCTTCGGCGAGGCGGGGCAGCGGATGCACCGGCGACGGGCCGAAGAGCAACGGCACGCGCTCGAAGTCATCGAGGGACATCTGTCGCCCCGGGCTCCCCTATCGGGCCTGCTGCCAGGACTTGCCCTCAGAGACCACGGCCGGCGCGTGGACCATCTCGACCTGCTGCATCGCCCGGATGTCCAGCGCTCCCAGCGCCGCCATCGACTGCCGCAGAGCGCCGACCAGGTTCTCCGTACCATCGGTGACACGCGATGGGCCGAACAGGATGCGCTCCATGGAGCCCGACCGTCCCGACGTTGATGCGGGTGCCGCGGGGCAAGGTCGGCGATGGCGCGGCCATGCCCCAGTTCATGCCGTGGCCCGGCGCTTCGGCCGCCCGCGCGAGAGGAGACCCCAGCATCAGCGCGTCGGCACCGGCGGCGATGGCCTTGGCCATGTCACCGCCACGTCGCATGCCACCATCGCCGACGACCGGGATATAGGACCCAGTGCGTTCGTAATGCTCGTCGCGCGCGGCGGCGACATCCGCGATGGCCGTTACCTGCGGCACCCCGATCCCGAGCACTTCGCGCGTCGTGCAGGCTGCCCCTGGACCGACACCCACGAAGATCGCCGCGATGCCCTGGTCCATGAGCGCGGCGGCGGCCTCATAGGAAGTGGTGTTCCCGACAGCCACCGGGATGCCCATCAACCGCGTGAACTCGGCCAGCTCCAGCGGCTCATAGCCCGAGGCCAGGTGCTGCGCCGAGGAAACCTGCGACTGCACCAGGAAGACGTCGGCACCGTGCTCAGCGCAGAAGGGACCCCAGCGACGCGCCGTCCCGGGTGTGGCCGAGATGACCGCAGCGGAGCCGGCCTCGTGCAGCTCCCCGATCCGCCGCGCCACCAGGTCCTCGCGGATGGTCGGTTCGTAGGCTGCCGAGAGGACCTCCTGGATCTTCATCGGCCGGAGCCGTGGCGATGCGACCGAGGATCACGGCCGGATCGTCGTAGCGCATCTGCACGCCCTCGAGGTTCATTACGGCCAGCCCACCCAGGCCGGCAAGGACGCCCGCAGAGTGCACATCCACGACCGCATCCATGGAGGCCGCCAGCACGGGATCCCCAGCCGTAGTCCGGCCATCTCGACCGAGGTGTCGACGTCGTCCGGTTCGACCGTCTGCGGCCCGGGCGCCAGCGAGACATCGTCGAATCCGTATGTGGTGCGCAGGTCGTCGACCTTCGAGGCTCGGCGCTGAGGTGAGTGTCCTACCACGTTGACTCGATCTTCCACGCTACCGACCCTGATGGTCACGATCGATGGACCCCTCCTACGCTGCGCTGCCAGTAGCGGCAGTATACCGACGTGATGACCGCCCAGAGCGATGCCGGCCTCGTCAGCCTGGCCGATGTCAGGGACGCCGCCGAGCGCATCCGTGGTGTGGCGCTCCGGACCCCGCTGCTGGCCTTCGGTCCCATCGATGATCGCGTCGGGGCGGCACGTGTCTGGCTCAAGCCAGAGAACCTCCAGCCCATCGGCGCATTCAAGATCCGCGGCGCCTACAACGCCCTGGCCACGCTGACGGAGCCGGAGCGCAAGGCTGGCGTGGTCACCCATTCGAGCGGTAACCACGCCCAGGGCGTGGCCCGTGCCGCGCGATTGCTGGGCATCCGCGCGGTCATCGTGATGCCCGACGACGCCCCAGCCATCAAGGTCAACGGCGTGCGCGCGGACGGCGCTGAGATCGACGTCGTGGGCACAGACAACGAAGAACGCATGGCCAGAGCCGATCAGCTGGCGAGCGAGCGCGGTCTGCTGCTCATCCCCTCGTATGACGACGCCCGCATCGTGGCCGGACAGGGCACGGTCGGACTGGAGATCGTAGAGCAGCTGGTCGAGATGGGCAGGGCCGGACGGCCGCTCACGGTGGTGGTACCGATCGGCGGAGGTGGCCTCTCCGCAGGGGTCTGCGTGGCGGTCAAGGGCCTGCGCCCGGACGCGGTAGTCGTCGGCGTGGAGCCGGAGCTGGCCGCCGATGCCGCAGAGTCCATGGCCCAGGACCGGATCGTGCGCTGGGGATCGGACTTGACTGGCCGGACCATCGCTGACGGGGTCCGGACCGGCGCGCATCGGTGCCATTCCCTTCGCCCACCTCCGCCGGCTACTGGACCGCGTCATCACGGTCAGCGAGGACGACATCAAGCGGGCCATGCTGGCCGCGGCGACCTACGCCCGGATCGTGGCCGAGCCGTCCGGGGCGTTGTCGATCGCAGCGTTGTCCCAGCTGCAGGCGGATGTGCCCGACGACGGGGACACCGTCATGGTGGTAAGCGGCGGCAACGTAGACCCGGAGGCGTACCGTCGGATGCTGGAAGAGGCCGCCGCCGGGTTCTGACGCCGATGGCGACCGCCCGAAAGCGGTGCGTGGACGCGCCATCCGGCGCTCCCTGCGACCTGTCCGTCCATCCCCGGATCGGGAACGCTACTATCATCGCGGCCATGCCCGAACGACTCGTGCCGTTCAGCCTCCTCGACGCCGCCCGCGTCGTGGCGCGCGGCGGGACCTTCGAATCCAAGCTCGATGCACTGGCCGCTCAGGCTCGCACCGCAGCCGATGGCGCCAGGGTGGCCGTCCTACTCCATGATGCCGATGCTGGTGTGTTGCTCTCACTCGATGGCGAGATAGTGCTGCCCACCGCCGGTGCCGCCGCCGAGATCCAGGCCGCCATCACCGATCGAGAGCCGGTCATCGCGGCTGGCGTTCCCAAGGGACTCGATGCTGCGCTGGCCGGTGCCAGATCCTGTCTGGTGTCGCCGCTCGTGATCGAGGATGAGGAGGGTGCCTTCGTGGAGGGCTTGCTCTTCGTCGGCTGGGAGACGGTCAAGGCGCCGGTCGACGCGGCTCCTGATGGCATCCTTGCCCTCAGCGACCTGGCCGCCGTGACGGTGCGGCAGGCACGCTTGCGCAACTCGGCCTGGGAGCAATCCGATCACGCCGACCGATTGCTGCACACCGATCGCCTCACGGGACTCGCCAACCGCGTTACCTTCGAACGCATGCTGGAGCTGGAGATCGCCCGGGCCACCCGCCAGGGAACCCCGCTCGCGGTGGCTGTCCTCGATGTCGACGGCCTGTCCGATATCAGCCAGGCCAGCGGTGCTCGGGTCGCGGATGAGGTCCTGCGCCACGTGGCCTCGGCCATCGCCGACCGTGTGCGCCTGCTCGATACGGTGGCCCGCTTCGGCGAAGACGAGTTCGTGGTCATCGCGCCCGGCGATGCTGGCGGCATCGTGGCCCTCCGTCTGCGGGATGCCATCGCCGAGCTGCCGCCCATCGGTGAGACCGTGATCAGCGTCAGTGCGGCGGTCGTCCATCATCCTGCCGACGGCGCCACGGGCTCAGAGCTGGTGGCCGCGTCGGAGGTCGCGCTGGCACAAGCCAAGGCTCGCGGTCCAGGTTCCATCTTCGGGGTGCAGGAGGCGACCGCCTAGCCGTCGCCTCGATCCAGAACGTTCCGAGCCGCGTCGTGGTTGCCTGACTGGAGGAGGACGGCATCCACGGCGCGGCTCACCGATCCTGCCACCCCGTCGACATCCCGCCCGCCGTCGATCACGACCCAACGGCCCGGGTCGGCGGCGGCCATCGCACGATATCCATCGCGAACGCGCTGGTGGAAGGCGAGGTCGTGGCGCGACTCGTCCTCGAAGCGCGTCAGCTCGTCCGCCCGCCCGGCGTCCCGACGTGCCAGGCCGACTTCCACGGGCAGGTCGACAAGGACCACCAGGTCGGGCTTCAATCCGCCCGTGACGAGCGACTGGATGGACGCGAGCACCTCGAGGTCCACTCCGCTGCCGTACCCCTGGTAGGCCATCGACGAGGTCGCGAACCGGTCGCAGACCACGATGTCGCCTCGGTCGAGCGCTGGTGCGATGACGTCGCGCACCAGCTGCGAACGCGAGGCGCTGAAGAGCATCGCATCGGCGATCGGACCTCGCCGTACATCTGAGGGGTCAAGCAGGATGTGGCGGACCTGTTCCCCTAGCGGCGTCCCGCCCGGCTCGCGCGTGAACGTCACGGGCAGACCCCGGTCGACCAGGCCCTGGGCCAGCCGCCGAGCCTGTACCGACTTGCCCGCACCATCGGGACCCTCGAACACGATGAACGAGCCACCCGAAGCGCGCGGACCAGTCGTCGTCAACGCCAGACCCGAGCTTTCTCCGGATATACGCGGACCCTGCGGAAGGGTTCCCGGCCACGCGAGCGCGAGACCAGGTTGGCGGCCTCCGCGGCGCGGTGCTGGAGCTTGCGTACGAAGGCGTTCTGCGGCGACAGCTCGACGGGTTTGGATTCGGAGCGGACCAGATTGATGGCCTCGTCGAGTTCTCGCATGGCCACCTCCTGTGGATCGGTGTCGAGCACATAGAGGCTGGTGAGGATGGCCTGCATCTGGACCACGGTATTGGACTTGAGGACGTAGATGGGGATGCCGCGAGCCTCGGCGTCGCGGATGACCGGCGACTTCTGCTTGTAGCTGCTCCGCAGGGTGATGACCGCATCGGCCTCATCGGGCTCACGCACCACGACCACGGGAAGCTGCAGGTCCTTGATCGCCTGCTCCAGCCGCTTGCGACTGATACCGAAGCCGAGCACGTTCATCGATTGCAGCGGTACGGTCCCGTCGTTGAGCTCGGAGAGGCGGATGAGCGTCTCCTCCTCCTCACGGGCCCCTTCGACGGGATCCCGCTCTTCGCTCACATCGGGAGCGACCCCAAGCGCCACCGACGATCCGGTCGTGCCGCCCTGGGTGGCCTCGATCTCATCAGCCATCAGTTCGGTCATGGCCCGGCTTGCCGAGGCACGCCATTCTGCCTGGCGTTCCAGCTCTCGCTCATCGCGCGCCCGCGGCTCCTCGACGGGTGTGCCCCGTTCCAGCGGGCCGCGATCGGCGATGGCACCAGCGCGGAAGACCGGCGCACCGTTGTCTGTGCGGCGGGCCGGGTCGCCAGGCCAGCCCGCCGTCGAACTGCGCCGCCGGCGAGCGCGGCCTCGAGGGGCGCCACCGGTACGACCGTACGAGTCAGCCGCATCGGGCGCCGGGCGATCACGCAGGGCCGGCCCGAAGCCGCCCATCCCGACCCCTACCAGTCCGCCGAAGCGTTCGCCAGGCATTCGTGAGCGAGGGCCCGGCCGCGGTCGTGACTGCGAGCGATGCACCCCGCCCTCGTCGCGCCAGCGCAGCTCCGGGGCCAGGGCGTCGCCGCGCAACAGGGCGTCCACCGTGTCGGCCACATCGCTGTGCACGGCCACACGATCGCGGTCCTGGATCTCGACCACCACATCGAACGTGGGTGGCGACTTGCGTTCCAGCACCGACTTCTGAGTGCGCCGCCGCCGGGCTTCGTCATCGCCCAGGGTGACCGTCTGGATGCCGCCGATCAGATCGGACAACGTGGGGTTGATCATGAGGTTGTCGAGATTGTTGCCATGTGCCGTGCCGATCAGCTGCACGCCCCGCTCCGCGATGGTGCGGGCGGCCAGCGCCTCCAGCTCGGTTCCGATCTCGTCGATGACGATGACCTCGGGCATGTGGTTCTCGACGGCCTCGATCATGACCGCGTGCTGGAGGTCCGGCGTGCGCACCTGCATCCGGCGGGCCCGGCCGATGCCCGGATGCGGGATGTCACCGTCGCCGGCGATCTCGTTGGAGGTGTCGACGATGACCACGCGTTTGTCGAGGTCATCGGCGAGCACGCGCGCCGCTTCGCGCAGCATGGTCGTCTTGCCGATGCCCGGACGACCCATGATCAGGATCGACTGCCCCGACTCGACGAGGTCATTCACGATCTCGATGGTCCCGAAGACAGCCCGGCCGACTCGGCAGGTCAGGCCGACGATCTTGCCATTGCGGTTGCGGATGGCGCTGATGCGGTGCAGCGTCCGCTCGATGCCGGCACGGTTGTCCTCACCGAAAGAGCCCACGTGGTCGACCACGTACTGGATATCATCCGGGCCGATCTCGCGGTCAGCCAGGACTTCCTCGCCGCCGCCGCCGAAACGCGCCTCAGGCTTGCGCCCCAGGTCCATGACCACCTCGATGATGGCGCCGACCCCGGGCAGGCCGCGCATGCGCTGTGCGATCTCCGGCGGCAGCGCGCTGAGCAGCGCCTGGAGATCGTCACTCGTGGCTCGATGGGGGATTTCGGTCATCGCTCCTCCGACCGGAAGACGGTCATCAGATGGCAGGCACGAGCGAGGGTTCAGCGACCCGCACCAGTGCCTCCTTGATCAACAGGGAGACCGTGGCGATGGCTTTCATGCCCTGGTCTTCGAGTCGGTGGTCGATCGGTGATTCGTAGGTGCGCACACAGGCCATGACGCCATGCTGCTGGGCAAGGTTCGCGGAGCGGCGGTTGGCACCGCTGCGGCGCCCGATGGTCGCCAGGCCGTAGCGGATGAGCGGACCGGGATCGTGTTCGGGGATGGACATGATCCGCAGGTAGTGCGGCTGCTGCTCCTTGGCCACGCCCAGCTGCAACATGGCCACCAGTCCACGCCCGTCGGGCGCTTCCTGGACGAAGGCCTCGACATCAGCGAAGCGCAGCAGCGGTGTGAGCGATGTCCGAGGCACGCTGGAACGGCCCGACAGGTGTTCCCAGTCGGGCAGACGATAGCCCTCGAGGCGCGACACCGGCGTGGGCGTGACCTGCTTGTAGAGCCGGGCCAGGTCGACCGAATCCAGGTGACTTGCCGAGCGGATAGCGAGGGCGTCGGTGTCGACTCCACGCAAGCCCGGAAAGCGCGTGCCCGGCTCCCGGAACAGGATGGTCTCCTCCCCATAGCGGGCGAAGCCCGCCTGCATGAACAGCTCGACGTTCCCGCCGCTGTCCGCACAAGCGACATGGAAACGCGTGGCGCCACGGCGAGAGCCGTCGCGCAGCAGATGCTGGACAAGGCGGAAGCGGATGTCGCCGGCATCGCCGTTGTCCACCGCGTCGAGCTCCACGATGGTCCACTCATCCCGAGTTGCGTCGCGCTCGACTCGAGCCAGGCCGGCCAGTCGACCATCCTCCTCATAGACGTACATCTGGTCGTTCGGACGAAATGCCCCCAGTGGCATCCGGAAGAGGCTGAAGACCGACACGTGGCTGGCAGTGACCGGCAGGCCCAATGAGCGCGTGGCATGCCGGTCACCATCGCGGCGGGGGCCATCGGCGCTATCGAGCTCCGCGGCGGGGTGCGCCAGACGCGACAACTCGCCCACCGCGGCAAGGTCGGTCAGGCGGGCATCACGCACTCGCGCGGAACGCGGTGTCACTGGCATCGGGGCGGCCTCACCGTGGAGCCTCCTGCGGCCCCCGCCGGATGGGATGTCGACGTCGGCCGCTGCCCTCGGCCGGCTCCACATAGGCTGCCGCCATCGTGGTCAGCAACCGATGGAAGCGCGCTTCACCGGCCAGCTCGGGATGGAACGCGGTGGCCATGACATTGCGCTGGCGCACGGCCACGACACGGCCATCGTCCAACCGTGCCAGGACGTCGACGTCCTCACCGACACGCTCGACGATGGGCGCCCGGATGAAGATGCCATGGACCGGCGTATCACCCAGGATGGGCACGTCGACCTGACCCTCGAACGAGTCGAGCTGTCGGCCGAAGGCGTTGCGCTTGACGGCGATATCCAGCAGCGGGAATACCGGCTCATCTCCATCGTCGATACTGTCGGCCAGCAGGATCATGCCAGCGCAGGTGCCCAAGATGGGTACCCCTTGTGCGGCCAGATCAAGGACGGGTTCGCGCAAGCCCCATCGCTCGACGAGCTTTCGCATGGTGGTGGATTCTCCGCCGGGCAGGATGAGGCCCGCCAGCCCGTCGAGGTGTTGCGGCAGGCGCACGTGGACCGCCTCTGCCCCGAGCGAGACCAGCATGGCCTCATGCTCAGCAAAGGCGCCCTGGACACTGAGGATCCCGATCCTCACTGGCGGGATCCCGGGGATGGCTGGTGCAACTGGCCTACCAGCCGCGAACCGCGAGGCGCTCCTCCTCGGGCACCGAGGCAGACTGGATGCCACGCATCGGTGCGCCAAGGCCGCGTGAGACCTCGGCGATGATCCTGGGATCGTCGAAATGGGTCGTCGCCTGCACGATGGCGTTGGCCGTAGTCGCGGGATCCTCTGATTTGAAGATGCCCGAGCCAACGAAGACGCCTTCCGCGCCAAGCTGCATGGCCAATGCCGCGTCCGAGGGCGTGGCGATGCCACCGGCCACGAAGTTGACCACGGGCAGACGTCCGGTGGCAGCCACGTCAGCGACCAGTTGATAGGGCGCGGCCAGTTCCTTGGCGGCCACGAACAACTCGTCCTCGCGCATGGTGGCGAGCGCGCGGATACCGGTGTTGACCGCACGGATGTGGCGAACGGCCTCGACGATATCGCCTGTGCCGGCTTCGCCCTTGGTGCGCATCATGGCGGCGCCTTCACTGATGCGACGGAGGGCTTCACCCAGATCGCGCGCGCCACAGACGAAGGGCACCTTGAAGGCGTGCTTATCGATATGGTTGCTGTCGTCGGCGGGCGTCAGCACCTCGGATTCGTCGATGTAGTCGACACCCAGCGCCTCAAGGACCTGGGCTTCCACGAAGTGGCCGATACGCGCCTTGGCCATCACCGGGATGGTCACCGCATCCATGATCGCGCTGATGAGCGAGGGGTCGCTCATCCGTGCCACGCCACCGGCAGCGCGGATGTCCGCGGGAACCCGTTCGAGCGCCATGACGGCTACGGCGCCGGCATCTTCGGCGATGCGCGCCTGATCTGCGGTGACGACATCCATGATGACGCCGCCCTTGAGCATCTGGGCCAGACCCTTCTTGGTCGCCCAGGTGGACGTCTCGACGTTCACGTTTGGCCTCGATCGATAGTGGATCCGCGGCGCTTGCCGATGACTCGACCACGGGGGTCGTCGCCCGAACGGAGCCGACCGGTTGCCGCGAGGTCCCCGGATTATCTCACGCCCACCGGATGTCCCCTGGCAGCCAACTTCTCGAGGCTCGGAGGGGTCCGGTTGGAGGGGGTGGGGTACTGATGGTCCGGGTGCGGGCTGGCACCACCGTATGGAGGGGCAGCACACCATTCCGATGCTACGGTGCTCACATGCCGGAACGTACCAGGACACAACGTCCACCGATCGATCTCGCCGTGGAGCTCGAGCGGGCCGTCGAGCGCAATGAGTTCGGACTCGAATACCAGCCCATCATCGACCTCGGAACCGGGTCGATCGGGGCGGTCGAGGCACTCCTGCGCTGGCGCCACCCTCTGATGGGCACCATCGCCCCCGCTGACTATCTGCCACTCGCCGAAGAGACCGGGCTCATCGTGCCCATCGGTGAGCGCGTGCTGGACGCTGCCACGCGGCAGTTGCGCACCTGGCACCTTGGCTTCGCACGCATGCAGGGACTCCGTGTCAACGTCAATATCTCGTCGCGCCAGCTCATCGACCCCAGCCTGCTTGGGTTGGTCGCGACGGTGCTGCAGCGATCGGACCTGGACCCAGCATCACTGACCCTGGAGCTGGGACCGGAGTGCAGCCGATATCCTGACGAGATCCGTGCCCTCGCCGGGCTGGGCGTGGGCCTGGCGCTGGAGGACTTCGGGCAGGGCTCGCCGCTCGACGACGTCCGGGATCTGCCATTGACCATCGTCAAGCTTCACCCCTCGTTCGCCAGCATGGCCGCCGGGAACGACGAAGATGTGGCCTTCGCTGAGGGGCTGCTCGCGCTCTGCCGCGGCCGCGGTTTGTACACTATCGGCAAGGGCGTGGAGACCCGGGAACAGGCACGTCGCCTCGCGGTGCTGGGCTGCGACATGGCCCAGGGCTATCTGTATTCCAAGCCGCTCGGTTCCGAGGGTATCGGTACGCTCCTGGCCCGTGGACGGGTGACGGCTCCGGCAGGGGTGCGCTAGGCGCACGCGACCACGACCGGCAACGTCCCAGCTATGAGCCGCTGGCGGGGGGCTCACCGGCGGAACCGGGGTCCGTCGTCGTCGCCTTGGTCGTCGTCACTTCCGGGGTTGACTCGAGAGCTCCAGGTGCACTGCCCTCGTGGGCTTCCGGGACGGGCGGCACGTCAGGAGAGTCGGCCGCTGCCCCTGGGACGGTGGCAGCCACGGGGGCCGTTCCGGACGATGCCTCGACCTCCTTCTGATAGGCGCGGATGGAAGCCTCGTTCGTCCCGCCGCGGACCACGAAACCCTCGGGCAAACCGGTCAGCGGCGCGCCCTTTCGCAGGGCCTCCTTGGCGTCGAGAACGGCCTTCTTGAACTGGAGCCCATCGATGAGCTGGCCGAAGGTCTCGTCGGCATGATCGGACGCCGTGTAGATGGTGAGGTCGGTATAGCCCAGGGTCCGACCGAAGAATGATTGGGTCGACTGGATGTCATTGACATGCTCCAGTGACGAATCGAGGCTGTGCTTGCTGACTGCGCCATACAGGCGGATGACTCGGCGGTTGGTGAGCACGTAGCGACGGCTGTACCACTGGACGATGTCGATGGGCAGCCAGATGATCGCCACGACAGCCACGATCAGCAGCACCCATCGGACGAGCTCGTTGAGAAAGCCCAGTGAGATGGCCTGATTGAAGATGAACAGGAGGATGACCAGCCCGACCAGCAGGATGGGCTTGAGGGCGAACTTCACGACCGCGATGGGGTGCTGCTTGGCCTCGATGAGCACGAGCTCGCGATCAGCCAGGAGTTTTCCCAGGTATTGGTCGGCCACGCATCGTCTCCCGTTCGTGCTAGAGCTTCTGACCGGTGTCCACCACGCGGTACGGCTGCCAGTGTGACATGCAAGTCCCGCTGCAGCGCCCGCGAGCTGGGCACGCAGATCGACCATGGCTTCGAGTCTCGGCCTGGATCCGGATCGTCTCGCAGCGATGGCGCCCTCGCTCGCACTGGCTGGGGCGCATCGTCGGCTCGCGATAGGCTTCAGCGGTGACACTGTCCGGCACCATCCGCCGCTCCCTGAGCTCCAGCATCGCCCTGTCTCGCGAGCGCATCCGACGCTCTCCTCGGCGAGTGCTGGTCACCTGGTTGCTGCAGGCCATCGTGCTGCTGATGGTCGGGACCCTGCTGCCCGGCGTCCTGGTCGAGGACCTGGTCTCCGCGCTCATCGCGGCTGCCGTGATCTCTGGTCTCAACGCGCTGGTGCGACCCATCATCGTGGTCCTGACACTGCCGCTCACGGTGGCCACGTTCGGCCTGCTGTCGCTGCTCATCAACTCGTCGATGATCGTGGTGGCAGCGCCCCTGGTACCGGGCCTGGCGGTCAACGGCTTCCTGCCCGCGTTCTCTCTGGCCATCATCCTCACCGTGCTGACCACCATCGTCAACGTGGTCCTGGCCGTCGATGAGGACGAGACGTTCTACGCCGAGCTGGCCCGCCGCATCGACGCCCAGGAAGGACCCATCGACGGTCCCAGGTCGGCAGGCCTGGTCGTCATCCAGATCGACGGGCTGGCGGCACCCATCCTGCGCAACGCCATCCGGGTCGGCACGGTGCCACGGATGGCCAGCTGGGTACCCTCCGGTGCCTACCGACTGACCGAATGACAATGCCCACCACCGTCCCAGACGTCAGCCAGCCAGGCCGGCATCCTGCATGGCAACAATGACGATATCCCGGCCTTCCGCTGGTTCGAGAAGGAGAGCGGACGGTTGCTCGTGTCGAACAAGCCGGCTGACGCAGCGGAGATCGAACGGCGCGTCTCCGACGGCAACGGACTGTTGCACCCAGCCGGCACCGGCGTCGGCAACCTCTTCAGCGACGATGCTGCCCACAGCGCCTTCGTCATGAGCCGCATCGAGCGCACCGTGGGGACGCTGGATGCGGATGCCTTCTCGCTGTACTTCGTCGATCCCGCGGCATTCATCCGGACCGTGGTGCTGACGGCCGGCGAGTTCCTGAACGAACTCATCGAGTCGCGTCGTCAGCATGTGGACGACATCCAGCCGCGTGTCCACCGGGGCAGCACGTTCGCCTTCCTTCGGGCCGCCACCAACGTCGTGCTGCGAGACCTCAACACCACCTTCGTAGTGCGCTCGATGTCACTCGGCGTACCCATCATCTACGTCGACCTGACCGACTACGACAAGATCGGGCGTCGGCGAAGGCCCCACCTGACCTGGCCACACGTCGCGGCCGCCTTCCGGCCGGATCATGCTCGAGCCGGGCCGGGGGCAGCGAGCGAAGCGGAGTCGTGAGGGGGCGTTGCCCGCGTCAGGCCGTCCCGGTCTCGTCCTTCAGCCAGCGGCGCACGAGGGGCTCGATGGTCATGCCCTGGACGACCAGTGTGAAGAGCACGATGCCGAAGGTGATCTCCAGCAACAGCTCGCGGTGGGGCATCAGGACCGGCAGCGAAAGCGCCATGGCGATGGCCACGGCTCCTCGGAGGCCGGACCAGAACAACACGTTCAGCCAGGCGCGAGTCGCGTCAGCCTCCCGGGAGTGGCGACGCGCCACCACCCAGAGGCCGCCGAGCATCCCGTAGACCACGATGGCCCGTCCCACCAGCGTGCCCACGATGCCCCAGAAGATCCATGGGATGGCGTTCTGCATACCCTCGAGCGTGATCGACAGACCTACGATGAGGAACACGAGCGCCGTCATCAGGAAGGCCACGAACTCCCACACCGTGTCCATGGCTTCGGCCGCCCGGGCGCTGATCCCGGTCCGACGGCCGTAGTTGCCGATGACGATGCCGGCGATGACCGTGGCGATGACGCCGGACTCGTGGAAGGCATCGGCAAGCAGGTACGTGCCGTACGCGGCGGACACGGAGATGGTGAGCTCCAGCAGGTGGTCCTCGGAGGAGGCCAGGATGCGCGATGCGAGGAAACCCACGCCCAGCCCGATGATCACACTCACCACCACCGTGACGACGAGCGTCTCGACCACGTCGGCGGCGGTCACGGTGGAGGTGATGGCACTGACGGTCAGGGCGTACAGCACCAGGCCGGTGCCATCGTTGAACAGGCTCTCACCCTCGGTCAGTGCAGCGAGACGGCGCGGCACACCGATCTGTCTGAACGTCGCGATCACCGCCGCGGGATCGGTGGCCGCGACCATGGCACCCACGATGATGCCCAGCTCCAGGGGCAGCCCGGTGCCCAGGTAGAGCGCACCGGCGACCACCGCAGCGACGACGATGACGCCGGGGCCGGCCAGCAGCGCCACACCACCGAACGATCGGCGCAGGGCGGCCAGGTCGATATTGAGGGAGGCTTCGAACACCAGCCCCGGCAGGAGCACGACGAGCACCAGCTCGGGGGTGATCTCGGGCGTCAGGCCCGGGACCAGGAATGTGACCACCAGGCCCACGCCGACCAGTGCCACGGTGTAGGGGATGGACACCCGGCGGATGGCCAGGCCGACCAATGCCGCCAGCGTCACGAAGCCGACGAAGAGCTGGATGCCGATCAGTAGGTCGTCTTCGTGCACCGACGCATGGTAGAGGCGCAGCCCGACCATGGTGAGGTCACCCAGAAGCCGGAGGCCGAGCGAAGAGGACTACCGCTTCGGGGCTCTGGTCATGATGCGCTGGTACAAGCCAGGCGCTACGAAGGTGGTGCAGGTCTCTGCCAGGCAGCGCTACGTGTGCTGCGAGGTCTTCCGGTCAGGTCCGCGCGGCGTCGAGCTCGGTGGCTGTCTGCGAGCCCTGGTGGACGGTCCCAGCCGGGAGGTGGGCCGGGTCCGGCCGCCCCGGCTGCGTGGGGCGAACTAGAAGACGGGCCCCATCATCACCATGACGGTCCCGTAGAGGGCGGCTCCCGCGACCAGGCTGACGATCACGAACGAGCGACCTCGTGAGACGCCACCGCGCTGGACGACGATGTCCTGTGCCGACACGTCGTATCGGGTGCCGCGATAGCGCTCGGTCAGTGAGAGTCCGGGCTCGGGCGGTCGTACCTGCCGGGCAGTCGCTGCGAAGACGGGATCCCAGCGGCAAGCCGGGCAGATGCCGGTCGACTGATCGAGGTCTGTCTCACACTCGGGGCAGTAGGCGCTCATGGTACGTATCCAATCCTTCTATCGGTGGATGAGTGCGCTCGGAATGGATGACAAGGAGGACTCTATGGCTCCCACAGTCCTGTCGCCATCACCTGTTTGTCCCACCATCTGCACGGTTCGGGGTCGAGCAGTGCAGTCCGGTGAACAACCACCGTGCCGACCCGGATGGAGATTCGGTACTGGCCACCGGATGCCCTGCGTAGGGTCAGCCTGAGGTGCGATAGGATGCTGAGGCTGGCGTGGGCCGCCACGCCGTCTCGAGGTAAGCGGTGGATAGCGTCGTCCTTCTTCTGAACGCCGACTACGAGCCACTCAACGTCTGTGACCTGCGCAGAGCGTTCCGGCTCCTCTTCGGCGAGAAGGCGGAAGTCATCGAGTACGACCATACCGAGGTGCGCACGCCCACCCGGGTGCTGCGTGCTCCATCGGTGATAAAGCTGCAGTACCGCATCAAGCGGCCTCGTCCCCGGATCCGGCTGTCGCGCCGGGAGGTGTTCGCGCGCGATGGGCACGTATGCGTCTATTGCGGGCAGCGGACGCCGAAGCTGACGCTCGACCACGTGGTGCCGCGCCACCGCGGCGGTGGCCACAGCTGGGACAACCTCGTGGCCGCCTGCAGCGCCTGCAACCATCGCAAGGGCGGGCGCCTGCCCGAGGAGGCGGGCATGCGGTTGCGGAAGCGGCCGCATGAACCCAGGTGCGACGTGTACACGATGTATTCGCCGTACCTGTCCGATCCGCGCAATGAGGCCTGGCGCGATTACCTGACACTCAACCGCTGAGTCTGCCCGTGGTCAGCGACGGGCCTCCCTTCGCCGTCGACGCGGGCGCCCTGGAAGTCCTCGATCGGCTGTGGCAGGCTGGCCATGGCGCCTATCTGGTCGGCGGGGGCGTGCGGGACGCCCTCCTGGGTCTGGAGGTCAACGACTGGGACGTGGCCACCGACGCGCGCCCCGAACGCATCCTGCGCATCTTCCCGGGCAGCACCTACCAGAACCGCTTCGGTACGGTCCTTGCGGGAGGCCTGGAAATCACCACCTTCCGCCGGGACCACCACTACGCTGACCATCGTCGGCCCGACAAGGTCGTCTTCAGTGACGATATCCATGAGGATCTCGCGCGCCGCGATCTCACCATCAATGCCATCGCCTGGGGGCGAAGCAGGCCGGAGGCAAGGCCGGGGATGGTGGACCCCGCAGATGGTCGCGGCGACCTCGACGCCTCACTCGTCCGCGCGGTCGGCGATCCAGACCGCCGCTTCGACGAGGATGCCCTGCGGCTGCTGCGCACGGTGCGTATCGCAGCCCGACTACGGTTCGACATCGAGCCGGTCACCTGGGCGGCCCTGGTCGCCCATGCCCACGACATGACGTATGTCTCCGAAGAGCGCATCGGGTCCGAGCTCCGGCGGATGCTTGCAGCCGCCGAGCCCTCGCGTGCCCTCCACCTGCTCATCGCAGGCGGCATCCTGGCCGGCGTGGCACCTGAGCTGGCCGGCTCGGCAGACCTCGAGACGGCACTCATGATGGTGGACCGGACAAGTGAGGAGTGTCCGGGTGATGAGCGACTTGCGCTGGCTGCGCTATTGGGCTGGCTCGACGCTGAAGCGGCGCGACGCGTGCTCGATCGATGGCGGATCTCGGGGCACGACAGCGACGCGGTCATCGAACTGATCGCGTCAGCGGCGCAGGACTACCGGTCCGACTGGAGTGATGCCGATGTGCGCCGCTACATGGCCCGTGTCCGGACGGACCTGCTCGATGACCTGCTGGTGTTGCTACGAGTGCGGTCGTCCCGGCATGACCGCTCTGCCGCGCCTGCGGATGATGTGGCCACCACGCGCGAGGCCGAGCTGGCCGGGCGCGTCGCCGAGCAGCGAGCCACCGACCCACCGTTGAAGCTGGCCGACCTGGCCATCGATGGGCGAGACCTGCGCAAGGTGCTGGGTCTGCCGGAGGGCCCGCTCATCGGCCGGATCCTGGAGCGGCTCCTGGCAGACGTCGTCGAGGAGCCGGCCCTGAACGAGCGCTCGAAGCTGCTGGCGCGGGCCAGCACGGGCATCAGGTAGGCTCCGGGGCGTGATCGAACAGATCCTGCAGGCGGACCGGCTCCTGCAGGTCGACCAGGTCAGGCAGGCCCGGGATATCTACCAGCGCGTGGTCGACCTGGACCCTCGGAATGCCATCGCCGTCGTTGGGCTGGCGCGCTGTGCGCTGGCCGATGGCGATGATCCCGGCGCGCACGAGCTCGCGGCGCGTGCCCTCGACATCGACCCGGAGAACGACATGGCCCGGCGGATGGAGGCTCGGCTGGCGGAGATCCTGACGGCTCGCGGTGAGCCCGTGACACGTCCCGCCATCCCGGACGCCGCTACGCCGGGGCATGAGCTCCGTCCGATCGTGACGGATGCGATCGGGCAGAGCTCCGCCACGTCCCCTACTCTTGCGGGGCAACCGACCCCAGACACGAGGTCCGCCATGCGCAAGTCCCTCCTCGATCGCCTGCTGGGCCGCTGATGCGCGTCCTCGTCACGGGTGGTGCCGGATACATCGGTTCGGTCAGCGTGGAACGGCTCCTCGCGGGCGGCCATGAAGTGGTGGTGCTGGACACGTTGGTGACCGGTCACCGCGAGTCGATCGATCCCGCCGCTGAGCTCGCCATCGCTTCGGTTCGGGACAAGGACACCCTGGTCGGTCTCCTGAAGGCGCATCGTATCGAGGCCGTCCTGCACTGCGCGGCGCGTTCGTTGGTCGGGCAGTCGATGGAGGATCCGGGACTCTACTTCAACGAGAATGTGGTCGGCGGCATCTCGCTGCTTGACGCCTTGCGTGAGGCCGGTGTCGACCGCATCGTCTTCAGTTGCACGGCAGCCGTCTATGGCGAGCCTGACCGGGTGCCTGTCCGTGAGAATGCCCCGACCCATCCGGTCAATCCCTACGGCGCTTCCAAGCTCGCCTTCGAGAGCGCCATGGGCTGGTACTCGGCCTATGGGCTGCGCTCGGTCTCGTTGCGCTACTTCAACGTGGCTGGGGCCAGCGAACACCACGGGGAGCGACATGATCCGGAGACGCACCTCATCCCCAATGTCCTGGGTGCCGCACGTGGCGGGCCCGAGCTGACCATCTACGGCATGGACTACCCGACCGCGGACGGCACGGCCATCCGCGACTACATCCACGTGCTTGACCTGGCCGATGCGCATATCGCCGCCCTGGAGCTGACCGCCGACTCGGAACCGGGGCAGGACATCGCCAACCTGGGTTCCGGAAGTGGGTTCTCGGTCAAGAAGGTGCTCGATACGGCCGAACGCGTGACGGGCAAGTCCATCCCGCATGTGTTCGGACCGCGCCGCCCCGGGGATCCGCCGGTGCTCATCGCCTCCAACGAGCGCGCCAATGAGCTGCTGGGCTGGGAGCCCAGGAGAGGCTCGCTCGAGGAGATGATCGGTTCCGCCTGGAGACTGCTGGAGCGTTCCTCGCAGGACTGACCACCGATGGCCGATCACCAGGGCGCGCCCTGTACCGGACGATCCACGCGACTGGACGCCGATGCGTCCCTACCGGGGTCGCCGCAGCTTCGATATCGTCGACCCGATCGCCGAGCCGATCTGGAGTGGCGCGCGAGTGCTGGCGAACGTGGTCAGCACCAGCAGTGATGAGGAGCACGCCAGGGTCACGCTCATCGAGGCGCTGGGCGCCGACGTGGCCCCGGAGCTGCCCGCCCTCCGCGAGGCCGTGGGGCGTGCCGTGCTGGCGCATGACGCCATCCTCGACGGCGTCATCACCCGCCAGGTCGGGCTCGACGGCATCGGGGCGGCTCCCGATCCCGGAGGTGCGCGCCTCCACCACCGGCCTGCTGATGCGAAACAACGCCGACCTCGACGTGGTGGCGCGCGCGCGGTCCGACCCTGACGACGCGGAGCGCGACCCGGTCGACGGCTTTGTGGCCTTCGACCTGCTGCGCATCGATGGCACCTCCCTGCTGGACGTTCCCTTGCTGGAGCGAAAGCGCCTGCTGGAGTCGATCGTCGACCAGAGCGAGCTGGTGCGCGTGTCGGCCCATGTGCGACCGCCCATCGACACCTGGATCGGGACATGGAAGGCGATGGGGCTGCGCGGCGGCATCCTCAAGGCAGCCAACAGCCGCTACCTGCCCGGCGAAGACAGCATCGAGTGGCGCCTGGTCGAACGCGTCGGCCGGCACTGACGCCCCCGAGTCGGCTAGTCTCACCCGATGCCTCATCTCGCCCTCCCCGAAGCCCTGGCTGCAGAGGTCCAGCGGCTGGGCAAGGCCGACATCATGGTCGGCATCCCCAGCTTCCGGAATGCCGCCACCATCGGTCATGTCACACGCGCCGCGCAGGCCGGGCTGGTGCAGTACTTTCCCGACAGCAAGCCCGTGCTGGTCAACGCAGACGCGGGTTCGCCCGATGGCACCGGCCGTGTGGTCGTCGAGACAGAGCCGCCGGACTACGTCGAGCGGATCCTGCTGGTGCGCCCGCGAAATCGGCTGCAGCGACTCAGCCTGACCTATCCCGAGGTCGATGGCGTGGGTGGCAAGGGTGCGGCCCTGCGCACCATCTTCCAGATCGCCGACCAGATCGGCGTGGAGGCGCTGGTGGTGGTCGACTCGGACCTGCGGTCCATCGTGCCCGAGTGGATCGAGCTGCTGGCCGGGCCCATCCTCAAGGGCGGCTTCGACTACGTCACCCCGCAGTACGTGCGCTACAAGTACGACGGCACCATCACCAACAGCGTCACCTATCCACTCACGCGAGCGCTCTACGGCCTTCGCATCCGGCAGCCCATCGGCGGGGACTTCGGCGTCAGCGGCGACCTGGTGAAGCACTACCTTGAGCAGGATGACTGGACGCCGGATATCTCCAAGTTCGGCATCGACATCTGGATGACCACCAAGGCCATCACCGGCGGCTTCGCCGTGTGCGAGACCCGGCTGGGGGCGAAGATCACCGATTCCAAGGATCCGGGCGCCGACCTGGGACCCATGTTCAGCCAGGTCGTCTCCACCATCCTGCGCCTGACCGTGGAGCACGCCGACCACTGGCTCTCGGTTCGCGGCTCGCACACCGTCCCGACCTACGGCTTCGAACGGTACGCCGACCCGCCACCCCTGGACGTCGACGTATCCCGGCTGCTGGGTGCGTTCGCGCGCGGTCGTGTCGCTCTGGGCGACGCCTGGCGGCTGCTCGTATCGCCGGCTCGGATGGATGCCCTCGATAGCCTCGCGACGGAGGCCGGAGCGGCGCTCGACGAGATCACACGCGCAGACACCCCGACCACGGCGGACGACGCCAGCTTCCACTTCCCTGATGACCTGTGGGCTCGCGTCATCTACGACCTGGCACTGACCGCGCGTGGATCGACCATGGACATGGATCGCATGATCGCGGCGCTGGTACCCATCTACTTCGGTCGCGTGGCCAGCCTGGTCATCGAAGCCCGCGACATGAACCCGCACCAGTTCGAGTCCCTGGTCGAACGTCAGGCGCGGTCGTTCGAGCTGGCCAAGGCGGGGTTCGTGGAGCGCTGGCAAGCTGGCGAGGGCCTCAAGCCACGCAAGCCCCGGCGCAAGACCACATCGGGGCGTTCCAGCCGGAGCAAGGGGGCATGAATACGAGCCGCGCGCTGCCACGCAGCATCGTCATCCCGCTGGCCAATCCGCGTACCGCTTCCGACCTGGTCCGGATCGGTGCCGCCCTGCTCGAGGAGGGTGGCTCGCTGACGGCACTGTCCATCGTCGAGGTGCCGGAGGGTGAACAGCTCTCCGAGGGAGCGACACGGGCGCGCCAGGCCCGACGCCTCCTGCAGCGGGTGCTGGAGTTCGTGCCTGATGGCGTGGACCTGCATACCGTGGTGCGCATCGGGCGACGCGCCGACGAAGGCATCGTGGAACTGGCCGCCGAGGAAAACGCGGACCTCATCCTGTTCGGTTGGGGCGGGCCTGGACAGGTTCGCCGTGGTACGACCGATGATGAGCTGTTGCCGGTCTTCAGTCCCACCATCGACGAGGTCATCCGGGAGCGGCCCTGCGATATCGCCGTGGTCAAGCAGCGGGGCATCGGCGACGTGCGGCGGATCGTGGCGCCGGTTCGCGGTGGTCCGCATGCCGAGCTGGCGATGCGCTACGCCACTGCCCTCAAGCGATCGTTCGAAGCCGAGCTCGATGTCCTCCACGTCGTCCCCTCGAACCTGGATCCGGCCATCCGCTCGCAGACCGAGCGTGCCTTGGGCAGCTTCGTGGAGCGCTACACCGGCGATGCGTCGGCGGCTCATGTGGTCGACGGTGACGATGTCATCGAGGCCATCCTCGATGAGACGGAGCGTGCGCAGCTGGTGATCATGGGTGCGACCGCGACCGCCATCGAGACACCCGGAGCCCCCCTCTTCGGCCAGCTCGTGGAACACGTGGCCCAGGAGGCCCAGCCCACGGTCATCGTGGTCAAGACCCGCGACGTTCCCACTCGGGTCATGTTCGAGGAGCGTGCCCGCCAGGACGAGTCGCTGGAGGCGGCCGACCAGGCAGCCGATGCGGAACGCAGCCTGCCCGCCAAGGTCGATCGCTGGTTCGCGGAATCGTCGTTCCACTACAAGGAATTCTCCGACCTCAAGCGCCTCGTGGCACTCAAGGAGAAGCGCGGCCTGACCATCTCGGCCGTGCTGCCCACGCTCGATGAGGCCGCGACCATCGGGCCCATCGTGCGTGCCACTCGCCGGGAGCTGATGAAGGTGGTGCCGCTCATCGACGAGCTGCTGGTCATCGACTCGGGCTCGGGAGATGAGACGCGCAAGATCGCAGAGGATGAGGGCGCCCGGGTCCTCATCCACCAGGCGGTCTTGCCCAAGTACGGCGCCTATATCGGCAAGGGTGAGGCGTTGTGGAAGAGCCTCTACGAGACCAGCGGCGACCTGGTGGCCTGGTGCGACACGGACGTCAGCGACTGGGATCCACGGTTCCTGTACGGGACCCTGGGGCCTCTGCTCAACGAACCGCGCATCGGGTACGTCAAGGCCCACTATCAGCGACCCATCGTGCAGGGTGGCGTGCTTACCGAGGGTGGCGGCGGTCGCGTCACCGAACTCGTGGCCCGGCCGCTCATCAACCTCTTCTTTCCTGAGCTGTCGGGGATCATCCAGCCCTTGTCGGGTGAGTACGCGGGACGCCGTGAGATCCTGGAGGCCATCCCCTTCTTCACCAGCTACGCGGTCGAGATCGGACATCTCATGGACCTCTCCGAGAAGATCGGCATCGGCGGGCTGGGCCAGGTCGACCTGGACATCCGTCACCACCGCAACCAGGACCTTGAAGGCTTGTCGCGGATGGCCTTCCAGATCATGCAGGCGGTGATGAAGCGGCTCGAGGAGCGTGGTCACTCCCGCCTGCTGGGTGAGCTGGGAACGTCGATGAAGCTGCCGCGATCCAGCTCTCACCGGCTGTCGCTGGAGGTCCTGGAGCTGGCCGACAACGAGCGGCCGCCCATGTTGCGCATCCCCGAGTACCGCCGCAAGCGCGGCCTCGCCGCGTCCTAGGCCCGCATGTCAGATGCGCCACTGCGGGTGCTGGTCGCGCCTGATTCCTTCAAGGGCACCTTCTCGTCGGTGCGGGTGGCGGGAAGCCTTGCCGACGGCTGGTCAGGGTCGCGGCCGGACGACGTCGTGACCCTGACCCCGATGGCCGACGGTGGCGAGGGGACGCTCGACGCCGTCGAGACCAGCGGTGGCTGGGACCGCCATCCAGCAGCGGCCAAGGATGCCCTCATGCGAACCATCGCCGCCAGCTTCCTGCGCGACGACGAGCATGCGATCGTGGAGATGGCGTCGGCCTCGGGCCTGTCGCTGATCCCCGCCCATGAGCGCGAGCCGATGGCAGCTACGACCTTCGGGACCGGCCAGGTGCTGGCCGCCGCCATCGGCCTGGGCTGCCGACACATCGTCCTGGGGCTGGGGGGCAGTGCCACGACCGATGGTGGCGCCGGCCTGCTGGAGGCGCTGGGTGCCCGGCTTCGGGACGCCAATGCTGCCGACCTGGCCCCGGGCGGCGGCGCCCTCGGCGAGATCGCCAGCATCGACCTGTCGGGGCTCTCCGAGGTGCTGGCCGAGGTATCGCTGACCGTCGCCTCGGATGTCACCAACCCACTTCTGGGCCAGTACGGCGCAGCCGCCACCTATGGCCCGCAGAAGGGGGCCACGCCCGATCAGGTGGCTGAGCTCGACCGCAACCTGCGTCGCTATGCTGACGTGGTCGAGGGCAGTATCGGCCGGCCATTGCGCTACGAGTCCGGTACCGGTGCTGCCGGTGGCACCACCTTCGGCCTGCTGGCCATCGCCGACCGCTTCGCGTCCTTCGAGGTCAGGCCCGGCGTGGACGTGGTGATGGAGCTGACCGGCTTCGCTCATTCCCTGGAGAGGGCCGACCTGGTCCTCACCGGGGAGGGCATGGTCGACGCGCAGACGGCCTTCGGCAAGACCGCCATGGGTGTGGCCGAACGGGCGCGGGACGCCGATGTGCCGTGCGTCTGTTTCGCCGGCGGCCTGACCGCCGAGGGTCTTGAGCTGATGCGCCGGCTCGGGGTCGTGACCATACCGGTCGTCGAGCGCCCCATGACCCTGGAGCAGGTCGTGGCCGAGGGCACGGCCCCCCTGTCGCGGGCTGCGAGCCGGGTGGCTGACATGCTCGGTCTGGCACGGGCGCTGGCGCGATGAGCCCGACCGTTCGAACGCGCCGAAAGCGCAAGCGGGACCCTGTCAAGCCCTGGGCCAGGCGTCTGAAGGCCAGCCGGCCTGGGCTCGTCGAGTTCGTGCTCGAAGGCGTGGAGTCGTTGTACGGGCGCCCGGAGTGGAAGCGCGTGCTAGACCCCACATCGGAGCTGGTGCTCACGATCCTGTCCCAGAACTCGGCCGACATCAACGCCGAGAAGGCCTTCGAGGGGTTGCGAGTGGCCTATCCCGGCGACCCTGCGTCCGTCGATAGCGGTGGGGCAGCCAGGGAGAACCGACCGGGCTGGGGCGGCATCGGCTGGCAACGCGCCGCGCCACCGGACTGGATGGCCGTGGAGGTCGCTCCCATCGATGAGCTCACGGACGTCATCCGGCCGGGCGGGCTGGCCAACCAGAAAGCGCCACGCATCCAGGCCGCGCTGCGGCGCGTGCGGGAGGCCACCGGCGGGCACTCGCTGGAGTTCCTTGGGGACATGGAGCCGCTCAGCGCACGCGACTGGCTCACCAGCATCGACGGGATCGGCGTCAAGACGGCATCGGTGGTGCTGATGATGTCGTTCGGGATGCCGCTGATGCCGGTCGATCGGCACGTCGATCGGGTGTCCAAGCGCATCGGTCTGATGCCGGACAAGGTGAGCGCCGAGGATGCCCACGATCGCTACCTGGCACTGCTGGAGCCCGAGCAGTGCTATCGCATGCACGTCGGTCTCATCGTGCACGGCCGGCGCACGTGTCATGCGCGCGTGCCGGACTGCGACGCCTGCCCCGTGGCGCCTCGCTGCCGCTTCGTGGATCGCCGCGCACCCTGAACGCGGCGAGGCTTGCCGGCGCCGGCGATGCAGGGTCGTCAGCGGTCGCGGCCCGCTAGCGCAGGATGGCGACGACCGCGCTGATGGTCAGGACGATGAGGACCGCGACCGCCAGTAGCACGGTTCGACGATCGGAGACGGACGCATATTCCCAGGCGGTGGCCACCAGGCCCAGGACGGGCGTCAGTACGATGGCGTAGGAGCCGACCGTGGCCCATGCCCACGGCGTCAACGCTGGCAATCCGCTGAGGACGGCGCCGATGTCCGTCATCTCACCGGAGCCCGGTTCGATGCCCGCCACCTCGGCCGCGATGGCGATGGCGAAGCACGCGGCAGCCACCATGACGCCTCCGGTCAGGACGGCACTGGTGAGGTGGCGCGGAGCCGTGGAGCGGGTCGGTGCAGGAGTGCTCACGTCTGCAGGAACTCCCCGAACATGCCGACGGCGAAGATACCCGCCACCAATACGAAGGCGATGCGCAGCACGTCCTGCGAGATCCGCATCGACAGCCGCGATCCAAGCCGCGCGCCGACGATGACACCGAGCGCGACCGGCGCCGCGAGCAGCGGGTCCAGTTGCCCGGAGGTCAGGTGCACCACCGCACTGGCCGTTGCTGTCGCCGCGAGCATGTAGGTGCTGGTCGTGGTGGCGACGCGGATGGGCACATGCATCAGCACGTTCATGGTGGGCACATTGATGACGCCGCCGCCAACGCCCAGGAGCCCACTGATGCTACCGGCCGCGAAGGACACCACGGTGCCCGGACCGATGCGCCGAGCCTGGTAGGTGATGACCTCACCACTGGTCGGTTCGACGTACGAGGAAACCAGGCTGGCACCGCGACCGGCCTCATCGATGGGTGGCGCAACGGAGGGTCGGCGCACCTGCCGCAGCATGTGCAGCGCGACACCCGACAGCAGCAGGGCGAACAGCAGGGACAGGATGTGTCCATCGAGGAACCCCGCGGTGAGTCCCCCGGCAAGCCCACCGAGGGCGGCGGCGATGAGCAGCAGCAGACCCAGCCGCCGGTCGGCGATCCCGGACCGGATGTAGCGAGGGCTGGCGCTGAGCGAGGTTGCGATGACGCCGATCAGGCTGGCCGCGACAGCTGCCTTGATGTCGTGTCCGAGCAGGATGCTCAGGAGCGGCACGATGATGAGCCCGCCGCCGATACCGACCAGGGATCCGAAACCACCGGCGCTGATGGAGACGAGGAACGCGATGAGCGCGACGCTCAAGCTCGCGGGCTCACGCTGGCGCGATTCGCAGGGACAGGTTCCACGAGCATCAGGATAGCCGGGCGACGATCTGGACATGCCGAGGTCAAGGCGGCACGGATCATCTCGACGAGGTCCCTGTCCGCGCTGACGCGGTGGATCGCCCGGGAGTCATCCGGCGCTGGGTCGCCCGCTCGGGCGCTGGGTCGAGCGGCGCCGTTCGGCGTCGCCGGGCTACCATCTGGGCATGGCCATGTTCGCGGACCTCAAGCCCCGGGAGCCCGACTCCATCCTCGGTCTGATGGAGCGCTACCGTGCCGACGACCGCCCTGACAAGGTGTCGCTCGCCTCTGGCGTCTATGTCGACGAGTCCGGCGTCACGCCAGTGTTGGCCACCGTGCTCGAGGCGGAGGCGCGCCTCCTCGAGCGAGGGGCCAGCAAGGTCTACAAGCCCATCGGTGGGGATCCCGCGTATACCCGACCGGTGCGTGCGCTGATCTTCGGTGCGAGCCATCCGGCGGTCCGGGATGGTCGGGTCGAGACGCTCCATACGCCCGGCGGAACCGGTGCGCTCCGCGTCGCCGGCGACCTGGTGCGTAGCATCAGCCCGACGGCCGGGGTGTGGCTGTCGACTCCGACGTGGCCCAACCACCCCCAGGTCTTCAGCGCCGCGGGCCTGGAGATCCACGGCTACCCCTACCTGGGGAAGGACGGCCGGCTCGACCTCGATGCCATGATCGATACCCTCCGGACCGTGCCAGCAGGCGACGTGGTGGTCCTGCACGGCTGCTGCCACAACCCCACCGGCATCGATCCCACGGCCGAGCAATGGGAGGCCATCGCCGAGGTCGTCAGCGAGTCCGGCGCCCTGGCCATGCTCGACTTCGCCTACCAGGGCTTCGCCGATGGCCTGGAGCAGGACGCCACCGGCCTGATGGCTCTGTTGCGCCGCGAGCGCACGATGCTGGTGGCGTCGAGCTTTTCGAAGAACTTCGCCCTCTACGACGAGCGTGTGGGCGCGCTCAGCATCGTGGGCGCCGATTCGGCCGAGACCTCAACGCTGTTGTCACACGCCAAGAGTGTCATCCGAGCCAACTACTCCAACCCACCCGCGCACGGCGGCGAGATCGTGGCCACCGTCCTGGCCGACGACGACCTGCGATCACGGTGGATCGACGAGGTCGGCGAGATGCGTGACCGAATCAACGGAAATCGCCGGAAGTTCGTGGCCGGCCTGCAGGAAGCTGGCGCTCCCGGCGACCACGGGGGATTGATGCGACAACGGGGCATGTTCTCTTTGCTGCCGCTGGGCGAGGAGCGCGTGGCCAGGTTGCGCGATGAGTTCGCCGTCTATGTGGTCGGACAAGGTCGTGTCAACGTGGCTGGGATCACCGAGAGCAACCTGGGGCCGGTCTGTCGGGCCATCGCTGCCGTCTCCACCTGACCAGGCCGCACGCCGCCTCCGCGGGTTCTGACCAAAGCGGCGGCAACCCGCAGTACTGTTGACGGGACGCCTACGCTCGAAAGGTACGGGGTGGTCCTGTGGGGACTGTGGGGGTACCCTCTCGATCCAGGTACCTCGATAGTACGGGTGTGAACGTCGTCATCAGGACTCCCCCCCGTACATCCGCCGCGACCGCCTTCGATCAGGTCGGCCGCGTCATCCAGCCAGCCAACAAAGGGAAGGCCCGTCGAAGCATGACCGCGACTTTCGCTACTATCACTGCGCGCATGCGATTCAACTTCTTCTCTCAAGATCGCGCTTCCGAACCCGAACGACCTGCCGAGCCGAGCGATCCCCAGCCCACACCGGCGCTACGCGCACCGACGGGCCGGACGTTCCCGGCCGACGAGGTCGTCTGGGGCATCGCCATCCGCAACGGCTACGACGAGATGGACGACCCGGTCCATCACCGCGGGACCACTCAGCACGCCTATCTCGAGGGCAACGACAATGTCGCCATCTGTGGCTTCCGACCGCCACAGTCCGGGCCTCGCACCCGTCGCCGTTCGAGGCTGGGTCTCCCCACATCCGGCGAGCACCCCATGTGCGGCATGTGCGCGCGCATGGTGGTGGCACCGCGTCCACGGGCGCCTATCCCAGTCCAGTCCGGTCGGCCTCCGGTCGCGGTCCCGGTGCAGCCTGGTCGGCCGCCAGCTGCCGTCCCGGTATCGCCAGCAGGGGTGCCATCAGCACCTTCGGGCGTCGCTCCGGTCCTGATCGCGGCTCCGGCGGTCGCGCCTCAGGTGCCCGTCAGCGGCGCTCCGATCGGCCAGCCGCAGCCCCAAACGATGTCACCCTGGGTGCGACAGCGATCGGGTATCGAGGAACCTGCCGTCGTCAGCGTCGAGCTCGGGAGTCGTCACGAAACCGGCCTGCTCGACCGGGGCGTGTACTCCGAGCGGAAGGACGACTGAGGGTCAGTCGTCCACACGACCCTGGTGTGCGCACTCCCCTGGGGAGGGGGTGACACCGTCCGGCGCCGAGGAGGCGTCGGACGGTGTCGTTTCTGGCAGCAATGGGCCGCGGACGTCGACGCCGGTTACGCCGTCGGCTTGAGGATGATCTTGAGGCCGGAACGTGCGACCAGCTGGTCGAAGCCCTGGGCCGCCTCCGACAGCGCATGCGTGTCGGAGATCATGCCGTCGAGCGAGACCGTACCGTGGTCGGCCAGCTCGATGGCGCGCAGCATATGGACTGACTTCATGCGTCGCGAGAAGGACATGGTCAGGCCCTTGCCGCGAGCATAGCGGGCCGTGAACGAGTGTCGGTTGGTGGGCGGGATGCCGACCACGACGACACGTCCCCCCCGTCGGACTGCCAGATTGGCCGCCTCCAGGGCCATGTCTTCCCCGGCCGCTTCGAATGCCGCGTCGACCGGTTCCCACTCCCGGATGCCGTCGGGGAGCCCATCGACGTCGGTAAGATGGGCTTCGTCGGCACCCGAGGCCAGCGCCGCCTCGACGCGGTGAGGCTTGGCGTCGGTGGCGACGATACGACTGGCTCCGGCGGCCCGAAGGGCACGGATGAGGAACAGGCCGATGGGTCCAGCTCCAAAGACGCCTGCGCTCTGACCAGCGCGGAAGTGCGCCAGGTCGATGGCGTGGAGCCCGATGCCCAGCGGTTCGAGCAGGGCCACGTGGTCTCCCTCGATGCTGTCGGGGATGGCCAGCAGCAGGCGCTGCGGCCAGGCCATGAGCTCACATAGTCCACCGTTGACCGGGGCATGGCCACAGAACCTGACGTTGGGGCAGAGGTTGTTGTCGCCGGCACGGCACGGGGCACAGTGGCCGCAGGAGTCGCCCGGTTCCACCACCACCCGCTCCCCGGCCCTGGGGCCGGACATGATCACACCCCCCATCTCGTGGCCCAGCACCAGGGGGTCCTCCACGACGTCATCGCCGATGCCGCCGTCCTCGTACCAATGCAAGTCTGAGCCGCACAGGCCCACGGCCGTGATGCGTACCAGCTCCTGACCCCGAGATGGGACCGGCTCTGGTTCGTCGTGGATACGTACGTCGTTGGCGCCATGGAGTCGAAGTACTTGCATTCGCCAACGATAACTTGATGCACAGGTGGTGCGTTCAGTCAACCCACCCTGGCCCACGCTCGCGTATCCTGCCAAGGTGGCCACAGGCTCGTGCCGTGCGCGCCCTTGGACCACGCGTGTGAGGGAGCCGTTATCGCCTGATGGCCACCGAGCCTCTGCATGTTCCCGGGCCGATCTCCGACTGGACCGCGCCCGCGTCCGAATGGCCCACCCTGGTCGTCCCTGACGTTGCGCGCATCCCGGTCGACGAGAGCCTCATCCAGGTCGCCTCGGAGATGACGCCGGGCAAGGCCCTGGACCTGGGCTGCGGTGAAGGCCAAGACAGCGTCTGGCTGGCGCAGCGTGGTTGGGTGGTCAACGGCGTCGACAGCTCGGCCGGGGCCATCGAGACGGCGCGAGCGGCAAGCCAGGCGGCCGGAGTGACCGTGGTGCTGGAGGTGGCCGATATCAGCGACTGGCGTCCGGTCTCTCGCTACGACCTGGTGTCCTGCGTATTTGCGCTACCAGCCCGCGGGCAGGGCCGCAGCCGAGCGCTGGAGATGGCCGCCGCCGCCGTCGCTCCCGGCGGCACCATCTTGCTGACGGACTTCGATATCTCATTGCGCAATGACGGCTGGATGGCCGAAAAGTACCTCGTCTCCACCGATGAGCTCGAGCGCTACCTCGACGGTTTCCGTATCCACCGCTCAACGGTGCGGATGGCTCGACATCGCCAGGGCTATGAGGACCGCGACCTTCCGGCGGCCCACGTCGTCGCGACGCGCCGTACCGACCTGCGCACGTTCTAGATCCGGCCGCTTGCCGTCGACATCGGCCATGGATGGGTCACAGGCCGGTGCCGCGATGGGAACCGGCCTGTAGGAAGCGTGTCGGTCAGCTCACCGGGAAGGGCGTGGTGAAGTAGACCAACTTGAAGTTCTTCTGCGTGGTCCCGACCGCGACATAGTGACTGGTCTTCTGGTCGGTGGAAACCTTGTTGGTCGGGCCGAAGAGCGCGTCGGTGGTGCCCTTCTTGGTCAACCATGTCGAGAAGTAGCCGGCGTCGACGAACCAGACTGCCTGCTTGCCCTGTTTGATGTTGAACAGGCTCGGGGTGGGCACAGCAGGCGTGATCACCTGGGCGATGTATGCGTCGATCGCACCCATCATGGCCGCATGACTGACGATGAAGGCCGCGTACGAGGCCGCTGAGCCTGGAGCCGTGAATGGGTCGTTGTTGAAGAACCGGATGGTCGGGCCACTGCCCTTGCTGCTGGCAACAAGGGTGACACTTTCGTTGCTGTCCAGGGTCACCTTGCGAGCCACGATCTTGGCTCCCTGGCAGACGCCCGGCGCCTTCTCGCGGAAGGCGACGTTGTAGGTCCCTGCCCCGTACTTCTTCTTGAGCTTGCCTCCGTACTGCATGTTGCTCTTGAGCTCGACGTTCTTCACGCAGAGCTCTACGGTCGTGCCCGGCAGACCGTTCACGAACACCACGGTCGCGTCGTCGACGGCCGCGGCAACGGGTGTACCTACGGCTCCCATCGCCAGCGCCATGGCCATCCCGGCCGCCAGACTGCCTGTGATCCGCTTCATCATCGCCCTCGCTATGCCGGATCCCATCTGGATCCTGACGCCAACGTACCCGAATCGGTGGCGGTCCGCTTCCGTATGCTGCCCAGATGCGCATCATCGGCCTGATATCCGGAACGAGCGCGGACGCCATCGAGACCGTCTGCTGTGACATCGTGGGCGCGCCTCCACACCTCGAACTCGAGATCCTCGCGGCGTTGACGGTACCCATCCCGATGGAACGCCAGGCACGCATCCACGCGGCCGCGACCGTCGAGGGCAGCGACGTGGAGTCGATCTGCCTCCTTGATGCCGAGCTTGGCGAGGCGTTCGCAGCCGCTGCCCTGAGCCTGATCGAGGAGGCCGGACTGCGGCCCGAGGATATCGACGTCATCGGCTCCCACGGCCAGACCCTGTGGCACGCGGTTCGCGATGACGGTAGCGTGGCCAGTTCGCTCCAGATCGGCAACGGTTCGCGCATCGCCGAACGGACCGGGATCACCACCATCAGCGACCTGCGCTCGCGCGACATCGCCGCCGGCGGACAGGGTGCGCCTATCGTGGCCTATGTGGACTGGCTGTTGTTCCGACACGCCGCCGCCTATCGCGCCATCCAGAACATGGGCGGCCTTGGGAACGTCGCCTACCTGCCACCGATCAGCGACGATGAGACGCCACCCATGGCCTTCGACACCGGGCCGGCCAATGTCCTCATCGACGTGCTCATGACGCTCCTGACCGATGGGCTCGAGTCATACGATCGCGACGGTGCCATAGCAGCGTCAGGGCGCATCGACGAAGCCTGGGTCGCCGAGCTGCTCGCCCACCCCTACTACGATCGGACACCCCCCAAGACCACCGGGCGCGAGCTGTTCAGCCCGGCCATGGGTGCCGAGTACCTGGCACAGGGACGCGCCCGCGGGCTCCGGGACGAGGATGTCGTGGCTAGCGTCACGGCACTCTCGGCGGATACCGTGGTGGACCAGTACCGGCGCTTCCTGCCCGTTCCGCCCGACGAGGTCATCGTGGCCGGCGGTGGCACACGGAACCCCAGGCTGATGGCCCGTCTTGCCGAGCGGCTGCCGAACGGCATCAGGCTGGCGACGTTCGAGGATCTCGGCTACGCCAGCCATCAGAAGGAAGCCGTTGCCATGGCCGTCCTCGCCCATGAGACCTGGCAGGGCCGACCGGGCACGCGACGGGAGTTCACCGGGGTGAACCACCCCGTGCTCATGGGCGCCATCAATCCCGGCCGACGCATGCCTTCTGCGTGAGCGACATCGTGACGACGACCGAGTCGCTGAACCCGCGTTCGTCGGAGCTCGACACCATGAGCAGCGCTGCAGATCGTGACGCTCATGAACGACGAGGACGCGCTGGTCCCCGCGGTCATCGCCGGACGCCTGCCCGAGATCGCCGCCGCGGTGGATGCCATCGCCGAGCGACTTCAGGGTGGCGGTCGCCTCATCTACGCGGGTGCCGGGACCAGCGGCCGACTGGCCATGCTCGACGCGGTGGAGTGTGTACCCACCTTCAGCGTCTCGCCACGCCTGGTCAGCGCGCTCATCGCCGGTGGCGAAGGAGCGCTGACGATGAGCATCGAAGGCGCCGAGGACGATCCCGACCTGGCGCGCTGGGACGTGTCCGAGGTGGAGGCTGGAGAGAACGACGCCTTCGTCGGTGTGGCGGCGAGCGGTGCCACGCCGTATGTCATGGCCGCCCTGCAGGCTGCCCGTGAACGAGGCGCGTTGACGATCGCCATCTCCAACAACGAGCCGGCCCCCATCCTGGACCTGGCCGACCATGCCATCGCGGTGGTCACAGGTCCAGAGGTGCTCACGGGCTCGACACGGCTGAAGGCCGGTACGGCGCAGAAGCTGGTGCTCAACATGATCAGCACCACGGTGATGATCCGGCTGGGCAAGGTCCACGGCAACCGCATGATCGACGTGGCGGTGACCAACGCCAAGCTGCGTGCCCGAGCGGTGGGCATCGTGGCCGACCTGGTGGGCTGCCCGACTGGAGCCGCCGCCGAGTTGCTCGATCGCGCCGACCTGGAAGTCAAGACGGCAGTGTTGATGGGCCTTGCCGATCTCGACTGCCGAGGCCGCTCGAGAACGGCTCGCCAGCGCCGATGGCTACCTCCGTCGAGCACTCGAGGATGGCTGATCCGGAGCGTCGCGGTGATGCTACTGTCCTCGTCTGGCAAAACCAATAGAGGAGGCACCATGCACTCACGAAGCCTCGTGCGACTCGGATCGGCGGCGATCCTGACGCTCGCACTGGCGGTCCCAGCAGGGAGCCGCCGCAGCCCAGGACGGGACCACCATCACGTTCCTCACGCCCTCTTGGGGCGTCCCTCCCGACCCTGCGCTGCTCCAAGCCTTCGAAGCGAAAGCGGCATCAACGTGGAGATCATCGGTGAGAGGGCGTCGCCATGGACAAGCTGTTCACCGACGTCGTCACCGCATCCGCGACCGGCCAGCCGGCCGCGGATGTCATCTTCCTCACCGAGGAGGCCCCGTCGAACGTGGTCGCCATCGGCGGCGTGGAGGACATCAGCGACCTCATCGCTGCCAACGACACCGACCTTGGCCAGTTCGAGCAGGTGGAGTTCTGGCAGGACGGCGATCTCACCTACGGCGTGCCCGTCTATAGCCAGCTGGTGATGATGGACTACAACACTGAGAAGCTCGCCGAGGCCGGCTTCGATGCGCCGGCCACGACATGGGCCGAGATGACCGACCAGGCTCGATCCATCAAGGAGCAGGGACTCGATGACCACCCGCTCTCGCTCAAGGCTGACGACTGGACGTGGTACCTGACCTCGCTGTCGATGGGCGACCCCATGTTCGACGAGGACCTCAACCCCGTCTTCGCCGACGAGGGCTCCAAGGCACGAGAGGCCATGGACATGCTGCTCACCTGGTTCGATGAGGAGCTCGTCCCACCGGCCATCGTGGGCAACGAGGTCACGCAGCACGCCAACTTCTGGTCGGGCAACTCGATCTTCCACCAGGGCTGGCAGGGAAGCGCCACCGCCGGCAACAACCCCGAGACCTCGGCCCAGGCTCCCAACGTCGCGTACATGCTGCTGCCGGAGGAGCATTACACGTGGTCGTTCCCCGCGGCGGTCGGCATCGGCGCAGGCAGCCAGAACGCGCGACGCGGCGTACCAGTTCATCGAGTGGTACACCAGCCCGGAGAACCAGAAGGCCATCTTCGGTGCCTACGGGCTCTATCCGTCGCGACCGGGTGTCGCGGCCGAACTGAACGAGGCAGGATCCATCGAGGGCTACGACGTCATCGTCGAACAGTCGCAGTATCTCCATGAGCTTCCTCGCCAGGCACTTTGGTGGGGTCCGTTCGCTGACGTCGTGGACGAGCAGATCCTGCTGGCCATCCAGAACGGCACCAGCGCCGACGAGGTGATCGACACCCTCGCCGACGAGTGGAACACGCTCAAGGCCGAGTACGAGTAACCCCGGCAGACGCTAAATTCCACATGTGCCCCCGTGAGTTCCCCGAGCGGACCCACGGGGGCACTGTGCGTCTCTGTCCCGCTACGCTCGGGGAAGGCCTCCGATGAGCCGCCTCCTGACGCGCGACCGGTTGTTCGTCATCGCGCTGTTGGTGCCGATCCTGCTGGTCATCGCGTCGCTCATCTACTACCCCGCGATCGACTCGCTGCAGACGAGCTTTACCAGCGAGAACCTCCGCATCCGGAGGCCACCCGACTTCGTCGGCCTCGACAACTACATCCAGCTGCTCGGCAGCGAGGAGTTCTGGACGGTCACCGGACGGAGCATCCTCCTCGTGGCTATCGTCCTGCCGCTGGAGCTCATCATCGCCTTCGCGGCGGCGCTGTTGCTCAATGAGCGCTTTCCGGGCCGCGGCATCGTCCGCGCGCTCGTGCTCATCCCCTGGCTCGTCCCTCCGGTCGTCAACGGCTTTCTCTGGGGCTGGCTGCTCAACGGCGAGTTCGGCGCGCTCAACGGACTGCTCTACGAGCTCGGCGTCATCGACCAGTACCAGTACTGGTTGCGGGAGCCCACCAGCCAGATCATCTGGGTCGCCATCGTCCAGACCTGGACCCGCTTCGCCTTCCCCATGATCATCCTGCTGGCTGGACTGCAGGGCATCCCGGATGAGCTCTACGACGCCGCCAAGGTCGATGGCGCGAGTGCCTTGCGCCGGCTTCGGTACATCACGTTGCCGAGCATGCGCGCCTCGATCGCGATCGTGCTGGTCATCGAATTCATCGCCGCGTTCCAGATCTTCGATGTCATCTGGACACTGACCTCGGGCGGCTCGACAGGCGGTGCCATCAACCCCTTCACCAAGACGTTGATGATCTTCAACTACGAACTCGTCTTCCGGGACCTGCGGATCGGCCTGGGCGCGGCGCTGTCATACCTCGTGCTGCTGATGTCGCTCGCGGTCGGCCTGGTGTTCGTGGTGCGGCTGTACAACCAGGCCGTCGAGGACAAGGGATGAGGGGTCGCGCATGAACCCGATCGCCCGGCGTCTTAAGCCCATCGGCATCCTCGTCGGCTGCATCGTGCTGCTGTTCTGGGCCCTGGCGCCCATCTACTGGCTGGTCGTATCGAGCATCTCGAATCGCATCGAGCTCTACGCGGCGCCGCGGAAGGTGTGGTTCCCCACACAGCCCACGTTCGAGCATTTCGAGAGCCTGCTCTTCGGCGGAGGCGAAGGATTCCGTGGGGCCGAGTCGTCCGGGGGGATCGGCACGCTCATGTGGAGCGGGCTGACCAACAGCTTCATCAGCAGCGTGTCCACGGCACTGATCGTGACGGTGCTGTGCACGGGCGCGGGCTACGTCTTCGCGCGCATGCGGTTCCGTGGCAAGCAGCCCAGTTTCTACTTCATCATGCTCATGATGCCGCTGCCGATCTGGGTGGCCATCATCTCGCTGTTCTTCCTCATGTCGGAGATCGGCCTGCTCGACACACTGCCGGGGCTGGTGCTCGATCTTCGTGGCCTTCTCGGTGCCGCTCGCGACCTGGCTGATGGCCACCTTCGTGCGCGATATCCCCATCGATATCGAGGATGCCGGCCTGGTCGATGGCGCGTCACGCTGGCAGATCCTGGGCCGGCTGGTGTTCCCGCTGGCGCGCCCCGGCATGGTCGCGGTCTTCCTGGTCATCCTGCTGACCACCTGGAACGCCTTCCTCATCCCGCTCATCTTCACTCGAACCGCCGAGTCACAGACGATGACGGTGGTGCTGACGCTGTTCATCGGGCAGTACGAAGTCGCCTGGGAGGCCATGGCCGCCGCGGCCGTGCTGACGATGCTGCCGCCGCTCATCCTGGCGCTCTTCTTCCAGCGCTACCTGGTCCGCGGCATGACACTCGGCGCGGTCAAGGGCTAGGCGGATGGCCATGGACCCCGACTACCTGCTCGGGCAGATGACGCTCGAGGAGAAGGTGGGACAGCTGTTCCTGCTGGCCTTCGAGGCGGCCAACGAGGACGCGGCCCGGACCCTGTTCGAGCGCCACTTCGTGGGTGGCTCCTACCTCTCCAACGACAACCTGCCCACGCCCGCGGCGGCTGCCGCGATGGCCCAGCGCATCCAGGGCTTCGCAGCACGCACACGACTGGCCGTGCCGGTGCTCCTGGGGGCCGACCAGGAGGGTGCCTGGCAGGTGATGTATCCCGGCTCCTGCCCCGGGCCTGGCAACATGGCGCTCGGTGCGACGGGTCGATCCGCGGCCGCCCGGGCGATGTACCAGGTCATCGGCGAGGAGATGCGGGCGGTCGGGCTGCACGCCACGTTCGGTCCGTGCGCGGACTGCAACACCAACCCCGCCAACGCCATCATCGGGACTCGCTCGTTCGGAGAGCGACCGCAGCTGGTCGGCGCCATGACCGAGGCCGCGGTCCAGGGTGTGCTCGCTGGCGCAGCCATCCCCACGCTCAAGCACTATCCCGGGCACGGCGACACGATGCTTGACAGCCATCGCGGCCTGCCCACCGTCGACCGCTCCCGCGAGGCGCTTCTGGAGATGGACCTGCTGCCATTCGCCCGGGGCATCGCCGCAGGAGCGCCGCTGGTGATGACCGCGCACATCATGTTCCCGGCGCTTGATCCGGAGCGGCCCGCGACCCTGTCCAGGATGATCCTCGATGACATCCTGCGCGGCGATCTCGGCTTCGATGGCGTCGTCATCTCCGACTCGATGAACATGCGTGCCATGCGCACCATGTATGACCCCGTCGACGCGGCGACCCGGGCCATCAATGCCGGCGTCGACATCGTGATGCTCGCCGAGGAGCACTACGATCACGACACCGAGTACCTGCGGCGGCAGGTGGCACTGATCGATGGTGTCCGCGCTGCCGTGCGAGCGGGTCGCATCAGCGAGGCTCGGCTGGATGAAGCGGTGGGGCGAGTGCTGCGCCTGAAGTCCGGCATCCGCGATGTCCCGCTCTCACCAGAGACCGTTGGTGATCCGTCGCATCGGGCGATCGAGCTGGATCAGGCGCGGGCTGCGGTGGCCAGGCTGCGTGGCACGGGGGACCTGTGGCCGGTCGATGTGGATCGGGAGATCACGCTCGTCAATACCACTCGTCGCGAGGCCTACGACATCCTTGGGGCGACGCGAGGCATCGGTCCCAACCAGACCGATGCTGCGTTCGACCTGTTCGTCCAAGCCGTGCGGAGACGCGCGCCTGGCGTTCGGGCGGTGTCTGCCGAAGACATCTTGAGGGGTGAGATCCCGGACGACGGCACGCTCATCGTGGCCGTCACCGAGAACCATCCACTGCCCGGCGTCGACTTTGACGTGAGCGCCCGTGATCGAGTCCTCGAAAGGCTGCGATCCGGCGGAGGCTGTCGCGTACTTGTCGTCGCGCTTCGGGATCCGTATGAGCTGGCCCAGCTCCCCGAGGTGACCGACTACCTGTGCACGTTCGGACCTCGAGCGGTCTCGGCGGAGGCGGCAGCAGCAGTGCTGTTCGGCGAGATCGAGGCCCAGGGCCAGTCGCCTGTCAGTGTGCCTGGTGCCGGCATCGAGGCGCGGTGACGCAGCCCTTCCGACGTGCCGTCTCCGATCTGCCAGGTGCCCTGGAGACTCGCCTCGAGGCAGTGATCCGCGCGGCCGTCCCGACGGTCGCGCCGGCGCTCGCCGTCAGCGTGTGGCAATCGGGGGTGACTCGCTACGAGGCCTACGCGGGCTGGGTGGAGCCCGGTTCTGAGAAGAAGCCCGTCGATGATACGACCCTCTTCGATCTCGCCTCCCTGACGAAGCTCATCACCACGACCGCCTTCCTGCGGCTGACCAAAGAAACGGGGATCGACCTCGACGACGCGGTCGTCACGGTCATCCCCGAGTTCGGCGAGCGTGGGCAGCACCCGGTCGATGGGGGACAGGAACCACTGACTCGACGCATCTTGCCAACGCCGCCCGACCGGGCCGACTGGCGGGTCGATCCGGCAGCTGTGACGTTTCGTCAGTTGCTTACCCACACCGCTGGACTGGCGCCATGGCGCGCCGTCTTCCGCGAGAGCGGCCCGACCCCTCCGCCGCCTGGCACCAGCGACGTGATGTCACTGGCATCACGGCGAGCGGCCGGACTAGCGGCCGTGTGCAGGTACCCGTTCGTCGCGCGGCCGGGTGCGGAGTATCACTACAGCGACCTCGGCTTCATATTGCTGGGTGAGGCGTCGCTCGATCCTTCGGCACACCGCTCGACCTTGCCATCAGTGCGCTCGTCTGCGAGCCGCTCGAGCTGGCTTCGATCACCTACCGACCGACCGCGCCAGACGTCCGCGGGATGTTATCGTACCGACGAGCCTCGATCACGACTGGCGAGGGCGCCGCTGCTGGGGTGAGGTGGAGGACGAGAATGCGGCCGGCCTCGGCGGCATCACCGGACATGCGGGACTGTTCGCCTCGGCGCAGGATGTCGCTCGGTTCGGCGACAGTTGGTTGCGTGACGACCCTCGACTGGGCGTGACAAGCCATCGCGATGCCGCGGTCAGGGACCAGACGGCAGTCGTCGGCGCGGCACGCGGCCTCGGCTGGCAGGTGCAGCCGGCCGGCCACCTGGCTCCGTTCAGTACGGCAGCCTACGGCCATACCGGGTTCACCGGTACGTCCCTGGCCGTCGACCCGCAGCGCGACCTGGTCGTTGCGGTCCTTACCAACCGTGTGTACGCCGGGCGTGGAAATGGAGGGATCGACGAGCTGCGGCTGGACATCGGACGGGAAGTGGTCCACGCTTCGAGCACGTGACCGCGCGACTCCACAGCACTGGAGCACGCCCCCCGGCCGCCAGGACGGCACGGTGGCATCGTCCGAACGCACCAGTCGAGATCATCTCCGGCCCAGCTGTGCGTCGTCGAGCCCGTCTCCCGTCGGCCGCTGCGCGCACGCCAGGGAACCACGTTCCCGGCCCCTGTACGCCGCCGCAGCTGGCGTCGAGCGAGACGCCTAGAAGGAAGTCGGCTTGAAGACCATCATGGCGATGATGGCTGCCACCCCCAGCAGGCTGAGCGCCGCGACGACCACGGGGAGCGGCGATCGGAGCAGAGCGCCGAACTGGGCGCTCTGCTCGTCATCACGCTCCGGTAATGCCACTTCAACGCGCTTGAGGTACGGGGTGGTGACCGGACCGCCGAGGACGATGATGGCGATGACGAGGATGTAGGCGATGACCAGCCACAGCACCAGCAGGTCCCAGCCGATCACCACGGCCGCGACGAGCCCGAAGATGACGCCCGCGACGAACAGGATGACTCCGAGCCTGTCCGCCTGCGGCGCTACGCGAAAGTAGGCCCGCAACGCCCCGATATCACCCTTGCGGATGGCCCACGTCGCCCAGAGCATGGCACCCACGATCACCGTGATCGCGGCGAACATCGAGAGGATGTGAAGGAAGGTCCAGATCTGCATGTGCGTCCCCCGCCCGAGTTCCCGTCGCTGACCGGGCGATGGTAGCGCCCAGTACGCCGGTGCCGCTCGATGATCCTTCACCAGTCGCCCATGATCGGCGCCAGCCGTAGCGATCACACGCCAGGCACCGATCGGTCGGCGGTAGACTTCCCTGGAACCATGACATCGCCTTCTACCCCAACGGCTGGGACACCGGCGGCTACGGCCTCGCGGAGTACGCAGTCACGACCAAGCCGTCCATCCAGCCGGGCCTGACCAGTCATGTCCCACGACCACGCCCCGGAGTCCGGCCGCAAGCTGCGCTCGCAGCGGTGGTTCGACAATCCCGACGATCCGGACATGACCGCGCTCTACATCGAACGCCAGCTGAACTGGGGGCTGACTCGGGAGGAACTCCAGTCCGGCAGGCCGATCATCGGCATCGCCCAGTCCGGGTCGGACCTGGCGCCTTGCAACCGGCAGCACCTGGAGCTGGCCAAGCGGATCCGGGAGGGCATCCGCGAAGCCGGCGGCATCGCCTTCGAGTTCCCGGTCCATCCCATCCAGGAGACGCTGAAGCGGCCCACCGCGATGCTCGACCGCAACCTCGCCTACCTGGGTCTCGTGGAGACGCTGTTCGGCTACCCGCTCGATGGCGTCGTCCTGACGACTGGCTGCGACAAGACCACGCCGTCCCAGCTGATGGCTGCGGCGACCGTCAATATCCCGGCCATCGCGCTCTCGGTCGGACCGATGCTCAACGGCTGGTACAAGGGCGAGCGCACCGGCTCGGGCACCATCAAGTGGCAGGCCAGCAAGCTCCGGGCAGCCGGGCAGATCGACGACACGGAATACGTCGAGATGGTCGCCTCGTCGGCACCCTCTCCAGGCTTCTGCAACACCATGGGCACGGCCACCACGATGAACTCGCTGGCAGAAGCGCTGGGCATGATGCTGCCGGGCTCCGCGGTGGTCCCTGCGGTGCACAAGGAACGCGGAGCTGTTCGCCTACCTGTCGGGCCGAGCGCATCGTGGAGATGGTCCACGAGGACCTCAAGCCGTCGGACATCATGACCCGGCAAGCCTTCGAGAACGTCATCGCGGTCTGTTCGGCGATCGGAGGCTCCACCAACGCACCCATCCACTACAACGCCGTCGCCGCTCACATCGGCGTGGCCCTGGACAACGACGACTGGGAGCGCATGGGTCATGCCATCCCGCTGCTGGTGGACCTGCAGCCTGCCGGCAGGTTCCTGGGTGAGGACTTCTTTCGCGCGGGCGGCGTTCCCGCCGTCATCGCTGAGCTGCTTCGCGTAGGTGCCCTCCCCCATCCCGACGCAGTCACGGTCAACGGCCGCACCATCCGCGAGAACGCCGAGGGCCACAGAGACGGAGGATCGCGAGGTCATCCGGCGGTTCGAGACCCCGATGCTTCCCGATGCCGGGTTCCTCAACCTGAAGGGCAACCTCTTCGACTCGGCCATCATGAAGACCAGCGTCATCTCGCAGACCTTCCGGGCTCGCTACCTGTCCGACCCCGACGATCCCGAAGCCTTCGAAGGCCGGGTCGTGGTATTCGACGGACGCGAGGACTACCACCGCGCGGATCAACGATCCTGCTCTTGAGATCGATGCGCACACCTTGCTGGTCATGCGTGGCGTCGGTCCCATCGGCTACCCAGGAGCTGCCGAGGTCGTGAACATGCAGCCGCCGGACGCGCTCATCATCGCCGGTATCGACCGAGCTGCCGTGTATCGGCGATGGACGGCAATCGGGGACGTCAGGGTCGCCGTCGATCCTCAATGCCTCGCCCGAAGCGGCCGTGGGCGGTGGGCTGATGCTGCTGCGTACCGGGGATCGCGTCCGCATCGACCTGAAGGCTCGCAGCGCGAACGTGCTCATCTCCGAGTCTGAGCTCGAGTTCGCGGCAAGAGGAGCTCAAGGCGCAAGTGGCGTCAGGCGGACTGCCCTACGTACCGGCCAGCCAAACGCCGTGGCAGGAGATCCAGGGGGGCATCGTCGGCCAACTCGCGCAAGGGCATGGTGCTGGAGCCGGCCGTGAAGTACCAGGACATCGCTCACGGCCCTGGCTCGATCCCGCGCGACAATCACTAGCTGCTCAGGCTAGGCGGAAGGCTTCACTCGGAGTCGTGAAGGCCGACTGTCGCCAGCCTGGTTCTCCTGATGCGAACGTTGCGATGGGCTTGCCAGGTCGGCGCCCGGCCAGGCGACCCTCGGGCGCCACGCCAGACCGTCACTCTGTGGAGCGTCAGCGATAGCGTGGTGGAGCGCGAGGCCATCGTGCCGAGGGCTCGTCTCGGTGTTCCGCTCCTCATGGTCGTCCTTGGCGGCAAATGCGGCGCGCAGGCGGGAGCCATCGGGTGGCGGACCATCGAGCAAGTCCTGCCAGTGTGACCGTTGCTCGACCTCATGCTGCGCGATCGCGGCGCTCGCTTCGGGCGAGGCAAGGATCCCGGGCGCGAACGCGGGACCGACCGGGACCATGGGCTGTCGATCGCGAGCTGGCGAGATCGGCGTGCTGAACGGCTGCCCTCCAGGAGCCGGCACTGGTGCCGGGCCGACCGGGACCATGGGCTGTCGATCGCGAGCTGGCGCGATCGGCGTGCCGAACGGCGGTGCTGCGGGAGCCGGCGCTGGTGCCGGGCCGACCGGGACCATGGGCTGTGGATCGCGAGCTGGCGCGATCGGAACGTCGCGGTACACCATGCGGGCGGCCTGCGGTGCGCGCGGCGCGACAGCGAGGATGCTACGCGGGATCGGGTCTCGGATCGGTGGAACCTCGACGTCCGCCCGTGCCACCCCAGGTACGACGCGGGGCGGGTCAAGCATCTGCATGGAGATCTTGCCGTCCCATGACTCCACGGGCCGGTAGTTCAGGTACTGGCTGGCGCGCAAGGCGTCTTTTGGCTTCCGCGTCCGGCACGAATAGCACTTGCGCGCGGAGAGGCTATTAAGACTTTGGCAGTTGCTACAGAGCCACCAGTCAGCCTCACCCATGGTCCTAGGATAAATGCACCGGACCACCGCGGACCGCACGAGCCCATCACCCGATGCGGTCAGGGTGGTGACAGGATGCACCACCCGGCCGAGGACAGCCAGATGTGCCTGGGCTCCCTCACCGCCACGCCGCCTGGTCGCCCGCGGCCCGTCGACGGTGACAGAATGCGCCTGTGGACAGGTCAGCGCGAATTTGAAGTACGTCCGGATCGCGTGGTCGCTCCTGGTGGGCTTGGCGTTCGGAGCGGCAAACATCCGCGTGGAGCGCTTTCGGGTCTTGGACTTCTCGCCATTCGACGCGCCCCTTGAGGGTCGGTCGCCGGCGGGCGATGCCGACCTGGGAAGGTTCCTGCGGGACGCATCGTTGGCGCAGATCCACGATCTGATGGTTCGCGGAGAGCTGTCGGCCGAGGCGCTGACGCTCTACTTCCTCGCCCGGATCCGCGAGCGTGACGAGGACCTCCGCAGCATGATCGAGCTCAATCCCGATGCGCTCCTGGAAGCCGGGGCTGCTGATCGACGACGGAGCGCCTCGGGCCGACTCGGCATGCTCGACGGGATCCCTGTGACCCTGAAGGACAACATCGAGACCACGGGGCCGATGCGGACGACGGCAGGTGCGATGGTGATGGCCGACCACGTTGCGGAGCACGATGCCGAGATCGTGACCGCGTTACGGAGGGCGGGGGCGGTGATCCTCGGCAAGGCAAACCTGTCGGAATTGACTGGTTCCGCCACGAGAACGCCGGGACTGAGCGCGGTCGGCGGACAGACGGTCAATCCCTACGGTGAGGACTTCAGTCCGGGCGGGTCGAGCAGTGGCTCGGCCGTATCGGTCGCCGCGGGGCTATGTGTGGCCAGTGTCGGCACCGAGACATCCGGTTCGCTCATCGCGCCAGCCGCCTACAACGGTGTGCGTGGCGATGAAGCCCAGTCGTGGAGCAGTGAGCTGTGACGGCGTGGTGCCGTTGGTCAGCTACCAGGACTCGCCCGGTCCCATCGCCCGCTGCGTCGCCGATGCGGCAGAGCTGCTCGCCGTCATCGCCGGCCGGGATCTCGGGGTCCACCTGGCATCCGAATGCGCTGTCGGGCGTGCCCGTGGGCCTCCTGCGGGCCGACATCCTGGGGCAGAAGTCGCCCTTCGAGGACACAGCTGACAACCCAGCCGCTGTCTCGAGGATCGAGGTTTGCCTCGACAGAGCCGGCGCGGCGACCACGGATGTGACGCTCGTGACAGAGGAAGCACGGTCTTCCTTCGAATCGGGCTTTGGCAAGGTCGTGATCGGCGGGCTGACTCACGACACGCTGGGATTTCTCGCTGCCGCCGGAGCGGAGGTGACCGATATCGCCGAGCTCCACGCATTCAACTTGCGACGGCCTCGCACGCGCATGCCCAAGGGACAATTCATCATCAGCCTGGCCTACCTGTTCGGGATCGATCGCACCGCGTACCAGAGATCCGCACTGCGGCATCGCAAGATGGCTGAAGGGATCCTGGAAGCCACGTTCGAAACGAACGCCGTAGAGCTGCTGGTGAGCCTTAGCAACTGCCATTCGTCGTTGTACGCGACGGCGGGTTATCCCGCCATCACCGTGCCCCTGGGCCTCCGGACGAACGGGATGCCCGTGGGTGTTACGTTGATCGGGCGCCCTGGCGCCGATGCGCGGCTGCTCGAGTACGCCTTCGCATTCGAGCACGCGACTCACTTGCGTGCCGAGCCCCAAACGCACTGAGGTCGCTACTGTGGTCATCGCCGGCTCAGGGGCTGGGCTGGTGGTCGTGGCGCATCATGCCCGACAAGCCCCCGGGCAAACCTTGGTGCACGCATGACCATCGACGTGACGATCGACGACCTGTTGACGCTGGCCATCCTGATCGCTGTCGGCTTCTTCCTCGCCGTTGCCTTCTACGAGAGCCTCTCGACACGCGACGTCCTTGTCGGGCGGATGCAATCACTGGCTCGTCGCATCTCCCGCCGATGGTGGGTCTCGGGACTCAGCTACGTCCTGACGGTGGCGATCGGCATTCCCGTGCTCATCGTCCTGTGGACGGTCGTACTCGACCTCGCCCTGTTGGTGCTGGTTAGGCCCGAGGGGCTGGATTCGGTCGCCTTCATCGCGGTCGCTGTCGTTGGTGCCGCGCGGATCCTTGCCTACGCACGGCAGAAGACCGCCCATGAGCTGGCCAAGGCCATCCCGCTTGCATTCCTGTTCCTGCTACTGACCGGCGGCAATCCGGACATCGACGCCAAGATGACGATGCTTGCCGATCGGAACGACAGCTTGGGCCTGACCGATGAGATGATCATCTTTCTCATCGCCCTTGAGGTCAGCCTTCGCATCCTTACCGACGGTTCCCATGCGGCCCTGGGCTGGTTCCGACGACGCCGCGGAGTCCATTCCGAGCTCGGCGTATGGCGAACCATCGAGGACGCAGCGAAACAGGTGGGCGACGATGGTGTGCGGTAGCCCAGCGGCCGGCACCGATCGTTGGCGCGCCTGCATCTCTTCCAGCAAGAGTGGCTCGCTCGGCACTTCCACACCACCCGCTAGAATGGCGCCCGAGGCCGACATAGCTCAGTGGTAGAGCAGCTGTTTCGTAAACAGCAGGTCCTCGGTTCAAATCCGAGTGTCGGCTCCACTCCCCACGCGTGAAATGGCCCGTTTCGGGTTGCGTGGCGGCGCGACTGCCCTATCTGACCCCTACGCTGACCCCTGCGGCCCCTCGAATGGCTCTAACGGCACCAATCAACTGGCCGGTACCGTCAACACTAGGTGAGCCAGAGCACGAGCCCTCCCATCGCTCAGTGTCGGAGCCGCCAGCAGCCGCCATGACCCGATTGGGTGCACACGGCTCGACTATGGTGGACCGACAGGAGATGCGAAGGCGCTGATGGACCGTGTCCACCAACTTCCCATGACTATGCCTATCATGCCGGTCTAGGCCTCCGCCAGGTATGAGGCTATGGCATGGGCAATCGGTTGGCCTGAATTGAGCTCGTAGTAGCTGAAAGCAGGGCTCGGGTTCACCTCGAAGCAGTACACGTCGCCCGCCGAGTCCACAATGAGGTCAATGCCGGCAAGGCCGAGCCCCAGACCGGCAGCAAGTGCCACGGCTCGCTCGGCGATATGTGTGGGTAGCTCGATGGCTCGAAGCTCGGTTTCGTGCCCCTGCCTGCCCGCGTAGCGATAGTCGATGCTCTCTGAGATAACGGCGGTGCCGAAGGCGCGATCGCCTACGACGTGGACGCGAATGTCATCGCCCGCGATGTACTCCTGGAATTGCGTTGGGCACAGGCGTATCCGGTGCAGACGGTCAGTGTCCGTCTCCCGGAACTCCGAGACGATCGATCGCACGCCGGAGATGGACTTGTAGATCACCCGTCCGTGGCGCCCTACAAACTCTTGAACGCGCTCCGGGTCATTAGTGACCAGCGTCTCGGGGGTCCGAAAGCCGTGTTTGGTGATCAGTTGCGCCTGGTAGGGCTTGGAACCGTTCGACCCCATCGGAGCGTACCGGTTCACGACCCTTGCGCGCGCGATCTCGAACCACTGAGTCAGCGCGTCGTGCAACCACCGGCATTGCTGTCGCATCGGCGAACCTTCGGGTTGGTCGTCGAGTTCCGGCAGGAGTCGATCGTCCATCAGGCGGACGTAGACCGCCCGAATCTCGGCAAGTGGAACCTCGGTGGAGTTGAGACGCAGGGTGCCCTCGAGCCGACCGCGGACCATGGCGAACTCCATCGCATGGTCTGCGAACGCCCGCTGATTGAAGAACTCGTATCGCTCACCCAGCCTGTCGAGCTCACGCGCCACGAGGGCGATTGGCGACTCCGAGGGAATACCGCAGAGAAAAGTCGATCCGGGTCCTTCGTCTTTGAGAACGTACGCGAACGCGTCGAGCATCGCGTCCCCTGCTAGATGGATCGGCGGGTACGGAGTGGCATTCACGAATACGAAGGTGCCATCGCCCCTGTCCCGTAGTTCGATACCGATCATGGGGGTGGCCGCTGCTCGTGCAAGACGGAGGCACGTGGCCCTCACGTCCCCGGGCAGGCCGGCGTCAACGATCTCGTCGCCGAGCGTGATTGCCGTGGGCAGCACAGCCGGCGACGCCGACTCGGAGTCGCTGCCTTCGACACCAAATCGAAAGTCGTCGTGCTCGAAGCCGACGCTGGCTGCGATTGAGATCCACTCCGAACGCGGTCTCCATGCTCCCCCGAGCCCGCGTGGCGATGGCGGGTTGAACACCGGGGCCTCGATGGCCGACAGCCAGCTCAGGAAGAAGGCGTGCTGCTCCTGGTGGACATACGCGTGGTCTTCTGCAGCCACCGGTGTGGTGGCCTCAGGTGGGATGAACTGGATCCGGTTGATGACGGCACGCAAGCTGTCATGTCGAAAGACTCGGCCGTCCTCGAGTGTGGCCGTGAACGCCGGCGGTTCCTTGCCAAGGCTATGGACCCATGTTGTCGAACCGACCAGCTGCTGCGTCGATAGCAGTGCTACCGCGTCGAAGCCACGCGAGCGGAGCCCGTCCTGGAGCCAGGCTCCGCTCGGATCGTTGGAGTCGGTGAGTACGAGCAGCGACGGCTGGTTCGCACTCTCTGACTCGATCATGAGGCGCCGCAGCTAGTAGCGCTCGCGGCGGAGAGCCCCACGGCCCAAATCAGGACGCAGATCCGATGGGATGAAATGGTACCCACGCCCGGAGCTCGGCATCGGGTTGGGATAGCCGGATGCTGCGGGATTGTTGACGAAACCTCCTGGTGGCCGTTCGAGGACCAACTCCTTATCCTTACCGTCCTTGGAGTCCTTGTCCTCTTTGTTGTCCTTGAACTCCTTGGACTCCTTGGCCTCGTTCTTCCCCTCCTTCCACTCCTGCTTGTCCTTGATGAAGGCCTTGGGATCGTAGACCTCAGGGAATGGCTTGTCGAAGAAGTTCTTGAGCGGGTGGTCGAATGGATTGGGCCATCCCGAGCCGATCCCCACGTTGGCTGCAGCTGGGCCCCGGGGGTACCCCATGTCACTCAGCTTCGGTTGATCGAGACCCTTCTCGGAGAAGGGGTCCTTCTCGACCCGGGGGTCCTTCTCGACCCGGGGGTCCTTCTCGACCCGGGGGTCCTTCTCGACCCGGGGGTCCTTCTCGACAAGTGGGTCCTTCTCGACCCGGGGGTCCTTCTCGACCCGGGGGTCCTTCTCGACAAGTGGGTCCTTCTCGACCCGGGGGTCCTTCTCGAACTCGGGCTTCTCCCACTTGAGCCACTCTTTGTGGAGCTTCTCGGGCGCTTCCAGCTTGTGCTCTTTGAGAACCTCCTTGTAGCTCTCCTTGAGCAGTTTCGGGTGGGAGACACATACGTCGATGTTGAGCTCGGTCATCACCGAGGCGATGGGGTTGCCAACTGTTCCGCTCCCGGCTCCCGCGAATAGCAACGCCACGACATAGCCGTCGTCGTCGACGATCACGGAGCCCGAGTCGCCATGGTCGGAGAAGAGAGCGTTCTTGGTCGTGTCCGCCTTTACGCTCACCTGGTTGCTCAGCGTGCGGACCCCGATGCCGTCACCGTAATCCACATTCACCGTGGCCGAGACGCCATCAACGGATCCATATGTAAGACCCGTCGTGCGGCCGCGCTTGCGGACCTTCATACCCAGCGTTGCTGCCTTGGTGCCTTTGACATCTCCGATCTCGGCGACCGTGCAGCTATTGGCCCGGCCGGCGTCTAAGCTGAGGAGTGATCCGTCCACGGCACTTGACAGCGTCGCCCGGAGAATCGCCCCGAACTCATCAGTAGGGACGACTCCCGTATCGATTCGACTCGGCTGTACCATGCGGTCCCCGACGTGCCAACTTGAATCGACGCAGGCCACATGGAAGTTGGACAGTGCGGCGTGTTGGTTGGTGGCCTTGTCGATGACGATGGCGCCCAAGGTGCCGGCGAAGATAGACCCCCCGATGACCCGGCTTGGCCCCATGCTGATGCCACCTTGCAGGGTGGCATAGTGCGTCGAGTCGGCCAGCAAGGACGCGTCGAGTGCCTCCGACACCACCTGCAGCTCGTACTTTCGCTCCAGTACGTCCGAGACGATACCGTCGAATTCCGCGGGTATCTTCTCTTTCGCCGGCACGCGGTCGCGCTTCTGGGTGACATGGATACGGATGGAGAGCTGGTCGGTGGTACGTCCGTCGATCTCCTTGAAGCCGACATCGACTCCGGTGACACCTGGCCTCGCTAGGAGTTCGGCCTCAAGCCGCTGCTTGAGCGCAATCACATCGTCTAGTCGTGGCATCTGCCGTCCTCCTTCCCCATGCGTTGACCATGGTTGACATGTGCCTCGGCATGGGCCTACGTACCCCCTTACCTCCCCTGCAACTCGTAGCGCTGTCGCTCGACCACGACGGGTAGGCCCTCAATCGCCGGCACATCCACCAATTCGGCCGGCACGGGAGTGTCTGGATCGACACTGACCTCGAGGACGAGGCCACCATCGTGCAACTTCACACCCACGCCCGTGACTCCTGGCAGCCCCATGAGTCGGGCCTCATGGCGCCGCTGCACATCGACAGCTTGGTCGAGCGAAATTGCCACTCGCCTGTATTAGTAGCGGGCGTCGGGCGCGTCAATAAGCAATCATGCATATAGGCCCGTGACATCAGTCATACCGCCCCGAACAGGTTTGGAAGCCGCTGGGGCGTGCGCTGTGGTGTGTCGCTACCGCCAGCACACGTGGTCGATGCAGAACTCCTGACCGCCAATCCCGAAATCCGCGATGTCGCCGCTAACGCAGGCAATCCAGCGCCGATGGCTTGCCTGGTCGCGGAAGACGTCCGGGGTCGCGCCGGGCAGTACCTGACTCTCGAGCTCCAGGGCGATGTATGGGTCGCCGTTCACCTGCGTGTTCTCCTCCCGCCCATGTCCACGAAGTCGATGGTGACGTCGGTCGATGCGCTCCCAGGCCGACGAAGTCGAACCGTACATTGATGTTGTTCAGCCCGAGGCCTTGACCCGGGTAGACGGGTTGGCCCGCCCAGATCGTGTCGTCCGCGACCGTGGCATCCCCGAACATGCCGCCGCCGGACCAAACGATGGACGCTGCGGCAATGGGTAGCGAGGCGTCCAGATCGGAGCGCGGTGAAGTCCCGTTCGCTCACCGGGACCGAGCTGACCTCCGCCAGATGTGTGGCGTCCCAGGCTAGGTGCTCGCGGACCCCACGGAGCCGAAACCGATAGCGCAAGAGCTGTTCCTGACTGCGAACAGGATGCGATTGTGTGGGACATCGGCGGTTAGATCGGTGAAGCGACAGGCGACCTGATGGCGGAGCCCATGGTTCTCCGCAACTCGTGCAGCGGCTCGATGCGGCCGCGCACGAAGCGGAGGTTCTCCTCGCGTTCGAAAATAGTGCGGAAGACCCCACGTTGATGACTCCGGTCACGCAGCGCGAATAACCTGCCCGCGGCTGCGGCGGCTCGCCATGATTGGCAGCTCGAGCCTTGATCGCCTCAGCAACGCACGATCATGCGGACGCCGTCGGCGGCAGGCTGATGCCAACCCAGCCCCATCATTGACCTGATCTCATCTAGCGGGCCCTACGGGGCAGGCTCCGGGACCGTGCAGGTAGAGGGTCGTCGTTGCTGCAGGTTCACGACGATCTCTTCAATCGCTGGTGCATCGGAATCGATCAGCCAGACGACATCATCCGAGCCCAGCGCTCAAATCGGCGTACCGTCTTCGGTGGTAGCTGTTCCTGTCTGCACAGCCACACCTGCGATGACCTGCTCGGTGACAGCAGGCGGCTGGCCAGGTGCATAGAGGCCAAGCGTGGCGCTCACGAGCTTATGTGCGTCAGCTCCACAGACCTGGATCGCCGTGACCGCCGACGAGTGCCCATCGCCATCTACGAACAGTCCAGAGGCGAGTGCGACATCATCGCCTAGCGCGTCAGCGACGACGCCGAGGTCCGCTACGTAGTCCCTGAACTCCTGTGCTCCCTCGTCAGTGGGGTCGAAGCCAGCGAGCCATTCTTCCCCCGTAAACGCGATGACCTGGACTTCACTCCCCTCAAGAGTAGGTGGGAAACGGGCGACGAGCGACGTGGCCGCGTCGGACTCCTCCTCGGATTGAGCTACGGCGATCATTGAGATGGTCAGCACTGTGAGCGCCGCTCCGAGAGCCACCCAAACGGCCGACAACGGGGTTAGCCTTGGCATCGACATCGCCTCCCACTGGTGTGTCGCGACGTGGCCCTGCTGCCGAGCGGTACCTGGAACGCGTGCAGAGAACTGCGTGACGGGTATCGGCTCCAATCCATAGCCTTGATGCTTGTCAGCACGTATCTGTTTCCAGGTCAGGCTACTGAGCGCGCGGAAGTGGTCTAGATATCGGCCCTTGGTCGGATAGTCGCAACCCGGTTCGACCATCTTGTGAAACGCGAAGGTCGGGGGACGATCCATGACATCCAGGGCGGAAACCAAGGTCGCGCCCACTCGCTGTCCACGATTGACGTCCGGTGGCCTGAACCTGTTCTTGCTTGGCATCAGTCCAGCAGGGCCGCGATCTCTTCGCACGTCCAAACGTGGTCGCTGATGCCGGCAGCCATCGCTGGGGTCCGCGGATAGGGGTTCGCCAGCGACTTGTGCGGCCGAGCGAAGTTGTAGTACATGTAGTGCAGCGCCACCGCGGCATCATGATTCGCCAGCTTCTTCGAGAAAGCGTTGGTCAGGCGAGTGAAGCGACGCATCCCCATCCGCATCGTCAGGTTCTGCCGCTCGACGTAACTCGTGCTGATGCGGTCCGGGTCAGGGTCGCCGGTGATTCGCCGCACGTCTTCTGCTAAGACTACTGGAGGGCTGAAACGGCGGTCCGCCTCCGGGTCCGCTCCGTAGAGCTTGATGAGCATCGCGTAGTCGATGTCATCACCGAAGGCATCCTCGACGGCCTCCAGGTACGGACGGTGCCCGTCGGTAGTCAGTTGGACGCGATGGCTTAGTCGGTCCGCCAGGTCAGCGATGAAGGCCCGAGCGTCGGCCGTATCACGCTGACCGACCAGCCAGGACGGGACCAGTTTGGTGTCCGGGTCGATGGCTACCCACGTCCACGCGTCGCCGTACTCGTCTTCCTTGCCCTCTGGGACCGCGCGCTGCTTGCTGCCGATGAATGCCCAGATTTCGTCGCACTCGATCCGGGTGGAGGGCAGGTCGCGCAGGACGCGGTCTTGGTACTCGGAGCAGACAGTGCCCAGGTCGCGCAGCAACTTCATGATCGTGTTCATGGCAAAGCCAGTCATCCGGACGGTCGATCGCATCGAGTTGCCTTCGACCAGACAGCGGATGATTTGCGCGCGTTCCTTGGTGCTCAACCTGTTCATACTGCCTATTATGCTTGAGTTCTCGTGCGTTGTCAAGCATTACTTTCAGATTGACCGGCGAGTCGACGGCCCCTTAAAATCGTAGAAACTGGTGGAGCGCACGGGGATTTGCACCCGTCCTGGCTGCTTCTCAAGGGCCCCAGGGACCTACGTCGCGCCCCATTGGTGAAACGAATAGAGACGGCTCAATCTCCTGCTAGGGATACGGGCCGTCTCTTTGATTTTGGTCACGGCTTCTCCCTCGGTCCGGGCGATGCGGTAGTACACCCGGCACGTGCTCGAAGAAGTTCAGCCACTCCTTGAACTCGGGTTTGTCCCACGGCGGACCGGATGGCATCAAGTCCAGTGCACCGTCGGATGATCTTCGGAAATCGCGTCGTCGTGGTGACCATGGGCGGCGCATAGGAGCCGTGCGCCGCAGTCTGGTTGGGCTCGTCGACATCCCCTTCAACTCGCTCCTGCGTGGCGGCCCTTGGTGCCAACGTTGGCTCTATCATGCGGCCGCTGCCGCCGACTCGGAATAGCCCCGCCTGTTCTGCCGAGGCCAGCAGACGCTGTAGAACGGGGCGAGCTTCCTTCTCGGGAACCTTGAAGCGTGAGGATCAGCGCGTTGACCATGCCAGTCTCGTCTGGCAGGGGTCGTCCACGGAAAGCATCTAGAAACGCTGCGAACAGGGGGACGGAATTCGGAACGCATCAAGTCGCGCCTGGTCGGCCGTCTCCGGATAGTCCGGATGAAGGATAGCCGCGGCACGATGCGTGATCTCGTTGGCTGTTGCCGGACCTTCGATCAGGCCGAAGAGGCGAGCGGCAGACTTCCGTGTGACGAAAGCGCCGTTGTTGGTGCCCTTGTAGCCCAGGACCGCTGCCAGCTCAGGTAAGGACAGCGTAGCTCCCTGGCCTCGCTCAGCGATCTTGCGGGCAACATCGATCGATTGGTCAAGGTCGTACTGTGGGTACCGGAACTCTGGAACCATTTTGCTCTCCTGCTAGGAGAGCACGTGGTACTCCGAGGCGCAGAAGAGCGCAAGTCGTGGCTGTCAGTCAAATGACTTATGAACCGTAGCGTTACTTCTCGCTACTTCTGCCACCGTGCCTGAGCGGCCTTCCTTGCGATGGCGGAACGCTCGGCCGCAGTCAGTTTCGATGCCCGAGCCTTGCCACCCTTGGCTCCACCCTTGCGCCCGCGCTCCACAGCTGCAGGGTCGCGCTCATCAGGGGGAAGCTCAACCTCGCCGGTGGTAAGGTCCACGATGAGCTTGGCGCGCTGATTGGGATCGCGCGGCATCTTGGTCTTCTTCACCAGACCAGTGTGCGCGGCCTCTCAAGCATCGTCAATGCGGCTTGGATTTCAAACTGATGCACTACCCGTCGGCATGTATGGGGAGCTGCTCGGCAGCCATCGCGGCGATCGACCTTTGCCACCTTCCATCCGATACCGCCATGCAGCTGGTTGCCTGCCGATGTGTTCTTTTTCCATGTCCGAGCCACTGGCCAGCGGCGGGAGGCGGGTTGCGGCACCCGTCTTGCGGCGGCCACACTCGGGCTGGCCGCTCCGAACGCGCGCCGCGGACCTCGTTACCGTGGTGGCCACACGAACGAACTGCCAGGGCGACATCGAGGAGGGACGGCGGCGACCCAGAGCGGTCCGTTTCCCTGGCCTGGACACGGTCGGATGGTCAGTCAGGCGTGGCTGTGTCAACCGGATCCGGACGACGCCACGCATGCACCACGTCGAGCAGCTCGCGTCCGCCGGCCAGCCCTTGTGGGCGCAGCACGAGGACGAGCAGCGTCAGGAGCGCCACGCCGAACGACTGGAGTCCCGAGATCGACGGCAGGTCGATGGGCCCGATCGTGGGTCCACTCTGGACGACCCGCAGGAACTCATTGATGAAGGCGACGAAGAGCGTCCCTACCACCGCACCGGTGACCGAGCCGACACCGCCGATGACGAGCATGGCTACCACGGTGAAGGTCAGACTCAGGTAGAAGGCATCGGGACTGAAGGTGGTGATGAAGATCGCGTAGATGGCGCCGCCGGAGCCGAACACAGCCGCACTCGCGACCCAGGCTGTGAGTCGCTCCGGGAAGATGGCGATCCCGAGTGCTCGCGCGGCGATCTCGTCCTCACGGGACGCGCGCAGGCGCAGCGCCAGGGTGCTGCCCTTGAACACCACGACGATCCCCAGGGCCACCAGCGTCCAGGCAAGCACACCGGGGACGCCGAGCTGGACCGGGATCCCGGTGATGCCTGAGCGACCATTGGTCACCGGCACGAGGTTGATAGCCACGACGTGGACGATGATGAGGAGCGCGAAGGTGGCCATCGACGCGGCCAGACCGGTCAGGCGCGTGATGGGCACGCCCACGACAAATGCGATGAGTGCGGCCACCCCCGCCGCGACGATCACCGCGACGATGGGGTCGGCCTGGAGGTTGAGCAGCGTCTCGGGCATCTCGCGCAGCCGCAACACCTTCTGATCGACCGGCACGGTCAGGATGGCCGCCGTGTAGGCCCCCACGGCGGTGAACGCGACATGCCCGAAGGAGAAGACCCCAGAGTTGCCGGTGAAGAGCTGCAGCCCCAGGACGAGGATCATGTAGAAGAGATACGTCTGGATCGCCAGCGGCAGGATGACGCCGGAGACGACCGTCAGCGCCGTTGCCGCCACGATGACCACCGCGAGGACCAGGAACGAGGCCAGGTTGGGAGATCGGAACATGCCCGGCATCAGAACCTCAGATCCGCCTCGTCCCGCCGGAGCGTGGCGAGAGAAGCCCATAGGGTCGGACCAGCAGCACCACGATCACCGCTGCGTAGACGAACGCATCGCGGTAGTAGCGGAGTTCCAGCGGCAAGAACGTCTGGAAGAGCACGGTGGCGACGCCGAGGAAGTAGCCACCCAAGACGGCACCGCGCAGGTTGCCCATGCCGCCGAGCACGATGGCGACGAAAGCCACCAGCACCGGGCCGCTGCCGATGGTGGGGTTCACGACGCCCGTCTGTGTCGTCAGCAGGATGGACGCGATGGCGGCCAAGCTGCCGCTCATGGCGAAGGCCGCCGCGATGACGACATTGGCGCGGACGCCGATGATGCGCGCGGTCCGGAAGTCCTCGGCCGCCGCCCGCATCTGGACGCCCAAGGACGTACGCCGTAAGAACGCACCGATGCCCACAAGCAGGACGATCGTGACCACGATCGTGGCCAGCGCCAGGCCGGACACCCGGATCCCGGCGATATCGATGGCCGCGGCCAGTTGGGGGAACAACGAGATGGTCTTGGGCACGCCCCCGACTAGTACGATTGCCAGGTTCTCGAGCAGCACGCCAAGCGTGAACGAGATGACCAGCAGCGTCGTCGGCGGGACGCCGCGGACCGGCCGGAAGGCGATGCGCTCCATGCCCAGTGCCGCGATCACGGTCACGACGACGGTCACGATCACCAGCAGGGGCCAGGGCAGGAAGACGGCGAAGACGAGTGTGTAGCCGCCCACCATGATCAGCTCGCCGTGCGCGAAGTTGACCAGGTTCATGATGCTGAAGACGATAGCCAGCCCCAACGCGAACAAGGCGTAGATGCTCCCGAGGGTGAGGGCGTCGATGAGGTTCTGGACGAGCAGAGTCACGTCAGAAGCCAAGGAATGTGGATTCGAAGTCCGCGTCCGACAGGAGTGCCGCTCGCTCGCCGGCCATGGCGATGGCCCCCGTCCGCAGCACGTAGGATCGGTCCGCGAGTTCGACCGCCTGGAGGGCGTTCTGCTCGACCAGCAGGATGGTCATGCCGCGGTCGCGCAGCTGCTCAAGCGTGTCGAACACCTGCTCGACGAGCTTCGGTGCCAGTCCCAGCGAGGGTTCGTCGAGGAGCAGCAGTCGGGGTCCGGCCATGAGAGCCCGCGCGATGGCAAGCTGCTGCTGCTCGCCGCCTGACAGCACGGACGCGGGCGAGCGATCGCGTGTCTCGAGTACGGGGAACAGCTCGAGGACTCGGGCCACGTCGTCCGCGATGGACCCACCACCCTGACGGGCCACGGCACCGAGCCGCAGGTTCTCCCCCACGGTGAGGGTCTGGAAGATGTGCCGGCCCTCCGGGACGAGGGCGATGCCGCCCCGCGCGACCTGCTCGGGTGCCATGCCTAGGAGCGAGCGGCCCTCGAAGGTGACGGTGCCGCGGACCGGACGCACCACGCCGAAGATGGCCATCAGCGTGGAGGTCTTGCCGGCGCCGTTGGGCCCCACGACGCTCACGATCTCCCGTTCGTCGACCGACAGGGAGATGCCCTGCACAGCCGGCACGCCGCCGTAGGCGACTTCGAGCCCTTCGATACGCAGCATGTCGCTCAAGCCTCGGCGCTCGTGGCGCGGCTTCGACGGGTCCCGAGATAGGCCGTCCGCACGGCGGTGTCGGCCTGGACTTCGGCTGGCGTGCCAACGCGGAGGGTCCTTCCGTAGTCGAGGACGTGCAGACGGTGGCACAGGCTCATGATCACCTGCATGTCGTGTTCGATGACGAGCAGTCCGCAGCCGTACTGGTCGGGGATGCCCGCGAGCATCGTCACGAGATCACGACCCTCGGCCTCGTTGAGGCCGGCGGCAGGCTCGTCGAGGAGAAGGAAACGCGGGCGCGCCGCGAGCGCGCGGAGCACCCCGATGATGCGCGCTTCCCCGTGTGGCAGGCCGCCAGCCGGACGGCCCGTTTCTGCGGTGCTCACCCCGGCGCCAGCGAGGAGCTCGGCGGCGGTGCGTTCGGCGCCGCCTCGCGAGACACCGTTGGCCACGGCGCCGAGTGCCACGTTGTCGAGGATCGATAGCTCCTCGAAGAGGCGGACGCCCTGGAAGGTGCGCACGACCCCAGCTCGGGCGACGCGGTGCGGTGCCCAACCGGTGACCTCGCGGCCTTCGACCGAGACACCGCCTCGCGTCGGCCGCGTGAAACCGGACAGCACGTTCACCAGCGTCGTCTTGCCGGCACCGTTGGGCCCGATGAGCCCGAGGATCTCGCGCCGTTCGAGGCGCAGCGAGACGTCGCTGAGCGCGATGACCCCGGCGTAGTCGACCTCGATCCCTCGAGCTTCGAGCACGCCGGGGTCAGCTTCGGTCGTCGTCGTGACCATCCTCGACGGAGGTTTCGGACGGCGAGATCAGGTCCTAGCAGTCCACCGGTGGGACCGTCGGGGCCAGGGTCTCCACGTATTGTTCCGCGCCGTCGACGACGCGGAAGATCTTGAACTCGAAGCCCTGGGGCATATTGCACTCTGGCCGCGACGCATAGTCATACGGCCCGAGGATGGTCGGGAAGTCCGACAGGGCGGCGATCTTCTCGGCCACCGCTGTGCCCTCCGTGGTCCCGGCCTGACGGACGCCCTCAGCCATGAGCATGACCTCGACGTAGCCGGCCGCAAGGTAGGACGGGATGAGCGCCTTCTCGCCGGTAGCTGCCTCGAAGGCGGCAAAGAACTCGTTGGCCGCGGGATTCGGGTCATTGCCGTCGCCCGAGGAGAGCTTGGGGTTGTACATGTCGGTCAGGTCCGGTACGGCGCCGATCCACGAGGAGCCGTCGAAGGCGGCCGTGCCGAGGATCGGCGTATCGATGCCAGCGGCCCGGATCTGCTTGACCGCGGACGCGCCGCCGGGCGGAAATGACGACACCAGGATGACGTCGGGATCCGCGGCCTCGAGTGCCGTGATCTGCGTCGCGATCGAGGTATCGGCCTGGTTGAAGAGGTCCTCGCCGATGACCTCGCCACCGAGCTCCTCGAGGCGCTCCTTGAAGTAGCTCGTGATGGTGGGTGGATACGAGTTGATGGTGTCGGTCAGGGTGTAGGCCTTGAGCCAGCCCTGGCTGGCCGCGAACTCGGCGTCTACGGCACCCTCGGCCGGTGACCCGGGATGCGTGTTGAACGCCAATGGGCCGATGCCGTGGTAGCCGAACAGCGGGTCGCCGGCGAACCCCATGCCCACCTTGCCGGCGTTCACGGCTTCGCGGATGGCCGGTCCTCCGTAGTCGTAGTCGGACGTGGCGAACATGAACTCGGCCCCGCGCTGGAGGAGGTCCTGGGCGCCGGGCGCGGACTGGTTGAGGTCGGTCTGGGTGTCATAGTCGATGATCTCTAGCTGCCGGCCGAGCAAGCCGCCGTCCGCGTTGATCTCGTCGACGGCCATCTGTGCACCGGCCAGTTTGGCCAGGTCGTAAGGTGCGAAGCCGCCCGTCTTGGCGATGCTGTAACCCAACAGGATGGGCGACTCATCCTGGGCAGCCACCGGTGTCGCGCCCAGTGCAGACCCGAGGATGATGAGCGAACCCGATGTGGCGGCGAGCCGCCTGAGTGTCCCGAAGATACTCATCTGATCGATCTCCTTCCCGGCCCCGGTCAGGGCCGCCTATCCCTACGCACCGGACGAGGCGGCCGCGACCGCCGGGGTCGCGCCCTCCCGCCCCGCGCTCAAACGCTCGACGACGTCGGCCGCCGTCAACTGGGTGGTCAGCGGCCGGATCGACTCGAGCGTCGCCTCGTGGAGGCGCTCGTCGAAGGCCGTGACCCCGTCGGTGACGATCACCACGTCGTAGTCCAGCGCCCAGGCGTCGCGGGCCGTCGTGACGACACATTGGTTGGTGTAAGCGCCCACGATGATCACGGTGTCCACCCCCAGACCTCGCAGGAGGAGGTCGAGCGCGGTCGCGTTGAACCCGGACGCTCGCGGCTTGTCGAGCGCGTACTCCGTGCGCGGCAAGTCCGCCACGAGTTGGGTCCCCCACGTGCCGGGCCGCAAACCATCGTCGGCCAGCCATGGTCGCGCGGCGACCAGACCCTTGCCGGTGACGGCCTTGTTGTTGCGGTCCGCGTAGATGACCTGATTCACGGCGATGGTGGGCACCGATGCCGCGTGCGCCGCCTCGAGGACGGCTTTGACCGGTTCGATGAGGGTCCGCAGCGTGTCGCACGTCGCCCCATTGCGTGAGTAGACGCCGTCGGGATGGCCGAAATCGTTGGTCATGTCGACCACGATCACGGCCGGTCGCCCGAGCTCCTCCAAACGCGGACCGAGGTACTTGCCCTTCTCGAGGACGTAGGTCGGTTCGGTCATGGCTCTTGCTCCATCAATGCCTCCTGCTTGCGATCTCGACCCCGGCAGCCAGTCGCTGGTCGCCGTCCTAGATCCGGGCCGGGACGAAGCGCCCGGTCCCGGGGGAGCCCACGATCTCACCGTCCTCGGCGACCACCTGGCCACGCAGCATCGTCAGGACCGGCCAGCCGGTCATCTCGATGCCGTCGTAGGCGGTCCAATCAGCGCCGGCGTTCAGGAGCTCCGCTGTGACGACCTTGCTCAGGCCCATGTCGACCACGTTGATGTCAGCGTCAGCTCCGACGCGGATGACGCCCTTCCGAGGCGTGAACCCGTACCAGTAGGCGGTGTTGTACGACGTCACCGCGACCGCCTGCTCCAACGTGATGCGGTCTTTGTTGACGCCCTCGCTGAGCATGAACGGGAACATCACGCCGGTGCCGCCGAACCCGAGCAGGGCATCCCAGATGGTGTCGCCCTTCTTCTGCTCCAGCGGTGACCAGGCATGGTCGGTGCCGATGGATTGCATCGTGCCTTCCTGGATGCCTCGCCAGAGCCGATCGACGGACTCCTGGTCTTTGATGGGCGGGTTGTACTTGCCCAGGACGCCGATGTCGGAGTCATATGTGAAGTACAGGTAGTGGGGACAGGTCTCGCCGAGGATGTCGTAGCCCTTGGCCTTGGCGTCGGCGATGACGTCGACGGACTCGGCCGAGCTGATATGCACGGTGCAGATCGGCGCGCCCACCTGGTTCGCGATCCAGGCGGCCCGGTTCACGTCCGCGGCCTCGACGAGCCTGGGTCGCGCGTCGGCCCATGCCTTCAGCCCGTCGTGGCCTTCCTCCTTCAGCTTGTCGCGGAGTGTCACGATGATGTCGAAGTCCTCGCAGTGGAGCCGGGCAGTGGCCGGTCGCCCGAGGGCCGCGACGCCCTTGAGGCCGTGATACAGGTAGCCGTCATCGCACGAGCGGATGCCCAACTCCTCGCCCTCGGTGCCCTTGTAGGCAAGGAGGAACTTGTACGAGCTGATGCCCAGCTTGTCGTACTCGGGCAGCTCGGGGATATGGATATCGTGGATCATGGCCACGTCGAGCGCGAAGTCGGCATAGGAGCGGCTCTCGCCCATGGCCTTGGTCGACTCGAAGACCTCGAGGATCGAGCCCGGGTGGATGAGCATGTGCTTGAAGAAGGTCACACCGCCCAAGACCGCCGATCGCGTCTCGGTCTCGAAGTCGGACTCGATGTCCGTGTAGAGCCCGAGGTGCACATGGGGATCGATGGCGCCTGGCATCAGATACTTACCGGTGGCGTCGATGATCCGCTCGGCCGCACCCAAGCTGCCGGGAGCGCCGAGCATCGTGACCTTGCCGTCCTGGATGCCGACGTCGAGGAGGGCACGCCCGTCGTGGTTCACGACGGTCCCCCCGCTGATGATGGTATCGAGCATGTCCTGTCCCTCCTGCGTATCCACTGGGTAGATGGGTGTCCGACTAGGCGTTGGCGACCGGGTCGTTGGCCCCGACGGGCTGATCACGCGTCGAGGGCTCACCGCCGACGCGCCGCGACAGGTCCTCGCAGCTGAATCCCTCGATGCCCATGCGAGACGCCGTCCGGCCGTCGGCGATGACGTCCATACCGGTCATGGCGGCCATGATCGTGATGACCGCGTCGATGGTCGGCGTGGGCACGCCCGCGATGGTCCCTAAGACCTGCATCGGGACGAGTCCCAGGGGCACATCCTCGGTCACGTAGCGCGCGTCCAGCGCAGGCGGCGTCCCGATGCCCTGGTAGACGTTCGCCGCGAGCTCTCGATACAGGGTCTCCAGATCGGAAGCCGAGACGTCGTAGGCGACCGGCGCCCAATCGAGCAGCGCGACGGCGGGCACGCCGAGCGACCGCGCGATGGCCAGGCGTTCGCCGTCCACCCGCGCGAGGAGACGGGCTGCGCCCGCGGTGACGCCCTCGCCGTAGAAGTCGAAGGGGTGGTCGCGACGCTCGATGATGCCGGCGTTCACCAGCGTGATCGTCGGGTGGATGATCGGGTTGAGCGTGCCGAGTGACGTCTCCAACACGCTCGTAGCGGGCACGGCCTGCGGGACGACGTCCGCGAGCCGGCTCATCGTGGCGGCGGAGCCCTTGGCCGGCAGCGCCGCTACCAGGAGGCGTCGCTTGACGGCCTTGATGTCCACCACCCCGCTGTCGCGCAGGCGACAGGCGAAGAGCAGCGTGTCCGTCTCGGAGAGCACGATGTCGTCGGGCACACCTAACCGGTCCCACGTCGTACGGACCTCCAAGGCGCCACCCACGCCCCCGGGATGGAGCACCACGATCTCGCCGCCGTTGAGATGCGGCGCCATCGCCGAGGCGATCCAGGGCAGGGCGAAGCCCGGAAGGGTGACCAGGACAAGGTCGGCGCCCTCGAGCACCTCGCCCATGTCGTTCGAGGCCACCTCCAGGTCGACGATCGCCTCGACAGCGCCGACGGAGCGGACCTGCCGCGGGGCGGGCAGTCGTTCGAGGATCTCCGGGAAGCGGTCGAAGAGGCGGATACTGTGCCCGGCCCTGCCCAGGAAGGCAGCCGAGGCCTGGCCGCCGTTGCCCGCTCCGATGATGGCGATCCGCATGGTTATCTCCTCAGGCCCTCGCCGGTTCGCCGAGAGGGGTACTGCTGACGTCGAGGAAATCGAATCTCGCCGCGTGGCTGACCGCCGGCGCGATCGACGGCCAGGCGTGCCAAGGCGATGTCATGAGAGCCCAGCCCGATGGGCACCACGAAGACGCGCTCCTCGTTCGACGTCCGGGCACTGGCGCTCCCGGCGGCCGTCTCACCGATCTCGGCGTGGATGTCTGCGCGCGTGATTCGACCGTCCTCAGCGAAGCGTTTGAGCTCGCCGCGGTGCGCACACTGCTCCCACGAGTCGACGACGATCTTGTCCGCGTCCAGCACAGCCGCGTCATCGAACTCCTGGAACGAGCCGAGTGAGATGCACGTGGAGCCTGGCGCCAGCCAGCCGCCTTCCACGAGTGGCGCATCCGCGGGCGTGGCGGTGACGATGACGTCGGCATCCCGCACAGCGCCTCGTACGTCGTCGGCAGCCACGACCTGAAGCCCGAATCGTCGGCTGGCCCACGCGGCGAAGGCCTGCGCGCGCTCCGGCAGCAGGTCCTGCACGGTCACCCGGCTGGGCGGGTAGGCCAGCGTCATGGCCTCGAGCGTCGTGTGAGCTTGCTCACCGGCCCCGATGAGTGCGACCGCGCCGTCAGGCCGGCCATAGAGGCGGGCGCAGTAGGCGGCCACGGCACCGGTCCGGATGGCGGTGATGTGGGCGCCGTCCATCACGGCCAGGGGCAGGCCGGTCTCGGGCTCTTGGAGCACGACGAGGGCCATCACATACGGTAGCCCGTGCTTCGACGGGTTGTGCCGGTAACCCCCGGCCCACTTGATGCCGGCCGCGTCGAGCGGGGCCACATAGGCGGGCATGGCGTTGTGCCGCGAATCGACGCCCAACGGACGCATGTCCAGGGAGATCTTCGGCGGCAGAGCGACGCGTCCCTGGCCGTGGGCTCGAAAGACCTCCTCGACCGCGTCGACCGCGTCCTGCATCGTGAGCAGGGCCTCGAGCTCGCCCCGTGACAGGAGGAGCGCATCCGCTCGCGGTTCAGGCAATCGCAGGGCCCCCGCGGTCGGTGCCGGCCGGTCCGGGGTCGTCCGTGCCGAGCAGCGGATCCAGGGCATGCCCCAGGACCTGGCTCGAATAGCGGAGGTGATGACGAACGGACTCCTCGGCCGCGTCCGCATCATGGGCCGCGATGGCGTCGACCGTATCCTGGTGGGAGACGTCGGCATGCTTGGCCTCGAGGCGTCCGAAGAAGACGTTCCAGATCCGGGCGTTGGCTACCAGGAGGCGCCCCAGGACGCGCCCGAGGATGGGGTTACGCGCGATATCGGCGACCGCCTCGTGCATCTGGCGGTCCGCGGCGATGTAGGCAAGGCCCCAGTCACCGCCCGACATCGTCACCTCGGTGAGCCGATCGGCCATCTGCTGCAGGTGAGCAACGTCCACCTCGGTGGCGCGCATGGCGGCGAGGCGTGCGCACTGGCTCTCTATGGCGTAGCGGGCCTCGATGACGTCGCGGACCTCGGCGACGCTGACACTGGTCACCAGGATGCCGGCCCGCGGCACGACATTGACGAGGCCCGTTTCGCGTAGAGTCCTGGACCACTTCGCGGAGCTCTGCCTTGGAGCAGGACAGCAGACTCATGAGCGAGCCCTCGCTGACGATCGAGCCAGGCTCAAGCTCCAAGTCGGTGATGAGCCGGGTCAGGCGACTACGGACATCGGCCTCGGAGGTCTGGGTCTCGTCTACGTACATCACTGAACCGCGTTCGCTCAAGCTGTACTCCATCACTGAACGGTCAATGGAATACTAGCGACCTCGTCAAGCACCTGTGTGGGCGTGTGTTGTTGCTCAGTGAATCTGTCCGCCTCGACTGCTCGGGGACCTCGCGGGCTATGTCGACGACGCCACTGGGCGCGTTACCGCCACCGTCTTCCACGACCAGGGGGACGGCGCCGGGTTCCTTGAGGCACTCGCGGCCACCAGCAGTCGCCACCGTGTGCCCGGGGCTACACACCACGACCGGCACACCATCTTCAGGCCATCCGAGACCGAGCCGCTCACGCTCGACGAGCATGGGATCGGTCAAGGCTCGCAACCCCAGGCCAAGGCCGCGTCAGCGGCTGTGGGGCAGCCTCCAGGACCTTCTCGTGGCCGACTGCGTCTCGCGAAGGTCGACGACCTGGCGACGCCTCACGACCAATCGCTGAACCACGACGGTCGCTCGAAAGCCCACAACTCCACGAGGCACGACCACGGTCGGGACGCCTGGAGGCTTCGGACATCGGTCTTCATCAGTTTGTCCTGTCCTTTCACGCCGCCCCACCGTTCGACGATGAGTCGCACGAAAGGACCTCAGAAGCCTGCGCTCCGCTCGCCATCCCACTGTTCAGGTGCCCGTCCTCGTCGTTGGCGCTGGGGAGCCGAGAGGACAGCGCCGGTCTTTGCGACTTGCGTCGGTTACAGTGGAGGCGCAGGTGCTGCGATATGCACAGCGTCCACAGCTATGGTTGTCTCGGACGCTTTTCGAAGTGGCTGATATCTGGGCCGACACGCATCTCCGCGCGAGGCCTGTCGGCGCTAGTGAACGGAGTAGGGAAAAGATGCGGATGCACCGAATGTACGGAACAACGACCGTGACCGCGCTCGGTGCGATCGTGCTAGCGATGGTTCTCGGATTGGGCGCTGTAGCGACGGCCGCCGACCCGAGTTCAGCCCCGGAGCCCAAGTCCGGGGGGATCATCAAGATCGGTGCGGCAACGGAACCGCCGTCGCTCGATCCCCACGCGACCGACGACACAGCGACCCGAAATGTCTTCGAGAATGTCTATGACACGCTTCTGGCGTGGACGCCTGATGGTCAACTGGTCCCCAACCTCGCGACCGATTGGACCATCACCGACGACACCACGTATACATTCACCCTCCGCGATGACGTCGTCTTCCACGATGGCAGCCCGCTGACCGCGGACGATGTCGTCTTCTCCGTGGAGCGGATCCTGGATCCGGCTACCGCCTCTCCCTGGGCAGGCGACTTCGGCACCCTCGAGTCGGTGACGGCCCTCGATGAGCACACGGTCCAATTCATCCTGGCTGAACCGTTCGCCCCGTTCCTGCCGAACCTCGCGCGCACGTTCAACGCCATCATGAGCCGATCGGCACTGGGCGAGGGCGGTGACGCCAACACGACGGTGATCGGTACGGGGCCATACAAGTTCGTCGAATATGTGCCCGCACAACGTCTCGTGCTGGAGAAGAACGCCGACTACTGGAAGCCGGGCCTGCCGTATCTCGATGGGCTCGAGTGGTCGTACTTCCCTGACTCGGTATCACTCATCAATGCCCTCAAGACCGGTGCCGTCGATTGGACCGGCGTCGTGCCCGCTGCTGATGTCGAGTCCCTGCGCGCCGAGGGGTTCGGGGTCGTGGGTGGTCTGGCTACCAACTTCCGGGGCATCTTCTACAACACGACCGTGCCGCCGTTCGACGACCCACGCGTGCGCAAGGCCCTGTCCATCGCGCTGGATCGCGACGAGATCGTGGACCTTGCCTTCTTCGGGGTCGGCGGTGAACCGATCGTGGGCAGTCCGCTCCCGCCCGACAGTTGGGCGTACGGCACGTTCGGGCAGTCCTCCGGACCCGATATCGAAGGCGCCAAGGCGCTTCTCGCCGAGGCCGGATATCCCGATGGGTTCGATACGGTGCTGTCGGTCCAGTCCAATTTCCCGTTCCTGCGAGCGCCCGCAGAGCCGATCCAGGCAGAACTCGCCGCGATCGGTGTCAATGTGGACCTCCAGGTCGATGAGTTCGGGACCTTCTTCGACCATGTCCTTTCGGGCGACTATCAGATGGCCCTGTTCGGCAACTCGGGACTGGCCGACCCGGATGACTACTTCTTCACCTCGCTGGATAGCGAAGGCGGCAGCAACTTCGTCCGATGGTCGGACCCGACCTTCGACGCGCTCGTCGATCAAGGTCGGACCACCATCGATCAGGATGCCCGCAAGGAGATCTACGACCAGCTTCAGGAATACCTCATGGAGCAGGTCCCGATCGCCTACCTCTACTACTCGACCCAATTCGAGGGGTTCCGTCCCGACGTCAAGGGCTTCGAGCACTGGACGAACACGAGCCACCTCGGCCTGGCCACGACATGGCTGGACCGCTGAGCACGTAAGTCCTTTCCCTGCGCCCGCTTCGAGGGCGCAGGGCAAACGCCTTGGCCCGCTACGTAGCCCGGCGACTCGCCCTCGCGCCCCTCGTGTTGATGGCGATCGCCATCCTCGTGTTCCTTCTCGTGCGGCTCGTTCCGGGCGACGCCGTGAGCCGACTCATCTCCGGGCAAGGCAGTCGCGCGGGACCTGAACAGATGGAGACGCTCCGGCGATTGTTCGGACTCGATCTGCCGATCCAAGACCAGTTCACCGCCTGGCTGGGTGGTCTGCTACGGGGCGATCTCGGCGTCTCGCTCGTCAACGGGCGGTCGATCTCCGCCGACATCGTCGATCGGCTCGCCGCCACCATCGAACTCGCATTCTTGGCGATGCTCGTGATGATCGTCGTCGGCATCCCCCTGGGCGTCATCGCGGCGACGCGCCACGGACGGTGGCCGGACCTGATGGCGAGCGGCCTGGGGCTCCTCGGCATCGCAATCCCCAGCTTCTGGCTGGCGACCCTTCTCGTCCTTGTCTTCGCGGTCGGATTCCACCTGCTGCCCTCGGCGGGCTACGTGCCCTTCATCGAGGACCCCGTGGGCAACCTACGCCTCATGGTCCTCCCGGTGCTCGCACTCGGACTCGCCGAGGCGGCCGTCGTCGCGCGTGCCACGAGGTCAGCGATGATCACCTCGATGGCCGAGGATCATGTCAGGACCGCGCGAGCGAAAGGTGCGCCCGAACGGGTCGTCTTGCGGAGACACGCGCTCAGGACGGCTCTCGTCCCCATCGTCACGGTGGCGGGCCTTTCGGTCGGCTATCTCCTTTCGGGTGCCATCATCGTGGAAGAGATCTTCGGGATCCCCGGTATCGGCCGCTACGCATTGGGAGGCATCAACGATCGCGACTATCCGGTGGTCCAGGGTGCGGTACTCGTCATCGCTCTCATCTACTTCGCCGTGAATCTGCTCGTCGATGTCCTCGTGGCGGTGGTGGATCCACGTGTCCGCGAGCGAGCCTGAGCCGGATGCTCATCCGCGTCGAAGCATTACTGCCTGGTGCCGGTGCCGCGGCCGTTGCCCCGGCCGCGGTCCGGATCGAGGCCGGGCGCATCGTGGCCGTGGGCGTGCCCAGCGCACTGCCGCCTGCCGCCGGTGAGCCGTGCTTCGACCTGCCCGGACGGACCCTCCTGCCGGGTCTCGTCGATGCGCATGACCATCTGCTCGGGTTCCGCCCCGATCCGATCGACAGCGAAGCTGACGAGGCGTCCGTCCTTCGCGCCCTGATCGCCAGCCAGGAGTGTTCGAGGCATCTGGACCGCGGCGTCACGAGCGTGAGGGTCCTGGGGTCGGAGGTCGGCCTCGACCTCGGCCTGAAGCGCGCCATCAGCGAGCGCGTCGTGGATGGACCTCGGATCCAAACGGCTGGTCGGGCAATCACGAATCCGGACGGTCGAAATCACATGACCGTCGGTGTCTCGGCCCCTCGCAAGCTCGGGCGGCGGTCCGTGAGCAGGTCGGGTATGGGGCCGAGACTCATCAAGCTGATGGCGAGTGGCGGGATCGTCGCGATCTCACGCGGCGAAGATCCGCACCACGGGGGTCTGACGCGCGATGAACTCATGGCCGCGAGCGAGGCCGCCCACGACGCGGGCCTCCGAGTGGCCGCGCACGCGATCGGCGTGGCAGCCATCGAGGACGCCCTGGATGCCGATGCCGACACCATCGAGCATGGGATCGGGCTTACGAGCGAACAGGCGGCGCGCATGGCAGCTCGCGGAGCGGTGCTCGTCCCGACCCTCTCGACGTACCGACGGATCGCGAGCCGCGGCGCCGAGATCGGCCTGCCCACCGATTGGAGCCAGGCCGCAGCGCAGCTTGTAGCTGTACATGTCGAGTCGGTCAGACACGCGATCGAGCAGGGCGCCATGATCGCCGTCGGAAGCGACGGGCTCGGCGATGTCATCGAGGAGATCGCAGCGCTCGTGGATCTCGGGGTCCGACCGATCGACGCCATCGACATGGCGAGTCGGGGCGGGGCACGGGCCATGGGTATGGCGGACCGCATCGGGGCGATCCACCCCGGATACGTGGCCGACTTCGCGGTGGTCAACGGGCGCCCTGAGCTCGACGTGAGCGTGCTGTCCGCGATGGATGCCGTACTCCTGGAAGGACGCCTACGACGTCGCGGTGTGCCGGACGAACCATCCGGCCCGTGAAGCCGGACTAGTGGTCCGCTGCCAGCAGCTCCGGGATCTCCTCGGCACGGTGACAGGCGACGAGGGTGTCGCTCCAGCCGATGTGCCGTAGGACGGGGACTTCGCTGGCGCACCGCTCCACGGCGTACCGGCATCTGGTCCGGAAGGCACAGCCCGAGGGAACTGCGGTCGGGCTGGGGATCTTCCCCGGTCAGGATTATGCGACGACGGTTGCGCTCGACGGAGGGTCGAGGACTGGGGACAGCGGACATCAGCGCGAGCGTATAGGGGTGGCATGGCGAGGCGTACGTCCTCGCCACCGATCCGGTCTCGACGATGCGTCCCAGGTACATCACGGCGACCCGATGGGCGATCGACCGAACGACGGCCAGATGATGCGAGATCAGCAGGTACGAGATGTGCAGGTCGGATTGAAGGTCCTGGAGGAGGTTGATGATCTGCGCCTGGATCGAGACATCGAGCGCACTCACGGGTTCATCGCAGATGACGAGTTCGGGCCGCAAAGCGATCGCACGAGCGATGGCGATCCGCTGTCGCTGGCCTCCACTGAACTCGTGCGGATAGCGGTCCGCCGCAGCACCGTCGAGCCCGACGGCCTCGAGGAGTTCGGACGCGCGGGCGCGCCGCGCCGATCGATCCAGCCCACCCACGATCTCGAGCGACTCGGTGACCTGGTCACCGATCCGCATGCGCGGGTCGAGCGAGGAATAGGGGTCCTGGTAGATCAGCTGTGTGCGGCGTCGGAAGTCGGATGATCGCCGTCGGCTGCGTGCGTCGAATGTGATACCGTCCAGCACGATCTCGCCGCGGTCGGCTTCCTCCAGGCCGAGGATGGCGCGCGCCGTGGTCGTCTTGCCCGAACCGCTCTCGCCTACTAGGGCGAGACACTCCCCTCGATCGACATGAAGGGACACACCGGACACGGCTCTGATCCGTGACCTCGCCCGACCAAGTCCACGGCCCAGCGTGAACGAGACGTGCAGGTCCTCGGCTTCGAGCAGCGTCGCTGAGGTCGTCACGATGCGCCGGTCGCGGATGCGCCACCGACCCAACAGGCTGTGGTGTGGCCGTCCCCAACCGGCAAGAGTGGTGGCTCCTCATCGCACCGCTCGATGGCCAAGTTGCAGCGAGGCCTGAAGGGACAGCCGATCGGCAGTGCACCTGCCTGAGGGGGCGTCCCAGGGATCGAGACCAGACGCTCGCCGTCGGGAAGATCGGGCCGTGGGATCGCCGCGAGCAGCGCCGCTGTGTACGGATGTGCTGGACGTTCCAAGACGTCCTCGGCCGGACCGAGCTCGACGATCTTCCCCGCATACATGACCGCGACTCGGTCGGCTGCACTCGCGACCACGCCGAGATCGTGGGTGATCAGCAGGACCGCGACGCCGAGCCGTTCTCGGATCTCGAGCACCAGTTCGAGCAGTTGGGCCTGGACCGTGACGTCGAGTGCACTGGTCGGTTCGTCCGCGATGATGAGCGCGGGGTCGGAGGCGATGGCCATGGCCAACATGACGCGTTGACGCATGCCTCCACTCATAGTGCCGGGCAGGTCGCGTGCTCTGGAAGTGGCATCTGGGATACCCTAGCCTCTCGAGCAGCTCGACGGCCCTGCTCAAAGCTTCGGGTTCGGTGAGGTCCTGATGCAGCCGGATGGCCTCGGTGATCTGGCTTCCCACCGACAGCACCGGGTTCAGTGACGTGTACGGATCCTGGAACACCATCGAAAGCCGCGCCCCACGGACCTTGTCCAGCCCTCGTCGATTCAGATCCGTCAGGTCGAGCCCTTCGAGGGCGATGTCGCCACGGCGGACCATGCCTTCGGGCAGCAGCGACATGATGGCGAGGGCGGTCAGGGTCTTCCCGCTGCCCGATTCCCCGACTAGACCGAGTACCTCGCCACGTTCCATCGTTAGATCGATCCCACGCACGATGGGGTACCCCGCCGTCTCCAGGGTGACGTGAAGTCCTCTCACCTGAAGGGCGGGATCGGAGATGTCCGAGCCGTTGGGTTCACTGGGCCTGGTTCGAGCGCCGCTGGCATCGATGGCGAGACTGCGGCTGTCATGGGAGGCCGCGGAGGGTCGAGACACGTCGAGATGGTACGCTGCGACCCGCTGACGAGCATTGCGTGTCGCAGAGGAGATCGACTATCTCGGTCCTCGTTCGCGTCGCACGGTCGCCACACGGTCGTGTCGGTCTCGCCCTCATGTTCCTCCTGATCGTCACGGCTTTCGCCGCGCCACTCATCACCGCCTATGACCCGATAGCGGTCGAAGCCAGCGCCCGACTGCAGCCGCCGAGCGTCGAGCACTTCATGGGTACCGATGCCTACGGGCGCGACGTCTTGAGCCGCATCCTGTACGGCGGCCGCGTCTCACTGCTCGTGGCATTCGTGTCGGTGGCCTTCGCGCTCGCTGATCAGCCTGGTTCTGGGTGGGCTCGCCGGGTACCTCGGCGGTCTCGCGGATGAGGCCACGATGCGAACCGCTGATGTGCTGTTCGCGTTGCCCTCCGTACTGCTGGCCATCGCGATCATCGCGTTCCTTGGGCCTGGGCCAGCGAACGCGGCCCTGGCCATCACCATCGTCTTCATCGCGCCCCTGACCAGGGTGGTCCGCGCAGGCGTGCTGTCCGTGCGCCATCGTCCTTTCGTCGAAGCAGCCCAGCTCGCTGGATCTGGCACATGGCGCCTCCTGCGGCGGCACATATTTCCGAATGCGATCGCCCCCGTCGTGGTCCAAGCCACGGTCTTCTTCGGCTACGCCATCGTCATCGAGGCTGCGCTTGGATATCTAGGCCTCGGGCTGGCGCCACCCGCCCCGAGTTGGGGGGAGATGCTCAACAGCAGCAGAGCGCTCATGGTGATGGGTCCGTGGTTGGCGTTGTTTCCAGGTCTCGTCATCGCTCTGGCGGTCATCGGGGCGAACCTACTCGGCGATGGCTTGCGCGACGCGATCGACCCTCTGACGGTCACCCGTTGACTTGGCGGCGCCTGCTGTGGGCAACTGACGGGCATGTTTGGCCCCGACAATACGGTGGTCTGCGAGGGCACCACTTTGGCTTGCCGCAGAAGAAGGACGGCCAATCCCCAGCGACGCGAATCCGCCGACGGTGGATACCAAATCAAATCAGCCGTCGCCACCTGAGGGTCGGGACGCTTAGGATGACGCGGCGGCTGTACGTGAGAGACGATTCGGCAGATCCGGTATTCGGATACCAACTTGCGCCAATTCGGAGGCGGTCAGTAGCTCATCTAGTCGGCGAACAACTGGCGGATGGAAGGTTCATCGAGGCCGACGCAAGTCCCAGTGCAAGTGCCACGCGGGCCTTGGGGCCGCCAAGGAAGCCTCCCGGGATGGCCCCTGCCGCGTGCCACGTCCCACCGCCCCCTGGAAATCCGTACGTGGCAGAGACCCTGCCAGACGGACACCGCGTAGTGTGGACAATGATGACGCCCCCTTGCCATCGCCTCCTTGGCCGCCTCCAGGAGATCACCGTCCGTATTCCCGGATCCTGTCGCGGCAACGACGATCCCGTCTGCCCCCAGTCCCACCAGATCACGCAGTAAGGTTCCATCGGTCGAAAGCGCTGCGGTGATGAGTTCCACGCGACTCGCGGAGCGGGTCCGGGATCCGACCGAGCCGTCGCCGAACACGGCGCTGGCGATTGACCACGGCCCTGCCGTCGGTGATGCGTCCGAGGGGCCCTAAGTTCGGAGCTTGGAACGTGTCATATCGGTCACTGTGGGTCTTGATGACATCCTCGGCAGGCCAGATGTCACCGCCCATGACCACGACGACCCCTTCCCCAGCCAGTTCTCGGCTAACCGCCGCCCGAACCGCGTCCCTGAGGTTGGCGGGGCCCTCGTAACCCGGGTCGCCGGCCGAGCGCATCGCCCCCACGACGACGACCGGCTTGTCTGACTGGAGGAGCAGGTCGAAGGCGAAGGCGGTCTCATCGAGTGTGTCCGTCCCCTGCACGATGACAGCACCAGCTACATCTGGACGATCCAGTGCTGCTTGGGAGGTCCGGGCGATCTCAAGCACCTGATCGAAGCTCAGATGCGACGCCGGGGCGATACCCCAGTCGATGGCTTCGACGTCTGCGATCGATTCGAGCCCTGGCGTGCGCTCGAGGATCTTGGCCCCGTTCAGGGCCGGGACGGCACGACCCGTTTCGTCCAGTTCCATGGAGATCGGTGCCGCCGGTGAAGATGACTGCGATGCGAGGTCGCGTGCTAGCGGATGCCATTCTCGAACCTGTCTTCCTCAGTGTGACATCACGACGTCGAGCCCGGTGATCAGCGAGCGTGTCTGGCCACGGCTTCGGCAACGCTCATGGCACCGTGTAGCCGCCGTCCACGACGAGCGTGGCGCCGACGACGAAGCTGGCTTCGTCGGACGCCAGGTAGGAGACCGCAGTCGCGATCTCGTCGGGCTGGCCCAAGCGACCGATCGGGTGTGCAGCGATGAGACTCCCCAATGTGCCCTGGGGACCCGAGCCTCCGGGGAACGCCTTCTGGAGCAGGGGTGTATCCACCGCCCCCGGGCAGACCACATTCACTCGGATACCCTGCTCCGATCAGTTCGAGGGCCATCGCTCGACTGAGTTGGACCACGGCGGCTTTGGAGGCACAGTACGCGGCGAAGCCCCCAACTGCGGATAACGCCAGCTGGGAGGCGATATTGACGATGGCCCCGCGACTTCGAACTGAGATACGGGATGGCTGCGCGGGACATCAAGAAGACCCCGGTCGTGTTGGTATCGAAGACGCGCCGCCATTCGGCCAGCGACATCTGCTCGACTGTGCCGACGGCGCTCGTGCCCGCGCAGTTCACCAACACGTCCAAGCGCCCGAAGTGCCTCACCACCGCATCCACGACGTGTGCCGCATCCTCCTCCCTAGCGACATCACCCGTCCAGCCCTGTGCCTCTGTCCCGAAGCCCCGCAGCTCCTCGCTCGTCAGATCGAGCGAGGCCGCTCGAGCCCGCTAATCGCGACAGCTGCGCCCTCGGACGCAAGACGACGGGCGATGGCGGCCCCGATCCCGGTGCCGCCGCCGGTCACCAGAACGACACGGCCGGCATGGCGGCCGTGAGCGCGCTCATCACCTATCACAGCACCCGCGATCGCAGCATCGCCAGACTCTTTTCGCTGTCGAGGACCCAGCCGAACGACGCATCGAAGATGCGGAGCGCCGCATCGTGGAGCTCGGCGCCCAGCATGCTGTCGACCCCTTCGGCCACGAGGAAGACCGCGAAGTCGCGAACACTCGCCGCGATGGCCGTCGCGATGACGCAAGAATTGGTGTTGACGCCGAGGATCAGGAGCGAGTCGTGGCCTCCCGCGCGGATGATGAACTCGAGGTCCGTGCCGATGAAGCAGTCGTAGCGCTTCTTGGTCAGGACGATCCGGTCTTCCTCCTCGAAGATGCCCGGCATGAGCTCCAATCCGGGCATGCCGATGAGGTTGTGCTCTGCGACGGCGCTACGCGGACTGCCCGGGCGATCGGCATGGAAGCGCCAGAACGGATTGCTCACGATCTCATCACGGTCGCGGTAGGCGGTGACCACGTGGATGACCGGCACGCCGGCATCGCGGTATTGCCGCAGGATCGGAACGGCCCGCTCGATGAGCCGAGCGGACGCATCAGCCGGAAGCGGCAGGGTCGCGACTGCCGGGTCCAGATGCCCACGGTGCAGATCGATGGTGACGACGATAGGGTTGGCCGCGAGCTGGTCGAAGGCCTCTCGCGGATCATTGCTTGGCATGGTTGCTCACTCCGGTCGATACTCGATACCTAGGGCTGACGGCGGCCGCATCCGACGCTGGAAGACCGCAAGGGCGAGCAGCGTGGCGACATATGGAAGCATGATCAAGAACTGGTAGGGAATGGCGATACCGAGCGCCTGCGCTCGGATCTGGAACGCGTCGGCGATGGCGAAGAGAAGCACCGCGATGGCCGTCCCGACGGGCTGCCAGCGACCGAAGACCACGGCGGCGAGCGCGATGAATCCGCGGCCGGCGGTCATATCCTGCGTGAAGAATCCCAGCCCCGCGAGCGCGAGCAGGCCTCCGCCGATCCCGGCCAAGGCTCCACAGGTCAGCAGGGCAAGCCAGCGCACCCGGCCGACGTCGATACCGAGCGAGGCAGCCGCCTCCGGCCGCTCGCCAGCCGCGCTGATCGACAAGCCCGACCGTCGTCTGACGAAGCGCCCACCACAGGAATCCCACGCCGAGGTACGCGACATAGACCATCAGGTTCTGGTCGAACAGCGCTGGGCCCACGACCGGGAGATCCGACAAGACGGGGATGGCGACCCTCGGGATATCCGGCAACGCACGCTTCGATGTGCCGGCGAGCACCGTGGACAGCAGGAACGTCGTGGCTCCCAACGCGAGGATGTTGAGGACGACGCCACTGACGACCTGGTTCGCGCTGAACCGGAAGCAGAGGATCCCATGCAGTAGCGCGATGGAGATACCGCCAAGGGCCGCCACCGGGAATCCAAGCCAGGGATCGCCGGCCAGTTGAGCACCGAACACGCCTGCGAAGGCGCCCGCGAGCATCATCCCTTCGAGTTCGATGTTGATGACACCAGCGCGCTCGGAGATCAGTTCGCCCAGGGCAGCGAAGAGGAGCGGAGCACTGAGACCCACGGCTGCGGTCAGGAGCAACGTGAGGAAACGCTCATCCACGGGGACGCTCCGCCCCGACCTGTCCGACGCTGTCGGTGTCATGGTGCGCCAGATCGAGTGCCTGGCGCGCGAGTCGGCGACGTTCGAACGAGCTGAGCAACCCCAGCGCGACGAGGACATAGATGACCGCGATCGCCGCGGTCAGCTGGACCACAGCAGAAGGCACTCCGCTACCGCTGGTCTGGAGCCCGGCTCCTCCGGCATCCAGCGCACCGAAGAGGATGGCGGCGGCCGCGATACCGAAGGGATTGAGGCCACCGAGCAGCGCGATCGCGATGGCCTCGAAGCCATAGCCCGGCGAGAACCCTTCGATCAACCGTCCACGCGTACCCAAGACCTCGACCGCACCGGCGAGACCGGCGAACGCCCCACTCGCCATCATCGCGAGGATGATGATGCGCCGTACCGATATGCCTGAGGCCTCCGCCGCTGGCTGATTGCCACCCACGGCGCGGAGTCGCAACCCGAAGGTCGAGCGATCCATGATGAGCCACGCGACGATGACCGCACCCACACCGACGAGGAGCCCTGCATTCGCGAGCGTCTGCGGCACCAAGATCGGCAGCCTCGCATCCGAGGAGATGGGGGCGGAAGCCGGGAACGTGGCACCGGGCAGCAACCACGGGCCTTCGACGACGTAGTTGACGATCTGGATCGCTACGTAGACGAGCATCAGGGACGTGATCACCTCGCTGATCCCACGGTCCGCACGCAGGATGCCTGGGATGAACGCCCAAGCTGCCCCGGCGACGATCCCGGCCAGCAACGACGCTAGTGCGAGGAGTGGGAAGGCGAGTTGCGGGCCGAAGAGCGCGAACCCCGTCGCTGCCATCGCGCCGATGTAAATCTGGCCCTCCGCGCCGATGTTCCAGAGTCCGGCGCGCAGGGCGATGGCGATGCCGAGGGCGGCTAGCAGTCGTGGCAATGTCTTGACGAGGGTGGTGCTCCAGGCGAACGGCGATCCAACCGCAGCGGCCGCCATCTGGTCGAAGGCGCCGATGGGATCGGCGCCGATGAGCGCGAGCCCGATGCCGACGGTGATGAACGCGAGCAGGATCGCGATAAGCGACACGGCGATCAGGCCGGCTCGACTCCGTGCCAACAAACTCGCCATCACGCTGATACCTGCACGCTCGCCTCCGACCCTCCCATCAGCAGGCCGATCTCCTCAGGTGTCGCCGAAACGCTCACCTCCCCACTGATTCGGCCATGAGCGAGGACGATGATCCGGTCGGAGAGCGCCAAGAGCTCATCGAGGTCGGTCGAGAGGTAGAGGATGGCGGCTCCATCCTCACGCCGTCGGAGGATCTCGAGTTCCACTGCCTCAGAGGCGGAGAAATCCAGGCCGCGGGTCGGATAGCAGGCGACGATGATGCCCGGATCGTCGCGCACCTCTCGGGCCAGGACGACCTTCTGCTGGTTCCCACCAGAGAGCGAGCCGACGGCCACCTCGGTCTCCCTGGGGCGAACGTCGAATTCCGCCACCAACCGGGCCGCCTCGGCCGCGATGCTCGAACGTCGGAGGAGCCCGAAGCGTGAATACGGTCGGCGATCGACCGACGGGAGCAGTAGTTGCTCGGCGACGGTCAGCTCCTTGATTATCCCTCGGGTCGTACGATCCGCTGGCACGTGGGCGACGCCCGCTCGCCTAGTGCGCTGTGCTCCGATACCGGACACCATCCGGCCATCGACAAGGACCTCGCCCGTCAGGGGGCGACGGAGACCTGCGAGACACTCGGTGAGCTCGACTTGTCCGGAACCCTCCACGCCGGCGACCCCCAAGATCTCTCCACCTCGCACCGTCAGGGAGACGTCATCGATGGCGAGCCCACCGCGATCGCTGGGGATCGAAAGCCCGCGTGCGTCTAGGCGGACGACTCCCGAGACCGGCGATCGTCGGCCGGGGTGAACGGCGCGTCCGGACAGTTCGCCGATCATCAGGGAGGCGAGCCGGGACCGATCGACGTCGTTCCTCGCCAGCGTCGCGACGAGCCGGCCACGGCGCAGGATCGTGAAACGATCCGAGACGCGCAGCACCTCCTCGAGCTTGTGGCTGATGAGGAAGATCCCGATACCGGCCTCAGCGAGCCGACGCAAGATCGCAGAGAGATCGGCCGATTCCTGGGGTGTCAGGACCGAGCCCGGCTCATCAAGGATGAGGATGCGCGTGTCTCGTGCGAGCGCCTTGAGCAGCTCAGCGCGCTGCTGCTCGCCGACGCTGAGATCCTCCACGAGGGCATGGGGGTCGATGGCGATACCGAAACGTTCGCTCAGCGAACGTACCCGCTCGGCACCGTGCCGAACACTGGTCGCAGACGGATCGCCTCGCAATGCGAGCACGAGGTTCTCTGCCACCGTGAGGGTCGGGATGAGCGAGAAGTGCTGCTGGACATAGCCGACGCCATGGCCGAGCGCATCGCGAGGTGATCGGATGCGGACCTCTCGACCATCGATCAGGATCCGGCCGCTGTCCGCGGGATGAAGACCGAAGAGCGCCCCCATGAGTGTCGTCTTGCCAGCGCCGTTCTCACCCACGATCGTATGGATCTCGCCGGCGAGAAGATCAACGGAGATATCGTCGTTGGCGAGGACGCCAGGGTAGACCTTGGTGATGCCTCGGAGACGAAGAAGGGGCGCCGTCCCACCGGAAACCGACGGAACCGACGCCCCTGACATGTCGGCCGGTCTACTGACCGGGGCAGGTTTCATCGTGCTCGACGGGGATCTCACCGGAGGAGATCTGCGCCTGCACGTCGAGTGCCTCCTGATAGATGTCGTCGGACAGGAGATCGGTGTCAGAGATCGCCGGCCCCCAATCCGCGGGTAGCGCGTACTGGATGAACTCGCCCGCGAAGGTCCCGTCCTGGACCGTCTTGGCGATCTCGGTCACGAAGCGCGCTTGGGACTTCAGGACCGAAGAAGCGATGACATCGGGGGCCAGACCGCTGTTGTCGACCCATTCGGTCACGAAGGGGACACCGGCCGACTGCGCAGCGTCGATCATGCCGAAGACACCGTTGTTGAGGTTCTGTGTCAACGCGTCGGCGCCCTGCTCGATCATCGCCGAAGCTGCCTGCTGCGCCTGGGTAGGATCCTCGAAGTCCCCAGTGAAGGTGGAGAGGATATCGATGTCGGGGTTCGCGTAGCGCGCTCCCTGTTCGGTGCCGTGGAGGTTCGCCGCGGTGGCTGGGAAGCACAGCCCGCCGACCCACCCGACGGTCCCGGATTCCGATAGCTTGGCGAGGACGAAACCCGCGAGGAACTGCCATTGCTCGATGGCGGTATCGATCGATGACAGGTTCGACCCGTTGGACGCTCCACTGTTGACGACGAGGAAGTCGGTCTCCGGAAACTCCTCTGCGGCCGCGACCGCTCCATCGGTGAACTGGCCGCCCCAGCCGATGACCAGGTCATAGCCCTGCGCGGCGAACTGGCGATAGACATCGGTCTGGTTGGGGATCTGGACGTTCTCGGTGACGGTGACCTCCGCTCCGAGCTCGGCTTTCATGAGTTCGGCTGCGCGCTGGCCATCCGCGTTGTAGCCCTCGTCAAGCACGCTCCCGGGCAGGATGATGGCGACCTGGAAAGTCCCCTCGTCTTGCGCCACGGCCACGGTCGGCAACATCAGCGCCATACCAAGGCCCACAGCAGCGGGCAGGAGCCATCGTCGACGGCGTTGTTCCCTCATCTGAGGTTCGCTCCTTTCATTCTCCGCGCCGCCAGTCCACAAAGACCCGGTCGGCGATCCCGGCACGTTGGATGACCTCGGTCGCGCGTGCGCGCGCCTCGGTAAGGACGTCTGCCTCACCATCGAAACCGACCAGGCGCCCCTCATGGAGCACCAGTCGCCCGTTGACGAACACGGTGTCGACGTCAGTCCCGTGAGCTGAGAACACGAGGGCGGCGATGGGGCGGTTGCCGACCATGGCATGGGCCTTGTCGAGGTCGAAGACGGCGATATCGGCACGTTTCCCCACCTCCAAGGATCCGACGAGGTGGTCGATACCGAGGGCCCGAGCGCCATTGATGGTGGCCATCTCGATGACACGTTCCGCGGTCATCAGTGTGGGATCGAGGTGCGTCACGTTCTGGATCAAGGCAGCGAACTTCATCTGTTCGACCATGTCCATGGAACAGTTGACGTATGCGCCGTCGCTCCCGAGTCCGACGTTCACGCCGGCGTCGAACATCGACTTCAACGGAGCGATGCCGTCGCAGCTGTACGCATTGCTGACCGGGTTGGTGATGACGCTGGCGCCCGATCTAGCGACGTGCCCGATCTCCCCGTCGGTGAGCCAGAGGCAGTGGATCAGGATCCAGTTGTCGGTGAGGGCGCCAAGGCGGACAAGGTAGTCGACATCGCCGCCACCGGTCGCCTCGCGGAACTCCTTGATGGACAGCCACGGTGTCCCCGCCGAGCAGTGGTTCGTGATCCGGAGGTTGCGCCGCTTGGCGAGCTCCACCCCCTCGAGGATGACCTCATCGGAGGTGGCGTTGTGGAGCATCCAATTCGCGCCGGTCTCGATCGCCAAGCCCATATGAACGACGCCCCCGGCCCCATCCCAGCGATCGACCACAAGCTCTGCGAGCGCGAGTTCTTCGGCGCGGTCGCGGACGTGGGGGAAAGCCGGGTAGCGTTCGGAGAACGGCGGATCCGGCGTGTCGCGAACCTCCTTGGCCACGAGCTGGCGGATTCCGATATCGACGACCGGTTCCACGATGGCCGCGAGTGTCTCCTCGTCGTTCACGTTGACGATGTGGTTGACGGAGCACGTCGTTCCGGTCCTGATCTGCTCGATCGCGCCGAGATAGGCGGCGACGCGGAGGTCCTCGGGTCTGAGCTGGACCATCAGCGGGATGGTGACCTCATCCAGCCACGGTTCGAGCAGCAGGCCTTCACCGGTGTTCTTGAACAGCGACGCCCAATGGTGATTGTGGCCGTTGATGAAGCCCGGAGAGACGAGCTTCCCTCCGAGGTCCATGACCTCGTCGCTCGGCTGCGAAGGCTCCTCGGCAGGGCCACCGATCTCGGCGATCAGTTCGTCCTGGATCCGGATCCAGCCGCCGGGCAAGACGCGACGGTCCGGATCGACGGTGACGAGGTAGCCATTGCGCAGTAGCGTGGATGACATCGGCCCTCCCGCAGCCTCGATGGTCGTGCGCTCGACTTCGGCCCTGAAATGCAGGTGGATACCGTATGGCTCTGTGTCCACTCACGTCAAGTCCAGTTTCAGTGACATTGCGCGACATCGTGGATACCGACTAGGATGCGGGAGGGAGGCACCGAGGTGATGTCGGAGCACGCGCACGAAGACGTCGATCACAGGCCAGCCGCGTTGGCCGACACGGCTTTCGCGAAGCTGCGGGCAGATCTGCTCTGTGGTGGCCCTCTGACCGGTGCTCGACGCCTGGTAGCTGGCGAGTTGGCACGCCAGCTCGGGGTCAGTCGCACGCCGGTCCGCGAGGCGCTCGACCGGCTCGCACGACTCGGCCATCTCACGCGGCTCGACGGCGGTGGTTATGAGCGCCGACGATATCGGACCCGCGATATCCGGGACGTCTACGAGCTGCGCCTGTTGCTCGAACCGTATGCCGCGGGGCTCGCCGCTGAAGAGTCAGCGGAATTGCCCCAGTCCAGCTCCGAGCCCGTGATTCGGTGTCCGTGTCGCACAGGCATCCGGCAACCGGGTCCTGACCCACGTCGTCGAACTGCTGGCAGAACGAGTCGAAGCGCTGCGCACCGACACCTCGGGGGTGGTGCGGACGACTCGCGCGGCCTTGCCCTCCGACTCGGACGCGTCCGTCGCGCCGGTCAGGTCCGCGATCGCGCGGGGTGATCGTCCAGCGGCGCGAGCGGCGATGGAACGCCACATCTCCGCTGAGGCGCGTCAGATGATGATGCGGCGGCGCGCCGGCGAAGACCAGTGGGATGACGCCCTGGAAGCGCGCGGCTGATGGGGCGCGACTTGGTGGCAGCGGCGGCCTATGCGCAGCTGCGTTCGGCCATCGTGACCGGCCGCCTCGCGGCCGGCACGGTCCTCAGCGAGGGCCGGATCGCGGCCGAGCTCGAGATCAGCAGGACTCCCGTCCGCCAGGCACTGCGACGCCTTGACCTCGAGGGGCACATCGAGCGTGACCCGCGTGGCCGGCCGATCGTCCACGTGCTGACCGCTCGGGAGCTCGCGGAGATCTTCGACGTGCGGGCACTGCTCGAGGGATTCGGATCCCGACTTGCGGCGACGCGGATCTCCGAAGCCGAACTCGATCGACTCGCCCACATCGTCGAGCTCGACTGGGATGCGTGGCGCGCTGGCGATGTGGAAACGTTGGCGCGACTCAATCGGGAGTTCCACGGACTGATCATGGAAGCATCTCGCAATGGAGCCCTCGTCGAGATCGTGAGACGAGCTCCAGTGGCGGATCTTCGGACTCAGCGCCTTCGCCGTCGGCACCAAGGCCGACCGCCGCCACTTCGTCTCCGAACACGCGCAGATGCTCGACCTGCTCCGTGAGGGGGACGCCCATGGCCTGGAGGATCCTGGCGCGCCGACATCTCCACGCCGCCCACCGTGTCCTCGGGTCCGGGATCGGCGGCGATGAGTCTCGATATGAAGACAGGAGGGACCATGACACACTTCGGATCGCGTGAGAGTCGCTGGAGCGACGAGGTGGCCGTGGTCGTAGCACCGGGCCCCCGACCGGATCCGGCGCTCGACGTCGAGCGCCTCATCCGCCACCGCGAGTTCTACTTGAAGTCGGCCCATACCGTCGTCCCTTCTGGGGCTCGGCTGCGTTACCGATCCGCACTAGGGCTGTTGTCCTATCGGGCCCAGCTCGGCTTGCTGTTCGAGGACACTCCGCGACATACGCCTGCGGAGCGCATCCTCGACCATCTTCGCGGGGTCACGCTCGCAGCCGAGCTGACATCGGTCGACCTGCTACGAGTGGGCTGGGAAGGGACGATGTGGCATGTGCGCTATGGCGAAGGCGCCAGCTTCGATGACTCGTGTGTGGTGGCCGAACGGATCCTCGAGCCGAACGGGTTGGTCGGTGCCCCGCTGGATCTCGATGACGACTGGGGTGTAGCCCCGGTCGACTGGGATATCGTGGCTGAGTTCTGCGAGTACGTGAACGGATGGATGGCGCTCCGACCGGACACGCTCATCTTGGCCGGTAGCGCCCATGGCCCACAGCTCTCGATCGAGGGCTCCGATGCCATCGTGCAATTCCCTCCGGACGAGCCACGTCTCGCATCGGGCGACTCGCTTCATGCCAGCAGCCCCAAACTCGGACGGGTGACAGCCACAGTGGCCACCGACGTGATCAGCGAGGAGTAGAGGATGCGCTTGATCGCATATCACGGGCCGGACGGCATCATCGGAGCCGTCGTCCGCGAAGAGCGGGCCATCGACCTGACCGACCTCAACACCTCATCCTCGGTCCCGATCCCGGAATCCATCGATGGGATCATCGGGGCGGACCCTTCGGTCCAGACGGCCATCGACGCGGCCCTCGACACGATACCGAGCGATGCGGGCCGACGACTCTCCGAGCTCACCTTGGCGCCCCCGTTCATGCCGCGCATCATCATCTGCGGTGGTGCGAACTTCGCCGACCACCTCGATGAGACACATCGCGCCAAGCCAGACCACGTCGAGTTCTTCCTGAAGTCCCCCACATCGATCATCGGAGCCGGACAAGACGTGCGCATGGATCCAGCGCTATCACAGAAGTACGACTATGAGGTCGAGCTGGCCGTCATCATCGGCCGGACAGCGCGCGACGTGCCCATCGAGCGTGCCTTCGACCATGTATTCGGGTACACCATCATCAACGACGTCTCCATCCGGGACCAGCAGGTGATCCGTGGGATTCCAAGCGCTATCAGCTCCGGTTCGGAGAGGGCAAGTCGTATCAAGACTCCGCTCCCCTCGGGCCGATGGATCCTCACGAAAGATGCGTTGCCGGATGTGTCCGGATTGGCGCTCCGAACGAGAGTGGCCGGCGTGCTCCGTCAGAACAACTCGATGCGGAACATCATTTGGGATGTCCCGTCGCTCATCAGCTATTACTCGACCTACATGACCTTGGAACCGGGATTCCTGATCGCCTGCGGCACGCCTGGTGGCCCTGCGCTGGGGTCGGATGTCGAGCTCGGTGCGGACCCCTATGAGCGGAGCGACGGTGTCGAGCGAGGTGCATACGTCCCGGATGGTGCGCTGGTGGAGTGCGAGATCGAAGGCATCGGCACGCTCTCCAACCGGTACGTCATCGCTCGATGAGCTTCGAGGTCGGCATCGAGGGAGGCACCCTCGTCACGTCATCGGGCCGGCGACGTGCGAACGTCTATCTTCGCGGAGGACGCGTCGCTGCCATCACCCAGCGCGTCGAACGATCCGATGATCGCGTCGCCGCGGACGGCCTCATGGTCATGCCGGGTATGGTCGATACCCATGTGCACCTCATGGATTCCTCGGCCACCGAGCGTGAGGACTTCCCGACGGGTACGGCCGCGGCCGCGGTGGCAGGCGTCACCACGATCATCGAGCATGCGCATGGCGGGCCGATTCGCGAGGCACCCGAATTGCTCGCGAAGGCCGACTACCTAGCCGATCGCTCATACGTAGACTTCGGCTTGGCAGCGCACGCGTGGCCCGACCGCCTCACGCAGATCATCCCCCTTTGGAAAGCTGGGGCAGCGTTCTTCAAGGTGTTCACGTGCACCACCCATGGGGTGCCAGGCTTCGATCCCGGACAGCTTCGCGACCTGTTCTCCGAGATCGCGTCGGTCGATGCCGTGTGCCTCGTCCACAACGAGGAGGCCACTCTGCTCGACCGGACTGAGGCCGTACTCCGCGCCGCGGGTCGTGACGACCCCGCGGTTATCGTGGAGTGGCGGAGTCGTGAGGCCGAACTCTCGGCTCTCTCTGTGACGACGCTGTTGGCTCGCACGACGGGGGCTCGCGTCGTGATGGCGCACGTCAGTATGGCCGAGGGCGTGGAGATCATCGCACGCGAGCGAGCGCGCGGTGCCCGGCTGAAGATCGAGACCTGCCCGCAGTACCTGAGCCTCTCGGAGAGCGAGATCCTCGAGGAGGGGGCTTTCCGCAAGTTCACGCCCCCGGCACGAGCCAGGTCGTCATCGGACCTCGATGCACTCTGGGGTGCGGTGGCGTCTGGCGCGGTCGATCACATCTCGACCGACCACGCCCCGTCGACGCGGAAGCAGAAGTTGAGTGGGTCCATCTGGGATGTCCACTTCGGCCTCCCCGGGATCGATACGACCCTGCCGTTCCTCCTCGACGCGGCACACCGCGGTCGCATCAGCTATGAGCGCGTGGTGGCGCTCTACTCGGAGGCGCCCGCTCGCGCGTATGGCATGGCGCCGGCCAAGGGCCGACTGGAGGTCGGCAGTGACGCCGATGTGATCCTGGTCGACGCCGAGAGTTCCTGGACGGTCAGGGACGAAGACATCATGTCGAAGGCATCGTGGTCCCCGATGAGTGGGCGCACGCTGCGAGGCGGCGTGACCACCACCATCCTGCGCGGCCGACCGGTGGCCAAGGATCGGCGACTCGTGGAACGACCCGGTGTCGGCCACTTCGTTCCCGGGGCTGGGAGCAAGGCGCAGACATGAATATCCGGATGGCGGCCATCCAGCCGCGGAGCGAGTCTGGTGAGCTCGAATATCGAAATGCGGAAGCAGCGGTCCGCTGGGTCGCGACCGCGGCCGAGAGCAGAGCCGATCTCGTCGTCTTTCCCGAGGGCTATCCGGGTCCCACCAATCCGGCCAATCGATATGACGGGATCGGTATGTTGCAGGAGGCAGCTCGGCACCACGGCATCCATGCCATCGGTGGCAGCATCGAAGCCGCGCTGGCACCGGGCCGACATCGGGTCACCCTTCAGCTCATCGATGATCGAGGGGAGATCCTCGAGACCTACCGGAGAACGACGCCAGCTGGGCCATATGTCTACCGCGATATCGATGCCTGGGCCTTCGACTACGCCGAGGAAAGCGTACCTCCTCGCATCGTACAAACGAGGCTGGGGGCCATCGGCATGCTCGTCTGCAGCGAGCTCTACGTCCCGGAACTATCGAGGATCCTCGCACTCGAGGGGGCGGACATCATCGTGTACCCAGCGGGCGGTGCGATCAACGAACTCTTGCCCAGCTGGCGCACGCTCCTGTGGGCACGCGCCATCGAGAACCTCGTCTACACCTCGGCGACGCAGAACCTCTACGGCGACGAAGAGGGTGTGGGCACCATCGCAGCACCGGAGGGCGTCCTCGCCCAGTCTGCGGGCGAGGGGATGTTGCTGGCTGACCTCGACATGGAACGCCTGAACTTCCTGCGCACGGAGGACGAACACATCGTGTTTCCCAAGCCATATGCCACGATCCCCGGCCTCTCACGCTGGCGGCGACCAGAGCTATACGGTTCGCTCGTGAGGCGTTCACGATGAACCGGCAGAGCGAGGTCGTCGATATCCACAGCCACCTGTATCCGCGCTGGTACATCGAGCGTCTCAAGGAACGAACCGAGATACCCATGGTGCGTGGCGAGGAGGGCAGTGAACGCTTCGTCATCTTTCCCGACGAACAGACCCAGGGATCCGGCGGGGGACGGGGCATGACCGATGATTACTGGTCGGTCGATACGAAACTGGCCTTCATGGACCGGCACGGGATCGATCGAGCGATCGTGTCGCTGGGAAACCCATGGTTCGACCCATTTCCAGACGAGGCAGGCCTCACCGGAGCGCGCCGGCTCAATGATGACTTCGCGGAACTCGCCGAGCGGACCCACGGCCGTATCACCGGCATGGGTGCATTCCCTGGGCACGGCATCGAGGCCGTCGTCACGGTCATCGATGAGGTCGCCCAGCGAGACGGGCTCGCAGGAGCGGTCAGCGGGACGCGCATCGCTGGCCACACCTTGGATGACCGAGCTTTGGACCCCGTCTGGGCTGCCTTGGATCGGACCGGAGTGCCCCTCCTCCTGCATCCACATAGCGGCTCCGCCATGGATGAACTCGCGGGTTTCGGACACGCCCTGCCTGTGGCCGTGGCTTTCCCGTTGGAGACGACGGTGGCCCTGGCGCGACTCGTCATGGCAGGCGTCCTCCATCGTCACCCTGGGCTGCGGATCGTGGCCTCGCATGGTGGCGGTACTCTGCCCTATCTGGCGGGGCGGCTGGATGCGGGCTGGCGCTCTGAATCCCTCCCTCGCCGAACGAGCACCGACACCCCCGAGTGATGTCCTGGACAAGCTGTACCTTGATGCCGTGCTGTACCACCCGAGGGCACTACTGGCGGCAGCGGACCTCGTGGGCGTAGGTCACCTTGCATTCGGGACCGACCATCCGTTCTCCATCGCCGACCCGGAAGCCAATCTGGCGGCTGTCGACGAGGCCTTCGGTGAACAGGCCGCGACGGTCCTGGCCAAGACAGCGGCGCAGCTCTACGGGCTCAGGGATCGGGGGTAGCCGGGCTTCGGCTCGAAGTCGAGGTCGATAGTGACGTCGCCCAGGCATGTCTCGTCCATCGACCCCAAGGTGACCCACGCCAGCCCCGCGCCGGTCGCGGTCACTGAGTAGCCCTCGACGGCACTGCGCGAGCCTCGGTGGTTTCGCTACATACGCCACCACAAATCGAGCCGAGCACTACAAGCAAGAAGTCCGCTAGCGGACGTCAACGTCGACCGTCGGGCCGGGGTACGCACCACCAACCACTACCTCTGCTAGTCACCGGTCGTTGGTAGTGCTGATGCCCTGAGTGACCCCTGCCCTGACCCCTACGAGAGCGACTCGAAATAGCACGACAGCGGTGCCCGTGCCGCATCGTTGCGAGTCCTGGGCAAGGACTCTCGCACACCTGCGCCGTCGGGCCGCGGAGCGGCTCCCGAGGGTGTGCCAGTGCATCGGTCCTCTACATTCGTAAACAGCATGTCCTCGGTTCAAATCCGAGTGTCGGCTCCACTCCTCACGCGTGAACTGGCCCGTTTCGGGCTGGTCGGTGACGTCGCGGTCGTGGGCAGCCTGGGCGGCGACCTGGTCGCCCTCGACGTGGCCACCGGGGCACCCCGCTGGAAGGTGACGACCCCCTGGCAGGTCAGCGGCGCCGTGGCCGCCGCCGACGGTCTGGTCTACGCCGGTGTGGGCGGCCCGGCCGACGATGGGCAGCTGATCGCCTACGACCTCGCGACGGGCGCGCAGCGGTGGTCCCGGCCGCTCCAGCCGGGCAACACCTCGACCCCCTCGGTCGCGGGTGGCCGCGTCTACGTCTCCGGCGGTCTGGATGCGCAGACGGACGACGCACACGCCCTGTACGCCTTCGATGCGGGCACGAGCACACCGGCCTGGCCCGCGCCGTGGGTCTCCGACACCGGCCAGAACCTGTACATCGACGCGGTGGCGGACGGACTGGTGGTCGTGGGCTCCAGCGACGGGAAGCTGGTGGCCCTCGATGCTGCCACGGGTCAGGTGCGCTGGATCCGCGACGACGTCGGCGCGGCCCTCTCCCCCAACGGCGGCGTGGTCGGGACGGTGCTCTACGTGGCCGTCGGCGGGAACGGGCTGATGGCGGTGGACCTGGCCACGGGCACGACCATCTGGACCTTCCCGACCAAGGGCGATCCCAGCGCGCCGACCATCGTCGCTGGCTGGATCCTGATCGACACGACCGCGGGCAAGCTCGATTGGATCGGTGGCGGTGGGCCGGCACCGAGCGTGTTTCCGGGCACCAGCTGACATCCATCGGAGGAACCTTTGGACCTCGAAGACCCGAGGGTAGTCTGCCCAGCGGATTCTTGGCCGACCTTACGAGAGGGTGAAGGACAGCAACGCGATCACCAGCCTGACGACCGAGGCCTGGATAGAACCCCGAGTTCAAGCAAGTCCTGGCGCGGATCAGCTGCTAGTCCTCGGACTGGGCTCACATCCGTACGGCTTTCCGAACACCCGTACGACCCCGCGCTTGACGCCGACCTGAAGGGCTCGTACACCGAGGACGTGCACGGACGTCCTCCCCTCCTCCATTCGCGTCGGGCCGGGCGGGTCCCCCACGCCCGGCCGACGCGCCTCACCTGATGAGCCCCCTCGAACTCGTCGTCTTCGGCGCCGCCTACTATCTCTTCGGCCTCGTCTCCGGTGCCGTCGTCATCCCCTGGCTCGTGGACCGGGGCCTCTTCCTGGTCCGCCGGCATGACCGATGATCGCCATCCACCGTCCGAGAACTCGCATCATCGATCGAGTGATGCCCCTCCAGTATCCCTCCCGTCAGCGACGACTCGATCGAGATGCTCCGCCATTGGGCCCGGAAACCATGAGGGCGGTGCATACCCGCTCGCGCGTCTGCGCCTGTCGGGGCTGCGAGGCCCATACCGGTGCTTGCGGCTGGCCGACGACGAACGAGCGTCGCTGCGACCGCTGCGGTCGTCCAGGCTTTGCGAACCGCTTCCGGCGGACGCCCGACCACCCAGTCCGACGCAGAAGCGCCTGGCGACGGCTTGCGAAGCGGACCGTCGAGGCCCACGTCGCGGTCCACGGTTGGCACCGTCCGGGCTGGCATCGCGAGCCGCACCCGGTGCGACCCGGCGAGCTCGCGGCCGACCATCTGGTGCCGCTCGTCCTCGGTGGCGAGCCGCTGCCTACTGGGCCTGGTGTGCTCTGCTCGAGCTGCAGTGCTCGGAAGGGGTTGAGTCAGCGGCCGCGCTGAGCGCGGTCGGGTCAGGGACGGCGACGCGCGGCCTGCAGATGGATGCTGCCCGCGACGCCCTTCAACTCCACGGGGCCGATGTCCGTGAACGCGGCGCCTGCATCCCCGGCGGCCTCGACGACCACCTGGCTGACAAGCACCTCGCCGGGCCGAGCGTACTCCGCGATCCGTGCGGCGAGGTTCACCGTCTGGCCGAAATAGTCGCCTTCCTGGAAGAGCAACGGTCCGGCATGCAGACCGACGTGGGCGGGTGGCAGGCCAGCGGCGGCGACGCCGTCGACCATGTCGAGCGCCGCGACCACGCCAGACCCGGGATCGCGGAAGTGGAGCATCACGCCATCGCCGAGCCACTTGACGGGACGACCACCGCGAGGCAGTGACGCGCCGGTGACGACCCGGCCGAGGCGCTCCGCAAGGCTGGCCGCGGCTTCATCGCCCCGCTCCTGGGTCAGACGCGTGTAGCCCGTGATGTCGAGGAAGCAGATCGCGGGTGGACGGGCGGGCACCGGTGTCCGGACGCCGGCATCGATGAGGGCCGCCTCGATGCCGCTGATGATGTTCGTGGTCCACGCGCGCGCCTGCTGGGCGTGCCACAGCGCCAGCAGCCCCAGGTCGGCCGCTTCGTCGAGACGCTGGGCCTCCTTACTGCTGGCCGCCGCCGCTGCATCGTTGGCGGTCTTGCCGGCCAGCACATCGGAGCGCCACGCGTCGGACTCCGTTTCGGCGAGCCGACGGAAACCGTCACCTGCGACGCGGAGGCTGCGCTCGACCGAGACCGGCCGGAGGCCCATCGCGAGCTGGCCCTCGATCAGCGGGACGGCCGCGAGCTCATCCTCGCGGATCCGATCGGTGGGTTGCGGCACCGCGCCCCCCGTGGCTTCCCGGATGAGCATCACGAGTCGCAGGGGCAGACCGGTGCGCTCGCTCACCTCCTGGAACGTCTCGTCGCGGAAGGCCGCGAACCGCTGGTAGCCGGGCGTGTCCATGAAGTCGAGCGACAGATGGCCGGAGTGGAGCACCGCGGCCAGGGATTCGGGCGGGATACGCGCTCCCTCGAGCGTCCTGGCCAGTTGGGTGCGTCTCACGTCGCCGCTCGTGAACCCGCCGCCGTCGCTGACGATGCCGAGGTCGATCAGGTGGTCGAGGTACGTCGGCTCGACCCCCGCCCGCCTGGCGGTTTCCGCCCGCGTCAGATCGGTCATCGGGTGAGGATAGTGCTCGGCCGCGACACCCGCCATCCTCGAGACGACTACTGCGCTTCCTTCGACGCGGCTCGCTCGACGCGGTCAGGTCGCATCAGGCGTCCGCTCGCCGGTCGGGGTCCAGGACCCGTAAGCCGTCCCCTGCGGCCCCGCCTCCGTGACGATACCGCCAGGGATGATGATCATCAGCTCCGGCGGCTCGTCAGCGATCGGCTCGATGATCCAGGCGCCGACGAGGGGATGCTCGGCCATGGCCGTGGCCTCGTCCTGGGCAGCCACGCCCGGCGCGATGGCGGCCACGGCCGACAGGAGGGTCACAAGAGCGAAGACGGTCCGCGTGGATCGGTGCATATCACCCTCTCCTTACATGCCCCTTGACGCATAGCATGGCATCGTATAGCCTAGCTAGGTATGAAAGGTCAAGCCTTGAAAGGGCATCTCGATCTGCTCCTCCTGGCCATCCTCTCGGACGGAGCCAAGCATGGCTACGCGGTCATCGAGGAGCTTCGCGTCCGGAGTGACGAGGCTTTCGATCTTCCCGAAGGCACGGTCTACCCGGCGCTGCATCGGCTCGAGAAGGACGGCTACCTGTCGAGCCAGTGGTCAGAGGTGCAGGGCCGTCGCCGGCGTACCTATCGGCTTACCGAGCCCGGTCGGGGCGCCCTCGGCAAGCAGCAGCAGGCCTGGGTACGGTTCTCGAGCGCCATCGAGGGCGTCCTGCGGGGCACGTGATGATCCGACTCGAGCTCGTTGAGCGGTATCTCGCGGCCTTGCGCGAGCGGGTCGGCTGGCGCCACGACGTCGACGATCTCGTGGCCGAGGTCGAAGACCACCTCTACACCACCGTCGAGCGGCTGACCGCTACCGGCAGCACGGCGGATGCTGCCCAGATGGCCGCCCTACAGCGCTTTGGTGACCCCGACCTTATCGCCAGAGCCTTCGCTCGGACACCGCAGGGAGGACTCGCCGTTCCTACGAGGTCCACGCGGACCGCGGGCACATTCGCGGTCGCGAGCGCGGTACTCTGGCTCGCCGTCATCGCGTCCTGGTGGCTGGCCGGACTGATCGAGCCCAGATACGAGCTGATGAGCGCTCCTTCGGCCAGCTCGTACGCGGTCGGCGCCGTCGCCCTGCTCGCTGCGACAGCCTTCATGGTGGCCGCGATGCTCGGACTGGATCGGCGCCATGGAGGCCTTGGCACTCCTGGGACCGCGGGCCTCGTGGTCGTTGGCGCGGGCCTGATCGGAAGCTTCCTGGCCTGGGTGTTCACCGGCTGGGGGACACTGACGGTGATCGGGATACTCATCTTCGGCGGCGCCATGTGGAGGCGAGACCTAGCACCACGCCGCCCGACGCTGCTATTCACGGGTGGGCCGCTCGTCGGCGCGGTCGTCTGGTCCGTCCTGCGCGGCGCGCAGGGCCCGATCGACCTGAGTGGGCTCTGGGGTGCGCACTGGTTCGAGAACGAGGTCGGCCTCACGGTGGGCGGCGTGATCCTTGCCTTCGGGTTGCTGGGCCTCGGTCGTTGGCTCCGCTCCGAAGAACCGGCCTTCGTCGACATGCCCGATCACGCAGTTGGCGTGTAGCGCCTCGGCTGCGCAGACCCGAAGCGACCATGACACGCGGGGGTCCGACGGGGTGAGGGAGGTGAGCATGATGGAGATGGAGCAGAAGGCGGTCCGATGGGACACCTGGCTCGGATGGGCGGTGGCCAGCTCCGTTGGCTTGACCATCGGCCTGGCTGTCTACCTCCCGCTGGCGGTGCTCGTCGGCGACGAGTTCGAGGTCGTGACGGGGACCCTCGTCTCTGCGGTGGGCGGCGCGGCGCTGGGAGCGTCGCTCGGGATCGCCCAGTGGCTCCTGCTGCGGCGCCGCGCCTCTCACCAGGGACGATGGGTGTGGGCGAGCGTTGCTGGCGGGGCCGTTGGTGGGATCGGGGCGCTTCTCGTCGCTGACATCATGACCGCGGCGGCAGGTGCGGATTTCATCACGAACCTCGTCCTTGGCGGGGCCTTCCTTGGGCTATCGCTCGGGACCGCGCAATGGCTCCTGCTCCGGCAGCGGTATGAGCGGGCCGGCTGGTGGGTCGTCGCGAGCACGGTCGGGCTCTCTCTCGGCCTCGGCCTCGGCCGCGTCGGAGGGGCGGCCCTCTACGACGTCGTCGCCGGCACCACGGGCGAGGCCCTCGCTCGTGTCCTGGCCACGGCGATCTTCGGGACTCTGATCGTCGCCGGGTATGGGGCGATCACGGGAGTGGTCCTAGTGTGGCTCCAGCCTCAGCGTCCCGATGCGGGGGCGGAGCCTACGCGAGCGACATCCGCCAGCTGATCGTTAGCGAGCGTCGCGCCCATAGACGTGGCGGTGGACCCCCCGACTCTTCACTTTCCGAGGACCCCGGCAGCGTGACCGCCGAGACCTCTCGACTGCGAGTGCGAACCCGATGCGGAGTGGAGACCAGGTTCTGGACCGGCGCTGCCATGGCGCTCACCATCACACTGTTGCTCGCCGGGACCGTCGCGGCCAAACACCGGAGCGAGGATGATGGCGTCGAGGTCGAAACAGAGGGCCACACGCCTGCCGCCTCCATGGCCACCATGTCGATGACCCCCGCGCCCAGCACCGCTCCAGCCACCACGGCCATGGTGACCATCCAGTACTTCGCCTTCGGGCCCGCGTCGTCGTAGGCCGCGACGATGCGTGCGAACGCGCGCTCATCGTTGGTCATGTCATCCATCACTCGAGTTCCGCCGGAGTCGGTCTACGAGACGCTTGGGACGTTGCCTGACAGCACCTGGGCTCGCTCCCAAGGCGGTCGCGAGCTCCGAGGCGACCCACGCACTTGCTCGAACCGACTTCGAACCGCTATTGACATTGGAGCCGCTCCAAGGTGTACGGTCCGCCGATGGCTGTCGCCCCAGAGTCCGGGTTCCTCGTCCTCGCCGATCTCACCGGCCATACCGCCTACTTGGCTGGTAGCGAACTCGAGCACGCTCCGGTGATCGCCGGCGACCTGCTCGAGACCATCGTGGGACGCCTCGATCCGCCCTTCCGACTCGCCAAGTTCGAGGGCGATGCCGGCTTCCTCTTCGTCGAGGACTGGCGCGCCGATGGCTCGCTCCTCGTCGACGCCATCGAGGCCTCGTACCTCGCCTTCCGACGCCGGCTCCGGAGCATCGATGCTGGCACGAGCTGCGACTGCGCAACCTGTCGGCTGGCACCACGCCTCGACCTCAAGCTCTTCGTCCACCACGGCGCCTACGTCAACAGCCGTATCGCCGGTCGGGACGAACTCGCCGGCAGCGAGGTCGATCCTCGTCCATCGGTTGCTCAAGGGCGCCGTCGCGGCGGACGCCAGGTCGGCCGGCTTCGCCCTCTTCACGGCCGCGGCGGTCGAGGCGCTCGGGCTCGATCCGGTGGCACTCGGGCTGACCGCTGCCACAGAGTCGCTCGAGCTCCTGGGTAACGTCTCGACGTTCGTCTGGGACCTCGAGACGCGCTGGCAGGCCGAAGGCGGCCAGCGCAGGCTGGACGCGGCCGACGGCCATATCGTCCTCGATGTCGAGTCGACGCTCCCGGGCGACGCCGCGGTGGTCTGGGCACACCTGACCGTGCCTGCGCTCCGGAGCCGCTGGGAAGGCCCTATCGTCGTCGAGGAGACCTCGGTCGCAGGACGGCGCGGCGTCGGGACCATGTCACAGTGCGTGACGGGCGCCTCGCGACGCTCGAGGAGATCGACGACTGGCAGCCCTATGACCACATCGGCTGGCGGCTCGCGTCCCCGACGTCGGGCCCGATCGGGGCGACGGTCGACCTGGGTGCCCTGGAGGGCGGCACGCGGGTCCACGTACGCTGGGTCGTGGACGGGCCTAGACCTGCCGGCGCGGACACGCTGGCGTCGCTCGCGCTCGAGAAGCGCGCGGCGCTGGAGCGGCTGGCAGCGCTGCTCGCCGTCGGAGGGGGCATCGATGCACGACAGGAGACAGGGTCATGATCCACTACGCATCCGAGGTCACCATCGCGCGACCGCCGCACGCGGTCTGCGAGGCCCTCCTCGATCCGGCTCGCTACTCACAGTGGACCGACATGGTCGACGTCTCGTTCGCAGGAGAGCGCACGCTCGGTGTCGGGTCACGAGGACGGTTCCGCCTCGCACGGGGCCCCATCAAGGGGTGGCTGGAGATGGAGCTGATCGAGTTCGAGCCCGACCGTCGCGTGGTCTTCCAGATCACGCATCCCCACCTCGACTGGACGGCGGCCTCGACGCTCGAGCCCGCAGACACCGGGACGAGCTTGACCCACGCTGGTGACCTTCGACTGCGCGGCTGGCCGCGCTTGCTCGAACCATTCGTCCGAGGTGAGGTGCGGAGTAGCGAGGCCGCCGAGGCGCTGCGGCTCAAGGCGCTGCTCGAGGCCACGTCCGAGCCGGCGGTGCCGGCCTGATCGCGCCAAGGGCCGGCTACCCACTCGAGACCAGGACGAAGGAGACTGACATGCTCACCGACTTCCCCATCCATGGCACGGCCGCCGCGATCGACCTCGACCGGGCGCGCCGTTGGTACGCCGATACCCTCGGCCTGGCGCCGGAGCGCGAGGACCCAGGTGGTGTCTGGTACCGCTTCGCGGCCGACACCTGGCTCTATCTCCACGCGACGCCCTCGGCGGGCACGGCGCAGAACACCATCGCTAGCTGGACGGTGCAGGACATCGCTCCGGTCATGGCGGACCTGCGCGGGAGGGGCGTGGTGTTCGAGGACTACGACTTCGGGGAGTCGAGGACCGTCGATGGCGTGGTCGACTTCGGTGCCGCCAAGGCCGCCTGGTTCAAGGACAGCGAGGGCAACGTCTATGAGCTGAGCGAGGTCATGCCGGCCCCATGAGGATCGGCGAGCTGGCCCAGCAGGTCGGTGTCTCGACCGACACCGTCCGCTTCTACGAACGCTCGGGCTGGCTGCCACGAGCAGCCCGGCGGGACAACACCTATCGCGAGTACGCCGACGCGGATGTCGAGCACCTACGGCTGCTGATCGAGCTGCGCCGGCTGGATGTGCCACTCGATGACGCCGCCAGGATCGCGAGCTGGTGTCACTCGGGCCATTGTGCGGACACCAACGCGGCGCTCCCGGAGTTGATCGCACGCCGACGCGCCGACGTCGCGGAACGGATGGCCGGACTGCAGGCGCTTGACGCGCGCCTGGCCGCACTCGAACGGCACCTCGGGCATCCCGGTCGCGCACTCGTGATGCTCGACTCGCCGAGCACGCCCTGCTGTGACGCGGCTGAAGCCGTAGTGACCGGCGGGAACGGCGGCTGTACCTGCTGCTCCTTGAGCCCGGGCAGCTCAGGGCGGGCGGGTCCACTCCCCTAGGCTGTTCACCCTAGGCCATCACCTTTCCGCACGGCTCCCGAACATGAGATCAGCTCCTCAGGGCATGGGAGGGGCTGCCGGACCGGGTAGCTTGGAGGTGTTGGACCCAAGCACCGGAGGGCTTCCTGCAAGAGCACGGGGAGACACCCCAATGGCCCTGTCACAGTCTGACCTGAACGAGCTACTCGAGGCCATGCGCCTCGTCCTCCAGGAGCTCATCGAGGACGAGGCCTCCGAGACCATCGGTGCCGGACGATACGAGCGCACCGAGGAGCGCACGACCCATCGCAACGGCAGCCGCAGCCGCCTGCTGTCCACGAAGGCTGGAGACGTCGAGCTGTATGTCCCCAAGCTCCGTGAGGGCAGCTTCTTCCCGGCCCTGCTCGAACCCCGCCGGCGCATCGACCGGGCGCTGTGGGTCGTGATCATGGAGGCCTACGCCCACGGGGTCAGCACGCGCAAGGTCGACGACCTCGTGGTCGCGCTCGGCATCGAGCAGGGCGTGTCCAAGAGCGAGGTCAGTCGCATCTGCGCCGAGCTCGACGCGGTCGTGCGGCCCTTCCGCGAGCGCCGCCTCGACCATGTCGGCTTCCCCTATTCCAGGACCTCGATCCGCGGCCGAACTGGCTCCTGCTCTTCTACTAGGGCCCGCTCACCGGGGCCGCCTTCATCGGTCACCAGCTGAACGCGACCGTTCCAGAGATCCAGCTCTTCGAGGAGGAACATGGCGTCTACTCGCCGTCGATGACTCTGACGTAGCGGGATCATCCACAACGGGACAAGCGTGGGAAGCGCCGGCCGCTCCCGTCGGTCTCGCGGCTCGGCTCTGCGTCCCGGACAGCGTTATTCAGCGCCCATCCCATCAGTGCGATCAATCACACCGACCGAGCGCGCCCAGCGCCAGCGCGAACGACAGCCCGCACGACGCGTCCCTGGCCGAGCCTTCAGCCTCCCTTGTCTGTGGTAGGTTCCGCGCTGCCGATCGGAGACGACGTTAGCGTGGGCGTGGCCGGTCGGTGATGAGTTCCTCGACTCCCTGGATATCGGTCTCTCCGCGCTGCACGTCGCCCACCTTGAGGCCGTGACGCAGCACCACCACACGGTCCACGACCATGAAGACATGGTGGATGTTGTGGCTGATGAGGATGCTCGAGTGACCCGCCTCCTTGGCATCGCGGATGAACTGCATCACCCCGTCGGCTTCCTCCACGCCAAGATTGTTGGTGGGCTCGTCCATGATGATGAGATCGGCCTCGAAGAACATGGCTCGCGCGATGGAGATAGCCTGACGTTCACCACCCGAGAGCCGGCCGATGGGCGTGTCCGGGTCGAGTGCCTTCATGATCCCGACGCGGTTCATGAGCTCACGTGTCGTCCGAGCGACGTACGCACGGTCGATGCTGCGCAAGGGACCGATGGAGCGGGTGGGCTCCCGGCCCAGGAAGAGGTTCCGGCCGATGGACATCTGCTCGACGAGCGCAGAATCCTGGTAGATGGTCTCGATGCCGGCATCGATGGCATCCCGGGTGTTGCCAAAGTGGACCGGCGATCCCTTGAACATGATCTCGCCAGCGCTCGGCTTGAGGGCGCCAGAGAGGATCTTGATGAGCGTCGATTTGCCTGCGCCGTTGTCGCCGAGCAGCCCGACGACCTCTGCCTCACCCATGCTGAAGTCGACCCCGGCGAGTGCCGTGACGCTGCCGAAGTGCATCTCGATGCCGGTCATCTCGACGAGTGGCGGTGCCATGACTCAAAGGCTCCCGGGTCGGCGGCGCTCTGCGAGCGCCTGCAGGATGACGGCGAACAGGATGATCAACCCGACGAACATGCTGTAGGCGAGGCCCGGCACGCCGATGACGATGATGCCGTTGCGAATCGACCTCAGGAGGATGACCCCCACAACGGTGCCGATGATCGTGCCGCGCCCGCCATAAAGCGATGTCCCACCGACCACGCACATGGCGATGACCTCGAGCTCGTAGCCGGTACCGGAGATGGCGTACGAACTCCCGATGCGTGTCGAGCTGATCACGCCTGCGAATCCGGCGGCCAGAGCAGACAGGATGAAGAGGCCGATCTTCACGTTGGCCGTGTTGACACCTCTGGCAACGGCCGCCCGCTCGTTGCCGCCGGTGGCCGAGATCCAGCTACCCCGCGGAGTCCGGTCCAGCAGAAACCAAGCGCCCACGGCGAGCAGGAAGAACCAGCCCAGGCCAGCGTAGACCGTCATCTTGTCGATGTCGAACGACCCCACCATGATCGAACGCAGCAGGGACTCATCCCGCAGTGTGGCCTCCGGGAAGCCCTCCGACATGTAGAGCCCGAAGCCTCGCACGAAGAGCGCCATACCCAGCGTGACGAGGAAGGAAGTGACACCGACCTTGGCCACCAGCACACCGTTCGCCAAGCCGATGAGCATGGCGATACCGAGCGCGAAGACCAGTGCGAGCTCGGGCGCCAGCTGCCCATCGTTCACGAGGGTGTACATCAACAGAGGCGCGAAGCCGAAGACGGCTCCGACCGAGAGGTCGAAGACTCCCGCCGTAAGCAGTAGCGTCATCGCCAGAGCCACGATGCCGAATTCGGGGATGAACGCGAACATGTTGCTGATGTTCGCGAGCGACACGAACTTCGGCTCGACGAGCGCAAGGACGATCCAGGCCCCCACCAGCAGCCCGATAGAGATGAGCGATGGTCGGGCCAGGACTCTGCTGTCGCAGCCAGGCGCTCCCCGTCACGTCAGGAGCAGGCCTGCACGCCACACTCGACCCGAGCTCGGGGCTTGGGTCGAGTGTGGTGATCGTGCTCGATCAGCGGCGCCATCGCGCCTATCTGATCGACTCGGCTCAGTTCGACGCCAGGTCGATGTACTTGTCAGCTGTGGAAGCGTCATACAGGGTCTGGGTCGGGATGTCGTACCCGATCGACAAGCCCGTCGCGGCCTTGAAGAGCAGGACGACGGTGTCGTAGCCCGAGGCATCGGGGTAGCCCCAGATAGCGGCGTTGACATACCCGTCCTTGACTTCCTGGGCCGTTTCGAGCGTGCCGCCCCAGCCCACGACCGGGATCGAGCCAGGCTCGATGCCGGCAGCGTCGAACGCCCGCTGGATGTTCGTCATGACCAGGTCACCGAGGCCGATGATGGCATCCACCTCATCCGCGTTCGCGGTCAGGTAATCAGTCATGTTCGATAGCGACAGCGCCGGATCGTAGTTCGCGTCGAAGACCTCGTAGTCGACGCCGAGCGGGTCGAAGACGCTGGCGATGCCTTCGGTCGCGAGGACCTGATAGGCCGCCCCGGGGTACTCGACCGGCATCCACACGTGATCGCCTTCCCCGATGCCCAGGTCGACCAGATAGTTGGCCCACGTCGTGCCCAGCAGGTGCAGGTCGGCACCCACATAGGCATCACGCGCTGTCGTTGGGTCGTCGGTGTCGAGGAACACGACCGGGATTCCCGCCTCCTTGGCGGCGGCCACCTGGTCGACGAACAGTCCCGTCTGCGGGCTGGAGATGCCGATGCCATCAGGCTCGGCGGCGATGGCGGCGTTGAGATTCTCCGTTTGCACGGCATTGTCGTTCTGGGAGAAAGAGACGTTGACCGTCACGCCTAGATCCTCGCCCGCCCGCACGGCGGCGTTATTGACAAGGACCCAGTACGGGTCCGAGGCCGCACCGTGAGTGACGAGATAGAAGGTCAGGTCTTCCCCGTCATCCTGTGCCGACGCTGCCAGGGGCACACTCGTCAGCAGGGCTAGTGTGGTCAGGCCAACCAAGGCTCGCTGGGCTTTGTTCATTCCACCCTCCTCCATCCGGCGCGACTCGCTGCTGCGGCGCGCCTCGACGCGAACGCGGGTCGCTCTCCAGGCCCGCATGGCGACCCGGGTTCCGACGACCCTGGATCGGCGCTCACGGTATGCCCCGGCCGTAGGCGAGTCAAGGCCGAACGGTAGGGGCCCGTGGCTCTCGGTGGCCACATCTCACTGCGACCCGCTCCCGCTCGCATCCGACTGCAGGCACAGGTAGCATCGTGTCGCTCACTCGGCGGCCGGGCCGGTCATCGGGAGAGCGGTGACGATGCACAGGGCCAGGTGATCATGGCGGAGATGACGTCGGTCGAACGCTGCCAGACCGAGCTGGATGGGGGTATCCCGACCGGGTTCCGGTCTGCCTCCTGAACTTCATGCTGGCGCTCTGCGTGTCGGCTCGGTCGGGTTCCTGGGCCTCGCGGGCGGAGCCGCGGCCTGGTTCGTGGCTAGTGGACGGTCGCCCTCCGGTGTACGCGCGGCGCCGCCTGGCCATCCTGTCAGCGACGGCGATCGGCGGTCTCAACTGCTCTGGGAACGCCGCTGACTCGTCTGGATGCGCTCGATGATCTCTCAAGCAAGCACCATAGACCCCGGCGTCGCTCCGATGTCAAGGCATGCGAATCACGCTTGACAAACAGGGACAGATAACGTCTGATGCCGCAGTGCACCGCGTCTTGGAGAGTGGCTTCCGGGTCCTCACGCTGACGCTCGCCCTCGTCCTCGGAACCGGCTCCATCGCATCGGCTGACCGGCGGGCCGTGCCGAGTGAGCATGGCGCCGCGCCCGCGGCCATGACGGGCGGAAGTATCGGCGACCTGGCGGCCGACCTCGACTACGACGTCGAGCGAATCTACCGTTTCGTCGACGACGAGATCCGCTACGAACCCTACGACGGGATGCTTCGGGGCGCGGCGGGCACCCTGGAGGCCGGCGCCGGCAACTCCGTCGATAAGGCGCTCCTGTTGGCTGAGCTGCTGGACGAGAGTCTCGTCACATATCGCTTCGCCCAGGGGCCCCTCGATGATGCCGGGGTCCGGGCGGCGATCGATGCGACGGTCTCGACCACGGCCGCCGCCAGGACCGCTTCAGAGGCCCTGCTGAAGCCGGATGGTGATGCCATACGCCTCGTGGCGGCCTCCCCCGACCCCACCGCGACCGACAGCGTGGATGTGCAGGCGGCGGTAGACGCCGCGACCGATTCCGCTGGGCAGCAGCTCAGCGAGACGGTGGCCATGCTCGAAGGCGCACTCGCGTCAGCGGACGTGGAGCTGGCACTTCCGGGCGTCGCCCTGCCTGCGATGGAGCGAGACTCGCACACTTGGGTCCAGGTGGCCCAGGGCGCCGAATGGATGGACCTTGATCCCATGGTCCCGGGAGCTGAACCCGGGTCCAGCCTGGCGGTCCCGGCGTCCACGTCAGATGCCCTCGGCGATGAGCTGCGCCACAAGCTCACCTTCGAAGTGCTCGTGGAGCGCGTCGAGGGGGATGAGCTCGTGACACGCCCCAGCTTGACGTACTCCGCGTATGCCGACGAGCTGCACGCCGTGCCCATCGTCTTCGCCCATCTCGAACCCAGCGGCGCTGAGGGTCTCGGTCTTGCGTTGCAGGCATTGGCGGGGACCGGGGCCCTCCGCTATACCCCCATCCTCCAGGTCGGCGGACGATCGTTCGTGGGTGACGAGGGTGTGGAGTTCGGGGTCGGCGCCAGCGACGGGGGCGGTGGCCTGTTCGGCGATACGGAGCTCCTCGAAGCGGAGGGTCCCGATGACCTCATCGCGGATGGCGAGGCGACCGCGGAGTGGCTCGAGATCAGCGTGGAGAGCCCCGGTGGCGCATCGGAAACGGCCAGGCGTACCGTCTTCGACCGGCTTCCCGCTGACATCCGCTGGAGTGGGCAGCCGACGCCCGCAGAGGTGCAGCCGCCCGAGCTGATCAGCGTCGACGAGACTAGTCAGGACGTCGCCCCACTCCTGGGCGTCCAGGCCATCGCGGTGGCGACCGCTCCGATGGCTGCGGAGCGGATCCTGGGCCTGATGGTGGAGCCCGCGCCGAACCCACCGACGCTTCTGGCCCTGGGCTACCACTCACTCCGCGACGCCCTCGCCACCGAGGTCATCCTCGACGAGGGCATCCGGACATACGCCGATGGCCCCAACATCACGTCGTTCATCATCGATGTCGGTGCCGGCGAGAGCGGCCCGGAGGTCGCGCTGGGACTGGATATCTGGCACCGCCACGTCGCCACCCTGCCGGTCACTGATGGTCCCGCCGCGGCATCGCCTCCGAATCTCGTGGCCAGCGTCCTAGCGCAGGTCACCGAGCGCGTCGCCCTTGAGGCCGGTCGCGCGGAGAGTGACCCGGACGTGCCCGCTCCCGTGGGGGTGTCGTCGGTCTTCGACTCCGCCGCGGCTGCCGGGATCCCTGCCGTCGTCCTGGCGGGGGAGCTGCCGGCCGAGCTGCCGTACGGCGCCCAGGCCAATGCCCTCATCAGTGACGCCGTCACGTCCGGCAACGTCGTGGTCATCCCATCGGCGCCGGTCGAGATCGAGGGTCGCCCGCGTAGCGGCTGGTGGCAGATCGACCCGCGGACCGGATCCGCCATCGACTCCATGGATGACGGGACCGGCGCCGAGGTCGTCGAGGAACCCGCCAATGTCAGCAAGTCCCTCAAGGCGGGGCGCTGCTTCGTGGCATTCGCGCCAGCCATCTTCACCGCCATCGGGCTGTATGCGGCGTATGACAAGCGGACCGCGGCGGCGGGCGCGGCGGCGTTCTTCGCTGTGCTCTACTCCCAGGTGATGCCGAAGTTGAACTACTTCAACGACGTGTTCCCGAAGGATTTCAAGTGCTGACAGTGCGGCCCTGAGCCTCGACCATGGCCCCACCTCGATGGTCCTTGACCGCACGACTGGGAAGTGCCATGGCTCTCGCCGTCGCGTTGACCGGGGTGCCCGTGTCCACGTACGCCCAGGACGCCTGTGCGCTCGACTCGGAGCCCAACGACAGCGAGGCGCAAGCCGCCCCGATGACCGGACCATGTGTATCGGGAGCGCTGCCGGATGGGGACCAGGATCTCTATATCTGGGAGGCGCCGCCGGAGGCGGCTTCGACGCGCTGGGACATCACACTCGAGGGTATCCCCGGCGTGCTCACCATCCTGCAGTTCTTCGTGGTCACATCGGAACCCGGAGCCGCGCTGATGACGGTCTCGAGCACCCCGCTCATCGAGGTGCACATGTCACCCGACGAGGCCGGACCGGTCACGCGAGACGGTGTCCTTCTTCCCGTGGGGCGGTACCTCATGGGCGTGGCGCGAAGCGACCGGCCCGACGGAGGGGCTCCGGCGACGCTTGACTATCGGGTCCGGGTGGAGGCGGAACCCATGCCCCCGCCGAACGCCGATACCGAGCCGAATGACGAGATCGCTTCTGCCGCGGTCGTGACAGGCGCCTTCGAGGTCAGTGGTGACCGACAGGGCTCGAAGAGCGACTACTTCGCCTGGGACGTCGGTCAGCCCGGCCATTGGGACGTCGCCATCGCCACGCCAGTGGGTGAGAGCGCCTGGTTCGAGCTCCAGGATGACGCCGGTACGGCTATCGACAACGCCACGGCCACGACCGAGGCTCGCCTCTACGACCTGGCCCTGGACCCTGGCAGGTACCGGATCCGGGTGCCGGAGACAGGCGACGAGCCACACCCCTATGTCCTCCTGGCCACGCCATCGACCATCGAGGGGGACCCCGAACCCGACGATGACACGACCCTGGCGGTACGCCTGACCGATGGCCAGCCGCAGCCGGGACGGCTGGCGAAGGAGGGTGACAGGGATCGATATACCCTTGCCGTGCCGGCAGGTCAACCGGTCCTGCGCGACGTCAGGATGCGCTGGCGGACGGCGAGCGACCGGAGGTTGTGTCTACTGGACGCCACCGACCAGCCAGAGGTGTGTCGGTCGGGTAGTGAGGGCCTTGTCCTGCAGAATCTCGTCCTCGCGCCGGGCGATCACACCTTCGAGGTCTCCGGCGTGACGGACGCGACCGATGCCTACCTGTTGCGCGTGGATGTCACCGGGCCTGCGGCGCCTGACTTCGAGGCCGAGCCGAACGACGAGGTCGCGACCGCGACCATCATCGACCCGAGCCTGGGCATGACCGCGAGGGGCGGGCCGGGCGACGACGACGTCTTCGGTCTCACGGTCGACGGTGACGCCGGTCTCTGGCAGGTCGACGTGGCGGGATCAGGCATCCAACGCGCGGAGCTCATCCGCGCCAACGGCCTCCAGATCGCCGCTGGCGACATCGCCCCGGACGGTTCCACCGCCACCCTGGCCGATCTGTATCTCGTGCCGGGGCAGCACTGGGTGCGGATCTCCTCGAACGGACCCGAGTATCACGTCACCACGACCTCGATCGGCCCACCTGACCCGGATGCCGAGCGGGAGCCGAATGACAACTCTCAGACGGCGGAGCCCTACCGCATCGGTGCCCGTCGGGTCGGCCGACTGCCGACCTCCTCGGACCGCGACCTGTATCGCTTCACGCTGGCCGCTCCCCAACATCTCCGCTTCGACCTCGCCCAGCCAGCCGCCGCGGCCACGGCCATACGCGTCAGTCGCGATGGCGACCTGCTGAACGAGTTGGCAGGTCGGCCGCCAGGCGAGACGATCAGCATCGACCTCTGGCTCGAAGCTGGCGACCATATCATCGAGCTCGTCCCAGAGCAGACGAGCGACGAACCGTACGAGCTGACGAGCGCGATCCTGGATTCCGTATGCGGCCATCGTCGACCGGGAGCCCAACGATGATCCGGCATGGGCACGGCCGATCCCGATGTCCTTCTCCTGGTCGGGCAGCGCGGCCGACGCCGATGACACGGACTGGTTCGTGTTGCCACCAGCCACAGCCGACGAGCCGCTGCGGATCACGACCGAGGGCAACGCTGTCGACGTCAGGTTGGCGGTGGCCGACGACGGCAGCGATCCGGGCCGGCAGGTCGTTCTGACGCGCGATGACGATGACACCGTGGTGGTCGCCGAGCCGCTGCCGTTTGGCGTTCCGCTGATGCTGAGGGTCGCCGCGGCAGACGCCTACCATATCGATCTCGCAGGGGCGGGTTACGTCCCCCGGGCGCTCCCGGACGACAGCACGCTCGCGCTGGAGTGGCACCTGGCCGTCGATAGTGTGGCCGCCTACTGGCCCGAGGAGCAGGTCATCGAGGCCGAGCTCGCACTGCGCAACGACGGCTCGCAGTCAGTGGAGGCCACCCTGGACCTGACGACGAGTCACTACCAGTGGACCACCGACCCTGACCGCACGTCCGTCTCGCTCGCCGCCGGTGAGAGCGTGGTCGTCCCCGTGTCGATCCTCGTAGGCGCGGACAGCTGGGGCACCGATAGCGTCCTGGTGAGTGCACGGGCGGCCACGCCTGACGGTGCGCAGGTGACCGCCTCGATCGGGGTCAGCCCGTCCATCTCGGCTGCGCCCGTGGACCCTCGACCTGGCTGGGCCGTGCCTGAGGAGCTGCTCGGCGGCCTCGATGTGGCTTCGCTGGCTCTGGGAGCCGAGCCGTCCGGGGACATCGACCTCGACCAGGAGCGACGACTCTTCGACGGGGTCACGCCGGAAGGCCCCGTGGCTCAGGCGAACCAGGTGTACCGAAACGGATTCAGCGTTTTCCTGCCCGACCATGTCGACCACCTGCCCCTGGAGCTCGTGGTCGACCTTGCCGGCGACGAGCCGATCCTCGTCGTCGGGACGATCGATCGACCCACAGGCGTCGGAGGGAGAGCTCGAGGAGACGCCCCGCGAGTTCGAACTCCTGTTGTCGACCGATGGGGCCTCGTGGCGATCGGTGCTGCGGGGCGAGCTGAGTCCCCTGCGGGTCGACCAGGCGTTCGTGCTCGACGAACCCGTTGCTGCTGCTCAGGCCATGCTCCGCATCTGGTCGAAGTACGTCGACCAGGGTGGCTACCTCTCGCTCGGTGAGTGGAAAGTGGTCGCGGCACCCGGCCGGCCGGCTACGCCTGGCGCTCTCGATGTCGCCGACCCAGCCCTGGGAGGCCATCTCGTCGCCAGCGAGCCATATATCGATGACCTCGCGCAGCGCGATGCGATCCTTGACGCGGACACCGCACGCCAGACGCTCGACCTCGGGGATCCTCGGACCTTCGGAATGGTGGTGGGGTTCCAGGATGGACGGGCAGCCAGAGTCACCGAAGTCCGCTGGATCGACCCCGGATCGTCGAAGCCGGACGAACGCCTCGAACGGGTCGACGTCCTGACGAGCCTCCGCAGCGCGGCCGGGCCATGGCGCCTGGCGGGTAGCTGGGACCTGACTCGAGGCACGGATGGCATGGTCAGCCCATTCGAGTTCGAGGATGGCGAGTGGGTTCGCTACCTCCGGCTTCAGGGCCGTTCAAACCAGACATCGACATCGGTCGAGCTGCCGGGTCAGCTGCAGGTCCTAGAGCAGTCGGTCGACAGCGACTATCGCTCGGTCATCGGCGAGTGGGGCTATCACGGATCGGCGGGACCTTATGAGTGGCTCCAGTCGGCGGCGCTGACGGCCTACGATCCCGACATCGATGCCGGCGACGATGCGGAAGGTGCCACCGAGCTGGTGGCGGGGTCTGACATACACCGACCGGGTCGAGATCGACAAGGATGTGGACTGGTTCCGGATCGACGTCCCCGCCGATGACGACTCGCTCGAGGTCGTCGTCGGCGGGATCCCCACGGCTGGCGTCGCGTTGCGGCTCATGGACGAGGCAGGGGTGGAGCGCGCGATGACATTCCACGCGGAGCCCGACGGCAGTGTGCGGTACCAGGCCGATGTCGATCCCGGCCCCTATGTACTCGAAGTCAGGCAGCCGCCATTCTCGGCCGTGTTCGCGTTCGACACGAGCCCGAGCATCGAACCCTTCCTCGACATGATCGTCCAGAGCATGCGTGCCTTCCTGTCCGACGTCCGTCCTGGACGGGAGGTCGTGACGGTCATGCCGTTCGAGGAGTCTCCCCTCGTGGAAGGCTGGGAGGACGATCCGTTTGTCTTGCAGAACGCGTTCGAGAACCATGTCGTGGCTGGCGAAGGGTCAAGCGGCGCGGAAGCAACGCTCATCGACGCCTCGACGATGCTCGCTGACCGCGAGGGCGCCCGCGCCATCCTGCTGGTGACCGATGCCGAAACCACGACGAGCGATCAGACGCCACAGCTGTGGGAGGCGATGACCGAGGCACGTCCGATCGTCTTCGCGGTCCATATCGGGGCCTTGCTCGAGCCCGTCGCATCGCGCCAGCGCATGCAGGACTGGGTAGCCGTGGGTGGCGGATACTACAGTTACCCGACGACGAATGGGGAGATGGATCGGGCCTTCGAACGGATGGCAACCTGGCTTCGAAGGCCCGCCGTCTACTCGCTCGAATACGACACCATCCATGTCCAGCCCGGGACCATCGAAGTGCTGGATACGGGCAGAGTGTCTGGCGCCTCAGGGGGACCGGCGCTGCAACCTGGGACGGGCGTGGAGATCATCCTCGACACGAGCGGCAGCATGCGTAAACGCCTCGGAGGGAAGCCACGCATCCAGGTCGCCAAGGCGTCCTTGCGGGCGTTGGTCGAAGATGGCCTCGCCGAGGGCGTACCTGTCGCGATCCGGACATTCGGCGGTCCCGGCAAGGGCAAGCAAGCGGCCTGCGGGACGACCCTGCCCTTGCCACTTGCGCCGCTCGACCGGGCCGTGGCGCTCGATGTCGTCGAATTCGTTCAAGGCTCGCAAGACCACGTCGACACCGATCGCGGCGGCATTGGAGGCGGCGCCGGGCGATCTCGCGAGTGTCACTGGGCTCAAGATCATCGTGCTCATCACGGACGGGGAGGCGACCTGTGACGGGGAGGTTGCGGCCGCCATCGCGAGCCTCGGAAAGGCCGGTATCGAGGTCCGGCTCGACATCGTCGGCTTCGCGCTCGAAGACGAGGCGTTGAAGGGCGAGATGGCGGGTTGGGCAGACGCAGGTGGCGGCGCATACTACGACGCCTCGGGAGCCAAGGGCCTTGCCGACTCCGTGGCCCGAGCCTTGAGTGCGCCGTTCCGTGTCTACGGCGATGATGCCGAACCGCTCGCCGTCGGGAGCGTGGGCGGTGAAGCCGTCGAACTCGAGCCCGGCACATACCGGGTGGAGGTGCTCACCGAACCTCCCGTCATCTACGACGGTGTCCAACTCGAGAACGGCGGCTCCGTGACCCTCGAGCTGCCCGCCGCTGGAGGGTAACGGTCAGCGAGCCTGGTGCGCGAGCGCCGTGATCGCTCCGGAGAGATGGCCGGCGACATCGGGTACCTCCCGATCGGCGCACAGGACGTACTCGGTTCGAACGTACGACGTGGGTTCGGGTCGTTCGAGCTCGCGGCTGGCGGCGTGTACTCCTTGCGCAGAGACCAGATCGGATCCCCCCACTCGGGGGCTCAATCGTGAGCAGGAGCTGATTGGCTCCCTGCACAAAGGCATACGTAGCCGACCAGTGTGGGCAGTCGGGCGTCTTGCCGACGTATGCCGACAGTCATGGTCTCGGTTGCAGAGGAGGTCAAGACCCCTGAGGACCTGATGGGCTCAATGAACTCCGTTTTCCTGTTCCGTTGGACGGGCTTGGATGACGGCCCGAACGAGTTGCTCTTGCAGGCCCCGAGACCGAATGGGGTGCTCGGTGCAGGCGACATCATCGCCGAAGCGACTTGCTGGCCTCGAACATGCGAGACCATGGGTGTACTATCCGATTCACCACGTTAGCGCCGAAGAAGACGATGGCACGCACGTCGATCTCCATCAAGATCGCCCGCAACAGGGACGAGGTGTGGGCGTTCATGGCCGACATGGCCAACATGACGGCGTGGACGAACATGGTGCGCATGGACCTCGACGGCGACCTTGCCGAGGGGACCACAGGGTCATTCGACCTGCCCATGCTGGGTCGACGCCGCACGTTTCCTTTCGTTATCACCGCCTACCAGCCCGGCCACCGCTGGGCCATACAGATCACGAGCCGCCTTGGCGTCGAATTCGATTACACCCTCGAGTCGGTCGCTGACGGGACGCGCATCGATCAGCTCATCGACGCCCAGCCGACTGGACTGCTGCGACCGCTCGCACCGCTCCTGGCGCGGATGATGCGCGAGGAGGAGCAGTCTGAGCTACGACGCCTCAAGGCAGCCCTGGAGAACGGACCGGCGGCGGGCGGGCGCAAGGAGTCCTGACGAGGCCGCGCCCGAACTGAATACACAACGGCGCCATCATCTCGCTGTTGCGTACTGGGCGGTCAACGACGATGCTACGCTCGAACCGAGGCTGAGGAAGTGATCGAGACTGCCATGAGGCGAGGGCGTAGCCATGGTCGGTGATGGGATCCCCATCGAAGTCGCGAGGCTCGAAGCGTTCGTTGGGGACTGGATGGTGACTGGAACGCTGGAGTCCGAAGGAACGACCTCGATCGTCTCGGGGCGATGGCGATTCGAACGAGCGGCCGACGGGTGGGGTGTTCGAGGACGGATGCTGACTGAGATCGAAAGCATGGGGGCCTTCGAGGAGGACGAACTGATCGGGTTCGATCGCCCCGATGGCGAAGTGCACTTGTTCAGCATGAACCAGTTTGCGGTTCGAGATCACCGCGGCGGCTGGTCGTCTGACGACACGCTGAGGGTCGAATTCGCGGGCCTACAGGACGGCCGCCGGATCACGGAAGTGATCACCGTGCGATTCGTGACCCCCACGGACCTGGCGGGGTAGGTGATCGAGCGCGCGGATGGCGCTGTCGTCGTCACCACCGAGCTCACTTTGACGAGGCAGGCGGAGGGCGGGCTCTGGCTCGGGCACACCGGGCGGACCTTGGGCGCGCTCGCTCGCACCGCCACCGATGCCGCTCGGCAAGCCGGCTCGGGTGCCCGCCTGACACGACGTGGGACGCTACCCGAACGCGCGATAGGTGCCGGGCGTGCTCATCGGCCACCAAGTTCCGGGATTACGTCCTCGATCCTCGCCTGTGCGAGACTAGCGACGAAAAGCGCGATCTCGTGCGAAACGCCCTTGGGCGCGACCGTCCCGATCTCGCCGAAGTGGACCTCGACACCCCCGGCAAGGTCGAGTACCGCCTGGCTGACGACGACCTCACCGGGCCGGGCATATTCGGCGATGCGGGCAGCGATGTTGACGCTCTGCCCGAAGTAGTCGCCGTCCTGGAAGAGGACCGGCCCCGCATGGATGTCGACGTGCGCCGGTGGCAGCGCGGCTGCGGCGGCCGACCGTACCATCTCTAGCGCCGCCACCAACGCCCTCGCCGGCGTCCGGAAAGTGGAACATGACGCCATCGCCCAGCCACTTGATTGGCTTCCCTCCGTGACTGCCGGAGATACGCTGGACCATCCTGGCCATCTGGTCCGAGAGCGCAGCAGCTGCCTCGTCGCCGCGTTCCTCAGTCAGGCGTGTGTAGCCGGTGATGTCGAGGAAGCAGATCGCAGGCGGGACCCGCACAAGTTGCTCTTGGTGTCCGGCTTCCACCACGGCACTCTCGACGCCTTCGAGGATGTCGCGCATCCATGCGTGTGATTGGTGGGCGTGGAAGAGCGCCGGCACCGCCGCGTCGCTTCGCCGCGACATCTCCGGCGACGTCTCACCGGCCATGATCGCCACGTCGCCCCAGGTCTGACCCGCTGCCAGTCTTGCTGCGACCAGGTCGGAGAACCACCAGTCGGATTCCGTCTCGGCCATGCGTCGCAGACTCTCACTGAAGACGCGGAGCCATCATTCGCTCATGACTGGCCGGATCCCGGCACCCAGCTGGTACTCGATGAGCCTGACCACCTGGAGCTCGTCGTCGCGGATGCGCGCGTCGGGATCCGGCTGCACCGCCCCTGTAGCCTCGCGGGCTGCCGAGACCAACTCGATCGGGATGCCAGTGCGCGCACTCACCTCGCCGAAGGTCTCCTCACCGAAGGAGGAGAACTGGTCGGGTGTGGCCAACTCGATCAGCTCGAACGACAGCTGGTCGCCAGCGATGACGGCCGCGATGCCCTCCAGCGAGATGCCCGCACCGTCCAGGAGACGGGCGACGCGCGTCCGACGGACTGAGCCTTCCCCATAAAGACCGTGCTCGTCGGCCCGGATGATGCCGAGCGCCGCGTCGGTCCGGGCTCGCACGGGCGTCAGAAGGTGCCCGTCAGGGCGGCTGTCGGCGAACCCTCGAGCTGGACGATGAACCTGTCGCCCGGACGGCCCGCGTCACTGGGGCCCGAAATCTCGCCGGTCCAGTAGGCCGACGTGCCGACGAACCACATCGAGCCGACTGCCGTGCGCCCGCCGTCACGCTCGAGGTAGCACACGTAACGATGCCCACCGGACGGGGGTGCAAGTGCGCCGGAGACGACGACGAGCTCACCGCTGCCGGGTACCACCGCCACGGCTCCACCAGGGGCACCCGCGGGCGTCCGCAGCGAAGCTACGACGTGCTCGGGCTGCCCCAGCACGTCGGCGGCGTAGGCGAGGGCCTTCGTAAGCTCAGCGCTGGCATCGTCGTGGACCGGCGCCAATCCGAGCGGTCCACCGAGTAGTGCGCCAGTGACGAAGAGGACGACCACCGCGGCGGCGGCGAGCAAGGATCGTCTGATCGTGAAGCCTGCCGGGGCTCTCGACACCGCTCCTACCGACTGGGATGCGTCGGAGGTCTCGACGCCGGGCACCGCCACGGACACAGGACGGTCGCGCTTGCTAGCGGTGTCGCCGAGCGCGGTCAGGCGAGGAGTCTGGCGACCGGTCCCAGTGGCCGCCGTTGCGTCGGCCTGAACCGGGGCTACCGTCGACGGCATCCCCGCGGCAGGCCCACGAAGCACGCCGGACGTGACGACCGTATCGAGGATGCGTCCCCGCGCCTCGGCAGGGACACGGAGGTCATCGGGGGTCGCTTCGGCGAGCGCCAGACCCACGAGCCGCCAGGCTCGCAGCTCCGTGCGGCATTCCGAGCAGCCCTCCAGATGGCGACGCAGCTCGATGCCGGCCAGCGATCGGTCGGCCTCGATGCGGCTCAGCTTGGCGGGGCCGACGACCGCATCCGCGATGCGCTCGGCAGCCTCAAGGTGTTCCATCGTGCGCTCCCCTCCAGGCTGCCGGCGGAGGCTCGCCCGACGACCCGCCAGGCCCTTCCGTGGTCGGCACCACCTCTGGCCCGAACTCCATCGTGAGTGCGGCGCGCAGCCGGAAGAGAGCGCGGCGCGTCCGCGTCTTGACGGTCCCGAGCGGCCAGCCCAGGTCCGTCGCGATCTCCGTCTGCGTGAGCTCCTCGTAGTAGGCCAATCGCAACACCTCGCGCTCGACCTCCGGCAGGCTCGCGAGCGCGGCCGCGATCTCCGCTCGGCGCTCAGCCTGGTCGACGGCCCGTTGCGGATCGTCGGAAGCTCGGCCCGTGCCCGAGGCGAGCGGCGTGCCCGCCGCGAGCGCACGCTCCGGTCCTTCGGGGTCGGCATCGTCGCTCGACCATACGAGGCCCAGCGGGATCGCGGAGCGGCGCAACAGAGCACGGTGGCGATCGATGGCGCGGTTGCGTGCGATCGTCGACAGCCACGCGATCAGCGACCCCACCGTTGGATCGTAGAGCTCGGCGCGGTTCCATAGAGTGAGATAGGTGTCCTGCAAGACCTCTTCCGCTAGCTGACGATCCCCGAGTCGCCGGAACGCCACCCGAAAGACGGCGTCCGCGTGGCGGTCGTACAGCTGGGCGAGGGCTGTCGCATCGCCAGCAGCAAGGCGCGCCACGAGTACGACATCCGACTCGTCCGACGTCGTCACCGATAGCTACGCTGGCTGGGGCGATCCGGTTTCGCCCGCTGACGTCCGAGCCCAGCTCCGGATATGGCGAGGTCCGCCGCTGACTCTCTTGGCCGACGGGACCCAGGCGGCACTCGACCAGACCCAACGTCGGCCCACTGCCGACGCCGGGCGCGATCGAGTCCCCGTGGCGGTGCCGATCCCATAGCCTGTGCGCGCGAGTGTAGCCCGGCGACCAGGAGCCGTTCGGGCGCTATGCCGGCGCTCCCACGACGACCGGGCGGGTGGAATGGGTCGACCAGAGCCCCGATGCCCGTCCTGCGCGATGGGCTCGCCCGCGCGGGCAGCATGGCCGAACGCGTCGGCTCGGACGACGTCCGCGGCTACGGACAAGCGGGACTTCCAGCCTGACCCAGCCTGAGTCTGATCCTTCGCGCGCGTCGAGTCGATCTCTCGGTCGTGGCAAGGTCCGAGTCCGACGGTCGGCCCGTAACAAGGGCGACCGAGACCCATGACGCGCGATCATGACGGCCACCAGTCGGTGCGTAGCGACCGCGCGGGAGGGCTAGGCAGGGCAGCAGGATCCTCGTACGCGGGTTCGACCGCGGCGTCGATATGCGGGCCGTGCGCTCCTCGACGCCGCGGCCTGGTCGGCGGGCGCGGCGGGGTCGCACCGAAAGGCGTGGGCACCTCGTGGCGCCCACGCCTCGGAGCCGCCTGGGGACGCGTCAGGACGTGGGCAGCGAGCCGTCCATCGTCGCCGCGAACCAGACCCCTCCGACACCCTGGCCGTTGACGTCGCCGGCGGCCTGGTCACCGCCGAAGTAGTAGAGCGGCCGGCCGTCGTAGGTCAGCTGTTGTGAGCCATCCGCCTGGGTGGCGAGGGCGATCACGCCGGTCACGCCGTCGCCCGCTACGAACACGTCACGTCCGCCGTTGAGCACGGGCGGCCACTTGGTCAGACAGTCACCGGTACAGGCGCTCACGCCGGGCGTGGTGTCCTTGGCGAAGAAGTACATCGTCATGCCATCCTCACCGGTGAGGACCGTGCCGGCGGCGGTCGACGCCGCGTCGATCGTGTAGACCGGGGCCGCTGGCATCGAGCCGTCAGCGGCCGCCACGAACCAGACCTCCCCGACGTCCTGGCCCGTCACGTCACCGGCCTTGGTGTCCTGCGCGAAGTAGTAGAGGGGGCGGCCGTCATAGGTCGCCTGTGTGGACCCGTCGGCACGGGTGAACGACCCGACGACACCGGTGGCGCCGTCTCCCGCGGCCACGGCCTCGCCGTCCTTCAGCAGGAGCGGAGGCCAGAACTCCGCGCACTTGCCCTCGCAGACGCTGGCCCCGGGGCCCGTGTCCTTGGCGAAGTAGTAGAGCGTCATGCCGCCATCGCCGGTCAGATATGTGCCTAGATCACCGGTCGCGGCGACCAGCGTATGGGCGGTCCCGCTCGCAGGGGCGGGCGACGCCGCGCTGACCGGGGCCGCAGCGATGGCCGTCAGCGCGAGGAGGCCGCTGGCGATGGCCACGCCGGTGGCCCGCCAGCGACGGATGGGGGAATGGGAGCGCGTCATGAGGGCATCACCTCCAGAGACCGTCGTGGATGCGCGCAGGTCGCGGACCCAACAGGTGGCCGGTGATACGTCAGACCGGCACGTTCGGTTTTGCCGATGTGCCTTTCGCCATCGCCGACCCGGTCGAGGCCGGACACTGCCGATCGTTGCCGGTGGTCGGTGTGACGCCTTGACGCCAGACCTTGCCGCAGCTTCCGACCGACCGAGAGCGACCCTGTCGAAAACCGGACGGTCCTCGCGAACGTACCCTCCGGTACGCGCTGCGCCCCGACGCGGCAGGACGACCAGGAGGAATGACGTGAAGACCAGGTTCTGGACCGGCGCTGCCATGGCGCTCGCCGTCACACTGATGCTCGCCGGGACCGTCGCGGCCAAGCACGGGAGCGACGATGGTGCCGTCGAGGTCGAAGCGGAGGGTCACACGCCCACGGCCACGATGGCCCCGATGTCGATGAGCCCCGCGCCCAGCATGGCACCGGCCGCATCGGCCGCCTCGGTGACCATCCAGGACTTCGCCTTCGGGCCCGCGTCGATCAGCGTCGCGGTCGGCTCGACGGTCACCTGGACGAACCAGGACGGCACCGCCCACACCGTGACCGCCGATGACGGCTCCTTCGACAGCGGCAACCTGGCACAGGGGGCCACCTTCAGCCAGACGTTCGACACGCCCGGCACGTACACCTACCACTGCGCCATCCATTCCTCCATGATCGGCACGATCACGGTCGTGGCGGCGCCTGCGCCCAGCATGGCTCCGGCCGCATCGGCCAGCTCGGTGACCATCCAGGACTTCGCCTTCGGGCCCGCGTCGATCAGCGTCGCGGTCGGCTCGACGGTCACCTGGACGAACCAGGACGGCACCGCCCACACCGTGACCGCCGATGACGGCTCCTTCGACAGCGGCAACCTGGCACAGGGGGCCACCTTCAGCCAGACGTTCGACACGCCCGGCACGTACACCTACCACTGCGCCATCCATTCCTCCATGATCGGCACGATCACGGTCGGGTAGGATCGCTGCCTCGTACGCCCGCCTCCGCCAGCCCGGAGGCATGGCGGGCTCGAACCTCCCCTACACCAGCCCGAGGCCCTCGGCCACCAGCGGCGCGCCGAAGCCCACGAACAAGGGCCGCTGCGAAGAGCTTGATGGCCCGTTCCGGCAGGCGGGTGCCCAGGAACGCCCCGATGCCGATGGCGAAGGCGTCCGCGACCACCATTCCCGCGGTCGAACCGAGCCATGTCCCGATCGGCTCTTCGGTCGTGGCCAAGGTGATGGTGGCGAGCATCGTCTTGTCGCCCACCTCGGCGAGGAAGAAGGCCGTGCCGATCGTCAACATGGCCATTGCCCCTGAGCGGCTCGCCCGGTCTTGGTCCGCTTCGCCCAGCTCGTCCCCACGCAACGTCCACACCGCGAAGGTGAGGAAGGCGATGCCTGCGGCGAGGGATAGAGGCCGCTAGTGCGGAGCAGCTGACTCTTCGTAAACAGCACGTCCTCGGTTCAAATCCGAGTGCCGGCTCCACTCCCCCACCCGTGAAACTGCTTGTTTCGTCATGCCTACCAGCAAGAGTGGCCTGGTCTGACGCCTGGGTTCCAGCCGGGCGACCGCAGTTGACTGCCGAGGGCTTCTGAGGCGCCTGACCTACATCACCGAATCGCCAAGTGATATCATCTGAGCATGATTCGTACGCAAGTGTCCCTTACCCCAGAGCAGATGGGACGGCTCCGTCAGGAGGCACGCCGCCGGCACGTCTCCCTCGCGGCCGTCGTGCGCGATGCCGTTGATCGTGTCGTGCCCGACGAGGATGAACTGCAACACGATCGTATCGACGCGCTCCTGAGCGTCGCTGGGACTGCTGCCTCGGGTACCGGCACGGTCGCGAGAGACCATGACGAGGTGCTGGCAGAAGGTCGCCTGTGACCCTGTTCGTGGACACCAGCGGGATCATCGCCTTGGTCGACCGCGATGATGCAGCACATGCTGCGACCGTGACGGCATTTTCCATGGGCCGCGACGAGCCACTCGTGACTCATGCCTACGTGGTCGTCGAGACCCTCGCCGTCGCTCGACGGCGCTTCAGCGCAGCCGTCGCGGCCGACCTGGTGGATCGCGTCCTGCCCGCCCTCGCGGTCCATGAGGTGGACTCGGAGCTTCATGCCTCGGCGCTCGTGGCCTTCCGCGAGACGATCGAATCCTCGGTCTCCCTCGTGGATCGGGCGAGTTTCGCCTTCATGCGTCGCGAGGGTATCGGCCGCGCCATCGCGCTCGACGTGGACTTCAGGACCGCGGGGTTCGATACGGTCCCCTAGGGACGCGGCGTTCTTGCGATTCGCAAACTGCAGGCCCTCGGTTCAAATCCGAGTGTCGGCTCCACCCTTCCCCCACGAAATTTGCCCGCTTCGCGCTGCCGACAAGGCAAGACAGCGCGACCTGGCTCCTGGCCAACCCTCAATCTGCATGGATCTTGACGGTCTGGGCCCCCAGGCAGAGGCTCCTCTGACACCGCCCTTCGGCGCGTCCCGGTAGGTCGCAGTCTCACGCACACCTTGCGTCAGTTGGTATCGTCCCGAGGGTCAGCTTGAACCCCTCTTGAACGCCCCCCCGTGCGATATGGCCATGCACGATATGACGCAAACGATGACACCGATGCTGCACGTGCTCGGACCCATCGAGCTCGACGGCACTACCGGTCCGATCCGCCTCGGCGGGCCAAAGCAACAGGCCGTCCTTGCGCTGTTGGTCGCAGCCCGCGGCCAGGTGGTTTCTCGGTCGACGGTCATCATGGGAGTGTGGGGCGAAGATGCCTCGGACGACCGCCAGCGCTCGTTTCACACGTACGTGTCTAACCTCCGTTCCCTGCTGGGCGCACCGATCGAGCGACGCGGCGACGGGTATCGCATCGACCCTGCCACCATCCGAGCGGACGCGTGGGAGTTCGAGGACGCGGTCGAGCGCTGCCGTACCGATCTGGCCGCCACGCCGGCTGAGTCTGCCGCACAGCTGCGCGAGGCGTTGGGCTGGTGGCGAGGTCTGCCCTACCTTGAGGCCTCGGAGGCTGAAGGGCTTCATGCCGAGATCAGCCGACTCGAGGACCTGCGGGTCGATGCCGTCGAGCTTCGCGCCGACGCCGATCTGCGCCTGGGCCGGCACGAGGAGGTCGTCACCGAGCTCGATGCGCTGGTCTTGGAGTATCCCCTTCGCGAGCGGCTGCGAACGCTGCAGATGCTGGCGCTCTACCGGAGTGGACGCCAAGCGGAAGCATTGCGGGCATACGAGCGAGCACGTGAGTTCTTCGTCGAGGAGTTGGGCCTGGATCCTTCGCCCGAGCTTGCCGTACTGCAGGTCCGCATCCTCAACCAGGATCCGACCCTCATGGTCGACTCCGGGCAGACCACCACTCAGCGCCTGGCCTTCCTGTTCACAGATATCGAAGGATCCACCCACCTATGGGAGCTCCACCTCCAAGACATGGCTGCCACGTTGGCCCGGCACGACGAGATCCTTTCGGCGGCCGTTGCGGACACAGGCGGCCGGATCTTCAGAGACACCGGTGAAGGCATCGGGGCGGTATTTCCAGACGTGCCCAGCGCCGCGGCCGCCGCAAGTCAGGCGCAGCACTCGCTGTCGACGGAAGCCTGGCATCCGGGTCCAGCGATCCGGGCTCGCATGGCCATCGACGTGGGCGATGTCGATGTCCGCGGAGACGAGTACTTCGGCCCGCCCCTCAACCGATGCGGGCGAGTGCTGGCCGCCGGCCACGGTGGCCAGGTCCTGCTATCGGGCGCGGCCCAGGACGACCTGGCCCTGGCATCGGTCGAAGGCACGCAGATCCGCCAGTTGGGAGAGCATCGATTGCGGGGCTTGTCGGCCTCCGAGCGGATCGGCCAGTTGCTCATCGAGGGCCTTCCCAGCGACTTCCCACCACTCCGCCTGCACGTCAGTGGCGTCGATCCGACCCAGCGCCTTGATGGGGACGTGCTGCTGGGCTACGAGCTGCGGAACGTCGTCGGAGCCGGCACCTTCGGCGTGGTCTACCGGGCCTTCCAGCCCTCGGTGAGACGGGAAGTAGCAGTGAAGGTGGTCCGTCCCGAGTACGCGGGGCATCCCGCATTCATCCGACGCTTCGAGGCCGAGGCGCGCCTGGTTGCCTCCCTGCAGCACCCGAACATCGTGCCACTCTTCGACTACTGGCGCGATCCCGGGGGTGCCTATCTGGTCATGCAGCTCATGCGCGGTGGCAGCCTTGCCGATGCCTTGGACAAGCGGTGGGAAACCAACGACGCCATCCGGTTGCTCCACCAGGTGGCAGCTGCGCTCGCGCACGGCCACGGCGAAGGCGTCGTGCACGGCGACCTCAAGCCGAGCGACGTCTTGCTGGACGGCTCGGGCAACGCCTATGTCGGTGACTTCGGCACCGCCACTCGCCTCCTGGACCCGGTCGAGGACGGCCAGCTGCCCCCTTCGGCGCCGGCATACCGGGCACCGGAGGACCAAGCCGAATCAGCGCCTGACCTCCGCGCCGACATCTACTCACTGGGCGTGCTGGCGAGCGAGCTGCTCACCGGCCGCCGTCCCGATGCGACCGGTGACGCTGGGACCTGCGGCCTCGCCGAGCCAGTTCGGGCGGTGCTCGCGACCGCCAGCGCGGCACTTCCCGAGCAGCGCTACAACACGGTGCCTGAGTTCATCGTCGCGCTGGATGAAGCGCTGCAGGTCACGGAACTCGCGAACGATCTCGTGCCTGTGCGGACGGATCGGCGCAACCCCTTCAAGGGCCTGGCCGCGTTCGGTGAGGCAGACGCCCGCGAGTTCTTCGGCAGAGAAGACCTTGTCGATGCCCTCATGACGGCAGTCACTGACCACAGTCTGGTCACCGTGGTCGGCCCATCCGGCTCGGGCAAGTCCTCGCTGGTCCGTGCCGGTCTCGTTCCTCGCCTTCGCAGAAACGACGTCGACGGGTCCGCCGACTGGTTCATCACCACCCTGGAACCCGGCACCCATCCACTCGACGCGCTCGCGGAGGCGATCGAAGCCATCGCTGACACACCCGTGGACGACCCGGTGGGACTGCTCGAGGGCGGCGGTGATTCGCTGGTCGGCTTGATCGGCCAGTCGATCTCCGTACCTGGAGCCGAAGTCCTCCTGCTGGTCGATCAGTTCGAGGAGCTGTACACGCAGTCGACCGGGACCGAGCGCGCCACGTTCGTCGAGGTGCTCACCGCTGCGCTGACCGAGGGTGCGGTGCGAAGTGTCATCACGATACGCGCCGACTTCTTCGACCGTGCTCTCAGCGACCCGGCCCTCGCTCAGCTGGTGCAGGCGGGACTCGTCCCCGTCGTGCCTCTCTCGAAGGACGAGCTACTGGCTGCCATCGAGCGGCCCGTAGCGGACGCTGGCGTATCGATCGAGCCAGGACTGGCCACGCGTATGGCCGACGAGGTCTACGGACGAACCGGAGCCCTGCCGTTGCTGCAGTTCGCGCTCACTCGACTGTTCGACGAGCGCGAGACCGACCAGTTGACGGCCGCCGACTATGAAGCGATGGGCGGCTTCGCGGGGGCCGTCGGCCACCAGGCCGAGAAGACCTATGCCGAGCTGACCGTCAGCCAACAGCTGGTCGCCGAGGGAGTCCTGCTGCGGCTGGTATCGATCGACGAGGAATCGGACGTGACCCGGCGACGGGTGCGTCGGTCCGAGCTCGAGTCTCTCTACCTGGCGGGCGATGACGTGACCGCCGTCATCGACCGATTCGATCGGGCTCGCCTCCTGGCCTTCGACCGGGACCCGGTCAGCCGCGGTGCCACGGTCGAGATCGCGCACGAGGCCATCCTGACGGCGTGGGGCCGACTCGGCGATTTGGTCGACCGGCATCGGGAGTCACTGCTGCTGACCCGGCGTCTCCGCGCAGCGATGGTCGACTGGCTGGAAGCGGACCACGCCGATGAGTACTTGCTCCATGGTGATCGGCTCGCGCGCTATCGCGAGCTGGACGGGACCAGGTCGCTGTCCGCCGACGAGCAAGAGTTCCTGCGACGCAGCCAGGAGGCCGAAGCCCGAGCCTTCCGAGCGGCGCAGCGGGCGCGTCGACGGCGCGCCGCAGTCGCGCTGGCCGCCGGTCTCCTGGCCCTGGTCGCGGTGATCATCGTGACCGTATCGACCATCGAGAGCCGGCTGGCCTCCGACGTCGCCAGCATGCGCGCATTGGTCGTGCAGGCGCTCGAGGAGGCCGACAGCCGACCCGACGTTGCGCTCCTGCTGGCGGTCGAAGCCTATCGAAGAGATCCGGGGCCTGAGAGCCAGGCCGGACTGTTGAGCGCCCTGCGGCAGTCGACAGAGGCGGTCGTGCGGACTGCCGGCAGCCATGCCGGTCCGGCCCCGAACTCATTCTGCGGCGGCCACGCCGAGAAGCCCGGCCGTTTCCTGTCGACCGGTACCGACGCAAACGGCGCGACGGAGGTGGTCATCCACGACGTGGTCAGCGGTGACGTGGACCGGGTGCCAGCACCGTTCAGCTGCGCCATCTCGGAGCTGGCAGGTGGCCGCATCATCGGAACGACCGCGACCGATCCGTTCGACTCGGAAGGCGTCCATGTCGATCATGGCTCCATCAGGCGAGGTGGTCACCGAGCTGGCTCGCGACCTGCGTCGCTTCCTGGGCGAGCTGGCCGATGGCCGCCTGCTGTTCGAGCAGGCAGACGAGAGCGTGGACACGGGCACCATCGTCATCGTCGACCCGAACAGCGGTGAGGTGGCCAGGGAGACCGGAGTGCAGTCGCTGGCAGCCCACATCGATCCGACAGGCCGACGGGCGCTGACGCAGGCTTCGCGGGAAGGCGGTGCCGAGCGCGGCATCCTCGATCTCCAGACGTGGGAGGTCTCACCGCTCGACCCGCAGCTAGAAGCGGAGGGGTACTGGACTCCCGACGGCGATGAAGTGGTCATGCCCATCGGACGCGAGGTCATCCGCTTCGATACGGACGGCGCCGTGATCGAGCGATCCGAGATACCAGGCACGAGCCTTATCCAGTCCGCGCCGAGTTTCGCGCCCAACGGCGAATCCTTCGCCGTGCTCACCGACGCGGGGGTGGAGTTCTACTCGTATCCTGGTTTCGAACCGCTGGCCGGCCCCGTCGAGGTGCCAGCAGACGTGACGTCTATCTCCAGCCTCGACGAACAGAGGGTCGCCGTCTTGAGTCCCGACGGCGTGGTACGCATCATCGGCACTGACGCCGGCACACCGATCGAGCGTCGTGTAGGGTTCGGACGGTTCAACGACACGTTGTTCATGGTCAATCCTGACTATGGCCAAGTGTGGTTGGCGGAGGGGCCGAGTCAGCCCGTACGCCTTGCCACGATGGAGGCGATCGACCTCGCCGCGTTCGGGTTGCCTGAACAGGCCGGGCGGTGGCCGGTGGGGACCGAACACTGGCTGAATATCGAAGAGGTGGACGGTCAATTCGAGTTGCAGGTCTACGACGCGACCGGAGCGCTGCGCACGGAGCTGCGAGCGGGAGACTCGGAGACGCGGCTCGTGCTGACGGGCTGGGATGCTGATGCTGCCCACGTGGCTCTGGGCATGGAGCCTGAAGATGGGCTGGCCACGAGGCTGCAGCTCGTTCGGTTCGACGCTGTTTCCGGGACCCCCGAGCTCGGTCTGGTGATCGATCTGGACGAACACGCCCAGCGGCCGCGCGAGGGTTCGGCGGGATTCTGGATCCTCGATCTGTCAGGTGAGACCACGATCTGGAGCTGGAACGGAACCGAACTCGGTGCGTGGGACGGCCTTGATGACATCACCCTGACGGCACTCTCACCGGGCGGCACTCGTCTCGCTTCGGTGGAACACGACGGCACCGTGGTGGTGTGGGACGTGGCCACCGGTACACGCGAGCGCGACCTGACTGCAGCATCGGCCCTGGAAGTGCCCCTGTTCGTCGACGACGAGCGCCTGATGGTTCGTGACTGGTGGGGCCGGGTCCGGCTCTGGGACGTCGAATTCGGCCACCGAGCTCGGTGTGCTGTCACTCGCGCCCGACGCCATGCCGATCGCATCGATGCCCGGCGCGACCGGCGGTTACACGCCGGTGCTCAGCTCTGACGGCCAGTCCGTATGGTTCAGCCAGGATGGGGAGTTCATCGATGTGCTGGTCGATCCCAGTGCCTGGGTCAGGGCGGCGTGTGACACGGCCGGTCGATCGCTCAGCCAGGGGGAGTGGGCAGAGCTGGTTCCGGGTGACGAACCGTACCGGGACCCCTGCGCCGAGGCTCGAGGTGACTGAACGGGTGCCTTGAATGGCTCTTGAACGCCGGCCCGGAACCTTGGCTCCGAGGAAGGCACCCAACGCCTTCCAACACGGAGGCGAAACACATGAGGTATCGCAGTCTCACGATCACGGGCGCGTTGGCGTTGACCCTGGCCGCAGTGTCTGGCGGTGTAGCCGCTGAGTCAGGATGCCAGGACCTGTCGGCAGCGGATAGCGGATCGATCGACGCTGGTCAGTACTGCACTGACGTGCTCGGCGTTGATGCCGAGTTCGCCACCAGTAACGCCTGGGACGTTCCCGTAGTGGCACCCGGCACGCTGATCCTCGAGGATCCCGGCACCCCCATCGGCGTGAGCGCGCTGCTCATCATGCGCGGAGTGCTGGCCGACGGCTCAACGGACGCAGCAGCGTGGCTGGAGGCGACCTCGAGCGTTGCGGTCGAGGCTTCCGAACCCGCCACGGTCGGGGGCTATGACGGTCAGGTGTTCGACCTGACGGTCGGCGCCGGTGAGCACCCGTTCCTGACGGTCGGTGAGCCGCTGGGGCGCATCGTCGTGCGGAGCGGCGAATACTATCGCGTGTGGCTCGCCGACCTCGCCAATGGAGAGCTATTGGTCGGGTTCGCACCGGTCGCCACGGGCAACGAGGACTGGCTCGCGAAGGCCGACGAGGTCATGAATTCACTGGCACTGTCCGGACCGGTGGCAACGCAGCCCGGCAATGAGAGTCTCTTTGCCCAACCAGCCGGGCCATTCACTGTCGAAGCCTTCTCGCTCGGCCAGCTGAGTTTCGATCTTCCGACGCCCGCGGACGTACTGGAGATCCACCCCGGCGTGGTGCTTGTCGATGCCACGGGGACTGGGGCAGGTGTCGTCTTCATGGCGCCTCGGCAGACTGCCGACGGCGAGGCCTTGCCCGACGCCGCCAGCGTGCTCGCCGCCTTCGAGGCGAGGACCGAGCTGTTCGCGGGCCCAAGTGCATCGATCCTTGGCCAGGATGTCGAGGCAACCATCGCTGCCGACCGAGGAGCGCTGCCACAGTTGTCGCCCGATCCTCTTCCGGCGGCGCCGGAGTTCACGGCCATCGCTCCGCCCTACGGGTACGACTTCCTGCTCGACACCGAGGACGGGCCGTTGGCGGTCGGCGTCTTTGCAAACCAGGAAGGCGACCTCGATGCGGCGATCGAACTGTTCGAGTCGATGGCCGCGACCATCACGCTCGGCTGATCGATCAGCGTCGATGTGCCCGGGAGAACCGGCGGGGTTCCGGTCGATCCCGGGCATGACGGCGAGTCGAAACCCCTGACGGCAGGTCGGGCCGTGGTGCCGCCAGTCGGTGGACCACGTCGGCAGCCACGCCCGACCCCCGTATACGGGTGTCGATGGCGTAGAGCGAGGAGCTCGCGGTGATGAACAGTCGCCGTCCGTAGCGGCCACCGAAGACGCAGTTGGACGTGACCTCGGGCACGTGGATCCGCGCCAGGTCCTGCCCCTCGGGATCGATGACGTGGATACCGTCTCCGGCCGAGGTCCAGACGTTGCCGGCCTCGTCCACCCGCAGTCCGTCGGGCAGCCCGGGCTCGATGACCTTGAGCACGCGCGGACCCTCCAGTCGGCGCTGCTCCACGACGTCGAAGGCGACGATGTGATGGTAGCCGGCCGGGTCCACGCCGCGACTGGTATCACTGACGTAGAGCCGCGACTCGTCGGGCGAGAAGGCCAGGCCGTTGGGGTGGACGAGGTGGTCGGTCACGGCCGTCAGCTCATCTGTCTCGGGATCGAAGCGGAAGACGAAACAGGCGGCCTGCTCCTGCGGCGCTGGATGACCCTCCTCGGGCAGGATGATGCCGTACGGCGGATCGGTGAACCAGATGGTGCCGTCGGACTTGACCACCACGTCGTTGGGGGAGTTGAGGCGCTTTCCAGCGTGCTTGTCGACGAGTCCGGTGCGCGTCCCATCGGACTCGGTGCGGGCGATGCGGCGATGGCCGTGCTCACAGTGGATGATCCGACCCTCGCGGTCGAGCGTGTTGCCGTTGGTGTGGTCGTTGGGCTGGCGCCAGACCGCACCACCGCGCGCCTCGGACCAGCGGATCGCTCGATCGGCACGCACGTCGCTGTACATCACGGCATCTTCCTGGGGCAGGTACACAGGGCCCTCCGCCCAGATGCCGCCAGCGGTCAGCCGCTGGAGGCTTCCGTCGGGGTCGATCAGCGCGTGGGCTCGTTCATCCAGGATGGTGACAGCGCCGGACAGGGACGAGCCTGTCGCCGGCAACGCCGCGTGATCCTCGTTCGTCATCTCGTGGCCTCCACTAGTCGGGTGCTCGGCGAAAGCTCGCCAGGACGATGACGAGGATGACGATCGCGCCGGTCAGGATCTGCTTGATGCCCTCGCCGACGCCGAAGGTGTTGAGCATGGCGGAGAGCAGGAAGAGGAACAGCGCCGCGCCCCACAGCCCCGGCACGTTGCCGTCGCCGCCGGCCACCGAGGTGCCGCCGATGACGACCCAGCCGACCTCGCTAGGCCGTCGCATGTGTGCTACAGTTGTCGCATGACTGAGGTCGCCTCTCGAGAGTTGCGCAATCGGACGCGCGTCCTGCTCGATCGCGTCGCGTCAGGTGAGCACATCACGATCACCGTCGACGGCATACCGGTAGCGAGGCTCGTCCCGCCGGAACCTCGCCCCCGCTGGATGGCGCGGGAGGTCTTCATCGCGCGTGTCCTCGGCCACCAGGCCGATCCAGGCCTCGCGGCAGACCTCGCCGAGCTGGCACCTGACTCGACCGCAGACCTGGCGCTGTGACCGAGCGAGGGCTCGCCGACACGTCGGTATTCATCGCTCGTGAAGCACGACGCCCGATCGACATCGAGGCGATGCCGCATCGCTTGGCTGTCTCTGTCATCACGATCGGGGAGCTACGCGCCGGCGTACTGGCGGCCACCGATACGGCCATCCGTGATCGCCGCCTCGATACGCTCACCGCGGCCCTCTCGTTGGAGCCGATCCCCATCGATATCGAGGTCGCGAACGCCTGGGCCAGGCTGCGGCTGGCATTGCGGGACGCCGACATGCGGATGCCGGTGAACGACTCGTGGATCGCGGCGACGGCGATGGCCCTGGGCGTCCCCGTCGTGACGCAGGACGATGATTTCCCAGCGTTCGCGGAGCTTGACGTCATCAACGTCTGACTGCCGCTCGCCAACAAGCGGGACGCGATCGGGACGTTGCGGAAGCCACGCGGCATCAGTGGTGCCGCTCAGGATCGCGAGGATCGGGCCGGGCGGCATGACGTAGGGTCGGACCGAGGCGTCCCGATCGCCGGGTCAGTTCCGCCAGACGGGCCTGCTGCTATCGTCGCAACCATGGCACTCGGTTACGGACTCCTCAGCGCCCAACTACGACCGGGCGAGACCGACTGGACCCGCGCGGGTGACGAGACCGTCCGGCTGGCCGTGGAAGCGGAGCGGCTCGGCTTCTCGTCGGTGTGGACGACCGAGCACCACTTCGTGGGCGACGGATACACGCCCTCGCTGCTGGTCGTCAGCGCGGCCATGGCGCAGGCGACTTCTCGGATCGAGCTGGGGACCGGTGTCATCCTCGCGCCGATGCACCACCCGCCGCGACTGGCCGAGGACGCGGCGACCGTCCAGCTTCTAAGCCATGGCCGCCTGGTATCGGGGCTGGGGCTGGCGTGGTCCAGCGTCGAATTCGTTGGCTTCGGGGCGGACCTCAGCCAGCGTGGCAGGGCCATGGACGAGATCCTGCACATCCTTCCCCAAGCCTGGAGCGGTGAGCCGTTCACGCATGCCGGTGCGCTCTACGACCTGCCCACGCTCGCCGTCCGACCGGCGCCGTCCGCGCCGATCCCGGTGCTCATCGGCGGCAGCGCCGAGCTGGCCATCCGCCGCGCAGTGTGCTTCGCCGACGGTCTGTTCTCTCGAACGCGTCGGCCGAGGGGTTCGTCGAGCAGGTGGGCTGGGTGCTCGAGGAGTGCGCTAGGGTCGGGCGCGACCCGGCGAGCTTCCGCTTCATCCACTACTCCGCGCTCCTGCCCGGCGCCTCGCGTGAGGCGGCGCTGGCCAGGTACCGCGATGCCTTGTGGTCGATGCAGTGGAAGTACAGAGACATGGAGGCGTCGGCTTCCCGACCGCTCCCGCCACCCGCACCCCCGGCGTTCCGTCGAACCGACGAGGCACTCCTTGGCATCCGGCAGAAGGTGCAGGTATCCGTCGAGTTCGTGGCCCGCAGCTACTTGCCCCTGATCGGATACGAGGAGCAGGTCGAGCTCATGCAGGAGCTGGCTGAGGGCGTCGCACCCCACGTTTGAGACTCGCCGCTCGACGTGGGCCTCAGCACGGGGGGCTCCAGACGGCCCCTCACGTCCACGCGGCGTCCTTGCGATTCGCTAGACAGCCGGTGTGCCCTCCCCAACGAGCGACCACCGGCCGGCGCCGCGGGCCGTCCCGGTTCGATCCACGCGCGGACTGCAGGGACAGCGCCGAAGGCAGAAGATAGGTGACGCGCGGGACTGGGCCACGGAGGCTGCACAAGCCAAAGGTCGGCAAGCTAGCTGGTGCGAGGTACACGATGCGCGTCCTGATCATCGAGGATGACCGGCGTCTGGTGGCGGCGGTCGCGGAGTCCCTGCGCTCGGAGGGCTACGCGGTCGACGTCAGCGGGACCGCCGAAGACGGACGCTGGATGGCGACCGAGATCGCCTACGACGCCATCATCCTCGACCTGGGCCTGCCTGACGGTGACGGCATCGACCTATGCACCGCGCTGCGCGATTCCGGGGTGTGGGCTCCGATCCTGATGCTCACCGCCCGCGGGGAGGTCCGTGATCGCGTGCGCGGGCTCGACGCCGGTGCCGACGACTACCTGGCGAAGCCATTCGCCTACGACGAGCTCATCGCTCGATTGCGAGCCATGACGCGCCGCGGCCAGGTCGAACGACCAAGTGTGCTGGTCGTCGGGTCAATGCGCCTGGACCCGGCCACGAGGCGCGTGAGCGTCGACGACCAACCATTGAGCATCTCGGGCAGGCCCTTCGCGATCCTGGAGCTGCTGGCGCGACGCTCCGGTCAACTGGTCACGCGAGCCGAGATCGTGGAACACGTCTGGGATTGGGCCTGGGACGGAGAGTCCAACGTCATCGATGTCCATGTCTCGGCACTGCGGGCCGTGCTCCGTGAGGCGCCGGGGGGCCCGGCCATCGAGACCGTGCGGGGGGCGGGATTCATGCTTCGTGCGGATGGCGTCACGACTGCGCCCGCGCCATGACCATCCGATCACGGCTGACCGTCTGGTATGGGGTCACATTCATGTTGCTCATCGCGATCGCGGGCGTGGTCGTCTGGTGGCAGCTGGAGACCAGCCTGCGCACGTCGACGGAGGACGCGTTGCGGGTCCACGCCGCCGACGTCGTGACCGACATGGCCCAGGGTGGACTCGACCTGACGGCCCTGGAGCCGTCGCTCCCTGGTACCTTCACCGCGATCGTGGATCCTGCCACGGGCGAGATCGAGGCCGGCCCTGGCGTACCAACCGGCCTGCCGCCAGTGGCGCTCGGCGCCTCCACTCGCCGACTCGCGGACGACGGCCCGACGTTCGCGTTCTTTTCGATGTCCGCGCCGGATGGCCGGGTCATCGTCACTGGGCGCTCGCTGGCCGCAGTGGACGAGACCGCGGCTCGGCTGCCGGAGTCGTTGCTGGCCCTGGGAACGATCGGCGTCATCGGCTCGTTGGTGGGTGGCTGGTGGGTCGCCGGCCGGGCACTGGCACCGATCCGCCGCCTGACGCAGGAGGCCGATGCTATCGGTCCACACGAGTTGAGCCGTCGTCTGCCCACCGCACCCCAGCAGGACGAGATCGGCCGACTGACGCGGACGCTCAACCGGTTCCTGGGGCGGATCGAGAAGAGCGTGGAGCATGAACGTGCTTTCATCGCCGGCGCAGCGCACGATCTGCGCACCCCGATCGCCGCTCTTCGGCTGCAACTCGACGGGCTGCTCAGGCACTCCGACATCGGCGACACCGCCCGGGCAACCCTGGAGAAGGCGCAGCAGGACGCCACCGACCTGGGTGACCTGGCTGACGCGCTGCTGGAGCTGGCGCTCGCGCAGACGAAGGGCATCGACGACTCGATCGAGGACCGGCCGCTGCCCATGCTCGTGTCCCGAGTGGAACAGGACTTCGAGTGGGCTGCACGCCAGCGAAACATCCGCATCGAGCAGTCGGTCGACGAGACATCGGTCCGCATCAGTGAAGTCCGTTTCCACCAGGCGCTGGCCAACCTGCTGTCAAATGCGATCCGACACAGCCCCGAAGGCGGGACCGTCGCACTCTCGGTCCACAGGGAGCCCGCGACGACTCGGCAGGGACCGGTGGTGATGACCGTGGTCGCCGACGAAGGAGCCGGCGTGGACCCCCGACGACAGGACAAGCTCTTCACTCCCTTCGCGCTGACACGTGGCAGCTCCACGAGGCACGGCCTGGGCTTGGCCACCGCCGCCGCGGCGGTCGAGTCACAGGGTGGGCGTATCGGCTATCGCGACGACGACGGCAGGTCGGTCTTCTGGTTCTCCATGCCCATCGACTCACCCGAAGAGGCCGCTCGTTCGCACGAGCGGCCTCTTGGTGAGCGCGCGGAGATGTGATCGGCGCTACCCGGCCGCCACGGCCATCGCGGCTGTGTCCACGATCAACTCGGAGGTGACATCCCGCATCGGCTTGCTGAGATCGACACCGTGCAACGCCTCGACCCGTTTGCGGAACCAGCTCGCGAATGGATCGGACTGCGCGACCATCTTCTCGAAGGCGCGTCCTGGGTCCTCTCCTTCGAGGGTGACGATCACCAGGTCGCCGTTGGGAGTGTGTTGCAGGAAGGTCCGTTCGTGAAGCCCAACCCGACGGCGAGACTCGACGAACTCATCGTGCCGCGGACCGTTCAACTCCGCCATCCACGCTCGCCAATCAGCAGTCTTGCCGGGCAAGATCGGGAATGCCATGGCCAAGGTCGACATCCTGTTCTCCTTCGTCGCCCCGGTGGCCGAGGCGTTGATTCGACGTCGCCGACCGGCGTCTGCGGCCGTAGCGACATCGATGTCTTGGACCTTGCAGGAGGCAACGTGAATCTTCCGTGAATCGCCCGTGCGAAGGCCAGGCAGCGCACCCCGGCGAGTTCCCGCGTCGACGGCGACGAGCGAGGCCGGCGACTACTTCGCCCCATCATCGCCATCATGCGCTCCATCTGGGCCTTGCCATTGGCGACATTCCGGTCCATGTCGCTGAGCGCGATGACCTCGACGTTCGAGAGGCTCGGGAACGGGAAGCTGGTCATCATCTCGTCGAGCTCGTCGGGGCTCTCTACCTCGGCGACGCCGACCGCGCCGATCATGCCCGCGAACGACCACAGCGCATGGATCCTACCCGCAGCGCAGTGCTCAGCCACCCACGCCTGGGCGGCGTCGATCAGCGACAAGGCTCGCTCGGGCGGAAGTGCAGCGCACCCCACGAGGTCCATCCCTCCTTAACACCTCCTTAAGACTGCACGTGCGACCGTCGGTTCCACTTGACCGGGATCGCGCCGCGCCGCGGTGGCACCGGGCACTGAAGGAGATCTGCGTGATGAAGCGATGGCCGCTATTCCCGCCCAGCCGCGCTGTGGGTGTGGCGGGGAGCCTTGTGCTGGCGTTTGCCATGTTGGTACCCTCGGTCGCCGCCAAGGACTCGCCCGCCACCTACACGGTCCAGGTGGGCTATTCCCAGCCGGCGCGCGGAGTGAATATCGACGCCTACTTTCCCGATCGTCTGACGGTGCACGTGGGCGACACCGTGAAGTTCGTGCAGAACGCCGCCGAGATCCACACGGTGACGTTCCTGGCGCCGGATCAGGAGCTACCGAACCTGGAGTCGAGCCTGCCGGTCCTCGACCCGCAGGTCTACTTCCCGGTCGATCCGGCTGACCATAGCTACGACGGTACGAGCTACGCAAACTCCGGGATCATGAGCACCGACCCCTCGTACTTCCTCGATGGACAGCCGGTGACAAGCTTCTCGCTTACGTTCACCCAAGCGGGCAGCTTCCAGTACTTCTGCGTCGTGCACGGCAAGGACATGGCGGGCACGATCTACGTCGTCGATCCGTCAGTCGCGATCCCATCCCCGGGCCAGGTGCGATCCCAGGCCAACGACACGATCGCCGGCCTGTTGGAGCAGGTGCCCGGTGCCATGAAGGCAGCCGAGGCCGCAGTGGCGCCCCCCCTGGACAATGGTGACGGTACCACCACCTATCACGTGAACGCGGGCTTCGTGTCCGGCCGGATCGGCTTGATGAGCTTCTTCCCGAGCGAACTTGAAGTCCATCCGGGCGATACGGTCATCTGGCACCTGGTGACGGCCCCGCACACCATCACCTTCCTGAACGGCAACCCCGAACCGGCGCTGGTGGTGCCGGCGTCGTGGCCACCGCCTGACGGCTCCACCCCTACAGTGATGCTCGATCCGGCGATCCTGGCGCCCTCGGGCAATGTTCCTCAGCCGCCCGATGCGCCGGTGCTGAACACGACCGACCTGTTCAATTCGGGGTTCCTGCCCGCACCTGGCCCGAACCCGAGCATGGACTTCGCGATGACCATCGGCGACATCGAGGGCCAGGTCCCATACCTCTGCCTGCTGCATGACGCGAGCGGCATGACCGGCAAGCTGGTCGTCGTCCCGTCCACATGAACGCTCCGGATCGGGCCACCGCGTAGTCCGCACACCGATCACAGCGTGAAGGAGGCCTGCCATCAAGACGGGCCTTCTTCACATCTCCCTTGGACGCGATGCGAGCGCACTCTACTGTCGGCTCATCGCGAGGAGCCCCCAGCGAACCATCCTCTGGCGAAGCAGCACCGACGCTGCCCAGCGGTGAAGGCAACCTTCCGGCCCGGTCGGTGGCCCTGAACGGCACTTCGCATGCCTCGCTGCGAGGAATAGCTTCCTGATGCAACTTGTGTCAGCCCAAGAGGAGGTCACCGCATGGGTTGGATCGTCACCTTCGCTCCTGACCGAACGGGCCGGGAAGCTGGATGCATCGCGGCTGGGCTTGGTCCTGGGTGGGATCGACGTGGTGCTTGGCCGCTAGCGTTCGACCACTCGATCGCGGATTTTAGGACAGCCGGGTTCGAGCCAGCTGCCTGGGCCAAAGAAGTCGATGGCCGAGATGCCATCGAGCTCGACCGTCAAGACCTGGATGGCGAAGAGGGTCTCCGGCCCGGGCGTTGCGATCCAGGTCAAGAAGGCCGGCTGCGCGTTGTACGACGCCGCTGCCAGCCGGAACCTACCCCGTGACCACACCCACTGCGCGAGGAACGCGAGCACGTCGTCATGACCGCGATACCAGGACGGCGACGGCGGTATCGCGACGCGGACATCCGATCGGAGCGTCTCCACCAGGCCGTCAACGTCATCACGCTGCCAGGCTTCCACATAGGCCGCGAGCGTCGCGCGAACGCGGGGATCTTCCGGGTCGGATCCCGGGAACGCGTCGACGCCCGCAGGATGGTATGTCTCCCGTAGCCGCTGTCGAGCTCGATGGAGCACGGAGCTGGCGGCGGGCGTAGACAAACCGAGGGTTTCCGCGGTCTCGGCTGTGCTCCAGGCGAGCACGTCCCGCAGGATCAGCACCGCGCGCTGGCCGGGCGTCAGCGACTGGAGCGCCGCGATGAAGGCGAGCTTGACGCTCACCGTCTGCGAAAACGCGGCGGCCGGGTCCAGATCCGTCGCTACAGCCCACGATGGTGCAGGCTCGAGCCAGCTGATCTCCGTCGCTGGGGCCGAAGGGCGGGCGAGTCGGCATCGCGGGGTGAGCCAGCGATGCCGGCGTCAGTCGTCGCGCCCGGCCGCGCAGGAGGTCCAGACAGACGCGTGTCGCGATGCGGTAGAGCCAGGTCTTGATCGACGCGTCGCCCCGGAACCGATCCTGCTTGCGCCAAGCGCGAAGGAATGCCTCCTGGGTCGCATCCTCAGCGTCGTGGAACGAGCCCAGCATCCGGTAGCAGTGCGCGATCAGCCCGGCGCGATGTTCCTCTATCTGTAGCGCCAAATCATTCGTTTGCACGGGCCTGGCGGAAGCCATTCCTCGTTGCGGAGTCTTGTGCCTGCGCGAACGGTTCTCGCCCGAGCGATCGTCTACACCAATGACCATGAACCTTACTAGGAGCGCCCCATGACCATCCCAGACCCCGCGGCTACCGCCATCGAGCAAGAACGACCGCGCACGCGGTTCGTGCTCGGTCTGCTCGCCGTCGTCGGCGCGTCCGCGTACGTCGGCGTCCTTCTCGTCATCGGCCTGTCGCTCGGCCTCTACTGGCGCGGGCTCGAACCGCAGGCATTCGCCGAGTGGTTCACTGACAACTTCATCTACCTAGCGCCCGCGGCGTTCCTGACGCTCGGGCCCGCATTGGTCGGGGCCATCGGTTCCCTGTGGCTCGCGCGGCACGATCGGATGGCGCGTCGGCTCTGGTCGTTGGCGCTTGCAGGGCTCGTGCTCTCCAGTCTCGTGACCGCTCTCTACCATCTTCCGGCGAACTTCCGGATCTGGTCCGGTGACCTCACCTCCGCCGAGCTGGCGAGTGAGCTCGATGCATGGCTCGTGTGGCACGCGGTCCGCTGGCTCTTCGCGCTCCTCGGCGCCGTCGCTGCGTTCTGGGCGGTCGCGACGTGGGATCGGGCTCGGCCACACTAGGACCGGACGTGGGTTCGAGACTGACCTTCTGGGGCCACGCCCCCGTGCCGCGAGCACGTCTTGTTCGCAAGAAGCCGGCCGCGGTTCCAACCGAGTGTCGGCTCCACTCCTCATGTACGAAACGGGCCTGTCTTGGACCGCGCCCGGGCTACTCGTTCGCCCTTGGGACCGACTTGCACTAAGAGTGCATAATCGCGCTGGATGCCATATCGTCCGCGTCGTCGTCTCTCAGGCAGCCAGAGCCTGAACGGAAACCAGCATCGGGCTTCCGCGGCTGCTCGTATCGCTCTGGCGCGCCGCCATGCCCGCAAACGGGAACCCGGTGGGCCCAACATGCTCATCGTGCTCGTCCTGGTCTTCATCGTGGCAGGAGCATCCCTCGCCTCTGCCGCGGCCATCGCCGCCGGGGGCGCGGCCGGGGTCACCCTGGCCACCCTCGAGCAGGGCCTGCCGGACGTCCGCGCCTTCCGCGACCTCGGCTTCTCCCAGCCCACCATCCTGTACGACCGCAAGGGCAAGACGGAGCTGGCACGCTTCTGGGATGAGCGCCGTGAGGTCATCAAGTTCGAGGATATCCCGCCGCTCGTGCTGGACGCCACGACCGCGACCGAGGACGACACCTTCTGGACGAACCCGGGGGTCGATATCCAGGCCACCCTCAATGCCCTCGTCACCGAAGCCGCCGGTGGCGGCGACCGCGGTGGTGGTTCGACCATCACCCAGCAGCTGGTGCGGGCACGCCTCCTGCCGGACGACATCATCCAGGCCGGCCTGGAGACCAAGGAGGGCCAGTACGTCCGCAAGGCCAAGGAGATCCTGCAGGCCTACCGGCTGACCCAGGCCTTCCCCGGTGAGAAGGGCAAGAAGGACATCATCACCGCCTACCTCAACCAGATCTCGTATGGCGCCGCGCAGGGCATCGCCGCCGCCGCGGACCTCTATCTGGGCAAGGACCTCGATGAGCTGACCCTCAGCGAGGCGGCCCTGCTGGCGGCCATCCCGCAGAAACCCAGCAGCCTCTATCCGTGGGCCACCAACTCCAAGGGCAAGTACACCAACGTGGTCAAGGAGAAGACCAAGAAGCGCAGCAAGAAGGGCAAGACCAAGTCGCGCTTGCTGGTCCGTGACTGCCTGGGCAAGAGCGACTGCACCAACACCGAGCTGGTCAACCGCCGCAACTTCATCCTGGGCCGACTGCACGACTCCAAGGGCCGCTTCACCTCCGTCACCGACGAGCAGTACCAGGACGCCCTCAAGCAGAGGATCGTCATCAGGAAGCCCAAGGCACAGCTCTGGAAGGCACCCCACTTCGTCAACGCCGTCCTGCCGGAACTGAACCAGATCCTGGCCGATCGCGACCCCATCAACGTCGGTGGCTACAAGGTCACCACGACCATCGACATGAAGGCCCAGACGCTCGGCGAACGGCTCATCCAGGGAGGCGCGGTCCTGCCCAACCTGCCCCCGTCCCTGTACCAGCAACAGCTCAAGAAGCTCAAGCTAGGAGGCAATTCCGGCTGGATCAGCCGCCTTCGAGGCTCCAACCTGCGCAATGGCGCCCTGGTCGCGCTCGATTACCGCACCGGAGACATCCTCGCGTATGTCGGCTCGGCGGGTTACTACCGCCGGGAGACCCCGCGCATGGCACCGAAGGTCGACCACATCGGGGGCTCGCACCGCCAACCAGGCTCGGCCTGGAAGCCGATCCTGTACGCGTCGGGGATCGACACGGAACGGTTGACGGCAGCGACGAAGCTTCTCGACCAACGGGAGCAATTCGGACCCGGCTGGACGCCGCAGAACGCTGATCGTACCTACCGCGGACTGATCAGTGTCCGCCAGGCCATCCAGCAATCGCTGAACATCCCTGCCATCCGCGCACTCCAGCGCACCGGGATCACCACGGTCCGAAGATACGCGGTGAAAGCCGGCTTCACCTTCCTCGGTGACAACACCAAGATGCTCGATCAGGCTGGTCTGGCGGGAGCACTCGGGACAGTGGAGGTCCGGCCGCTCGACATGACCTCGGCATTCGGAGCGTTCGGCAACAAGGGCAGGGTCACCGATCCCCGTTACATCCTCAAGGTAGTCGCACCTGACGGTGAGGTCATCTACCGGGCCGGCAAGCCCGTGACCGAGCAAGTGTGGAAACCGACGACCGCCTACATCATGGCCAACATCCTCGCGGGCAACACCAACCGCGCCGTGAATCCCGCCTGGGGCGCGGTCTTCGAGATGCATAACACGAAGAACGGCTCGCGCCGCGAGGCTGCGGTCAAGACCGGTACGACCAACGAGCTACGCGACTACTCCACCTACGGAATCCTGCCCATGCCCAAGAAGAAGAACCAGCCAGCACTCGCGGTCGGTGTCTGGTACGGCAACAGCGACAGTTCGAGTCCCAACCTCGGCCTGCTGCGATTCTCACTCGACAACGCGGGTCGGACCTGGGCGGCCTTCGTGAGCGCGTACACGAAGAACAAGCCGGCGCCCAAATTCCAGCGGCCGAACAACATCGTGAAGAGCGGCAATGAGATCTATATCAAGGGCACGCAGCCCGGCGGCCCCCACCAGGTGGACCGGGTCACACCGACGGTCACGACCACGCCACCGGAATCGAGCAGCTCCTCCAGCGGTGGCGGCAGCACGACGAACCGCAACAACTCCAACCGCGGTGGTGGCGGAGGCGGCAATGGCGGCGGCGGTCCCGCACCTGCCCCTACCTGCCGACCCGGGACTACGAACAGTCCCCCCGGCTGCGTGATCTCAGGCGGTTAGGGGTCAGAGAAAGCAGCCGCCGGCCTCGTCCCTCGTGAAGGCGCCACTTGGCACACCCTCGCTGCCGGATGACCGGTGGTCACGGACAGGCACGGGTGGGTGTCACCGCCCGCCTCAGACTCTTTGGTCGGGCGCCGTCGAACCCGGCCACGAACGGCACGGGCCCCGAGGGTCAGCCTGGTCGCTCTTGCCCGAAGGCTCACGGCGGCGGGGTCACCGCATCACCCCCAAAACGACCCACCGTGATTTCCCTTCGCGGGGAGACCCAGCCCCTGAGACAATCGCCACGTGAATTTCACGACGACTTCGAGTGCCTTACGGAAAGGGCCCTGTCGCGCAGCGATCGGAGTGTCAGCCATGCCCTCGACCCCCTGCCGAGGCGAGTCGATGGCGGTCGATCCGGCGTGGCAGAGCTGACGATCCAGCCGATGCTCGCCAAAACGGAACCCGCCTGCCTCGTCATCGCCGACATCGCGGGGTACAGCGGCTACCTGGCCGGCGTGGAGCTCGACCACGCCCAGGACATCCTGGCTGATCTCATCGATACCGTCGTGGACGCGCTTCGCCCACCCTTCAGGTTGGCGAAGCTCGAGGGTGACGCGGCGTTCGTCTACCAGCTCGCGGAGTCGGTCGATGGGCCTGGGCTTCGCGATGTCATCGAGGGCTGCTATTTCGCCTTCCAGCGCCGCGTCCGGGACATCAGCCAGGCATCGATGTGCGAGTGCAACGCCTGCGTCCGGATCCCTGGGCTCGACCTGAAGTTCGTGGCCCATCACGGACGCGTGGCGTTCCAGCGGATGGCCGGCATGGAGGAGCTCGTCGGGAGCGACGTGGTCCTCGTCCATCGCCTGCTCAAGAACCGAGTCGGCGAGGATCTCGCCAGCTCGGCGTATGTGCTGTACACCGCCGCCCTCGTACGAGAGATGGGTCCCGACGATCCGGCAGCGGCGGGGATGATCGAGCACCTTGAGACCTTCGAGTCGGTGGGCGAGATCGAGGCATGGGCCACCGACCTCAGAGCAGCCTGGCAAGCAGAGCAGGTACGCGGACGGACGAAGGTGACCGACGAGGACGCGCTCATGGTGGTCACGATCCCTGGCGCTGTCGGGCGCGAGATCCTGTGGGAGTGGGCGACATCGCCCGCCCGGCGGATGCTTTGGACGACGGGCATGACCGAGGTGGACGAGAAAACGGTCGACGGTCGACGCGGCGTCGGCACGGTCAACCACTGCGCGCACGGCAAGGACGTCTCGATCGAGGAGATCCTCGACTGGGTCCCTGCTGCTTACGAGACGAAGCGGGTCACGATGGTGGGAAAGGGGGTCCCCCCGATCACGGTAACGATGGAACTCGTGGAGCGCGGGCCCGACCAGACGGACCTGGTCTACCGCATGGCGCGGCCGCGGTCGGCCGAGGACCAGCGCGTTCTCGAGGCGATCGGCGAGCAGTTGCGGCCGGTGCTGATGCGCGACGGCGCGATCCTCATCGAGATGGCGACGGCCGACGCTCGCGAGCGTGTCACTGCTGGTGGTAGGGAGCCGGATGTTCCCATAAGCGCCGCCCGCCACCTGTCTGAGCCGATGACCGCGGCCGACCATCCGGGCTAGATCACTCCATGAGGACTCCATCGCTGACCACGCTTGCCTCTGTGGCCGGCCGACCGGACCGGTACACCGACGTGATCGGACCGACCCCTGTCAAGTCTGCAACGAGGGAGATGGAGGCGTTCTTGTAGGGCGATCGCCCGCCACTTGTAGCTTCAATGTGGCGAGACGTCCTCCTCGAGGGCAAACGCCATAGCCGCGTCGAGGGACATCGCGGCCCCCTCTCGGACCGCGCGTTCGTGGACATCCGGAGCAAGGCGCTGCGCCGACTCCACCATCGGGTCGCCGATCCGCATCATCGAGTCCGGCAGCTCGCCGCCGAACTCTTCCGAGTAGCGAGCCGCAGCGGCAGCGAGTGTCGCGGCACGCTCGTAGCGACCTCGAGCGTTCTCCCAAGCGGCGAAGATCTTGAAGCCCGGCCCGAACCATCCGACGGTGTCGAGCCGGTAGAACGCCCGCAGTGCCTGACGCCCCCAGAGCAGCGCCGCGTCGATGTCGCCCCGCATGTGCTGCAGGGAGGCGACCGTCGAGAGCCAGTCCGCTTCCTCGAAAGGCCGGCCACCAGCTCTCGCCGCCTCGACGGCTCGACGAGCCACAGCGATGGACTCGCCGATGTCGCCGCCACGATCCATGAAGACCGGAAGGACCAGCAGCCATGCCTCGGTCAGGGCGGCACTCGTTTCATCTCCGAGCGACCGGAAGATCGCGATCGCCTCGCTGGCTCGGGCCTCCGCCTGCTCGACCCGGCCTGTGGCAAATGCGGTCCAGACGCTGTCCTTGAGGACCTCCGCGATCGCCCCTGCGTCCCCGAGGGCGCGGCGGATGGTCAGCGCCTCCTCATAGAGATCCGCAGCCCGCTCCATCTGGCCCTGCCAATAGACCAGGCCGGCGAGGCCCGCCAGGGCCATGGCACGCTCAGACGTCGGTCCGGCAGACGCCGGCAGCTCAAGTACGGCCTCGAGCCATTGACAGCCTTCCCTCGCGGCCGCCCGAAAGTGCCAGTGGCGCCACAGTGAGCCTGCGATGGCCAGGCCGACCTCCGCGTCCTGGCCATCGATCGCCCAGCGCAACGCGGTCCGGATGTTCTCCTCCTCCGCAGTCAGGCGAGCGTGCCACTCGCGAAGGGAGGAGCGAGTCAGCTCCGGTCCGGCACGTCTTGCCAGGTCAGCCACCCAGGCAGCCTGGCGGGCTCGAACGTCGGCTGCTTCGGCGTCCGTCTCCAGCCTCTCACGGGCGTACTGCCGGATGACTTGCAGCATGTCGAACCTGGGTTCCCCAACCTCGATCGGCATCGACCGAACGAGGCTCTTCTCGACCAGCGATTCGATGCCAGCGAGCACGTCCGAGACCCCTTCGTCGCCGGTGGCATCGATAGCCTCAGCGGCTTCGATGGTCCAGCCGCCCGCGAAGACCCCGAGCCGACCGAACAGTCGGCGTTCCTCCCCTTCGAGGAGGTCATAGCTCCAGTCGATCGCCCCACGGAGCGTCTGCTGTCGGCCCGGTCGGTCGCGTCCGCCGCTGCCCAGGCTGGACAGGCTGCTCTCGAGTCGGGACTCGATCGCCTGTGGCGTCAGGATCCGGACCCGTGCAGCGGCAAGCTCGACTGCCAGCGGCAGCCCATCGAGTCGGCTGGCGATGCCTGCCACGTGCCGGGCGTTCGACTCGGTCAGGCGAAAATCGGGCCGTACCTCCCGCGCACGCTGCACGAACAACTGGACCGACTCCGAGCCCGCCAGTTCATCCGGCGTCGAAGACGCCTCACCAGTCGGAGTTTGCAGCGGTGGCACCGCATACTCCTGCTCGCCGTCGATCCGCAGCGCCTCACGGCTGGTGATGATGACCTGCAGCCGTGGAGCCTCACGTGCCAGATCGGCCACGATCGGAGCCGCAGCCACGACCTGCTCGAAGTTGTCGAGCACGAGCAAACAGGTACGGTCACGCAGGAACACGACAGCACTTTGCTCTGGTCCGCGGTCGACCAGCTCACGAACACCCAGGACGGCAGCGATCTCCGTCGCGACTGCCTCTCGGTCCCGCGCATCCTGCAGGTCGACGAAGTAGACGCCGTCGGAAAATCGGTCGAGCAGTGACGTGGCGACGGCCAGGGCGAGGCGGGTCTTGCCAGTGCCGCCGGTGCCAGTCAGGGTCACCACCCGACGGGTCTCCAGCAGTCGGCGGACGGCCGCGAGCTCGGCGGCTCGGCCCACGAGTGGGCTGAGGGTCATGGGCAGGTTGGTGGGTCGCGCGTCGAGTGTGCGGATCGCCGGGAACTTGGAAGGCAGGCCCTCGATGTCCAGCTGCCAGACGCGCTGGGGATCGGGCAGGTCCTTGAGCCGGTGCATGCCCAGGTCCCGAAGTGCCAGGTCGGTGGGCAAGCCTGGTTCACTCAGCACACGGGTCGCATCAGAGATGATCACCTGCCCACCGTGGGCGGCAGCGGCGATGCGGGCGGCGCGATTGACATCGAGACTCAGGTAATCGTCGCCACCGAGCCGACCCTCCCCGGTGTGCAAGCCCATCCGCACACGGACCACTCCGTCGTCCGGCCAGGGTTCAGCTACCAACGCGCGCTGTGCCACAGCGACCGCCCTGACCGCCTCGGTGGCTGAAGGGAACGCTACGAAGAAGGCGTCTCCCTCGGTGTTGACCTCGACTCCGCCGTGGCTGGCAAGGGCGTCTCGCAGGATGGACGCGTGCCGGTCAACCAGATGCGTGTAACGCTCGCCCAACGCGGCGAGCATCGCCGTCGACCCTTCGATATCAGTGAACAGGAACGTGACGGTGCCCGTCGGAAGGCCCAGACCGGTGGCGTGTGTCATGGGGTGCCCAGGAGGCGGATGTCGACAGGCCCATCCTCTCACGTGGTCCAAGTGCGTGACAGCTTGGAATGTGCCGCCACTGCGTCGTGTCGAACTTCGGCAGCGTCGACCGCTCGTACTCCGAAGGCAGACAGCTGGTACGCGGTTCAGCGGTCGACCAGAGGCGGTCGGCCGCCGAACGCACCAGCTGAGCGAAACGTCAGTCGATCAGGGTGAAAGGCACCGACCCGAAGATGACGGCGAACTCAGGGCTGGTCTGGCCAGGCACGGGCCGAATGGACAGCTGGTCGCCGTCCAGCTCCCAGCGGATATCATCCTCTCCATTGCACGGTCCACGCGCCGGGATCCAGTGGAGCCTGACAATGTCACCTTGCACTTCGACGTCGGCCCCACAGGAGCCTGTCGGATCGGTCGCGGTCAGCGTCGAGTCCTTGAACACGAGCGTCTGGACCGCACCGTCCTTGGCGAGGGCGGCGGGCACACCGATGGCGATCAGGGCGTCACTCGGGATGGTCGCCCGATAGGTCCCATCGGGCGGCAGCGTCGTGATCGCGGGCTCGCCAGCGACCGGCATGGCTGTCGCGACGGGAGCAGCATTGCACGCGACGGCCAGCGAACCTGGTTCCGTGGTCTCCTTGAGGTGCTCGATCCCGACCACGGTCGGACCGGTGACGGGGTCGGAACGGAGCTGCTCGAGCATGGGTCGCAAGGCCTCACGGAAGGCGACCACTCCATCGTCTCCCGCCAGTACGACTCGTCCGCCTTGGGCGCACCATACCTCGGCAGCAGCGGCCTCCGACGGATGATCTGCAAGCATGGCATCGCGTGCCTCGATAGCCGCCTGGCCGACAGCCTCCTGCTGAGGCCCGGTCAGCCCCGCCAGCGCGGCGCTGTTGGCGGCCAGGATCTGGTACTTGGGAAAGAAGACGACATCACCTGTGAACGTGGCCGGGCCCGGCAGCGACTGTCCCTGCTGGAGGCCGGACTCTGCGGCCTGGATCTGGCAGCTCGCGACCCGCGTGCCGAAGTCATCCGCAGCCACCGGAGTCGCGCCAAGCGCGGTCATGATCTCCGTGGTCATGGTGGAGTCCGGCACGCGGATGTTGCGTCCCACAAGCTGCCCCGGACGGGTGATCGGGTCGATGCAGCTCTCGAACGCTGCCGGATGGCGCAGGTCCTCGGGCCACATCGCGAGACCGGTGGCCCCGACCTCGGCCAGCGAGGCGAGGACGTCATCCGCGAGCACAGCAGTCGCGACGGCCGCAGCCAGAGCATCGCTATCGATAAGGAAGGGTGCCTGGAGCACGTCAAGGCCCGTGGCGCCCAACGCATGCCAGGCGCGACCAGCGACGAGCGCCAGGTCCAGGTCCCCGGAGAGGAGGCGTCGGCCAGTGCCGATCTCGAAGCCCTCGGTCGTGGCGTTCCCGGCCCCGTACTCGGGCTCGATGATGACCGAGCCTCCACTGAGCCGCGAGACGGCGTCGACGAACGCGACCACGCCGGGCATCGACGGCCGGAGCGTGTCATCGCTGACACCGAGCCGTAGTGTCACCGGCGGGTCGGTGGCGGCCGAAGCCGTCCCGACCAGGATGCCGGACAGGATCGCCGTGAGCGATCATGGACAGGACCGTGCGCTTCATGACCTACTCCTCCGCGTCGTAGATGGGGTGTGTACGATGCGACCAACCGTAGATCCGGGGCGAACGTGGGACACCGTGGCCGACCACGAAACTCATGCCGATCGATCTCCGTGACAGCCACGAGGCAGACCCACGACCCGACTGGGACGATGGACTCGATGCTCCCAACCATCCTCATCGTCGACGACCACGCAGGGTTCCGCCGATCGGCACGGATGCTCCTGGCGGCTGAGGGCTTCGACGTCGTCGGAGACGTGGCCGATGGCTCGAGCGCGCTGATGGCGGTCCAGCGGTTGCGTCCCCAGATCGTGCTGCTCGACGTACAACTTCCGGACGTCGACGGCTTCATCGTCGCAGATGAGCTGACGGCCGCCGACCCAGCCCTGGCGATCATCCTGATCTCCAGCCGCGACCGCACCTCGTATGGACCCCAACTCGAGCATGCGCCCGCCCGAGGGTTCATTCCCAAGAGCCGCCTCGATGGCGCAGCCATCCGGGAGCTGATCCGTTGACTCGGCGCGGCACGTCGTCGCCACGCATCGCTGCGCCGGGGCGCAGCGGCGTACTGCTGGTCGTCGGGATGGTCGTCTGCATCGAGGGACTCGCCGCCGCCCGGATCGGCTTTCCCTCGTACGCCTTCGCAACGGCCGTGCTCACCGTCCTGACCGGCTGGACGATCGCCGCGAGCGGCCTGGTGGTCTGGAGGCTCGTGCCGTCGAGCCGCATCGGGACGTGGCTGGTCCTGGCGGGTGCCGCCTTCTTCGCGGATGCCTTCGGCCGGCTCGCCTGGCACCCGGCAGCGGCGGTGGCAGGCCAGCTGACGTGGCTCAGCGTGGGCCTCATCGGTGCTGCCCTCTTGACCATGCCGGACGGCCGCACACATACGCGGGCCGGCAGCACCACCGTGGGCGCCTTCATCGTGGCCGCCATCGTCATCCCGCCCGATCGCGAGCTGTTGGTCGGTGGCGCCCTCGGCGCGGCGATGCTCCTGCGCCGAGTCGTCGAAGCACCCGACCACCGCCAGGGTCCGGCCGACACCACCGGACTGCTTCTGATCGTGGTCCTCGCGGCCAGCGCCGTCGCAGGCACGCGGGAGTCCGTCCCGGCGTTCGACACGTACGCGTTCTATGCCGCAGCCATCGCCGCCACTGCGATGGTCATCGCGGCCGAGGTCATCACCACGACCCCGACGCTCACCCGGGTCGCCGACGCGGTATTGCGCGTCGATCCGGCGGTTCCGCTGAGCATGGAGCGTGAGCTGCGACGGAGCACCGGCCAACCGTCCCTGCGGGTCGCTTTCCCGCTTGCTGGGGGTGGCGGCTACGTCGACGCGTCCGGGGCACCCATCGACCTGCCCCAGCCTGGCCCGGGGCACGTCGCAACGCCGATCGTGTCTACCGACGGTCACGTGGAAGCCTTGGTGATCCACGACCGCCGGCTTGACACGGCGATCGCCTTCGATCCCGGCATCGCTCGGGCGGGCGCGCTCTCGGCCGCCAACGCACGGCTGCAGGCGGAACTCCGTCGGCAGGTGGCGGATGTGCGCGCCTCCCGACGACGCGTGCTGGAGGCAGAGCAGACCGAACGGCGCCGCCTGCGGGATCGTCTCGCAGCCGCCTTGCTCCCGGCACTTGCAGAGATCGAGACAGGACTGGCCAGCCTCGACGACGAGCGAGGGCACGATGACATGGAACCCGACATGACCCAGTCTCCCGACGCCGCCACCATCATCGCCACCGTGCGTGAGCTGCGCGGGGAGCTGGACGCTGTGACTGCGGGCCTCCATCCGGCGAGCGTCGGGGAGCGTGGACTGGACGGCGCGATCCGGCGCGCTGTCGCCCGGAGCCCGTTTACCACGACGGTGACCACGGTAGGGCTGGACAGGCCCCTGGACCTCGACATCGCTGCCACGGCCTGGTACGTGTGCAGCGAGGCGCTCGCCAATGTCGCGAAACATGCCCGAGCCAGCCATGTCTCCGTGCAGGTCGACGTGCGCGATGACCACCTTCGGATGGTCGTGCAGGATGACGGCATCGGGGGGGCGGACCCATCGGCGGGGACCGGTCTCCGTGGACTACGCGATCGGCTCGAGACGATGGGCGGCACGCTGCGCATCGAGCCCGTGGCGGGTGGCGGGACCCGCGTGCTGGCGGACCTGCCGGCTGGTGTGGCGTGACCATCGGCAGTGTCGACCTGGGAACCTCGGGGGCGGGCGTGGCTCGTACCGATCCTGGGCACGGCCGTCCAGGACACAGCGTCCTCGACCGGACCCTGATCGTTCGGGTGTTGCCTGCCGTATTGGTCGTGTCGGGGGCCCTGCTCCTCATCCCCATCGGGGACATCCGGACCGCAGTGAGCACACCCCTCGCCGTCGGGCAGCTGGGACCACTCGCCGCGGTCCTCGACCTCGGGGCCGGGCTCCTGCTCCTGCTGGCCGGTGTGGGTGCCTGGCTGTCCGGCCTTGGCTGGCGCATCGGCCTGCTAGCCGTGCTCGCGGGCCTGGCGTGGTTCGGACCTGGGCTATTCGCGATCCGTGACACCGACCCCGTCCTGCGACTCTTGGGTCACGTCGTCCTGCCGCCATTGCTGTGGCCGCTGCTCCTTCATCTGGGGGCGGCGCATCTCGATCTCGACACGCGTCGTGACGTCCGTCTGTGGTTGGTCGTGCTGTACGGAGCGGCAGTGATGATGTCACTCGTATCCATGATGTCGTACGAGGCGTTCTGGGACCCCTGGTGCCTCGATTGCAATTGGGACAATCCGCTCGTGGCCGGGAGCGGGGCAGCGGCTGCAGGGCACGGGATCCCGGCCATGTTGCGCCTTGGTTCGATGGGGCTCGCCATGGCCGCCGGTGGCACCGCCGCATGGTTCGCGGCGCGCGGACGGACCGTCTCAGGAGTCCGACCGGGACGCCGCCTGGCCACCATCGCGGCGATGGCCCTGATCGGCATCGCCGCGATCCTTGAGGGTGCGCTGCTCCTGATCGCTCCGGTCAGGGACCCACGAGCGGGACCCTGGCTGCTGGACTGGTCGATCCTCGCGGCGAGCGTCCTGACCATGGCTGGCGCCGTGACGGCGACCGCGATCTGGACCTGGCAGCGGCGCGAGCGGATGTGGCGTCTGGTCGACTCGCTCGTCGCCGCACCGGAGCCGGGAGCCCTCGTTCACTCGCTGGCCATGGCCCTGGAAGACCCCGAGCTGGCGATCGACTACGTAACGGCCGATGATCGGGTCATCGATGCCGATGGCGAGGTCACGTCTGTGGCTGAGAGGCCGGAACGAGTGACGACCCCCATCGAACGCGATGGTGTCGTCCTGGCCCACGTGCACCACTCGGCGACGACCGCGCGAGCGGCGCTCGCGGCAGCCTTCGGCCCGACGTTGTTGGCTGCGCTTGACAACGAACGGCTGCGAGCCGCCCAGCTGGCTCAGCTGCTGGAGCTGCGTAGGTCTCGTGCCCGCATCGTGGCCGTGGCCGATGCGACACGGAGACGGCTGGAACGCGACCTGCACGATGGCGTCCAACAGCAGTTGATCGCCATGGCGTTCGACCTCCGATCCCTGCAGCTGAGGTTCAGCCGCGCGGGCGATGCTCAACGGACCGCGGCTGTCGTCGTACTCGAAACGCGTGTCCAGGCGGCCATCGATGAGTTACGCCGGATCGCCCACGGCATCCACCCTGCCATCCTGTCACGGTCCGGACTGAAGGCCGCCCTGGACAGCCTCGCGGACGAGTGGCCCGAGCCGATGGTGGTACAGGCAGATGGCCTCGGGAGGCTCCCCGATACCGTCGAAACCGCCGCCTATGCGGTCGCGACCGAGATGGTCGGGGACGCCACCGCGCGAGGCGCGAGCGCCGTGACCATCGCGGCATACCGGAGTGGCCCGTCGCTCAACGTGGAGATACGTGACGACGGTCGCATCGTGGCCACCCCACCCCAACGCCTCAGCGATCGGCTCGAGGCCAGCGGCGGCACTATCACGGTCGAGGTCACCGCGGACGGAGTCATGGTGCTGCGCGGGGAACTGCCGTGCGCGTGATCGTGGCCGAGGACATGATGCTCACGCGGGAAGGCATCGTTCGCCTGCTCGTCGAAGCAGGCGTCGAGGTCGTCGCGAAGGTGGGGGACGCAGACTCACTGCTGACCAGCGTGGTCCGCCATCGTCCCGATGCCGTGCTCCTGGACATCCGCATGCCACCTACCCACACGGATGAGGGGGTGGTGGCTGCCCGTCGCATCCGTGATGCCTACCCGGAGATCGGCCTCGTGATCCTCTCCCAGTACGTCGAACCGACGATGGCCCTCGAACTCATCGAGCGGATGCCCGCCGGCATGGGCTATCTGCTCAAGGAGCGAGTCGCCGATGTCGCCCTGATGATGGACGCGCTTCGTCGAGTGGCTGACCGCGAGACCGTCGTGGACCCCACGATCGTGGCCCGCCTGCTCGGCCGAGCCCGGCGGGACGACCCACTGGCCACGCTCACCGAGCGTGAGCGCGAGGTGCTTGCACTCGTGGCCGAAGGGCTCTCGAACGCCGCGATCGGCGAGCGGCTGGTCGTCGGGAGGAGGACGGTCGAAACCCACATGACAGCGATCTTCGCCAAGCTCGGACTGGAAGAGACGCCGGACATCCACCGTCGGGTCCTTGCCGTGCTGACCCTGCTGCGAGCGTAGGTCGCCGACGACGATCACCGCTGGACGGTCGGGGCCTTCGCGGTCACTGGAGGTTTCTGGAGTCCCGACGCGCTTGTACCTACTGGCCTATCGTGACGCCATGACGGAGATCACCTCGCGCCGCCTGGAGTACACGGATGCGACGCTGGATCGGGCCGATCTCGACCCGGATCCGATGGCGCAATTCCAGGCCTGGTTGGCCGATGCCGCGGCCGCAGGCACGCGGGAACCGCAGGCCATGGCCCTCGCGACGGCGAGTGGCGATGGGGTGCCGTCCGCCCGGGTCGTCCTCCTGCGTGGCCTCGACGACCAAGGCTTCACCTGGTACACGAACCGCGAGTCACTGAAGGGCCGGGACCTCACCGCCAATCCACGGGCCGCGCTGGTCTTCCACTGGGAGCTTCTGCAGCGCCAGGTGCGGATCAGTGGTGTCGTCGCGGCGATCGCAGAGGATGAATCGGCGGCGTACTTCGCGACACGACCGCGCGGCAGCCAACTCTCCGCATGGGCTTCCCCACAAGGCCAGGTCCTGCCCGGTCGTGCTGCGCTGGAAGCGGCGACTCGGGCGGTGGACGAACGGTATCCGGACGCCGTCCCGTTGCCACCCTTCTGGGGCGGCTACCGACTGAAGCCGGATGCCATCGAGTTCTGGCAGGGCCGGCGCAGTCGCATGCACGACCGGTTCCGATATCTGCCCGATGGAGACGGTTGGCGAATCGATCGGCTTGGCTCCATAGCGGAACGGCTGATCGACCTCCGGCGGTCCCGCGTGGAGGCAGCCGACCGAAGACAGCTGGTTGCCCCGGATGCCGGATCCGGGGCCGAATGCCGCTGCGATGGGCTCAGTTGACGCGTGCGTGGGTTTGCCCTAGTCTATACAAACGACTAGACAAACCCGCTACACCACAGGACAAAGAGCGCCCGATGATGAACGCAGACGCGGCCGTGATCACACCGAGAGCTGTGCATGTGCCAGATGAACGCAGCCACAGCCGCTTCCGATGGAATGCTGTGCTCTCAGGCCTGCACGCCGTCCAGGGACTCATCATCCTGGCCATCTCCCTTGCCGCAGCAGAGCTCGTCACCACACCCGTGGTGAGCAGCTACCTGACCTTCGACAGCGCGTCCCAGACCCTGGTCCCAGCGGAACAGACCCTGTTCAACCTGCCGATCGGACCGATGGTGGCGCTGTTCTTCTTCCTCAGTGCCGGCGCCCATGCACTGCTGGCCTGGCCGGCACGAAGCTGGTACGAACGCAAGCTCGGAGAGCACATCGCGCCGGCGCGATGGATGGAGTACGCCCTGAGCTCAAGCGTCATGATCGTCATCATCGCGGCGCTCTCGGGAATCCAGGAGATCGGCACGCTGGTCGCGCTCTTCGGCGTCAACGCGGCCATGAACCTTTTCGGCTGGTCGATGGAGTCTGCCAACCAGGGGCGCGAAAAGACCCAATGGAACCACTACGTGTTCGGTGCCATCGCCGGCATCGTGCCATGGATCGTCATCGGATCGCGCTGTGGTCAGCCTCGAGTGAGCCCGGCGCCGCCGGCGTGCCAACGTTTGTCTACATCATCTTCATCTCGCTCTTCCTGAGCTTCAACGTGTTCGCCATCACGATGATCCTTCAGTACGGCAAGATCGGACGCTGGCGCGACTACCTGGTGGGCGAGAAGACCTATATGCTGCTGAGCCTCTTCGCCAAGACCCTGCTCGCATGGCAGGTGTTCGCCGGAACCCTGCGGCCATGACCAGACGACGCAACCACCTGACCCTGGCAGCCTTGGCACTGCTGCTGCTTCCGGCCTCGGCGGAAGCGCACGCGCCTTCGGTCACGGATCAGGTCGCTTCATCCCCTGATGAGGCCATCGTCCTCGAAGACCCCACGCTTTCTCGTGCCATCGGCGCGGTGCTCAGCGAGCCCGGTGAGATCGACTGGTACCGGATGGATCTTGAGGCTGGTGACCCGCTCGTGGTCGGCATGACGGCCCCTGATGCCGCCGGAGCGGTGGCTGCGACGTTCGCGCTGCTCGGCCCAGGTCTCCCGGATGTGGCTCTGAGCGACGCCGCGGTCCAGGAGCTTGCGGAACGAGTCGGCGTCGAAGGTGCTGTGGCCTTCCGACCAGCGATCCGACCCATCCCGTGAGGTCCACGGCGGGTTGGGGTTCATCGACTACGGAACGCTGCGACTGGAAGCGCCTGAGAGCGGCACCTACTGGGTCGCGGTCTCAGCCGTGGATCCCGATGGGACCGGAAAGTACGTGTTCGCTCCCGGGGTCCGCGAGGAATTCGGCATCGACGCGATCGGGGGCATGGCCGACCTGATCAGCTTCTTCAACGAGCCGTGGCCTCCGGCTGATGCGACGAGTGGGATACCAGACTGATGGCCAACCCCATCTCACTCGTCACGGATGACCACGACTACGAGGCCGGGGTCTGCAATATCGGTCCAGCTGAGATCGCTCGCCGTCGGCGCGCTGGGTACCTTGGCGTGGCCGCCGCCATCGTCCTCGCGGCGATCCTGGTGGTTATCGACGCACCGAGCGTCACGCGCTTGCTCGTGGCGCTGCCTCTGGCCGGTGGTTTCAGCGGCTTCATCCAGGCCCGACTTCGGTTCTGTGCCAACTATGGCTGGCGAGGCATCCGCAATCTCGGCGACATCGGAGATATCCAGCGCGTCGATGAAGCTGCGTCGCGCGCTGTAGACCGCAGGAGATCGCTTGAGATCTTCGGTGCCGCCGCCCTGGGTGGGATCTCCGTCGCCACCTTGTTCGCGCTATCGCCACTTTGATGAGGCTCCCGGCAACGGAGACCGTCACTCGTCGAGACGAGGGGCTGTTCGCGGCGTCCCGGCCTCGGGTCGGCCGCTGGCTCCGGACGCCAGTGGGCTCAGACTTGCAGACGGTTGATGACCCCGACCACGACCACGACACAACCGCCGAGCCCAAGGAGCCGTCGCCACGGATTTACCCCTCGGACCAACTCGTCGACGGCCCACCAGCCGAGCGTGAACGAACCAGCCCATGCGAGCAGTGTCGTCGGCCGTCGTGCCCTGGTCGGTGAACTGGCGTGCGAGCACGGTAGCGAGCCAAAGCAGGATGGCCAGATTGGGCAAATGGGCGACCAGGATCCTGCCGGTCCGACGATCAACAAAGAACCAGTCGAATACCGAGCGCAGCATGGATGGATCTCCGACTCCATCCGGGTCGCGGGACTCTTGGGATCGGCGCCCTTCGATGGGTCCAGGCAGGTGGGCCACATCCTGAGTCTGGCGTATCTCAGACACGAGAGCGTGAACAGCCATGAGTCGCGCCACCTTGGTGACGCTCAGACGCGAAACACAGGAGAAGGCCATGTCGTCACCCGGATCCACGCCTGACCCACAAGGCTTCAGCCAGGCGGAGTCAGCGTTCCTGGCATCACAGTCGCTCGGACGGCTCGCCTACCTCGACCGTGAGGGTGCGCCCATCGTGGTCCCGGTCGGCTTTCGAGTGCTCGAGGACGTGGCCACACGCCCGACCATCGCCATCGTCGGTCACGAGCTGCACAAGAGTGCCAAGTATCATGCTCTGCACCGCGATCCCCGCTGCGCTTTGGTGGTCGACGCCGGCATCGGGCCGAGTGCTCAGGGCCTGATCGTCCGAGGCCGCGCACAGCTCGTGGATGGGCCCCGGCGACCCGCCATCGTGATCGCCGCCGAGCGAGTGACCACCTGGGGCATCGACACGCCAGCCTTCGAGCGGCGCCATCGACAGATCGAGGATGCCCCGCCCGCCTGAGTCGACCCTGCCGCCCGTACCGGAAGGACGTTCTGTGGACAAATCTGACCTGCTTCATTTCATCAAGAGCACTGAGAAGATGGTCAACCCGAAGGACGTCGGGGGCCTCTACCGGCGTGCGGAGATGCTCAGCAAGCTACCGGTGGGCATCCAGAAGTGGATCGTGAATCGGGCCTCCAGCCATGAACCATATGTCGGCTTTGTCGTCGAGCCGTACAGCTACTTCCTGGCGTACGAGATCAAGGATGAGACCGAAGCCGCCAGACGACTACCGCCCGGCTACGAGCTGGTGCCGACGGCGATGTTCGAGGGGACCGAGCCGAGATACTGCGGGGTCATCGGTGCATTCAACGTCCATACCTCCGTGTTCTGGGGAAGTCGCGTCGAGTTCTCTCTGATCGCAGTGAACAAGACGACGGGAATGTTGTCGTGGGTCATCTGCGACTACGAGTCGAACACCATCAGCTAGGACCCCGGCCAGGGGTTCTCTGGGTCGACCACCAGCCATGCCGTGGTGACGACGGCTCATAGCGGTACTCTCATCGTCGACGTGAAGAGCAAGGACATGGCCAATCGCATCTCGAGCGTGGCAAACCTGGATGCGGCTTCGATGCGACCGCTGGACCAGCGCCTCTGGCTCGAGGGAAATCTCTCCGTGGACTATGGAGGACGGCTGCTCGATCAGGATTCGGTCCCGTTCGGTCTCATCTTCGACCCCGGCGAAGTCGAACAGGCCCTTCACATCCCGCTGGACGCGATCGAGATCGAGAGCAACACATTCGGGAACGGGCTCCTGGCCAGTGAGCCCTTTGAGGCCTGCTGTCTTCCCTTTGCGCAGCATTTCCAGACCACCAGCTTTCCCATGCCGAGCTTCGTCACGGATCGAGACGACCTTGAAAGGGCCGTCAAACGGATGAACGTCTCAGGACGTCGATGATGGCCTGGACCACAGCTGATATCCCTGACCAGACGGGCAAGGTAGCCGTCGTCACTGGCGCCAATAGCGGCCTTGGCTTCGAGGCCAGCAAGGAATTGGCTCGCAGTGGCGCCACGGTGGTGATGGCCGTGCGCAACCTGGAGAAAGGCCAGAAGGCGGTCGATCGCCTCAACGCTGAGATCCCGACCGCGGAGCTCGAGCTCCGTCACCTCGACCTCGGCTCAATGCAGTCGGTCCGCCGGTTTGCTCAGACGCTCAAGGCCGATCACGCGACCGTCGACATCCTCCTCAACAATGCCGGACTCATGGCCACGCCAGCGGGCGAGACCCAGGACGGCTATGAGACCCAGGTCGGCACCAACCACCTGGGGCACTTCGTCCTCACCGCGGAGCTGATGCCCGCGCTGGAGAAGGCCCCGGCCGGACGTGTCGTGACCATGACCAGCGTGGCCCGGCTCCAGGGTCACGCCCTCACCGAGAACGCCTGCCGCCTGCACGGGCGCTACAGCGCCTGGCAGGCGTACGGTGACTCGAAGCTCGCGAATTACCAGTTCGGGATCGAGCTAGCCCGCCGTCTCGAAGCAGCAGGCTCGAGGGTCATCAGCGTGGTCGCCCATCCCGGTCTCTCGAACACGAACCTGCAGGCCGCGACCGTGGAAAACGCCGGGGCCGGCATCCAGGGTCTGCTGTGGCACTTTCTGGCGCGTATCTTCGGCATGGCGCCGTCCCAGGGCGTCCTGCCGGAGCTGCGAGCGGCAACCGATCCGAACGCAGGAAACGGTGAGGTCTACGGTCCTCGGTGGAACTTCCGTGGCGTGCCCATCCGCATCGACCTCGAGGAGAAGCGAGTGGCCAGGGCCGATACAGAGCAGATCTGGCGTGTCAGCGAGACCGCCACCGGCACCACCTTCGACATCGGTAGCCGCCACTAGCAGGTGACGTTCGGTCGAAGCCGATCGGCCAAAGGCGCCAAGTGGCGTGCTCGTGCGATCGAACCCACACAGCGATCGAAAGGAGGATGGAGAACCGCGTCCATAACGTGGGACGTGCCTCCGACTCAGGATGGCCAAGGCCAAGTACCAAGGACCCCCCGACCGTCTTGCACTGTACGGACGACTCGTGGCCTCAGTGGAGGGCGTCGAGCGCAAAGGCGCTGCCAACCCGTACACCTCAAGAAACGGGCACATGACGAGCTTCATCGACAAGGAGGGCGAAGTCTCCATCCGACTCGACGAGGGGGATCGCGAGCGGTTCATCCAGCAGTACGAGTCGAGGATCTCGATGCAGTACGGGCGACAGATGAAGGAGTTCGTGGTCGTTCCCGACAGCCTGTTGGAACGACCGGACGAGATTCGACCCTGGTTCGTCCGCAGCTGGGAGTGGGTCGGGGCCCTCGAGCCGAAGTAGGGTCTTATGACTCGGGCGACACCTGATCGTCGGCAGAGGCCAGGGCCTGCCACACCGGCCCCAGCACGTCGACAAGCTCCCGATAGAGCTGTGCGCGGCCAGCAGGGGTTCGTTCGACCTCAGGCCCCGCCGCCCCAGATGTCCTCGACGAGACGGCTCTGGGCCCGCATGTCCGCGAGCCAGATCTGGGCGGCCTCGGCAGTTCCACCCGTATGCTCACGCTGGATGTCCACGAGCGCTGCGCGCACCCCGGGCGCCATGGTGTTGGCATTGCCGCAGACGAAGATGACCGCGCCCTGTTCGATCTGGTCCCAGACCTCGTCGCCGCGAGCCGCGATCTCGTGCTGCACGTACTTGCGACCATCGACCGGCTGCCGGGACGAGACGGCGTGGAGCGTCACCACGCCACGCCGCTCGTAGGCTCGGAGCTCCTCCTCGTAGAGGAAATCGCGTGCGTCGCGGTAACCGAAGAAGAGCATCGAGGCGCCGAGCGTCTCGCCGGCATCCAGCTGGGCGACGCGTTCCTGGATGAACCCGCGGAACGGCGCCAGCCCGGTCCCTGCGCCGATCATGATCATCGGCGTCGCGGGGTCAGCCGGCGGATGGAAGGCGACGGCCGGCTTGCGCACGAAGGCGAAGACTGTGCTGTTGGGTGCCATCACGTCGAGGTAGTTGGTGGCCACGCCGCGGTAGACCCCCTCGCCACTGCGGGCGGGGGCACGCACGACGGCGGCCGTGATGCTGCACACCTCTGGGTCAGTGGCTGGGGACGAGGAGATCGAGTAGTAGCGCGGGCGGAGGGCCGGCAACATGTCGAGATAGACCGCGAACGGCAGTTCGCAGGAGGGTTCGGCCTCGAGCAGATCCAGCACCGAGAGCCTCCGGTCCACGACCTGCTCGCGGAACCGCGCCCTGGCCTGATCGTCATCGGCCACGAGCGCCTCGAGTGTCGCACGCCGGTCCGCGTCCTGCGTGTATCGGGCGCACGTGCGGACATCTGAGCGACTGGCCACGTCCTGCATCTCGACGCACGCCCCAAGGATGGCCAGCAGGGGGACCGGTTCGTCGGTGGGCAGGTGAGTGTGCGCGCCGCTGTTGGCCACGATGGTGAGGTACGAGCCGGCGTCGAGACCGAAGCGACGCATCACGCGTCGGATGATGTCGAGGTTGTTGCGTGGCAGGACACCGAGATGGTCACCGGCGGCATAGCTCACGCCGCCCGGCAGCCGCACGTCGAGGTGACGCACCGACCGCGCCAGCAGGTCGACCGGTTCACTGAGCTCCACCTCGCGGTTCTCGATAACGGTCGTGGGCTGGGCATCGTACGAGACGATGACCGGGTTGGTGGACAACCGATTCATGGTCGAGACCGACAGGCGTGGACCGATCGCCACCGCTTCGGCGATGTCTTCGGGGAGGTCGAGCGCAGCCACCACGTCGCTCCACAGCGGGTCGTGCCACGTCCCATACATGCCATCGAAGTCGGCCGAAGCATCGCCGACACCGCGAGCCTGGATACGCGAGGCGCCGTGGGCCTCGAGCTGGGCATCCACGAGCGTCGGGATGCGCTGGTACGTCTGCGACCAGGCCTTGTCGCCGCACCCGAAGACGGCATAGCGCACGCCCTTGCAGGCGTCCACCGGCGTGGCTGGATCCTCCAACCACTTCACGAACGCGGCCGCGTTGTCCGGAGGCGTGCCGTTGTACGAGGCGGTCACGATGAGGGTCGCGCCATCGGTCGGCAGATCGCCCACGTGTTCGTCAAGCGCGCCCAGGGTCACTTCGAAGCCCCGTTCGACGGCCTCGGTCGCGAGGTTGGTGGCGATGCCCTCGGCGGTCCCGAGGTTGGAGCCGAAGAGCACGGACAGCGGGGTGCCATGGCGCCTGGCCGGCGGCACGACCGCAGCCGCACGCTGACGTTCCGTCACTGCGGGGGCCGCAGAGGTGATGGTCGCCTGGTCGAGCCGGACCCCTTCGCGGGGTCGCACCTGGATGTAGAAGTCATCGGGCTTGATGGTCAGCGCGGTGCGCACCTTGAGCTGATAGTCGCTGTAGTCGATGAGCTCGAACCGCTGGAGCAGCAGGCCCGTGATCAGCGTCGCCTCCTGGAGCGCGAACTGACGGCCGATGCAGGCACGCAATCCGGTACCGAAGGGCAGGTAGACGTCGGGCGGCAACTTGGCCTGGTTCTCGGCCGACATTCGGTCAGGACGGAACTCCTCGGCATCGTCGCCCCAGGCCTTGGGATTGCGATGGAGCGCCGGGACCAGGACGGTGAGCGGCGTACCTGCAGGGATGGCGTAGCGGTCGCCGATGACGGTGTCCTGCCGCGGCGCTCGAGTGAAGAGGGGCGCCGGACCCCACAGCCGAAGGGTCTCCTCGAGGATCTCGGTCACGTACGTCAGCTTGCGGATCTGCTCGTAGGTGGGAGAGGCCGTATTGCCCAAGACCTCGTCCACCTCCGCACGTGCACGCTCGACGACCTCGGGGTGCTTGATCATCTCGTAGAGCACGAAGCTGAGGAGGCCGCTGGTCGTCTCGTGACCAGCCACCAGGAAGGTGACGCACTGCGCGATGATGTTGTCTTCGCTGAGCCCGATCCCGCTCCTGTCGACACCGGTGAGCATGAGCCCCAGCAGGTCGCTGTTGTCGGCGCTGTCTCCGGCGGCTCGCCGCTGGTCGATGAGCGACTGGACGAGTTGGCGCATGTACTCCTGGTCGTCGCGGATCTGCCGCAGCTCCCTGACCTTGAGGCGGCTGACCACCTTGGGTCGCGTGGCCCGCGCCTGGGTCGACGCGAGCGTCCGAAGGAGCGCGCTCACGAAGGGATGCGGCGTCTCGCGATGGAGACTGTTGAAGCGGTAGTCGAACCCGCAGAGGGCGACGGTGTCGAGCGTCACCGCGGTCAGGTCCGCCGGCACTTCGACTGCGTCGCCCGGGTTGAGGCGTGACCACTTCTCCACGAGCTGATTCGCGATATCAACCATCCGGGGCATGTAGCCGCGCATGGCCTGCTGGCTGAACGGAGCCATCAGGATCGCGTGCGCTCGCTTCCAGTCGAGACTGGACGTCTGCGACGTGAACAGGCCAGGCCCGGCGACGCTCTTCTGGATCGCCTTGAGTCCAGCCCCGAAGGCCTTGTCGAAGCGTTCGTCGTCGCAGATCTCGTGCGTCAGAGTCCGGATCGGAGATCATGACGCGGATCCCGCTCGGGACCTGGAGCTTGTAGATGGACCCGTACGTGCTCGCCATCTGGACGAGGCCTTCCATCGGATGATGCATGTCGATATCGAGCATGTTGCCGAGGAGCGGCAGACCGCGGGGACCGGGGATGTCGGTGAGGTCGATGGGGTGCGTCATGGCTTCGTTCACACCACCCTTTCAGGGGTCCTGGGAGTCACACGGCGGGGGTCTCGGGAGACCTCCGCAGGATACATCGGACCCCTTCGAGATCTTGCTTTTGCCGTTGGCCATGGCCTGTCGGTGTCCGCCTTCCACCGTCGGACCATCGTCACATACGACCTCATGTACCGGGCGAGACCTGCGACTCGTCGCTGAGTCCGGCCGAGCTCTCAGCGCCGATAGTCGCTGCCGATGTCTACCTGGTCACCCCTGGCCACTGAGGAGGCCTCGGGCGGCGACGAGTTCGGGCGTGTCCAGGCCTTCCGTGAAGGTATCGAGGACCCGACCCAGGACGCCCAGGCGCTCAGCATGGAGCGATGGTGAACGCGGCCCGTCAACCTCGCAGAGACGCCTGGCGGCCCGCATCTCGGACATCGTGGCACCCCAGCGCCGCGCCACCTCGGCGGCCGTCTCGAAGGCGGACACGGCCTCCGTGTCGCGGTCAAGGAGATGCAGAAGGTCGCCCTGTGCCAGGTGGAGGTCGGGCAGGAACGGGGCCAGTTCGAGGGCTTCGTTCACGGCTTCAAGGCCATCTTCGGGTCTCCCGGCCTGCCCACACGCTTCCGCCTGTGTCTGCAGGAGGAAGGGCCAGAAGATGGGCGGCGTGCGCAGACCCCGATATCGCTCGAGTCCTTCTGACACCCAGTCCAGGCCCTCGTTCCCGAGACCCAGCGCCACCGCCGACGCTCCAAGCACGACGGTACCTGCCGCCCGCCAGATATGGAGCTCGTGCTCCTCTGCGACGTCGATGACACGAACGGCGAGCTCACGTGACTGTCCTGGTTCTCGACGCCAGTGGTGCAGCAGCGCAGCGTGGAAGAGCGCGTAGCCTGTCGTAGACGGATGACGCAGCTGACGGGCCAGCTCAAGGGCCTGCGCGGATCGGCGTGTCGATGTCTCGAGCCCTCCCTGCCATAAGGTCAGAAGTGACAGCGCGGTGAGCGTGGCGACACGAGCGTCGGGACCCATCCTGAGGTGTGAGCTGTCATAGGGGTGGCTGTGCCACCAATCGACCGCCGCCTCGAGCTGAGGGATGCCGTCCTGGATGCGGCCGCTGAAGGCAAGCCCCGTGCCGTAGAGAAGGTGGCCGTCCACGCGCATCTGCGAGTCCCCCTCGCGTTCCCCCAGGGCCAGGATCCGTTTCCCCAACTCGAGGGAGCGGACGTGGTCGGCACGGAAGGTGTAGAAGGTGGCCAGGCCCCGGAGGACCGGATAGACCTGTGGCACGTCGGCGTCCCGGACGGAGTCAAGGAGCCGTTGATACGCGGCCTCCACCTCTTCGGTGTACCCCAGGATCGCGGTCAGTGCCCTGGCCTCCTTGCTGCGCAGGGTGACCGCGAGCAGATCATGCTCCGGCGAACGAGGGAGGCTCTTCCAGTACGGCCAGCATGTCCTGCGCGAGCTCGGTCATCGCCCGATACCAGCCGCGGGCATCACAGAGGGGCTCAAGACCACGCAGGAGCATCTCGAGGCCCGCGAGGTTCGCCTCGGCCACGTCGTGATGCCATGCAGCGCGGAGGTTGTCGAGTTCCACGACTAACCGCTCGAGCACCGTTGCAGAACCCTCCGCACGAGCCTCGACAGCGACGTTGTCGGCCCATCGCGCGAAGTAGCCGGTGTGCGCCGAGCGGACGCGTCCTGCAAGGTCTTCGTCGCGCTCGAGTAGCTCGGTCGCGAAATCGCGCACCGATCCGAGCATCTCGAATTCGGGGCTCCTGTCCTTCGGCCACGGTCTGTCGGAGCAGGCTCTTGTCGGTCAGGGACAGCAGGCCGTCGACAGGGTCGATGTCGGGCCTACGTTCCTCCAGTCGAGCGAGAACATCCTCGACCGCTTCGACTTCCGCTCCGGCGAAGCAGGCCATCACCGTGAAGAGCTGCTGCTCTGGCGGCGTGAGGAGCTGGTAGCTCCAGTCGATCGTCGAGCGCAACGTCTGCTGCCGTTCGGGCAGGTCCCGCGCGCCACCACCGAGCGCACGCAGGCGATTGGCGAGTCGCTCTCGCAACGCTTCGAGCGAGAAGACACGCAACCGGGCAGCCGCCAACTCGATCGCCAATGGCAGGCCTTCCAGGCGGCGGCAGATATCCGCGACCACGGCGGCGTTGTCGTCGGTGATGCGGAATTCAGGCCGAACCGTGCGTGCCCGGTCGACGAAGAGCATCACGGCCTCGAACCCCTCGAGTCGCTCTGGGGACGCTCCGCCGATATCGGGCGACGGGATCGTCAGTGGCGGGACGGGGAACAGTCGCTCCTCGCGAACGTGGAGCGGCTCGCGGCTGGTTACGAGGAGTTTCAACCCGGGACAGCCGGACAGCAGTCGGAGCAATGTCGGTCCCGCTCCGGTCACCTGCTCGACGTTGTCCAGGACCAGGAGCAGCGACTGGCGACCGATACGCGTCACGAGCTCACCCAGCTGAGCATCCACGCTGGCATCGGAGTATCCAAGCTCACGACCGATCAGCGTCAGCGCAGCGCTGGCGTCGCGGGCCGGAGTGAGGTCCACGAAGGCCACACCAGCGGCGAAATCCGCCTCGACATCCAGAGCGGCTCGCAGGGCCAGCCTCGTCTTGCCGATGCCGCCAGGTCCGGTCACGGTCAGCAGCCTGACGGCGGGATCCAGGAGTCGCTGCATGAGCAAAGCTCGTTCGGACTCGCGGCCCACGAACGTCGACGTCTCCGTCGGCAGGGACACCGTGCGCACTTCCACCGTCGTGAGCGGCATGAATGCGTCGGCCATGGCCGGGTAGTCGACCTGGTAGACATGCTCCGGACGTTCCAGGTCCTTCAACAGGTGCTCACCAAGGTCCCGCAACGATGTCCGCGGCGGAAGCTGGTCCATGACCAGTGCCGCGGTCGGCGCGGAGAGGAGGATCTGGCCGCCGTGGCCGGCCGCCATGACACGAGCCGCCCGGTTGACCGCTGGTCCGTGGTAATCGAGGCCGTCCCCCGAGCCATCTCCGACATGCACCCCCATGCGCACACGCAGTGGTCCGGTCTCTCCCCAGACCGCAGCGGCCAGGGAGACTTGGGCGGCGACACACGCAGCCACGCCATCGCGCGCAGTCTCGAAGACGGCCATGAGCCCATCGCCGGTCGTCTTGATGACGCGGCCGTGCGAGCTCGCCACTGCATCGGCGAGGAGGCGGTCGTGCTGCGCGAGCGCGCTACGCATGGCCTCGGGGTAGCGGTCCCAGAGGCGCGTGCTCCCTTCCACGTCCGTGAACAGGAATGCGAGCGTCCGGACGATCGCGGGAGCGGACGGTTCGATGGTCACGATGCGGCCGTGCTTGGTCCCTGGCCGAGGGAACGGATGCGGCCGATGCCGCCGCTTGTATGGTAGCTGCCAGCGTGCCGCCTTGAGGATGTCTCGATCGTGGGAGCCAACCCCAGACCTGTGGGAAACAAATTCCACGAATCCGAGTCGGACCTTGGGCCGCCACGGACCCGCCATCGTCGTACCACATGACCCCCCATCGGGGGCGCTCTCGATACGGGCCTCCGACGTTGTCGAATCCTGCTGGCCGAACTGCAGTGTGACCGCCAAGCAAACAGCGGCTGACCGCTGGACTATCCTTTCATCCCCTTCGGGGGATGCGTCCATGGAGTGACTCGCGGCGTTCGCAGGAACCGTCCCTGACCAAGTTCGAACATGGGCGTGCCCGGACATGCTGCTCGTCACCCGGGCCTGACCTCCTGTCTGGAGGCCCCAGAAGCTAGGTTCACGAGCTGACACAGGCAACAAGGGGTCTACTGATGGCTGAGAAGATGACCGATGTCCTGGTGGCTGGCTATCAGGCAGTGGATAACGCCAGCAACGACTTCGAGTCGCTCATCACACGGGTCCAGGCGAAGCAAGTCGCCGTCAAGGCCGTCATCCTCGTGGCCCACGACGCCGATGGCAACGTGACCGTCAAGCAGACTGGTGATCACCTGGGACGGAGGGGCGCTGGCTGGGGCGGCGGGGTCGGCCTGCTCGTCGGGCTCGCAGCACCCCCACTGCTGGCTTCGGTCGTCGTTGGTGCCGCAGGTGGCGCCATCGTAAGCAAGTTCGCCCATCACAAGCTCGAAGCGGGGCTCCATGACAAGCTTGGCGAGGCCATGAAGCCCGGTACGGCGGCCATCATCGCCATGTTCGAGAGCGATCAGCGCCTTGGCGTGGAGCGGGCACTGCCTGGTTCGCCGGCAAAGTCGGTGGTCCAAATGGATTCCATGGGAACCGCCGCCCTCAAGAACTCACTCGATGAGGCCATGGGCAAGTTCAACCCCGACCGCACCGTGTTGCCCATCCCTGATCGGGCCTTCGGCGGTGCCATCGGCCGGACCATGGACGCCTCAGCGGCCGATTGGTCGTTCATCCCCGGCCCCAAGGCGCCAGAGAATGCTCCCAACGTGCTCATCGTGCTTATCGATGACGCCGGCTTCGGAGGGCCGACAGCCTTCGGCGGAGACATCGCCACGCCGACTCTGAGCCGGGTCCAGGAGATGGGCCAGACATTCAACGCCTTTCACGTCACGGCAGTGTGCTCGCCCACCCGTGCAGCCTTGCTGACCGGCCGCAATCACCACCGCGTGGGCATGGGTGGCATCGCCGAATTCCCGGGGCCCTTTCCCGGCTATACCGGCACACGGCCACGCAGCTGCACAGCTTTGCCACGCATCCTCAAGGAGAATGGATACGTCACTGGCGGTTTCGGCAAGTGGCACATGACGCCCGGTCGCGAGATGGGCCCTGCGGGCTCGTTCGACCACTGGCCCCTGGGCTGGGGATTCGATCACTGGTGGGGCTTTCTGACCGGTGCCGCGGGTCAATACGACCCCATCATCACGCAGGACAACACGGCCCTGGGCGTGCCCGAGGGCGACGATGGCAAGGTCTATTACTTCCCCGATGACATCACCGACAAGGCTGTCGAGTGGGTCCACTCCGTGCGAGCCCATGATGCGGACAAGCCGTGGTTGATGTACTACTCCACCGGTTGCAGCCACGCCCCCCATCACGTGCCCAAGGACTGGGCCGACAAGTACAAGGGCAAGTTCGACGACGGCTGGGATGCCTACCGCGAGCGCACGCTGGAGCGACAGAAGCAGCTCGGCATCGTACCCGCTGACACCGAGCTATCCGAGCGTCCCGATCTGTTCCCGGCCTGGGATTTGCTCACCGCTGCCCAGAAGGCGCTCTACGCACGACAGATGGAGGTGTTCGCGGGCTACTCGGAGAATGCGGACTGGAACGTCGGTCGCCTGCTTGACTCCATCGAAGAGATGGGCGAGCTCGATGACACTCTGATCGTCTACATCTGGGGCGACAACGGCGCCAGCATGGAAGGCACGCTGACCGGCTCCTTCAACGAGACGACGTTCTTCAACGGCGAGGTCCTCGATGCAGACCAGCAGATGGAGCTGATCGACAAGTGGGGTGGCATCGAGGAGCTCGGTGGCGACCACACGGCTCCGCATTTTGCGGCTGCCTGGGCACATGCCAACAACACGCCCTTTCCATGGGGCAAGCAGATGGCCAGTCATCTCGGCGGTACCCGCGATCCCATGGTCGTGGCATGGCCCAAGCAAATCAGCGCCGATGCCAATATCCGGGGCCAGTTCACGCACTGCATCGATGTAGCGCCAACGATCCTCGAACTCATCGGCATCCCCGAACCGGCCACTGTCGACGGCATCGCGCAGGAGCCCATGGATGGCACGAGCTTCGTCTATGCCTTCGACGATGCCACGGCGCGCGAGCGGCACACCACCCAGTACTTCGAGATGTATGGCAGTCGCGCGATCTACCAGGATGGCTGGTGGGCCGGAGCCAGACTCGACAAGCTGCCCTGGGACTTCTCACCCCAGACGCTCAGGCGTTTCGCACCCGGTGGCGGCTGGGACCCGGACCAGGACCCCTGGCAGCTCTACAACCTGCGCGTTGATTTCAGCCAGGCTCGCGATCTAGCCTCGAGGCACCCCGACAAGCTCGAAGAGCTGAAGGCGCTGTGGTGGCAAGAAGCCGAGCGAAACCGGGTGCTGCCGCTGCTGGGTGGATTCTCTGCCTTCTTCGGCATGCTGCCACCGATGCCCACGCGGACGCGCTTCGAATTCGCCGGCGATGTGCAGAACGTTTCGACATCGGTGATTCCTCGCATCGTCGGTCGGTCGTACGCGATCGAAGCCCGCTTGGCCGTGCCCGACGGCGGAGCGGAGGGTGTCATCGTCGCATTCGCTGACTTCATCGGCGGCTTCTCGCTGTGGATCGACGCGCACGGCCAGCTCAATCACACCTATCAGTACCTGGGCATCGATACCTACAAGCAGACCTCCACGGAACCGATCCCGGTCGGTGACGTGACCGTGCGGATGCTCTTCGAGATCGACCAGCCCGTGCCTGGTTCAGGCGGCCGGGTCTCGCTCTGGGCCAACGATCGGCAGATCGGCGAGGGGCGTTTGGACAAGACGATCTCGCTCATCTTCACGACCTACGCCGGCATGGACATGAGTCGCGACAACGGTGGGGTCGTCGACCTCGCCTACGAGGATCGGGCCCCCTACGCGTTCACGGGCACGGTGCAGAAGGTCGTCTTCGACCTCAAGCCGGCTGGCCATGACGAAGAGCTGGTCCTCCACGAGCATGCCGCCGGCCAGGCAGTGGGGGCTGGCGCCGCAGGCTGAGTTCCCGAGTGCCTACGCGGCAGGGTTGTCGGGGACGACGCCGAGCTGCTGCATCATGGCCATCATGTCGAAGACACCCCAGTGTTCGTGCGCAAGGCCGTCATCGCCGAAGCGCATGATATCGATAAGCTGCACATCGACATGCTTACCGGTCGCAGGCATGCCCATCATCTCGCCCTGGTGCGTCCCGGTGACCCTGGCCCGGACGGTGACCTTGTCACCGCTCACCAGGACATCCTCCGGCTCCATGCGCATATCAGGGAACGCGGCACGGTACATGCGGAAGAACTCGAGGACGCCTTCCTTGGTCGGAGCAAGGCCCGGCGTCTCCTCGTGTTCGATGAAATCGTCTGCCAGCGCCTCGCCGAAGGCATCGAGATCCCCTGAGTTGACCAGCTCGTAGAACCGCCGGGCTGTGGCTTCGTGGTCCATCGTTCATCTCCTGTGGAGTGGATGGGCTGAGTGTACGCCGCGCGACGCCAGTTCCGAGTGCGCGCACCATGGTCAGGACATCCAGGTACCGGTGCAGGCGGGGGTGGGAGTGCCCATCTGCTGGCGCCGCCGAGATACCGCATCATCGGCATGTACATGGATAGATGGAGGTTCACGATGGACGCCGACGTCAAGCGGCAACTTGCCAATGTCATCGCATACCTTGTCACCGTGGTCATCAACGGGGCAGCGGTGGCATTGCCGCTCAATGGCCTCACCACGGCGGAGATCTCGGACCGCTTTCCGGTCCTCGTCACGCCGGCCAACTACGTATTCAGTATCTGGAGCGTCATCTATCTGCTCCTGGCGGTCTTCGTCGTGTGGCAGGCGTTGCCACGAAACCGCACCAACCCGGCACTCCGCTCGATCGGCTACCTGCCTGCGGTGGCCGGCATCCTGAACGCACTCTGGGTCGTCCTGTGGCAGTACGAGATCTTCGAGCTGACCGTGCCGGTCATGCTGGGCCTGCTGGTGACGCTCATCGCCATCTACGTGCGCCTCCGCCCGGTGCGGCGACGTAGCGGGGCCGACCGCTGGCTGGTGGCCCTCCCGTTCTCCGTCTACCTTGGGTGGATCACGGTCGCCACCATCGCCAACATCTCCCAGATGCTGTACCGATCGGGCTACCGAGGCGATCCACTCGGAGAGGACCTCTGGACAGTGATCGTCCTGGCCACTGGCGTGGTGATCGCGGCCGTGATGCTCCTGCGCGAGGCCGATTGGGCGTATGCACTTGTGATCATCTGGGCATATCTCGGCATCGCCGTGAAGCAGGACGCGGCGGCGGCGGTCGTGGCAGCGCTCGCGGGAGCCATCGTGGTGGGCATGCTCATCGCATACGTGCTGACACGTTCCCGGCGGTCGGCGCCGCCGGACCTGCACGAGGGTTCGCCGGCCGCGTAGCCCGATCAGGATGCGCGCGGCCAAGACCTGCTCCAGTATCATGACGGATCCCCGTCGGTGGTGCCCGGCGGGCCTCCGGACCCCGCCTATGGCGTGACCATCCAGAGTTCGCGCCCATGCTCACCATCGTTGGCACCGAAGAGAAGTGCGTCACCGAGCTTGACGAAGTCGCGGGGATCGGACGAGCCGGTGGGGTTGATGTCGACCGCCTCGATCGTTCCGGCCGTGGTGCCGTCGCTGCTCCAGAGCTCGTGGTCGAGGAGCTTCCATTCGGTGCCATCATCCTCGCCGGGACCGGCCGCGAACCAGAGACGGCCATCCAGCCCGATGGATTCGAGGGTGTCGTCGGATGTGAACCAACCGGCCGTGCCGCCACGTACGAGGAAGGTGCCTGCAGCGGTCGCATCGCTCACCCAGAGTTCATCACGCCATGGCAGCGATCGAGAGGAGGTGGTCGTCCAGAGGCTCCCCACATGCTTCTGCATCTCGGGCAGTGGGGCTACGCGGGGCACGATCTTGCCCGTGCCAGCCCTGGTGCCGTCACTGCGGTAGAGCCGCACGCCGCTGCCGTTGGTCCAGCCATCGAAATAGACGGCGCCTCCGAGGACGGCGAAGGGTTCGGTCGCGTTGATGGCGCCGATCTTCCCCGTGCCAGACCGGGTGCCGTCCGTCCACCAAAGGCTTGGCGGGAAGAGGCCGGGGCCGGTGTCAACGGTCGACGCAGCGGCCAGCGGGTAGATGGCACCGGCCCAGAAGAGATGGCGACCGAAGCGAGTCAGGCCAGCGACGTCCAGCCACTTGGGCGAGATGCGCCTGGTGCCGGAGCCGGTGCCATCCGTCTTCAAGAGTGCGCCATCAGCGCTGAAATAGAGTTTCGAGCGCATCACGGCGGAGCCCCCGAGGTCGATGTCCTTGAACATTCGCACGATTCGCGTCGTGGCTGCGGTGCCGTTCGTTCGCCAGAGGTCCTGGTACTGGCGACTGAAGTACGCGCTGCCGCCGAGGCCCACGATCTGCAACTCCCCGGAGCCCTGGGTACCGGTGGTGAGGTCCTTGACCAGTCGGGTGCCTTTGCTTGTTCCATCGCTGACCCAGAGCTCGCGGCCGTGGCTGCCATCGTTGGCACTGAAGTAGAGCTGCTTACCGACCCGCGTGAGGGAGCGCGGCGCGGAGCCGCCGCTGCCCGGACGGATGTCACGTACAAGGTGGGTGCCAAGCGAGGTACCGTCGGTCACCCACAGCTCCCGCCCGTGCGCTCCGTCGGTGGCGCTGAACAAGACCGACTGGCCCAGCCTGGTCAACCCCTGTGGCCCGGAGCCGCCCGTGGGATGGAGATCGGCGACAAGGGTGGCGGCCGGGGCGGCCGTAACGGCCGCTGCCGGGACGCTCGATACCGCCGCGATGATCATCGCGAAGACCCAGGCGACGACACGCATGTTTCAGACTCCCGTGGCCCCGCGTCGACCCGTTGAGGGTTGCCTTCGCGCGGGACCTGGCAGAAGAACGCTACTCCGCTGCCCGGCTGGCCACAACGTGCCGAATGTCATGTCGATGGACTGTTCCAGAGGCTCCGCGGCGGGCCGTTGCAGCGCGTGTCAGCGGATGCCCGAACTCCAGGACGAGGCCCCGGAGTCCGGGTCCGAGCCGACTTCTTCGGCCGCATGTTCGCCAGCGCGCTCGCATCAGCGCCTTCTGCCGCATGTCATGCGAGCATCTGTGTGATGGGCCAAGGTCCGGACGAAGTCTGAGCGGTTCGGTGAGGTTGGTCCTAGTACTGCCGGCGGTACAAAGATGGTATGAATCGTGGGTGATTGACCATGTATGGCCGTGTCTCAGGCGTGGCGGCGTCGGTGCCATCGCTATCGACAGGATCGGTGACCCTTCATGACCATAGCCTGCAGGCCGAGCCGCCCCGGAAGCCTCCGCCCGCCCCTTTCTGTGCCGGACGCGTACGAGGTCCACGTCTGGTCTTCGCCGCTCCACGGAGAAGATGCCCCGGCCGAAGCCCTCGCCCTGCTTGATGATCCGGAGCGAGCCCGCGCCGAACGCTTCCGCATGGAACGGGACCGAGCCAGGTTCATCTCGCATCACGCCTTCACACGGCGTGTGCTGGCGCGCTATCTCGGAGTGGCGCCGACCGACATCGACATCCGTGCAGCGGCCCATGGCAAGCCGGAGATCGACCCTGGGTACGGAGTCATGTTCAACACGTCGCGCTCGGGTGGCCTGAGCCTGGTGGCCGTGGCGCGTAGACATGTCGGTGTCGACGTCGAGCGGGTGCGGACGCTCGACGATGTCCTCCAGCTGGCCGACGGGCTCTTCTCCGACAAGGAGCGGCAGTTCCTGCGCACAGTGCCGCGCGCCTTCCGGAACGAGGCCTTCCTGGCCCTGTGGACACGCAAGGAGTCGGTCGTCAAGACCTTCGGCATGGGCCTGTCCGTCCCTCTCGACTCGTTCGAGGTCGGCGACAAGACAGCGGGCCCTGACGGGCCTTGGCGCGGCCAGCTGGGTAGGGCGCCGTTCGTGGTCGAGCAGCTCGATGTGCCGTCTGGGTGGGTCGCGGCGGTGAGCGTGGCCGGGACGCGACTCTCCATCCGGCAGATGGATCCGGCCACGCTGGCATCATGAGGTGCGTGTCGGTGGCGATACGTCTGACACCGCGCGGCGTCGTGTCGGCTCCGAACAACCGAGCTCCGACAGCGGTCCTTGGCCGGCAGTCACCCCTACGACCGGCCGGGTCCGTTAGGGGCTAGTCCCCAGGGTACGTCGGGTCGGGTGTACGAGCCGCTCGGAATGCGGAGACTCGGACGCCGAAGACTCGGTACCAGGAGATCGACCATTGACGTACTTGTGGCGCGGCTTCCGCTCGCCCAGGATCGGTGCTGGCCGATCTGCCGTATCTGTCCTTCCTCGCGTTCGTCGGGGCGACGGCTCACGGACTCATGGCCGGCTCGGACACCCAGGCGGCATGGGTCTTTTGGGGCTACATGGTCATGACTGCGACCGTCGTCTTCCTGGTCGCCTACCGCGTCGTCCTCTCGGTCGGGTCAAAGGTGACCGCCGAGAAGGCGGCTCGCTCGAGCGTCCCGGGATCGCTCGGCGGAGGCGACGGCTCAGGCTGACCGCGGAGCTCGTCAGTCCGTACGCCTTGCAGCGGATGCTGCGACGGCCTCGTCAGCGAGGCTCGATGGGCTCGACGGCCTGATCGCTCGCGTCCTCTCATCGGATTCTCAGCGACTCGCGCTACGCTTCATCGCATGCACCTTCTCCTCGTCGAGGATGACGATCGCCTCCGACACCTGCTGGCACGGATGTTCGAGGAGGAGCGGCACGTGGTGGAATCGGCCGCCACAGGCGGGGAGGCCCTGGAGCTGGCCGAACTCGGCCACGGCATCGACACCGTCATCCTCGATGTCGGCCTGCCCGACATGAGCGGCTTCGATGTGGCCAGGGCCATCCGTTCCAGGATGCTTCCAGTCGCCATCCTGATGCTGACGGCTCGTGACACCGTTGCCGACCGGGTCACCGGGCTCGACACCGGAGCGGACGACTATCTCGTCAAGCCGTTCGCCTTCGCCGAGCTGGCGGCACGGGTGCGAGCCCTGGGTCGTCGCAATACGGCCGCCGCGCCGCGCCCGGAGACGGTCCTGGCGGTCGGTCCCATCCGTATCGAGGAGACCACGCACAGCGTTTCGGTCGACGGCCGGGCGGTCGATCTCAGTCCGCGCGAGCACGCACTGCTGGAGTGCTTCCTGCGACATCCTGGCCAGGTCTTGAGTCGTGACCAGCTGCTGGACCATGCCTGGCCGTATGGCTCAGCCGTGACACCCAATGCGGTCGACGCGTACGTCCACTACCTCCGCGAGAAGCTGGGGGAGTCATCGCGGCTGCTGGTGACCGTTCGAGGGTATGGATACCGACTCGATGACGACTGATCGCTCAGGGGCCGACAGCCAATTCTCGGTGGAACCCGACGAGATCGAGCGCCAAACGATGGCCCACGATGCGTCGCTGTTGCGGCGTGCCCGCTGGCGCCTGGCCGCCTGGAGCGGCGGCATCACATTGGTCATCCTGCTGATCCTGGGTACGACCTTCTATGGCGTCGTGAGTAGTCGGCTCGAAGCTGCCAGCGTCGCTCGACTCGAGGCTCGTTTGGCCCAGGTCATCCCGGAGGGACCCACGGACCTCGATGACATGCCACCGCTGCAGCTGGTCATGGGCGGAGCCAGCTCGGGAACGTTCGCCTATCTCGTGGCGACAAATGGGCACGTCTTCCGGCCACCCTTCGATGGCCCTCAGGGTCTTCCAGACGAGTCGTCGATGATGACCGCCCATGTCGATGGCCGGGACGTTCGCAGTGTCGTCGTCGATGACGTGCCCTTTCGCGTGCTGAGCCTGCCCCTGAGTGGCTCAGTCGTGAGCCGCGATCTCGGTCGCGTGCCCATCGACACGATCCAGGTGGTCGAGGACCGTGTGGCCGAGCAGGGCACACTCGACCTCATGCTCGAGGTCTTCATCGCGGGGGGCGCAGCGGCCATCCTGGTGGCGCTGATCGCCGGGGCGTTCTACTCGGACCGCGCCCTGGTGCCGATCCGCGAGTCGCTGGCCGCCCAGCGACGGGCCTTGCGCCGACAGCGCGACTTCGCCGCCGACGCCAGCCACGAACTGCGAACACCACTGACCGTCATCCGGACCAGCGTGGAGGACCTGCGACTTCACGCCGATCAGCCGGTCGAGGCTGTCGGCGAGGCGCTGGTGGACATCGAGGCGGAAGTGATCCACCTCACCAGCCTGGTCGACGACCTCCTGCTCCTGGCCCGCTCCGAATCCGGGGTCCTCGACCTGAACTTCGAGCCACTCGAGCTCGGAGACGTCGCGGCAGACGCTGCCGGGGCGATGTCCGGGCCAGCCAGCGGCCGTGGCGTGAAGATCGCGATCGACCCCGAGCCGGTGATGGTGCGTGGCGACCGCCTCCGCATCCGCCAGCTGGTGACCATCCTCACCGACAATGGGGTACGCCACAGCCCTCCGGGGGGCACGGTCGACGTGCGCGTGTACCCGGAGGGACCCGAGGCCACCATCGTGGTGGAGGACAGAGGCCCGGGCATCGACCCGGCGGACCTCCCACATGTCTTCGATCGGTTCTGGCGCGGCCGCGGACAACAGCGTGATGGAGCCGGCCTGGGCCTGGCCATCGCCGACACGATCGTGCTGCGCCATGGAGGTCGGATCGCCGTCAGCAACCGCCCCGATGGTGGGGCTCGGTTCAGTGTGCACCTCCCGCTGTCAGGATCCTCCCCGTCCCCGGCTTCAACCTTCACGGACCCAGGTAACGCGCCCGAAGCCGAACCCCCCGCTCGGTAGGCTCCCAGCCGAGATCGACCGATTTCGGCACATCGAGCCTGATTCTCAGACGGTTCTCATGTCTGACCCGTACAACGGGCTCAGGCTCGGGCGATCGCGGATCTCCCGACCTGGAGGTGCAAGCCTCCGCTGTGCCACGAAATCCCGAAGAGGCTTCGCTCTCATGACATACAGACCAACGACCGAACAGCCGTCCAGCAGTGCACCCGCGCCCTTCAACGGGCCACCGGTCTACCCGCAGGCCGCGCCATCGCGACCCTCGCACGCGCGTCGAGTGGGGCTAACCACGGCCCTGGCACTGTGCCTGGGTTCAGCACTCGCCGGAGGCGCGGTCACCGCGGGAGCCATGAACTCTGGTGCGACCGCCACAGCGCCGGCCGCCGTCACCGCATCGGCCGACCTCGCGGCGGTCGCATCCGGCGCGTCCGCCGAGCTCGCCGCCACCACGACCGAGACGAACCTGGTCAGCGACATCGCCAAGAGGGCAGGGCCGGCCGTCGTTGCCATCGTGACCGGAAGCACCGCTCCAACCTCGACCGGGTTCTCAGTACAGGGCGCAGGTTCAGGGGTCATCGTGGACCCCAGCGGGCTGATCCTGACCAATCGACATGTCGTCGGCGACGGCAGCGACCTGACCGTGTACCTCGCCGATGGTCGCGAACTCAAAGGCACCCTCAAAGGGGTCGACACGCTGACCGACCTGGCGCTCCTGAGCGTGGACGTCACCGACCTGCCGGCAGCGACCCTCGGAGACTCGTCGACCGTGGGCGTAGGAGAACTGGCCGTGGCCATCGGCAATCCGGAAGGCGATCTCCCGGGCAGCGTGACGGCCGGCATCGTCAGCGCACTGGAACGCGAGATCGTGGTGGGTGACCAATATGGGATCGATGCACCCAAATCGCTGCACCACCTCATCCAGCACGACGCAGCCATCAACCCCGGGAACTCCGGTGGACCCCTGCTCGATGCCAGCGGCGATGTCATCGCCATCAATACCGCGGTTGCTGGGGGCACCCAGGGCATCGGCTTCGCCATCCCCATCAACCTGGCCAAGCCCATCGTCAAACAGGTTCTCGCCGGCGATCCGATCCGGCGGCCGTACTTCGGCATCTACTTCACCGAGATCAACGCCCAGGTAGCCCAGGACGAGGGGCTGTCGGTGGACAGCGGTGTCCTCATCCGGGGCGACGCGCAATCCGGCCAGTCCGGCGTCATCAGTGGCGGTCCAGCCGACCTGGCAGGGCTCAAGGAGGGCGATATCCTCAGCCAGATCGACGGTCAGCCCATCGACTCGACGCATCAGCTTGACGTCTCCCTGCTTGGACACGAACCCGGGGACAATGTGCAGTTGACGGTCCTGCGCGATGGCAAGGCCCGGCAGCTGGACGTCACGCTCGGGGTCCGGCCAGCCGATATCGCACGATGAACGTGGTCCAAGGCACGACCAAGTTCGCCGCCTCGGCGCGCCGTACCGTGCCCCGTCGCTCATGGTCGATCGGTCCCACCGACCTGCTCTTCGTGGTGGCCGCCAACCTCCTGCTCATCACCGTCATGTGGCTCCGTCACGGCGGACTGGAGCAGGTCGGGACGGTGGCCGGCACGGCCACCGCGGCGGGCCAGCTGACGGCCTTGCTAGGCACCTTCGCAGCGCTGCTGGAGCTGGTGCTGCTGTCTCGCACACCGTGGCTCGAGCAGCGTGTGGGTACCGATCGCCTGGTCGGTTGGCACCGCTGGGTCGGCTTTGCCTGCGTCTGGCTCATCACCGGCCACTTCGTGTTCACGACCATCGGCTGGGGCGCGGCGGCGGGCCGCGGCGTGATCGACGAGTTCATCTCCCTGGTCGTCGATGAACCGTACGTGTTGATGGCGACCGTGGGCTTCGTGGCCTTCGTGGCGGTGGGTTTCAGCTCCATGCGCTGGGTCCGCAATCGCCTCTCGTACGAGACCTGGTACGGCCTCCATCTGTATGCCTATATCGGGATCGCCCTAGCCTTCCTGCATGCCTTGGTGGTCGGTACCGACTTCCTCGATGATCCGGTCGCCTTGGGCTACTGGCTGGCGCTGTACGCGATCGCATTCGGTCTCATCCTGGCCTTCAGGGTGGCTGCTCCGATCGTGCTCAACCTGCGGCATCGGCTGGTCGTCGCGCACGTGGCTCAGGAGGGACCCGGCGTGGTGTCTGCGTACATCACGGGCCGAGACCTTGGATCGCTCCAGGCCCGAGCGGGCCAGTTCTTCCAGTGGCGCTTCCTGACCGGTGGTGGCTGGTGGCGGGCACATCCCTACTCCCTCTCAGCCATGCCGGACGGGCGCTACCTGCGGATCACCATCAAGGGCCAGGGAATCGACTCCGACCTGGCACAACACCTGCGCCCTGGGGTGCGCGTCTTCGCTGAAGGTCCCTACGGTTCTTTCACCGCAGATCGCCTGACGCGAGGATCGGCGCTGTTCCTCGCAGGCGGCATCGGCATCACGCCGTTGCGCGCCATGCTCGACGAGCTTCCGCGCGATCACGGCGACGTGGTGCTCGTCTACCGTGCCTCATCCTGGCAGGACGTCACGTTCCGAGCTGAGCTCGACACCATCGCGGCATCGCGAAACGTCCGGGTCCTTTACCTGGTGGGTCGTCGTTCCGATCCCGCGCTCGGCGGCGAACCGCTCGCGCCGGCAGCGATCGCCAGCCTGGTTCCCGATGTCGGCAGCCGCGATGTGTTCGTCAGCGGATCGGAAGGGTTCATCAGCTTTGTACGCAGCAGCCTGAGGAAGCTCGGCCTGCGAGGAGACCAAGTCCATGCGGAACGCTTCGCCTTCTAACCCCCGGCCGCCTGGTCGGGTACCTCGTCGCGGGCTCGCCGCGCTGACGCTGACGGCCACGGCGATGGCCCTGATGTTCAGTTTCAGGACGCCGTCCGAGATGTTCGCCGGTACGGACGGTACCGACAGCTTCAGCCTGGTCGGCGATGCCTCGGCTGTTGCCCAATCGATGTCCCTGCCGGCGGCCACGGAGCCACCGACGCTGCCACCGGCCACTGAGCCGCCCGCTACCAAGACGCCGGCCACGGAGCCGCCGACGCCGGTTCCGGCCACGGAGCCGCCCGGACCGATCGTCGTGACGGGCCAGACGGTACGCACGCCCTACGGACCAGTCCAGGTCGAGGTCACCGTCGACGCATCCGGGATCACCGATATCCAGGCGCTCCAGCTTCCCTCTGACCGCTCCTACTCCGCCCGCATCAGCCGGGTCGTGGAGCCCATGCTCCGCCAGGAAACACTGCAAGCGCAGAGCGCCAGGATCAACCTCATCTCCGGCGCGACCTACACCAGCACCGGCTATGCGATGTCGTTGCAGTCAGCACTCGATCAGGCCACCGCCTCCATCAACCAGCCCGGCTGAGATGACCGCAACGCACCAGGTACCCGAGTCCCACGAGATGGTGATGGCCAGCCGGGGATCGAGCGATCGGGTCCTGCGAGTGGAGGAGATCATGGGTACGGCCATCCGGGTCGAGTTGGCCCATGGCGGCGACCACGAGGATCTGCTCGACACGATCTTCGCCTGGTTCCGGGAGGTGGATGAGCGGTTCAGCCTGTGGCGACCGGATAGCGAGATGAGCCGTCTGGCCCGTGGGGAGCTGCGGGAGTCGGAGGCTCACCCGGACATCAGCGAGGTGATCGATGCCTGTGAAGCGGTCTGGGTCCTCAGCGATGGCGCCTTCGATATCCGGACTCACCGTGACGATGGGCTGCTCGATCCAACCGGCCTGGTCAAGGGTTGGTCGGTCGACCGAGCGGGTTCCACGCTGCGTGCCGCCGGTGTCACCGACTGGTCCATCAATGCGGGTGGGGACGTCCTTGTCGCCGGGCGACCCGGACCGAGCCAGGTCTGGCGCATCGGCATCCAGCACCCCTGGCAGCGGGACGCCATCGCGCTCGTCGTCAGCGGGACCGACATGGCCGTGGCCACCTCTGGCAGCTACGAGCGTGGTGACCATATCGTCGACCCACGGGGGGTCGCCACCATGGAGTCGCTGCTCAGCGTCTCGGTCGTTGGTCCCGAGCTGGCGCTGGCGGATGCCTACGCTACTGCGGCCTTCGCGATGGGCGATGAGGCTGCCGCATGGCTGGCTTCGATCCCTGACTACGAGGGTTGCGTCATGACCGCCAGCGAGCGGCTCATCCTGACCGCGGGGATGGACCGCTATCGCGATGCCAGCACGGACGGATCTGCTCCACTGCCTGGCTGACGCCGCACGCAGGCACCCGATGGAGGTCGTGGAGCACACGACTGAGCATAGGCTCTGAGGGTCTGCCGTATCCTGGCTGGGCCGCATTGCCCGCAAGGGCGTCCGCTCGGTGTCAGAAGTGCGTGTGTATCTCGCCGATGACATGTCGATCGTCATCGATGGTCGCGATGGTGCGCCAGCGCTCGAACGCTTCGCAGGGATGTGAGATGCCCATCCCGACGTGGTCGCCGACGCGAAGCGGCAGGTCTGCCGGTACGGTCACGTACGCATGGTGGTCGTCCATCGCGGATACGCGTGTGTCAGCACCCATTGGGACGAAATGGCCATCCGTAGAACGGGCCGCGAACGGTCTCGGCAGATCGAGCCGGCCAGGTGATTCGCGATGTCCCACACCCAGGATGGCCAGTCCCGGTTCAGGCAGGGAAAGGACACTGGCCCAGAGTTCAAGGGCCGGTCGTAGCGGCTCGCCACCGACGAAGCGGTGAGATGCCGCGGACAGTGGCGACCAGCGTTCGTAGTGTCCCGAGTCATGGCTGACATAGGCTCCGGCCCGGATGATGAGCAGCCAGCCCGGCAACCGGGCCGGACCCAGTCGCGCGAGGACTCTGTCCACATAGACGCTGCCACCTGCAGTCACGATCGGCGGTGAGCCATGGATGCGGTCGCGGTACACCTCGATGAGCGTGGCCACGCTGTCCAGGAATCGGTCGACAGCGACCAGCGGAGGAAGAACGCCTTCGTAGGCTTCGAAGCCGCGCAAAGCCAGCGCGGGTCGGGCCAGTACCGCCTCCACCGTCGCCTCGAGCGCGGCAGCATCGCGGACGCCCCCACGAGCACCATGCGCTCCGATCTCCACCAGAACACCGAGAGGCGCCGAGAGCCGCGCGCTGGCGACCGCTCCTGCTGCGATGTCTACCGCGGCCGGACTGTCGACGAGGACCAGGATCGTGACTTCGGGATCGCGCGCGAGGTCAACGATCGAAGCGATCTCTGCGGAGCCAACCACCTCGTTCGCGACCAGGATCCGGGTCGCCCCGAATTCTCGCGCCAGACGTGCCTGCCTGGCACTTGCCACGGTCATGCCCCACGCCCCGCCATCCAGTTGGACCGAGATGATTTCCGAACTTAGCGTCGTCTTGCCATGGGGAGCGATGACCGCACCGCCAGCTTCGCAATATGCATGGAAGACGCGGATGTTGTGCACGAGATCGGTCCACCGGAGTACGAGCTGTGGAAACTCGCGATGGGGTGAGAACAGGTCGCCGCCGATCGACGTTGAGGGGCGCGCCATCACGGCTAGGTTCGCCCTGCTCGGCTCCGGTTGTCGAACACGTTGTCCAGGGCAGCAGTGAGCCCCACCGACAGTGCGCCACTCAGCACCGCCGTCTCACCCAGACTCGATATCTCGACTCGTGGCGGATATGGCAGCCATTGCTCGAGCTGCTCCCGAACGGGCGCCAGCAAGAGGTCTCCGTTGACCCCGACGCCACCGCCGAGCACGACGAGCGATACGTCCGCGACGGCTGCGATGGGGACGACATGGAGCACGATGCGTCGGGCTTCTTCCTCGACGACGGCCTGGCCGACCGGATGACCCCGCCGAGCACTGGCGAAGACCTCAGGAGGGTCGAACGACGAGCCAAGCCCCCGGGGCAACCCGAGATCGGTGGCCAACCGGGCTGCCAGGACGGAGATCGCACCGGCGGATGGATCCAGCTCATGCTTCCGGCCAGCCAGCACCAGGTCGACCTCGCCGGCCGCACCATGAGCCCCGCGATGCAGTTCACCATGCAGGACGAGGCCGGCGCCGAGACCTGTCCCGACGGACAGGAAGACGAAGTCGTCCACACCGCGTGCGACGCCCCGCCAGCGCTCGCCCAGCGCAGCGAGATTGATATCGTTCTCGACGGTCACCGGCACACCGAGCCGACCCGAGAGCTCCGTGCCGAGCTGCATGTCCTCAAGCCCGCGGACGCGAGGCGCCAAGTGCACACGTGATGCGTCGTCGACCGCACCCGGGACTCCCACCACCGCCCCATCCACCGCACCTTCACTGAGTCCCGAGGCCGCGAGCAACCCGGCCTTCAGCGACGTGATCGATCGAAGCACTTCGATGACGTCGGCACCGTCGACTTCCACGTCCTGCCGCGCACGAACCTCGCCGCGAAGATCGCACAGCGCCCCACGGAGGAACCTGGCCCCAAGGTCGAGCCCGATGACCAGGGCCGCCTCAGGAACGGGCTCGAAGAAGACGGCACCATAGCGGCGCCCGCCTCCCGGGTCGTGCTCGACTTCACGGACCAGCGACGCATCGACGAGTGACCGCAGCGCGATCGACACCGTCGGCTTGGAGATCCGGGCACGCCGCGAGATCTCCGCCCGCGAGATGGGGGCTTCCGCTCGGATCGTCTCCAGCACAGTCCGCTCGTTGAGATCCTTGAGGAGCGGCGGGATCGCGGCGACCGAGCGTTGAGTCGATACCATGTCGTAAGGGACTTTAACGCCTTGAGCTGTGAACGTCTGGGAGGACCGCGTCTTTCCCGACTTGACGCACGCCTGTGCCAACTTCTATCCTCAGGTTCGTAAGGTTTACTAACTGTAGACCGCGTAAACAGGAGGAGGCTCCCATGAGACGTCTGCTAACCAGCGTAGCCATCATGGCGATGGCGCTCGGGGCTAGCGCACCCGTGGCCGGGCAGTCAATGGCTCCGCTCGAGCCGGCGACGCTCAAGGTCTGGATCCCCTTCGGATCGGAGGAGGCTCCATTCGTGCAGTCGGTGATCGATGACTTCGCCGCCATGCATCCGGAACTGACGATCGAAGTCACGACCGACGTCACCGATGACCAGATCATCGCTGGGCTGCGGGGTGGGGAGACGGCAGATGTCGCCGTCTCGTGGGAATCGGGCAACGTGGGACAGTTCTGCGCGCCCGGCGGCTTCGAGGATCTCGGGCCCTGGCTCGAGCGTGACGGCGTAGACATGAACGATTTTGCAGAAGCGACGCTGGCCTACACCGAGTTCGATGGCACCCGTTGCGCCCTACCGCTGCTAGCGGACGCCTACGGGCTGTACTACAACAAGGCCCTGTTCGACGCGGCTGGCATCGACGGTCCTCCAACCACTATTACCGAACTCACCGACTACGCCAAGATGCTCACCCAGCGAAACGAGGACGGGTCGCTAGCCGTCGTGGGCTTCGACCCCCTGCTCGGGTTCTATCAGAACACGCCTTCGCGCTATGCCACGATGTTCGGCGCGGACTGGGTCGACGCGGACGGTGGCTCCGTCCTGGGAAGCGATCCCGCGTGGGCCAAGGCGCTGCAGTGGCAGAAGGAGCTGGTCGACTGGTACGGCTATGAAGACCTGGTCCAATTCGGAGCCGGCGCAGGTGACGAGTTCTCTGCCTCGAATGCCTTCGAGACCGGAAAGGTGGCCATGAATATCGACGGTGAGTGGCGTGTCGCCTTCATCGGTCGCGAAGCGCCGGACCTCGACTACGGCACCGCCCCGGTACCGGTCGATGACGAGCAGCCGGACCTCTACGGTTCCGGCTACATCAACGGCACGATCGTCGGCATCCCAGGCAACGCCGCCAACAAGGAACAGGCCTGGGCGCTGGTCAAATACCTCACCACCGATGACGCCGCGTTGGCGAAGCTGTCCAACGGGCTTCGCAACGTGCCGTCGACCAAGTCATCAGGCCAGTCGCCTGACCTCATCCCGGATGAGCATTTCGCGACGTTCCTGGACATCTTCGCTCATCCAGCGTCGAGCACCACGCCAGTGACGGCGGTAGGGTCTGCCTATCAGAACCTGGTCAACGACTTCGTCTCCCGCTGGCAGGCCGGCAATGTGCCCGACCTGCAGGCCGGCCTGACCGATCTCGACCAGCAGATCGACGATCAGCTCGCGCAGGCTGGCGGGTAGGTCGAGCAGGGATGACGCGGGCCGGCGCCACCGCGACAAGCTCAGTCGCTGATGCCCCGGTTCGTGATCGTCGCAGAGCCCAGGCCGCAGCCGCGTGGCGTCGGCGTGGCCTGGTGCTCCTGTTCCTGAGCCCGTGGCTCATCGGCTTCACGATCTTCATCGCCATCCCGATGCTGGTGACCGTCTACCTGTCGTTCACTCGCTACAACCTGCTCGCCGACCCGGCATGGATCGGCCTCAGCAACTACGAGCGGCTGGCCTTCAAGGACCGACAACTCTGGCCGGCCATCGGCAATACGCTGTGGTTCGTCGCTGTCGCCGTCCCGCTCAGGGTGGTATTCGCGCTCGGCATCGCCATGATGCTGGCGAGGGCGCGGCGAGGCGTCGGAGTGTTCCGGACCGTCTTCTATCTCCCCGCCCTGGCCCCTCCGGTGGCGGCCACGCTAGGCTTCGTGTACCTGCTGAACCCGGCGACTGGTCCCGTCAACACACTCCTGGGTAGTGCAGGGATCGAAGGGCCGCTGTGGTTCCAGTCACCCGACTGGGCCAAGATCTCGCTGGCCATCCTCTCGGTGTGGGGCATCGGAAACGCCATGGTGATCTTCCTGGCGGCAGTACTCGATGTGCCACGGCATCTGCATGAATCGGCCGAGCTTGACGGCGCGGGCGTGTGGCAACGCTTCCGGTGGGTCACCTTGCCCACCATCAGCCCCGTGCTCCTGTTCATCATCATCATCAGTGTCATCGAGGCGATGCAGTACTTCACCCAGGCCTACGTGGCCGCCTCGATCGCTGCGGGACAGGCGTCCCAGGCCGGCGACAGCACCACGCTGGAGCTTGGCTATCCCCAGGGATCGACGCTCTTCTACCCCATCCTCATGTACCAGATCGGCTTCCGCAGCTTTCAGATGGGCTACGCCGCGGCAATGGCCATCCTCCTCATGGTCGTCGCCCTGGGTCTGACCCTGCTCATCCTGCGCAACTCACGGCGCTGGGTGCACTACGGCGGTGCCATGCGATGAGCGCAGTCCGAACGAGCGCCACCGTCGGAACGGTCCAGAGGCGCAGGCGGCCGGCTGCGGTGCGTCGCCGCGAGCTGCTGATGGCAGTAGCCAACCACAGTCTGCTCATCGTCTTTGCCATCCTCTTCATCGCCCCGTTCATCTTCATCCTGCTGACGTCGCTGATGACCCGCGATCAGGCGCTTTCTCGGGATCTGTGGCCCGAGCCGTTCCAGTGGAGCAACTTCGCGGAGGTGTTCCAGCGCTCCCCCCTGGTGCGCTGGGCGCTCAACACGGCCATCTACTCGGGCCTGGCGACGCTGGGTCTGCTGATCTCGAGCATCCCGGTGGCCTATGCGTTCTCGCGGATCCGGTGGCGCGGACGGGACGCGGTCTTCGTGCTTGTGCTGGTCTCGATGATGCTGCCGCCACAGATCACTGTGGTTTCGCTCTACATCCTGTGGGCCAAGTTGGATCTGGTGGGTACCCTGGTGCCGCTGATCGTGCCCAACTGGTTCGGGGACGCCTTCTCGATCTTCCTGCTGCGACAGTTCTTTCTCACCATCCCGGACGAGTATCTCGATGCCGCGCGCGTCGATGGCTGTGGCGAGGTGAGGATCCTCACCCGTGTCGTGGTCCGATTGGCCAAACCTGCCATCGCGGCGGTGGCGCTGTTCTCCATCCTCTTCACGTTCAACGATTTCTTCCTGCCGTTGCTGTACTCGGGTCACGACCCCGAGAGTTGGGTCGTGTCCATCGGCCTGTCGCGCTTCCGATCGCTGCACCAGGTCGACTGGACCCTGACGATGGCGGCGACGCTCGTGGTCATGACGCCCGTGATCCTGCTCTTCTTCGCTGCCCAGAAGGTCTTCGTGGAAGGCGTGACCCTGACCGGGGTCAAGGGCTGATGGCTGTGACAGGGACCCGGTCGTGAGCGAGACGATCGCCCTGGCCGTCGACGGCGGCAACTCCAAGACCGATCTCGCGCTCGTCCGCTCGGACGGCGCCCTCCTGGCGTTCGTTCGAGGGCCGCTGGGTTCACCGCACCATATCGGGCTGGAGGGTTGTGTCAGGCTGCTCGACACCTTGCTGGACGAAGCCCTTGGTGAGGCCGGGATCGAGCGTGACGGCGGGCCGATCGCGGATGTCGCCCATCTGATGATGGCCGGTCTTGACTTCCCCGACGAGGAGCGTCGCTTGCTCGACGCCGTCGTTGGGCTCGATTGGGCACGACGAGTGGACGTTCACAATGACACGTTCGCGGTCCTGCGAGCCGGCACCGATCGCGGCTGGGGCATCGCCGTCACCTGTGGTTCAGGCATCAACTGCGTCGGCATCGGACCGGATGGACGTCACGTGCGATTCCCGTCGCTGGGCGCCATCACCGGTGACTGGGGCGGAGGCATGGACCTCGGCATCGCGGCACTCGGTGCTGCGGCACGCAGCCAGGACGGCCGCGGTCCTGCGACCAGCCTGGAGGCAGCGGTTCCTGCCCATTTCGACCTGGCCACGCCTCACGCGGTGGCAGAGGCAGTCCACACGCGAGCCATCCCCGAGCGCAGGCTCGGGGAGCTGGCACCGCTGGTCTTCCAGGAAGCCAGCGGGGACAATGTCGCGGCCGACCTCCTGGCGCGGCTGGCCGATGAGGTCGTGGCGTTCGTGCGCACGGCGGCAACGCGTCTCGAGCTGGCTGGAGCGGTGCCGGAGGTGATGCTGGGAGGCGGCCTGATGCAGGCCGCCGACGGTCAGCTGGTCGATGCCGCTCGGGAGCGCCTCCGGCAGCTTGGCGTCGCGGCCGCGGTCCACGCGGTGGCCGCACCGCCGATCGTGGGCGCCGCCCTCCTCGGCCTCGATGACCTCGGGGGAGATGGGCCTGCCCACCACCGCATACACCACGCGCTGCAGACGGCGGCGGCCGAGCGAGGGTGGTCGTCGAGGGCAGGGTCGGCCGCCTCGCGTTCGGAGCTCATGCCGCAGATGCACGACGGAGCGTGAACGATGGCTGACGTTCGATATGACCGGGTCACCCGGATCTATCCGGGGTCAGACGTGGCCGCCTTGCTGGATTTCGAGCTGCACATCGACGATGGCGAGTTCATGGTCTTCGTGGGTCCATCTGGCTCCGGCAAGACGACGGCTCTGCGGATGCTCGCCGGGCTGGAGCAGGTCGATGCCGGAGCCATCTGGATCGGCGATCGGGATGTCACGGACCTGGCGCCCAAGAACCGCGACATCGCGATGGTGTTCCAGAACTATGCGCTCTATCCGTACCTGACGGTGGCCGAGAACATCGCATTTCCACTGTCGATGGCCAAGGTGCCCAAGACCGAACGCGCACGGCGCGTGGCCGAGATCGCTGAGATGTTGGGGCTCAGCGAGTACCTTGGCCGCAAACCGTACCAGCTCTCAGGGGGTCAGCGGCAACGGGTGGCGATGGGTCGCGCCATCATCCGCTCACCGAGCGTCTACCTCATGGACGAACCGCTCTCCAATCTTGACGCCCAGCTGCGTGTCCAGATGCGCACCGAGATCGGTTCGCTCCAGGCCCGGCTGGGCGTGGCCACCATCTATGTGACGCACGACCAGTCGGAGGCCATGACGCTGGGCCACCGCGTGGCCGTCCTGCGCGATGGCGTCCTGCAGCAATGTGCGTCACCGCGGGAGCTCTACGACCGTCCTGTGAACAGCTTCGTCGCGACGTTCATCGGTTCACCAGCGATGAATCTCATGACCGTGCCGCTCGACGAGGCAGGGACCGCACGGGTCGCCGAGTCATCGATGACGCTCGACGCGGGCGCACGGAAATCACTCGGACCGGAGCGAACGGTCGTGGTGGGCGTGCGCCCCGAGTCGATGGAGCTCGCGAGCCATGGCATCAAGGCCAATGTGGAGGTAGTGGAAGAGCTTGGGCCGGACGCCTTCGTATTCTCGATCGCGGAGTTCCATGGTCGGACGTTGAAGCTCGTGGCGCGGGTCGAAGCTCGAAGCCGGCCCATCCATGGCGAGCAGGTCTGGCTGCGCCCACGCCTCGACGACGCGCACCTCTTCCATCCATCCACGGGAGTACGTCTTGGCACCGTCGAGCCGGGTCGATGAACATGAAGGTCGCGGTCGTGGGCGGCGGGAGCACCTACACACCCGAACTGGTCGAGGGCTTCCTTGGTCATGTGGACGACTTCGCGATCGACGAGCTCGTCCTGGTCGATATCGACCCCACCAGACTCGAGGTGGTCGGCGGACTGGCTCGACGGATGGTCGAACGGGCCGACTGGGGCGGCCGTCTGACGTTTACCCAGTCACAAGCCGAGGCACTCGACGGCGCGGACTTCGTCCTTGTCCAGCTTCGCGTCGGAGGGCAGGCCGCCAGGCTTACCGACGAGACGCTGCCCCCGCGATTTGGAGCGATCGGACAGGAGACCACGGGTGCTGGGGGCTTCGCCAAGGCGCTCCGGACCGTACCTGTGGTGTTGTCCATCGCCGAAGAGACGGCTCGTCGAGCCGCTCCAGGTGCGTGGCTCGTCGACTTCACCAACCCGGTAGGGATCGTCACGCAGGCCCTGCTCGACGCCGGATATCGAGCCGTGGGGTTGTGCAACGTGGCCATCGGCGTGCAGCGATGGATCGCGTCGCGTTACGGTGTCGAACCGGCTCGGGTCCAGCTCGAACACGTGGGCCTGAACCACCTCAGCTGGATTCGCGCGGCGCGGGTCGACGGCGTCGATCGGCTGCCGGAGCTACTGGAGACGGCGATCGAAGAGCTGGCCGACAGAATCTGGGTTGCCTGCTCAGCTGCTGCGGACCCTGGGAGCGTTGCCCTCCCCGTACTTGCGGTACTACTACTGCGCCGATGAGGTCCTTGCCGACCAGTCGGCTGGCGAGCACGTCCGGGCAGCCGAGGTGCAGGCCATCGAGGCCAAACTGCTCGAGATGTATCTCGATCCGAACCTGAACCAGAAGCCCGCCCTCCTGGCCGAACGCGGCGGAGCCTTCTACAGTGAGGCAGCCGTCCAGCTCATCGCATCGCTGCATGCCGGTACCGACGATGTGCAGATCGTGGACACACGCAACCTCGGGGCCATCCCGGACCTTCCCGATGACGCGGTCGTCGAGCTCCCGGCTCGCATCGATCGCGACGGTGCGCATCCGATCCCACAGATGCCTCTGCCGCCTGAGCTGCGCGGACTGGTCCAGCATGCCAAAGGATACGAACAGTTGGCGGTCGAGGCGGCTGTGACCGGAGACCGTTCGGTCGCCCTGCGCGCGCTCATGGCCAACCCCCTCATCGGCACGTACGCCCTCGCCTCGAGCCTGCTGGAGGCCATCCTCGTGGCCAATCGTCCATTCCTTCCCAGGTTCTTTTCAGGGGACTGAATGCCCGGTGGGATCGCGACGGACACCAGTCGGTCGGTCACGGGCTGCCTGGCCGAGACCCGGACCATGCGTCGGCTGGGCACGGGCGGCCGCTGCCTGGTCGGCCCCGGCCCAGGGCAAGTGGCCGCCTGTGGGCGTGTGCACCGGCGACCGTCTATCGTGTGATAGCGCGAGCACTTTGCTCGACGCCTGCGGAACGTGCGCTGGCCTGCTGCGCTGGGCCCGCTGCGCTGACGCGACGCGCTCGCCAGGTTGACGGAGGATGGTTCGGTGGGGCTGCGAGCCAGAGCACTGACATCCGGGGACGTGGACACTGATCCGGTTCCCACGATGGGCGCGACCGATCCCACCACGGCCGGAGGGTCCTCGGACCGCATCACGCTGCGGTTCCACGACGAGCGGCTGGAGTCTGGGTTCCACGCCTACTTCTTCGAGCGCATGCTCGTTAGCATCCGGGTCGCCTATGTGCTGGGCATCGCCACGTGGGCGATGTGGGGCCTGGTCATCCGGCAGTTCACGCTGGAGACGTCTGACGTGGATGTGTTCGTCAGGTGGGCCATCCTGATCCCGGTGGCACTCGTCGGTCTTGGCGTCACCTTCACGCGCTACGCGATCCGAGTCTGGGAAGTCTCGGCGATCTTCGTCCTCGTGTTCAACGCGCTGGTCTGGGCGATCTACGTCACGGCCGTGGCGGATGTGCCCTTCGACCTGGGCTACGTTGGGATCATCCTTATCATGACCTTCTCGTTCACCCTCGTTCGCCTCCGCTTCGTGCTGATGGCATTCACGGGGATCGCCATGATCGGCCTGTACCTGGGGGCCGTCTACGTCTTCACCGAGGCCGCGGATGCCCAGGTCCTGCTGGCCCTCTTCTATCTTGTCTCGTTCTACGTGCTGGGGATGATCGCGGCATACACGCTCGAACGCTCCACGCGGCTCCTGTTCCTGCGCGAGTACCAGCTCGACCGCGAGCGGCATCGCTCCCGGACCCTGCTGCTGAACATCCTGCCCGGCGCGATCGCCGAGCGGCTCATGGAGCGTGCCGAGGAAAGCCACGACGCGCCTGCCGGTGGGCAGGCCGTGGCCGATGCACACGCCGAGGTAGCCATCCTCTTCGCCGACATGGCTGGCTTCACGGAGCAGGCCGGCCGGATCTCACCTGAAGACCTCGTGGTCACGCTGGATGATCTCTTCTCGGAGATGGACACCCTCGCGGACCGTTACGGCCTGGAAAAGATCAAGACCGTGGGCGACGCCTACATGGCCGTAGCCGGCGTGCCCATCGAGGTGGATCGGCCCGCGGCGCGGGCGATGGAGATGGCCCTCGACCTCGTGACGGCCATGGATGAGCGTCGCTGGCCATCGGGCGACCCGGTCCGCATCCGCGTAGGCCTCGCCAGCGGGCCTGTGGTGGCGGGCGTCATCGGGCGGCGCAAGTTCGCCTACGACGTGTGGGGTGACAGTGTCAATCTCGCCAGCCGCCTCCAGACTGCTGGTCGACCCGGCTCCATCCTCGTCACTGACGCCATCGCCATCAGCGCGGGCGATGCCTTCCGTTTCGGTCCGGTGGAGTACGTCGACCTCAAGGGCAAGGGCCGTCAAGCGGTGCGCGTTCTGCTGGGCCGTGTCGTGCCTTCATCCGATCCGGGCCGCGCACCGCAGGAGCCTACCGCGACCCAGGCCCAGGTCGAGGTCCCTGCGCAGGGCTGAGCTGCGCGCGAGGCACCTAGCCCGAGACATTGATGAGCTGGTTGATCACCGGGGCCTCGTCGGCCAGCGTCACATAGAGTTCGTCCTCCTGGGCCATATGCAGTCGCAGGATGGCGTCAAGGCCGTAGAGCACGCGACGAAGATCAGTCAGATCCTCGGCCTCAGGGCCTACCGCGGTCGTCTCCGAGATGAGGCGATCCAGGAGCCGAACAAGGTGGAAGATCTCGACGTGGGTCCGATGGAGCGCTGCGGTGAGGTCATCGGAGCCGGCATCTCGAGCGAGCCGTGGAAAGATGTCGCGATCCTCCTGCTCCTCGTGTGGCAGGAGCGTCCCAAGCAGGAAATCCCGTGACGACTCGAGCTCGACTTGAGCCTCCAGTGGAGAGAGCGTTCCGAGACGGTCGGCCAACCAGCGGAGGCGTGACAGCGAGGGCACGAACTCGAGGTGTTCCGCCCGCATCCTCTTGGCGATATCCGACCAACCCGCCAGCTTCGGAATCGCTCCCGTGCCCCCCGTCAGCGCCCGGAGTGCATTGAGGATGACCACCACATCGATGGCCTCCTGGACGATGGCACCCGCGACGGGAGGCAGGACGCCGGTCGAGGCGACCAACATGGCGATGATCGACATGGCCATGCCCGCGACGACGCTCTGCACGGCGATGTGGCGTGAACGACGAGCGATGGCGATGGCCTCGGGCAGCCGGTCCAGGCGATCGACCGTGATGACCACGTCGGCTGCTTCCGAACTGGCCGTCGCACCTCGAGCCCCCATGGCCACGCCCACGTCCGCTGCCGCCAGGGCGGGTGCGTCATTGATGCCATCACCGACCATCGCCAGCAAGCCGTCGGCGGTGCGGCGCTCCTCGGTAACCGCGTGGACCTTGTCGGTCGGCGTTCGCTCGGCGAGCACCGCGTCGACTCCGATGGCTGAACCGACGAGGTCAGCGACACCCTGGTGATCACCGGTCACCATGGCGATACGGGTCACCCCCGCGCGACGGAGCGAACGGATGACTCGGGGTGCTTCCGGACGGATGGGGTCGTCGAGGACCAGTGCGCCTGCGACTCTGCCGTCGATCGACAGCCACACCGTGCTCGCGCCTTCGAGATTGGCACGACGCCGTACCTCGCGGGCCCATGCGGGGATGTGGGCACCACGCGAAACGAAGTCGATGGTGCCGACGCCGATCATGGCCCCGTCGACACGCCCGGTGATACCGGCACCCGGCGACTCATTCGTATCGGTCGGCAACGCCAGGGCGATGTCACGCTGCCGTGCGGTGCTCACGATAGAGGCAGCCAGGACGTGCGGCGATGCCTGCTCGAGGGAGGCCACCAACCTCAGCGCCTCTTCCGGCGTCGTCTCCGGCTCGGTCACGACGTCCGCCAGCTGCGGCCGACCTGCGGTCAGCGTGCCCGTCTTGTCGAAGAGCAGGACGACCACTCGAGCCAGCGCCTCGAGCGCACCACCGTTCTTGATGATGATGCCCCGCTTGGCCGAGCGACTGATGCCCGCGACGATGGCGATCGGTGCCGCCAGCAGCAACGGACACGGCGTGGCCACCACCAGGACGGAGAGGGCACGTACCGGATCGCCCGAGATGAGCCACGCGAGGCCAGCGATGAACAGCGCCAGCGGCACGAAATAGAGGGCGTAGCGGTCCGCAAGGCGGACGAACGGGGCCCGCTCCTTCTGGGCAGACTCGACGAGCCGGACGATCCCGGCATACGTGCTGTCCTGCGCGGTCGCGATCGCCCGGACGTCGAACGGCGCGCCGGCATTGACCGTGCCCGAAGTGACCTGGTCCCCGACCTCGTGAACGACCAGCCTGGACTCCCCGGTCAAGGCAGACTCGTCGAGGACAGCGTTCGTGCCTGCCACGACACCGTCGACCGGAACGACCTCACCAGGCTTGACCAGCAGGTCGTCGCCGACGTCGACGGCCGCGATGGGTCGCTCCACGAGCTCCCGATCCTCGTACCGCCGCACCGTCTGAGGCGCACGGGAGAGGAGCGCGGACAGCTCTCGCTGGGCACGGCCTTCCGCGTAGCGCTCGAGCCACTCGCCCGTCGCCAGCATCAGGCCGATGACGGCGGCGGCAAGATACTCGCCCAGGAGGAGCGCGCCACTGATCGCCAGGACGGCGATGATGTCGACGCCGGCGTGCCCTCTGACGAGGTCCCCGATGATGGACAAGGTCAACCAGATGGCAACGAGGACAGACGGGAGCGCCCACGCCCACACCGCAAGTTCGTTCTGGCCAGCCAGTTCAAGGACGATGCCAAGGAGGAGCCCGGTGCCAGTCAATGGCAGCAGGGCCCGCGCCCAAAGGGTCTCCATCCGCGTACGAGAAGGCATTCACCATCAGGCTAGGGTGGAGAGGAGCCTGTGTCCAGTGATGTACGCGGGTGCGGCCCCCTTGCAGACCCCGGGTCGTGGAACGGAGCGCCAGCCAAGCAAGCTGGATCCCCGGCTCGCGAGCCCTTCGAAGCCTGGTGGACCGCCGACTGATGGCACACGCCTACCATGGGGGCCATGCCCCCATTCGAACTCGGCCTCTACACCTTCGGGGATATCACGCCCGATGCTTCGGGCGCGACCGTCACGCCCTGCGCAACGGCTGCGCGATGTCATCGACGAGGCGCGACTCGCGGACGAGGTGGGCCTCGATGTCTTCGGTGTGGGCGAGCATCACCGCGCCGACTTCCCGATCTCCGTGCCGGCAGTGGTCCTCGCGGCGATCGCCGAGCGCACCGACGCAGATCCGTCTGTCGAGCGCCGTCAATGTCCTCTCGTCGGATGATCCAGTGCGCGTCTTCCAGGCATTCTCGACCGTCGACCTCCTGTCCGGAGGAAGAGCCGAGATCATGGCCGGGCGCGGCTCGTTCGTGGAGTCATTCCCGCTCTTCGGCTACGACCTCCGAGACTACGACAGCCTGTTCGCCGAGAAGCTGGAGATGCTCATCGCCCTGCGCTCGTCCGAACGCATCACCTGGTCCGGAAGACACCGCCCAGCCATCGACGATCGCGGCGTCTATCCGCGTCCCATCCAGGACCCGCTGCCGGTGTGGGTGGCCGTAGGCGGGACGCCTGAGTCGGCAGTCCGGACCGGGCAGCTTGGGTTGCCGATGGCGCTCGCGATCATCGGGGGCCAGCCGGCGCGCTTCGCTCCATTCGCTGAGCTGCACCGACGAGCCGCGGCCGAGGCAGGCCACGGCCACCTGCCCATGAGCATCAACTCGCACGGATTCCTGGCCGACGATTCGCAGGCCGCCTCGGATGCGGCCTGGCCGGCGACGAAACTCCTGATGGACCGCATCGGCCGGGAGCGGGGTTGGCCACCGATGACGCGCGAGGCCTACGAAGCCGGCCACCGCCTCGACGGTCACACGTTTACGGGGAGCCCGGCACAGGTCATCGAGAAGATCCTCTTCCAGCACGAGATCTTCGGGCACGAACGATTCCTGATGCAGTTCATCGTGGGGTCGCTACCGCATGCGCAGGTCATGCGCTCGATCGAGCTGTTCGGTGCCGAGGTGGCTCCGGTGGTGCGTGCCGAGATCTCGCGAACGACGACCGCGGACCGCTAGGGGTTCACGCACCGCCGCGACTGCAGGCCTCGCGGATCGGTCAGATCCGACCCTCGGCTTCAGCCTCCATCCTGCGGAGGCGGGTGTAGTAGTCGGGAAACTCCTTCAGGTGGGCGAGCGCGATCTTGCCGGTCACGGTCGGATCGCTTCCAGTCACATCCGTCTGCGGGTCATGCCGGCCGTGCTCAAGCTCGACGTTCATGCCGTCCCGGAATTGTTCCGTGTCGAATAGGCTGGCGCCCCAGTCGATCCCGATCTCGGTCCCGACACGCTGTGCGTCGTCTGTCGTGAAGTGCTCGTTGTCCGTCATCGGTACGCCTTCCTGCGGGACAGTGCGACGGCCGAGCGCCACGGGGTTGCCCCGGCTGGAACGACCGGTGCTGCCGCGGTCCCTCACGACAGCCACAGAATCACACCGCAGCGAGGGCCTCGACACAAGAGCCGAAGGTCACCAAGTCAGTCGTCATGGCACGCTGTGACCCCGAGGCTGGACGTGGGATCTGCCGATGCGGCGCCGGGCATAGCCACGTCCCCTACGCGGCTGGCTATCGCCGGCCCAAGACGACGCTGATCGGCGCTAGGTGACACCAGGCGGCTTGACACGTCCATCACGGGCGAGTGTCTCGACGAGGGCGTCCACGCCGTACAGGTAGGACCGCTCCACATCACCCCCGAGCCGAAACGCCCCAGAGAGCTCCATGATGATGAAGCCGTTGGCGAAAGCCGTGACCAGGCGAGCTGCCTCCAGCGCGCGCTCCGGACCGACGAGCCGCTCGGTCAGGTCCAGGACGGGAGCAGCTGCTTGGGCGGTCTCTTCCACTGATGGCCGCGAGTCGAGTGGCAGGTTCATGTACTGAAGCTCGAACGTACGCGGATTGGCCCATGCGAAGGCTCGATACGCCACGGCCAGGGCGCGTAGGCCGAGTGCCGCATCCGGGTCGTGGCTCAACGGTTCCAGTCGTTCGCCCAACTCCCGAAGCATGGTCGCGGTGATCGCGGTGATCAAGGCAGCGCGGTTCGGGAACCGCTTGTAGAGCGAGGGTGCCCGAACGCCGACCTTCACCGCCACCGCCTGCATGGTGACCGCCTCGAGGCCACCGGTCTCGAGCAAGTCTCGGCCGGCAGCGATGACCTCGGCATTGGACGTTCGTGCAGGCGCCGGGCTCACGCCGCATCCCTGCCGATGCGACCCAGATGGGTGTCCCCGAACGAGTGTGGAGACTTGAGGCCATAGCCCAGCGCGCGGTCCATGCCGACATGGGCGATGAGGACAGCAGCCAGGAGCAGGGCCGGCGGCGAGTCCAGCCACATCCCCAGCGCCAGCGCCGCGAAACCGACCGCCCAGTTGTGGACCAGGTTGTAGCTGGCAGCGCCGACCCGCGGCCCCAGCAGGTAGCCGACCATCGAGATGTCCGGAGCCAGCAACAGCGGCACGAAGAAGATCCAGTCTCCGCCGCTCATCGGGTACAGCACGAGCCCGGCGCCAAACGCGGCAAGGCCCTCGAGGCGCAGCCATGTGCGAATCGAGCTCTCGACCGCGCTCGCCCGCGGGCCGGTGCTGGTCCCGGCGTTCACCTCGCCGAATGGTGCCTGGATGGCTGTCATGGTGTGTCTCCCTTGGGCTACCGTTGGAACTTATGGCTACAGCATATAGCCTTGAAGGTTATTGTCAATAGCCTAGTTGCGGTTCGGCTTGCCGGGAGGAATGTCAAGAGGTGTGACCATCCGCCGCTCGAGCCAGTCCGTCGATGATGAGGTCCAGTCCGAAGTCGAACGAGTCGCCGAAGTGGTAGCCGGGCTGGAGTACGTGACCGCTGCTGAACTCGGTCAGGTATGGATAGTCGGCCAGACGCTCTACGATCATGTCCCTGGCCATGTCTACGATCTCGGGTCCGCCACCGCCGGGCAGCGTGGCCTCCTCGAAGGAGAACCCGTACACGTAGCTGTCGACGATGGCGTAGGCGTGGGCCGTCAACTCCAGCGAGAGCCCACCCCGTCGGAAGCAACCCAGCATGGCGTCGTGATGCCGCAGCGTCGCTGGGCCGGGGTCAGAACGGGATTCCATCAGGGGTGGAGCCCACGGATGGCGGCCCAGCACCGCACGGGCCGAGCGGCAGCGTCTGCGAACGGCCAGCTGCCAGGCGATGTCGTGCGCCGGCAACTCGATCTCGCTGAACACGATGTCGACCATGCCATCGATGATCTGACTCTTCGACGGCACATGGTGATAGATGGTCATCGGCTTGACGTCGAGCACCTCGGCCAGCCGCCGGATGGTGAACGCCTCCATGCCGGTCTCATCAGCGAGCCTGATCGCCCCGCCCAGCACGCGGTCGCGTGTCAGGGCAGGTCGTGGCGTTGGGGTCGTGGTTCCTCGCGCTGTCGTCATCGGTGCTCTCCCTTGACACCATCGTACTTAGTACGGTAGGCTCTCGTTCAAATCAAGTCGTACTAAGTACGATAGCACGCACCAGAGGGCCGACACATGCAGGCAGCGACACATCCAGAAGCCATCCACGGGACCGCGGACATCGCCACAGAGGGCAGCCGCACGATGCGGGCCATCATCCAGCACGCGTATGGCTCCACCGAGACACTTCGGCTCGGCGACACCGCCCGGCCGGTGGCCGGGGTCGGACAGGTGCTGGTCGAGGTCCATGCTGCCGGCGTGGACCGCGGGGTGTGGCACCTTATGACCGGCAAGCCCTACCTGGTCCGCGTGCTGGGCTTCGGTCTGGCTCGCCCGAAGCAGCCGGTACCGGGCGCGGACGTAGCGGGCCGGATCGTGGCTGTCGGTCCTGCCGTCGAGCGGCTGAAGGTCGGCGACGAGGTCTTCGGCATCGCGAGTGGCTCGTACGCGGAATACGCCGTGGCCGATGAAGACAAGCTGGCGCACAAGCCGGCGTCCATCTCCTTCGACCAGGCGGCGGCGGCCACGGTCTCCGGCATCACGGCTCTCCAGGCGCTGACCGATGCCGGCAGGATCGAGGCCGGCCAGGACGTGCTTGTGATCGGCGCCTCGGGAGGTGTCGGCAGCTACGCGGTCCAGCTGGCCAAGGCGTTGGGTGCGCAGGTCTCCGGCGTGGCCAGCGGCGCGAAGGCCGACTTCGTCCGTTCGCTTGGCGCCGACAGCGTCATCGACTACGCCGCGGGTGACTATCTGGATGGATCTGAGCGCTACGACCTGATCATCGATATCGGCGGACGAAATCCGCTGCGCAAGCTTCGCGCAGCACTCAGGCAGCGCGGCACCCTCGTCATCGTCGGGGGCGAAGGCGGCGACCGCCTGACCGGTGGGATCGGCCGCCAACTCGGGGCCCTATTGCTGTCACCGTTCATCTCGCAGCGCATGACCATGTTCATCAGCACTGAGCACTATCGCTACATCGAGACACTCGCGGGATTCATCGAGAGGGGTGAGGTGACGCCGATGGTCGGCCAGCGCTACTCCCTCGAGCAGGTGCCTGTGGCGATCGCGGACCTCGCGTCCGGTCACGCAGCGGGCAAGTCGGTCATCGCGGTCGCCTGATCTGCCAAGCTGCCGCAGGGCGGGTGTCCCTACCGGCCAGTGGCCCAGAGATGGCGGTTGACGACGTTCTCGTAGAGCTCCTGGTGCCCACTCACGGGGCTGGGGTCGATCTCGGCCGCCTCGACCCTGTCGGCGAGGTCGGCGAGAGATAGCTGCCCGGCGAGGATGGCTGCTCCGAGGTCACCGGACCAGCCGGCGTAGCGCTCTTCGACCATCGAGGCAAGGGTCCCGTCCTCGACCATGTCCGCAGCGACAAGAAGCGCCTTGGCGAGCGTATCGATACCACCGATATGGGCATAGAAGAGATCGGTACGGTCGGTGCTCTGGCGTCGCAGCTTGGCGTCGAAGTTGAAGCCGCCAGTCGTGAACCCGCCGCCGTTCAGCAGCACGAACAGCGGCATCACCAGGTCTTCGACCGAGTTCGGGAACTGGTCGGTGTCCCAGCCATTCTGGGGGTCGCCGCGGTTGGCATCCACCGAGCCGAATACGCCGTTGGCCATGGCGTACGCCACCTCGTGGTGGAAGCTGTGACCGGCGAGCGTGGCGTGATTGGCTTCGATGTTGAGCGCGTACTCGCCGTCGAGGCCATGGCGAGCGAGGAACCCGTGCACCGTGGCCGAGTCATAGTCGTACTGGTGCTTCGTCGGCTCCTGGGGCTTGGGCTCGATGAGGAGGGCACCCTCGAAGCCGATCTTCGCCTTGTGCTCGGCCACCAGGTGGAGGAACCGGGCCAGCTGGTCGCCTTCACGTCGGAGGTCCGTGTTCAGGAGGGAGTCGTAGCCCTCGCGGCCGCCCCACAGGACATAGTTGGGGCCGCCGAGACGTTGCGTGACTTCGAGCATGTTGCGCACTTGCGCCGCGGCATATGCGAAGACCTCTGGATCGGGGTTGGTCGCGGCGCCGCCCTGGTAGCGCGGGTGGGTGAACAGGTTTGCCGTGCCCCACAGCAAACGGAGGCCGGTGCGCTCCTGGTAGCCCAGCGCATCCTCGACCAGGGCGTCGAGGTTGGATCGGAACTCGGCGAACGAGGTGCCAGCCGGTGCGACGTCGGCATCATGGAAGCAGTAGTACGGCACGCCCAGCTTGTCGAGGAACTCGAAGGCGGCGGCCATCCTCATGCGAGCGGCAGCCATGGGCTCAAGGGACGGGTCCAGCCAGGGCCGGTCGAGCGTGCCAGCGCCGAACATGTCGCGACCATCCCAGGCGAATGAATGCCACAGGCAGACGCCGATCCGAAGGTGCTCCTCCATGCGCTTCCCAAGAACCAGCCGATCTGGTTCGTAGACCTTGAATGTCAGCGGGTCCGTGGAGGCGAGCCCTCCGAACCGGATCCGGCCGGATACCTGGTCAAAGAACGCCTCAGCCACGCTGTTCCTCCTGCTTCCACTTGTCACGTCACGTGCGATCGTGCCGATAGCATATCGGTGCCGGGGTCTTCTCCGTGTGCGGACGACCAGAGCAGGGTTTCCGGAGTGCTAGCATCGTTCGTCGGACCCACCAGACGATCTCCGTGTCCACACCCAGACTGGACAGGCTACCGCCGGCCCCTGCGAAGAGCGGAGTTCGCGCTGGCCAACCCGACCGGATATGCAGCGCGGGAGGCGCCGATGCGAGGGATAGTGTCACGGCTGACAGGGAAGAGTTCAGGCTGTTCGCACCTCGGAGAGATCGGCGATCCGGCGCCGCGGACGACCGGCTGCGAGGAGTGCCTCGCCACGGGCGGCAAGTGGGTCCATCTTCGTCGGTGTCTTTCGTGCGGGCACGTCGGTTGCTGCGAGCAATCCCAGGGCCGACATGCATTCCACCACTTCGAGGACACCGGCCACGCGGTGATGCAGTCGCATGAGCCTGACGAGACCTGGCGCTGGTGCTGGGTCGACAAGATCGAGGTATAGGTCCACCCGAGGCCTGATGCCATCGGGAGATCCCGCGCGGTAGTGAAGGGAGCAGGGATGAGCAGGCCCATCTTCCCGGATGTGGCGCCGGGACCCATGCGCCAACGACTCGAGGCCCCGTCGGGTCCGGTGCGACTGGTCATCGACACGGACGCCCACAACGAGATCGATGATCAGTTCACGCTGGCCTGGGCCTTCCTTTCGCGCGACGTTTTCGAGATCGAAGCCGTGCTCGCTGCGCCCTACTCATTCGCCCATCACAAGGAACCGCTCCTCGCCGCGTACGAGGAGATCAAGCACGACCGTAGCAGCGCTGGGCCAGAGGTCGCCATCGTCGGTAGCTACCATCGATGGGCGCGCAATCTGATGGCAGCTGGGATCGACCCCGATGCGGTGGAGTTCGTCGGCCCGGATGAAGGCATGGAGCTCAGCTACGACGAGATCCTCAGGGTCTGCGAGTTACTGGACACCGACGTGACCGGCCTCGCATTCCGCGGCTCACCGGGCTACCTCCCGGGTCCGGACCAGCCGGTCCGCTCCGAAGCCACGGAGCGCCTCATCGAACTGGCCATGGCCGACGATGAGCGACCGCTGTATGTCGCCGCGATCGGGGCGGTCACGAACATCGCCTCGGCCATGCTGCTGGAACCACGGATCGTCGAGCGCATCGTCGTGGTGTGGACATCTTCGTACCCGTCCTACAGCCCGCTTTCGAACCGTCCCTCCCTGAACCTGGTACAGGACCTGTCAGCCTCGCGGCTCCTGTTTGACTCTGGCGTGCCGCACGTGTACTTGCCAGGCTTCTACATCGGTGCCCAACTCTCGATCTCACTGCCCGAGATGGAACGCTGGGTCAAGGGCAGAGGGCGCATCGGCGACTACCTGTTTCACCTCTACACCCACAACCCCATCCACCGGCAGCGGGGCATCATCGATCAGGCCGATCGTACGTGGGTCATCTGGGATCTCATCACCCTCGCCTGGCTCCTGGAACCCGATTGGGTGCCGACGATGCTCATGCCCTCACCGGTCCTGCAGGATGATCTCCACTGGGGTCACCCCGAGGGAAGTCATCTCATGCGAGAGGCGATCGGGGTCGATCGGGACGCCATCTTCCGGGACTTCTATCGCAAGCTGGAAGTCGCACCCTAGGCACAGGCAGCACGGATCAGCGGTCACGGACCCGCGAGATCATCGCTTGACACTTGTTATAACGTGACGCCATGCCGAGCGGAGCCGCACAGGCGGCGGGACGACCCCCTCTGTACCAACGATTGCAGTCCCTGCTGCGAGACCGTATCGAGAGCGGCCTCTACCAGCCTGGTGACACCTTTCCGTCGGAATCCGAGCTGGTCTCCGCTCATTCCATGAGCCGCATCACGGTGCGACGCGCGATCTCCGAGCTTCAGCGCGAGGGCCTCGTGGTCACGCGCCATGGCGCGGGAACGTACGTCGCCGATCCATCGCGAGCCGGCGCACAGTGCCTCTTGTCATTCACGTCAGCCGTACTTCGGCGAGGCCAGGTTCCCGGCTCCCGGCTGATCTCGCTGCGCCGTGGCACCGGCCCAGATGTCGCTGTCCGCCAGCTTGGCCTTCCGGGCGAAGCCGAGATCGTGAACATCAAACGCCTCCGTACCGTTGACAGCGCGCCTGCCTACATCTCCGACGCCTACGTCCCGGCATCGGTCCTGCCGGCACTTGCGCCCGACGACCTGGCCCGGAGCGGCCTGGACCAGAGTCTGTATCGACTCATCGAACGGCACCATCCGGTGCCACTCGAGGATGGAGAGGAGGTGGCGACGGCGGTCATCGCCGATGGTGAGGTCAGCCGGATCTTCGGATTGCCCAGGCGCAGTCCGGTGATCCGCAAGTCGTGTCTGCTGAGGGATCGCACCGGCAGCCCGATCATCTACGAGGAGGCCACCTGGGGGATACCCGAACACTCGACGGTCATATGGCGGCGCTCCGTCGCAACCGCGAGCCAGAACGGGGGATGAGGTCAAGACGATCGGATGGTCCGTTCGTCGAGAAGGAGGAGACAACCGTGAGAAACAGAAACCGAACGGTCGCGCTGTGCGCGGCCGGCTTGATGACCGCGAGCCTCGCCGCAGTGGCGGCGCCAGTGGCTGCGCAGGACGAGGTCTCGCCCGAGTGGCAGGCGGTCCTGGATGAAGCCGACGGTCAGACCGTCAACTGGTTCATGTGGGGCGGCAGCGACCGCATCAACTCCTATGTCAGCGACTGGGTCGGAGACAAGGCGGCCGAGTATGGGGTGACCATCAATCGAGTCCCGCTGACCGACACGGTCGATGCTGTCAACACGGTGCTCGGCGAGAAGCAGGCGGGCAAGGACGACGACGGCTCGGTCGACATGATCTGGATCAACGGCGAGAACTTCAAGACCGGTAAGCAGGCCGATCTGTGGTTCTGCGGCTGGACCAACGGGGAGCCGAACTACCAGTACGTGGATGGCGAGAGCGCCGCGATCCTGAACGATTTCGGAACCCCGGTCGACCAGTGTGAATCACCCTGGAGCCACGCCCAGTTCGCCTTCACCTACAACTCGGACGTGGTCGAGAACCCGCCCAAGTCCATGGATGAGCTGCTCCAGTGGATCAAGGACAATCCCGGCCAGTTCACCTATCCGGCGCCGCCTGACTTCACCGGGTCTGTCTTCGTCCGTCACGTCCTGTACAACGTGGCGGGCGGGTATGAGGACCTCCTTGGCCCGTTCGACCAGGCCAAGTTCGACGCGGTAGCGCCTGAGCTATGGGCGACGCTGAACGATATCGAGCCCTCATTGTGGCGTGGCGGCGAGACGTATCCGCAGTCCAAGCAGGACCTTGACAATCTGTTCGCCAACGGGGAAGTCGCCATGGCCATGACCTACGGCCCAGCTGAGGTCGGTGGCTTCGTGGCTGACGGAATCTTCCCGGAGTCCTCGCGCCAGTTCGTGTTCGAAGAGGGCACCATCGGCAACAACAACTTCGTCGCCATCCCGTACAACTCGCCCAACAAGGCGGGTGCACAGGTCGTGGCGAATATCCTGCTGTCCCCCGAAGCGCAGTACCAGAAGGCACTGCCGGATGTCTGGGGCGAGTTCCCGGTCATCGATATCGCCAAGACCGGTGAGTGGGAAGAGCAGTTCAAGTCCATCCCCCAGCCCGAGAGCGTACTTCCCGCAGACCAGCTCTCGACCAATACCAACCCCGAGCTCGATGCCGGCTACGTCACCGCCGTCGAGGCAGGCTGGACCGAGAACGTGCTGCAGCAGTAGCGCGGACAGCTGTCCAGGATCGGCCGAACGTCAAGCCATCGCTAGCGGGGCATGACCACGACCAGCGCGGGGAGGCGCCGACGCCGGCGCCTCCCCGATGCAGCCCGCCCCTGGGTACTGCTGTTGCCTGCCCTGCTGGTCATCAGCCTGCTCTTCCTGGGGGCGCTCGTGTTCGGCGTTCTCCAGAGCCTCAACATCGTCAACTTCGCTGGTGAGGCGGATCCGAGCCTCGACGCCTACGTCAACATCTTCAACGACCCGGTCTTCTGGGAAAGCCTGGGCCTTAGCTTGCGCATCGCGTTGCTCTCCACGGGCATCTCCATCGTGCTCGCGGTGCTGACCGCGATACTCATCTTCCACACTGAGCGAGGGCGCAGGGCGACCACCTTCATCTACCAGTTCAACCTACCCATCCCGCATATCGTGGGTGGCGTGGCGATGCTGTTGCTGCTCTCCCAGAGCGGTTTCCTGTCCCGCATCGGTTTCGCCCTGGGGCTGACCGACTCACCGGCCGACTTTCCGCCAATGACCAACGACCGCGGGGGGGTCGCCATCATCGCCGAATACGTGTGGAAGGAGACGGTCTTCATCGGCGTGGTCGTCCTGGCGGCACTATCCGGCGGGGTGGCCGAGTACGAAGACCTGGCACGCACGCTCGGCGCGAGCAGGTGGAAGCGTTTCTGGCACGTCATCGTGCCCCTCATCACCCCGGCTGTCGTCTCGACATCGATCATCGTCTTCGCCTTCAGCTTTGGCGCGTTCGAGATCCCGTTCATGCTGGGCCAGCCATTTCCAGCGGCACTCCCGGTCCTGGCGTTCAGGGCCTACACCGACGTCGACCTCAACTCCAGGCCTGAGGCCATGGCCATCAGCGTGGTCATCGCCGCGGTGGTGGCAGTGCTGGTCTTGATCTATACCTGGGTCGGGCGCCGCTACGTGAGGCAGGACGCATGAGCCAGCTCAGGGGCATCGCGCCCGATACCGGCGTCTCCGGATCGCCGAACATGGTGGATCTCCCCGATGTACCCGAGGAGATCCCTGGCCCGCGCAAGCGAAAGCGACATGTCGGCCGCGCCGTCGCCCTCGGGGTCATGGCGTTCCTCCTGCTGGTGCCATTCGTGCCACTCATCTTCTGGTCCTTCAGCCGACGCTGGTTCTTCCCGTCGCTGCTGCCCGACGAGCTTTCCGACCGTGCCTGGTCCCGGATCTTCGATCCCGCCTCAGGCGTCACGGACGCATTGGTGGAGTCGCTCATCATCGCCACGTCGGTGGCGGTCATCGCCGCGATCATCGGGCTGTCGGGGGGCCGCGCCCTGGGGCTCTACCGATTTCGTGGCAAGCGGCTCGTCGAGCTCTACCTGCTGGCTCCGGTCATCGTGCCGTCGATCGCCGTGGCCATGGGTATCCAGATCATCTTCATCCGTGCCGGGATCGCAGGGGGCATTCCGGGCGTGGTGCTGGTTCACCTCATCCCCACCATCCCATACGTCGTGCTCGTGATGGGTGCGGTGTTCTCCAACTACGACACCAGCTACGAGGAGCAGGCCAGGGTGCTCGGCGCGAACCGGCTCCGGGTGTTCATCCATGTGACATTGCCCGCGGTGCTACCGGGCTTGGTGGTGGCAGCATTCTTCGCGTTCCTGATCTCGTGGAGCGAGTACATCACGACCGTCCTCATCGGACAGGGTCGCGTGCAGACGCTGCCGATGCTGCTGTTCGCGTTCATCCGTTCAGACCCCTCGATCGCCGCCGCCCTGAGCCTGTTCTTCATCGCACCGGCCATCCTGCTGATGGTCCTGACCTCGCGCTACCTCTCCGGCGACCAGTCGGCGGTGGGCGGATTGGGCCGCGCATGAGCGCATCGGTCGATCTCGTCCACCTGACCAAGGTCTACAAGAATGCTGCCGAGCCGAGCGTTGACGACATCTCCATGAGCATTCCCGAGGGCCAGCTGGTGGCCTTGCTGGGGCCGTCTGGCTGCGGCAAGACCACGACCATGAAGATGCTGGTGGGGCTCCTGGACCCGAGCGCTGGCGACGTGCTCTTCGGGGGCAAGTCGGTCGTGGATATCCCCGCCGAGAAACGCAACGTGGCCATGGTCTTCCAGAAGCCGCTGCTCTTCCCACACATGTCGATCGGCGACAACGTAGCGTTCGGCTTGCGGATGCGCGGCGTCGACAAGAAGACGCGCAAGCGGCGGGTCAGCGAGATGATGGATCTGGTGCGCCTCCCGGGCATGGAGGACCGGCGCCCCGGGCAGCTCTCCGGTGGCCAGGAGCAGCGCATCTCGCTGGCACGTTCGCTCATCACCGAACCCGACATCCTGCTCCTCGACGAGCCGCTCAGCCAACTTGACGCCAATCTCCGGATCGAGATGCGCGACCTCATCCGCCAGATCCAGGCGGAGCTGGGCATCACCAGCGTGTTCGTCACCCACGACCAGGAGGAGGCGGTCATGTTGGCGGATCGCATCGCCCTGATGCTGGCCGGGCGCATCCAGCAGGACGGGCTTCCCAGGGATTTCTATGGGCAGCCCGCGACCCAGGCCGTGGCCCGCTTCTTCGGGACCAAGAACTTCGTCCCCGGGACGGTCAGCGGTCGTACGTTCGACTCGCGGCTGGGCAAGCTGGGGTTGGCGCACGACCACCAGGCCGGTGAGGGATTGCTGGTCATCCGCCAGGAAGCCATCGAGGTCGGCGACGGACAGAACAGCTTCGACGCGACCATCGAACGGGTCATGTACCTGGGCACGCACCTGCGCGTCTGGTCCAGCGCCGGTGGCATCGGGTTGCAGTTCACGGCACCCCCGGGCATGACCTATGACTCGGGCCAGGTCGTCCGGCTGCGCTTGCCCAGCGAACAGACGTGGGTGGTATCCACGGAGGACACGATCCTATGACCCCGGCGCTGCTGAATGCTGACTGGAACTACTGGCCCGAGGACCGCTCCGCCGAGCACATCTGGGAGTCGAGCCAGGCGATCGGCTTCGATGGCATCGAACTGGGCGTCTACGATCCCGGCGAGCAACTCTCCGATGAACGAGTCGATCGCTACGGATGGCTGATCGAACGGCACGGCTTGCCGGTGGGCAGCGTCCTGTACTCGATGCCGCCGGCGCGCTGGCCCGATGGTGGGCTGGGCAACCCAAGCCGGGCGCCGCAAGCCATCGAGGCAGCCGTGGAGACCGCCCGGATCTCGGCGGCGGCGTTCGACTGTACCGTTCTTGGTCTCTGGCCTGGTGCCGATACGCTCGACCGGAGCACCCAGCCGGCGGAGGTCTGGCCGACGCTGCTGGCATCCTTCCGGCGACTTACCGAACAGCTCGCGGACATGGGCATGGAACTTGCTGTCGAGTACAAGCCACACGAGATGCTGGGGAACGTCGATGCCGCGTTGCGCCTGTGCGACGCGGTCGACCATCCGGCCTGCGGCGTGCTCATCGACACCGGCCACGCGCTGTGGGTCGGTGAGGACCTGCCCATCGCAGTACGGCAGGTCGGCGACCGCCTCAAACACGTGCACCTCGGCGACACGCCTGGCCCGGTGGAGGCGGATCTGCCGCCTGGTTGGCACCACGACTTCACCGCGTTCATGCGTGCCATCGACGAGATCGGGTACCGCGGGGCCATGGCACTGGACATGTACGGCGCCGTGGACGAGGGGGTCATCAGCAGCGAGGCGGCGAGCGGCTATGGCCACGACACCATGGTCGCCGCCGCGACGAGAGCCCGGGCCGGTCGATGAAGGCCGTGGTGGCCCACCGAGCCGGCGATTTCCGCCTCGAGGATGTGGCCGAACCGTCGCTCCACGGCGGCGCGCTCATCCGTATCGAGGCGGCGGGGATCTGTGCTGCCGACCGGATGATCTACGCCGGCACGTCTCCATGGGAGCTGGATTTCCCGTTCACGCCTGGACATGAGAATGTCGGCACCATCCTCGAACTCGACGCCGCTTCGGCAGCCCGCTGGAGCGTCGAGGTGGGGGATCGCGTGGTCCCCGAGGTCATGGTCCCGTGCGGGCACTGCCCCATGTGCAGCCGCGAGCGCCCCAACCTGTGCCGGAACGGTCGCCACATCGGGAGCAGCCTTCCCGGTGGCTGGGCCGAACGCGCCTGGCTGCCTCCTGACGCCCGCGTATGGCGGATCCCCGACGGCCTGGCATCCACCGACGCCGTCGTGGCGGAGCCGCTCGCGTGCGCCATCCACGCCATCGAACGAGCTGACCCGGGACCTGACGATACGCTCGTGGTCAGTGGCATCGGCGCCATCGGCGCGGCGGCGCTGGCCTATGTGCGCGCGGTGCGGCCGGTGCGGGAGGTCATCGCCCTGGTCACCTCGCCCGAACGTGCCGCAGTGGCAAGATCGTTCGGCGCAGCACGACGCCATCACTGTCCCGCAGGAGGACGCAGCACGCCACGTGCGCGAACGCTTCGACGGCGTGGGGCCGGACATCTACGCCGACTTCTCGGGTCGAACCGAGTCGGTCGAGCTGGGCCTGGCTGCCGTCGCTCCAGGTGGTCGACTGATGCTCTACGGGGTCTATCGCGAGCGCGCCAGCGTCGACTGGAACGTGGTCGCCGAATTCAAGGAGCTCGAGATCCGCGGTGGCCACCTCGCGCCGACCGAGTTCGGGCAGGCCCTCGAGCTACTCGCGAGCGGCCGGGTGGACGGTCGCAGCCTGGTCACCGCGAGCTATTCCCTGAGCGAGGTGCAGTCGGCGCTGGACGAACCTCGGGATGGGTCACTGGCCACACTCAAGACGATCCTGCTGCCCCAGGAGGCTGCACTAGCGGTCGGGTCCGCCGGCTCAAGAACGAATGGGAAAGGCAACATCTCATGACCGACCGAAGAACCATCGCCGAGGCACTGCTGTTCCAGGGCAACAAGCTGGTCACTGCCGGTTTGGTGGTGGGCTCAGGCGGAAACCTCTCTGGCCGGCTGCCCGATGGCCAAGGCTTCCTCATCACGCCCAGTGGCTACAGCCTCGCGGAGTTGATACCGGAGCAACTCGTGGTCATGGGGCTCGATGGTGCCGTGCCTGATGGGCAGCTCAAGCCTTCGAGCGAGTGGCCCATGCATGCGGCCGCGTACCAGACTCGGCCGGACGCACAGTATGTCTTCCATCTGCACCCGCCGGTCTCGACGACGCTCCACGCCATCGGCCAACCCATCCGACACTTGACCACTGACCACGCCTACTACGTCCGTGACATCCACGAGGTGCCCTACATCAACTCCGGGAGCCCCGAACTGGCCGCGGCGGTCGCCGCGCAGCTGGATGGTTCCGATGTGGTGTTGCTGCGGCACCACGGTTGTCTGCTCGTCGCGGACACACCGGATCTGGCCTATCAGCGCGCCATGAACCTGGAGGCGGCTGCGATGGCGACGTATCGCGCCGTCCAGCTCGGTGACGTCGAGACCGTCACACCGCCGGAGTACATGCGCTGGATCCTCGCCCTCGAGGCAGAGGGCAAGGGCTACGGAAAGAGCTGATGCCGCTGGTGGCAGGGCTGGATTTTGGAGGGAGCGCCGTCAAGGCGTGTGTCGCCGAGGTCGACTCCGGAGTCGTGCTCAGCGTTGCGCAGCGAGCCACCGAGACGTTGTATCCCGCACCCGGCCGAGCCGAGTTCGAGCCCGACGTGTGGTGGCAGCGCGGCCACTGAAGCGATGCGCGAGGCAGTCGATGCGAGCGGCCGGCCCCCTGCCGAGTTTGCCGCCGTCACGGTCAGCTCGCTGCGGCAGGGCTATGTCCTCCTCGATGACGAAGCGGAGATCGGACGGGGCGTCGTCAACTCCGACCGACGCGGTGCGACGCAGCTGGGTCGAGTACGTGATGCCATCGGCCGGGAGCGCCTGTACGACATCACCGGCCACTGGTCGGCACCACAGCTCACGTTGCCCAAGCTGCTCGACGAGCAGCAGTCCTCAGCCCATCGCTGGGATCTTACCCGGACCATGCTGTTCGTCCACGATTGGGCGCTGTGGCGGCTCAGCGGCGAGCGGGTCAGCGAGCCATCACTGGCGTCAGCTGGACAGATGCTCGATGTCCGGGCACGAACCTGGGCGGCCGACCTTCTGACCGAGCTGGGCATCGACATGGCCGTACTGCCTCCGCTCCGAAGTCCCGGAAGCGTGATCGGCGAACTCCACGATGCAGGACTGGGGCTGCCGTCGGGACTGCCCGTGCTCGTGGGCGGTGGAGATACCCAGGTCGCGGCCAGTGGTGCCGGTGGGCTGGGCCGCAGCATCGTCAGCGTCGTCGCCGGGACGACCACGCCGATCATGGTCAGCGTCGATGCCGTACCGAACGATCCACTCCGGCATCCCTGGGTCAGCACACACCTCCTGCCCGGCCGTTGGGCGGTCGAAACCAACGCGGGGTACACCGGCATGAGCTTCGACTGGCTGGCGGCGGTGACCGGTCGCGGCGTGGCCGAGCTGGCTGCCGAGGCGGCCACCAGCGAGCCCGGTGCCGCAGGCATCAGCGCGGTCGTCGCGGCACGCCACTGGACCGAGGAAGCCTGGAGTAATCGAGCCCCTAACGCCCTCATCGGGTTCGAGCCCGGGCACCGCCGCGCTGACGTGGCGCGCGCATTCCTCGAGGCCCACGCGTATGGCATCCGAGGCAACCTCGAAGACCTGGAGCGTGCGATGGGTCAGCCACTTGACCAGGTGTGCCTGCTGGGCGGTGCATCGCATTCGCACGACTTCGCGCAGCTGGTCGCGGACGTGACCGCTCGGCCCATCGGCCAGACCGACGCAGGCTACCCGGCCGGTCGTGCCTTCGCCTGGCTAGCCGCGCGCTCCCTCGACACCGGATGCACCGCCCCCGATGTTCAGCGGCACGACCGTCGAACCACGGATCAGCGACCGCTACGAGGCAGGCTACCTGCGGTACGTCGAGGCTGGGGATGCCGTCGGCGGGCAACTGGCTGGATGGGCCACGTGAAGGCGCTGGTCACCGCTGAATTCCAGCCGGACGGCCTCGACGAGCTGCGCCGCCTTGGCTATGACCCGGTGCACGCGGGCTGGGGCGTGACGCGAAGAGCGATGACCGAAGCTGAGCTCATCACCGCACTCAACGACGTCGAAGTCCTGATCTGCGAGCTCGAGGTCGTGGATGAGGCCGTGCTCGGGGCGGCACCGTCGCTCAGACTCGTGGCGTCATGTCGTGGCAACCCCACCAACGTCGACCTGCGCGCTGCCGCCGAGCGCGGCGTCGTCGTGCTCTCCACCCCCGGACGGAACGCCATCTCCGTGGCCGACTTCACGTTGGGCTTGCTCCTGCATCAGGCGCGCTGGATCGGCCGCTCGGAGCGTCAACTCCGCGAGGATGGCTGGATGGTTGAGGGCGACCTGCCCTATTTCCACTTCCGGGGTCCGGAGCTCGACGGTCGCACCATCGGACTGGTTGGCCTTGGGGCGATCGGACGCTTGGTGGGCGATCGTGCTCGCGGCTTCGGCATGCACGCGCTGGCCTACGACCCGTTCGTGACCGAGTCGCCGGGCGGGGTCCGGATGGCAACCCTCGATGAGCTGCTGGCGAGCTCTGATGTGGTGTCCATCCACTGCCCGCTCACGCCACAGACACGTGGACTCATCGGGGCTCGGGAGCTGGGTCTCATGGGTGGCGACGCCATCCTCGTCAATACGGCTCGCGCCGCGGTCGTCGACGAAACAGCGTTGCTGGCGGCATTGCACGACCGGTCCATCGGTGGCGCCGCACTGGATGTCTTTTGGGACGAGCCGCTTGCCCCCGACCACCCCATCCGCAGGCTGGACAACGTCACCATCACGCCGCACGTCGCGGGAGCTGCCGACGATGTTCAGCGTCACCACGCCCGCATGATCCTTGACGACATCGCGCGATGGCAGGCAGGCGAGCGCCTGCAGCATGCCGTCATCCAGCACGACTAGCGATCACACCCTGGAGGAACTGATGCCCGAGATCGACCGAAACTCCCTGCTCGACCTGTGGACGCGCATGGTGCGTATCCGACGCTTCGAGGAGCGGGTCCACCTCGAGACCGAAGCGAAGCGGACCGAGGGATATACGCACACCGCCTACGGCCAGGAGGCCACCGCGGTCGGCGTCATCTCGATGTTGCGCGACGATGACTGGTTCACCTCGACGTACCGCAACCACCACCACGCCATCGCCCGTGGCATCCCCCTCGACGCCATCGCCGGGGAATTGCTGGGGCGAGTGACCGGCATCGTCGGTGGTCGTGGCGGCTCCATGCACGTGGCCGACCAGGATGTCGGGATGATGGGGGGCATGGGCATCGTGGCGGCTGGACTGCCCATCGCCGCCGGCGCGGCCTTCGCTGCGAAACGGATGGGCCAGGACAAGGTCGCCGTCAGCTTCTTCGGTGACGGCGCCGTGCACCAGGGAGCGTGGCACGAGGCGCTGGACTTTGCGGCGCTGTTGCAGGTACCCGTCATCTTCGTGTGCGAGAACAATCTCTATGCCGAGACGACGGCGATCGACTACCACCTCAATGCGACGTCGGTCACTGCCATGGCATCCAACTACGGCATTCCCGCTGCCCAGGTCGATGGCATGGATGTCTTTGCGGTTCGCCGCGCCACCGAACAGGCCATCGAGCGAGCCCGAGGTGGTGGGGGTCCATCGCTCATCGAGGCGATGACCTATCGCTACGGCGGCCAGTACGAGGGCGACACGCAGACCTACAAGCCACCCTTCGAGGTCGAGCGCTGGCGCGCCAAGGATCCGCTGGATTTCTTCCGCAGAGCGGTCAGCTCGCACATCGACGCCGCGGAGCTCGACGACATCGACGAGGCTGCCAAGCGTGAGGTCGACGCTGCCTGGGAAACGGCTCGTGCCGCCGACTGGCCCAGCCCCGACGACATGCTACGAGACGTCTACACGACCTGGCCGGAGGGAGCCCGATGACCCGTATGCTAACCATCAAGGACGCCATCAACGAGGCGCTCGACCTGGAGATGGCCGACGACGATCGTGTCGTCCTGTTTGGCGAGGACATCGCCGGAGGAGCTGGTCGGGACGACATCCATCCCGAAGCGGCTGATGCGTGGGGCGGACCCTTTGGAGTGACCAAGGGGCTGCTCCAGAAGTATGGCCGTGAGCGCGTGGTGGATACAGCCATCGCCGAGACCGGATTCATCGGAGCGTCGGTCGGAGCTGCCTATGCCGGCCTGCGTCCAGTGGCCGAGATCATGTACATCGACTTCATCGGCACCTCGTTCGACCAGCTACTCAACCAGGCCGCCAAGATGCGCTACGTCTACGGCGGCCGCGTATCTATCCCGATGGTGGTGCGGACGGTGGCCGGTGCCGGCTTCCGGGCCGGGGCTGAGCACTCGCAGACGCTCTATTCGCTCTATACCCATGTACCCGGCCTGAAGGTGGTCGCGCCGTCGACCGCGTACGACGCCAAGGGCCTGCTCATCGAGGCCATCCGTGATCCCGATCCGGTCGATCTTCATCGAGCACAAGCGGCTGTACATGCGCGAGGACGACGTTCCTGAGGAGTCGTACACGATCCCCTTCGGGGTGGCCAGGGTGGTACGAGAAGGAAGTGATGTGACCATCGTGGGCATCCAGAAGATGGTGCATACCGCGGTGGACGCAGCCGATGGGCTGGCCCAGGAGGGGATCTCGGCCGAAGTCATCGATCCTCGAACGACGTCCCCGCTGGACCTCGAGACGATCCTCCGATCGGTGCGCAAGACGGGCCATCTTGTCGTCGTCGATGAGTCGAATCCGCGCTGTTCTCTGGCCACCGATATCGCCGGCCTGGTGGCCTCGGAAGCGTTCGATGCGCTGCACGGACCCATCGGCATCGTGACCGCTCCGCACATGCCGGTGCCATTCAGCCCACCTCTGGAGGATGCCTATATCCCCTCCCCCGAGAAGGTCGCGGCGGCGGTGCGGCGAACGCGTGCGGCTACGTCCGAGGCCATCGTCAGCTGACGCCGTGACGTCGGATCTGGGGCCCGTAGGCGAGGTCGACGGACCCCGCTGGCGTACGGTACTTGGGCTGTTGCCCCACGAGCGGCCGGTCGCCGTGGTGGTGGAAGGCACGTGGTGGCGTGAGAAGCACACGAGGGCGCGGCTCGATCGCCTGGCCGCCGTTCGAGAGCTTGGCGTGCCCGATACGTTCATCGGGGCCTGGGCTGGGAGGCAGCTGGTCTACGCCTGCCCATATGGCGCACCCCGCACCGCCGAGATCGTGCAGATGGCGGCGCTGGCGGGTGCTGGTCTGGCGATCCAGATCGGAAGCTGCGGCATCGTCCGTGCCGGTGTCCGGCCGGGTGACGTGATCATCCCGGACCATGCCCTTGGCCTGGACGGCGTGACCAGCCTTTATGTCGAAGACGCGTTGGTAGCCGCGAAGCCGGCTTGGTGTGACCGCGCGGTCCAAGCCCTGGGTGTCCGCGACATCACCAGCCATCGCGGCGAAACGGTAACGTGGCCCACGCTCTTCAATCAGCCGGTCGATATCGTGCGCCGGTGGCAGCGTGATGGCTACCTCGGGGTGGACATGGAGACGGCCACCACGCTCGCGGTGGCACAGCGCTTCGGCGCGGCCGGCCTGTCGATGCTGGTGGCATGGGACGACATCCTGTCGGGTCGCTCGTTCCTTGACCCTCTGCCACCGGCCGAGGCCGAAGCCTTCTCGCGAAGTGAGGGCTTGCTGTTCGATGTCGCACTGGAGCTGATCAGGGCAGCCTGAGGCGAAGGACGACCAGTCGCTCTCGAAGACGATCGTGGATGGCGCGTGCCTGAGAGTCCGCCGTGGTGGAGTGGCACGACCATCCGGTTCGAGCTGTCGGCCGCTGATGCCGGCCGGACCAGCTTTCAGAGGGAGCACCGGTGCAAGGTCGGCCCAGCCAGCCCCCCTGTTGGACCGTCTGGCCCGGCGCGGCGTATGCTGGCCGTCGCCGTACGGACGACCAGCGCAGAACGGATCGCAGTCGATGGCACGAGAGGAGCGCCTTCAGGGTGAGCATGCTGGATGGCTCTTCCACGACCGGACGGCGTGCCAACCGGGCCACCCTGATCCTGGCTGATATCTCTGGCTACACCGGGTTCCTGTCAGCTGTTGGCGTGGCACACGGCGCACAGCTCGAGATGGGCGAGACGCCACCGGCGTATCCACTGATGACGACGTTGCTGGATGCCATCGTCGGTACCCTGGCCCCGCCGTTCGTGCTGGCCAAGCTGGAGGGCGACGCCGTCTTCGCCTACGCCGACGATGGCGCGCTGGACATGCGGGGTGACGAGATAGCAGCGTGCCTGGCGAATTGCTATGCCAGCTTCCGCGAGCACCTGCAGCGCACCGAGAACGCGCTCACGTGTACCTGTGATGCCTGTGTATCGGGCGCGCGGCTCGATCTGAAGTTCGTCCTCCATCACGGCAGTTACATCGCCCAGACCATCGCGGGCAACACGGAACTGCTCGGTCCGGACGTCACGACGGTCCATCGCATGCTCAAGAACGACGTCGTGGCCACCACCGGCTGGCAGGCCTATGCCCTGGTTTCAGCAGCTGCCACGGAGTACCTGGGTCTCTCGGCCTCCGATGCTGTGCCCCTCGATCTGGAGTACGAGCACATCGGCCGGATGAGCGCCCTCGTCCTGCCCCTCACCCAGGGGTCGCAACCCTGACCTCGGTACCGGTCGAGACACCCGAGCCGCTCGTCGGCCGGGCCGATGGAGCCGTAGCCCGGCGATGGTCGGTGGTCATGTGGGCGGCGACTGCGGCGCTGTTGGTCGTCATGGCCGTGCCGGCACTGGCAGCCCTCGTGCAGCCGCTCGACGATGCGATCTGGGAGTTCGCCGTCTCAGCAGAGCAGGCGGCACTGGTGTGGTTCGCCGAGATCCTCGACATCGTCGGTGGACTTACCGTGATGGGTCCCGTGATGGTCGCGGTTGCCCTGGTCCTGGCCTGGCGTCGACGTTGGCTGGCGCTCGCCGCCTGGCTCCTCGCGATGGTCTCGTCCCAGGCGCTCAGTCTGATCATCAAGGAGGTCTACGCCCGCCCGCGGCCGCCGCTCCCGCTGGTGGACGAGTCCGGTACCGGATCCTTTCCATCCGGGCAAGCCGTCACCGCTGCGGCGGTCGCCATCATGCTGGTCCTGTTGTGGTGGCCGCAGGGTGCCCGGTTGCGCGGACCCCTGCTCGTCGCCACTGCCTACGCGCTCATCATCGCCGCCAGCCGGGTGTACCTGCGGGTCCACTGGTTCAGCGATGTCGTCGAGGGGCTCTTCATCGGTGGGGCTTGTGCCATCACCGCGGTGTTGGCCGTCGAGTGGTGGCGAACCAGGACATCCTCCTGAGGCACCGGTTGGTTCTCCCGAGCATCCCAGATGCCGTCGTAGCGTCACGCGGCGAGCCTCGCCCGGGTTCAGGCGGTGGGTGCCGGCGCAGTCGCTGGGCCAGGAACTCGATGGCGCCATCGACGAGCTCCGGACCCCGTGCATAGCCTCGAAGACATGGTCGGCACCATCGACCGGTCGAAAGTCGACTTCAACGCCGACGCGACCAGGCGCTGGGCAAGCCATTCGCTCTGGCCGAACGGAACGAGCCGGTCGCGGGTGCCGTGCATGATGAGTACCGGCGGCGCGCAGCTCGTCGCGGCCCGCGCAGGGTCAGCCGCCGCACAGAGCTCAGGCGCCTCCGGGACGGGCGCTCCGATCAGGCGCGACTCGGGTGAATCAGGGGGCGTCGTGCGGTGGCCCGCCATCGGGGGCAGCCTGCTGGTCCATCTTCAGGAAATCGGTCGGACCGTACCAATCGACCACTGCTGAGACATCGGTCGGCGATCGCCATACGCGAGGTCACCCCCATCTGGTCGGGCGCGACCGGCGACGCCAGCCCACGCGGCCAGGAAACCCCCGGCGGATCCACCCATACGGCGATGCGATCGGGTCGATGCCGATGTCGCCGTGTCGAGCTCGCAACCAGCGGATGGCCGCCTGCACGTCTTCGAGCTGGGCCGGAAACTTTGCGTCTGAGCTGAGGCGATACTCGACGAGGCTACCGCGACGCCCTCGGCCGGTAGCCGCGTAAAGAGACGCTCCTGCACCAGCAGCGGGCGCAGCGTGGTTCGGTCGCCGAACATGAACGCGCCACCGTGGATCCACGCTCGAGCGGCACCGGGCCGGCGGGATCGGCCGGCAGATGGGGATCGAGGCGAAGCGGCCGGTATCCCTCCAGCGTGGAGAAGATGGCGCCAGCTCGCTGTGGACAGCGCCGTCGCGGACCTCGACCGCAGGCAGGCTCCGCGCCGACAGCATCCAGGGTCCATCGTCAGGAAGGCTGGTGCGATCGCCGTTGGGGAACACGTCAGGCTTCTGCTCCTTCCACCGCTCCGGTGGTCATCAGGCGCAATAGTGCCGATGCCGGCAAGTCAGGGCCGCTCAGCTCGCCGCAGATGGAGCCACGGTAGAAGACGAGAACGCGATCGCAACCCCTGGCCAGCTCCTCAGGTCGGTCGAGAGGAAGATGACCACGGCACCAGCGGCGGCCGCCGTCCGAAGGAGTGCGTTGATTTCCTCAAGGGCGCCGACATCGACGCACGGGACGCCCCCGGTCCACGAAGGGGGCGTGGAACGCGGGAGGTGAGTAGCTGACCGGCCAGATGAACACGTCCGGGCGCTCCGCCATCGTGGCCGCTCTACCATGTGCCCATGATCCCGCCGACAGATCGATCGATCTCCTGGGCAGCCGGCCGCTGGCTCAACCCGCCTCCCGATGTCAGCATCCATGGGGATGAGATGGCCGTCACCGCCGCCGAAGGCAGCGACTTCTGGCGCAGCACCGCCTACGACTTCATCCATGACGATGGCCACGGGCTGCTCCTTCCGTTCGGCCCCGGAGATGCCGTCGAGGTGTCCTTCCGACTCGACTACGACGGTCGAATTCGACCAGGCCGGTGTGCTCGTCCGTGGAAGCGAGGAGCATTGGATCAAGGCCGGCGTCGAGATCAGCGATGGGGTCCCCCAACTCGGGGCGGTCGTCACGCACGAGGCCTCGGATTGGTCCGTCCGTCCGGTGCCATCGTGGGCGGGATCGGTCGTCACGGTCCGCGTCAGCCGCAATGGTGATGCCCTGACCGTGCGCGCCCGCAAAGACGATGCCGACTGGGAGCTGGTCCGGGTGGCGCCATGGCCCCCGGATCTCTCGGCCGAGGCGGGTCCCTTCTGCTGCGCTCCGACCCGGGTCGGGTTGCGGGTCGGGTTCACCCAGTGGCGTACCGGCCCTGCAGACGAACGCCTCCACGAATAGCCTCGACCGAAGCTCGACGGCGTCAGGCACTCCGCGACCGAAAGAGTTGCGGAATACCCGAGTCAAGGTTGACTCTGGTCATGTAATGCATTTCAATGTGAGCGGCGATCGGAGATGACGATCCCGCTGGTACGCTCGACACTGGGAAGTCGAAAGCGGACTGGCTCAGGCAATCGATTACACCGATTGCGATCGCTCGGGGAGGAGTGACACACAGCGCATGGCGACGATGGCCGACGTCGCAGCGCGGGCCGGCGTGTCCGTGGCGACGGTTTCGCGAGCCCTGTCGGGAGACCCCAAGCGGGTCAGCGCTCCCGTGCTCCAGCGGATCGTCGACGCAGCCGAGGAGTTGGAGTACGTCCCCAACAACCTGGCTCGCAACATGCGCGCTGGCAGCACGCGCATCCTTGGCCTGATCATCAGTGACATCGGCAACCCGTTCTTCACGGCGGTGGCGCGCGGCGTCGAGGACGTAGCCCAACACCACGGATACTCCCTGGTGCTCTCCAACACCGACGAGAACCCCGGCCGCGAAGCGGCCAGCCTGAGCGTCATGGCAGCGGAGCGAGCCGCCGGAGTCATCATCGCGACCACCAACGAGAACGGGGCGTCGTTGCGCCGGTTCAGGGATACCGGGATGGCGATCGTGGCCATCGACCGTCACATCGTGGATCTTCCGACTGACAGTGTCGTGGTCGACAACGAGAGCGCGTCATACGAGGCGGTCACCCACCTGGTCAGACTCGGCCACCGGCGCATCGCGATCGTCGGCGGGCCCAGCGACGCGGACACGGCTCGCCAGCGATCTCAGGGCTACGAGCGCGCCCTCCACGAGGCCAGGATCGAGATCCAGCCCGAGCTGGTGCGACGGGGTGACTTTCGCGAGACCGCTGGACTGACTATGACGCGCGAGCTGCTCGACTTGGCTGATCCGCCGACCGCCATCTTCACGGTCAACAACCTGACCACCATCGGCGTGCTCGGTGCACTCCGAGAACGGGGCATCGCCGTGCCGTCGGGGATCTCGATCGTGGGGTTCGATGATCTGCCCACCGGCGAGCTCCTCCAGCCTCCCCTTACCGTCGTCCAGCAGCCGACCTATCGAGTCGGCTCTCGCGCAGCCGATCTGCTCATCCGTCGGCTGCGAGAGCCGACCGCGGCTGTCAAGGAGGTCGTGCTGGCCGCGCGGCTGATCGTGCGGGGTTCGACAGCACCCCTGGGTGCGGCGAAATGACCGACGTCATCGTCCCAGCTCTCCAGGGACCCGAGCCCATGCCGACACAGCCGTTCCTGGGGATGCGCGGCATCACCAAGCGCTTCCCGGGCGTGGTCGCGCTCGAGGATGTCTCGTTCGATGTGCACGTCGGCCAGGTCCATGGGCTGGTCGGTGAGAACGGTGCTGGCAAATCCACGCTCATGAAGATCATGAGCGGCGTGTACACCGAGTACGAGGGCCAGATGCTGCTCGATGGTGAGCCGGTGTCGTTCCACAACACCAGGGAGGCGATCGACAGCGGCGTGGCCATGATCCACCAGGAGCTGAACCTGGTGCCGGAGCTGTCGGTCTACGAGAACATCTTCCTGGGACGCGAGCACAAGACCCGTTTCGGGACGGTCGACCGCGGTGCCATGCGCAGGGCGGCAGATGCGTTGATGGCGAAGCTGGGGCTGGACATCGACACAGGCCGGGCCATCGAGCGGCTTCGCGTGAGCCAGAGCCAACTGGTCGAGATCGCCAAGGCGCTGAGCCTCGACACCAAGGTCATCATCATGGATGAGCCGACCTCGGCCCTGAGCGACAGCGAGGTCGAGTACCTGTTCGAGGTGATCCGCGGACTCCGCGATCACGGTGTCGCCGTGATCTACATCTCGCATCGCCTCGACGAGGTCTATGCCATCACCGACCGGATCACCGTGCTGCGGGACGGCCGAGTTGTGGGCTCCGCGGACCCGCAGGAAACACCGCGCCGCGCCTTGATCAGCATGATGGTCGGGCGCGACCTCGAGGTGCTGTACCCCAAGACCCCGATCGAGGTCGGCGACGAGGTGCTGCGCGTGAACGGGCTGACGTATCGGCAGGGCGGGACGACGATCCTCGACGATGTCTCGGTGAACGTGCGGCGCGGCGAGATCGTCGGCGTGGCTGGGCTGATGGGAGCGGGCCGTACGCAGTTGCTGGAGGCCATCTTCGGCGTGTATCCACCGGACAGCCTGACCGGGTCGATCATCCTGCAAGGAAAGCCCGTCCGGTTCGCCTCGCCCGGGGATGGCATCCGTGCGGGCCTCGGTCTGATTGCCGAGGACCGCAAGCTGCAGAGCCTGGTGCTGGATCGATCGGTCACCGAGAACGCCACGCTAGCCACCCTTCGCCAGTTCACCAACCGGATCCGGGTCATCAGCCGGCGCAGCGAGAAGCGGGCTGTCAGCCAGGTCGTCGAGGACCTCAGGATCAAGACACCCTCGATCGACACGATGGTCAGCAACCTCAGTGGCGGCAACCAGCAGAAGGTCGTCATCGGCAAGTTCCTCCTTTCCGACATCGTCCTGTTCCTGCTCGATGAACCGACGCGAGGGATCGACGTGGGGGCCAAGGCAGAGATCTATCAACTGGTCAGCGAGCTGGCCCAGGAGGGCACGGCCTTCCTGCTCGTCTCGAGCGAGATGGCCGAGCTGCTCGCGGTCTGCGACCGCATCTACGTCCTGTGCGACGGGCGCCTGACGGCCGAGTTCGAGCGAGAAGCCTTCGACCAGGAGCTCATCATGGAAGCAGCGACGCGCTTCATCGACGATGACGATGGCACCCTGGACCGATCTGCCGAGCTGGAGGCAAGCCGGTGAGTGGCACCGAGCGCGTGATAGGCGGGCCGGTGGTGGCCGGTCCGCGTGTGTCGCTGACCGATGTGCTTCGCATCATCGGCGCGGCCGCCGTGCTGGTGGGTTTCGTGGTGCTGCCCTGGATCATCGATGCGGGTGCGAGCGTGTCCGGCCTGGCGCTCCTCGTGTCGGGTGGTCCCTCGCTGCCGCCGGAGGTCAACACAGCGCTCGACGAGATCCGTGTGGCGCTGATGCTGATTCCGGTGGCCATCGTGATGGTCGGTCTTGGGCTGTACCTCGAGCTCTCGGGACGCCACGCTCGCTGGGTCTCCCGTCTGGTACCGCTGGGTGGACTCGTCGGCTTCGCCTATTTCGCGCTCTACTTCATCCACGACCGGGACACAGACGTGATGCTTATGCAGTACACCGGCGTGGGCTTCTGGATCGCCTGCTTCGCGTCAGGGTTCCTGTTCCTCCAGTATTTCGCGGCCCAGCGGACGGCCGTCACGCCCATTGCCGTCGGCAGCGAGGGTGTCTTCGCCCGGTTCCGCCAAGGCATCACGGCCCGGCTCGACAGCCCACGCGCCAGCCAGGTCATCAGTGCCGTCTTCCGATTCCAGTTCCTCTTCGGACTTCTCATCGTCATCGCCCTGGCTATCTTCTTCTCGCCTGTTCGGAACGATGCGATCCTGTTCCTGAGCCAGCGCAACTTGAGCAACGTGACGCGCGATGTCTCGGAGACCGGCATCCTCGCGGTGGGCATGCTCCTGGTCATCATCATCGGAGGCATCGACCTGTCGGTCGGGTCGGTCGTTGCCCTCGGCGCGACGGGTGGGGCATACCTGCTCATGCGCGACCAGGTCCCCGCCTACGCCACCATCGGCATCGTCCTGACACTAGGCCTCGCCATCGGCTGGTGGAACGGCTGGATCTCGGAGCGGTTCCGGGTCCCCTCGTTCATCACCACGCTGGCCATGATGAGCATCGCCAGAGGATTGGCCATCATCTGGTCCGATCGCATCGCCGTGCCCATCTCCTACGGTCCCGGTGGCGCGGATCCGTCATTCGAGGTCATCGGCACCCGGATCGACGGCGTCTTCCCGGTCCCGGCCATCATCATGGTGGGCGTCGCCCTGGTCATGGCCTTCGTGCTTCGATACTCGGCCTTTGGGCGCTACCTCTATGCCATCGGCGGCAACCAGACGGCAGCGCGCCTTTCGGGCGTGGCGGTCTCCCGCATCAAGATCGCGGCCTTCATGCTGTGCGCCTTCTTTGCCGCGATGACCGGCCTCGTGCACGCCGCACAGCTCAATCAGGGCAGCCCCAATGAGGCGGTCGGCTATGAGCTCAACGCCATCGCCGCCGTCGTCATCGGTGGAGCCAGCCTGGCCGGCGGGAAGGGCACTATCGCGGGCGCCATCGCCGGTGCCTTCATCCTCGGCATCCTCGACAACATGCTCAGCCTCAACAACGTGGACAGCGCCGCACAACTGGTCATCAAGGGTCTGCTGGTGGTGGGCGCCGTGGCGCTCCAACAACTGCGGCCCAGTCGCGCAGCAGCCTAGAGAGGAGGCCATCACCGACACATCTTGATCATCGAATGGGAGCGATCTGGTCGGGGTCGTGCTACGACATCCGGCCAGGCAGGAAGCCAGTCGCAGTGTGCTGGCGTGAAGGAGGAATCATGAAACGAAAGAGTATGTTCGCGGGAACCCTGGTGGCCGCCATGTCGCTGGGCTCAGTATCCGCGGCCCTGGCACAGGATGCCTGGACGCCGTATACCGAGGATCAGCTCGGGGGCGGCACGGTCAGCCAGGATGCACGACCGGAGGGCCCGCTGCCCGAGGGCTGCGCACAACCGGAGGCCAAGGACACCTACGTCATCGGCATGTCGCAGGCGAACCGCGCCGAACCCTGGCGTGAGGCCATGGACAGCCAGATCCAGGCGGCCGCCGACGCCCATCCCGAGTTCGAGGTCGTCTTTCAGGACGCCGCTCAGGACAACGCCGACCAGGTCAGCGATGTCGAGAACCTGTTGACCCAGGGTATCGACCTGCTGATCATCTCCCCCAACGAAGCGGCACCGCTCAACGACATCGTGGCCGAGGCCTGGAATTCCTGTATCCCGGTCATCGTTCTCGACCGAAACCTCGTCGACCCCAACTACTCGATGTTCATCGGCGCTGACAACGTGGCCATCGGCCAGGCCGCCGGCGAGTATGCCGCACAGTGGTGTGCGGACAACGGTCGCGACGCCTGCCAGATCGCCGAGATCCGAGGTCTCGAGGGTGCTCCTCCGGCCAAGGACCGTGGGGATGGCTTCCGCGCCGGCCTTGCCGCCGGGGGGCTGAGCGAGGACAACATCGTCTTCTCGCAGAACGCCGACTGGCTCAGGGAGAAGGCCGTGCCGGCCGCCGGTGCTGCCCTGCAGGCGCACCCCGATGTCGATGTCATCTACGGGCACAACGACCCCATGGCCGAGGGTGCCCTCATCGCGGCCGAGGATGCCGGAGTCGACACGTCACAGATCCTGTTCATCGGCATCGACGCACTGCCGACGCCGGACGGCGGGATCATGTCCGTCCTCGATGGCCGCCTCGGCGTGACCTTCGTCTATCCCACCGGTGGCCAGCAAGCCATCGACTGGGCCGCCAACATCCTGGAGAACGGTGTCAACCCGCCGCTCTGGCTGGTCCTGCCATTCGACACGGTCTCACCCGACAACGCCCAGGAAGTCTGCAACCAGTTCGCCTGCCCCGCAGCGGAGTAGCGCGAACCATACGACCAGGCATGGGTGTCCACGCTTGGGCACCCATCACATCAGCCCTTGATGAGCCCCGGACGTCGGTCCGGGGCTCATCGAATCCCGGGGCATCGAGCCGCCAGTCTGGACCACGCGCCAGCCTGGTCGGACAGACGACTAGACTCGCCGAGTGGGTTTCGCCAGCGAAGAAGATCTCTATGCCCCGGTCAAGGCATTCTTCGAGGGCCAGGGCTACGAGGTGAAGTCCGAGGTGCGTGGCTGTGACGTGGTCGCCCAGCGCGCCGACGAGCCGACGGTCATCGTCGAGCTCAAGACCGGTTTCACGCTGCCGCTGCTCCTCCAGGGGATCGACCGCCTGGCCCTCACCGACCACGTCTACCTGGCCATCGGCGTGGCTGCCCGTCCGGCTCCCACCTCATTGTGGGGTCGCGAACGCCGGGGCATCCTGAAGCTGTGCCGCCGGCTGGGCCTTGGCCTGCTGGCCGTGCATGAGGCGTCAGGGACACGACCGCCGCTCGTCGAACCACTCCTTGATCCCCTGCCCTATCGACCCCGCCCGAATCGGAAGCGAAGGGCCCTGTTGGCCCGGGAGTTCGCACACCGGGTAGGCGACCCCAACAACGGGGGCATCAGCCGAAGGCCCATCGTGACCGCCTACCGACAGGATGCCCTGGCCTGCGTCGGGCACCTGAGCCGATGCGGTCCGACCAAGGCAGCGGACGTCGGCCGAGCGACCGGCGTGACGCGGGCCGCCAGGATCCTTCGCGACGATGTCTATGGCTGGTTCCAGCGTGTCGAGCGAGGCATCTACGAGCTCTCGCCCAGGGGCCGGACAGCCTTGGAGACCTTCGCCGACGCGCTGGCGCAACTCGAGCGCAACTAGGTAACTCTCCGGATGGCACGGATTCGCGCTGGCCAGTAAGGTCGGGGCTCAGTATTCGCGGTCTGTCTGGGAATAGATCCCGCTCACCAGCCACTTCGAAAGGTCGACGTCGTGAGGTCCCGCGCCCTCGTCAGCATCATCACGCTCGTCCTGCTCGCGATGAACGTGAGCGTCGTGGCTGCTGCCCCGGCGCCGGTCGTGAGTCGCGGCCCTTCCACGGACAAGGTCATCGCGCTGACGTTCGATGACGGCTATGACCCGGACGCCTGCCTGAAGATCTACGACACCCTGGTGGAATACGACATACCCGCCACCTGGTTTCCCAACGCCGTGTACATGGACGCCGCACCCAAGCTCTGGAAGCGGATCGCTGCGCGATTTCCGATCGCCAACCACACCACCCACCACCAGTCCCTTCCGAGCCTCTCCAGGAAAAAGATACGAGAGGAGATCCAATCCCAGGAGCGGCGCGTCCTGAGTATCACCGGACGTCCCATCCAGAAGATCCTGCGTCCACCCTTCGGTGCCTACGACGACCGAGTCCGGCGGGAGGCTGGCCGCCTCGGGTACACGTCCATCGCCCTTTGGGACATCACCTCTGCGGACACCTCGAAGCGGGCCGGCGATCGGGCGATCGCCCAGCGGACCCTGAGCGGCCGCCCGGGCTCGATCATCCTGATGCACTGCGGGCCGCCGGTCACGCCGCGGATCCTGCCTGTCGTGATCGCCCGCTACGCCTGCAAGGGGTTCCGTTTCGCCACGGTCGCGGATCTCCTAGCCGGGCGCCGCGGTGTCAAGGCGAAGGCGTCCTGCCCTCCCCCGCCACTACCCGAACGGCGGAATGCCAAGGTCAGCCGCAACGCCGGTTCGAAGAAGCCCAAGGGTGCGGATGCCAGTGGATACCCGACCGCCCCGACGCAAGGTGAGGCGGTCGGCCAGGCGTTCTGGCACCTCAGCGAGTTGCGTGGCGACGAGGCCCTGGAGCCCGTTCCGTCCGACGTCGTGATCACGCTCCGGTTCGGATCGCAGACCGCCAATGGGACCATCGGCTGCAACGTCTACTCGGCCTCAGCCACGGCAAAGGCCAACGGGGCCATCAAGCTCGGGCGGGTCCGACGCAGCTCTGACGACTGCGAGATCGCAGACGCGGGATGGACGACCCGCTACGTGGAGTCCCTCGCGGCTGTCAGCAGCCAGCGCGCGGTCGATGAAGGACTCGAGCTCCTTGCCGATGATGGCCAGGTCGTGATGCGCTTCATCCCGGGGGCACCGACCTCCGTTCTCGGCGAGTGGACAGCTTCGGCCGTGGCCGACCAGACCGGTGAGCTGGTCACGTTGGTTGACGCGGCACCCATCACGGCATCATTCGGCGCCACCGGAACCTTGCGTGGGTCGACCGCCTGTACCAACTTCCTGAGCGGCTATGTGACCCGTGACGACGCCATCACCATCGGCCCGCTACAAACGACAGCGTCCACGTGCCTTAGCGAAGAAGGGATCGCGACCGACGGGGCCACAGCCGCAGAAGACTTCATCGCCGCGCTGAGCGCTGCCTCTGCCTGGGCGATCCGGGACGGGATCCTGGAATTGCGCGATGCCACGGACCGGATCGTCGTGGAGTTCGAATCCGACCCGCCGACGACCTGACCAGCGCCATCATGCCCAGCCTGCGCACGTCGAGTCCAGCGGCTGCTACGAACCGCTACCATCGCCAGGCGGTCCGGCACGCCCCGGGCATCAAGCCGAAGTCGGAGTGGCCGGTGAGCAAGAAGCACAAGCAGCACAAGCACCAGACCGAGAGCAGCCCGTCGCATTCGCCCCGGCGCGACCACGATCGCAAGACCCGCGCCCACGAAGAGGACGTCTATGCGGGAGGCGGCGTCTCGAAGAACGTCCGATACGCGCTGATCGGCGTCGCGGGGTTCATGGTGGTGTCCCTCACCGTCCTGTTCATCGGCGGCTTCATCAAGTGGTGAGCCATGCGAACTGAGGGCGGTCAGTCGTAGTCGGTCGTGAAGGCCTCTTCCCAGCCTTCCTCGGGCAGGCCGACAGCCGCCCGCTCGGCCGGAGTCATCGCGGCGATCCGTTCTCGCGTCTCACGCATCGCCTCACGGCGCATCCTGGTCATCGCGTCAGCACGCTCCTCGGCGGGTGTACGTGATCTGACCCACTCGCTGAGCCACGTCTCCAGGTCGGCTGCCAGGTCCTGGAACGTCTCCGCCCATCCTGCCTCGTCCTGTCGCTCGTAGCTCTCCTCGGGATCCCAGTCGATGACGCGACCGCCGGGCAGCTCGAGACAGTAGTACCCCGGGTCCACGATGACGATCGGCACCATCCGCGCTGGCCACGCCAGGCCAAGCGGCGCGGGCGGGTCTGCGAGCAACTCGCGATAGGTCGTGAGGATGACGTCCAGGGCCAGCAAGCCCGAACCGGGACCGAAGCCTCCGTCGGCGACCGCAGCGTAGATCTCTCGGAAGGCTGCCGGGAGCGGTTGCCCGAGTTCGGCTTCCGCCCGGTCGAGGGCAGCGACCGTGGCCGCGGGCGGCAGCTCCGACTCGATCGATTCGGTCATGGCCGATCCCAGCTCGTCAGCCCGCTCGACGAGATCACCAGGGAGTGGCTGCCCGGATCGATTTGCGCCGACCACGCGAGAGAGATCGCCGGCGAGGCTGCCCATCATCCCGAACATGTCGGACAGACCCATCGAGGCGATAGAGGCTCCCATCCGCGACTGCGGGGCATCGACACGCCGCGCCGGATCGGCAGCGCGGACTTGCAGTCGGTAGATCAGGTCGTTGCTGTGCATGCTTCCTCGTGGCTATCAAGCCGTAGGGTGACGGGCATCCAGGTCCCCGGCCACAGGGCGATGCTCCCACCGAGTCCGACCCGATGGTTCCACTGGCAGAAGACGCGACGCTGGCCGGTGGCGATGGTCGTCACGGCCAGTGACCCGTCCGTCGTGCCGGCTACCTGCGAAGAGCACAGCCATGACCACCTCGCCTACCGGTCGGCGAGGTGGTCATGTCGGGGCGATGGCGGCCTACGAGGCCTTCTTGCCTCGCAATGGGATGACCGGGCACTCGAAGAGCTTCACGGGGGTCGACGCGATGGTGAGATCGCCGCGCTCGGCGTAGGCCTCGACCTCGTCGGCACTGGTGAGCTGGACGGCAGCGACATTCCATGTCACTGGCAGGACCATCCACCGACCGCCGTTGTAGTCGCGATCGCCGGGGACGGCCTCCGCCACATTCAGCAAGTCACCCCCGAGCACATAGATGTGGTCGAACGACTTCGCCGGCGCGCCGGTCCTCGAAAAGTCGGTGGGCGTGCCGACCGTACGCCACAGCGAACCATCGGCGTAGAACCCCACGCCAGGCGGGCCGCCGGCCGCCGCCGACAACGCGAGTGGCCCGGCCATCAGACCGATAGCCAGGGTGGCGGCTGCCAGGAGTCTAGAGAACCTTGTGCCAGAACCGTGCATGTCTTGCACCTCCGTCGCGGCCGATGGTGGCTGCGTGACCGGCCCCACGTCTTCGCGGGACTGCCGAGGATGCTCGTCGCCTGGCATGTCAGGCCGATGGCGCCGGGATGTCGACGCCGTGACGTATGGACGTCGATCACATGACGACCCACGACGGTTGGCACGGGGAGCAGCCTCATCGGGGCAAGCTATCGAAGGCTCATTTCGATCCCCGAACAGATCCATCCTGCTCAGCACACCGGCGAGATGCGTCCTGGAAGGGGTTGGTGCATCAACCGGGGATGGCGAGGCGGTCGAGGTCGACCTCGAAACAGCACCGGGACGTTACCCAGAGTCGAACGATGCCGAAACGATGGCCACGCATCACCACATCCACGATCCTCGCACGGAGAAAGCGACATGAGCGACGCTATCAGGGCGCGCAAGCGCATCGGCCTGGTGGCGCATGACAACAAGAAGCGCGACCTCGCCGAGTGGGCGACATTCAACCAGAGGCTTCTGGCCCGCCACGACCTCATCGCCACCGGGACCACCAGGACGCTGCTCGAGGAGGAGCTGGGCGTGGGCGTCATGAAGCTGCAGAGCGGTCCACTCGGCGGCGACTTGCAGGTCGGTGGCCTCATCGCCGACGGTGCGATCGACCTGCTCATCTTCTTCTGGGACCCACTGGAGCCCCAACCGCACGACCCCGACGTCAAGGCGCTCCTTCGGATCGCGGTCGTCTGGAACATCCCGGTCGCCTGCAATCGTGCCACTGCGGACTTCCTGATCTCCTCACCGCTGATGACGAGCGACTATGTTCGAGCCGTCCCCGACTACCAGGCGCACATCGCAAGACTGGTCACGCCACCTGACAGGCCCGCCCTGGAAGATCGCTGAACCCGGCCATCGGACGTCCCCATACCTTCGAAAGGCGCCGGGGCATGGACCGGCCCGGGACCGATCTCAGGCGTTGGCCTCGAGTGGGAGCTGGTCAGGCCCCAGGTCCTCGGTCTCGGCTTCGGAGTCGGTGACACGGCCACGAGCCTCGCGGAGGAACAGCACCACGCCGGCCGCGATCGAACGATGTGACGACGCCGACCACGAACGTGTCCGAAGTAGCCAGTGAGAAGGCCTGGTAGATGGCGTCGACGATGGCCGGGATGAACGGCTCGACCTGCGCCTGCGCCTCGGCTGGGACCCCGGCGAGGATGGCCGCACCCAGGTCGCCTACCGCGGTCAGCTGCTCCGATCCAAGCCCGCCGCCAGCCATCATCTCGGCCAGCTGCGGGGGCAGCTCGGCGGCCGCCAACTGGCGCGGCACCTGTTCGGTCAGTGACGACGCGAAGATCGTGCCGGTGATAGCCAGACCCACGGTGCCCCCGACCTGCTGGAAGAAGGTCAGGTTGCTGGTCGCGGTTCCCAGGCGCGCAACGGGCACGCTGTTCTGCACGACGATGGTGAAGACTGCGAACGTCGGCCCGACGCCGAGGCCGGCGATCGAACATCGACAGCCACAACACCGGGATCGGCGTATCCGCGTCCATCGTGCTCAGGAGGTAGAGGCCAACGGCCGCTGTGACGAACGCCACCACCAGTAGCCAACGGTATCGACCCGTCCGCGCCACGATCTGACCGGACGCCACGGCACTGAAGATGAGGCCTGCCAGCAAGGGCAGGATCTGGTATCCGGACTCCGTCGCCGATACGCCGTCCACGACCTGGAACCATCGTGGCAGGAAGACCACCGCGGCGAAGAACCCGAACGCGGCCAGGAAGATGGCCACGACGGAGATGCTGAAGGTGCGGATGCGGAAGAGGCTCAGCGGCACGATCGGCTCCTGGACGCGAGACTCCACGAGCACGAAGGCAACCAGGAACACCGCGCCCAGCAGCAGCAGGCCGCCCACTCCGACGTCAGTCCACTCCGCCGACTGCTTGTTGGTCAGTCCCACGAGGATCGGCACCAGCGCCGCAGTGAACAGCGCCGCCCCCACGTAGTCGATCCTGACCTTATCGCCCCCAAGGTGATAGCGAGGCAGATAGCGCCAAACGAGCAGCACCGCGATGATGCCGACGGGCACGTTGACGAAGAAGACCAGGCGCCAGCTGAACAGGTCGGTGAGCAGGCCGCCGATGGCCGGACCGATGAGGATGGACAATCCGAACACGGCACCGAACAGTCCCTGGTATTTGCCGCGATCGGATGGGGAGAAGATATCTCCGATGATGGCAAGCGCCACCGGGAACAGCGCGCCAGCGCCAAGGCCCTGGAGGGCGCGAGTCGCGATGAGCCACTCGATCGATGTGGAGAAGCCCGCCAGGACCGACCCAGTCAGGAAGATGCCGATGCCCAGCAGGAAGATCGGCCGACGACCGTACAGGTCGGAAAGCTTCCCGTAGATCGGGCCGCTGATGGTGGCGGTGAGCAGGTAGGCGGTGAAGGCCCACGTGAAGATGTCATTGCCGCCAAGGTCGGTGATGATGCGCGGCAGGGCCGTTCCGACGATGGTTTGATCGAGTGCCGCGAGGAACACCCCGATCATCACCGCCAGCAGGATACGCAGCCTCACTGGCTGTGCGAGCTCGACCGGTGCGCGGTCCTCCGTCGCGCCCCAGGCGCCATTGTTGACGGTCAAGTGTCAAGTCTCCTTACCCAGGGCCACCAGCGCGGAGCCGGCCAAGCTTCATCCGCAGCGAACGAGTTTCGTACTCTACGACGTCTGGGCGAACGGTTTCGCTCGAGTCCACGAAAAACTCTGGCTCCCGCAGTGGAGTTGAGCCCCTGCGGGCCTAGCTGGCAGCGGGCTCCGGCGTGGGCTCCCACTCGGACTGGATCTCCTCGAGTGTGCGGTCCTTGGTCTCGGGGACCAGGCGATGCACGAAGATGATCGATATGACGCACAGCAGCGAGAACCCCAGGAACGTCAGCGCCTCACCGATGGCATCGACGATCGAAAGGAAGAACTGGGCCACCAGGAATGCGGCCAGCCAGTTGAAGGCCGTAGCCACTGCGATGGCCCGGCCACGGACCCGGTTGGGGTAGATCTCCGAGATGATCGTCCAGACCACGGGACCCATCGAGAAGGCAAAGGAGGCGATGAAGGCGACCAGCGCCACCAGCGTCAGGATGCTCCCAGGCGTCACGCTCGTGGCACCCGCGGGCGTCTCGCTGAAGAACGCGAACGAGGCCGCTACCAGGGCCAGGCTGACGCCCATGCCTACGAGTCCGGCGAACAGCAGAGGACGCCGCCCGAAACGGTCGACCCAGGCCACGGCGATGAAGGTAGCCAGGAAGTTCACCAGGCCGACGGCGTAGAGCGTCGCTTTGGCCTGCGCCTCCGCGGTCGTGAAGCCGGCCGCCGCGAAGATCTCGTTGGCGTAGTAGATGATGGCGTTGATGCCGGTCACCTGCTGCAGGATGGCCAGCCCGACGCCGATGAGCAGCGGTTTGCGAACGCGACCACTGAAGACCTCCGCCCAGGTCGCTTCACCCTCCCGGGATTCGACCTCGAGCTCCTTCTCGATATCGGCCAGGTTCGCGTCGGCCGTCTCCTCACCCTCGAGCTTGGCGAGGTTCTCTCGAGCCAGTGCCCGTCGACCCATCTTCAGCAGCCAGCGCACCGACTCGGGCATGATCCAGAAGCCGAGGGCCAGGAGGATGCCCGGGATGACCGCCAGGCCGAACATCAGTCGCCAGGCATCGGAGCTGGTCAGGGCGTCGTCAGCCAGATACGCGACAAGGATGCCAAACGTGATGGCCAGCTGGTACGTGGAGACAAAGGCGCCGCGAATCGACTTTGGCGCCATCTCCGCTGCGTACAGCGGGGCCACCACCGAGGCGAAACCGACGCCCAGTCCGGTGATGACCCGACCCACCGTCAGGAGAGCAGCATCCGGAGCCCCGGCCTCGAGGGCCGCACCGGCGACGAACAGGATGCCCGCGAGGATGGCCGTGTAGCGACGGCCGATGCGGTCGGCGGTCGTGCCGGCGATGAGTGCTCCGAACAAGGCGCCAAGGGTCACCCAGCTGGTGACGATCTCGCTCTCCAGCGTGCTCAGGCCGAGATCGACCTGGAGCAATGGCAGAGCGCCCGAGATGACGCCCTGGTCGTAGCCGAACAACAGTCCGGCGAGGAACGTGACGACCGCGACGCCGATCATCCACTTGGTCAGTCGGCGCGCGCGTCCACCATCCGGGACCGACACAGCTGGAACGGTCATCCCTCCCGATCCTCCCGTCACTTCAGCGGCCTCTTCACCGCACGCCCCCACGCCACCAGGCTCCCTCGGCGACGGCCGAGAGGCCAGTCTCCCTATTCGATCGGCCGCAGGCCGGGTTCTGGCTGGGCGTCCGCTAGCTGGGTTCGACGATCAGCCAGCTGAACGCCGTATCCGAATTGCGGGCCGGAGACATCCGCACGAAGAATGTGTTCGATTCATCGAGCTTGACCACCCAGAAGGCCCGGTCCCGAAGGTTCGAGTTGGGCGTTGCCACGATCACAGTGTCCGGGCCGAGCTCGACGCCGGGATCGACTCTCACCACGCGGCGCCCCGCCGGGATGACAGCGATACCGCTGGCCTGGTCTGCCGGGGGACCCGCCGGCCCCACTGCGCCGGGCTCGCCCTGGGGTCCTGCCGCGCCGTCCATACCTGCGGGACCCGTCGGCCCTGGTTCCCCCGCTGGACCCACCGGCCCCACTGCGCCGGGCTCGCCCTGGGGTCCTGCCGCGCCGTCTTTACCTGCGGGACCCGTCGGCCCTGGTTCCCCCGCTGGACCCACCGGCCCCACTGCGCCGGGCTCGCCCTGGGGTCCTGCCGCGCCGTCTTTACCTGCGGGACCCGTCGGCCCTGGTTCCCCCGCTGGACCCACCGGCCCTGGTTCCCCGGCTGGACCCGCCGGCCCCACTGCGCCGGGCTCGCCCTGGGGTCCTGCCGCACCGTCCATGCCTGCGGGACCCTTCGGCCCTGGTTCACCAGCCGGACCCGCAGGTCCAGCCTTGCCCCGGTCTCCCTGCGACCCCGCCGGACCCGCCGGACCCGCAGGACCCGCCGGACCCGCAGGACCCGCCGGTCCCTCGGAACCCCATTCGATGAGCGTCTCGCTTGTGGCGCAGTGATTCGGTGGAGCCTCGCCGACACCGACTCCGACCAGTGTCATCTCGGCCGTGATGCATCCGTAGTAGTCGTCGGCAGACGCACTGGTCGCCGATGCGGCCAGCAATCCCGTTGCCAGGACAGCTGCGACCACCAGGGTCGGTGGTCGAACGATGGACCGGGCTGGTGTGCCCGGGAGCGATTGCCCCATGAGGATCCTCCTTCATCGTGCTTCGACGATGTGCTGCACCGTAGCAGGCTCGGGCGAACCAGAAACGACGTTTGCGACACTCGCCTCCCTGTTGCGGGACGCTGGACTTCGGGTCGACAGGCAGGGATGGTCGCACCGAAATCCCTCGTGATATCGTTTACATCGGATGGTACCGAGCGTGCTGCGCGCGCAACCATCGGCAGCGCACACGTTGCCGAGACGCATCGCCATTTACGAGGAGGGAACGCGGCCTGTCTGGTAGCCAACGTGTGCGACTCGGAGTCATCGGGCTTGGGCTCATCGGCCAGGTCGTGCACTTGCCCAATCTGGCTCGCCTGGCGGAGTCGTTCTCGGTCACCCACGTCAGCGACCTCTCGGTGTCGCTCATGGAAACCGCGGCCGCGAGCTTGCCGGGATCGCCGCGCTGCTCGTCCGCCGCCACCGACCTGATGGTGGATCCGGACGTCGACGCCATCCTGTTGCTGACCCCCGGCGCTCACGCTCCGCTTGCCGAGACCGCCCTGATGGCCGGGAAGCATGTCATCAGTGAGAAGCCCCTGTGCGTGTCGCAAGCGGAGGCTGAACGCCTCGCACGGCTGGCCAGCGAACGAGGCCTGGTGCTCCAGGTCGCATACATGAAGGCCTACGACCCGTCCATGCCGGTGGCCCGTGATGCCCTGGCCAGGATCGGGGAGATCCGGCTGGTCAGTGTCGAGGTTCGTCATCCCACCCACGAGAGCCAGATCGCAAGACTCGACCATCACGCCGCGAGTGACGTTGACATGTCCATCGTCCGAGCGGACGAGGCCGCTGAACGGGCTGAGGCAGAGTCGGCTATCGGTCGGGTGCCGGACGGCGTGGATCATCTCTATCGGGGCGTCCTGCTGGGCTCGGTCATCCATGAGCTATCGGCGTTGCGGGCACTTGGCTACGCTCCACCGACGAGCTGGCAGCATGCCTACGCCTGGCCCTTCGATCCTGCTGACGGCGACGCCGATCCACCCTCCATCGTGGCCACGGCGCCGCTCACGGGCGGTGCCTTGCTGCGGTTGCAGTGGCTGTGGGTGCCGAACTATCCGCGCTACGAGGAGACCATCAGCATCGTCGGCAGCACCGGTGGCATCCACCTGGACATGCCGCAACCGTACGGTCCCAACGTCCCGGCTCGACTCGAGATGCGGGACCCGAACGGGCGGTCGGTCCAGCTCGACGACGGAAGACAGCACCGGGATTCGGGCTTCCTTGAGGAGTTGCGGATCTTCCACGCAGCCGTGACGCGGGGCGCCGCCGTCCCCACCAGCGCCCAGGAGGCCATGGCGGACACGGCGTCGCTGCAGGCGCTCACGGCACAGCTCGTCGCGTCGCATGGCATCGAGCTCGGCGGTGAGGCCGCCGCTCTGGCACCTACGAATCCATGACCATCGCCGGGATCGGCACCGCGCCGGTGAGCTTTGGCGTCTACGGTGTCACGGCCAGGAGCGGGGAGGACCCGCCGGCTCTGCTTGACAGTGCTGCCATGGCCGGTTACCGCGGCATGGAGCTGGGGCCGCCCGGGTTCTTCGGCTCCCCGGCCGCCACCGCAGCCGCATTCTCGGAGCGGCGTCTGACCGCGGTGGGGGCCTACGTGCCCGTCCACTTCGCCGCAGACGATCAGATCATGGCCCGGGACCTCGCCAACATGGAGCGTACCCTCGCGGAGCTCGTGGCAGCCGGGTCGCCGCCGGGTTTGGCCATCCTCGCCGACGAGGGCTCACCAGAGCTCCTGGCGAACCCGGCGCGCCGCACGGATGACCGGCGGCTGGCACTGGACGACCGGGGGTGGCGACGCCTCGCCCGCGGCGTGGCAGCAGCCCAGGAGCTGGCGCGGGATGCCGGCGTGCCGACGTCGTTCCACCCGCATATCAGCACGTACGTCGAGTCGACCTGGGAGATCGAGCGCCTGTTGGAGTCGACCAGCGTCGAGCTGACCCTCGATACCGGCCACTGCTGGCTCGCCGGTTCCGACCCCACCGAGCAGCTGAGTCGTTTCGGCGACCGCGTCAACCATGTCCACCTCAAGGATGTCCGCCGAAGCGTGCTGGAGCGAGCCAAGGCCGCCGGCCGAACGGACTTCGATACCTGGTGGGGTGACGTGGCGACACCGCTCGGGGCGGGCGACCTCGATATCCGTGAGTTCCTTGGCGCCTTGATACGACGCGACTACTCCGGCTGGCTGATCGTGGAGCAGGACCGTGTGCCACTGGGCGACGAGCCCATCGAACCGGTCGCCTCGCAGCAGGCTGCCAATCGTCGCTGGGTCGAAGAGACACTGGACGAGCTGGCTGCGCGCCGCGACGTGACGCGGGCGGGCGTGGCATGACCGAGGTCCGAGTGTTCACGGATGCCGATGCGCTTGGCGCCGCCCTCGCCGACGAGATCGTGGTCGGCATCGACACGGCGCGCGGCGCCGGCCGACAGTTCGTCCTGGGCTGTCCCGGGGGCCGCAGCGCGCGCTCCACCTATCAGGCGCTGGCGAAACGCGTTGCCGGAGCCGACTTGAGCCACCTGATCATCGCCATGATGGACGACTATGTCGTGCCGACCGGCGATGGGGGCTTCGAGCACGTCCCGGCAGACGCCCACTACAGCTGCCGATACTTCGCCCGAGAAGAGATCGCCCGACCCCTCGACCGCATGGCTGCCATCGGGATCTCTCCCGACCATGTCTGGCTTCCTGATCCCATCGACCCGCCGTCCTATCGGCATCGCCTGGAGGCCGCTGGTGGCGTGGACCACTTCATCGTGGCCAGTGGTGCCAGCGACGGACACGTCGCCTTCGTCAAACCCGGCACTCCGCTCGACAGCGACGTCAGCATCATCTCGCTCGCCGAGACCACACGCCGCGACAACCTGGCGACCTTTCCCGCATTCGGGTCCATCGATGAGGTGCCCAGCCACGGCGTTTCGGTGGGCCTGGGCACCATCATCGGCCTGTCGCGCCGTGTCACACTCGTGATCCATGGAAACCACAAGCGGGACACGGCACAGCGGGTGTTGTCAGCCGCGGACTTCGAGTCCGACTGGCCCGCCACATTCATCCATCGCTGTCGAGGAGCACAGATCTGGCTCGATAACGCGGCCCATCCGGGCGGCGAGGCAGAGGTCGTCCCGGTGACACACCGGGACGGAGAGTAGAAGGAGGGTCCGGTATGGAACGATCCAGGGTATCGAGACGCCGCGACGCGTTGGCAGCGGCATCGGCGCTGCTGGTGGCCGCGCTTGGCGCGGGAGCCATCACGCCGGCTCTGGCGCAGGATGGTCCGCAGACCGACGGCTGGGATTCGCTCGGCGAGGTGACACTGAGCCTGTCGGGGGAGGAGGCATCGGAGGCCACTCAATCTGAGTTGGCTAGACAGTTCATGGAGATGTACCCCAACGTCACCATCGACTTCCAGGGCCGCTTCAGGGACTTCGATTCGTTCATGGCGACCGTGCTCAATGTGGCCGACTCGCCGGATGCGCCGGACATCATCTTCGGCAACCAGGGGTATACCGTGGATGGTCCACTCGTGGAGGCCGGGCTCATCCTGCCGCTCGACGAGTACTACGACGCCTACGGCTGGAACGACTGGTACGGCGATGGCGCCAAGGCCCAGTTCCGCTTCACCGATGACGGCATCACCTTCGGCTCTGGTTCGCTCTATGGCATCGCCGAGTCGGCCGACTTCGTAGGGGTCTATTACAACGTGGACAAGCTCGCCGAGCTGGGCATCGAGCCGCCGACCACCTTTGCCGAGTTCGAAGCCGCGTTGGAGACGGCCAAGGCCGCCGGCGAGCTGCCCATCAAGCTCGGGAACCAGCCGGGCTGGCCGGCGACCCACGCCCTCGGCATCGCCCAGGGAGCCTTTTGGGCCGCCCCGGACGCACGCGGCTGGGTCTTCGGTGAAGAAGGCGCGGACTTCAGCTCACCCGAGAACCTGCAGGCGGTCACGACCTTCAAGGATTGGGTCGATAAGGGTTACATCAACGACGATGCCAACGCCCTCGACTATGATCAGGCTTGGCAGGAGTTCGCCAAGGGTGACGGCGTCTTCCTACCCGGTGGCAGCTGGCTGGCGGCCGGCCTGCGCGACTCCATGGGCGAGGACAAGGTCGGCTTCATGGCCCCGCCGCCCGGCGACTCAGGCAAGGTCGTGGCCGTCGCCGCTCTGTCCCTGCCGTTTCATATCTCGAGCAAGTCGGCCAACCCCGACCTCGCGGCCGCATTCCTCGACTTCGTCATGAACCCCGACAAGGGCCAGGTCTACTTCGATAACGGCCGCATCCCAGCCTCCGCGGGCTCCGTCGGCACGCCCGGCGACCAGGTCACCCAGCAGCTCTCGGACGCGTGGGACCGTATTGCCGCCGACGACGGGCTCATCTACTACCAGGATTGGGCGTCGGACACCATGTACGACACGCTCACGTCAGCCCTCCAGGAGCTGATCGGTGACCGGATCTCACCGGAGGAATTCGTGAACACGGTCCAGCAGGACTGGGCCGACTTCCAAGCCTCCCGCTAACCCCTCGTCATGCGACTGAGGATGGCGGCTCGCGGGGGCTCACCCCCCGGCGAGCCGCGCCTCGTCGGGCTGCTCTATGTCGCCCCGGCGCTCATCGCCTTCCTGATCTTCGGCATCCTGCCGTTCCTCCAGACGGTCCAGATCTCGACCTGGAAGTGGAAGGGTATCGGCGAGCCGGTCGACGTCGGTCTCGACAACTACGCCCAGATACTCTCCGATCCCGACCTGTACATGGCCTTCGTGCGGTCCGGGATCCTGGTCATCTTCTACGCGCTCCTGCCCGTTTGCCTTGGTCTGCTGCTGGCAGCGCTGTTGTCGCGGGTACGCATCCGCGGGGTGGGCACCTATCGCGTCCTGCTATTCCTTCCGCAGACCATCGCGATGGTGGCGATCGCCATCGCCTGGGGTTGGATCTACTCGCGCGACGGCATCGTCAACGAGATGCTCCGCGTCATCGGGCTCGATAGCATCGCGCACGCCTGGCTCGGCGACTTTGACCTCGCCCTGGTGGCCATCGGCTTCGTCGGGACCTGGCTGATGGCCGGCCTGTGTATGGTCTTCTTCGTGGCCGGGGTCCAGAAGATCCCGCTCGACCTCTATGACGCCTCCCGCGTCGACGGGGCCGGTCCGGTGCGCGAGTTCTTCGCCGTGACCCTGCCGGGCTTGCGCAACGAGATCGTGGTGGTCCTGACCCTCACGGTCATCTTCGCCTTGCGCAACTTCGACCTCATCTATGTGACCACCGGCGGTGGGCCGGGCCAGGCCACGACCGTGCCATCGATCCTGCTGTACCAGTTCGGATTCCAGTCGCGCCGGCTGGGCACCGGCGCGGCCATCGCGGTAGTCATGACCATCCTTATCCTCATCGTCAGCGTCGTCATCGTGCGGCTCGGCGAGCGCGGCACGGAAGAGCAGCACTGATGAGCGTCCGTTGGGAGCGTGCCTTGACCCACGGGTTGCTCATCATCTTCAGCCTCATCGCGGTGTACCCGCTGGTCTCGGTCCTGTTCCTGGCGCTCAGCCGCCAATCGGACCTGGTGACCGGGTTCACCATCCCCACCAACCCGTCGCTGGACAGCTTCGCCACGGCCTGGACGCTGGGTGGCTTCGATGTGGCGCTGCTCAACAGCTTCATCGTGGCCGCCACGGTGACCGTCGCGTCGGTGGCCCTGTCGGTCCTGAGCGGCTACGCACTGGGCACGATGCGCTTCCCCGGCGCCACCATCATCTTCGTCATCCTGATGACCGGGCTGATCATCCCCTGGGAATCGCTGCTCATCCCGCTGTACCGGATGTTCCGCGACCTGGGCATGACCGAGAGTCTGCCGGCGCTGATCCTGCCGCAGATCGGCGTATCGGTCTGCCTTGGGACGTTCTGGATGCGCTCCTTCTTCCGCTCCACCCCGCGAGCCATCGTGGATGCTGCTCGCGTCGATGGAGCTGGGCACTTCCGGACGCTCATCGGTGTGCTGACCCCGAGTGCGGTGCCCGCGATCATGACGCTGTCGGTGCTCATCTTCATGTACACCTGGAACGACTTCCTGCTGGCCCTGGTCATGAACCCTGGCGGCAAGCTCCTCACGGCGCCACTGGCGCTATCGTATTTCGCGGGGGCCCAGCGGACGACGGATCAGACCGTGGTCGCCGCGGCGGCGGTGCTGGTGGCACTGCCGATCGTGGTGGCCTACATCCTCCTGCAGCGTCAATTCATCCGAGGCTTCCTCACGGGAGCCGTAAGGGAGTAGCCGATGGCATCGATCAGACTCGCGTACCTCGGCGGCGGCTCGAGCCGCGCGGCGGGGACCATGGCGGCGTTCATCCACAACCACGGCGAACGCTTCGCGGGGTCCGAGATCGTCCTCGTCGACCTGGACGCCGATCACCTGGAGATCGTCCGGTCCATCGCCGAACGCATGACCGCTGTGCGCGGGCTTGACATCCGCTTCAGGACCACGACCGACCAGCGCGATGGCCTGGCCGGTGTCGATGCGGTGCTCAGCAGCTATCGGCCGGGGGGCTTCGACGCCAGGGTGCTCGACGAGCAGATCCCTCTGGCTCGCGGCATCATCGGCCAGGAGACCCAGGGGCCTGGTGGCTTCTTCATGGCCCTGCGTTCGATCCACGTGCTCAAGGGCGTCATCGAGACGCTGGAGGCCGTGGCACCCGGGGCCAGGATCTTCAACTACACCAACCCGGTCAACATCGTGGCCCAGGCGGCCACCCGACACACCCAGGTGCCCTTCACCTCGTTCTGCGAGGGCACCTACGACTTCCCCATGGAGCTCGCGGATGCAGCGGGCCTGGATCGCAAGAAGATCAGCGCCCGCATGGTCGGCCTGAACCACACCACCTGGAGCATCAGCTCGCGATACGACGGCACCGATGACGCCATGCCTGCCATCCGCGAGGCATGGGCAGCCATGGATGGCCGCGCGGACGTGCCAGCCGCCGATCGTCGGTTCGTGGAATTGGCCATCACCATGGACGCCATCCCGGCGCAGTACCTGCGCTACTACTACTTTCGTGGCGAGATGCTCGCCGAGCTGCAGGCCAAGCCGACGACCCGAGCGCAGGACATCCTGGCCCAGGTGCCTGACTACTGGGAGCACTACATCGAGCAAGCCGGCCTGGAGTCGCCGCTGCTGGACCCGGCGCGATCGCGCGGCGGCATCTTCGAGCTGGAGCTGGCGCTCGACGCCATCGACTCCTACTACAACGACCTGGGTCTGGTGCTGCCGGTGAATACACCCAACATCGGCGGGGCGTTGCCAGGGTTCGATGATGACGTCGTGGTCGAGATCTTCGCCAAGGTGGATAAGGACGGTTTCCATCCCGAGGCCACACCGGCCATCCCCAGGCATGTACGTGGGCTCATCGAGCAGCTCGCGGAGTATCAATATCTCGCGGCCGATGCGGCCTGGAGCGGGACCCGGAAGGATGCCATCCGGGCGTTGGCCAGCCACCCCTGGTTGACCGAGATCCGCGTCGCCGAGGCGCTCTACGACGAGATGGCGGCGGCCCACCGGGAGTATCTTCCCGAGCGACTGTTGCGGTGAGGTCGGCGGCCCCGTGAGCCAGCTCCTGCTGGGGGTCGACGGTGGCGGCACCAAGACGATCGCCCTCGTCGCCGATGGCTCCGGGAACGTCCTGGGAGCCGGCAGGGCGGGTTCGTCCGATATCCACAACGAGGTTCCCGAGCTCGCCCTTGCCAACGTCGAGGCGGCCGTCCGCGAGGCTGTCAGCGCGGCCGGAGTGCGGCCACCGGATATCGGGTCGAGCGTCTTCGGGCTGTGTGGCGCGGACTGGCCCGAGGACGAGGCCTTCTACTCCGGGGCCCTCCAGTCACGGCTGACACTGGCTCCTGTGCCCGTGATCAGGAACGACGCGTTCAATTCATTGCGGGCCGGGACCGCGGACGATGTCGGCGTGGCGTTGGTGCTGGGCACCGGAGGAGCCGTGGCCGCCCGCGGCCCCTGGGGCCAGACCTGGTTCTCGGGCGAGCGCATGGAGCGATCGGGTGCCTCGGAGTTCGGGCGCTGGGCCTACGACCTGATCATCCGGGGCGAGTATGGCGAAGGGCCGCGACCCGGATTCGAAGCGGCGGCAGTGGCTGTCTTCGGGGTCGATGACGTCGAGGCCATGGTCAAGATCATCACGCGGACCGATGGGCTGGGCTATCGCAGCATCGCGCGCCTGGCACCGGTGCTCCTGGACGCCGGACATGCCGGCGACGTGGACGCGGGACAGATGCTGCGCGATCATGCGGACGTCCTCGGCGGCTATGTGCGCCGCGCTGCTGCACGGGTCGGGCTGGTCGATGACGGCATGACCGTGGTGCTGGCCGGGGGCGTCTTCCGGCACCACGGGACCGACCTGCGTGAGGCCATCTCGGCGGTGCTGCCGGCAAGCCACGTTACGTCGGCCATCCTCGAGCCGGCCTACGGCGCACTGCTGATGGCAGCGGACCGAGCGGGACTCCAACTCGAGGTCGAGCGACTCGTGTCCACCGGTCCGGATATCCGGTTCTTCGATACCGTGTATGGCACCTGACCCCAGCCGCCCGAGATGACACAGCCAGAGGAGGCCAGCCTCAAGTGACAGACCCAGCGACGACCAAGATCGGCGTCCTTGTGTGGAACCAGTACACCGACTGGCCCAGCATGCGCGACTTCGGCAAGCGAGCCGACGCCCTCGGCTACGACTCCCTGTGGACGTGGGATCATCTGTACCCCATCATCGGCGATCCGATGGGCCCGTTCCTGGAGGGCTACATGGTGCTGGCTGGGTGGAGCCAGCAGACGACGCGACCGACCATCGGCTTGATGGTCGGTGCCAACACCTTCCGCAATCCCGGCCTGGTGGTGAAGATGATCACGACCCTCGACCATCTGTCGTCCGGTCGCGCCATCCTCGGGATCGGGGCCGCCTGGTTCGACACGGAACACGAGGCCTTCGGGATCGACTTCGGGAGTGGCTTCGGCGAGCGCATCGGCTGGCTGGATGAGTCCGTCGAACTCATGCGCGGCATGCTGCGCAACGGCGTTGCCAGTGCTCGCGGTGAGCACTACCGAGCACGGGATGTACGCAATGACCCGGTACCGGTGCAGCCACACCTGCCCATCCTCATCGGTGGCTCAGGCGAGAAGAAGACGCTGCGCACGGTCGCTCGGTTTGCCGATGCCTGGAACGCCGCCAACCTCACCCCGGAGGAAGCGGCCGCCAAGGACGCCATCCTGCGCCGGTGGTGTGACGAGGTCGGACGTGACCCCGACGAGATCGAGCGCACCATGAGCCTTGGTCCGATGCTGATCCGCGACGATCCGGCCGAAGCCAGGCGGATGATCGCCCGTTTCCACGAGACCAACCCGAAGATGGAGCGCGAGGTGATGACCGGCTCTGCGGCCGAGATCACCGAGGTGTGCGGGCGCTACGCCGCCGCCGGCTTCCGACACCTGGTCTTCCATTCCCCGGCGCCGCACGACGAGGAGACGTTGCAGCGGTTCGCGACCGAGGTGAAACCGAACCTGGTTTGACGCCGAACTAGGACAGGTTCAGGAACATGAAAAGGCCGACGACGGCGGCGATGACGATCGCGATGATCGCAGCGATCCAGAGTGGCACACCGATGGAGGTGGCCAATGAGGCGACGCCGATCGCGACGACGGCCACCAGGGCAGCGATCACCAGCAGGATGACCAGCGCGCGCTTCTGATCGCTCGACAGACGGCTTCGCGGCTCGTTGGGGTCCACGGCTACCTCCTGTGCGCAGGGTACAGGCTCAAGGGCCCAGGAGCCCATCGTCGTTGACGACATGACATCGCTTTCGGGCGACGAGGTGCTAGCGTATCGGCATGGTGCGCGACCTTCCGCACGCTCCTGGCTACACCCTGTCAGCAGACGCGCTCATGGACGAGTCCCACCTCGTCGGGTTCAAGATCGTGCACCAGCAGCTCAGTGTCTTCACGCACTTCCACGACTTCTATGAGCTGGCCTTCGTGATCGAGGGCGCAGGGCTGCATGTCACCACGGCAGGTGAACAGCGCGTGGGACGCGGCACGGTCATCTTCGTCGCTCCGGGCGTGAGCCATGGATTCCGCATGGGCAAGGACCTGGTGGTGTACAACTGCTTCATCCGCACTGAGGCCGCTCGGTTCGACCTGCCCTGGGCACGCCGCGACGAGTGGCTGGGCCATCTCTTTGGCCCGCCCGGCGTCGAACCTCGGCTGCCCGCGGTGGTCACGCTGGACGAGGAAGCGCTCCTTGCCTGCCTCGGGCACCTCGACGCTATCCGGCAACACCAGGCAGCCGAGCGCAGCGAGGCGTTCGACCTCGGCCACCTGCTCCTTGCGTTGGACGTCCTGGCACGCCACTTCGAGCGGAACCATGTCGAGCGTATGACCATCGATCCGAGCGTCCCTGCAGTGGTGGCCTCAGCCATCGATCTGCTCGATCACGACCTGCAGCGCCACTGGACGCTGGACGAGCTGGCCGCTCACCTCTTCGTGGGCTCGTTCCACCTATTGCGCCAGTTCAATCGCTGGGTGGGCATGCCCCCGATGGCCTACCTTGGTCTCCGCCGAGCCGAACGTGCTGCCACCCTGCTCGCGTCCACCGACGGCTCTATCGCGTCGGTCGGTATGGAGGTGGGGTGGCCCGAACCGTCTCACTTTTCACGTCGCTTCCGGCAGCACCTGGGCATGAGCCCCAGATCCTACCGGGCTCAGAGCCGCCGGCACTTCGCCGCCCGCCGGAAGCATCGCCACACGGGTGCCACTGCGACCACCTAGGCCGGCAGTGATGCGGCGGCGGTCTGCGGTCCCGATGCCAGCGCGATGCGGGGTCTGGTGACTCGCAGTGAGTGACGACCGGGTCCCAGCATGATGAGCTGGTTGCCGCCGACGCTGACCCCATCGCACGCCACCGAGGAACCCGGCGTGGTCGGCGAGGTGAACGTCCCTGTCGTGCCAAAGGGCAACTCGACGGTCGCGATGAAGTCACCGTCCGTGACTCGCCATTCGCAGCTGACCGTCCCGTAGGCGGACGCCACGGAGGCTCGCGCCCGATCCAGTCCCCTGGCTGGCCAGGGTGCGAAGACGACGTGACGATATCCGGGTGACGCGGGGTCACTCGACAAGCCGGCCACATGGCGGTAGACCCAGTCGATCACGGCTCCGTACGCGTAGTGGTTGAAGGAGAGCATATGGCTCTCTTCGCGGTCCGAGTCGGGCATCTCTGGCGGCACCGACATGGTGCCCGGATGGATCGAGCCGTCCGGCAGGATGGCATCCCAACGTTCCCACACCGTGGTAGCACCCTGCTTGACCTGATAGAGCCACGATGGGACTTCCGTGCGCAGCAGCATCAGGTAGGCCTCATCGAAGTAGCCAGCGTCAGCGAGCGCCGGCAGGATCAGCGGCGTGCCCAGGAAGCCCGTGGCCACGCGTCCTTCGGCCTCGCGGACCTGGCGCGCCAGCTCCGCGGCCAGCGTCGCACGGCTGCCGTCCGGTACGATCCCGAAGCGCAGGGCGACGGCGGCCGCTGTCTGGTTGTCGTCGGTGTGGTCGGACCAGAGCGACCAGGTGCTGGCTGCCACTTCATCGGCGACTCGCGTGTACGTGGCGCGGTCGTCAGGCCGACCCAGCAGCTGGGCAGTCTGCGCGAGGAGTCGGGCGCTGTGAACGAAGAATGCATTGGCCAGGTAGCGCGAGTCTGCCTTCGCGGCCCAGGGCCGATCCACCGGCGCATCCGGGTCCAGCCAATCGCCGAACTGCATCGACTCACCCAGCAAGCCGTCCTCACCCTGGCGGGCCCGCAGTGACTCGACGTGGTCACGCATGCTGCCGTATTGCCGCCGGAGGACTGTCATGTCGCCGTAGGCTTCGTAGACCGCCCACGGCACCATAGCCGCTGCATCGGCCCAACCGGCCCGGCCGTATCGCGACTCCCCTGCCAGCACGACGTCAGGCACCAGGGTCGAGACCCCAAGTCGCGGGTCCTGGTCTAGTGCGAGGTCCTCGAGCCAACTGGCCCAGAACGCTTCCGCCTCGAAGAGCGTGCACGCAGTGGGAGCGAAAGCCTGTGCATCTCCCGTCCAGCCCAGTCGTTCATCGCGTTGCGGGCAATCGGTGGGCACGGACACGAAATTGTCCAGCTGCGACCAGACCACGTTGTGGTGGAGTTTCGTCAGCTGTTCATTCGAGCACTCAAAGTACCCGCGCGGCGGGTTGTCGCTGCTCATAGCCACGAACTCCACTCGCAGGACCTGAGCGCCGGTCTCGACCTCCGCGTAGCGGAATCCGTGGAAGGTGAAGGCAGGCTCCAAGTCGGTGATGCCGTCGTCGCTGAGGGTGTAGGTATCTGTCGCCTTCGCCGTGCGCAGCGACCTGGTGTGCAACGAGCCGTCGGGCTCCAGCACCTCGGCGTGGCGCACGGTGACGAGATCGCCGCGGCTGCCACGGACCTGCAGGCGGACGAAACCCGAGATGTTCTGACCCCCGTCGAGTCGGATAAGGCGATCCTCGCCGTGCACCGGCGTCGGGGTCACCGCGATCGTCTCCACGATCCGGACCGGGGGTGCCACGCGCGGCTGTATATGCGCCGGTTCGAAGGGCACGCTGATGGCCGTCCGCCAGCCGGTGGTGTCGTAGCCAGGCTGCTCGCGACCCGGCTGCGCCTCACGCAGGTCGATATCCGAGCCGTCGTACAGGTCCGCGGCGCGGATCTCAGCTGTGGTCACCAGCCAGGAGTCGTCAGTGGCCACGGTCTCGACCCTGCCATCGGCGTAGCGCACTTCAAGTTGGGCGACGAGTCCCACGTCTTTGCCGTAGTGCACCCGGTCGGCACGTGGATCCCAGCCCAGCCGACCCCGGTACCATCCGTCTCCGAGTCACCCCACCAACACGTTGGGCCCGGGCACCAGCAGAGAGCTCACATCGTAGGTCTCCCCGATCAGACGGTGGTGGTACGTGGTCCAGCCGGGTGCCAGCAGGTCCTCGCTGACGGGGTCGCCGTTCAGGGTCAGGCGATGGATGCCGAGCGACGTCGCGTACAGGCGTGCGCTCGAGATGTCGCCCGCAAGCTCGAACTGGCGTCGCAGAACGGGGCTGGGCGACTGGCGCTCCCGGCCCTCATCGTCGGGCAACGTGACCGCCTGGGCGATCCAGTCGCTGGCCCGAAGCAGGCCCGCCTCGACACGGAGGACGGGGCTCCAGGGGGTCAGGCCCTCCTCTGTTCGGAGGCGCACCCGATAGAAGCGAACCTCACGGCTCTCGAGTCGTCCGCCCGGCGCCTCGACGGCAACCTGCTCATCAGCATCGACCACACCGGTGCTCGCGAGGATCGCCCCGAAGGCACCATCCGATGCGACCTCGATCTCATAGGCGCGCTGGGTCAGCCCCGGTCCCGCTGGAGCGACGCGCCAGGTGAGCCGAACCGGCTCATCGCCGATGGTCAGGACGCCCCGCGGTACCTGGCACCGCAGGTCCGTGATCGCGAGCATCGCGTCGGGTGTCATGTCGGGACGGTCGGGAGAAGTCATCATCTCCGCTCCTAGCCTTTGACCGCGCCAGTGGTCATGCCCGAGACGATCTGGCGCTGGAAGAAGATGAACATCGCCAGCATCGGGATGGTGATGAGCAGCACGTCCGTAAAGAGCAGGTTCCAGCGCGTCGTGAACTGGCTCTGGAAGTTGAACAGGGTCAGCTGGACCGTCGTGGCATCCCGGCCCGGAGTGAAATACAGCGGGTTTACGAAGTCGTTGTAGACCGTCACGGACGCTACCACGATGACGGTGATGAGGGCCGGCCTCAGCAGCGGGAAGATGACGCTGAAGAAGAGCCGCAGCGGAGATGCGCCGTCGATGATGGCTGCCTCATCGAGTTCACGTGGGATGGCTGAGACGAACGCCCGGATGACGATGACCGAGAAGGGCATCAGCTGGGTGATCTCGACCAGCACGAGGCCCGGGATGGTCTTGAAGAGGTGCAGCCACTGCAGGACATAGATAGTCGGCACCAGCGCCGGCGGGATGATGAGCCCGGCCAGCATGAGCGCCATGATCGCCGTGCCGATGCGGTCGCGTCGTCGTTGGAGGACGAAGCCCATCATCGCCGAGAGCACGACCACGATCGAGACCGATCCGACCGTCAGCAGCAGGCTGTTCCACACAGCCAGACCGACGATCCCGTTCTGCGCCGCCAGCACATCCTGGACGTTCTCCAGCAGATGCCACTCGGTCGGCAGCGAGAACTCCAGTCTGGCTGACTCAGCACGGTCCTTGGCCGCGGTCACGACCATGAAGGCGAAGGGGATGACGAACACGATCGTGGCGAACGCGATGGCCACCACCTCGAGCCAGTAGTCGCGGACGACTCGTCCGACCCTCACAGCTCGATCTCCTTGCGCGCGAAGTAGCGCATCATCGGGTAGACGATGAGCATCACGACGATGAAGAGGATGACGTTGCCAGCGGTCGCCAGTCCGTAGAAGCCGGCCTGGTATTGCTTGTAGATGGTCGACGTCAGTACGTCCGTGGTAAACCCGGGACCACCACGCGTCATCGTCCAGATGAGGTCGAAGGTCCGAAGGCCACCGATGAATGAGAGCAGGATCACCGTAAACGTGGCGTTTCGGCTCAGCGGCACGGTGACGTGCCAGAAACGGGCCCACTTGCCGCCCTCGAGGCGGATGGCATCGATGTACTGCTCGGGGATGGACAGGATGCCGGCCACGAAGATCACGAGTGCGATGCCGACACCTTTCCAGACGTCGACGAAGGCCACCGAGAGCAGGGCGATCGACGGGTCAGTCAGCCATGAGGGGCCATCGATACCGACAGCCTCCAGCGAGGTGTTGATGAGCCCCCGCGAGGGGTGCATGAGCACCGCGAACGTGATGCCGACTGCCACCGTGCTGACGAGCACGGGAAAGAAGATGATCGATCGCAACAGATTGCGGACGCGGAGGCTTGAGGTCAGCACGGCCGCGAGACCGAGGCCGATGACGACCTTCAGCCCACTCGTCACGAACGCGTAGACAAGGGTGTTGCGGAGGCCACCGATGAGCCCGGGCTCGCGCAGGAACTGCTGGAAGTTGTCGAGCCCGATGAACTCGGCGTCGAAGAGCGTCCAGCGCGTCAGGCTGAACCAGAACGACATCAGCGTGGGCAACACGAAGATGACGCCAAAGATGATGACCGCGGGCAGGTAGAAGACGTACGGATAGCTGCGGCGGACCGCGGGCGCCAGGCCGGAGTCACGCATGACGGGTCACACAACCAACTCCTGGGGATACGAAAGGGGGCCGGCGTGCGGCCGGCCCCCTTTCGCGCTCGATGGTGTCGAGGAGTCTTCGCGAGGCGACCAGAGCGGTCTACCAGCCGGGGATCCGAGCTGCTGCGCCTGCTTCTCCACGTCCTGGTCATACAGCGCCGCTGCATCCTCGGCACTGCGCAGACCGGAGCCAACCTCGACAGTCGATCTGCTCGAGGGCCGGGCCCTTGATCGGCGAGAGAAATTCGAGGGCAGGGGCGCTTGCGCCGGCATCGATGTACGCCTGGACGTCCTTGACGGCCGGCAACACGTCATCGGGCAAGGTCGCGCCCTTGACGACATAGGGACCCGACGGCGTGACCACGGCGGTCATGGCTTCGGTGCCTTCGACGGATGCCGCGAAGCACAGGAAGTCCTTGGCTACGTCGATGTTCGAAGACGTGTTGGGGATGTAGATCGAACCGGGCATCCAGATGGTCGCGCCGTTGCTGTCCGCGCTATCTCCCGGCTGGGCGAAGAAGCCGATGCCCTGTGCCGCCTCGGGATCGAGAGCTGCGATCTCCCCGAGCGCGAACGTGAGCATGGGGTAGTGTGCGATCTCGCCCGCAGCCAGCATGGCCAGGCCGTCACCGTAAGTGGCTGACCCGAAGTCGTCCTGCCACCAGCCCTTCTCGTAGCCCTCCTGAAGCCGCTGGAAGCCAGCAAGCGCCGCTGGAGTGGTGGCGTACTTGGCCTGGTTGTTGGTGTATTGGTCAGCGAAGTCAGGGACCGCCGCCTGGACGTTGAAGTAGTCGGCGAGGACGAATAGCTGCGAGGTCCACGTGCTGTCGCCGGCATAGGTCTGCCCGACGGGGGCGATCCCGGCCTCCTTGATGACCTCATTGTTGGCCGCGAACTCTTCCCAGGTCGTGGGCACATCGAGGCCGAGATCGGAATAGATCGCCTTGTTGTAGAGCACACCGCCGGCGAGAGCCGTTTCGCCGGGCACGCCGTAGGTGCCATTCTCGTCCGAGACGACGGGGAGGTACGACTCCTGCAGGTTGTCGATGCAGGCCTCACCCGAGATGTCGACGAGCGTCTCGCTGGGGTTCAGCGCCTGCAACAGCGATCCCGAGTTGTAGTAGAAGATGTCGGTCATCTCACCGGTGGCGAGGCGGGTCTTGACGATGTTGTCGCCCTCACCGCCCTGGGGCCGCTGCTCGAACGCGAACGACACGTTCGGGTGTATGGCACTGTACGCGTCGGCGAGGGCCTGTGTCCTGGCGACGGTGTTCTCGGTCGAATTCGACAAGGAACGTCAGCGTCACTGGCTCGGCGTCTTGCGCCGAGGCGACGCCAGCAACCGAGGCGACGAGCAGCGCCGAGAACGCCGTCGCTTTCAGGCCTGACCTAGTGCGAGTGGTACTCATGTCTCCTCCTTGGCCGATCGGACACCGATCGCTCCATCCTCCATAGGCGTCCCATAACGGGAGCGGACGCATGATGGTCGCAGACGGCGACGGTGCTCTAGCCAGATATTGACCAGGACTCGACCGATATTGCGGCAGACGATCAGTGAGGTGACGCCTATTCGGTCGGTGGATCTCAGTCCAACATGGTCATCGGGGCCGACGCGGTGACGTGAGTTCCCGACCTCAGTACGACAGGTGCCGGCAGCTCTGGTTCGGGGCCGCGGTCGCGCTGCCGGAGCTCGAGTTCCTCGTCCAGCTGGGCGATCAGGCGATCAAGGTTTGCACGGAGTCCCTGCCCGTAGGCCGGTCCGATGTCCTGCATGAGGACCTTCTCACGCTTGGTCCTGGGCGGCGCGAAGCGGAAGTGGATGATGGTCCCATCCGGGGTCGGCTCGAACTCGATGGTATGGAGCAGCTTCACCGGACCATCTGGCGTGGCCAGGATGGTGCGGTCGGTCACGTAGTCATATGGACGCCAGTCCAGGATCTCCTCGATGACCGCGTCCTTGCCATGCCTGCAGTGGTTGGCCGAGCCGCGTCCGCGACGACCTCCCTCCGCCCCCTTGATAACGACCTCGGTCACCCAGGGCTGCCAGGACATCCGCTGACCGGGCTTGGTGAGGAACTCCCAGGCCACCTGCGGCGGGACCTTGGTCGGCACCGATAGGTCCATGATCGCATCGGCAGGTTTGACGAAGACGCGCTCGCTGGCTTCTTCCTCCTGCCAACGCCGCTCCAGGTCGTGCGCCCAGGCCGGGACATCCCCGATACGGTCGTAGGTCTCGGTGTGCGGTCGCATGCCGAGTTCGGCCGGAGAAAGCGCGGTCGCGTCGAAGCACTGCTGGGTTATCAGCGCATAGGCGTCCATCCCCAGCTTCTCGACGACATCGTTCTTCAACAGTCGATGGGCGACGATGACGTCCGAGCCAAGCAGCTCCTGTCGACCGGCGACCTTCTGGATGATGGCCGGGCCATGGTGGACCACGAACTTGAGGTCCAGGTCGGGGATGCGGCTGCAGGCATTGCACTCGCAGGATGTCGCCTGGCGCACGTCGCGTCGACGCCGGCGGAACCCGAAGTAGCAGCGCTCGATGGTATCGAGGAGCATGGAGCCGTCGATGGTGTCGGTGACCGCGAACGTAAAGGCCGCATCACCTTCGAGCTTGGCCAATCTGAAATTCGGTCGCAGCGCGGTGACCACCGCGCCGATGAGGTCTGCCAGGATGTCCTGCGCATGATCCAGCTCGACATCGGCCAGGTAGCCGGTGTAGCCCGAGATGTCGGCGATCAGGAAGCAGGTGGATTGCGCGGTCGGCGGCATGATCCTCTAACTGGAGCGTCGCGAGGTCCCTACTATACGGCCGGACATCGCTGGCACGCCGCACCTCGCTCAGCGTGCGCGCGCATCCTCGCCCTCGATCCCCAGATCGCTGAGGGCAGCCACGAAGCCGTCCAGGTCGTCCACGCCGACATAAACGGCCGGCACGTTGAAGATCGTCCACTTGATGGGCTCGGCCAGGTCAAGGCGCACACCGCCGCGCGGGCTGCCGGCGAATGAGACATCGCCGTGGCGCAGGCTGCGCCGGACGCCGATGGCGGTGATCCAGTGCCACGGTCCCTCGACCCGCCAGTGCGTGATGTCGCTCGTGGCCAGCTGCATGTCCCAGCGGCCGAATCGCACGATCACCCGTTCCGCGTCGACGGTCACCCATGCGCGGTCGGGTGCGACTCCAAAGAGCACGCGCAGCAGCGCTCGCGAGCGATCACCGATGCGGATCGAGAATCGTTGGGTCTGCATCGACGCAGCCTAGCGCGGTATTCGGGCAACAGGCCTGTTCCCACCGATTGACACGCGGACTACGATTGGACTAATGGACCAATCGATGGACCTTCTGACGAATGGCAGTGTCGAGTCGGAGGTGGCGGCTGCCATCGACCGCCAGGTCGATCGGCATGCCGAGTGGTCCTTCCAGTTCCTGGAGCGACTCGTCGCTGCCCAGAGCATCGTGGGTCAGGAACAGGCGGCCCTGGAGGTCTTCGCCGAGCAGCTGGATGGACTCGGGTTCGCCGTCGAGCGACTACCCATCCCGGATGATATCGTCGAGCTTCCTGGAGCCGGCATCCCGATGGCACCGTACGCCGGCCGCTACGACGTCATCGCTCGGCGGACGGCCGGGCGCGAGGGTGCAACGCTGTTGCTCAACGGCCACATCGACGTGGTGCCGGCAGCTGAGCCACAGCTGTGGACGAGCCCCCCTTCCAACCAAGGCGAACCGATGGATGGCTGTATGGACGAGGCGCCGGGGACATGAAGGGTGGCTTCGCCATGGGTGTGTTGGCGTTGCGAGCTGTGCTAGACGCCGGTTTTGGCGATTCCCTCGGGGCACTCACGTTCGTCGCGGCGATCGAGGAGGAGTACACCGGCAATGGCACGCTTGCCAGCGTCGCCGCGGAGGTCTTGGCCGACGCCGTCGTGCTCCTGGAGCCGACGGACCTCGACCTGCTGATCGGTGCCGTGGGGATCCTTTGGTTGGAGGTCGAGGTCGAGGGTCGGTCTGCCCATGCGGAGTCGGCGGAGTCGGCCGTCAACGCCATCGAGGCTGCCCTTCCACTGGTCGCATCCCTGCGCGAGATCGAGGTCGAGCTCAATGCGGCTCCAGATCCACGGATGGACAAGCCGAACCCGCTGCACGTCAACCTGGGACGGTTCCACGGAGGCGACTGGGCCTCCAGCGTGCCGTCGCTGGCGCGACTGGACATCAGGGTGGGGTTCCCGATCGGCTGGACCCCGGACGAGGCGGAGGCCGTGGTACGCGAGCACCTCGGTCGCGCGGCGGCCCGGGATCCGTGGCTCGCGGATGCACCCGCCCAGGATCCGTGCCAATGGCTTCCGCGCCGAGGGTTATGACCTGTCCCCTCAGCACCCGCTCGCCATGGCGCTCGCCACGGCCCACCGCGATGCCCACGGTGTCGACCCTGCCGCCATCAGGATGGCATCGACGACGGATGCGCGGACCTATCTGAACCAGGCTGGCATACCGGCCATCTGCTACGGGCCTCGGACGGAGCGGATCCACGGAATCGACGAAGGTGTGGAACTGGCCAGCATCATGGCCGGTGCTCGCACGCTGGCCCGGTTCCTGATGGCCTTTCCGCGAACCTACTCGGCGCGCTGATGGCAGACGCCTCGGATCGTGCAGCCAGGCATGGATCGGCAGCGCTGGTGGAGGAGCTGTTCGCCCCGCTGAAGCTGCGCAACGCCGGGGAGCAGATCGCCGAACGTCTCGTAACCGCCATCGCGCTGGGAGTGTTCGTGCCTGGCCAGCGATTGCCATCCGAGCGGGATCTGGCCGCCACCCTGGGGGTCAGTCGGACCACCGTACGGGAAGCCATCTCGCGCCTGGCTGCGACCGGATACGTCGAGGTCCGGCGCGGGCGCAATGGAGGCGCAATCGTCAATTCGGTCGGTGGCCTCGAAGCCAACGAGATGATCCGCCGCACCCTGGCGCCTGGCTGGGAACAGCTCGACCAGCTGTTCGATTTCCGGACCCTTATCGAACCGCTCATCGCGAGCACAGCCGCCCTCAGGTGCGAAGCGGCGGCCGCGGATCGAGTGACGGAGGCGCTCACGGCATACCGCGAGGCCGGCGACGATCGGGAGGCGTCGAGCCGTGCTGATGGCGCGTTGCATCGGGCCATCGCCGAGGCCACCGGAAATCCATACCTCGTCGACCTGAGCGACCGTATCCGCCGCGCTGTAAGCCTCGGCTTCCAGGCAGAGCCCTATAGCCCGGCCATCCGCCGGCAGGCGATCGTCGAGCACACCGAGCTGGCCGACGCGGTGCTCGACGGCGATGCCGCCCTCGCCGGCTCGCTCGCGTCCGGACATTTCGCCATCACCGAGGAGCGTCTGCGCGCGTTGTACGCACGCTCTCGCCCGGCGCTCCTACGTGCAGGACGACCGCCGATGAGTCCGCGACTGCAGCTTCGTCGTTCGCCGCACGCTGGTGATGATCCCGGTGCTCGTAGCGCATGAGCATCTTCGTGTTCCTGATCATCCGCCTGGTTCCCGGCGACCCCGTCCGAACGATGCTCGGGTTCCGGGCGACGGATGAGAACGTGGCCACGATCCGCATCGGTCTGGGGCTCGATCGACCGCTCGTCGACCAGTACCTGGAGTGGGCCGGCGGACTCCTCAGGCTGGACCTGGGCACAGGACTTCATCAGCAACGTTCCGATCACGACCCTGATGGCGGAGCGCCTCCCGGTCACCCTCGAGTTGACATTCCTGGCGATGGCGCTGGCGATCCTCGTGGGAATCCCACTTGGCGTTCTAGCCGCGACCCGCCGCAGCCACACCGGTCGGGCGACGACCGCATACGCGATCACGGGCATCAGCATCCCCGACTTCTGGCTCGGCATCATGTTGGTACTGGTATTCGCGGGTACCTTCCGCCTGCTGCCTCCCTCGGGGTATGTACCCTTCCTAGAAGATCCTGTCGCCAACCTGCGCTACATGGCACTGCCGGTGATCACGCTGGCTGTCGCCGAGAGCGCATACATCCTGCGCACGACGCGTGCCGCGATGGAAGAGACCATGGGCAGTCCCTTCATCACCTTCCTGCGAGCCAAGGGCGTTAGTGAGCGGGACATCACATACCGCCATGCGCTTCGGAACGCGGCCGTCCCCATCGTCACCGTCGTCGGCATCCAGGTCGGCGTTCTGCTCGGCGGGGCCATCGTCATCGAATGGCTCTTCGCGCTGCCAGGGGTGGGGCGCATGCTCGTGACAGCCATCAACCAGCGCAACTACCCGGTCGTGCAGGCTGGCGTCCTGGTGGTCGCCCTGATCTTCATCATCGTCAATTTCATCACCGACCTGCTCTACGGCGTCCTTGATCCGCGCCTGGCGGAGGAAGAGTCGTGAGCGTGGCCACCGTCAACGCGCCCACACGTCGGTCAGCACCCGGTCGCCTGCGCCGCCTGGCGCGAAGCGCAGGCGGCGGCGAGGCACTGACCGGCATCGTCATCCTGATCATCCTGTTCTCGATCGCCGTCCTCGCGCCGACGATCGCGCCCTACGACCCCGAGACGATCGACTCGAGTCGGGTGCTTGCCGCTCCAGACGCGGCCCACCTGTTCGGGTCTGATGCCCTCGGGCGCGATGTCCTGAGCCGAGTCATCTTCGCCTTCCGCGTGTCGCTGGCCGTGGCCATCGGATCGGTCGCACTGGCCTTCCTGATCGCCGTGCCGCTGGGGCTCATCTCGGGCTTCGCGGGTGGTTGGCTGGACTCGCTCATCATGCGACCGCTCGACCTGCTCCTGGCGCTGCCCGCGTTGCTGCTGGCCATCACCTTCATCGCCATCATCGGCCCAGGCGCCCATGTCGCACTCATCGCCATCGCGCTCATCTATCTGCCGATCGTGGCCCGCGTGATGCGTGGTTCCGTCCTCGTGGTCAAGGGCCTCCCCTATGTCGACGGCGCGCGGGCACGTGGTGTCACCGAGTTCACGCTGCTGCGGCGACATGTCCTGCCCAACTCGATGGGACCGGCGCTCATCCAGGGCACGGTGCTGATCGCGTTCGCCATCCAGATCGAGGCGGCCCTGTCGTTCCTGGGGCTGGGCGCCCAGCCACCCACACCCTCGCTCGGCGTGATGCTCAACGAAGGACGGGATGTCCTCACGCTCGCGCCCTGGGTGACCATCTTTCCCGGCCTCGCCATCGCCATCACCGTCCTGGCATTCACGCTCATCGGGGATGGACTTCGTCGTCGACTCGACCCGCGAGGTGTCGCCAGATGACCGAGCCCGATCCTGGAGCTGCGGCATCTCGCGGTCGACTTCCGGCTCGAGGACGATGACGTATCGGCCGTCGCCGATGTCTCACTGGCAGTCGAGCCTGGCGAGATCGTCGGCATCGTGGGCGAGTCCGGATGCGGCAAGTCCACGCTCGCGCTGGCCATCATCGGATTGTTGAGCGGTCAGGCGCACGTCGGCGGCCACATCATCTTCGATGGACGCGACCTGATCGGCCTTCCGGAGAGGGAGTGGCGCCTCTTGCGTGGTGATCGCCTGAGCATGATCTTCCAGGACCCACTGACTTCGCTCGATCCGGCGTACGGCATCGGGGAGCAGGTGGCGGAGGCGATCCGGGCGCACCGGCCCGTGAGCCGTGACGGGGCGCGAGCGCGAGCGCTCAGCCTCCTGAAGGACGTAGGTATCCCGGCTGCCGACAGACGCTACGACGAACCGCCACATCGACTCTCGGGCGGGATGCGCCAGCGGGTGGTGGTCGCCGCCGCACTCGCCAACGACCCCGTCCTGCTCATCGCCGACGAGCCATCGACCGCGCTCGATGTGACCATCCAGGCACAGATCCTCAAGCTACTGCTTGCCCGACGTGACGACCATGACACCGCCATCCTGCTCATCACCCACGATCTCGGCGTCGTCGCCCAGGTGTGTGATCGAGTGGCGGTGATGTATGCCGGCCAGCTCGTCGAGATCGCCCCGGTCGGGGCGCTATTCCGCGAACCGCGCCATCCCTATACCCGGGCACTCCTTGAGGCACAGCCCACGAGCGGGCAGGAGCGTGGCTCGTTGCGTGTCATCGCAGGTGAAGTACCGGACCTGAGCGACCCGCCCTCGGGCTGTCGCTTCGCGCCTCGCTGCCCGCTGGCCCATGCCGCCTGTCGCATGGTGCCACCGATGACGTCACCAGGCCCGGGTCACGAAGTGGCCTGCTGGGCAGACGCCTCTGCGCCGGCGCCGCCCTCCGCCGCTCTCGGCATGACTGGGGCAGCACCATGACCGCCCTGCTGGAGGCCCACGATGTGGTCAAGCACTTTCCCGCTGAGACGGAGCATGTTCGGCAAGCCTGACATCGTGCATGCGCTCGATGGTGTCTCCATGTCGGTCGGCTCGGGCGAGCTGATCGCGCTGGTCGGCGAATCCGGATCGGGCAAGACCACGCTGGCGCGCTGCATCCTTGGCCTCGCCACCGTCACCTCCGGCTCGATCTTGCTCGAAGGGCACGACGTCACCCAGCTCACGGGCGAGCCGACCTGCGCGCCTTCCGGCGACGTGTCCAGCCCGTGTTCCAGGACCCGTACGCCTCGCTCGATCCACGCTGGTCGGTCGCAGCAGACGGTTCGCGAACCACTCGACGCCTACGGCGTTGGCACGTCCCGCGAGCGCGACCGTACCGTCGAGCGGCTGCTCGACCGGGTCGGCCTTCCGCCACGCTTCGCACAGCGTCGGCCACACGAGCTTTCGGGCGGGCAGCGACAACGAGTGGGCATCGCAGCCGCGCTGGCGCTGGAGCCGGACCTGATCGTCGCCGACGAGCCGGTGTCCGCGCTCGACGTATCGGTGCAGGCGCAGATCCTCAATCTGCTTGTCGAGCTCAATCGCGACCTCGGCGTGGCCATCGTGCTGATCACCCACAACCTCGCGGTCGTCGAGCACATCTGCGACCGCGCCGTCGTGCTGTATCTCGGACGCATCGCCGAGGAAGGGCCCGGTCGAACTGCTCTTCGGAGACCCGGAACACCCCTATACGCAAGCGCTGATGGCGGCGATCCCCTATCCCGGACCCTGACCGCCGCCTGACGCGGGCTCCGGTCAGCGGCGAGGTCCCCAGCCCCATCCATCCACCAGCCGGGCTGCCGGTTCCATACGCGCTGCCCGATCGCCATCGATCGCTGCCGCTCGAGCTGCCCGAGCTCAGCTTCGTTCGGCCCAGGGCATCGCGCCGCCTGCCATGTGACCAGCGACGCACGACGAGGCCCGAGGTCATGCCAGCCGCCTCGGCCGCCGTCAGTCCGATCCTAGCCGCAAGAGGAGGAACCATGCCACAGGATCAAGCCAACGGGATCGACATCGACTATCTCATCGAGGGCGACGGGCCCGAGACCATCGTGCATGGTCAATGGGCTGGCCGACGAGAAGGAAAGCTGGGGCTACCAGACACCGGACTTCGTGGCCGCCGGACATCGGGTCCTGTCCTTCGACAACCGCGGCGTGGGCAAGTCGAGCATGCCACCGGGACCGTACGACACCAGGCTGTTCGCGGCGGACACCAAGGCGCTGGTGGATGCACTCGACATTCGCGACTTCCACCTGGTCGGTACCAGCATGGGCGGCATGATCGCCCAGGAATACGCCATCGCCCATGGTGCCGACCTCAAGTCGCTGACGCTGAGCTCGACCTATGCGGCACCCGGACCGTTCTGCAGCCGGATGTTCTCGATGTGGGCCGACATGGCGCCACGGCTCGGCGTGCCCTTCGTCATGCGTGACGTGACGCTGTGGGCATTCACACTGCCGTTCTTCGAGATCACGCGAGGCAGAGCTACAGGAGTTCGAGGCAGCCATGGCCGCCATGGATCAGCCGCTCGACGCCTACCTCGCGCAGCTCAGCTCCATCCAGACCCATGACGCGAACGATCGGCTGGACCGCATCACCGGCGCCCACGCTCGTCATCGCCGGCGAGGAAGACATCCTCATCCCGGTCGCGCTCTCACGGCGCCTCCACGAAGGCATCGCCGGCTCCGAATGGGCTCACCACGCCCGGTGGCCACGCCTCCATCTGGGAGCACCCGGAGCCGTTCAACCAGGCCGTTCTGGCGTTCATCGAGCGCCGATTCATAGCGGACAGCAGAAGAGGAAGGTCATGCACATGGACAGTTCAGTTCACCGGCCGGGATACCGGCACCAGGACCCTGAGGCGACGCACTACCGCGCTGTTCGGCGCTGCCTTGATCCTTGTGGCGATGAGCCTCGGCTCGCGGTCGCAATCGCGCCCAGGAGCCGACCGAGCGGCGGCACGCTCAAGGCAGCCCTCACGGGCGAGCCGGATACGCTCGATCCGGCGACCTCGACCATCTACACCGGCGCCCAGGTCTACGACAACATCTTCAGCAAGCTCATCGACCTCGATGAGAACAACGAGTTCTACGGCGTGCTGGCCACCGACTGGAATCAGGTCGACGACACCACCTGGGTCTTCGACCTCGTCGACAACGCCACGTTCCACAACGGCGAGCCATTCACGCCGGCCGACGTCGTCTACACCTTCGAGCGCATCCTCGATCCGGCCACGGCGAGCGGGTACGCGCCGCTATTCGATGCCATCGATTCGGTCGAGGCCACCGGGCACCACCAGGTCACGTTCCACCTCAAGACGCCGTTCGGGCCGTTCCTCGAACAACCTCGCCAACAACGGCGAGATCGTCAACCAGAAGGCCATCGAATCCAACAGATCCGGCGCGCAAGCCGATCGGCACCGGACCCTTCGAGTTCGTCGAGTGGGTCCAGGGCGATCATGTCACGCTCGAAGAAGAACGAGAACTACTTCCGGGACGGCCTGCCGTACCTCGACGGGGTCGATCTTCCGCTTCCTGCTCGTCGATCAGAGTCGCATCGAGGGTCTGCGCTCCGGCGAGCTCGACTGGGTCGACGCGGTGCCGCTGCAGCAGCTGCCGGCACTAAAGCGAGGATCCCGAGTTCAACTACGTGACCAATCCCACGGCCGGTATCCCCGACTTCCTCGCGCTCAACACGACGCAGCCACCGTTCGACGATCCGGCACTGCGCAAGGCCGTCGCGCTCGCCGTGGACCTGCCGCAGATCCGCGACATCGCCTACTTCGGTGCCGGCGAAGTCGGCTCCCAGGAAGTTCCGTCCGGCTCGCCCTGGTACAGCGCCGAATCCGGTGCCCTCGGTCGCGACGTCGAGGCTGCCAAGGCCATCCTCGCGGAGGCCGGGATCGAGACCCCCCTGACGATCGACTACCTGGGCCTGCCCCAATACCCCGAGCTGCTCAAGACCGGCGAGGTCGTTCGCGAGCAGCTCAAGGACATCGGTATCGAGATGAATATCGAGCCGGTCGACGTCTCGATCTGGTTTGACCGCTTCATCAACGGCGACTACCAGATCACCTCCGCCTACCAGGAGCGGACGATCGACCCGGATAACTTCTATGCGCTGGTACTGCGGTCCGGCGCTGATATCAACACCACCGGCTATTCCAACCCGGCGCTGGATGCGCTCATCGACCAGGCGCGTACTGAGACCGACCAAGCCACACGACAGGATCTCTACGATGCAGATCCGCGCCATCGTCGTCGAGGATGCTCCGATCATCTTCGCCCACTACGAAACGATCAACTACCTGATGCGCAACAACGTTTGCGGATCGACCGTGAATCCCACGCTGGAGCTGCGACTGGAGAACGTGGCCTTCTGCGAGTGACCAGAGGTCGCGATCGAAGGGCCGGTCGGCGTGCGCCGACCGGCCCTTCGCCTTGCTCAGGTGTTCCTGGCGGCGATGTCACGGAGCACGGTCCTGAACCCGAGGTGACTCATGCCGGTGTCGATCATCTGTGGCTGCCGCGCCGCCGGTCGATAGCGGAGGCAGTAGCTGGGGGCACAGAGATGTGAGCCGCCCTTGAGCACCTTGCGCGGGATGGGCGTGTACGGCTGGGCAGGGTCGAGTGACGCCTCCATGTCACCGCCGCGCGGATTCATGGGCACGCAGCAGGCTGGCGCGTTGGGGTCCGCATGGGTGGCGCGGTACCAGTCGTCGGTCCATTCCCACACATTGCCCGCCATGTCGAACAGCCCGTAGCCGTTGGGCTCATATGACCCGACCGGAGCCGTACGCACCCAGCCATCGGCTTGCGTGTTCTGCCACGGGAACTGCCCCTGCCAGGTGTTGGCCTTGGGGTCGCTGTCCTGGGTGTCCTCATCGCCCCACGTGAAGGCCTTGCCCTTGAGCCCACCTCGTGCCGCGTATTCCCACTCGGCCTCGGTCGGCAGGCTGGTGCCAGCCCAGGCGCAGTAGGCAGCGGCATCTTCGTAGTTCACGTGGACCACCGGATGGTCGGACAGGCCAGCCAGTGAGCTCTTTGGGCCGAGCGGATGGCGCCAGTCCGCACCTGGCGTCCACGACCACCACTGGCTGTAGTCACGCAGGTCGACCGGGCCATCAGTCGGCTGGAACACCAGCGAACCAGCCACCAGGTTCTCTGGCGGAGCTCCCGGGTACAGGCTCGGGTCGGGTGCCTTCTCGGCCTCGGTGACCCAGCCGGTCGCGTCCACGAACCGGGCGAACTCCTCGTTGGTCACCGCATAGCGGTCCACCCAGAAGCCATCGACGGCGACGCGGCGGACCGGACGTTCCTCGGGGTAGAACGCATCGGACCCCATCGAGAAGACCCCCTCCTCGATGCGGACCATGCCGCGCCGGGCAGCCAGGTCGGCGCCGGACATCTCAGACCCGCCGGCTGCGACGCTCACTTGACACGGAAGGCTCCGGCCAGCGTCTCCTGCGGGAAGAAGTGGTCGGATCGCTCGCCGACGGCGTATCGATAGAGCGCGATGTTGAAGATCCCGGACAGCGCCGACGCGATGAGACCCACGATCACGACCGCCACGACCAAGACCACAGCGGCGAAGATGCCGATGACGTCGGCCACGGAAAAGAGCAGGTAGGTGATCAGCCCACCGCCGACGACGAGCGCGAGCATGACCAGGCCCATGACGAGGCCGATACTGAACGAGCCGATGATCTGCTCGCCCCAGGTCTTGCGCAACAGGGAGCCGGAGCGCTTGATGGCCTCGATGGGCCCGACGCCTTCGATCACCAGGACCGGTACTACGAGGAAGGTGATGAGCGACCAGGCCAGTGTCCCGATGAGCGACACGATAGCCCCGATGGCACCGCCACGTTCGCGCAGCAGCTGGAGCGCGAGTCCGACCGTGGCGGCGATGGCGGCCCAGCCCAGGATCGCCGGAAGGTGAGCGACTGCCACCTTGAAGCCCTCCGACAACGTCGGGTCACCGCCTTCGAGGCGGATATTGGCTGCTGCGACCAGAGCCGAGTTGAAGAACACCACGACGGTGCTGGCCACGAAGTACGCTATGTACAGGAAGATGAGATCGAGGATGCCGATCGAGTCGCTGTCGGCGCGGTCCACGCCGCCGGAGCCGAGCCAGATCACCAGCACGACGGCGAGCGCGACAAGGGTCACGATGCCCGAGGCGATAGGGTAGAGCAGCAGCTCTCGATCCTGTCGAAGGACGGCCCAGCTGGCCTTGACGAGGGACCAGCTTCGGCTGATACGTTCCATGTCCGTGCCTCCCTGGTACGCCGCGAGGAGCGACGATCTCGTGCCTGTGCCGCTCCGAACATACCCGATACCTGGCCGATGTGGATCGGCGGTCAGTCGGCGATGGTCGCTCCGACCGCGGACATTCGCATCGCAGCAGACCAGCGGCGACGGCAGAGACCCAGCGGCGACGGCCAGGCCACGACCGATACCGTGGCCGACCCTCGTGGACCCAGCGGCGACGGCCAGGCCACGACCGATACCGTGGCCGACCCTCGTGGACCCAGCCAGCCGGATCGTCAGTCCAGGCGTTGCCCCATCAGGATGGCGCCGGGCTCGCGGCCGACCTCCCGGAAGCCAAGGTGTTCGTAGAAGCCGATGGCGTTGGCGTTGGCGGCGTCCACGCCCAAGTGCACACCCTTGACCCCTCGGTCCCGCAGCTCGGCCAGCAGGCGCTCGATGAGCACGCGCCCCAGGCCCTTCCCACGGGCACGCTCCTGCAGGTCGATGTGCAGGTGGGCCGGATACCCGGTCGCGATCGCCGGCGGGGTGCGCTCCGGACGGTGGATATTGCGGATCATCTCGGCATCCGCGGAGTCGTCCTCGAGCAGCGCGTAGCGAGCCCGCAGCCGTGGCCACCACTCCCGCTCGGCCCACGCCTCGAAGGCGAGGGTGTCGTCGGTCGACAGGAGGTAGCCCGCCGAACCAGCCTCATCGACGACGACCAAACGGGTTCCGCCGCTTTGCGCGAGGTATGGACCCACGAAGACATGGCCCAGCAGGTCCGGGTCGCGATGCAACGCTGTGGCGTCCTTGCCCGCGTCGCCGGCCAGCAGGCAGGTGCGATAGGCCCCGGGCAGGTCCTGGATCCCGGCAGGTTCGATTTGTAGCATGGCGACAGCGTAGCGCCCAAAGGAAGCCTGGGTGGTCCGCTGGACTGGTCCATACCCAGGGTCGGCTGGCCGCTCGTGATTGGTCTACGCCAAGCATGTGCGCATGCGCGCGACGGCAACGATGTGGTACATGCCCGAAACCCACATGTCACGAAAAAGTGGTCTACGTGCGGCTTGCGCTTCGGCCTGATCCTGGTCTACGCTGCCGCATCGTGTCGACCGGCCATGAGATCACCCGGCAGGAGCTCCGCGCATTGATGCGGGAGCTGATCGCCAGCGCCCGGCCCGGCGACCGACTTCCCAGCGAGCGCACCCTGAGCCAGCGTTGGCATGCGGCCCGGATGACCGTGCGAAACGCCACCGACGCGCTCGTGGCCGAGGGGCTCGTGGCCCGGCGCCACGGTTCAGGTACCTACGTCTTGCCGCCACAGGTGGTGCGCTTCCTGGGCCTCTCGTCGTTCAGCCAGGACATGCGCGATCGGGGCCTCATCCCGAGCAGCCGTCTCCTCGACTTCGCGGTCGAACTGGCTGACGACAAGATCGCGGCTCGACTGGGAACCAAGGTCGGGCAGTCGGTCCACCGCTTCACACGACTGCGCCTGGGCAGCGGCGAGCCCATGGCCATCGAGACGGTCTGGATCTCGTCGTCACTGGTACCCGGCCTGGCGCCAGAGGACCTCGACGAATCGCTGTATGAACTGCTCGCGACGCGGTACCGACTCATGCCGCGTTCGGCCAACGTCACCATCGAACCGATCCTGCCTGACGAGGAGACCCGCCGAGCGTTGAACATCTCCGTCCGGCAGGCGTGCCTGTACCTGCGCATGACCGATGCCGATCCGCGCGGCCAGGTGATGATGGTCGCCGATTGCATCTACCGGGGCGACCGCTACCAGTTGAGCGCGCACGTCCCCACCAGCGCGTTCAATCCGACGCTCACGACGACCGCCCCTGGGCAGCGGGCCAACTGATGCATGTCCTCGGGGTCGACGGCGGTCAGTCCACCATCCGGCTGGGGTACTCGGGAGGCCCGGCACCGGTCGAGGCGGAAGGCGTCAGCCGGCAGGAGGGCGATGTGGTCCGTTCGGTGGCGGTAGCGATCGTTGACGGCTGGCACTCGGCTGGTGCCCCCCAGGTGGACCGCGCGGTGCTGGGCCTGACCACCGCGCCGACCGACGAACCGTCGCAACACGCGCTTTGTGCCCAGGTCGCATCGGGCATCCACGTCCCCGAGGTGTGGCTCGCCGATGACGCGGTCACCGGTCATGCGGGTGCCTTGTCGCTGGGCTGGGGCGTCAGCATCATCGTGGGGACCGGAGTCGCCTGCCTGGCCCTGCCGCAGCAGGGTGCCCCCCACATCGTCGGCGGTCATGGCTTCCTGCTGGGAGACGAGGGTGGCGCCTGGTGGATCGGGCGAGAGGGTGTCCGTGCGGTCCTGCGAGCTGCCGATGGCCGCGCGCCGGCGACGACCCTGACCGAACGCGCCGAACGCCAGTTCGAGGGCCTCTCGGATCTGGGCGAACGACTCCATAGCGCCGAGAGACCGGTGAATTCCATCGCTCGCTTCGCCCCAGCCGTGTTGGAAGCCGCCGACGATGGCGACGCCGTCGCCGAGGCCATCGCTGACCAGGCGGTCGAGGAACTAACCTCACTGGCAAGGGCGGCAGCCGCGTCGATCGCGCCTGCGGGGGCAGCGGTGCCGCTCGCACTCGGTGGCCGGCTGATGCAGGACGGTCCGCTACGCCAACAGTTCGAGCGTGCCATCCTCGAACACCTCGCGACCACCAAGACCCGCAGCGCGGACGGTTCTCCCCTCGACGGCGCACTGCTGCTTGGCGCTGGTGCCGACCCGGGTCGATACGGCGACCTGGTCTACGTTTGGGGGGCGCAAGGATGACGAGCGAGCGCACGGCCACGATGCCGGACCACGTGACCAGCCAGGAGACGGCAGGCCAGCGCTACCTGCACGATGTCGCCGGATTAGTGTCCAGGCTTGAGACGGCAGCCTGGCCCGACATCGAGGCGGGAGCGATCCTGTTGGCCGATGCGCTGGAGGCAGGCCGAGTGATCCACGCCTTCGGGTCGGGCCACTCCCACATGCTGGCCGAGGAGATGTTCTACCGAGCAGGCGGCCTGGTGCGCGTCAAGCCCATCCTCTTCGAGGGACTCATGCTCCACGCCAGCGCCCCCTTGAGCACCGCGCTCGAACGGCTGCCGGGGCTGGCCGCGGTCATCCTCGATGATCACCCCATGGCTGAAGGTGATGTGCTGCTCATCGCATCGAACTCCGGGAGCAACGCGGTCATCACCGAGATGGCGCGTCTGGCGCGCGGGCGCGGGGTCCGCACGGTCGCCATCACCAGTCTGGAGCACGCCACCTCTGCAGCAGCCCGCGAGCCCGGGAATGAGCGGCTGCATGAGCTCGTCGACGTCGCCATCGACAACGGCGGCGTCGTCGGCGATGCGTCGGTCGACATCGCAGGGATGCCGACCAGGGTGGCGCCGACCTCCACGGTGGCGGGCGCTGCCATCGTGAACGCCCTTGTCGCTGAGACCGTCGAGCGACTGATCGCGCGCGGTGCCAAGCCCGAGGTCTTCAGTAGCAGCAACGTGGCTGGGGGCGACGCCGTCAACGAAGGTCACCTGCGCACGAGTGCCACCCGATGACCGCTTCGCCGTTTCGGATGCGGGGTGTCATCGAGGGCTTCTACGGAAACCCGTGGACACACCAGCAGCGCCTCGGTCTCATCGACTTCCTCGCGGAACGCGGCATGAATACCTTCGTGTACTCGCCCAAGGACGACCCGCTGCTGCGGGGGGAGTGGCGCGTGGCCTACGGCGGCGGTGCGTTGCAGCGGCTCCGCGAGTTGCTGCAACGCTGTCGCGCCGCAGACATGGGATTCATGTGGTGCATCTCGCCGGGCCTCTCGATCCGCTACTCCGACCCGACCGACCGCGAGACACTGGGTGCCAAGATCCGCAGCGTCCTGGAGCTGGGCGTGGACCACATCGGCCTGTTCCTCGATGACATCCCGAGCGAGCTCCAGCACGACGAGGATCGTGCTGCCTACGCGGACCTGGCCGATGCCCATGTGGCCCTGGCCAACGATGTCTTCGCGGCGCTGCCCCAGGGTGTGGGCCTGACGGTCTGCCCGATGGTCTATTGGGGTGCCGGCACGGAGCCATATGTCGCCGCCCTTGGCTCCGGGATCGACGCGCGCATCGACCTGTTCTGGTGTGGCCGCGCGATCTGCTCGCCGACCCTCGACCTGGCCGATGCCATGACCGTCACCCGGACCGCAAACCGGCCGCCCACGTACTGGGACAACTACCCGGTCAATGACGCGGCCATGAACTACGAGCTGCACATCGGCCCATATCGTGGTCGCGACCCCCAGCTGTGGCGCTCGGCGACCGGGATCATCGCCAACGGCATGGAGCTCTTCGAAGCCTCGCGCATCCCCTTTGCCACCATCGCCGATTACCTGCGGGATCCCGCTGGCTACGACCCCGAGTCCAGCTGGCGCCGTGCCCTGCGCGACGTGGTCGGCGAGGCAGACCTGGAGGCGTTCGCCCTGTTTGCCGACAATGTGCGCTCCTCCTGCCTGATGGCGGGCGATGCGCCGATCGTCCTCGGCGTCCTGGAGAGGGCCATGTTCCGGATCGAGAACGAAGATGAGGCCTCCGCGGCCCCGGACCTTGCTGCCTGCGCCGATGGCCTGCTAGGCGCGGCGGCGCACCTGCTGCGCGGTCCCGTCGAGAACCAGGCGCTGCGCGATGAGATCCGCCCCTGGCTGGAGACATTCGAGCTGGGCGCCCAAGCCATCCGCAGGATGGCCGACCTCACTGCGGACGGGCGGCTGGAACGCGACGGGCCGGAGGAGTTGCGCCCGTTCCAGGTGAAGCTGCGTCGCGCACGCCCTCGCGTGTTCGGCGACGTGTTGGAGATGACCTTGTCCGTCCTGACCGGGACGATGTTCCGGCCGGGCGAGGTGCCATGATCGAAAGGAGAGGCTCCATGAAGAGAGGAAATCAGACCCGCATCGCCGTTGCGGTGACCGCTGCGATGGTGCTCGGTGTGGTCGGGGGTGCCGGATCGGCATTCGCCCAGGACAACACGTTGCGCGTGGCCATGGGCTCGCCCGGTGACGCCGGCATCCGTGTCTGGGACGACATCGCCGCGCAGTTCGAAGCCGCGCATCCCGATGTCAAGGTCGAGATGAACTACCAGCAGGATGACCTCTACGAGACCATCGGCCTCAACAGCCTGCTCGCGGGACGCAACGCACCGGATATCTACTTCGAGTGGACCGGCAGTCGGATGGCCCAGAAGGCGGCGGACGGCTACGCCGCGGACCTCACCGAAGCGGTGGCGTCCGGTCCGCTGGCAGGCCTCATCGACGACGAGCTCTACCAGGCAGCGTCGATCGACGGCCAGGTCGTGATGGTCCCGCACACCGCGGACGTCTCGAACGTGCTCTGGTACAACAATGCCATCCTCGATGCCAATGGCATCACGCCGCCGACCACCTGGGAGGAACTGCTGGCGGCCTGCGACACCCTCGACGCGGCCGGCATCACCCCCATCGCGAGCGGCAACAAGGACCTGTGGGCAGCGGGCAACTGGCTCAGCCACCTGGCCTCACGCGTCGTGGGCGAGGACGTCTATGACCAGACCCTGAGCAACAACGGTCCCTTTGGCACGCCTCAATGGGAGCAAGCCTTCAACTACATCACCGACCTGACCGATCACAACTGCGTGAATGACAGCGTCAATGCCATCGATGACAATTCTGGCGCCCAATTGTTCTTCCAGGAGCAAGCCGCCATGCATCCTATCGGCGGGTGGCTGGTGAGCTGGGCCATCGATGAGAACCCGGACCTCGACTTCGACTTCGTCAACCTGCCTGCCATGCCTGAAGGTTCGGCCGGCAACCAGGACAGCGTCATCGGCGTCGAGACGGGCTTCATGATCAACGCCAACAGCCCCAACATCGATCTGGCCACGGAGTTCATGGCGCTCGTGAACAGCCCTGAGAACGCGCAGAAGTTCATCGAGGCAGATATCACCCCGCTCACAGCGTCGGCGACGTCCGGCGATACGGACAGCCGATCGGCGCGCCTGCAGGCGTTGCTCAACACCGCGCCGGCCGTGGTGCTTCCGCCCGACACGGGCTACGACCTCAAGATGGCCAACGGGCTGTATGAGGCCGAGGCGGCGGTGCTCGGACGGCAGATGTCCGCGGCCGATGCGCTCGCCGCGCTGGACCAGCAGCTGGGCCAATAGTGGGTCGGAGTCAGGCGCTCGAATGGGGCGCCTGACTCCCATCGCCACGAGCATCCTTACCGATCCGTGAAGCCGAACCGGCGCGCTACGCCCTGGCTGTTCCTGGCGCCCGGGCTGGCCGTGTTCGGAGCCGCCGTGCTGCTGCCGATGGTGCTGACCACCGGCTACAGCTTCGTGGACTGGAACGGGTTCGGACCGATGACCTTCGTCGGCCTGGACAACTACACGCGCGCCATCGACGACGCCCTGTTCCGGTCGTCCTTCGTGCACGTGATCATCTACATCGCCGCGACCATCGTGCTCGAGGTGGCCGTGGGCCTGGGTCTGGCTGGGCTCATCAGCGCCTACCGGGGCGGGATGTGGTTTCGGGTCGCCATCTTCACCCCGGTGATGCTACCGATGGTCGTCGTCGCGGTGCTGTGGGGGTTCATCTACAACCCCGACTTCGGCCTCATCAACGGTGCCCTGGGGGCTTTTGGTCTTGACGAGTTCCAGCGCATCTGGCTGGGCGATCCGTCGACCGCACTGCTGGCCATCAGCGTCGTCTCCGGCTGGGTCTTCGCAGGCTTCTACATGATGATCTTCTACGCCGCGTTCCGGCAGATCCCGAGTGAGATCCTGGAGGCTGCCCGCCTGGACGGCGCAGGCGAGTGGTCCCTGTTCCGGCGCATCAAGGTGCCCATGATCCGCAATGCCACCGGAGTGGCCGTCCTGCTCTGCGTGACCGGTGGCTTCCAGGGATTCGACCTCTTCTTCGTGCTCACCAACGGCGGGCCGTACGGGACCACCGAGATCCCCACCACGCTCCTGGTCAAGACCGTCTTCCGCAATGGTGAGGTCGGCTACGGATCGGCGATGGCGGTGCTGCTCACGGTCGTCGTCGTGGGCATCGGCCTCGTCTACGTGCGACTCCAGGGACGCGGCCACTCCACGGTGTCGGCCTCTCGGGATGTCCCCGAGGCCCAGTGAGCGATCTCTCCGCGGGGAACGGGAGCCGGCCTGCCGGGGGGTGGCTGGGCCGGTGGCTGACCGCCGCATTCCTGCTGCTCCTGGCAGCCGTCTTCTTCTTCCCGATGGTATGGATGGTGCTCTCGAGTTTCAAGAGCAACGGCGCCATCTTCTCGTCACCGTTCGCGCTGCCCGAGGCGATCGACCTGTCGAAATGGGCCGAGGCCTGGGAGATCGGCCATATCGGCCAATACGCGCTCAACAGCGCCATCGTCACCGGCGTCTCGGTCTTCCTCATCCTGGTCATCGGAGCGGCGGCGGCGTTCGCGTTCAGCCGGTATCGCTTCCGTGGACGCGGCCTGGCCCTGGGCCTGTTTGCCCTGGGGCTGCTGCTGCCGCTGCAGTCCTACTTCATCGCCCAGTCCAACCTGTTCACGCAGCTGGCCATCACCGACACCCGCTGGGCCCTGATCATCCCGTACACCGCCATGGGACTGCCGCTGGCGGTGTACCTGCTGAAGGTCTTCCTCGACGCACTGCCCGAGGAGTTGTTCGAGGCCGCCGTCATCGACGGAGCCAGTGATGCCCGGGTCTTCCGCCAACTCGCGCTGCCGCTGTTGCGGCCCGGCCTCGCGACCGTGGCCATCTTCTCGGCCCTGGCCGCCTGGAACGAGTTCCTGCTGGCGTTGCTGTATATCCAGGATGACGAGCTCAAGACCATCCCCACGGGGCTGCTGGCGTTCTCGAGTCGATACCAGACCGACTACTCGATGCTCTTCTCTGCGCTGTCCATCGTGACCATCCCCATGATCGTCATCTACATCGTCTTCAACCGCCATATCGTGGATGGCATCACCGCCGGCAGCGTGAAGTAGTCCAACCGGGATGGATGCCCGCGACTCGCAGCCTGAATGAGCGCGACCGCCCGGTGCAGCCGCACGACGGCAGGGCCGTACCACGAAATGTAGGTGGAACCGTCGTCCACCACGGGATGGATGAAGACACCGTGTCGCTCGCGTCAGCATCGGCAGCGGCAAGCCGCAGTACCATCGAGCGATGGGTGCCGCGGCGGTTGAACCGGTCGTAGTCGTTCGCGAACTGCGAAAGTCATACGGGGAGCTGGAGGCGGTTCGCGGCGTCGATCTGCGTGTCTCTCGAGGCGAGATCTACGCGCTGCTCGGGCCCAACGGGGCCGGCAAGACGAGCATCGTCGAGATCCTCGAGGGCTACCGCACGCGTAGCGGCGGTGATGTCTCCGTCCTCGGCTTCGACCCGGCCCAGGGCGACCCGGGGCTGAAGGCGCGTATCGGCATCGTGCTCCAGGCCAGCAGTGGTGAGAGCTACCTGAGCGCGCGGGAAGTCGTCGACATGTACGCCGGCTACTACCCCGAACCACGCGACGTCGATGAGCTCCTCGAGCTGGTCGGGCTAGGCGCGCAAAGGGGCACGCGCATCAACAAGCTCTCCGGCGGTCAGCGTCGACGCCTCGACCTGGCCATCGCCCTGGCCGGGGACCCCGAGCTCCTCTTCCTCGATGAACCCACCACCGGCTTCGACCCATCCGCACGCCGTGGCGCCTGGTCGATGGTCCGAGAGTTCGCCCGCCTTGGCAAGACGGTCCTGCTGACGACGCACTACATGGATGAGGCCACCGCGCTGGCCGACCGCCTCGCGGTCCTGGTGGACGGAAGCATCGTGGCGCAGGGCACGCCCGACGAGGTCATCAGCACGCATTCCCACACCACCAGGATCCGCCTGCGTCTGCCGGTCGGCGCGCCAGCGCCACCACCGGATCTGGGGCTCGCTCCCGAACCTGCTGCGCCGGGTCATCTCATGGTCTCCACGAGCCAGCCGACCGAGCTACTCCATCGCGTCACCGGCTGGGCCGTGGAGACCGGCACCGAGCTCGAGGACCTCAGCGTCAGCCGTCCATCGCTGGAAGATGTCTACCTGGCGCTGACGGGCCATCCCCAGGATGAGGATGCCTCTGACGAGGGCGAATCATGAACGCCTTCGGGCTCATCCTCCGCCAGGTCCGCTACGAGAACCGGGCCTTTCGACGCAATCCCGCCTCGGCCTTCTTCACACTTGCCTTCCCGCTCCTGTTCATGGTCATCATCGACCTCGTGTTCGCCTCGGCGAGCGGAACCGAGGGACGATCATTCATCGATTTCTACACCCCTGCCATCATCGCGTTCGGCATCATCAACGCCACCTTCACGTCCCTGGCCATGACCGTGGCCATCGCCCGCGATGACGGGCTCCTCAAGCGGATCCATGGCACGCCCCTCCCGACACTGAGCTATCTGTCGGCGCGAGTCCTCCACAACATCCTCATCGGCCTTTTATTGGCGGCCATCGTGGGCATCGTCGGGACGCTCTTCCTGGGTGTCCGCCTGGATGTCGGATCAGTGCCATTGCTGCTGGTGGTGCTGATCATCGGCTCGGCCTCATTCGCCGCGCTGGGGCTGGCGGTGTCAGGGCTGATCCCCTCCGCTCAGGCCGCGCCGGCGGTCGTCAACGCCATCGTCCTGCCACTGCTGTTCATCTCCAACATCTTCATCCAGGTCGACTCGGGTGGCGGCAGCCTCCTCGCGACGATCTCGATGATCTTCCCGGTCCGCCACTTCGCCGACGCCCTCCAGGCCGTCTACCATCCGGCAACACAGGGTCCGCTCGATCCCGTCGACCTGCTGTGGATCGCTGGGTGGGGCGTCATCGGTATCGTGGCGGCCTGGCGGACCTTCTCATGGGAACCGCGAACCTAGGAACGGCACCAGCCAGCGCACGCGACGCCGGCCCTGCGTATGCGCTACTGACCCTCGGGCTGGATCCCGAGCAGATCAAGCAATCCGCTGATGGGGACGCCGGCCCAGGCGGGTCTCGAGCCCAGCTCGTAGCGCAGCTCGTAGGCAGCCTTGGAGAGCAGCAGCGCATCAAGCAGGATGCTCCAGCTGCGGTCGTCATCGGGCAGGAAGGGCGCGCCTTCGGTCGCTTCCCGGTAGCCACGGATGCAGGCGGCCGCGACCCAGTGATACCAGAAGGTGGACCAACGCTCCAGATCGGGCTCGGCTACGCCATCCACGTGGCCGGAGACCCGCTCGAGCCGTGGCCGGTGGGCAGCGTAGTGGAACGAACGGATCATGCCGGCAAGGTCGGTCAGCGCCGAGCGCTTCAGACGCCGCTCGCCGAGTGGGCGTGCCGGCTCGCCCTCGAAGTCGATGAACATGACGTCGCTTCCAGTGTCAAGGACCTGTCCGAGGTGCAGGTCGCCATGGATACGGATCCGCTGGCCGCCGATCTTCTCCTCCAGCAAACGGCGGGCCCGTTCGTCCACCCCGGCTGATGACCGGAGCAGCAGCTCGCCGGCCACCCGATCGTTCTCCGACAGGTTGCCCTGATGGGACCGGAGCAGTGCAAGCGAATCCCGCAACCCGGACCGGATCGACTGGTACAGCGCCCGGACGTGGAAGGGCGCCATGGGCTCGGGGGCGAAGTCCGGGTAGGCGGTGTCGGCGTCGGCAAGCTTCAGGTGCATCTCACCGATTCGCAGACCGAGCACACGAGCCGTCTCCAGATACGCGCCGATGAGACGATGGGCGACCTCTGGCGGTGGCAGCCGAGAGAGATCAAGCAGGAACGTATCGCTCGTGGGCGGGGGCGACGGCATCTCGGGCTCGGCGGCGGAATCCTGAAGGAATGACTCCACGGCGACACGGGTCGCGTCCCACAGATCTCCCTGGTTGGGAACGAATACCTGCACCATGGCCACGGTGCCACCATTACCTCCGGCGCCACTCAGACTCACCGCTCCAAGCACCGGAGGGACGTGCGGAAAGCCGTGGTCGACGAGGTAGCGACCCACCTCGAGGTCGGGGTTGGGCCCGTCCTCGATGACGCGATACAGCTTCATCACCAGCTTGTCATCGAACACGGCGGAGCTGTTGGATTGCTCGGCCCGCATCGGGATGGCGGCAAGATCCTGGGGTCGACGTCCCGCCCAGCTGCGCATGCCGCGGAACGAGCTGCCAAGCAGATCCAGTCGACGCCCCCGGGCGCGTCGTCGTCCGGCACTGATGCCCATGAGGGCCTCGAGGACTTCGGGGATCATGGCGCCGTCGAGCAGATAGCTGCGTTGATCCCCGTTCACGAGGCTAGCGATGGCGGCCTGCGGTGAGGTAGCCAGAAGCTCGCTCGCGTCCACACCCGAGTCGCTGATCAACGGGAGGGCATACGTCTCCGGTTCGCCATCGACGTAGTCCACCTCCACGAACACGATGACGCTGGTCCCGGAGGCAGTGTTCATCGGCACCGAACCCGACAGGGAGGCCTGCCGGACCTTGCGCGCCTTGCCTCGATACCAGCGCCGCTGCATGATCCAGTCCAGCAGCACCTGGGTCACCCGTTCCGATCGGGCCCAGAACAGATCAGCCATATCCCCGCGCCAGGAAAGCTCGGGCAGGTGCTGCTCATCCCGGCCCACGAACGCCTCGGTCAGGGTGTCGATGTTGAGTCGGAACCACAGGAAGGAGTGCGGGCCCAGGCTGATGAGGTAGGGCTCGGCGCCGATGCGCGGGAACTCCACCGAGCCGAACAGCTCGACCGGCACACGACCCTCGAAGTCCCCCAGCGACAGCTCGGTCCACTGGGCGTAGCGACTCAGGTTGGCCACCACCAGGATGGTCTCGTCGCCATGGCGGCGCACGAAGGCCAGGATGCGGCGGTTCTCCGGGTGCAGGAACTCGAGGCTGCCCCGCCCGAAGGCGGGATGCTTCTTGCGCAGCGCGATGAGCCGCTTCATCCACCACAGCAGCGACTGCGGGTTGGACTGCTGGGCCTCGACGTTGACGGCCTCGTAGTGGTACTCGGGGTCGGTCACCACCGGCAGGTACAGCCGCTGCCGGTTGGCCCCGCTGAAGCCGGCGTTGCGGTCGGACGACCACTGCATCGGGGTGCGCACGCCGTTGCGGTCGCCGACGTAGACGTTGTCGCCCATGCCGATCTCGTCGCCGTAGTAGATGACCGGGGTGCCCGGCAGGCTGAAGAGCAGCCCGTTCATGAGCTCGATGCGGCGGCGGTTGTTGCCCAGCAGCGGCGCCAGCCGGCGGCGGATGCCCAGGTTGATGCGGGCCTGGGGATCGGCGGCATAGACGCGGTACATGTAGTCGCGCTCCTCGTCGGTGACCATCTCCAACGTGAGCTCGTCGTGGTTGCGCAGGAACAGCGCCCACTGCCCCGTCTCGGGCAGCGCGGGGGTCTGCTCGAGGATGTCGAGGATGGGGAAGCGGTCCTCCATGCGCAGGGCCATGAACATCCGCGGCATGAGCGGGAAGTGGAAGGCCATGTGGCACTCGTCGCCGTCGCCGAAGTAGGCCGCCGAATCCTCGGGCCACTGGTTGGCCTCCGCGAGCAGCATGCGGTCGGCGTAGTGGGCGTCGACGTGGGCCCGCAGGTGCTTCAGGAAGCGGTGCGTCTCGGGCAGGTTCTCGCCGTTGGTGCCGTCGCGCTCGAAGAGGTACGGGATGGCGTCGAGGCGCAGGCCGTCGACGCCGGCCTCGAGCCAGAAGTCGGTGGCCCGCAGCAGGGCCTCCCCGACCCGCGGCTCGTCGAAGTTGAGGTCCGGCTGGTGGCTGTAGAAGCGGTGCCAGAAGTAGGCCCCCGCGACCGGGTCCCAGCTCCAGTTGCTGGTCTCGAAGTCCTTGAAGATGATGCGCGCGTCGGCGTAGCGCTCGGGCGTGTCGCTCCACACGTACCAGTCGCGCTCGGGGCTGCCCGGCCGGGCCCGGCGGGCCCGCTGGAACCAGGGGTGCTGGTCGGAGGTGTGGTTGAAGACCAGCTCGGTGATGACCCGCAGGTCGCGCTGGTGGGCCTCGCGGATGAAGCTGCGCACGTCGCGCAGGCTGCCGTAGTCGGGGTGCACCCGGGTGTAGTCGGCGATGTCGTAGCCGTCGTCGCGCAGGGGGCTCGGATAGAACGGCAGCAACCAGATCGCGGTGACCCCCAGGTCGGCCAGGTAGTCGAGCCGGCTGGTGAGGCCCCGGAAGTCGCCGATGCCGTCGCCGGAGCTGTCCTGGAAGGCCCGCACGTGGACCTCGTAGATGACCGCGTCCTGGTACCACAGCGGATCGGGCGCCAGGCCGGTGCTCTTGCGCTCGGGCGGCCCCGGTGGGCGCGGGACGGTACGGCTCGGGGTATGGCTCATCGACGTCGCCGCGCCTGGCTCGACTCGACGTGGAAGATGTGGGCCATCGTGGTTTGCGGCCCCAGCTCGAAGTCGATTTCCGGGCCGTGCCGGCTGACGCGCCGGCCACCGAGCAGCTCATGCACTGCATAGGGGCCATCGCCAAGGCCGTAGGCTGTGATGGGTAGCGAGACGCGTCCCCGATGTTCGCCTGTGGGATCCAGGTTCACCACCGCCACGATGACATCGGATCCATCCGCAGTGTGCCTGGAATAGGCGATGACCTGGTCATCGTCGGTCGGCAGGAACCACAGTCGCTCGTGCGACTGGAGCGCCGCATGCTCGCGGCGGATCGCGATTGAGATCGCGGATGAGCGGCGCGATGGTGGCGCTGCCATCGAGGTCCCAGTAGCGCAGCTGATACTTCTCCGAATCAAGATACTCCTCACTCCCCGGTTCCCGGGGTGATCCCTGCAAGAGCTCGAACGGCGGGCCGTAGATGCCGTATGTCGGGACCAGCGTGGCGGCCAGCGTCACACGCGCCTCGAAGGCGGCCCGGCCACCCTCCTGAAGATAGGCGTGCAGGATGTCCGGCGTATTGGTGAAGAAGTTGGGACGGAAGAAATCGCTGACGGGCGGGCGGCTGATCTCCTCGAGGTACTCCGTCAGCCCGGCCTTGTCGTTTCGCCACGTGAAGTACGTGTAGGACTGGCTGAAACCGAGCTTGGCCAGCCGGTACATGACCTTGGGACGCGTGAACGCCTCAGCCAGGAAGAGGACGTCGGGATGGCTCGACTTGACGTCATCGATGAGCCACTCCCAGAAACCGAACGCCTTGGTGTGGGGATTGTCGACCCGGAAGATACGCACACCGTGATCGATCCAGAAGCGGACGACCGATCCGAGGGCCAGCCACAGGGCCTGCCAGTCCTCCGTCTCGAAGTCGAACGGGTAGACGTCCTGGTACTTCTTTGGCGGGTTCTCGGCATACTGGATGGTGCCGTCAGGACGGGATCTGAACCAGTCACGGTGCTCGCTGACCCATGGATGATCCGGCGACGCGTTGTAGGCCAGATCCAGGGCGATCTGGATGTCGTGGCCCCGTGCCGCCGCGACCAGGGCGTCGAAGTCATCAAGCGAACCCAGCTCGGGGTGCGTCGCAGTATGGCCACCATCGGACGATCCGATGGCCCAGGGCACCCCGGGGTCGTCAGGGCCGACGTCGAGCGTGTTGTTGGGACCCTTGCGAAAGGCCTGGCCGATGGGATGGACAGGTGGCAGGTAGAGGACGTCGAACCCCAGGTCTGCCACGTACGGCAGACGCTCGATGACGTCGCGAAACGTGCCGTGGCGTCCCGGCTCGGTCGACGTCGAGCGTGGGAACAGCTCGTACCAGGCCCCGAAGCGTGCCAGCCGTGGCTCGACGGTCACGGCCAGCGTGGGCTCCCAAACCGTCTCGAAACGTCGATCGGGAAAGTGCTCCATGAGCGCCGCGAGGCCATCCTCCATCGCGGCTTCGATGCGTGCCGGGGTGGGCTCGCCATCGACGGCGTCCGCATATCCATTCAACCGCTCGCGGTCGCGGCCGGCGGCACGATCGGCAGCTTCCCGCATGAGCATCGCGCCGATGGCCATGTCCACGGAGGTGGTGGTGTCCGCCTCGACGCGTCTGCCCAGATCATGCCGCCAGGTCGCAAAGTGGTCGACCCAGGCGACGACCGTGTATTCGTGACGGCCGATGGACTCGAGAGGCAGCTCGGCGACCCACCGATCGTTGTCCGGATCACCCATCGGCAGTTCGGACCACCCCGCCTCCCCCGGCGGGCGGTGGCGCAGGTAGACACGGATGTGATCGTGACCGTCAGGAAACGCGTCTGCCTCGACCCGGAGGACGTCGCCTAGCACGCGCTTGACGTCGAACCGTCCCCGATCCACGGCCGGAAGGACCTGGTCGATGACGACTCGATCGCGGCCTTCAGCGGGCAGGGCCAGTGGATGGGGTCGTGCGGCCTCACGCTCGCCTGGGGCCATGCTGCCTCCCTTCATCCATCGAGCATCGGGCGGAGTCGGCATGGTACCCAAAGACTCCGAGGCTCACATCGACGCGCCCTGGACGAGGACCGCAGCTGACATCGCCGGCAGGATCAGCTGGGTGCCGTGGAGTTCGATGCCGCTTCGCGAAGCAGCCGCGAGCTTGGCGCCCCCGGCGACATCGATACGCTGCGGTTCCGCTGAGAGGTTGGCTGCTACACGGCGCTGACCACAGCCTACGACGAGCCAGCCCGCAGCAGCATCGCTAGCCACCTCCGGGTGCAGGGCGCCCTCCAGGCCGCGTGTAGACGACCTGATCGCGATCAGGGCGCGATACCACTCCAGCATCCTGGCATGCGGCGCTCGTCCGAGCTCGTCCCACTCCAGCCGCGATGCCTCGAACGTCGCCTCCGCCATGGGATCGGGGATCGCGTCGGGCGACCAGCCGAAGGCGGCGAACTCGCGGCGCCGGCCCTCTCGCACGGCGGCGCGCAGCGCCTCATCCTCGAAGTCGGCGAAGAAACAGAATGGCGTGCTGGCAGCCCACTCCTCCCCCTGGAAGAGCAGCGGCACGAAGGGTCCACACAGCACGAGCGCGGCCGCCACGCGGAGGGCATCATCGCCGACCAGCTGCGATAGTCGCTCACCGCGGGCACGATTGCCGATCTGGTCGTGGTTCTGGGCGAACCCGACGAACCGGTCGAACGAGATCCCCGCCGTCGTCCGACCGTGCCGGCGACCACGGTGCCGGGAGTGCTGTCCGGCATAGACCCAACCGTCCTCCATGGCGCGGACCAGGTCCGCGAACCCGGTGAAGTCCTCATAGTAGCCATCGTGTTCGCCTGTCAGCGTGGTGTGCAGGGCATGGTGGAAGTCGTCACTCCATTGCGCCGCAAGACCATAGCCGCCCAGCTCCCCCAGGGCCACCAGGCGAGGGTCGTTGAGGTCACTTTCCGCGATGAGCACCAGGGGACGACCGAGTTCGCGGCTGAGTGCGTCCACGGAGGTGGCCATCTCCTCAAGCAGGTGGACCGCCGTGAGATCGACGAAGGCATGCACGGCGTCGATGCGTAGCCCATCCACGTGATAGTCACGGAGCCACATCCGGGCATTGTCGATGATGAACCGGCGAACCTCGTCGGCGCCGGCTTCTCCAAGGTTGACGGCGCCGCCCCACGGCGTCCGGAACCGGTCGGTCAGGTACGGGCCGAACTGGCCCAGATACGCCCCCTCAGGTCCGAGATGGTTATAGACCACGTCGAGCAGGACGGCCAGGCCACGGTCGTGGCAGGCATCCACGAGACGCTTCAGACCATCGGGACCTCCGTACGGCACATGGGGCGCAAAGAAGCCGGCGACGTCATAGCCCCAGCCATGCTGACCCGCGAACGCATGCACGGGCATGAGCTCGACGTGGCTGACTCCGAGCTCGACGAGGTGGTCGAGCCGGGTGACCACGCCGTCGAAGGTGCCATCCGGGCTGAACGTACCGACGTGCAGCTCGTAGATGACGGCCTCCCGCAACGGCCGCGGCTGGAAGTCCGCATCGGACCAGCTGAAGGCAGCGTGATCGACGCGACGAGAAGGCCCGTGGACCCCGCTCGGGAGGCACTCACTGCGAGGATCGGGTAGCGCCGGTCCGCCGTCGATCGAGATGGCGTACTCGTCCGTCAACGTTGGTGCCGATGCGGCCGCTTCCCACCAGCCACCGCCGGTCGCCGTCATCGCCGTTCGCCGCTGGCCCACGATCAGTTCGAGCTGCTCCGCGTCAGGCGCCCAGACCCTGAAGCTCATCCGTCCTCCCGGACCAGCAGCGCCACCGGGAAGCGATCGAGCAACCGCGCCACGCGCACCTGGTGTGCGTCGGCGCGGACCGTGATCCGCCCTCCGCTGAGCACATCCCGCCAGCGCCCCGGGTCGAGCTCGATGCGGGTATCACCCCAGCGCGAGGCGGGAACGATCAGTCGAGTCGCGGCGCGTCCCCCGGCGAGCTTCAGCGAGAGGCGGGGGACGACGGTCACGGCACCACCGGCGCGCTCGAAGGCGACGACGTGGGCGGCAGCGGATCCCGACGAAGCGACCGGCCGGTAGGCGGCCTCAGGACCGAACAGGTCCGGGCGGTTCCGACGCACCTCCAGCACCCGAGCCGTGACCCACAGCTTGGGCAAGCCCTCGTCAGCCGCTGCCAGGATCGTGTCAGGGCCGGGTCCGCGCCGCGGATCTGAATCGACCGCTGCCTCGATGTCGGCGAGCATGGCCGACCGAGCCTCGAAGTCCACCGGTCGCCGGTTGTCCGGATCGACCAGTGAGAGATCCCACAGCTCCGTGCCCTGGTAGATGTCGGGAACACCCGGGGACGTCAGCTTGAGCAGGGTCTGTGCGAGCGAGTTCACGCGACCGGCAGCGACGATGGGTGGCAAGAAGCGCTCCAGGTCCTCGACGAAGACCGCGTCGATCGACGATGGCCCGTGCGAAGTGTTCCAGCGATGCCTCATAGTCGGCATCCGGTTCCGTCCATGACGTGCGAAGCCTGGCCTCACGGGCCGCCTTGAGCAGATACGCGGACAGTCGGTCGGCATCGATGGGCCAGGTCCCCAGGATCGTCTGAGCAGCCAGATACCCGATGACCCCATCGAACGGGACGCCGCGCCAGAGACGCCGAAAGCGTCGCATCCATCGCTGACTGGTCCGGCGCCAGCGCACAGGCACTTCCGAGAGGACCGCGATCCGGGCCCGAACGTCCTCGCTGCGCTTGGTGTCGTGAGTCGAAGTCGTCAGCATGGTGCCCGGCCAGTGCGGTGGCGCGCGCGATATTGTTGGCGTGGAACGACGCCACGCTCGATCCGAATCGGCTGGGTTCACAACCAACGTCGTTGAGCGCCACCAGCCGGACATAGCGATAGAACGCGGTGTCCTCGATGCCCTTGGCCATGACCGCGCCGGAAAGCTGCTGGAACCTCCCGGCCACCTCCCGGGCGGCGTCATCGTCGACGGAAAGCGTCAGGATCCGCCCCAGGAAGGCGAGCAGATCGGCATCGATATCCGGCCGGGACTCGACAGCTGTGCCGATGGCGACGTCGATGATGTGGCGATCCAGATCATCGATGAAGCCGTCCTGCGGCCGTGCATAGGTGCGATAGACAGGCATCACCGCAACCACCGCCTGGAGGGCCTGATGCAGCTCGTGGCGCGTGTAGTCGCGGTAGCGACGCTGGCTTTCACAGACACGTACGAAGGCGGCGGTCAGTCGGTTGAGCTCGGAACCCAGCGTCTCACGGACGACCAGAGCACGTGTCTCCCGGGTGACGGACTCGAAATCGCGATCCTCGCCAGTGTGGCGCGTGTGGATCTCGTCGAAGGTCGTCTCCGCGGTCGGGTCCACCATGAGCTCGACGACATCGCGAAGGAAGTCGTACCCGGTGGTCCCGTCGACGGGCCATTCGCCCGGCAACGTTTCGCCGGGCATCAAGATCTTCTCGACGACGAGCCAACCACGCCGAAGCGAGCGCCGCAGGCGTCGCATGTACGTGGTGGGGTCGAGGAGACCGTCAGGGTGATCGACCCGGACACCGTCGAGGACTCCGCGATCGATCCAGCCCTTCAGTCGCGCATGGGACTCCTCGAACACCAGCTTGTCCTCGACACGGACACCGATAAGCGTGGTGATGTCGAAGAATCGACGGTAGCCAAGGTCGCGTTCGGCCGCACGCCAATAGGCCAGACGATAGTTCTGGACCTGCAGGAGCTCGTCGAGGGCATCCGGGTCAGCACTCATCGATGCCAGTTGGGCATCGACGGCGTCGCGTATGCGTGGCTCTTCGTCGAACAACCGCGCAAGCAGTCCAAGCACGACCTCCTTGTCACGGTGGCGACGCATGATGGACTCGCGATCGGTGACCGTCGAACGGGGCAACGCCCGCAGTGAATGCGACAGGAATCCCAGCTGCGTCGAGCGGATGCGCGTGGCCGCGGGTGTCAGCAGGTGGTGCAGCGACCGCGGCGACAGGGGCAGCACATGGTCGTGATAGCGCAGGCTGATGGCGCCACCATGGCGTTCCAGCTGTAGCTCGCCAGCCTCCAGCACGCGGCCGTAGTGGTCGCCGAGGATGGGCAGCAGCACCACGTTGCGATCGCGCGACTCGGGCGGATCCCAGTCGACGTCGAAGTGGCGTGCGTAGCGGCTGGATTGGCCATTCTCCAGTACGTCCCACCACCACGGGTTCTCGGGACCCGAGATGGCCAGGTGGTTGGGCACGACATCGAGCACCTGCCCAAGCCCGAGGCCACCGAGGACGCGCGAAAGGCGGCGGTGACCGGGTGAGCCACCAAGCTCCTCGTTGACCCGACGTGGGTCGACCACGTCATAGCCGTGCTGACTCCCAGGTGCAGCCTGCAGATAGGGCGAGGAGTACACGTGGCTGACGCCGAGCCGCGCAAGATAGCGGCTGACCCCGGCAGCGGCCGCGAAACCGAACTCCGGCCGCAGCTGCAGGCGATAGGTACTGCTGGGGATGACACGCGCGGGTCGCCGGCGAGGTCGACGATCAGGGCGGGCCGGGGCGTCGCCGTCCTCAGGCATCGACGCGCTGCAGGACCACTACGGAATGCGCCTGGACCCGGACGCGCCAGCCGGCACGGTAGCCGTGCGCCCGCGAAAGGAACGCCGGGCGAGCGGCCGTGTCGATCATGGTCCGCCAGGAGCGACCCAGCCGTTCATCTGGCAGACGGAAGCGGCGCGTGCGTGACCCCGCATTGAAGGCGAGGTAGAAGGAGTCGTCCCCGAGCGGCTCGCCGTCGATCCCGGTCAGACCCTCGGGCGACAGGAAGATGCCGAGCAGGCTGACGGCCGCTCCATCCCAATCGCCATCGCTCATCTGGGTACCGTCCGGCCCGAACCACTCGATATCACGGACATCCGGCCCGCGGAACGGCCGGCCCTGGAACCACCGGCGGCGGTGGAACACGGGATGCTCCTGACGGAGGCGGATGAGGCGCTGCGTGAACGCCAGCAGCGGCGCGTCGACAGCGCCCCAGTCATACCAGGACAGCTCGTTGTCCTGGCAATAGCCGTTGTTGTTGCCCCCCTGGGTACGGCCCAGCTCATCACCGCCGAGCAGCATCGGCACACCCTGCGAAAGCAGCAGCGTGATGAGGATGTTGCGCTGCTGGCGGGAGCGGAGCTCGTTGATCGACGGATCTTCGGTAGGGCCCTCCGCGCCGCAGTTCCACGATCGGTTGTGGGACTCGCCATCGTTGTTGCCGTCGCCGTTGGCCTCGTTGTGCTTGTGGTCATAGCTGACCAGGTCAGCCAGGGTGAAGCCGTCGTGGGCGGTCACGAAGTTGATGCTGGCATAGGGCAGTCGGCCGGTCTGCGCGTAGAGATCGGAGCTTCCGGTGAAGCGGCTGCCGAAGTCGGAGAGTGACTCCGGTTCGCCACGCCAGATGTCTCGTATCGTGTCTCGATAGCGACCGTTCCATTCGGACCAGTGCACCGGAAAGTTGCCCACGTGGTAGCCACCCTCTCCGACATCCCACGGCTCAGCGATGAGCTTGACACGCCGGATGACCGGATCCTGGTGGATGATGTCGAAGAAGGCGGAGAGTCGGTCGACGTCGTGCAGTTCGCGGGCCAGCGCGGCAGCGAGGTCGAACCGGAAGCCGTCGACGTGCATCTCTTCGATCCAGTAGCGCAGGCTGTCCATGATGAGTTGCAGAACGTGCGGGTGGCGCGCGTTGAGCGTATTGCCCGTGCCGGTGTAGTCCATGTAGTAGCGCGGGTCATGTTCCACGAGGCGGTAGTACTCCTGGTTGTCAAGGCCTCGCATCGACAGGGTGGGGCCGTTGTGGTTGCCCTCTGCGGTGTGGTTGTAGACGACGTCGAGGATGACCTCGATGCCGGCCGCATGGAATCCCTTGACCATCTGCTTGAACTCGACCACCTGCTGGCCCGCGGAACCGGCGCTCGAGTACTCACCGTGTGGCGCGAAGAAACCGATCGAGTTGTAGCCCCAGTAGTTGCGCAGGCCACGGTCGAGGAGGAAGCCATCGTGCAGGAAGTGGTGGATGGGCAACAGCTCCACGGCCGTGATGCCCAGCCGCGAGAGGTGATCGATGGCTGCCGGATGGGCCAGGCCGGCATACGTGCCGCGCACCTCAGGTGGGATCTCGGGGTGTCTCATCGTGAAGCCCTTGACGTGGGTCTCATAGATCACCGACTCGTGCTCGGGCCGATCGAGCAACCGGTCGTCCTCCCAGTCGAACCTCCGGTCGACCACCACGGACCGCGGCACGTAGGGTGCGCTGTCGTCCTCGTTGCGCCGGTCAGGCTCCGCCAGATCCTGGCCGAAGACCGCGGGCAGGTACTCGATGCCGCCCTCGATGGCCAGCGCATACGGATCCAGCAGGAGTTTCGCGGGGTTGCAGCGTGCGCCGGATGCGGGGTCCCAGGGACCGTGGACGCGGAAGCCATAGCGCTGTCCCGGTCCGACGCCCGGCACGTAGCCATGCCAGGTGTAGCCGGTAACCTCTGGCAGGTCGGACCGCGTCTCCCGCCCACGGTCATCGAACAGGCACAACTCGACTCGGTCGGCGGCCTCAGAAAAGACACCGAAGTTCGTGCCGCGGCCGTCGTGGCTGGCGCCCAGCTTCGCATCGCCCGGCCAGATCCGGGCTGGCGCCGAGTGGCCAGGGGCGCCGTTTGGACGGGGCGCTGGCGTCTTGGGGTCGGGGTCGATCGATTTCCTCGGGTGCTGACACTGGCGGAACGGCTTGCGCCCCAGGCCCCGGGCGGGCGGAGCGCCATGTCGTCAGAATGGAGGGGTCAGCGTACTCCCAGAAGGACCACATGGCAGCACACGCGAACCACGGCCACCGTCACGAACACGTCCACCAGGTCGAGCCCGTCGACTACGAGGGCTGGGTCCAAGCCCGGCGCAGCCGCAAGGACGACTACTTCGGGAGTTCCACGCAAAGCCCCATCCCCGTGCCCGAACGCGCCGGTTTCACCGGCCTGGTCTACTACCCGATCGACGTATCGATGCGCTACGAGTCCCTCGTGCTGGGCCCGCTGCCCGACGGCCTCGAGGAAGAGACCAAGGTCCAGACATCAGATGGCGCCGAGCGCCACGGTCGCCGCGTAGGCACGCTTGCAGTTCCGAGTCGACGGCCTCACCCAGCAACTGGTGGCGTTGCGTATCGCCGGTGCCCAGGACGACTCCGTGTTCGTGCCTTTCAAGGACGCCACCAACGGAGCCGAGACGTACGGAGCCGGCCGCTATCTCGATATCCCCGCTGCGGACGATGGAACATACGACCTGGACTTCAACCTTTCATACGCGCCGTTCTGCGCCTACTCGCCCAGCTACTCGTGCCCCCTTCCACCTCGCGAGAACTGGTTGACCGTGCGCATCGAAGCTGGCGAACGCAACCGCTGACTCCCGCGGTGGCGCCTCCTACGGAGCGGTGATGCGGTAGATCAGGCCGGCCTTGTCATCGGACACGAAGAGCGCCCCGTCTGATGCTGACAGGACGCCGGCGGGTCGGCCGCTTGCGTCGCCGGTCGTAGCGTCGAGGAAGCCACCGGCAAGCGCCTCCGCAGGGCCGGCCGGACCGTCGTGCCAGGGCAGCCACAGGACCTCGTAGCCGACCTTCTGGGAACAATTCCATGAGCCATGGAAGGCGATGACCGCGTGGTCACGCCAGAAGGCCAGGCCCAGAGGTGCGGCATGGGCCTGGAAGATGGCGGACGGTGCTACGACCCCATCGCAGCCGACCGACCCCGTCTCGGGGTCGGGGTCATCACCGAATTCCGGGTCCACGATATCCCCGGCGTGGCACCTGGGCCATCCGGCGTCGGCTCCCTCGACGACGCGGTACAGCGTCTCGGGCGGGACGTCGTCGCCCATCATGTCGCGACCGTTGTTGGTAGCCCAGGCCGTCCCTGTTTCGGGGTCGACGGCCAGGCCCACCGCATTGCGAAGTCCTCGCATGAGCACGCGTCCGGTGCCGCCCTCAGCGGGGATGCTGAGCACGGTGGCGCGACGCTCGTCGCCTTCCTCGCAGACATTGCAGGTCGAACCGACGCTGAGCAATAGCGAGCTGTCGGGGGTGACGACCACCGTGCGCGTGGAATGAGATCCACCCGATGGGTAGGTCGAAACCGTGCGGCGGCCGATCTCGCGCAGGTCGTCGTCGAGTGCGACCTCGAACAGCGAACCACTCCCGGCGACGAGCAGCGAGCCATCGTCGCGGAACGCGATGGAGTGAGCAGCGTCATAGTCTTCCCCGACCACCACGAGCTCGTCCGCGACACCGTCACCATCTCGGTCGGGCAATGCCACGACCCTGTCCGCACCTGGATCCGCGACGAAGATCGTGCCATCCGGAGATTCCGCCATGAAACGCGGCCGGACCAACCCGGAAGCGAACACATCAGCCCGGATATCCGGCGCCAGGTCGAGCGCGGTCGGACCCGGCGAGCCAGCGTCGAAGTTGATGCCGGCGGCCCGAAGCAGTGGCACGCGCAATATCCACAGCGAGCCCGCCAGGAGCCCGACGACGATGACGGCGAACAGAGAGAGCCGGATGAACCTCACGTCGTGCCCAAGGGTACGCTCACCGGCCCCGGGACCCGTGGCTACGCCGTTTGAGTGACCTCCACGGTCACGGTCAGCTCGCTGTGGGCACCGGTGAAGATGCCCTTGACCGGCATGACATCGGCGTACTCTCGCGCGCGCGCAACGACCACATGGTGATCGGCTACGACCGAGTCGTTGGTCGGGTCGTACCCCAGCCAGGCCCCGTCCCACCATTCCACCCAGGCATGTGACTCGCCATGCACCGTCTCCCCGATCGTGGAGCTCTTGCTGGGGTGCAGATAACCCGACACATAGCGCGCAGGGATGCCGATACTTCGCATGGCACCGATGGCGAGATGGGCAAAGTCCTGGCATACGCCGGACCGCTCCTGCCAGGCGTGTCCAGCGGGTGTGTGCACCGAGGTGGCGCCAGGCACGTAGTCGATGACGTCGTGCAGGTAGGAGCAGATGACCCTTGCTGTCTCACCAGGTCCATGGCGACCGGCAGCCTCCAGCGCGTAGGCAGCCAACTCTTCGTCAGGCTGTGTCGTCGGCGAGTTGACGAGGTACTCGGACAATCGGTCGGTGATCTCCGGTCCACGGAGCTCAGCCCAATCGGGTGCCTGCCAGGGCTGGTATTCGGGCATGACCTCCACCCGGGACGTGGCGTTCAGCGTCAGCGAGCGATGCGGGCGCAGGACCTCGAACGCGGTGACCCGCGTGTCCCAGTAGTCGATGTAGCTGGCCTGCCACGTGACCGGCGCGATATCCAGCTCGGCCGCGAGCACTCGCTGGCGGGGCAGATGTGCAGGAAACAGGCGCGCCTCGTTGTAGGAGGTAGGGATCTCGTCCGAGTACCTGAACCACGTCTGGTGGCGGATCTCGAGGACGCTCACATGGCCTCCCGAGTCCACACCGTGACAGCGGGTTGGAAGAAGCGCTCACTGATGAGGTTCGACGCCTGGGCACAGGCCAGCTGGACCGCCTGCATCTGCGCCGGCAGGTCGTCGAGGATCTCGCGCACCTGGCGATACTCGAGGTTGCTGCGCGCCCGGCCCAGCGAGAAGCGGGCCTGGGCTGCCGGTGAGCGTCGCGGCGCATCCGGGTCGAGGTCGGCCAGGATGCGCTCGGCCCGACCAAGGTTGTAGGCGATCGACCGGGGGAACATGTGGTCGATGAGCAGGAATTCCGCGGCACGCTCCTCCGACACGAGCGACCGGACACGACGCAGATAGGCTTCGTGGGCGGCACACGAACGCAGCAGCGTGGTCCAGTTGGGCCCGATGGTGCCGGCCAGCGATCGTGTCATGAGCAGCCGCGCGATCATGTCGGCACGCTCCAGCGAGCGTCCAAGGTCCATGAAGAGCCACGTGTCATCGCGTGAAGTCGTGGCGCCCGATAGACCCCATACCACCGCGGCGCGCTCACGCACCCACTCGAAATAGGCGTGCGGTCGGCGGGTCCGTGAACGCGACGCAAGTTGCTGCCAGGTGGTATTGAGCGACTCCCAGATCTCGGTGGAGATGACCTCACGAGCCCGTCGGGCATTCCCACGGGCGGAAGTAAGCGTGCCCGCGATCGACGACGGGCGCTCGGGGTCATAGGCGAGGTGATCGAGGACGTTCTCGCGTGTCACCTCGCCCTTGAAGTTGACGTTCATGACCGTGAGCAGTGACGCATTGGCAGTGGGTTCGTCGACCCACGGATCCTCGAGCAGGACGTTGAAGTGGACATCCAGGAGTCGAGCCGTATTGTCCGCACGGTCCACGTAGCGACCGATCCAGAACAGCGACTCTGCGATGCGACTCAGCATCGGTCGAGGCTTCGCGGCCTGTTGCTGTTGTGCCTGCTGCTGACCCTGCGCCTGGTCCTCGGGGTGCGTCGACTGCGGAACGGCTTGCATGCCGCTCAGCTCCACCTGCTCCTCGCGCACCATCTCACGCCGGCGTCCCTCGCGGTCGCGGCGGGGAAAGTCGACCGAGCCAAGGACCCAGGTGTCCTTGGAGCCACCGCCCTGCGACGAGTTCACCACCAGCTGGCCACGCTCCAGAGCCACTCTGCGTGAGGCCTCCGGGCAGCACCCAGATGTCGCCCTCGCCGGCGTTGACGGCGAAGGGTCGCAGGTCGACGTGGCGAGGCTCCAGGCCATCGTCCGAGAGCGTCGGCACAGTAGAAAGCTGAACCACCGGCTGGGCGATCCAGCCACGTGGATCCGACTCCAGGCGCTTCCGCGCCACCATCAGCTCCTTCTTGCTGGCCGCGGGGCCGATCAACACACCCTTGCCGCCAGAGCCGTCGACCGGCTTCACCACCAGTTCAGTCAGCCGATCCATGACCTCCTCGCGGGCTCGGTCATCCTCCAGGCGCCAGGTGTCGACGTTGGGCAGGATGGGGTCCTCGCCGAGGTAGTAGCGCATCAGGTCCGGCAGGTACGTATAGACCAGCTTGTCGTCAGCGACCCCATTGCCGATAGCGTTGGCCAGGGTGACGTTGCCGATCCGCGCGACGTTGATCAGGCCGGGCGCGCCCAGCGTGGAGTCCGGACGGAAATGCACTGGGTCCAGGAAATCATCATCGACACGGCGATAGATCGACATCCACACGCTGTCGGCCGGCCGTGGTGCGCATGTAGACCCGACCGCCGACTGCTTCCAGGTCGCGACCCTCGACCAGCTCGACGCCCATCGTGCGAGCCAGCAATGAATGCTCGTAGTAGGCCGAGTTGTACACGCCCGGTGTGAGCACCACGATGGTCGGCTCTTCCACACCCTCCGGCGCGACCTTGCTGAGCGCTGAGCGCAAGCGCTGGGAGTATTCCAGCACTGGTCGGATGCCCATCGTCGCGAAGAGCTCGGAGAACATCTGTGACATGGCTCGCCGGTTGGAAAGCACATAGCTGACGCCCGATGGCACACGCACGTTGTCCTCGAGCACACGATGGATACCGAGCTGATCTCGAACGAGGTCGATACCGCTGACGTGGACTCGCACGCCACCGGGTGGGTGGATACCGGCAGCCGGTCGGCGGAAGTGCCTCGATGACGTGATGACGCTGCGTGGCACGACCTTGTCGGCCACACAGCGCTGCGAACCATAGACGTCGTCGAGGAAGGCCTCGATCGCGCGGACCCGCTGCGCCACTCCAGGCTCGATGATGTCCCAGTCATCGGAGCTGACCACACGGGGCACGATGTCCAGCGGGAATGGTCGCTCCTCGCCTGCGTGATCGAAGGTGACGCCCTGCGCGAGGTACGTGCTCGCGAGTGCCTCCGCCCGAGATCGCAGGTCTTCGGGCGACATCTGGTCGATCTCGCGGTAGACCGCTTCGTAGGGACCGCGCACACGGCCCTCCACGTCCATGGCCTCGTCCCAGGCCCGGCCTGGAGCGTATCCAAGCCAGGGAGTCGTGGTCTCAGGTGCACTCACGTCTGCGAGAGTAGCGCAGCTCTTCGGGCGCATGAAGGGCCGAACAGGTTGCTGATGCGGCACGATGTGCGGCCTCGAGTCGCCCGACGCACGCGACTCGTGGCGCGGATCCAATGAGGTCGAATGGTCAGGGGGGCCCGGAAAGCGCCGGATACCGCCCGGGCATAGTACTCATGGGCCACTCACAACCGCACCTCGCTGCACCCAACATCACCCGATAGGAATCGCATCGCGAGTACGCCTGTCCTGATGTTTCGTACAACCGCAGAGATCGCCGTGACCCAGGGGTGCGGGCTTGGCCCGCACCAGCCGCCGTGCCACCGTGCCCTTCGGTGTGGTCCTGGTGGACTGTCTCGAACCTGGCGCCGAGGGATATGAGCGACCAGATCACGTGCCCGTCCTGCGGGTCCGAGAACCCCACAGGCTCACAATTCTGCGCCGAGTGCGAGACATTGCTCCCGGATGACCTCGGCGTAGAAGGCGGGACCGCCGGGGAGGGCGACGCTGCCGATACCGACGCCGAGGAGGAAGGTCCCGCATGGCCGCGCGCCGATCTCGACCGTAGCTCAGCTGCGGTGATCGTGTGCTCCGAGTGCCAGACGCGGAACCCTGCCGACCGCGTCTACTGCTGGCGTTGTCTGCACGAGCTGCGCGCGACCGATGAGGTCGGACCGTCGGAGCCAGCAGTCGTGCCGCCTGCGGCGACACCCTCTGAGACGACGGCCGAGGCAGAGCTCGCGACGGTCGTCGCGTCTTCGGCTGGGCTCGACGCTGGCGCGGATGCCACCGCCGACGCTGACGCTGTCGACGACCCTGACGCCGCTTCTTCCACCACCGCTGCCGACACCGTCGTCAGCAGTACCGACGGCCCCGAGGTCGGCGCCACCGACATCACGGAGGTCGCCCCGCTCGAGACCGAGGACGTCACCCCCCCGACCGACACCGAGGTGGTCGCGCCGACCGGCACCGCGGAGGTCGCCCCGACCGATGCTCCCGGCAGCGACACGGTGCTGGTTGACCCCTCGCCACCACCTGAAGGCGCCCCTGCCTGGATGGCGACTCCCGCGGCGGCCGCCATCCGACGTGCCGCGCCTCCGCCTCCTCCGCCTCCTCCGCCGCCTCCACGGTCGGGGCCAGCGGATCAGCCCGACAACTCGCGGGTGCTGCTCGGATCGATCATCGCCGTCGCCCTCGTGGCGGTCGCCGGCCTTGGGTTCTTCTTCCTGTCGGGCGGCAGTAGCCCGAGCGGACCGACGAACGGAGAGCTGTCGGCAAGTGGGGTCGCGGTCCCGCCAGTCGTGGCGAGTCCCAGTCCCACGCCCGAGCCCACGGTCGCCCCGACGCCCCAGCCGACTCCTGAGCCGACGCCTGAGCCGACGCTTGCACCCACGCCCGAGCCCACGCCTGAGCCGACCCCGGAACCGACGCTCGCGCCCACACCTGAGCCGACACCGGAACCGACCCTGGCACCCACGCCGACCCCAACACCGGAACCGACACCCGAGCCGACGCCTAAGCCCACGCCCGCTCCGACGCCCGAGCCGACCCCGTGAGCCGACGCCCGCGCCCACGCCGGAGCCGACCCTGGCACCCACGCCGATCCCGACACCGGAACCGACACCCGAGCCGACACCTCAGCCCACGCCCGCTCCGACGCCCGCGCCCACGCCGGAGCCGACGCCTACGCCTGAGCCGACCCTGGCACCCACGCCGACCCCAACACCGGAACCGACACCCGAGCCGACGCCTCAGCCCACGCCCGCGCCTACGCCTACGCCTGAGCCGACCCTGGCACCCACGCCGATCCCAACACCGGAACCGACACCCGAGCCGACGCCTCAGCCCACGCCCGCGCCTACGCCGACGCCTGAGCCGACCCTCGCACCCACGCCGACCCAACACCGGAACCGACACCCGAGCCGACACCTGAGCCGACGCCTGAGCCGACCCTCGCACCAACACCGACCCCAACACCGGAACCGACGCCTGAGCCGACCCCGGCACCCACGCCGAGCCCAACACCGGAACCGACGCCCGACGCCACCGACACCCGAGCCGACGCCGGAGCCGACCCTGGCACCCACGCCGACCCCAACACCGGAACCGACGCCCGAGCCGACGCCTAAGCCCACGCCCGCTCCGACACCTGAGCCGACGCCCGCTCCGACACCTGAGCCGACGCCCGCGCCCACGCCGGAGCCGACCCTGGCACCCACGCCGATCCCGACACCGGAACCGACACCCGAGCCGACACCTCAGCCCACGCCCGCTCCGACGCTCGCGCCCACGCCGGAGCCGACGCCTACGCCTGAGCCGACCCTGGCACCAACGCCGACCCCGACACCGGAACCGACACCCGAGCCGACACCTCAGCCGACGCCCGCTCCGACACCTGAGCCGACGCTCGCGCCCACGCCGGAGCCGACGCCTGAGCCGACACCGGAGCCGACCCTGACACCCACGCCGATCCCGACACCAGAACCGACACCCGAGCCGACACCTCAGCCCACGCCCGCTCCGACACCTGAGCCGACGCTCGCGCCCACGCCCGCTCCGACGCTCGCACCCACGCCTGAGCCGACGCCAACGCCTGAGCCGACCCTGGCACCAACGCCGATCCCAACACCAGAACCGACACCTGAGCCCACGCTCGCGCCTACGCTTGAGCCGACCGCAACGCCGACGCCTGGGCCCACGCTCGCGCCGACGCCAGAGCCGACACCAGTCCCAACGCGAGTGCCCACGCCTGAGCCGACACCGGAGCCGACGATCGAGCCCACGCCGGAGCCGACCCCTCAGCTGACCGCTGCGCCGACCATCCCTCCAGTCAGCAGTCTCACCTCGGCCGAATCCGGCTTGCTCGAACGAACAGCTGCGCTGGACTGCGAGGTCTTCCGGGTCGATGGCAGCACGGCCGAAGCCTCGGTGGCCTGCGATCCTGGCGACGAAGGCCCGACAGGGGCGACCTTGCAGGCATTCCCCGAGGCCGACGCCCTCAAGGTCGCCTTCGACGAAGCCCTGGCAGACATCACACCAGCGCCAGAGGAGCGTGAGAAGGCGTGCCAGGGTGGCAAGCCAGGAATCCGCAAATGGGGCTTCGGGACGATTGCCTGCACCTCCGACGAGGCCATGGCCTCCATCATCTGGACGGACAATCGAACAGACGTGCTGGGCCGGATCGAAGGTAGCGCTGACGACCCCAGGGCGGTCTTCAAGTGGTGGCAGGACAACGCCAGGGCGTTGGGTCGATCGATCGAAACGCCGCCGGAGAAGTCACCACAGCCGAACCCCAGCGACGTCCCGCCCCTGGTTCGAGTGCCTGGCGCCCCCAGGGCCATCAGCTGCGATGCGACGAGCGAACCGATCGCCGACACGTACGGCCGCATCTGGGAGGTGGACCGGGTCGAGTTCGTTGAGCGCGGCACCTTCGAACGCGTCGTCATCCATCTTGGCCGGGTCGGGAATCGGCGCAACGTCAGGGACACCGAGGTCGTGGTGGAGCGAATGCCCGTGTCCAGGCTCAGACGGGCCGTGCCCAACGCACCCAGGCCTACGGTAGGCAAGACAGCCATCGTGGTCGATCTCGATGGCGTCCGCAAAGCTCCGGATCTTCGACGCTATCGGCCCAGCTCGACGAATATCATCAAGGAACTCTCGATCGTGCCTGACGGGGGCTCACGCACGGCGGTCATCTCTACGGCGAGGGGCACCTGCTACCAGGTTCGAGTCCCCATCTTCGGCCCATCGGCGACCGGCAAAGAGAAGAAGGCGGAGGTCTACATCGATCTCAAGTAGCCGCCCCGGTCAGGCAGGTTCGGGCTGGGACCTGGGATCGGCATCGCTATCGCTGTCGCTGTCGCTGTCGCCGACCAGAGCCTCGACGTCATGGACTTCCACGCTCGCATCCGATGGCGTCAGGAAGGCGTTCGCGAGGAAGCCGGTCAAGGTACCAAAGACTCCAACACCGACGATGATGATGATCGATCCGATGACCCGCCCAGCCGTGGTGACCGGGTAGAAGTCGCCATACCCAACGGTGGACATGGTGACGATCACATACCACAGTGCGTCCTCAGCAGTCACGATGATGGCGTTGGGCGAAGTCCGCTCTGCCCACAACATTGCCATGCTGCCGAACTCGAGCACCGTGAGCGCTACGAAGAGCACCAGCAGCAAGCCACCTGTAGCGCGGTTCTCGAAGAACGCGCGTATCGCCGCTGACGGGCCGCCCATCCGCCCCAGGACCCGCACGACACGCACGATCCGCAACAAACGCGTGATCCGCAGCAGCGGGATGATGCTGATGGCGTCGACCCAGCCGTATCCCTTGAGCAGATAGGCCCGGTTGTCGTCGGCGACCTGGAGTCGCCGTACCAGGTCCAGGGAGAAGATGATCATGATGATGCCGTCCATCACCAACACCACCTGGGCCATGTCCTGGTTGTTCGTCAGGACGGCCAACGCGATGTTCACGATGGACAGGATGGCCACGCACAGGACGAACATCTCCCACGCCAATGACAGCATCACCTGCCCATCCTTGGCCTGTGCATTCCAGCGGATGTTCTCCAGGCTGTCGTCTGAAACGCTCATGTCGTCTCCTCTGCGTGCCACCCGTCCTTGATGAGGGTGGATCGATTCTCGGGGACGCCGCGAGACGTTGTCAGCCACGGCCGCGACGCCTGACCGACCAGCCCGCGTCCGCCATCCTCCCGGCGATGCAAGCCAGTGTCCGAAGATGGCGGACGCCTCCGACGAAAGAGTGGCGGACCAGCCGACGCCGTCGCGCTCGGGGCCCCGAGTCACACGAGGACTACGCCATGCGGGTCATGATCATCGCGAAGTCGGCGCCGGAACGAGGAGCGCCAGCTACTCAGGTCGCAGTCGAGCGACGTCAGCAGCCGCACCAGCAAGGACACCCCGTCCTGACCGCTGGACGATCAGCCGATCTCCCCGGCCACTGCAGCCGCGTGCAGAGGCCGACCATCGGACGACAGCTCTCGGTCGGCATCCACATCCCAGCGGGCGTCGGCCCAGCGATAGAACACGAAGGCCACGACGCAGACGGTGACGCCAGCAAGCGCGAACGGGGTGACCGAACCATCGTAGGCGCCGTCGATGAGTGCGCCGATCGCGGCTCCGCCAAGCGTGGAGATGGCACCGATGGCGGCCGCCGCAGTACCGGCCACCCGGCCCATGGGCATCATCGCCGCGGAGTTGAGGTTGGGCATCACGAAGGAGTGAGCTACCAGGATGGGAAGAACGCCGACCAGATACAGCCAGAACGGTGGGTGGCCACCCGAAGCGATCGCGATGGTCGCGAAGAGCAGCGCCGCCGCCAGATAGCCCGTGAGCGCGAGCCTGATCATGCGTCGAAATCCGAAACGATCGATGAGACGCGGGTTGAGCAGCATGGCCCCACCCAGCACCACCGCCGCACCCCCGAAGATGACCGGGAACCAGGCACCTAGGTCAAAGACATCGTCGACGATCAACTCGGTGGAAGCCAGGTAGGCAGCGAACCAGCCGAAGACGGCCATCTGCGCGATGGTGAACCCCATCGCGAACCGACTGGTCAACACGACCCTGGTGGCGGCGACCAGGCGCGACAGGTTCAGGGCGATGCGCCGGTCTGGTGGCAGCGTTTCGGGCAGGCGGGTCGACCATGCCCCGGCCAGCAGGGCCGCCACCACGTAGAACCCGAAGATCCAGCGCCAATCCGCGATGGCCAGGATGCCCGTGCCGATCGACGGCGCGACCATCGGGACCAGCAGGAACACGGCCATGATGTACGAGAGCACCTTGGCCATCTGCTCACCCTGGTAGCGATCCCGGATGACACCCTGCGTGACCACGCGCACGCCGGCTGCTCCGAGGCCACCTACGAAACGCAGGAGTAGCAGCCACGCGAGCGATGGTGCGAATGCCGCTCCGACCGCGCCCATGATGTAGACGAGCAGGCCCAGCCACAGGATGCGCTTGCGTCCGAGGGCGTCCGAAAGCGGACCCCAAACCGGCTGGCCCAGTCCGAAGCCCATGAGAAAGACCGTGACCACGAGAGCGACCGTGGTCGAATCCGGGGCGAGGCCGAACGTCGAGCGCATCTCGCCGAAAGCGGGCAGCATCATGTCGACCGCCATCGCGGTCAAGGCCATCAACGCCGAGATCAGGATGATGAATTCGCGCTTGCCCATACCCCGGGCGCGAACGTCGGAGGTCACTTCCAATAGGGGTCTCCCGCGGGTCGTGCGCCGCTACGACTCATGACCGAGTACCGGGCGCAGCTTGCAGTATGAAGCCCAAGGACAGATGTGCCGTCTACGCCTCTTCCCCACGCAACTCGAGGCGCGTGCCGACAGATCGGTGCGCCTTCCATGCAACTCGAAGGAAATTGGAAACGTGCGCGAACGGTCGGATGTGGCTCCCGGCGTCATCGTAGATGGTGGGGATCGATACCCAGTCGATGAGCAGACCCGCGCGGATGGCGTCGGTGATCATCTCGACCTCGAACTCGAAGCCGGCTTCGGAAGATCCCAGCAGGTGCGGCAGCAGCGGGCGCGCCACGAGGCGGTACCCCGATTGGTTGTCGTGGATATGGCGTCCGACCGCCCACGAGAACACCCGAGTGCCCAGCTCATTGGCGAGGCGTCGACTGGCGGGCATCCGGCCGAAATCGCGTCGGCCGATGACCAGCGAGACTCCTGACGAACGCCAGGTCTCCAGGAATGCCGGGATGCAGGCCGGGTCATGCTGGCCGTCCGCATCGAGCGTGACTACAGCCTCAGCTCCCGATTCGATGGCGTGGGCCATCCCGCGGCGTAACGCGGCGCCCTTGCCCTGGTTTGGTTCCTGCCTCAACACCTGGGCGCCGGCCAGGCTGGCCACCTGCGCGGTGCCGTCGCTGGACCCGTCGTCAACGACCACCACCTCGAGGTATCGAACAGTCTCCCGAATGACATCACCCAGACGAACGGCCGCCTGGTAGGCAGGGATCACGGCGATGACATCGCTCGGCCGGTCAGACATCGCCGGTGAGACGCTCGAAGCCATCATGCTTCCAGCACTCCAGCCAGGCACGACCCGCACGGACCACCGCGAGCACGTCAGCGACCTCGCTGCCGTCAACGTCGTCGGGCCACAAGCCGGTGAGCAACTCCCGATCGTCGCCTGATGCGCCATGTCTCCTCAGCATGTCCAGACCGGCGGCGACACCCATGGCATAGCGCGAGGTGGGGACGTCATGGGCCAGGCCCAGTCGGATGAGACCGATCATCCGGTCGTCCCATCCGAGCTTGCGCTGCGGATCACGGGCCGCGCGTTCGGTGGTGTCGCCGAGGTAGGGGTTGACCATGCGCGTCAGAAGGTCGTCCGCGAATGCCGCGTAGCCGCCGGGCGTGAACAGCGGGTCGATGCCGGCGTAGCGGGCCATCAGGGCCCGTCCTGATTCCTCGATGAATGCCGTGCGGAGGAATCCCATCATGCCGGGCACGTCCCGCAGGTCAGCGTAGCGAGGTCGACCCAGCAGTCCTCCCAGGAATGCTCCCAGTGCGTGCGTGGCGTTGTGACCCAGCAGCTTGGCGTCCTCGAATGGGCCCAGATCATCCACCTCACGCAGGGCCAGCATACCCGGGTGGAGCCCTCCACCCGGATCGACCTGGGAGACGAGGATACGGTCGAACTCCTCGACCAGGATCGCCGACGGCAGGCTTGAACAGATGGTGGCCAGCCCCCTCGACCGGATCTCGCCGGCGTCGCTGATGACACCGCTCATCTTGCCGATGACCGTATCGGCGAAGCGAGCCTTGTCGCGCAGCTGCTCTCGCTCGCCCTGTTCCAGGGCCGCCAGCACGGCCTGCTCGAGCAGCACCGCCGCGTTGCGACGGTTTTCGGCGCAGTAGACGATCAACGGCGTTTCGCGGGTCCGACGACGCAGACCTTCAGCGAGCAACCGATGAGGGCTGTTGGCCAGGTCCGAGCGATAGAACGCCACGCTGGGAAGTGCTGTGGCGAGCTCGTCGGCATCCGAGACTGCCTCGATGATCTCGACCTGCTCGTCTGCGATCGATGAATCAGCGACACGGAGTTGCCCGATCTCAGCCACATCGACGCGGTCTGTGCGCGCGATATTGACGCGGACGCGCCCTCCATCCGCGCGCACGCCTTCGACGAGGTGGGGCCGTACATCCACCACCAGCGGGGGTGCATAGTCACCGGTCTGCTGAGCCTCATAGGCAAAGAGGCCCGCTTGGATCGCCCCGAATCCCAGGCCCACGAAGCGGCGCTCCCCGACGAACGCCACGCCTCAGGCCCCCGCCAGGTAGCGGCGTTCATCGTCGGAAGCCCAGCACGGCACCGTGCTGATGGACGGTGTCCGTCGATGTGGGTAGACGATGGCCTTGCCCTGCACTCTACCCTCGCGAGCCATTCGCAGCAGCTCCGGCGCGTGCTCGAGATCGCCCACGTGAGCGATATGCGCAGCCGGGTCGATCTGGGCAGTCGCCATCAGCCGCAATGTCTCGATGATGTCCCACGGCCCGCCGCCCGACGAACCGGTGATGTTGACCTCCTGGTAGTGCACGAACCGTTCGTCGATCGCGATGAGCTCCGACCCGGCAGGCAGCCCGGCGAAGAGGTCAAGCACGCCATTGCGGGCCAACAGGTGCTGTGCCGACTCGATGACGTGCCCGTCGGCGACCGTGACGATGACGTCGTCGGCACCCCGCCCCTCGGTCACTCGTTCCACGGCGGCTGCGAGGTCCTCTTCCAAGGCATTGACGGTCAGCAGCTCGATACCACCCGCGGCGGCCCGATCTCCGAACGTGTCGTGCAACCACTTCAACCGCTCATCTCGACGCGCGCTGGCGATGATGGCTCGAGGTCCTGCGAAGATGGCCAGATCAACGTGCATGCGTCCCATCGGCCCGGCCCCGATGACCACCACCACCCCGCCCGGCAGGAGACCGTTGATGGCCGCGCGGGCCGCGGTGCGGTCGGGCTGCCTCAGGTGCAGGTGATGCGCGTGCGACGAGATGATGCAGCTGAGGGGTTCTGCGATGGCGGCGTGGGCGGCCGGGATGCTATCGCTCGGGAGTGGCACCAGGCAGCCCGCCGCCAGGACCTCCTCGCCGATGAGGACGTACTCGGCGAGCAACCCAGGCAGCGAGTAGCCCACTGCGATCTTGGCTACCCCACGTCCAGCGTCGGCGTAACGCTCGCGATGCGCGATCGGTGGATGGTCCACAGCTGGTTGCACCGAGAAGCGCTGGCCAGGCTGGTACTCGGCACGCAGACCGTCGCCCGCCTCGATGAGCGTGACGGCACCCTCGTCGCCCACGATGATCGGGTATCGCGCCGGGTCCCAGCCGGCCATGAGGGGATGATCGGCCCCCTGGTCCAGCAGCTTGTTGACCGAGGTACAGATGCCCGCAGCATCGACGCGGCAGAGCAGCTGGCCCCGGGCCGGACGAGGGACCGGGATGCTCCGGACCTCGAGTCGGTCGGCACCCGTCCCATCCAGGACGGCCGCCCGCATCTCGGCGGGGGTGGGCCACCCGGTATCGCCGGGCAGCGGTGCATTCACCGTGGGGGCTCGAGCCCAGCCATCCGCCAGGCTGTGGCCGGATCATCAGGCCCGGCGAACGTTCCGATGGTCGTCGTGGCGAGAGCCCCGGTCGCTGCTCCTAGGCGCGCTGCGTCGTGCGGTCCCAACCCATGGATGATGCCGGTCAGCACACCGCCACTGAACGCGTCGCCGGCTCCAGTCGTATCGATGGTGTCGACACGGAGGGCGGGAACATGTCCCACGAATTCGTCGTGATCGACCCACGCTCCGCGTGGCCCGTCGGTGACGATGACGAAACGGACGCCCAGCTCGCGGATGGCCGCAGCGCCACCGGCCGCATCTGGCACGCCCGTGATCCGCTGCGCCTCCACGAGGCTGGGGATGAACAGGTCGGTGTGCCTGAGGGCCGGCACCACGCGGTGCCACCGCTCGGTAGAGTCGTGCACCACGTCGACACTGGTAACGATGCCGGCGGTCTGAGCCCGTTCGAAGAGCCCCGCGAGCGGAGCACCCTCGGGATCGTCCAGGCCGGGGAGCACGAGCGAGCCGCCCACGTGCAGGATGGACCCCTCCATGCGTGCTTCGATGGCATCCGCGGTGATGGCCGCGTCAGCGCCGATGTTGTGCAGCATCGTGCGCTCGCCATCCCGGTCGACCAGCACCATCGAAGTCGACGTCGGCAGCTCCGAGTCCACCCAGGCCACGTCAAGGTGCGGCGCAGGAACGGTCTCGCGGAACGAACGGCCAAACAGGTCCGGGCCGGTCGGGATGATGAGCCTGGTGTCGACACCCATCCCAGCGAGCACGCGGCCGGTGCGAAGCGCCGGCCCACCTTCGGCGGTGGAGAACGTGTCGACCAGGCCCAGGACCCCGATGGGCAGCTCGCCAGATGACTTGACCAGGATGTCGAAGACTGCGCTTCCCGCGCAGGTGATCCGGGCTGTCACTTCATGTCGATGGCGACGTCGGCGGCGACGCCCCCAAGCATGGTGTAGTCGGTCCGTGCCGTCTGCAGCAACGATCCCGGGACGAGCTCGTTGACCGGACCGTGGGCCACGAGTCGCGCGATGAAGCGCTGCCACGAGACACCCCCGCCAAGTTCGCCATCGAGCCAGAAGCTGCGATGTCTGGCGCCCAGGATCTCAGCGGGTCCGATGGTGGCTGCCTTCGGCGGCACCGCGGACCAGTCGCCGCCGAACGAATGCAGGGCGTTCTGCAGGATGGTCATCGGCGTGAGTTCCACGATGCGCGAGCTGGCGCGCTTGTAGGCCTCCAGGTCGCCGGCGAACTCGTGGCCCAGGCTGGACTCCCAGAAGGCGATGTGCCCACACCATCCGATGCCGCCGTAGCAGACATCGGCTCCGCCCAGTTCGGCGATCTGCTCACCGTAGTGCCTGATATTGGCGGTGGTCGGGAAGTGGATCTGCGCGGGCGGCGGGCGCAGGTCCGCGTCGATGCGATCGAAGAAGACCTCGAACATGGTGCGCTGGAATGAGCCCTCCCAGGAAGTCGGAGCGGTGTTGCCATCCTCGTCGGCGTATTCATCCATGTTGAAGGTATGCACGTGGTGCATCGTGAGGCGACGCCGATTGATGATCTCGACAGCCTTGGTGAACTGTGGCACGGGACCGACCGGCAGGATGAGCACGCAACGACGTCCTTCGTCGCGGCTCGCCTCGATACGTCCGACGATGTCGACGGCGAACGCCGAGTAGAAGGCGTCCGGGTCGTCTTCAACGGCGATCCGGAAGTCCGGGTTGGCGTGGTGGGTGACCTCTGAGCGGGGGATCGCTCGCACGCGGGCCAACTCAGCCGTGTCACGGTAGTCGATGAACCGGGCCAGGTCGTAGGTGAATGAGCTCATGCAGCCCCCTTCAAGGCAGGAACCGTGCCGGTCGGGCCCGGAGCCAGACATTGCACGGCACGAACCCCTCGGCGTACTTGACACCGCACTGGAGGCCGCGAAATTGCGACACCGTACGGATCTGGTCGACCATGTCGACGCCATCGTGCTCGGCCAGCCATTCCAGCTGGCTGACGTGCTGCCCAAGCATGGCCAGCTTCGTCTTGATATGACTGGAGATGTCGACGAACTCGGTCGGGACGAAGTCGTTCCCGGTCATCGTCTCCATGTAGGCGACCGCCGCGACCGTGTCGTGATGGGCGGATCCGGTCTCGAAGAGCGGTAGGGTCGCCAGGAAGCTGGAGTCCAGCGCCAACCGGGATGTCTCGACATGGTCGGTCATGTAGTCGTTGGGCGAGTGCGCCAGGATGACGTCCGGCATCGCGACACGGACAGCTTCCGCGACCAACTGCCGCTGTCGTGGGTCAGATGCGTTGACTTCCCCGTCGGGGATACCCAGCGAGATGTACTGGGCGCCGATCATCGCTGCGGCCGACCTGGCCTCCTCGTCTCGGATGACAGCGATCTCGTCGCGGGTGTGTTCGTACGAGCCACGATCACCCAGAGCGACGTGGCACATCACGACCGTGTGGCCCTCAGCGGCATACCTGGCCAGCGTGCCGCCACACAGGATCTCCAGGTCGTCGGGATGAGCTCCGATCGCCATGACGCGCATCTTCGATCGGATACTGACATCAGACGTCATTTCCGTGCCAACTCTACTGACTCGACCGACGGACGTTTCCGATGCCGCGGGCCATGGGTCGGGAAGATGAGTGCGAGATCGCCTCGCGATGGGGCATGATTCAGCCACACACGACGATCGAGCGGCTTGGCAGGAGTGGGGTCAGCATCTGGTGGACAGTCACACGGTCAGCTTCATCTACGGCGTCCTGGCCGTGGTCGGCATCCTGATCCTGGCCTGGTTCGGGATGATGTTCGTGGCTTCACGCTTCTCTGTCGGCATCGCTGAGAGCTTTGAGAACGTACGCCTCCGTCTCACGCCATACGCCATCGTGGGAGCCTTCATCGTGGCGGCGCTGGCGATGGGCGGAAGCCTGTACTTCTCGGAGGTCGCCCATTTCCCGCCCTGCCTGCTGTGCTGGTACCAACGCATCGGGATGTATCCGCTGACCGTGATCCTGCTGATCGCCGCATATCGCCGCGACGTGGGTGTCCGCTGGTACGCCATCCCGCTGGCGCTGATCGGAGCAGCCATCTCCGTGTACCACAATGTCATCCAGTGGTATCCGGAACTCGACGCCGTTGCCTGCGTCGAGGGCATCCCCTGTACGGCCTACTGGTTCCGCGAGTTCGGCTTCATCAGCATGCCGTTCCTGGCGCTGGTCGCATTCCTGCTGATCGTCACCTTCCTGCTCATCCCGATGCGCCGCACGGAAACGATCCACCGCGCCGCGGATAGCGACGGCCAACCCCATTTGCCCAGTACCTGAACCGGCGGAGCAGACGCGGCCCATGAGCCCGTACTCCCTTGATCGAGACAGGTCGTGCCTGAAACGACGGGTGCTCCGCCACCTCGGGTGGTCCGTGCCTGGACGTCCGGACGACAGCACATCGCTGCGTCGGCTCAGTCGAGCCCCGCATGATCCAGGATGTACCTGAGCCGGTCGACGCCGACATTACCTCCACACAGGATCACCGCGACGGTCCCCTGCCGCCCTGCCGAGGCGTGCTGGCGTGCAGCTGCGTATGCCATCGCAGCCGATCCCTCGACAAGTAGGTGCTCCACCTCCACGAGGTCGAGAAAAGCACGACGGATATCCTCCTCGGTCACGGTCAAGAAGTCATCGAGGTATCGAGCCAGCAGATCGAACGTGATCGAGCCCGACTCCACGCCTCCCCCTGTGCCATCACTCAACGTAGGTTCGGAGGGCAGGTCGAGGATCTCGCCGGCCCGCAGCGAGTGGTACATCACTGCCGACGCCTCAGGCGAGCAGCCGATGACGCGCGTCGCCGGCGAGAGTGCCTTGAGGGTGCCCGCGACGCCCGAGGCCAGGCCGCCGCCGCCGACGGCTACATAGACCGCATCGAGCTGCTTCACCTGGTCCAGCAACTCCAGGCCGATGGTGCCCTGTCCACCGATGATCGCGGCGTCGTTGTAGGGCGAGATATAGGTCCGGCCCAGCTCGGCCGCCAGCTGTCGCGCGCCCGTTTCGGACTCGACGCTGTCCTGGCCGACGACCTGGATGCTGGCCCCGAGCCGCTGGATGGCCGCGAGTTTGCTGGGGTTGGCGTCGTCAGGGACGACGACCAGGGCTTCCGTACCCACGACGGCTGCCGCATGCGCCACACCCACGCCGTGATTGCCCGTCGATGCGGTGATGATGCCCCGGCGGATCTCTTCGTCGCTGAGTGTCAGCACCTTGCTCAGGGCCCCGCGAACCTTGAACGACCCGGTGTGCTGCAGGTTCTCGCACTTCAGCACGACCGGCACGCCGAGCTCGGCCGAAAGGCCGACGGCGGGCACGGCGGGCGTGGTCATCACGTGCGGGCGGATGCGTGCCTCGGCGGCGCGCACCTCGGCCAGGACATCGATCACCGGCGCAGCTCGAGCACCGAATCGTGGATGCGATCCAGCCCGTCCACCAGCTCCGATTCGGGCACTGCGAAACTCAGTCGGATGTGGTTCTCCAGGCCGAAATGGGCACCGGGCACGATGAGGACGCTGCGCCGATCGCGAAGCTGCTCCATCCACTGCACGGAACCGATGGGCAGGTCGTACTTCAGGAACGCGATCGCCGATGCATCCGGGGCCGTCCCCGTGAATACGCCGTCCTGCTCGCTGAGCCACTCCCCAAGGAGGCCGTAACCACCCGTTAGCCGCTGTCTTGTCCTGGCCAGGATCTGCGGCCGCACCTTCGGCGACAGCGCCGTCGCGGTGAGGTGGTTCGAAAGCATCGTGGTCGCGATGGTGGTGTACTCGTGGCGCCGCCACATGTCCGCGACCGCGGCCGCCGGTCCCACGGTCCAACCCACGCGCAATCCGGGCAGACCGTAGGCCTTGCTCATGCTCCCCTGCGCCAGGACCTTGTCACCGCGTCCCCAGAACGAGGGCGTCTCCGCGTCTCGGACCCGCTCCGCGCCGCGGTAGACCTCATCCGCCAATAGCCAGGCCCCTGACCGCTCAGCCGCCGCTACGACTGCACCCATCTCTGCGTCGCTCATGATGCGACCGGTGGGATTGTTGGGATTGCAGACGCAGATCATCCTGGTCTGCGCGCCAACGGACGCATCGAGCGCATCGGTGTCCAGCGCCCAGTCCCGATCCACATCGAGATGGACGGCCTTCACCGTCGCGCCGCGGTTCCTGGCCACGCCCCAGACCTGCATGTAGTTGGGCAGCACGATGACCACCTCATCCCCGGGCTCCAGAAACGTGGTGATGGCCAGGTAGTTGGCCTCAGCCGCTCCCACGGTCACGAGCACATCGTCAGCGGTCGCCCCGGGATACAGCGATGCGATCGCCTCCCGCAGCTCGACCGTGCCATTGCCCTGCGGATAGAACATGCCTACATCCGCGAGGTCGCCAGCCTCTCGGCCGTCCATCGCGAGCAACTCACCCAGTGTCATCGGATGCACGCCGCTCTCAGACAGGTTGACCTCGACCTGGTTCTCCCACTCGGACATCATCCGTTCCATCACGAACGGCTGGAACTCGGGCATGGCAAGACTCCTGGCTGGCGGCGGACGAGGTCAGTCTAGGCGCAGGGCGAGGAGGAGCATCACGGCACCAAACGGCTTCACGGTCGGGAGTGGCCGCGTCGGCGTGGGCATCAACGCGCCCGAGCGCGCCCGGGATCGTGCCGAGCGACGCAGTCGACGTGCGCATCCTGGTGGATGACCAGAAGCGATGTACGTCGCAGGCGAGTCAGGTGAGGTCGGGAAGCTGTGGCGTGCTGGCGATCCTTGCGGCAAGCAGGCCGACCACCACCGCGCCCGCCAGGAAGATCGGCTGGGGGGTAAAGGGTGTGAGCAGGATCAGACCGATGGCGATGGGGCTCAGCGCCATGCGCAGTCGAGACATCGGGCGCGGGACATCGTGCAGCACCCAGATCCCTCCCAGGTAGATCGCAACGGGTATGGCTACCGCAGCTCCGGCCATCGTCATGTCGACGTGCGCATGGGCGGTCATCACGTCGACACCGACTGCGATCCCGGCACCAACGGCCGCGGCCGCTGCCCAGATGAAGTAGTGGCCATAGCCCCACTCGAACGCCCGGCTGCGGGAGGTCAGCAAGTCTTCGCTGCTGCGTTCGAAGTAGAGCCACCACATCGCGAACACCAGGAGTAACGCGCCCAGGGCCAGCAGCAGCAGCTCCAGGTCAGAAAAGGCGTCGTCGGCAACGGAGCCAAACGCCGTGGCTCCCGCGAGGATGGATTCGCCCAGCACGATGATGGTGAGGAGTCCATAGCGCTCGGCGATGTGCTCGTCGTGCCAGATCGCACGCCCGCCCCGGACGGCCACGATGGGCACGGCCAGCTCGCCGAGGACCAGCACCAGGAAGGCCACCAGAAACGACTCAGCCGGGAGGACGAGGTAGGCGATGACCCAGAGCACCTGCATGACCGCAGTCCCGCCGGCCCAGCGGATGTTCTGGTTGCGATGCGCCGGGTCGTCGCGAGCGGCACGGAGCCACTGGAAGACGATGGGCACCCGCATCACCACATAGCCCAGCAGCACGACCGACCAATCGCCGTCGACGAAGGCTCGCCCGATACCCGCGGCGATGATGATGGCCCCGGCCATCTGCACGAACACCGCGAGGCGGTACGGGACATCGTCAGTGTCGTAGCCGGCCGCGAACCAGGTGAAGCTCATCCAGGCCCACCAGATGGCGAAGAACGTGAGCACATAGCCGATGAGTGCGTCGAGGACGTGATCGTCTGCGATCCCGTGGTGCAGCGCAGAGGCGGCCGCGGCGACCGCGACCACGATGACGAGGTCGAAGAAGAGCTCCAGCGGCGTGGACGCCCGATGTACCTCGTCGGGATCCCGACCTCGCAGCGGGACGACCCAGCGCCTGGCCTCACTCATGTCGGGGACGGTACACGACCCCGGCGCCGGTTCTCCGCCTGCGGGCTCCGGGCTGCCCGGCGATCACCGCTCGATGGTGAGCGACTCCCAGGTCTCCTCGGGGAACGTCTTGATCGGATCGAAAGCGGGTTCGTTCGTGAGGATCACGCTGCCCTCGGCCGAACCGTAGACATAGTCGTAGCCGTTGGGCAGCTCGAGTTTCCCGCCATCCCAGGGATCGGCGTAGGTCTCGACGCCGCGGATCGTCTGGCTCACAGCCTGGAAGATGTCATCGTCGATCGCCTGTCGCTCCTGGTAGCCGGACGCGATAAGGTCGGCGATCTCAGCGTTCGCTTGCGACACGATCCTAGAGGCTGCACCAGCCGCATGGATGGCCTCGAGCCCATTCTGGATCGAGAGACCCAGGACGTACTGGTAGCTCCCATACCAGTTCGGATCGACCACTGGGGACGTGGCGATGGCCTGAAGGAGCGGCCGTGCGGCCACGAATCGGTCAGCCGGCGCGCGGATCGAGAACAACTGCTGCGGTGTCCACGAGACGGCGCCCGGAAGGCCCGGGTTGGGCGTGAACGTGAGCACGACGGTGAACTCCTCGAGCATCCGCTCGCCGTCCACGAAGTGCTCGGTCAGCACGTGCTCGGCGACGGCTTCGGTGCCGGGAAGGCTCTCGCGGACATACGCTGCGGCAACATCGGGGAGGCTCTCACGCTCGAGGGTGGCGGGGCTGAAGGCCCCCCGATACGTCGGCAGGACGAGTGTCTCAAGGAACGTGCCAACGTCGCGGATCGGCGGTCGGACCTCGTTGCCGAGGTAGTTCGTTCCCACCGCGAAGAAGGGGATGCCGCCCTCTTGCCAGATCTGTGGATAGAGCGCGAAGAACTCCACGCCCTGAAATCCATCGGGGCTCGTGATCCGTCCTTCGTACGAGGCGAGATTGGAGTACTGGTGTCGCCACACAGGTCCACCTTCGACATCCCAGCCATCGGGCACCAGGAGGGTCAAGGCCACGCCGCCGATGCCGAGCGGGTCGGTGTCGTAGACTGGCGCCCGATGAAGGACGGCCACGGCTGCAGACGACACAGGGCTCGGCTCAGTCCCCGGTGATGGCTCGGGCTCTTCGGAAGGAGCGGCATCACTCGCGGTTACCGTGATGGTCCCGGTCATGGCGGGATGGAACTGGCAGGAGTACGCGAAGACCCCTGGCTCGGCGAAGACCTGGTCGAACGTACTGCCCGGCTCGATGCGACCCGAGTCGAACCCCCCGTCGGCGGCGGTGACCGTGTGCGAGACGGGATCGTCGTTCCGCCAACGGACGCTCGATCCGGCCTCGATCGTGATGTCAGCCGGAAAAGCGAATTCCTTGATCTCGATCTCTGTTTCGGGTCCATCGCCTGCGACCTCGGGGTCGACTACCGGCGAAGCAGTGGCGTCCTGGGCGACCGCGTTCGCGGCGCCGGCCAAGCTCAGCGTCAAGATCATGAGGCTCGCCGATATCAGGTCGCGCCGGCCAGCAACGCCACGTGTCAATGCCATGGCTCCAAGTCTCTCCACATGGTGGCTGTCAATCCTAGGCGCCCGCTGACGATGTGCCTAGTCCACCAGACACGGTCGGGGCCCGGTCCTCAGGGTTCGGGCGTAGTCTTGCCACCTGTCAAGACGGTGATCGCGGAGCACTTGGGAGAGGTCATGAGACGAGCCACCAGCCTGGCCTTGATCACTGCCACGGCGGCCGCCTCCAGGGTGCTGACACAGCTGCGCCCACCGCGTGGGTCAGGCCGATACGGTGGTCGGTGAACCTGAGGCGATCCTGCGGATCGCGATGGCGGCGGCCTTCGGCGCCCTGATCGGGCTGGATCGCGAAGCGCGTCACAAGCCGGCCGGCCTACGGACCTACTCCATCGTGGCGATGGGATCGGCATTCTTCTCGCTGGTCGGGCTCGTGACCTTCGGTGAGAACGATGCCGGAGCTCGCATCGCCGCGCAGGTCGTGACCGGTGTCGGCTTCCTGGGAGCGGGCACGATCCTTCACTACCGCGGCAACGTCGTCGGCCTGACCACCGCGGCCGGGATCTGGGGCGCCGCGGCCATCGGGATGGGATTCGGCTTTGGGCTGTACTTCCTGTCCATCGGTGGAGCCATCGTGATGCTGGCCATCCTGCGTGTCTTCGGGGAGGTGGTCGGCGGGGCCAGGGAGCCCCACGACAGCCCCGACGACGATGAAGATTGACGAAGGCGAAGCTCGAGGTCGGGCTGGTTCACGACTCCGATGGCTGAGGATCCTGCAGCGCCTGGACCTGCTCCTGGAGTTCGGTCAGACGGGGTTCCAGGTCATCTACGGCATCTTCGTTGTCCTTGACGCGCGACCGCAGGTTGGGCATATCCACGCCGCCGATCTGGGCCGAAAGCTCCTCGATGTCAGACTGCAACTGAGTGACCGAGTCACTCAGCGCGTTGATGTCGCGAGGTCCAAAGCGCTCCGATAGCGTGACCGTCGGAGCGGGGTCCTGGTCGTCGCCTGCGGTGAACGCTCGCTCCACCAGTCCACAACGCTGCAGGACCGCGAAGGCGATGGTCGCACCGGGGTCATCGGGGAATCGTGCCCGCAATCCGAATTCCTGGAAGGCGCCAGCCTGCACGGAACCGCCGGTCCAGCTGACGACCGTCAACCCTGCATCGGCGCTGCCGTCTTCGCTCTCCGCCGTGGCCTCCGCGTCAGCCTGGGCACCCGCGGCATCGGCCCCTTGCGTGGTGACCTCGACATCCCAACCGGGCACCTGTTCAGGTTGCGGGTTGCTCACGGAAGCCGGGATGGTCACCTCCAGGCCGTCCGTGGGTGCACCCTCGCAACCCTCCTGGACCTGAAAATGGATGACGAAGACACTGTCTGGCGTCACGGCGCCACCTTCGGGGATGTTCACCGCGCTTGCCGGTGTGGCGAACAGCGCCAGCGTTGCTGCGGCCAGTCCGCTGTGGACCAGTCTTCTCGAGGCGTGCGAGGTCATGCGTTTTCCTTGTGTGACGGCTCCGGTCGGGGTGGAGCGGCACGGCGGCTCCTCGCTGCGGAACAGCGGGCTGCTCGGCACTCCACGCGGCGCGATCGAACTGACGCACGCTTTCAGCCTATCGAGCCCTCGATCGCAGTCGCGCCGTCGCCGCCGAGCAGGACCTTGCAGAACCCTTGCGACGGTGCCGGCGACGTAGACTCGGGATCCATGGCCATGACCCAATCGACGCGACCCGAGATCATCGAGACGGACGGACGGCGCATCATCGAAGTTGCGCGCGCCGCTCCCGACAAGCGCGTGCCCCAGTACCCCACGTGGACGCTGGCCGACCTTCTTCGTCACGTGGCCAGGATCCACGCCCGGACCACAGAGATCTGCAGGACACTGCCGCAGGAGCGCATCGCGCTCCCCGAGCTGACGCCCGGCGAAGACCTGATCAGCCAGGCAGAGATCGCCCTGGCGCAGCTATTGGATGCACTCGACGAAGCCGATCCGGACGCCTCGGTATGGACGTTCGGCCAGGACAAGCGCCTCCGCTTCTGGGAGCGACGCATGGTCATCGAGACCGGCGTCCATCGCTGGGATGCCCAGAGTGCCCAGGAGACAGCCGATGCCTTGCCTCCACTCGTGGCCAGCGATGGACTTGATGAGTTCAGCGACTTCTACCTCGCACGGCTGGGCCACGTTCCGAGCATCGAGATGGTGGCGACCGACCTTGACCGGAGCTGGCGCTACGGTGAGGGCGAATCCGTTGCCAGCGTGTATGGGACCGCGTCGGACCTGTTCCTGCGACTCATGTCGCGTCCCGGCGTATCGTTGCCGCCCGAGTGGGAATCAGCGGTCGATGCACTGGAGTCGCCGGCAGGTTGATCTGGCGACATCGTCACGGTTGACGAATATGTTGTGCTATGCATAATGATGTTGGTGACTCCAACCAATTCCCCGTCCCCTGAACGTGTCGGGACGGACGAGCTCGTCGAGCGGATCATCGATGCGGCCCAGCCCCTCTTCATGGCCCAGCGACATGCCATCGCCAAGGTGTGGCAGGACCGGTCGGTCAGCAAGCTGAACCTGCATCTGCTCATCCTGCTCGACGTCAACGGACCACAGACCATGAGCCAGCTCGCGACGCTGGCGGATGTGGCGCTCCCGAACCTGACCGGCATCATCGACCGAATGGTCGATGGCGGCCTCGTGGAGCGAGAGCGTGATGACAACGACCGCCGGGTCGTGGTCGTGCACAGCACGGCCAAGGGCCAGTCCTATGTCGAACAGCTGGAATCCGCTCGGCGGGAAGGACTTCGGCAGATCCTGGTAGCGCTGGGACCGTCGGAGCAGGAGGTCTGCCTGCAGGCCATGCAGCTCATGGGTCGCGAGGCCGACAAGATCAAACGCCGCCATCGCTCAGAGAAACACGACGCAACCACCGCGCTATCGCGAGACGAGGACGAACACTGAGACCATGACCACTGATCCACGACCCAGGGCCGACATCCAGGAGCTCGACCCAGCGCTGGGACTCCCGCAACGCCGAAAGATGCAGATCCTCGGCGCCGTCTTGCTGGTCATCTTCCTGTCCGCCCTTGACCAGACCATCGTCGGGGTGGCCCTGCCTCGCATCGTCGGTGACCTCCAGGGCACCAATGAGCTCTACACCTGGGCCATCACCAGCTACCTGCTGGCAGCCACCATCACCGGCGTCTTCTACGGCAAGCTCTCGGATATCTACGGCCGGCGCCCGATGCTGCTGATCGGCGTGAGCATCTTCCTCATCGGCTCGGCGCTCAGCGGCCTGTCGTGGTCGATGGAGAGCCTGATCGTCTTCCGCGGCATCCAGGGTGTCGGCGCCGGCGCCATCTTCCCCATCTCGCTGGCAATCATCGGTGACCTCTTCGATCCCCGTGAACGAGGCCGCTATCAAGGTCTCTTCGGCGCGGTCTTCGGACTGGCGTCGGTGCTTGGCCCACTGCTCGGTGGCTGGATCACGGACAACATCAGCTGGCACTGGATCTTCTACGTGAACATCCCGCTGGGCCTGGTGTCGATCTTCATCGTGTATCGCCTCCTGCCACCCATCAAAGATCGGGATCGCACACGCAAGCTCGACCTGCCCGGAGCTGTCGTGTTCGCGGTCGGTGTCTTCTTCCTGCTGCTGGGCCTGACCAACAAGGCCACCGGGGATTGGGCGGACCTCGAGGTCGGCGGCTTCCTGCTCATCGCCGCGGTCCTGACACCGGTCTTCCTCTTCATCGAATCGCGTGCGGCAGAGCCGATCATCCCGCTCGATCTCTTCCGGAACCGCAACTACTCAGTGTCGATCCTGGCCACATTCCTGGCTGCCATCGGCTTCTTCGGCGCCATCATCTTCCTGCCGCGCTGGCTGCAATTCGTCCAGAATGTCAGCCCCACCGAATCGGGCCTCCAGATCCTGCCGCTGATGGCTGGCGTCATCCTAGGCTCCGTCGGTGCCGGCATCCTGGTCAGCCGCACCGGCACGTACAAGTGGATCCTGACCGGCGCGCTCGGGCTGATGACGGTAGGCATCCTGCTGTTCACCAACCTCAACGCCGGAACGGAGATGCCGTTCCTGTGGCTGTGGATGTTCGTGGCCGGCATCGGCATCGGACCCACCCTGTCAGTATTCACCATCGTCATCCAGTCATCGGTGCCGTTCACTCGACTGGGCGTGGCAACCGGCAACCTGACATTCTTCCGTCAGGTCGGCGGATCAGTGGGTCTGGCCATCGTGGGAACGCTGTTCGCAGACTCGTTCGCCTCTCGCCTGCAGCCGTCACTCGCTACCGCCGGAGTGCCGGCTGAGCAGATCGGCGTGATCGCCAGCCTGGCTGGGGATAGCGGCAGCCTTGGCCAGGTCGGCGATACGACGCTGGCCCAGCAACTGTCACAGGTGCCCCAACTCCAGGGTTTCGTGGACCAGATCGTGAGTGGCGTGTACGCCGCCTTCTCTGCGGCCATCGCCGACACGTTCTGGTTCGGACTCGGAGCCACGATCGTCGCGTTGGTGGTGGTCACGGTCGCCCTAAGGGATCTGCCGCTACGGCACTGGCAGCCCGCCACGGCGGAGGCCGGCGACGCGCCTCCCGAGGCCCAGGCGATCGAACCCGCCTCATGACCTGAGAGAGCCCGGACACGAACAAGGAGGGACGATGAAGGTCGGACTGATGGCGCCGCAGGGCTGGAAGGGTGAGTACGACGGCTGGGCTGCAGCCGATGCGTGGACCCGCACGGTCGAACTGGCCAGACAGGCTGAGGACCTGGGTTTCGAGTCGCTGTGGGCGTTCGACCACTTCCACACCGTCCCTGAACCTACCGACGAGATGACGCTCGAATCGTTCTCGGTGCTGTCCGCGCTGGCTGTGATCACGAAGCACGCACGCCTCGGCCACATGGTCATCTGCACCGCCTTCCGCAACCCGGCACTGACCGCGAAGCTGGCGTCCACCATCGACGTCATCAGCGGCGGCCGCTTCGAGCTTGGCATCGGCGCGGGCTGGAAGAAGGATGAATGGCTCGCCTACGGATACGGTTTCCCGCCGATCGGCGAGCGGATCAGCGTGTTCGAGGAGCACCTCGAGGTCATCACCCGGATGCTGGCCCCTGGTCATGCGACGTTCGAAGGGGAACGAGTCCATGTCCGCGATGCCATCAATGAGCCGCGCGGGATCCAGGAACACATCCCCATCATCGTGGGCGGCAATGGCAAGGTCCGCACGGCGGGACTTGCCGTGCGCTTCGCCGATGAGCTCAACTTCGTCTATCTCAGCCCCCCCGAAGTGGCTGAGCGGATGGCTGATGTCCGGAATCGTTGCGAGGCTGCCGGACGAGACCCGGGGTCGATCCGCTTCTCCCTCTATGTGCGTGACGAGGACGTCCTTGACGGTGGCCCAGGTCGGGTCGATCTCATCGGCGAGTACCAGGACATCGGACTCGACCGGCTCATCTGCTTCCCGACCAAGGTGGAGCCAACGATGGAGGCCCAGGCTTCGTTGGCCGAGGACTGCACCGCGGCCGGGGTGAGACTGGCACCACCGTACCGATAGCGATCGGCCTCACCGGCCTGCCGGACACGACCTTCCAGCGCGGACTAGGGTAGGCGGATGGACGTGGACACCAGCCAGCTGCAGCAGTGGTTCTCGCAGAACATCCTGCTGATCCTGTTCCTTGGCGGGCTCCTTGTCGTGCTCTACGCCTACTCGGGTCGCATCGTCCCCAAGCTCGTCCGCCGCACCCTGCGCGCGAGCGAAGGTGATGTCAGTGGCAGCGGCGTGGAGGATGCCGAGCTGGTCAAGCGCGCCTCCACCATCGAGTCGCTGGCCACCACCCTGATCCGCATCACCATCATCGCGCTGGGTGTCGTCTTGCTGGTCGGCGTAACGGGGACGTGGGGTGTCCTCACGGCGGTGGGCCTCTTCTTCGCGGCCATCGCACTGGCGGGCCAAGCCATCGTCTTGGATTACCTCATGGGTGTCTTCATCATCGTCGAGGCACAGTTCTTCAAGGGCGACAACATCGAGCTGGGGAGCCCGCCCTGGAAGGGCACGGTGGAGGAGGTCGGCCTGCGCCGAACGGTGGTCCGGGGCGCCGACGGGACGGTGTACTCCATCTCCAACGGTGAGCTGCGCCTGGTGGCCAATCGGACTCGCATCTACGCGGCGGCCGAGGTACGGGTGCGAGGCGTGCGTGAGGGCGATCTGCGCAGCGTCATGGAGGTCATGCAGCGAGTCGGCGAAAGCCTGGCCGGCGACCCCGCCTTTGCCGCGGCGATCACCGAGGCACCGGCACTCAAGTTCGTGGATGAGGCCGACGAGTGGGGCAATGTCGCGGTGATGCGGGGCAAGGTCATCGCATCGGAGCGCTGGCGTGTCGCAACCGAGCTTCGCCTGCGGCTTGATGAGGCGCTCTCCGCCGAAGGCATCTCCCTCAACCGCCGCGGCAGCCCGCCGGTACTCCACGAACACCCTGAGGCGTGAGGCGTGAGGCGTGAGGCGTCGAGCACGATGATCTCAAGGGCGCTCCTTGGCGACCTCACCGTGGCGCTTCCGGGAGCCGACCTGCTGACCGAGCCGACGGAGATGGAGTCGTATCGGCGGGACGAGACGGAATTCCTGGACCCGGGCCGGCCCGCGGGGGTGGTCTTTCCCCGGTCTACCCACGAGGTTCAGGAGGTCGTCAGGTTCGCGAGCCAGCATCGTGTACCGCTGGTGCCGCGCGGCGGCGGAAGCGGGCTGTCCGGCGGTGCCAACGCCGTGGACGGCTGCCTGGTGGTGGTGATGACGAAGATGGACCGGATCATCGAGGTCGACGTCGACAACCTGCTCATGGTGACCCAGCCGGGCGTGGTGACAGCCGACCTTGAGCGGGCCGTCGAAGCACTTGGCCTGGCCTATCCACCCGATCCCGCCTCGCACGAGACATCGGTCATCGGGGGAAACCTTGCCGAGAATGCTGGCGGCCTGCGATGCGTCAAATACGGCGTGACTGGTGACTATGTCCTGGGCCTGGAGGTCGTCCTCGCCGATGGAGAGATCATCCGCACCGGTGGACGCAACGTGAAGGACGTCATGGGCTACGACCTGACGCACCTCTTCGTTGGATCCGAAGGAACGTTGGGAATCATCACCGAGGCCACGCTCCGGCTTCGACCGGCGCCGGCGCCCAAGTTGACGATGCTCGCGTTCTTCCCGAGCGTCCGGCACGCTGGCGCGGCCGTGAGCCGGATCACCAGGGCCGGGATCACGCCGGTCACCCTCGAGATGCTCGACAGCTACGTGATCCGTGCAGTCGAGGCGGCGCTGTCGCTGGGGCTCGATCGGAGTGCCGGCGCGATGCTGATGATCGAGTCAGATGCCGGTGGTGAACTGGCAGAGGCAGAGCTGGATGTCGCCGCGGCCGCCTGCATGAAGGCGGGCTCCACCTCGACTTCACGTGCCGCTGATGTGGCGCAGGCCGATGCGCTACGCGAAGCTCGACGTCGAGCGCATTGGTCGATGGCGGCGGCGGGCGCGGCCCGCACCGAGGACATCAGCGTGCCCCGTAGCCGCGTTGCCGAGCTGATCAGCCTGATCGAGCGCATCAGCGCACGGCATCACATGGAGATCGGCGTATTCGGTCATGCCGGCGACGGAAACTTCCACCCCACGTTCGTGACCGAGCGCGATGATCCGCGCGCGGAAGAACGCATCAACGCGGTGCGCGCGAATCTCTTCGCGGAGGTCCTGGAGCTCGGCGGTTCCATCGCTGGCGAACACGGCACTGGCGTCAGCAAGCGTGCCTATCTCGAGGACCAGGTCGGTCCCCGCGGCCTGGCGGCCATGCGCTCGATCAAGGCTGCACTGGACCCTGGCGGGATCCTCAACCCGGGCAAGGTCCTGCCCGACGCATGATCCCCGACGGAGCCCTAGCTTCGAGCCCGGATAGCCTCGATGAGTTCCGACTTGTCCATCTTGCTCCGGCCAGGATCTTCAGTTCCCGGGCGCGGTTGTAGAGCTCATCGCGGGTCCGGCCCTCCAGCCTGGTGTTGGGATTGCCGGTACCCGATGTCCGACGGCTCGGTGTGCGCCCTTCCTCGCGGCGCTGCTTGTTGACCGTGCGCGCGGCGATCTCCTCCGCGCGGTCCTCGGACCTGCCGCGATCCATGGCGCTGTCCTTGACATGCTCGTACTGGCGCTCGTCCTTGTCCGTCCAGGTGGGCATCGAGATCCTCCTCGTGGTGAGCAGCATCGAGTCGTACGGCGGCCGTGGGCTCGCGCCATCCAGTGCGGCGACAAGGCCGCGGTCTGTCACCCATCGATGGTCGCGTGCCAGTGGCTACCAGCGCGCGCACCATCCTGCCCGGACGCGTTGCAGTGGCATCTCAAAGTCCGCACCACGGCTCATGTAGGCTCATGGGGTGCCCGTGACCGAGAACCGCCACCCCACGACGCCCGGCACGGCGCCTGACCTCGACCGCATCGAATGGGTGGATCAGCGCCTGCGACTGAAGCTTGGCGAGCGCGTCCATCGCGACCTGGGCACGCGGGCCCTCTACACCTCTGACGCATCTCTCTTCCGGGCGCTGCCGACCCTGGTCGTGGCACCGCGCGACATCGACGAGCTGGCCTTGATCGCGGGCACCTGCGGCGAGGCTGGCATCGCGTTGACCGTACGCGGTGGGGGCACCAGCATCGCCGGCAACGCCCTGGGCTCGAGCGTCGTGGTCCTTACCCGGTCCCTGTCTCGCATCGTGGAGCTCCACCCCGAAGCGGGATACGCCGTCGTCGAACCCGGAGTCGTACTCGACGACCTAAACGCCGCCGCCATGAAGCACGGCCTCCGCTTCGGGCCCGACCCTTCCACGCACAGCCGCTGCACCATCGGGGGCATGGTCGGTAATAACGCCTGTGGTTCGCATTCGGTGGCGTGGGGCACCACTGCGCAGAACGTGCTCGGCCTGGACGTCATCACCCCGGACGGATCACGGACCCAGCTGACCAGCCCTGATGCGCCAGCGCCCCGTCCCGGCGATGCATGGCCAGCACTCGAGGGGGCGCTGGCCGACCGACTCCGTTCGTTTAGCACTGCGAACGAAGAGCTCATCCGGCGCGAGCTGCCCGAATGGCCGCGCCGAGTCTCCGGCTATGCCCTTGACTGGCTGCTCCCGGAGCGGGGCAAGGATGTGGTCAAGGCGCTGACCGGCACCGAGGGCACCTGCGTCGTCCTCGCACGAGCCACCCTGCGACTGGTACGGCCGCCAACCAGCCGGGTGCTGCTGGTGCTGGGCTTCAGCGACGACATCGAAGGCGCTTACAGCGTCCCGGCCCTATTGACGGCAAAGCCATTTACGGTCGAATCCCTGTCGGCCGAGCTGCTCACGCTCGCACACGCAACGCCCCAGGCGGTCGGCCTGCCCGAGGGAGGTGCCTGGTTGCTGGTCGAGGCGCGGGCTGAAGACGTGTCCGGTGCCCGGGAGCATGCCGAGCGACTGGTCGGCTCGCTGGGGCGTCCGTTGGATGCGTCAGATGTGCATCTCATCGACGACCCGGCTGCCCAGGCCGCGCTATGGCAGATCCGCGAGGATGGCGCGGGGCACTCGGCACGCCTGGCTGATGGCACCCGGACGTGGCCGGGCTTCGAGGACTCGGCCGTGCCGCCCCAACGACTTGGCAGCTACCTCAGGGAGCTCCGGAGCCTCTTGACCGAGCAAGGCCTCCAAGCCATCTCCTACGGCCACTACGGTGAAGGCTGTGTCCACCTGCGCGTCGGATTCGGCTTGAGCGAAGTCGGTGGCGTCGAACGCTACGAGCGTTTCATGGACGCGGCCGCGGACCTGGTCGTCGCACATGGTGGTTCACTCTCCGGCGAGCACGGTGACGGGCGATCGAGAGGGCCACTGCTCGAGAAGCAGTTCAGCCCGCAGTTGCGAGCCGCGTTCGCCGAGTTCAAGGACATCTGGGATCCGTCAGACGTGCTCAATCCAGCCATCATCGTCGATCCGCTCCCCCTCACGACCGGACTGCGAGTCGCCGAGCCGCAACTCCTGCGACTGTCCCCAAGACAGGCATACAACGATGACCGGGGCGACTTCCGTTCGGCCGTGGAGCGATGCATCGGCATCGGTCGATGCGTTTCGACCCAGGGGTCGGCGCTGATGTGCCCCAGCTACCGCGCCACCCTCGCCGAGGAGCATTCCACTCGGGGGCGTGCTCGTCTCCTTCAGGAGATGGTGTCGGGTAGCCTGGCTGATCAAGGGTGGCGCTCGACCGAGGTACGCGATGCCCTGGACCTGTGCCTGTCCTGCCGCGGCTGTGCCACCGAATGTCCCACCGGCGTTGACATGGCCGCCTACAAGTCGGAATTCCTCGACCATCACTATCGTCGGCGGCTCCGGCCGATGTCGCACTACTCGCTGGGCTGGCTGCCCTTGTGGCTGAAGTTGACAGCCCGGATGCCACGGCTGGTCAACGCCGTCACCGGGTCGGTCCTCACGCGGCGAGTCTTCACAGTGGCGGCCGGCATCGCCACGGGCCGCAGCATCCCACCGGTAGCGCGGCGGGCGTTCACCCGGGACTGGAAGCCAGGCCACACCACCATGTCGCCCCAACATGGATCTGTCGTGTTGTGGCCCGATACCTTCAACAACCGCTTGACGCCACAGGTGGCCCACGACGCGGTGCGCGTGCTCGAGGCTGCCGGTTTCGGGACCATCGTGCCGGAGCGCAGCATATGTTGCGGCCTCACCTGGCACACGACCGGGCAGCTCAGCACCGCCAGGCGGGTACTACGACGCTCGTTGGGAGCTCCGGAGCTCGCGGGCGACGAACCGATCCTGGTGCTTGAACCATCGTGCGCGACGATGCTCAGGACGGACCTGCCCGAGCTGCTACCGGACGATCCACGGGCCCGCTCGGTCGCTGATCGTGTCGTCACGCTGGCGCAACTGCTGGACCGGGTCGAGTACGTGGGCCCGGTCGCGGCGACGGCTACGGCAGCAGCGATCTCTCAACCACACTGTCACCAGCAATCGGTGCTGGGCCTGGATGCGGACCGCCGCGTCATGGAACGCAATGGCATCGACGTGAGCAGGGAGCTGTCGGGCTGCTGTGGCCTGGCTGGCAATTTCGGCGCTGAGCGCGGCCATGAGGAGATCGCGCAGGCGGTGGCGGAACTGGCGCTGCTGCCGGCCCTCGACGCCGATCTCGATGCGCCGGTCATGGCGGATGGCTTCAGCTGCCGCACACAGATCGACTCGCTCTCAGGGCGTCGAGCCCGACACCTTGCCGAGGTGCTCGCCCAGCGACTGCCGGTGGACGCGGCCCGCGTCTGATCACCAATTCGACTCCGCACTCGATGTGCGATGCTGCCGACCTGATCGGCGCACGCGCGGTGTGCGGGGCCGACGTTTAGGAGCGCCGTGTTGCTACTCACTTCGGAGGCAGGCGAGCGTCTTGACGTGCTCGATGCCGAGCTCATCAAGATCGCGGGTTCCATCCGCGTCCTCTCCAATCTGACCTGGCCCCGCGAGCAGGAGACGACATTCCTGAAGGCTTGGCGTGGAGGCTCGCCGCGCTTGCCGCAGGTCGAGCTTCATCCCACCGACCACCGTGCCGAGATCGAGGCGCTGCAGGCGCTGATGTCCCGCTGCGATCGATCTGACCCCATGGGCGATCACCTCTACAAGACCGCCTGGAGCTACCTCACCGCTGCGCGGATGCTGGGTGCCGTTGGCACACCCGAGTTCACGCAGCACTCGGTCAGGCTGTACGGCCGGCCAGACTTCGTCTACGAGCGCCAGGGCATGTCCTCTGTCCTTGCTGCCGAGGCGATCGTCGAGGTCACGGCACAGCTACAACAGTCGGATGCCGTGATGAAGACCACGCCGGATATCCCCGCTGAGCGCTTCGCCGAGATGCTCCGAGTGGGGCTCGACTCGTTCTTCACCAAGGATCGCGTCGAGGTCGTCATCGACCCGAAGATGTCGGCCAAGGCGGCGGCTGGGGCGTCCCGAGTCAAGGTCCAGGCGGGGGCCATGTTCTCCGACCTTGATCTGGGGCAGTTGCTGAACCACGAAGCATTCATCCATGCCGCCACCTCGTTGAGCGGTAGGGCTCAGCCGCATCTCCGCGTGCTGGGCCTGGGCTCACCGCGGACGACACGTACGCAGGAAGGCCTGGCCGTCTTCTCCGAGCTCATCACCTCCTCGATCGACATCGTCCGGCTGCGACGCGTCGCGCTGCGTTCCCAGGCGGTGAATGCAGCGCTTGCCGGAGCTGACTTCATCGAGGTCTTCAAGATCTACCTCGAGGGGGGACAGAGCGAGAGCGATGCCTACAACTCCGCTCAGCGCGTCTTCCGCGGCGGCGACGTGCGCGGCAGGATCGCCTTCACCAAGGACGCTGCCTACCTGGAGGGCCTCCTGCTGGTACAGACGTTCCTGCGAAAGGTGGTCGCCGATGGGCGGGCAGAGCTCATCCCCGTCCTCTTTGCCGGACGCATGACGCTTGGCGACGCTATCGAACTGGAACCGCTATTCGCGGCCGGGGTGCTGGATCCGGCGCGGTACCTGCCGGAGTGGATCGTGGGTCTGCGCCGGCTCAGCGCCTACCTGGCCTACTCATTGGTGAGCGGCCGCATCAAGATGGAACTCGTCGAGCTGCCGCGTTTCCTGGAGCTCGACGAGGGCGCGATGGCCGCCTAGGACGAGCTGAACGAACGGCCTGAACAGCCGGCTGCGGCGGGATTTCGTTGACCGGGCGCACCCCAAGGAGCGTCAGCCTCTTTACCGGCGATAGTCCTATCGGCAGGATGGTACCGATGGATACGAACCGTGCAGCTACCCCCGCCAGTGTCTACCGGGCGCGACTCCGGGGCGGGCCTGATGATGGCACTGACATCGGCGTGGCCCCCCTGGCAGACGGCGCGCCGCCGGAGTTCCTGCATTCGGGTCCGGATGACTCCGGCATGTACCTCCTGGCCGGTCTACCCGACCCGGATGGATCGTTGCCCTACTGGTGGGTCCCATCACAAGCGAGCGCATTCAGCCCGGGCGATCCCGGTGAGGCCACCTGGACGCTGATCTCACTGGCCGACGATGGCGCCACCAAGATGTGGCATCAGCACGGCGAGGATGCCGAACCGGTCCCGCTGAACGTCGAACCCGTCGGGTCGGGTGACCTACCGTCGCACATCGGCCGAGCCTATAGCTGCCCGGCCTGCCACGACACCGCGGTCCTGAGCCGGCCGATGCAGATCAAGCCCGAGGAAACCCTGCCCCTGGATCCCACGGCAAGGCGCGTCAACTAGGCAGACGGCGTCAGCCATCAGGCTCGCGCCCGCAGGTACCATCAACCTCCGCATCACGCGTCGGAATGGAGATGGAGAGACCTGCATGCCCCTGGTAGCCCACAACGCGCTGCCCACCTTCGAGCGCCTGCGCTCCGAGGGCGAGGATGTGCTGAGTGTCGAGCGGGCGCGCACCCAGGATATCCGCGAGCTGCATATCGGGCTGCTCAACATGATGCCGGACGCGGCGTTGCTGGTGACCGAGAAGCAGTACATGCGACTGGTTGGCGCATGCAACCGCATCACCCAGCTCTACGTGTATCCCTTCAGTGTTCCGGGGCTGGCGCGCAGCGCCCAGGCACGTAGCCACATCCAGACGTACTACGCCGACTTCGACGAGCTCAAGGCCCGCGGCCTGGACGCACTCATCATCAGCGGCGCCAACGTGACCAATCCATCGCTGGATCTGGAGCCGTTCTGGGAGCCGCTGGGCGAGGTCGTGGCCTGGGCTGAGCGACATGTCACCAGCATCCTGTGCTCGTGCCTGGCCACCCACGCCCTGCTCAAACACCTCTATGGGCTTGATCGCGAACCATTCGAACAGAAGCTCTGGGGCGTCTATCGTCATCGGGTGTGCGATCGTTCGCACCCGCTCACCCAGGATGTCAACACCCGCTTCGACGCCCCGCACTCACGCTGGAACGACATCGCCCGTCACAAGTGGGATGGGGCGGGACTGCGAGTGCTGGCTGAAAGTGACGAGGCCGGCGTGCACCTGGCGACCAGTCCGGATGGCTTCCGTATCATCTACTTCCAGGGCCACCCTGAGTACGACCGCAACAGCCTGCTCAAGGAATACAAGCGGGAAGTCGGTCGGTTCCTTGACGGGGAGCTGGATGCCCCACCACCGTATCCTGTGCGGTACCTGGACTCAGCCTCCGATGAGCTGGCACAGTCATATCTCCGCGATGCTCTCGCCGCACGAGCCCACGGTGGGGTCCATCCGGAGTTCCCGGAGTCATCGTTCGATGACCACCTGGACAACACTTGGGGAGATACGGGCCGAGCACTCTTCAACAACTGGCTGGGGCTGGTCTACCAGCTCACCGGCCTCGATCGCCACGAGCCGTTCATGCCCGGTATCGATCCGGAGGATCCGCTTGGCATGGGCCGAGATGCCCACCCGGGGCCGGCAACGCCCTCGTCGAAGCCACCACGCACAGCGCAGGAGACACGCCACCAATGAGAGCCGAGACCATCGCCATCCACGCCGGATACGAGACCGAACCAACCACCAAGTCGGTGGCCGTTCCCATCTATCAGACGGTCGCCTACGAGTTCGACGACGCCAAGCATGGCGCAGACCTCTTCAACCTCGAGGTGGCGGGCAATATCTATACCCGCATCATGAACCCCACCGCTGACGTACTGGAGAAGCGCGTCGCCGAGCTGGAGGGGGGCATCGCGGGGTTGGCCGTGTCCGCAGGGTCGGCGGCCATCAACTACGCCATCCTGACCATCGCCAAGGCCGGCTCCAACATCGTCTCGGTGCCGCTCCTCTACGGCGGAACCTACACCTTGTTCGCGCACATGCTCCCTGGCCTGGGCATCGAGGTCCGATTCGCTCGAGGACGGCAGCCCGGACGCCCTCGAGCGCCTCATCGACGACAAGACCGCCGCTGTCTTCATCGAGACCATCGGTAATCCCGCAGGAAACGTGGCTGATATCGAGGCCATCACCGAGATGGCCCACCGCCACGGTGTCCCCGTTATCGCCGATGCGACGGTGTCGACTCCGGTGCTGACACGCTCCATCGACTACGGCGTGGACATCGTGGTCCACTCGATGACCAAGTACATCGGTGGTCACGGCAACTCGCTCGGCGGCATGATCATCGATAGCGGCAAGTTCGCCTGGGCCGATCACGCGGACAAGTACCCCATGCTGACCGAGCCCGAGCCCGCGTACCACGGCGTCGTCTACACGGAGACCTTCGGTCCGGCCGCGTTCATCGCCCGCGCGCGAACGGTGCCGCTGCGCAATACCGGTTCTGCCATCAGCCCGCTGAACGCCTTCCTCATCATCCAGGGGATCGAGACGCTGCCGCTGCGCATGGAGCGCCACGTCAGCAATGCCCAGACCGTGGCCGAGTTCCTCAAGAACCACGATCAGGTCGCGTGGGTCGCATATGCCGGTCTGCCGGACTCGCCCTACTACGAGCTCGCGCAGAAGTACACCGGCGGCAAGCCATCGGGCCTGCTGAGCTTCGGCGTCAAGGGAGGATACGAACCGGGCGTCAAGTTCTACGACTCGCTCAAGCTGTTCAAGCGACTCGTCAACATCGGCGACGTCCGCTCGCTGGCCGCGCATCCGGCGTCCACCACCCATCGACAGCTCAACGAAGCTGAGCTGGCTTCGGCCAACGTCACGCCGGATACCATCCGCCTGTGCATCGGGATCGAGCATATCGATGACATCATCGAAGATCTGGAGCAGGCCCTGGCCGCATCGGCCGGCTGACCGTCGTACCACCGAGCGGCGGGACCCAGTCCGCGGGCCTGCCGCTCACCGAACGGGAGGTCAGCCACGCCAGTCTGGCCACGCGCCCACCGCATGGTCCGTATCGTGCGCCGAGCGGCCGGGCTGATGGCGCCACGTTCAGCCGATTTCAGGCCTTGGCCGTGTGCTACCGTGCCCCTCCACAAGGGTTCGGCGAGGGATGGCCGACCCAATTCTCTGGAGGAGGGACTGGTCGTATGACACGACGTCGAGGATTCGGCTCGATCCTGCTGTCGAGCATGCTGGTAGCGGGGCTCGGTGCCACAGCCGCCGCTCAGGACGAGGGCAGCCTCGTCGTTCTCTGCACGCCCCAGGAAGACTGGTGCGTCAAGATGGTGGATGAGTTCCAGGCCCAGACGGGCATCGACACCAGCTATGTGCGGATGTCGTCAGGCGAGGCACTGGCGCGCTTGCGTGCCGGCGCCGAGGCGCCCGAGTTCGACGTCTGGTGGGGCGGCCCGGCGGATGGTCAGATCGCCGCCGCCGCAGAGGGGCTGATCGAGCCCTACATCTCGCCCAACGCCGCCGCCATCCCGGATGACAAGAAGGCCGCCGACGGCACCTGGACCGGTGTCTACGTGGGCGCGCTCGGATTCTGCTCCAATCAGTCTGAGCTGGAGCGCCTGGGCATCGCCGCCCCCGACTCATGGGAAGCCCTGCTGGATCCCACGCTCCAGGGCAATGTGGCGGTCGCGCACCCTGCCAGTTCCGGCACGGCGTACACAGCTCTCTACACGCAGGTCATCCGACTGGGCGGCGAGGACCAGGCCATCGCCTATATGAAGGCCCTGCATCCCAACATCCTGCAGTACACCAAGTCCGGCTCTGCGCCGGGCGGCATGGCCGGACGCGGTGAGATCGCGACTGCCATCATCTTCAGCCACGACTGCATCAAGAATTACGAAGAGGGCTTCACGGATCTCGTCGTGACCTTCCCGAGCGAGGGCACGGGGTATGAGATCGGTGCGGTAGCGCTGGTCAACGGAGCTCAGAACCCGGACAACGCCAAGAAGTGGATCGACTGGTCCCTGCAGGCAGACACCCAGGAGATCGGCCCTGCGGTCGGCTCGTTCCAACTGCCGACCAACCCTGACGCCGCGGTCAGCGACCTTTCGGTCAGCCTTGACGAGGTCCCGCTGATCGACTACGACTTCGACGCCGCTGGTGCCGCCCGTACCGAGCTCACGCAGCGTTTCGAGGACGAGGTCGCCGCCGAACCCGCCGAGTAGCGAGCGAACGTGACGTTCAGCGGCGGCGGCGTCATGTCGTTGCCCCTGAAGCACCCAGATGACGAGGTCGGCGGCCTGCCGGCCTCGTTTCCGCTTCCGTGACCGTTTCTGATCGTCAGGCAGTCCAGGACGCCGCGCTGCCTCGCCACGATGAGATACCAAAGGATCCAATTCGGCCGCGCTGGCGCGCCGTGGATCCGATGGTCATCCTGGCCATCCTCATCTCCGCTGGCTTCGTCCTGGTCGCCATCGTCTGGCCGGTCAGCAAGGTCATCGGCGAGGCGATCTCGGCCGAGGCCATACCGATCTTCGAGCGCTATATCACCACGGCCCAGAACCAGATCCTCCTCAACACGATCACGCTGGGTATCTGCGTGGCGACCCTGGGCACCCTCGTGGCGTTCGTCTTCGCCTACGTCCAGGTTCGCGTCCCGGCCCCGCGACCAGTCAAGACCCTGATCCACGTGATGGCGCTCCTGCCCATCGTGAGCCCGCCCTTCGCGCTGGCCGTGGCCGCCATCAGCCTGTTCGGCCGAAGCGGCATGATCACCCGAGACCTGTTGGGCGTGCGTCTCGATATCTACCGCTGGCCCGACATCGGGTTCCTGCCTCCGGCCGGCCTGACTGCGGTGATGGCGCTGACGTTCTTTCCCATCGCCTACATCATGTTGATGGGCATGATGCGCGCGCTGGACCCGTCGCTCGAGGAGGCCGCGTCCAACCTGGGCGCGTCGAAGTGGCGCACATTCCGCAAGGTCACCCTGCCGCTGCTGGCGCCGGGCATCGCCTCTGCTTTCCTGCTGTTGTTCGTGGAGGCGCTCGCCGACCTGGGCAATCCGCTCGTGCTGGGGGGGAACTACACGGTCCTGGCGAGCCGTATGTACATCGCCATCGTGGGTGAGTACAACCTGACCGCAGGATCGGTGCTGGCCGTGATGCTGCTCGTCCCGGCACTGGTGGTCTACTTCGTCCACCGCTACTACGCGAACAAGGCGTCCATCGTCTCGGTCTCGGGCAAACCCAGCGGCCGGCACGCCGAGATCGAGGGCCGGCCAGCCCGATGGCTGCTGCTGGGTATCGTGCTGGCCGTGGTTGGCCTGATCATCCTGCTGTACGGGACCATCGTGGTGGGGTCGTTCACACAGCTACTGGGCGTCAACCATACCTTCACACTCGACCACTTCGAGGCCGTCTTCTTCGGATACGGCTTCGATGCCGTGACAGATACGGTGACCTTGTCGTCGATCGCCACGCCCATCGCCGGCGTGCTCGGTGTCGTCGTCGCGTTCCTGGTGATCCGGCGTCGCTTCTGGGGCCGCGGCACGCTCGACTTCGGCCTGATGCTCGGAGTGGCCATCCCCGGAACGATCTTCGGCATCGGCTATCTGCTGGCCTTCAACACGCCCACGGAGATCCTGGGCTTGACGGTCTTCCCGAAGCTGACCGGCGGGGCGGCCATCCTCGGTGGCGCCATCGCCATCGTCATGGTCTTCATCCTGCGGTCGGCACCCGGTGGGCTTCGTTCGGGTACCTCGTCGCTGCAACAGATCGACCCCGCCATCGAGGAGGCCGCTACTTCACTCGGGGCTAACCAGGCCCACACCTTCCGGAAGATCACGCTGCCGCTCATCCGACCGGCTTTCCTGGCCGGCCTGATCTACTCGTTCGCCCGAGCCATGACGGCCATCAGCGCCGTCATCTTCCTGACCACGCCCGAGGTCCGCATCATGACCGCTCAGATCCTCAATGAGGTAGACGCGGCGCGGTATGGCAACGCCTACGCCTACTGCGTCGTACTCATCGCCATCGTACTCATCGCCATCGGCATCCTCACGCTCCTGGTGGGATCAAGGACGGATGCCGAGCAATCATCGGGGAGCGGGAACTCGTCATGGAGCTGAGCCGACAGGGTGTCGATCGCAGCAGTACGCCTGCGACACTGGTGCTGGAGCGTTTGAGCAAGCACTTCAAGTCGCCTGAGGGTGTCGACGTGCGCGCGGTCGATGACATCAGTATCGAGCTGGCGGGCGGCAGCTTCGTGACGCTGCTGGGTCCATCCGGATGTGGCAAGACGACCACCCTGCGCATGATCGCCGGCTTCGAGTCGCCTACGCGTGGACGCATCCTGCTCGATGGCAAGGACCTGGTCCGCCTCACTCCGGACAAGCGCGGCATGGGCATGGTGTTCCAGTCGTATGCGCTCTTCCCCCACCTCACCGTGCATGACAACGTCGCTTTCGGGGTGCAGCTCCAGGGCAAGAAAGGCGAGGAGCTCGAAGCGACCATCGAACAGGCACTCGACCTGGTCAACCTGCATGGACTTGGCCAGCGCAAGATCTCCGAGCTTTCGGGCGGTCAGCAGCAACGCGTCGCCCTGGCACGCGCCATGGCCATCGAACCGCGGGTGCTGCTGTTCGATGAGCCGCTCTCCAATCTCGACGCCAAGCTTCGCGTCTCTCTGCGCTCGGAGATCCGTCGCATCCAGCAACAGCTGGGCACCACCTCGATCTACGTCACGCACGACCAGTCCGAGGCCATGGCCCTTTCGGACATCGTGGTCGTCATGAACGCAGGCAAGATCGAGCAGGCCGGGCCACCCGATGAGATCTATCGCCGGCCCCACACCCGTTTCGTGGCTGACTTCATCGGGCGTGCCAACTTCCTCGACGGTGAGGTGCTGTCGATCGCCGCCGACAGCTGCGATATCTCGGTCATGGGCGTCGCCATGACCATCCCGGCAGGAACCGGCAATCGGACCGGCGAAGCAGCGACGGTCGTGGTCCGTCCCGAATCGATCAGCGTCGGGACCGGCGACCTGGCAGCCACCGTGCAGCGAAGCACGTTTCTGGGAGCGTACGTGGAGTACGAGCTCGGCCTGGGCGAAGACTACGGCAACATCATCGCGGTCGATGGCGAGTGGATGTCGCGTGGTCTCCACGCGCCGGGCGACAGGATCAGCTGGGAGCTGCTGCCCGAGCGATCCTATGTCCTGCCCCGCACCGAGGACACGTCAGAGTAGGTCCGCCCACGCCTCGACCAAGGCGCGATAGATGGGTCGACGGATCTCCCAGACCGACTCCACCAGATCCGCCAGGTCGATCCAGCGGTAGGCGACGAACTCCTGGCGCTCCGCGCGGAGCGGCTCGAGTTCGATATCAGCGTCCTCGCCCAGGAACCGAAACAGGAACCACTTCTGCACCTGGCCACGACCGGTCTTCCTGCGGCGATGCTCACGGCGGCAGCTCGTAGGCCAGCCAACCGGGGTGCTCGGCCACCAGCTGGACGTGTCCAGGGCTGATGCCGGTCTCCTCCCGGAGCTCACGAAGCGCGGCGTCGAGCGGTTCCTCTCCGACATCGAGACCGCCCTGCGGTAACTGCCATTGTCCTGACCGATCGAGACGCTCGAAGACCAGCACGCAGCCGTCCGTGCGTGTAACCACGATACCCACGTTGGCACGGAAGAACTGGCTGCCCATGGCCGCATCCTGCCACGTCGATACTTGGTACCGCCGAGTAGCATCGAGACACGCACGAGGAGATGCCAATGCTTCGCAGCAGCTGTGCGCGATCGATCCTGGCCGCGCTGACGATCATCGCACTCCCGACGAACGCAGCGGCGCAGGCTGACCCCGCGAGCATCGAAGGTATCGAATGGCATCTGGCGAGCTACGACTCGGGCGGCGGACCGGTGTCTGTACCCTGGACGATCGATGCCACCCTGCTGCTGGAGGCTGGCACCGCCAGCGGGTCCACCGGCTGCAACACCTTTGTCGGCACATACACGCTGGCTGCCGGAGGCCTCAGTTTCGACGAACCCATCGCGGCGACGGAGATGGCCTGCGTCGGCGATGCCGACGTCGTCGAACAAGGCTACATGAGCATCCTTCCCGCAACAGCAACGTGGGCAACCCCTGCCGATGGTGTTCTGCAGCTCGACGATGCGGCAGGAGTCACGAGCCTGGTATTCGAGCAAGCCGTCAGCAGTCTGACCGCCAGTGACATCGCGGGGATGGAGGCCCGTTTCGAGGCCCTCCAGGACCACATCGACCAGCTGGAGGACCGCCTCCGCAATATCCGCATCGGCACGCTGCGCGACCGGATCAGTGAGCTCGAGAGCACGGTGGCCTCACTCCAACGCCAGGTCCAGGAGCTCCGCTCGAGCGGCTCGGGAGCGTCGAGTGGCGGCTTCAACGAGCGGAACGGATGCTGCTGGAAGGCATACCGGGTCCGATCAAGGGGACCTGCGCGCCACGGCGAAGCCAGAATCCCTCTGGAACGATCGCCGCCGTCCAGTGCAAGCCCGCTGCGGCCGTCGTACGCGACATGGCGTACTACCTCATGCCCGGCGCTGTTGCGACCAGCGTGTTCGAGCGGCGCATGAAGCAGTACGGCGTCAATGATCGGTGAAGCACAGTGTCGCAATGGCACCGTGGCACTGGCCTATGACACGCCCGGCCCAGGCGCAAGCGGTTGCTATGTGGATGCTGATGGCCGCGCCAACCTTCGGGTCGTCGAGGCGGCAGCGGGCTGCAACCAGCTCGAGGTCGGTGATCGCAGGGTGCGCATCCCCGCCATCTACGTCGCCGTCCTTGGCAATGACGACGACATCCGCGCCCTGGCGCGCTGGGCGGAGCCGCGGCTGGGACGATCTCGCCTGACCCAGGAGATCGAGCGGCCGGATGCACCGGTTTCGCCGCGCTGCCCGACATGATCAGACGGAGACGGCTGAGGGCCATGTCCCGCTACAGTCGGCTCGGAACGCACTCGGCAGAAAGGGCTGGACTCCATGATTCGTAGCCGACTTCTCGGGGCCGTTGCCGCAGTCATCCTGGCGGTCACATCATCCATCCCGGTGACCGCACAGGATGTCATCTTGACTCCGGAGGGAGCCGACTGGACGTTGTCGCGATACCTCGCGCCTGACTCAGAGGAGCTGGCGACAGTGCCGTTCGGCGTACAGGCCACGCTCCGTCTGGACTCCGGAATGGTGTCGGGAAATGGTGGATGCAACACTTTCAGCGGCAGCTACGCCATCGATGGCACCGCGTTGTCCTTTCCCGATGAGCTGACGCGCGCCCCAGGCATCTGCGAACACGCTATCCAGGACGTCGAGGACGCCTACCTGGCGGTGTTGCCTGAGGTCGCTGGCTGGACGGTCGAAGACGGCGTGCTGGGACTGACCGATGGATCCGGCGAACCGCAACTCCTCTTCGAGATCCCCGATGTCCTGCTGACAGCGACCCAGTTCTCCGAGTTGCAAGACCGGCTGCAGGCATTGCAGACGGAGCTCGATCTGGCGAACGAACGCATCGACAACTCGAATATCACCAAGCTGCGCGATCGTATCAAGGCCCTCGAAGCTGACAGCAAGACCCTGAAGGATCAACTCGCGGCCGCCCAGCGAGCGTCCAGGGCCACGCCGAAGCCGAAGCCACCGTCCGGGTCGTTCAGCCAGGCGGAGAAAGTCCTGCTCAAGGGGATCCCGGCCCGGATCGCCAATCATTGTTCGCCGTGGCGGCGACCGGTGCCGACCGGCACGGTGGCCGCGGTGCGATGCACGCCAGACACGACGGCTGTGGCAGCTGTGTTCTATTACCTCATGGAAGCCAGCGACGCACACGGCGCGTTCGAGTCGGAGATGAGCGCACGCAACGTTCCCTCTGGTTCCGGGCGTTGCGCGGACGGTAGGCGTGGCCAGGAGCGCTTCAGTGGCTTCGGTCCGGGCTATCTGGATCGGCGAAGGGTGCGACCACGACGCCGGGCCTGGGTCGTTCGTCGTGTTCGTCACATCGGCGACCGACTGCAAGCAGTTGAACGTGGCAGGGCAGAGGCTCAGGGATCCGGCCTACTACATCACGCTGCAGGGCGATCACAACGACATCGCACGCGTCGATGGATGGGCCAAGCGAGGGGCGAACGCCGCCGACAGCTATATCGGGATCGCCGCGCATATCCCCACCAAGCTCAAGCTCGCGCCGGCCTGCAAGGCCTAGCTGTTGCGTCGAAGTCCTGACTTCACGGCGTCGGTGTCACCACGGATGCGCATCGTCGACCTGACCATACCGATCACCAGCGCGATGCCGGTCTACCCCGGTGACCCGGAGGTCCGGCTCAGTCCCCATCCTGCGGGTGTGCGATGGTGGCGTCAGCGTTGCATCGCTTCATCTCGGTACGCATAGCGGCACCCATATCGACGCGCCGCTGCACGTCGGCGAGGACCGACCGTCGTTGGACCAGGTTCCACTCGATCAGCTCATCGGTCGCCCTTGCGTGGTGGATCTGCGCTCGCATGGCGGGCGCGACGCCATCGGTCCCGTGCAGCTCCAGGCGGCGCTTGGCACCGCCGAGACTGGTGACATCCTGCTGCTCCATACGGGTTGGTCTCGCCACTGGGACACGCCCCGCTACCTGGACCATCCCTACCTGTCCGCTGCGGGCGCCACAGCCATCGTCGACGCCGGCATCCGCTGCGTCGGCGTCGACGCACTCAGCGTCGACGTGACACCCGACGATCCCCGTGCAGCCCAGCTGGATGCCCACCTGGCCATCCTCGGCTCAGGTGCCGTCATCATCGAGAACCTGCAAGGCCTCGACCGGATCGCGTCGCTGCGCGATCCGCTCTTCCTAGGCCTGCCCTTGCCGCTGGCCGGAGCGGATGGCTCGCCGGCCCGCGCAGTGGCGGTGGGGCGGGAGCCCTGACCTACTCGCTGTGGCGCGCTTCCAAACGCTGCTGGACGACCCCCCGCTCATGTCCGACCACCCGAAGTGCCACGGTGCCACCAGCCGCGCCGACGATGAGCACCAGCAACAGTGACGATGGCACCACCAGGAGCGCGACGACGGTGCCGAGCGCCAACGAGCGCAGGTGGCCAGCGATCGAGCCAGCCACAGCGGCGGCATACATGACGACTGGATCGAGGCCCGTCAGGTCGGCCACCCCGACCGCCAACGCCGCGCCGATGAACATGAGCGGAAAGACGGTGCCGCCCTTCCAGCCGGCGGCGATCACGACGATCATGGCGGCGAATTTGGCGCCGCCCGAATACAACAGCTGCAGGGCATCGGTGCCGCCCTCGAACAAGGATGTGATCTCCTCGGCGCCACTGAACAGGACCAGCATGGAAGGCATCGCCAGCACGGCCACGAGAAGTCCGCCCACGGGAGCGGCCAGCAACGGTCTCCGCTCGAAGAGGCGCAGGTCGCGGGCCCAGCTCTCGCAGCGACGCGCCACGATCCCCACGAGCCCAGCCACGACACCGGTCCCCAGCGCCAGCAGCAACAGCCCCATCGGGCCGTCGTCACGAGCAGACGGCACCGTCGACAGGTCCCCGCCATCGGAGAGCGCACGAAAGACCGCGATCAACGTCAGGCCGGCGATCAACGACGGCGCCAGCCGCCATGGTCGTGAGGCTTCCCCTTGCGCGTCCCCGGTCATCAGTCGGAAGGCTAGTGTCGCCGAGTCATCCATCCGTTCCTTGAGCCAGAAGTAGATGCCGCCGATGACCGCGATGAGCCCTGATTCTGGGCCCAGCGGTGCCCCTGCCCCGAGTGCAGGCAGCGTGTTCGCCAACACACTGGGAATCGACCGGTAGTCGACGCCACGCCCTTGGGTCACCTCCTGCACCGTCTCCTCCAGGGGCCGGGGGAGGTAGCCCAGCAACGACTGGCCGACGCCCACCAGGATGCCGCCGACCACGAGTACGACGACCATGAACAGGAACTCATCGCCCCCAAGGCCAAGTCGTTCGGGCATCCAGTGCCAGACGAGGTCGACCACGAACTCGTAGAGCCAAAGCGCAGCCTTGGTGAGGATGCCCAGTACCACTCCCACCCCGAGCGCAAGGCCGACCATGACGACGGCCGCACCCGGTCCCGTTGACGCGAACCGCTGGAAGTTCGAACTCATACCGATGTGCCAATCCCTCAACGATCAGGACGGATCCTCCCGCACCGGTCCAGCCTGATCTCTCCAGTTCCCGAGTGTAGCGACCGTGGAAGGCCCGTCAGGGAAGCCGCATCAGGTGCCACATTGGCCCAGCGCACGGATCGATGGGGTGGCTTCGTGGTTCGAGTCATGGGAGTCGACCGGGCAAAACGAGACCACCGGGGCCTCGACGACCCCGGCGGTCTCTACCCTGAAGAAGTGGAAGGCGCTACTCGGCGACGTCCGCCACGGGCCAGACGATGGTGATCCAGCCATCAGGCCCAAGGGCAGTCACGCGCTCTCCCAGCGCGGCCGCCTCGGCCAGGGATGGCTCCTCGGCGATGAGTTCCAGGAACTCGTCGGAGCCGACCTCGACTTCGTGAGCCATGTCGCTTTCCTCGAAGCCTTCGCGGACCCAGGTGTCATCCACCAGGTAGTAGGTATGAGCACCAACGACGCGAGAACCGTCCTGGCCACCACTGACGCTGATGGCGCCGCCGTCACGCAGCCTGCCAAGCGCCTGGGCGCGTTCGACGGCCTTCTGGCCACTCGGAGCCGCCGCGTCGAAGTCAGCCGCTCCCTGTGCGACAGCATCGACGGCACGTTCGCGACTGAAGGCCATCTCCGGCTCCTCAGCGAGATATGCCGTGTATGGCGTCACGATGCCGAACTGATTGGCGACATCGACGATCTCCTCGATCAGGGAATCACGTGGTCCTTCGAGGCGCAGCTCGGTCAGCAGATCCGACACGCGACGCTGGCCCCAGAGCTGGGCGATGGTGGGCTCCGACTCGTCGCGCTGAGGGAAAAGCACGTCATAGACGAAGGTCTCAGGACCCTGCGCCGAGTTGCCGGTGACGGTGACGCTGGCGCCTCCGTCACCGTTGTAGCGTCCGGTCAGGAGGGTCTGGTTGCCAGCGAAGATCCCGGGGACCGCAGCGGGCGCCAGGTCCCAGGTATCCACTCCGTCGATGGCGATCGCGACGTCGGTCAGGACTGGGGTGGAGACCTGCTCCCAGAGGCGCGCGACTTCCGTGTCGATGCGTTCCTCGGGAGTGACGTAGTAACTGTTGCCGGTGAACGTGGTGGCCAGGGTGTCGAGCAGCGTGGTATCGACGTCGTAGCCAACACCGAACGCGAACAGCTGCGTGCGCTCGGGAGCTGCACGCTCGGCGACCTCGAGGATGCCATCGGCCGATTCGATGCCCACCGTGGCGAGTCCGTCGGTCAGGAAGATGACGGTGCCGGGACGGGCTCCATCGAGGAACTCCATGCCTCGCTCCAGGGCACCGGAGATATTGGTATTGCCCCCCGCGGCGAGGCCGCGAACGTAGTCGATGCCCATCTGCGCGTCCTCGGCCGGACGCAGCTCGGGAGCCGCGCTTCGGACATAGCGCGAGAAGTCCACGACTGCGAAGCGATCATCAGGGCCAAGGTTCCCAAGGACGTATTCAGCGGCGCTGATGGCCTGCTCCATCTTGTCCCCCTCCATGGAACCGGAGCGATCCAGCACCAGCACCACATCACGTGCCACCAATTCATCGAGTTCGATGATGGGCGAGAAGAGCAGGCTGAAATAGCCATCCTCTCCAGCCTCGCGGTAGGGTAGCAATCGAGTGTCGATGAGGCCATCGCCGCCGCTGAGGTAGAGGCGGAAGTTGGTGTCCGGCGACCAGCTGGACGGAGACTCCCAGCCCAGACCGATCTCGCCATCGCCGCTGCGTTCTTCGTCCACGTCAAAGCCTGGGGCCAGAGCCGATCGAACTTCCCAGGGAACATCCACATCGACGTTGACCTGGCTGGTCGCGGGCCGTGGCGACATGCGCGACCAGGGCACCTCGACGATGGCTTGTTCACCCTCGGCCAGAAGTGGCGTGGTCACCGTAAAGCTCACCTGGCGCTCTTCTCCAGCCGGGACCGGAAAGGCGCGCACCTCATAGAGGTCCCCGTCGAGCGATCGGAGCAGAGCGGGGTCGACGAGGCGTCGGACGATGTCCTCGTAGATGCGCGTCGCATCGTCGGAACCCAGCAGCTTGCCCTCGAGCGTCTCGGGGCCACCCGACAGGACCAGGTCCGTGACCGAGCTGCCGGCCGGGACCGGAAAGACGATCCGGCCCTCCGCTCCGGGACCACCGCGATCGCTGTCGGACGGGTTGCTGAGGTCGAAGCGGTACCGGGCGACCGTCTTGCCGTCAGTGACGTCGATGTCGGCCTCGATGCCGTCTAGCTGGGCGACATCACCCACAGGCCACCAACAATCCAGGCAGCGGATCGGAGGTTCGATGGGGTCGATGATGACATCCTGGGCAGTGGCGGTCGACGGCAGCAAGAGCGCCGCGGTCAAGGCGGTGGCGGAGATCCGGGACATGGGGCGCATGGCCATACCTCTTTGCGTGTGTGCCGGTAAGACGCCGCTCCGGTGCGTGCGGTTCCGAGTCACGCGTTCGGGTGCGCCGCCACCTATCGCGGTGGGCCCGAAGCGATCAGCTCTCGAAGGGCCCTCACGGACATGCGGCCGGGATAGATGTGTTCCAGCCACCAGGTGACGCCGATTTCGGCATAGCCCCGAGCCAGCGCCACGTCTGCCGCCCGGTCCCCGCTCATGAGCCCGGCGTGGATGAAGTCGTACAGACCTGGCGTTGGCCGATGTCGCTCGACGTAGGCGATGGCATCGGCCATGTCGGCCAGGCCAAGCTGTTGACTGAGATCGCCGCTCCGATCGATGGGAAATGCGCCATCCCAGGCCGCGGCTCTCCGCATGGGCTTTCGGTTGGGCCACAATCCTGCCACCCACACGGGGATCCGTGGGCGCTGGAGCGGTGTCGGCAGGAAGGCTGGCGTGCTCACTCGCAGGTACTCACCTTCGAACAAGCAGGGTTCACCACTCCAAAGTCGTGTCAGGATCTCCAGGCTCTCGTCAAGGATCTGCCCTCGCCGCTTGCGGTCGCCTTCATCGCCGAGGGCCGCGAATTCATCGTGGTCACTACTACCCAGTCCGACGCCCAGGATGAAACGTCCCCCCGAGAGATGGTCAAGCGCAACGCACTCCCGGGCGAGCTTGGTCATCCGGCGACGCGCGAGTGGCGTGACCATGGGTCCGAATGTGAGCCGATCGGTGCGTACAGCGATACCAGACATCACCACCCACGGGTCGGTCGCGGGCGCTCGGTCGGGCGGGACAAGGTGGTCCCACAGGAAGAAGCCGTCCCAGCCGGCGGCCTCGGCCTCGACAGCGAGTTCGAGCAGCAGGGTGGGGTCCCCGAAGGGGCCGTAGTTCGGGAGGTCGATCGCGAATCTCACGCCAGCGTAGCGCCGTCCGCCAGATGCACGAACACACCAGTCGAAGGTCGGTCACCGATCACCCGAGTGGAGTGGCCGAGTGCTGTGACATCCTCGAGGAGGACGATGGCGCCCGGTTCGAATTGGCGGACCTGGCCGTCAGTGACATGGACCTCCAGGCTGCCCGACAGGATGAAACAGAACTGGCGGCGCGGTGTCGGATGCCAGTCCCCGAACCAGCCGCCGGGCATCGAGAAGAACATGGCGCCGGATGCCGAGAATGGATCCGAGACGTCGATCGGCCCGGCCGGGGGCGCGTATCGCCTCGGCGCAAGATGGACCTCGATGTCCTCGAAGTGCGAGCCCCCTTCGGCGTCGCTCCATATCCGGACCACACTTGTGACCGTGCCACTCATCTTGAGAAGCTCGGATCGCTGGCATCCACGATGCCGCTGCGGACCGAGGACGGATCGGCGTGTGACCCCAGCAGCGACTGGAGATCGCGGAGGGCTCGATCGACATCGTCGGCGGCCGCGGCGTGATGGCCCTCGACGGTGACCAGGATCTCGGTGGTGAGCTCGGTCGCCGCACTGGCCCGGGATTGGCGCCAGCACCAGCGGCGGGCACTGACCTGCTCTTCCTCGTCGATGAAGATCACCTCTCCACGGTCAGGGTGGTCGGCCTTGCTCGACCCCAGGTCGGTCCACGCCTCAGAACCGTGGGCGAAGCGGACGAGCGTGCCGGCGTGAGCTGATGGCTGGTCGAAGACAGCGACTGGAAGGGCGTAGCGAATGCTCACCAGGTTGGCCAGGTCGACGAGGGTGTTGATCGACGGAAGCTCTCCCTGTTTGGTCAGTCGTCGCAGCAGCGCCTCGGCCGCCGAACGGTACTTGGTGGGGTCCACACCAAAACCGCGGAACACGCCACGCCACGCAGCCAACGTCGGCAGCTCGCTCAAGGGTCGATCCCCCAGGCGCTCGCGGACCGAGCGCTGCTCCGCCACGAACGCCGCGGTGAGCTCTGCCGAAGCAGGGCGATTCGAGACGCCGGTGGCGTGGATGACTCCGCCCACTACCGCCGGGAAGCGGTCGATGATCTCGGGGTCGTACCTGAAACCCACCATCCGCCAAGTGTGCCACCGCAACAGGCGGCGATGCGCCTCACGCGGACCAGCTCGTCCGTCTCGCGACCAGATGGCTGAGGTCCGCGATCGAAACCGCCGTGGCTGCGAGGACCGCGGCACCGAAGGCCGTCGATTCGGGCTCATCGACCGAGGCCATGGGTCGCCCATAGGCGGCCATGCGTATCGACTTCCAGAACGGGATGCGCACAGGGTGCCCGGCGACAAGGATGAGGTCGTAGGGGCGGCCGCCGGCACGCTCGAGCTGATCGACGATGTCGGCCGAGCGGTCGGCCAGCCCCACGAGGATGGCGCGCATCAAGCCCGCTCGATCGGCCGAATAGGGCACTCCGTCCAGTCGACCCAGCCGCAAATGGTCGCTCAGGTCGAAGGTGATGCCATCCGGAGGCGCCGACTCGATCTCGGCGTACATCTCGTCGTCCTCGATCTCCGGATAGAGCAGTCCACGCCACTGCCTGAAGAAATGGCCCGAGTGGATATTGATGTGGGCGTAGTAGCTACTTCCATCGACGTAGCAGCCCTGGTCGATGCGGTAGCGACCGTTCTGTCTGACCGCTGGTCCATCGATGAGGGCCAGATGTGCCTCCGACGTGCCGGCCGACAGGAACAGCTCGGATGTCGTCCGCACGCCAGCACCGAAGGCCGCACACAGGTGGTCGTGGCCACCCGCGACGAGCACGACGTCATCAGGGAGGCCGATGTGGCGCGCAAGATCGCGCTCGACCGTACCGATGGCAGTCCCCGACGGCACCAGCCGCGGGAAGCTGATCTCGACTCCGGCCGCGTCGATGCTGTCACCGTCCCAGGTGCGGGTTTCGACGTCGAAGGCTCCGGCCCTCGACGCATGCGACCAATCCATCACCAGGTCACCGCCCAGGCGGGCCAGTACGTAGTCACCGAGGTCCGTCCACGAGCTCGCGGCTGCGTACGCCTCACCGCGATGCTCCTGCATCCACATCAGCTTGAAGAGTGAGAACGTGGCGTCGGGCGGCCAGCGTTGCGAGAGCCTCAGCATGCCCCCTGGTCCCTGCATGAACGTCGCCGCTTGCGAGGTGCCACGAGGGTCATGCCAAACGATCGTGTCGCCCACCGGCCGGCGTTCGCGATCGACCAGGACGACCTCTTCCCCGACGCTGGCAACGCAGATAGCGCGGACCCGGTCCGGCGTTTCCAGCCCCCCCACCACTTGTTCGAGGAGTACGGCCACGGTGTCGAGGATGTCCGCGGGGCGGTGGGCCTCGCCGTCAACATCCCGAACCGTGGGTGTCGACGCTGCAGCCAGCCCCAGGGTGGTACCGCGCTCGATGTCAACGGCGAGGACCTTGGTGCGGGTCGTGCCGACATCGATACCCAGGGAGATCACGGCGCGGGTTCCACCGTCTCCAGCGTGATACGCGAGGTCCAGTCAGCCTGAACGAAGGCCGGCGGCAGCTCCGGTCGCAGGTGCGTTGCAGCTGCGGTGCCGCAGGCCGCACCAAGCACGATCGCCTCGCGCGGCGTCAGTCCGCGTTCGACACCCACCGTCAACCCGGCGAGCAGCACATCGCCCGAGCCCGTGGCATTGATCGCGTCCACCGACGGCACGCGTGCATGAACCACGCCATCCACATCTGCCACGAGCGCGCCAGCTGCTCCCAACGTGACTACCACCACCGCGATGCCGCGACGACGCAGCCGCTGCATCTCACGAGCCAGCAGCGGTGCCGATGGGGCGGCGTCGAGACCGGGCGACTCAAGGAGCTTGAGCAGCTCACCGCGATTGCATTTGAGCAGCCATGGCTGATGCTCGACGGCGATGGCCAGTGGCTCGCTATGGATGTCCACGACCGTTCGGGCGCCCGCGGCGTTGCCGATATCCAGGATCTTCCCGGCGATGCCGGCGTCGACGCTGTCTGGCAGGCTTCCCGACAACACCACCAGATCATCAGGCGTGCAGTCCTGTCGCAGCACGGCCAGGAATCGATCGGTCTCAGGCCGTGTCACCATCGGACCAGGCTCATTGAGCACCGTGGTGCGCCCGGCTTGCGGTTCCACGACGATGAAGCAGACGCGGGTGCCGGCCGCGATCTCGGTGTGACGGTCGATGATGCCGTCGGTAGCGATCATCTCGCGCAAGGCGTCACCCACGTGTCCTCCCAGGAAGCCGTAGGCAGTCACATCGGTGCCCAACCGGATCGCCGCCCGGGCGACGTTGAAGCCCTTCCCGCCGGGCACCACCGTCACGTCGACGGCACGATTGACCTCATCGAGACGGATCGGGGGCCAGGTCGAGACCCGGTCCATGGCCGGGTTCGCCCCGATGATGCGGATCACCCTCGCCCCAGGCTCCCAGTCCGGTGCCGCCAGCTCGAAGCCCTCGAACCGGAAGGCCGGGGAGACCGTGCAGCCCACCAGGCTCCAGCCACCCAGCGTGTTGGCTGACTGCCAGTCGCCGGCGGGTACGGTGACCTGGGGCCGCTGTCCCGCCTGGAGATCGGGACCCAGGACGTGGCGCGCCGGGGCGAGGTCGCCCGCGGCAGCCGCGATCGACAGGGCGAGCGGCTCACCCGCGTAGTAGTGCCAGGTCTCAGCGGCGTCGATCCGGTGCCATCGTGAGTTCTCGCCAGGTCGAAGGAGGTAGTAGATGGCACTGCCAGCCGGACGACCCCCGGACTCGTCGGCAGACCGCCACGTCTCAACGTAGTAGCCACCCTCGGGATGCGGCTCGAGTCCCAGCGTGGCGATGACGGTGTCAACATCAGTCATGCCGCAAGCGTAGGCGCTACGCACTCGTCGTGAGCGTGTACCGTGGACCAGCCCATGACCCTGACCCCCATGACCACGACGGCCTCACACGTCCAGCGCGTCTATTTCCTGCTGACGCTCCTGACGACGCTCGCGGCCTCGTTCATCTGGGGCATCAACACACTGTTCCTGCTCGATGCCGGCCTCAACAACACCGAGGCCTTCGCGGCCAACGCCTTCTTTTCGATCGGCATGGTCATCTTCGAGGTCCCGACCGGCGTGGTGGCAGACACACGAGGACGACGCTTCTCGTTCATGCTTGGCGCGGCCACGCTCCTGGCATCCACCCTGCTGTACCTGCTGATGTGGCAGGTCGAGGCCCCCTTCGTCGGCTGGGCCCTGGCATCGATCCTGCTCGGCCTGGGCTTCACGTTCTTCAGTGGCGCCACCGAAGCGTGGCTTGTCGACGCACTTGGTGCGACTGGCTTCACGGGCAATCTCGAGACGGTCTTTGGTCGCGGCCAGACCATCGCGGGAGCAGCCATGCTGACGGGCTCGGTCGCCGGTGGCGTGGTGGCGCAGACGACCAACCTGGGAGTGCCCTATGTGCTTCGCGCGGCCATCCTCGGGGTCGCACTCGTCGCGGCCTTCCTCTTCATGCGTGACCTCGGGTTCACTCGCAAGACCGGCGTGAGCACCGCGACGGCGGTGCGGGAGGTGGCCCGGGGCTCGATCGACGGCGGGCTGCGCAATCGACCGGTGCGCTGGATGATGCTGGCAGCGCCATTCACCGGAGGGGTGGGTTTCTACGCCTTCTACGCCATGCAGCCCTACCTGCTCGAGCTGTTCGGCGACCCTACTGCCTACAGCGTCGCCGGACTGGCGGCTGCCATCGTGGCCGGGGCCCAGATCGTGGGTGGATTGTCCGTGCCCATCGCTCGACGCTTCTTCAACCTGCGCACCGACGCTATCTTCCTGGCGATCCTGATCGAGTCGGTGGTCCTCGCGCTCCTCGCGGTCGTCGGCTTCAACCAGGCGAGCCTCGGGATCAGCGCCTTCTACCTGGCTATCGGACTGCTGGTGGTGTGGGCCCTCGTGTTCGCCATCAGCAGACCCATCCGCCAGGCCTTCCTCAACGGCCTCATCCCCTCGCAGCAGCGGGCCACCGTCCTGTCCTTCGATTCACTGATGGGCTCCGTCGGCGGCGCCATCGCGCAACCGGCGCTGGGTCGCGTGGCCGATGTATCCGGCTACGCGGCGTCCTATCTCGTTTCAGCCGGGATCAACGCGTTGGCCCTGCCCTTCGTGTTCCTGGCGCGACGGGAGGGGGCGCCATCTGACCCGATCGAGCCAACGGCACCCGTGTCCGAGGCATAGCGGTACGGGACCGGCCGATCAAGCTGACCCGAGGACCGGGATCGCCGCACGGAGGATGCGGCGAAAGTCATCGTGAGCCTGGCGCGTCAGGTCCAGCACTGGGCCAAGGTCGATGGGCGGACCGATGCCGGCCGACATCGTGGAGACGAACGTGAATGCCATGATCTTCATCCCGGCGTGATACCCGGCCATGACCTCTGGCAGGAATGAATTGGAGCTGATGGAGCAGCCGGCCAGCTGGGCGAGGCGGATCTCGGCGGGAGTCTCGAAGCTGGGGCCCATCCAGTAGCCGGCCACACCGGTCGGAAAGGCCACACCCGCGGCTTCCACTGCGCCACACACCTCCCGTGTCAGCTCCGCGTCATACAACTCGGCCATCGACAGGTAGGGCGTATCCCAACCCTCACCCTGACGCTCGGTGGCGAGCGGGTTGATGCCGCTGAAATTGATGTGATCGGTGAAAGCGAGGAACGACCCCGGAGCAACGTCGTCCCGCATGGAGCCTGAGTTGGCGGAGTACAGGAGCGTCCCACAACCGGCGCGCGCCAGCGATCGAGCCGCCATCCCGCTTTCCTGCCAGGTGGCACCGTCGCAGGGCAGCACCTTGGCCTTGACCGCCGCCACAGTGATGCCCGCCAGCTCCCCGACATCGACCTCATTGACATGGTCCGGGATGGCACTCGGCCGGAGTCCCAGCTGGTCGAAGCGGATGCTGACGCGATCCTCCAGGACATCGGTGCAGGGTGCGAATCCGGTCCCGCAGATGACCGCGATGGTCGGCTTTCGACCGGCTCGTTGCCAGATCACTTCAGCAGCGCGGTCGGCCGCCTCTCGCGTGTCCATGCCCCACAGCATACGAGGACGGTGCGCGGTACGGTTGCCTTGCGAGCCGGGACTCCACGACCGTAGACTCGAGTGTCTCTCGCCACCCTTAGGAGGTTCGTCCGTGAAGAAGGTGATCGGTACTCTGATGCTGGCTCTTGCGCTGGCCGCTGCCATGGCCTCGGCTGGGCTGGTCGCCCTGGCGCAGGAGGCCGGACCCGAGTCGGGGGGCCGGCTCGAGTTGATGGCGCTCAATGACCTCACCAGCCTCGACAACAGTCAGGCCCTCGACCTCGATTACAACATGGTCGCCGGGGCACTCTATGAAGGCCTGTATCACTTCGACCCGGACGGCGAGCTCGAGGACGGCCTCGCCGATGGCCCACCACAGGTATCCGATGATGGGCTGGTCTATACCTTCACACTCAAGCCCGGAGCCATGTTCGCCGGCCCCGATTTCGAACCGCGCGAGGTCACTGCCAAAGATGTCGCCTATGGCCTGACGCGCGCCCTCGATCCGGAGCCGGTGGGGGCACCCGCCCCTTCCTGGGGCAGTGGCTATCTCTTCCCCATCAAGGGCGCATCGGCGTTCAACGCTGGTGAGGCTGACTCGGTCGAAGGCATCAAGGTCATCGATGACCACACACTGGAGATCACGCTGGAGTCGCCCACGTCCACATTCGTGCTGGGCCTGACCATCGCCACCAGCTGGCCAGTGCCGGAGGAGGCCGTCGAGGAGCGTGGCGAGGACTTCGCGAACCGCCCCGTGGGTGCCGGGCCATTCTTCGTTCAGGAATGGAACAAGGGCTCGGACATCACCATCGCCCGCAATCCTGGCTACGTGGATCCAGACCTGCCCTACCTCGATGAGATCCATGTCGACCTGGGCGTGGATGAGAACACCCAAGTGCTGCGACTCGAATCCGGCGAAGCCGACAGCGTCTTCGAGCAGTACGCACTGTCGCCGCAGTCATTGCGCGGATTGCGCGAAGATCCAGACCTCACCACGGCCGACTCCGTCGGGCCACGCATCTTCTACCTGGCGCTCAATAACGACGGCATCTTCGGCGACAAGGACTTGCGCCAGGCGGTCGCACAAGCGATGACCACCGACTTCACGGTGCGCTTCGGTGGCCTGGCCAAGCCCTGGAACCAGCTGATGAGCTCCACGTCCGCTCAGTCGGACCCGGAGGGCACACACACCTACCCGCACGATCCCGACGCCGCCGCGGCGCTCCTGGAATCGGCCGGCTACGACGGTACACCGGTCAAGATCGTATACGACGTGACCGATCCGTACACGCAGGAGAATGCCACTGCGCTGGCCCAGGATCTTGAAGGAGTGGGGTTCACCGTCGACCTGGCGGGCCTTCAGAAGACCGAGTTCTACACTGCCATCTACGACCCCGAGGCGTTTGACATCTCGTCCACCTACTGGAGTGCCGACTACCCCGACGCGCAGGACTTCATCTCGACCAACTTCGTCTGCGGCACCATCGATATCCTCAATATCTCGCGTTTCTGCGATGAATCGATCGATGAGGCCTTCTTCGCGACCGAAGCCATGGACTTCGGCCCGGAACGCGACGCCGCCCTGCTAGACGTGCAGCAGCGGTTGATCGACGAGCTTGCGGGCATCCCGGTCATGGAGGTCACACCTCAGGTCGTGTTCGGCGCCAGGGTGGGTGACATCCCCACGCTGGCCACGTACGCGCCATTCGACTGGAAGCGCGCGTGGGTGAAGGCTGACGCCTGATCGTGGCGGAGGCGCCCTGGTGCCTCCGACTCAAAGCGAGGCCGGTGCCACCCCGCTCCTGATAGCCGAGGGCCTCCGCGTCACCACGGCACGTGGCGACATCCTGCGCGGCGTGGATCTCGCGGTCGCCAAAGGTGAGGTCACCGGCGTCGTCGGCGAGTCCGGGTCCGGCAAGACGACATTGGGTCTGGCCATCCTTGGTTTGCTGGGGACGACACGCCTGGTCGCCGCCGGCGAGATCAGGATCGATGGCGAGACCATCGTCGCTCCTGGCATCGACGGAACGGCTGCACTCCGTGGTGCCCGGGTCACGTTCGTGCCGCAGGATCCGTTCCGTTCGTTCGACCCACTGCGCCGCATGGGCCCTCAGGTGCGGCGTCCGCTGGAGCTCCATCGTCGCCTGGCGCCGGCCGATGCCGACGATCGCATCCTGGACCTGCTGGCGCGACTGGGCGTGCCACAGCCGGCCTCGGTGATGGAGCGCTACCCACACGAGCTCTCGGGCGGCATGCTCCAGCGCGCCGCCATCGCGGCTGCGTTGTCGTGCGAGCCGGAGCTGGTGGTCGCCGATGAGCCCACCACCGCGCTCGATGCACTGGTGCAGGTGCAGGTGATCGAGTCGTTCACCACCCTTGTCCGGCAGTTGGGTACCTCCGTGATCGTCATCACTCATGACCTGCGGCTGTTGGAGCGCATGGCCGATCGGATCGCTGCGATGTACGCGGGCCGTATCGTGGAATTCGGCCCTGCCGCTCGCATGTTGCACGCTCCACACCACCCCTATCCGGCGGCGTTGCTGCGGTCGTCGGTGCGCCGCTCCCGACCCGGTGAACGCCTCGCTACGGTCGAAGGTCAGCCGCCATCGCTGCCTGGCGCGTTCCTGCCCTGTGCATTCGCACCGCGCTGCCCCCGGGCCGACGAACGCTGCCGCACCGAAGAGCCTCGCTACACCTGGCCGTCCGCCATGGGCACGGCCTGCCACCACCCGATACTCGGAACGTCGTGATCGGACCCACCCTCGCGCCCGCGCGGGCACGAGGGTCTCAGCCATGGAGTCTGCGCATCGGCCTGGGTATGTTGGTGGTGCTCGTCGTAGTGGTCATCGCGGGGCCATTCCTATGGTCGGCTGACCCGACCTTCGAGTCCAACGCAGGCCTCACCGCGTCCGGTGAGCCGCTCGATGCCGGCGCCGAACACTATCCGCTGGGCACCGACCCCAAGGGCCGCGACATGCTGGCTCGGATCCTCTATGCAGAACGACTGACCATGATCATGGCCATCGTCGCGGTCGGCATCGCCACCATCGCCGGCCTGGCAGTGGGACTGCTGGCGGCGAGCTCGCGTCACCTCGCCGGTTCGGTGCTGATGCGCTTCACCGACCTTGGACTGGCCATCCCCGGCCTGCTCCTGGCGGCGTCGATCGCGACCATCCTGGGGCGCGGCACGCTGTCGCTGGTGGTCGGCCTGGCTGCGGTCTTCTGGGCCCCCATCGCCAGGGTCACGTACGGACAGGCCGTGGTCTTGCGCGAGCGTGACTATGTGGAGGCGGCGCGTGTCCAGGGCGCCGGCACCGTGACCGTGCTGATGCGCCACATCTTTCCCCATCTCCTGCCCATCGTTGGGGCATACGCGGCGCTCTCGGTGGGCTGGGCCGTGCTCTTCGAGTCGGCCCTGGGCTTCCTGGGTGCCGGAGTGCAGGAGCCCGAAGCATCCATCGGCTCGATGCTCGGTGACCACCTCATCTACTACCGTAGCCATCCCGGCCTGATCCTCTTCCCCGCGATATTCCTGGTCGTCTTCGTCATCGCCGCCAACCTGGTCGGAGAGGCGCTGCGCAGCCGGACCGAGGCAAGCTGATGGGCTGGTACATCGGCCGCCGCCTGCTGGCCACACTGGTGACGGTCTGGATCGTGGCCACGGCCGGCTTCCTGCTCGTGGAGCTCATCCCCGGCGACCCGGCACGGCAGCTGGCCGGGCCGGGTGCGTCGGAGGCAACGCTGGCCAGCATCCGCGCAGCCTATGGTTTCGACGACCCACTGCCAGTCAGATACGTCGACGCCATGGCGCGCATGGCACAAGGCGACCTCGGCTACAGCTTTGCCAAGGCCGAACCGGTCTTGAGTGTGCTCTTGCGGTCGCTGCCCCCGACGTTGGCACTCACCGGGCTGGCATTCCTGGTCGAGCTGCTCATCGCCGTCCCGTTGGCGCTCTGGGTGGTGGCCCGCGGTGGTATCGCCGACCGGATCCTGGTGGTGCTCGCCGGGGCGACCGCGGCGATCCCCGCGTTCCTGGTCGGACTCCTGCTGATCTACCTGTTCGCATTCCGATTGCGGATCTTCCCGCTTGGGGGTGGAGGGTCGCCCATGGCCTACGTGCTGCCAGTGCTCACCCTGGGCGTGCCCTTCGGGTTGGTGCTGGCGCGGCTCCTGCGCACGTCGCTCCTGGAACAACAGGAGCAGCCCTACATCACCTTCAGCCGAGCGCTCGGTGAGGGAGCCTGGTCGGTTCGCTGGCGCCACCTGCTACCGAATGCGCTGTTGCCGCTGCTGTCGATCCTGGCGCTTGACTTCGCGGGCCTGTTCTCGAGCGTGGCTGTCGTCGAAGTGGCGTTCTCCATGCCCGGCCTCGGCGCCGACCTGCTGCTCGGACTGACTCGGCTGGACACGGCCCTGATCGTTGGCATCGGCATCATCGCCGGCTTGCTCGTGGCCAGCGTGAACCTGCTGGCGGATGTCGCGGTCATCGCCATCGACCCGCGCGTCCGCCGCTAGCTCGAGCGGCTCGGACGTCGGGTAGAAGCAAGCCACCGGGTGTCCACCCCCGCGATCGATGAGCTCCGGCACAGCCGCTGCGCACTGGGTCTGGGCCAGCGGGCAGCGGTTCCTGAACGCACACCCGGTCGGAATATCGTCACGAGCCACCGGCTCGGCGACCGACGAAGCACCCTGCGCACCCGAAGCAGCCAGGAGGGCTCGGGTGTATGGGTGACCGGGGAGGCCGAAGACTTCGTCTCTGGTCCCTGTCTCCACGATGCGACCGGCGTACATCACCGAGACGCGATCGCTGATATGCCGCACAACGTCGAGGTCGTGAGCGATGAACAGGTAGCTCATGGCTCGCTCATCCCGAAGGTCCAGCAGCAGGTTGATGATCTGGCCCTGCACCGAGACATCGAGAGCCGACACGGGCTCGTCACAGATGATCAGCGATGGCTCAAGGGCCAGTGCACGGGCGATGCCGATGCGCTGAAGCTGCCCACCGGAGAAGGAGGCGGGGCGACGGTCGCCCAATGCCGGATCGATGCCGACGCGTTCGAGGAGAGCATCAGCCCGATGGCGTCGCTCGGCTCGATCATAGAGATGGTGGATCGTCCACGGCTCAGCCACGATGTCACGAGCTCGGAACCGCGGGTCGACCGAGGAGAACGGATCCTGGTAGACCAGCTGCATGTGTCGGCGAACCTGGCGCAGCGAGGCCCCGGAGAGGGAGAACAGATCCTGCCCGAGGAATGTCGCCGTACCCGCATCCGGTTCGATGAGGCGCAGCAGGATGCGCCCGGTCGTCGACTTGCCCGAGCCCGACTCGCCGACCAGACCATGGGTCTCCCCGGCGTCGATGCTGATCGACACCTCCTGGACGGCCCGGACTTCACGGTGGCCACTAGCGCGGCCGCTGGTGAAGGTCTTGACGAGACCGCGTGCATCGAGCAGTGGCTCTCCCATGTGCGCAGCCTACCGTCGTGGCGAGGCCTGAACAGGGCTGGCACACTCGGACGATGAACGAGAACCCGGCAGTGACCTCCTGGATCGACGAGTTGGAGCACCCGCTCAAGGACGTCATCGTGGCTGTACGTGAGGTGTTCCTGAGCGCCGACGACCGCATCACTGAGAGCATCAAGTGGAAATCGCCGACGTTCATGTACGAAGGCAACCTCGCCAGCATCGATCCCAAGGCCCGGAAGCATGTCGCGGTGCTTTTCCACCGCGGTGCAGAGATCCCGGCGACCACCCGCTCCTTGAGGGGGACGGCAGGCTGATATACCTCCTTGTACGGGAGAGAACCTCCTTGGACAAGGGTCGATGATGGCACCGACCCCACGGGGAGACCGGTGACAGGCTATGCGGCAGGTGACCGTTCGGGCTAGATGCCGGCCCCGCCGTCTGGCCATGAACGGTGATCGGGATCCTGCGGCCGGGACATGACCGGTGATCGGACCTATCAGCTGACGTCGACCAGGATGGACAGGGACCCCTGGTGGTCGGAAGGAGGTCTCGGGTGATCACGATCGGGATCGACATCGGGGGCAAGCAGCATGTGGTGGCCCGCTGCCGCGAAGGACAAGACAAGGCCGAACGGCAGGTCCTGCGCATGCGCCAGGATCGTGCCGGTTTCGATGCGCTCGATGCCTGGCTGGCCCGACAGGATGGGCCGGTGGGCCTGGTGACGATGGAGTCCTCGGGCCACTACTGGATGCCGCTGGCCTCGCATCTCACGCGTCGGGGCCTCCCAGTCGCGATGGTCAACCCGCTACAGGCGAAGTACTTTGCCAAGAGCCGGCTGTCACGGACCAAGTCCGACCCAGCCGATGCGAGGAGCCTCGCCCTGATGGCCATGCGTGAACGACCCGCCGCCCGCGTCCCGCTGGCCGGCGTGGAGCTGCGCCAGGCGGCGAGGTTCGCGATGACCCTCGTGACCGAACAGGCGCGAGTGTGCCAGCGGCTCATCCGTTTGGTGGAGCTGGGCTTCCCCGAGCTGGGCGAGCTCTTCGATGACCCGGCCTGTCGCACCGCGCGCGAGGTCCTGCGGATCGCCCCCACCGCGGCGGCAGCGAGGAAGCGACGGACGAACACCCTCGCCGACGCCAACGCCGGAAGGGGCCACCGACGCCTCGGCGAGGCGAAGGCCGAGCGACTCAAGGCTGCAGCGGCCACCAGCATCGCGGTGCCCGAACTCGACGCCGAGGTCGCCTTCGAGATCGACCTCCTGCTCGACCAGTACGACCTGCTCGAACGACAGATCACCGAGGCCGACGCCCACGTCGCCGTCCTGCTCGACTCCGAGCTGGCCCGGCGCCTGCAGACCATCCCGGGGGTCGGGCCCGCCATCACCGCGACGCTCATCGCCGAGATCGGGGACATCCGGCGCTTCGATGACGTCGACCAGCTGCTCGCCTATGCTGGGGTCCACCCTGCCGAGCGCAGCTCGGGCCGGAAGGGCGCGAACCCCGAGACGTCCTGGCACATGTCCAAGGCCGGCAACGCCCACCTTCGGGCGGCCGCCTATCGGCTGGCGGTCGTGGGCGTCACCCACAACCCCATCATCCGGGCCCACTACGAACGCAAGCGGGCCGCCGGCAAGAGCAAGATGAACGCCCTGGGCCATTGCATGGGCAAGGCCCTATCCCTGGTCTGGGGCGTATGGCGCAACGGCACCGATTTCGACCCCGAATGGAGGAATGGGGCTTGACAAGACCCTATGGGATCTCAGCCCGCTATGCCCGGTTCCCTGACCGCGAATTGGTCGAACTCGGGCGTGCCGGGCTGAACGCGATCATTCGAGCCTGGTGTGACGCGAGGGAGCGAGGCTAGGCTACCCCGCTTCGTCGGGCTCGACGACCGGCGCTGGACTTGGGTTCGCAGAAGTCACCGCCGTCGACCGATCCTGCGGAAGTCCGGCCGCGTCAGATCCGATCGTCGGGCTGGGCTGCGGTGGACCTTCGAGTGCCTCATGGGCTGACGACTCGGGCTCTGCCTGTCCCGGCGGGGTCGGGTGTGGTCTCGCCGGGCGGGTCACGTTCCGGCGTGTCGGCATTGAGGCGCGGGCTGCTGGTTTGGTCGTGGGTTCGAAGCGTACGGCATCATAGGCGATTCGACGCTTGAGGGACCCCGCTTCGCCGGTGTCATCGATCAGCTTCACGATCGGCGTCGTGGTGAGTAGGTGGGTCCCAAGGCTCACCCAGTCGCCAGCGTGCTTCTTCTGGTCGCGGATCCGTGTCACCCAGCCCTCGGCAGTCCTGACGCGATAGCGGGCCCTACGCGACGTGGCATTCGCAACGGGGACCTTGACGACGATCTTGTAGTAGCCCGCCTCAGCCAGAACGGGTTTCCATGCACCCGAATGTCGCTGGCTGCCGGCTCGGGTCGGTACCCAGAAGTGATGCTTGGCGTAGCCCGACGAGGCCTCTCGCCAGTTCGTGCCCGTGCGCCTGAACGTCGACTCGAGGTCATCGGAGTAGACCGTGGCACCAGCGACGGGTGGGGTCGGCCTGGGCGAAGGGCTGGGTGATGGGCTGAGCGATGGCGATGAGCTGGGCGATGGCGATGGGCTCGGGCTAGGCGTGGGTGATGGGCTGGGCGATGGCGATGGGCTCGGGGTCGGGGTCGGCGTGGGCGAAGGGCTGGGTGACGGGCTGGGCGATGGCGATGGGCTCGGGGTCGGGGTCGGCGTGGGCGAAGGGCTGGGTGACGGGCTGGGCGATGGCGATGGGCTCGGGGTCGGGGTCGGCGTGGGCGAAGGGCTGGGTGACGGGCTGGGCGATGGCGATGGGCTCGGGGTCGGGGTCGGCGTGGGCGAAGGGCTGGGTGACGGGCTGGGCGATGGCGATGGGCTCGGGGTCGGGGTCGGCGTGGGCGAAGGGCTGGGTGACGGGCTGGGCGATGGCGATGGGCTCGGGGTCGGGGTCGGCGTGGGCGAAGGGCTGGGTGACGGGCTGGGCGATGGCGATGGGCTCGGGGTCGGGGTCGGCGATGGGCTCGGGGTCGGCGTGGGGGTCGGGCCCGATGGCGCACAGCGTTGCGCGAGAAGGCCGATGTCAAGCCGGTTGCCACTGACCGTCATCCCAGCCATCGACGGGGTCGCCGTGCCCGTAGACAGGATCAGATCGCGGAGTTGGCGCGCCGAAAGGGAGGGGTCGATGCTGGCGCAAAGGGCCACGGCACCGGTTACGTGCGGTGCCGCCATGCTGGTCCCGGTGTAGTACGCATAGCTGGCGGCTCCGTTCGGAACGGTGCTGATGATCGATGTACCGGGCGCTCCAAGGTCCACGGTCTCAGCGCCCCAGTTGGAAGACCCTCGCCGGCTGCCATCACTCTGGAGGTTGGCCACACTGATGATGCAGTCCCAGCCTCGCGGAGTACCGTCGGCATGCGTGTCACACCGGTTGGCGGCCGGATATGCGGGCACCACATCGATATCGCGCCCGTTATTGCCAGCGGCAGCAACGAATAGGATGCCTGCGTCACCCGCCCGATCGATGGCGTCTGCCAGGCTCTTGCTGTAGTCACCCCCAGACCAGCTGTTGTTGGTAGCGACGATGTCCAGGCCATGGCGCGTCTTGAGGTCGGTGATGTAGTCGATGGCCAGGATGGCGTCACTGACGGTGCCATCCTGGGGACCAAGGAATTTCGCGGAGATCAACGTGACCTTCCAGTTGACGCCAGCGACACCGATCCCGTTGCCGCCCCGAGCGCCGACCGTTCCGGCCACGTGGGTGCCGTGGTCGTCGGCGTTGCCGTCGAACACGGATGCGTCGTTGTTGTAGAAGTCCCAGCCGTTGACATCATCGATGTAGCCGTTGCCGTCGTCATCGACTCCGTTCACCGTCTCCCAGGGGTTGGTCCAGATGTTGGGCGCGAGGTCCGGATGCGTGGTCTTGATGCCTTCATCGATGATCCCAACGTAGATGCTGGACGCGCCGATATGGCCGGCTGCCCACGCCTCCCCTGCTCCCGAACCGAATGGATCGGCGGGTGATGTCGAGTCGCCGTACATGCCCCAATGGTTGCCATCGACGTAGTAGGGATCGTCGGGCGTGTCTGCGGCATGCACGAGGTAGTCAGGCTCGACGTAGGCGACCCCGGGCTGTTGGCCGATCTCGTCGATAGCCTCCGCCACCGACTGCCCGTGCTTGAGCTTGACGAGGACGGTGTCCTCCGCGATGGGCGAGACTGCCTTCACCGACGCTGGCTGCACCGATCGAACCGCAGCCGCGCGCTTCGATCGAGAGGCTCGCTGGTTGTAGCCGACGATGACGCGGTCGGGGGCATGTGGCGCCAGCAGCGTCGCGGCTGGGGCAACGATCAGGGCATCTTTCCCCCGCGCGAACGGGACAGTGACGACGCTGACAACGACGCAGGCCGCCACGACCGACAGCAGGCGCAGACGAGCGGAGACGGAAGATCGATGGGTCACGCGGTCAGCGTACCGGCCGGGCGCTTGGCTGCCACGTATGACTTTTGGCTGGCGCTAGTGGATACGACGCGCGCTCGCGCTCGCACCGGCGTCGGGACGAGCTGACCGAGCCAACGCTGACGATGTGAAGACTACGGGGCAAGACGGAGCGAGAATGGATGCTGGAGCATCTATCGCGCCTCGATCGAGCCGCCCACCACGACCTCATCCTCAGTCACGAAGAGTCGGCTGACGGCGAAGCGGACGAGTCGGCCGTCCGCGAGCGCGACCTCGGCAGGAAACAGCGTGATGGCCTGTTGGCCAGCTCCACCATCAGGCAGGTGATCGAAGAAGCGACCGCACGCCCCTTCGGCGAACGGGCTGGTCTCGGCGCCGTGCTCGCCGCTGGCGGTGGCGATGCCGTCCGCAACGTCGACGGACAGGACGTCATCGATCCAGCAGGACCCATTGGGAATGTCGAACGGGCCAGCGAACACGAGAGTGGTCCGCAGTCGATCGTCGTCGGCGAACCACTCGATCTCGACGCTGGATTCGATCCCCGGAGTCGTGGGTGCCTCCGTGAGCATCCGATCGGCCCCTGCCTGCAGGAAGGTTCGGCTGAACCGTGTCGTCCATTCGAGCCCGGACTCCAGGCAAGTGCCATCCATCGGCGTCGACTGCTCCAGATCGTGCCCGGCGTCGATGACAAGCTCCGATGACGAGGCGGAGGGGTCCGACGATGCCGCGGGGGAACGGCTCACGATCGACGGCGATGGAAAGAGCGCGGGGTGGTCCGCCACGACCGTCTCGATCCGCTCGACGATCTGCGCCCAGCCATCGATGGGGACCGCGGTGGCAGCGACCCCGAGGCAGACATCGCGTGGCGCCGGACTGCTGGTCGCCGGTGCACTCGGTACCAGCGCGAGCAGGACGGCGAGCAGGACGCCCGATGGAACGACTATGACTCCGGCACCGGTGCGCTGACTCTGAGGCCGCCGAAGCCGTTGGCCTGGTCACGCCCCTGCACGGTGATCTCATCGACTCCGTCGGGGATCCGCACGCCTTGTTGGGTGCGTGTAAACGGCTGCTCGCCGGCGTGGTCGTGCAGCAGCGTATGGGTTCCGAGTACGTCTCCGTTCGGATCGAGCACCCGCCAGCCATCGGCATACCGCCCAGGGGTGTCGTACGGGGACGACATCGTCACGACCACGTCGTACATCCGATCGCCGAGCGACCTGAGCTCGACCTCAAGGATATCCGGGTAGCGATCACCACCTGGCGCGGGAGCCCCCAGTGAAGTCGCGGGCAGACCGTGCCACGACATGAGTCGGCTGCAGCCTGGGAGTCCCCACAGGGCGATGATGATCACGAAGAGCGCGACGGCACGTGTCAGGATGGGCATCACGAGCATCGTACGGCTTCGGGCGACGATCAGACGAAGCGGGGAGATACAGATGGGCAGCAACGACCTTCCGCCCGGCGTCGAGTTGGAGACCGTGTTCCTGGTCGAGGCGCGGTACACCCCTGATGCTGCCGAACGCCGTCCAGCGGTACGGGCCGAGCATCTTGCCCGTGCGGCAGAGCTCAAGCGCCAAGGCACGTTCGTCGAAGTCGGAGCCTACGCCGACGGGCTGACCTCGTCGATCATCCTGGTCCGTGCGCCCGATGAAGCCTCCGCCCTGGCCATCGCCAAAGAGGATGTCTACGTTCGCTCGGGCGTTTGGGCTGAGATCACCGCCCGACCATTCGGACGCGTGGTGTCGAGCAGCGACTAGGCCGCCGCCGCCAGATCAGGCGCCACGGGTGGATAGGGTGCGATGTGCGACGCCAATCGGGCGGGGTTGAGGACGTTTCCTGGGCTGCTCACCGCTGGGCGACCCTGCACGTCGCGCTTGGGACCCCGATCAGCCGCCATGGCGTTGCCGAGCGATGTGAAGAACTGGTCGCCCGTCATCCGGCCCAGGAAACGCAGTTGCCAGATGTGAACCTGGTGATACTTGTAGTGGTTGGTGCGGCTGCGTAATCCGTAGATGCTCACGCGGCCCTCGCGCCGGTAGCTGGCGGCTCGATCGCGCATCGTGGTGAGGGCGCCCTCCAGGAGCTGGCGAGCCTCGGGGGAACGAGTGTGTTGCCAGTACTCGTACAAACCGATCACCGCGTGCAGGTGCGCATTCAGGACGTGGTCAGGCAGAGCGTTGGGGTAGTGCTCCAGCCAGAGATAGCCGCCATCGGCCACATAGGCCACCCAGGGACGCCCAGAGCCACCCTTCTTGCGACCCAGTCGACGGAAGCTCTCGAAGATCCGCTCCGCGGCCCGCAGGTGGATGTCGTCGCCGGTGACACGATGGAGCCTGACGAAGAAGGAGAGCGCCAAACCCTGGGACATGGCGTTGTACCAGGGCGCCGACAGACCGGCCGGTGGATAGTCGAACCAGAATGGCAGCCACCACGCGTCGTCATCCTCCACGTGCATGCTGCGCAGGTGCCTGGCCTCGACGAGTGCCTGCTCGAGCTGGGCGCGATCACCGGTATCGCGGTAAGCGTCCAGGCGCTTCATGCCATTGATGGCGACTGATCCGGGCCGGTAGTAGTAGTGGCCGTCGATCCAGCGGAACATGCGGATGCCCCGGGCATCGGTGGGCGGCAAGGCAGGCAGCGCCGGGGGCGGTGCGTTCGTCCAGGGAAGCCGATCGAACGGCAGGTCACGCAGATCGAAGTGGCGCAGCTGATAGGGCGGCGGCTCGTCGGTCTCAGTGGCTGTGGCCCCGCCGGTCACCGACATCGATCCGACCACCGCGATGAGCACAGCACTGAGGAGTCGTGGCGGGCGGGCGCTTCGAACCATCCATGCCTCCGGTACTGCGGCGCTAGACCACGTCCGCCGCGAGCCTAGCGTGAGTCGCACAAGGTCGCCACTGGGCCACCGCAGCGACTACCGACCGGCCAGGTCGGTCAGGTGATCCTCTCCGATCATCGGCCGAATGCCGCTGCGCTTCAGTGGCGTCGGCGACTGGCCATACTGTGGACATGGAGTCCGCCGCTGGTTCGGTCCGCCCACCCATGGGTGGATGCGCCGACTCAGGATCCGGGCAACAGGCGCGAGCGCATGCTGAGCTGGGCGTCCCTGGCAGATGGCTGGGCTCGGACCCATGTCGAGATTGAGGAGGCTACCGGCATGAAGATCGTGGTCACCGGAGGGTCGGGCAAGGCAGGCCGATGGGTCGTGCGATATCTGCGTGACGCTGGGCATGACGTCATGAACGTGGACTGGAAGCACGACGGCGGCCCTCACGGCAGCTGTCTCGTCACCGATCTGACCGACCCCGGACAATGCCTCGAGGCGCTCGCCGGTGCAGAGGCGCTGGTGCACCTGGCGGCCATCCCGGCTCCCGAGCTCCGGCCACCGGCAGAGACGTTCCGAATCAACATGCTCTCCACCTACAACGCCTTCGCGGCAGCCGAGGCACACCGATACAGGCGCGTCGTCTATGCCTCGAGTGAGACCGTCCTGGGCTTGCCTTTCGATGAGCCTCCAGCCTTCGCGCCCATCGATGAGACACATCCGGCGCGACCGGAGTCGTCGTACTCGCTCAGCAAGCTGGCAGGTGAGGCCGTCGCCGAGCAGTTCGCGCGCCGAACCGGGACGCCGCATCTGGGACTGCGCATCTCCAACATCATGGAGCCCGGCGACTACGAGGCCTTTCCTGGGTACTGGGAGGACGCCACGTTGCGTCGATGGAACCTGTGGGGCTACGTCGATGCTCGGGACGTGGCCCAGGCCTGCGCGCTGGGGCTGGAGGCTGAGCTGGATGGCGCCGAGATCGCCATCATCGCTGCCGACGATACGGTGATGACTCGCGACAGTTCCGAGCTGATGTCCGAGGTCTATCCGAATGTGCCGCTGACCCGTGCGCTCGAAGGCCGCGAAACATTGCTCTCCATCGACCGCGCACGTGAGCGCCTTGGCTACCAGCCTCGCTTTCACTGGAGCGACGAGATCACTCCGCCGAGCAAGGGCTAGCGACCAACGCGAGCGACGCTGCTACTGAGCCTGGTCGAGCTCCGGATACTGAGGCGTCTGCAGGACGCCGACTCGGTCAAGCGGGAAGAAGCGCACCAGGGCGCGCCCGACCACATCGCTCTTCTTGACCAGACCCGGACTCGAATCGCGGGAATCCTGTGATTTCTGCCGGTGGTCACCCATCACGAAGAGGGAGTCCTCGGGCACGTCCCACACGCTCTGGGCTCCATGGGGCTCGGTCGGTTCGCCGAGGTAGGTGTAGCCCTCATCCAGCTTGGCCCCGTCGATCCAGACTGACCCACCACGGATCTCGACGTGATCGCCGCCCTCCCCGATGACGCGCTTGATGAACGGCGTCGCATCCGTGTCTCCACGGGGATGGAACACGATGATGTCACCGCGCGAGTAGTCATCGAACCGTGGCGTGAGCTTGTCGATCAGCAGATGCTCGGACGGCTGCAGCGTATCGATCATGGAATGCTGCTCGACCCGGAACGTCTGGACCACGAAGGTGGTGATGATCAGGTAGAGCACCACCGCCAGACCGACGGTCGTGACGATCTCGATGATCGCGTCGGCCATCCTGGACCGCTTGCGAGGAGTCTCCGTGGCGTCAGGGACCTCGGAGGCGGAGGGGTATGGGGCGGGTGCGCCCGTCAAGCGTTCACCTCTGGATAGGGCATGTGTTCTGTGTGTCGTCGGTGGTCAAGATTACCCGCTCAGTCGATTTCGGTCAGGTCACCATCATCGTCGGTGGCCCACCGGCTCGTCCTCGGGAGAGAGGCTTGGCGCCGTCCTTTGGCCGGCGTCGGCTGGTGGGGACGCGTGTGCAGTTACCTCGCGTGGGTCGGCTGCAAGGTCGATCAATGCCCAGACGTCATCCCTGGCGCTAGAACTCTGGCCGCCGAACAGGAGCAGCCGCCCGCGGGCGGCGTCAGTGATCAGGGTACCCGCGTAGCGCGCCGCAGGCCCAGGGCCATCGACACGAACTCGCCTGGACTTCAGCGTCTCTCGATCGATGCGCCACAAGTCATCGAGCGCGCCATCGTCCTTGTCGGCGCCACCAAAGACGTAGGCATCGTCGCCCGCCTCGGTGACGGCGTAGAGGCGTCGCGCTCCCAGCTTGGGGTTCGCCAGCTTCTGCCAGGACCCATTACGACGCGTCACCCACAGGTCGCCGAGGGCGCGTTCCGAGTCGTTCTGGCCGCCGTAGAGGACCAACTCACCGCTGGCGTCGGTGAAGCAGTCGTGGAGGCAGCGCTCGCCGGGACGACGACCGTCGGGCGCGATGCTGGCCCAGCGCCTGGACTGGAGGTTGTAGGCGCGAGTGTCGTCGAAGCGTCCGGCGAAGGTGAAGCCGTGGCTGATCCAAAGGCGTCCGTCGCGGCCCAGCACCATGCAGGAGCCGTAGCGAGCCTTGGGCGCGGCGCCATCGGCTGGCAGCTCGCTCCACGTGCCCTTGTCAGGGTCGAACTGCCACAGATCGCCCAGGAACTCCGCCCCAGCCTGGCCGGCGAAGATGATGAGGCCGCGACCATCGACCCAGACCGCGGAGTGTCCGAACCGCGATCGTGGGCTGCGGCCGCGTGGCGACAGCATCTCCCAGCGGTCGGCCTCCAGGTCGTAGCGCCACAGGTCGTCGAAGTCCTTGCCACGATCGCGACCGCCGAAGAGATAGGCATAGCGACCATCGCTATCCACCGTCCAGGTGTGGTCCTCGCGCGCGGCCGGACTTCGCGCAGTCGTGATGCGTTGCCAGCCAGGCTGCTCGAAGTCCAGGGTGACCGTGCCAGTGGCTGGTGAAGCTGACGGATGCGGGCTGGCCGCGGCCGGTGGGCTGAGGTGTGGCGCCACGCTGGTCGAAGCATCACCCTGGCCCACCGCAGCACTGCCGGTCGCCGCGATGGCGAGTAGCAGCACGACGCTGAGCGAAACGGTCCTGCGCATGACCGCGATGGTGCCGGCCAGGCGTGACGCGTCGATGACGTGCCCCGATGTGGCGGCCTGCATGGCGCTACGCTGCGGGTGCCGGTGGGCCCAAGCCACCGAGACAGGCACAGGAGGGTAGGAAATAGTCCAGGAGTTTCGCGAGTTCCTGCTCAGAGGCAACGTGATCGACCTGGCTGTCGCGGTCGTCATCGGCGCTGCCTTCGGCGCCATCATCACGTCACTCGTCGAGGACATCATCACCCCGCTGCTGGGGCTCCTGGGTATCCCTGACTTCTCCGGTTGGGTGATCCCGATCGGAGACGCCGAGATGCGCATCGGCAACTTCCTCAATACGCTGATCAGCTTCATCACCATCGGCGCGGCCATCTTCTTCATCGTGGTCAAGCCGATGAATCGCCTTCAGGCTGGCCGGGCCACCGAGGGAGAGGACGAGGAATCCGGGCCCAGCGAGGTTGATCTGCTGACCGAGATCCGCGACGGGCTCCGAAAGGGCGCCGCCTTGGCGACACCCCAAGCGTCAGATGGGCTAGCCGGCGTCCTCGTCGGACCCGGCAGCTCCGTCGTCCGCGCCGGCATCTTCGGAAGCGCCCTCTGGTGCCTCAGCACGTTCCGGCAGCTCCTCGCCTTCGGCGACGGCGACCGGCTCCTCTTCGACACGCGGCGGCTGGACGCGGGCCAGTGCCTCATCGGGGTCAGTGAGGATGGTAGTGCCCTCAGGCACGACCAGGTCCCTGACGTGCAGGACTGCCTCGAACGAGTCGAGTGGCGTGATATCCAGGTCGATGGCCGCTGGCAGCGCTGTCGCCAAGGCGCTGATGGAGACGCTCTCACGCAAGTGCAAGAGCGTGCCCCCGAGCTTGTCGGCAGCCGATGAGTCACCCATGTAGTTGATGGGCACTTCGACGGTGATGGCCTCAGTCATGGAGACGACCAGGAAGTCGACGTGCATGGGGTGGCGACGGACCGGGTGTTCGTGGATGCCCTGCAGCAGGACGGGAGTGGCCCTGGAACTGCCGATCTTGAGGTCCACCAGCGTGTTCCGGCTCGTGGTTCGCAGCAGGACATCAAGGTCATGCGCATCGAGCTGGATGGGCTGCGATTCCTTCTCAGCGCCATACACGACGGCGGGCAGGATGCCCTGGCGGCGCAGGCTGCTGACCTTCTTTCCGAGGACCTCGCGGGGCTCGGCGGAGACGACCGGACGGGTGCTCACTCAGATGACCTCTAGAGAATCGTTGGCCCGGCGGTGGCCGGACGGGTCCGTGCGGGACGAACGACCGCGAATCCTAGCACGAGATGCCCCATCGCCACTCCGATGTACCATCCATGACCGATGTCCGCCACGATCCTTATCGTCGAAGATGAATATGCCGTAGCTCGCGGCATCCAGTACGCCCTTGAGCAGGAGGGCTACCAGGTGACACTGGCGGGCTCGGGTGAGGAAGCCCTGGAGGTCGCCGGTGAGCTGGCACCTGACCTCGTCGTCCTCGATGTCCGTATGCCGGGGATCGACGGCTTCGAGACCTTGCGCCGCCTGCGCAGCGACGGGTCCAAGGCACCGGTGATGATGTTGACCGCCCGTGACGAGGAGATGGACAAGGTCATCGGGCTCGAGATGGGCGCCGACGACTACATGACCAAACCCTTCGGCTTGCGGGAGCTGCAGAGCCGCATCAAGGCGTTGCTGCGACGCGCCTATGGGGACCTTGCCGACGCGCAGGGCGGACGCCTGATCCGCCATCGTGACCTGGTCATCGACCTCGATCGCCGGCGAGTGCAACGGGGTGACCGACGCATCAGCCTGACCGCGACCGAGTTCGAGATCCTGCGGCACCTGGCGTCGCGGCCCGGCCGGGTCTTCGCGCGGCGTGAGCTTCTTGAACTGGTGCGCGACTACGAGGCCCTGGACCAGGATGAGAAGACCATCAACGTCCACGTCAGCCACCTGCGCGAGAAGCTCGAGGACGATCCGGTCGATCCCACGTTCATCCTGACCATCCGTGGAGCCGGCTACGCCTTCGCTGAGCGCTGAGTCGTCAGTCGATGGCCGGCGCACTCCGCTCCGCGCCTGAGCACAACCGGGGCTGGCGCAACCTGGCCTCCAGCTACCGGGCCCGACTCTTCCTGGCCATCGTGCTGGTCGTGGCTGTCGTGCTGGGGATGGTGTTGCTCTCGTTGCCGCGCTTGCTCGAGGGGTTCCTGCTCGATCGCGAACAAGCCAACCTGGAGGCACGCGCGCAGGCGACCTCGCTCCTGATCGCGGATGAGCTCGCGCGCATCGCCGACGATGGAGCATTCCTGCTGCTCGACGGGCCCGGCTTCTCGACCGAGGACGCGCTGCGGAGCGATGACCGCGGACTGCTCCACGAGCTGACCGAGTCCGTAGCCGGTGCCGATCTGACCGTCCAGCTGGCGCCAGGGCCGGGCGAGGCACCCATGATCGAGTCGACCGTGGCGCTCGGCGACGACGCCGGCACAGAAGGCCAGAACCGTGAGCCGGGCCTCTCGGCCACGGCCGTCAGAACGGTGGACGACACCTTCTTCTCCACCACCGCTCCGAGGCAACGCGAACTCACCGTCACGCTCACCAACCCGTACAGCTTTCGCGAGCAGACCACACGGACCATCACCGAGGTGTTGTTGAACGCGGCCCTGGTGGCGCTGGTGGTCGCGCTCATCACGGCCTTGCTCCTGTCGCAGTGGCTGGCACGTCCGCTGCGTCGGCTCACCCAGACCTCGCGACAGCTGGCGGAGGGTCACCTCGATGCTCGCGTGGATATCGGGGCCAACTCGCCCCCGGAGGTACAGGAGCTGGCCGGCGCATTCAATGACATGGCGGAGCGCCTACAGGAGTCGGTGACCATCATCAGCGAGGACCGAGATCGAAGCCGTGAGTTCCTGGCTGATGTGAGCCATGAGCTCCGGACGCCCATCGCCGCATTGCGCACCTTCAATGAGCTGCTCCTCGAAGGTGCTGGCGAGGAACCCGAGACTCGAGGCGAGTTCCTGCGCGGTAGTCGACAGCAGGTCGAGCGACTTGATTGGCTGGCTGCCAACCTGCTGGAGCTGTCCAAACTGGACTCTGGCCTGGTGGCCCTGCAGTTGCGCGACGAGGACCTGAGGACTGTCGCCGAGGACGCGGTGGACCATGCCGAACCCATGGCCGAGCGCAAGGACGTGGAGCTGCGGACACACCTGCCCGACGAGCCCGTCATCCAGGCACACGACCCGCCACGTCTGGGACAGGTGCTCGGCAATCTCATCGGCAACGCCATCAAGTTCACACCTGCCGGTGGCCATGTCGATGTCTATGTCGAGGCGACCACGGAGGGTGCCAGTTTCCGCGTGCAGGATGATGGTGTCGGCATCGACCCTGAAGAGCTCGAGCACGTCTTCGACCGGTTCTACCGGGGAACGCGCAGGCCACAAGAGCGCGCCGGAGGATCCGGACTCGGCCTGGCCATCGCCAGATCGATCGTGGACATGCATCGCGGCCGGGTCTCGATCTCCAGCACGCCCGACGTCGGGACCGAGGTACTGGTCACATTGCCGCGAGATGTTTCGCTTTCTTCATCCGCTGGCGGCCGGCCGTGAACCGGCACTCGACTAGCATCGGCAGTCCTGATCGATGTGCCCGTGATCGGAGACGCACCACGACATGGCCGAACGGCCCGCCTCGGATACTGAACGCCAACGCGCTTCCTATAGTCCCCCACCCAACCACCGCCCAACCTGGATCGGCAACGGTTGGGGAGCCGCCCCCGGTACCCCGGCGACGTCGGAACAGCAAGCCGGCCACGATCAGATCGCTGCTACGCAGCCCGTACAGCCGCCCAGACGCCGCGATCGTGGCGGTGTCGCCGTGGCGATGGCACTCGTTGCCGCCATGTTCGCCTCCGGCAGCACGTATGTCTTGCTGCTGGCCAGTGGGCAACTCGATCGACAGGTCGTCATCTCATCACCGCTCGGTCAGCCCGCAGGCGCCGCCCGCCAGCAGGTCGACCCGGACGTCGTTCGTGTCGTCGAGCAGAGCGCCGTCACTGACGCTGTCGACAGGGTCAGCCCGGCTGTCGTGACGATCACGCCGCGCATGAGCAGCAGCGGCTTCATCAGCGCGGAGGGAACCGGGTCCGGTGTCATCTACGATCAGGACGGCTGGGTCATCACCAACCGTCATGTCGTCTGCAATGCCGAGTCACTGTCCGTCCAGCTCGCTGACGGGCAGAACTTCGAGGGCGAGATCCATGGCCTCGACACGCTCACGGACCTGGCCATCGTCAAGATCGATGCCCGCAACCTGCCGTTCGTGGCGCTGGGCAACTCCAGTACGTTGCGCGTGGGCCAGGATGCCATCGCGATCGGCAGCCCACTGGGGACGTTCACCAACTCCGTGACCACCGGGGTGGTGAGTGCGCTGGGCCGAAATATCGACGTGGACGACGGCTGCCGTCGCAGCGGCAGCCTGGAGAGCCTGCACAATCTCATCCAGACGGATGCGGCCATCAATCCGGGCAACAGCGGCGGAGCCCTCGTGGACTCGAGCGGTACGTTGATCGGCATCAATACCGCCATCGCCGGCGATGCCCAGGGCATCGGCTTTGCCATTCCCATCAATCTGGCGCGCCCCATCATGCAGCAGGCCGTCGAGGGTGAGTCGCTGAGCAGGCCCTGGGTGGGCATCTACTACACGGCCCTGACCCCGGTGCTGCAGGACCAGCGCAACCTGCAGCTGGGCTACGGCGCCCTCGTCGAGCCCCCGTCCGGGTATGACGTGGACCCGGTGTTCCCTGGAAGCCCGGCGGCGGACGCGGGGCTGCGATCAGGCGACATCATCACGTACGTGGACGCCACCAAGGTGGATGGAGACAACCCGCTCGACGAGATCCTGACGCAGTACGGGCCGAGGGAGTCGGTCAACCTGAGGGTGCTCCGAGGCGATGAACTCATCGACCTGGAGCTACGGCTGGGGACGCGACCGACCAACCAGTGACGGTTGGGCCTGAGTCAGGCGTCGGCACGTTCGCGCCGCAGCTCCACCTGGGCGAATTCCATCGAGACATCGATGGGTACCGCCAGTTTTCGCACACGCACCGTCACCGCGGCGATGCCGGGCGAGATCCGCAGCGCAGCCGTGGCAAGTGCGCCGGCAAGTCCCTCAAGGAGGACGAAACCGCCGCCTTCCGCGACTCGCTCGGTGAGCTCCACCAACTGCGTGTAGTCGACCGAATCGGCAAGCGAGTCAGACGTGCTTGCGGCTGACAGGTCGGCCTCGACCTCAAGGTCGATCTCCAGCATCTGCGGAAAGACACGTTCGTCCGCAGTGGCACCGATGGTGCTCTCGAAGCGCATCGAGTCAAGTGTGATCCGGTCCATCGGCGGAGTCTCCCTTCACGGCTGGCGACGAACGCCTGCGACAGGGCTGGGCGCGCCGGTATCTTGCCACCCACCTCGGATGATGGCATCGCTCATGCGAGCCACCCTGGCATTGGCCGCGATATCGTGGACACGCACGATGTCAACACCAGCGGCGATGCCCAACGCCGTCGTCGCCAGCGTCCCTTCGAGGCGATCCTCGACCGGAAGGTCAAGCACCCTCCCGATGGTCGACTTGCGGCTAGCCCCCAGGAGGATCGGCTTGCCCAACGGATGCAAGGCACCCAGTTCCCGCAACAGAAGCAGGTTCTGTTCTGCGGTCTTCCCGAAGCCGATGCCGGGGTCCACTAGGAGGGACGCCGGATGGCAGCCTGCGGCCTGTGCGGCCGCGATCGCAGAACCCAGGTCGTCGATCACTTCGGGCACCAGGTCGGCATATTCTGCGCGCCGGCGACTGTGCATCAGGATGTACGGCACGCCGCGTTGTGCGGCCAGCGGAGCCAGTTTCACCTGCGCGGTTATCGCGGCCACGTCGTTGATCATGTCGGCGCCGGTGTCGAGGGCCGCTGCGGCCACATCCTGCTTCGTGGTGTCGATGCTGATGGGGATATCGGGGAGCCGAGCGCGGATACCAGCTACCACGCCGAGGATGCGTGCCGATTCGTCAGGCGCGGAGACGGCTTCACTACCCGGGCGTGTCGACTCGCCACCGACATCGATGAAGTCAGCGCCCGCCGCTACCATCGCCTCCGCCCGTTCGACGGCCAGTGAGATCGACTCCCCGGCCGCGGCCAGCAGCCCATCTCCACTGAACGAATCGGGTGTCACGTTGATGATGCCCATCAGGTAGGTGCGTCGTCCGAAGTGGAACTCGTGGCCGCGCAGCGTGAGCGGCGCCGGATGATCGAGTCGCGGCATCACCCGACAACCTCGTCGGGAAGCAGCTGCGCCCTGATGTAGCCCACCAGGTAGAGCGAACCAGCCACGACCAACAGTCCACCGTCGGACCGGGCCTGCTCGAGGCCATGGGCCAGCGCCACATCAGCGTCGTTGTAGGCCGAAGCCTCTGCGGAACCTGTCACCTCCGACCAAGCCAGGGCCAGCTCCCCGGCGGAGAGAGCTCGATCGCTGTCCGGGACGCCGGATGCGATGAAGCGTGCCCGCCGGAGCACCTCCGAACGCGCCAGTGACTCGAGCATCAGCGTCACTTCCTTGTCAGCCATGACCCCGGCCAGCAGTGTCGCGCGCCCACCCGGCAGCGACGGCACCAACTCATCGATGGTAGCGGCCAGCGCAGCCGTGCCATCGGGGTTGTGGGCACCGTCGAGCAGCACCCGGCAGCCGTGGAGCGTGAGCAGTTCCAGCCGGCCGGGCCAACGCGCAGCGGCGAGACCGCGGCGGACCGCAGCATCCGACAGGTCGATGATGTCGGCTTCCCGGAGCAAGGAGATGATGCCAAGCGCGACACCGGCGTTGGCGGCCTGGTGTCGGCCCAGCATGGGCAGGTCCAGGCGACCGAGGGCCTTGTCGTTGAGCACCAGGCCGGTCACGTCCATGGACTCGACCGGTATCGGTATGGCGATCGTCAAGGGCGCACCGACCAGCTCGGCCCGCGACCTGATCACACGCAGGCCCACACCCCGTGCGCCCGTGACGGCCCGGCTCCGGGGCTTGATGATGGCCGCCTTCTCGATCGCGATCGACTCGATCGTGTGGCCCAGGAATTCCTGGTGGTCCAGACCCACGTTGGTGATGGCGGCCACGTTCGCATCCCAGCTGTTGGAGGCATCCATGCGACCGCCCAGCCCGACTTCCATGACCACCACGTCGATGTGCTCACGAGCGGCCCTGAGGTAGGCGGCAGCGGTCAGCAGTTCATATTCGGTTGCCGGCCCATGCTTCGCCTCACCCGGCTCGCTGGCCCTGAGGACCTCTTCGAGGAGTTCATCGAGGTCCTTCTCCCCGATCGGCTGCCCGTCGATGAGGATGCGTTCGCGGTAGCTGTGCAGATGTGGGCTTGGCGACTGCATCGTGCTCTTGCCAGCGGCGGCGATCATGGCCGCCACCATGGCGGCGACGCTGCCCTTGCCATTGGTTCCGCCGATGAGCACGCCCCGTAGCGCGAGCTGCGGATCGCCCAGCCGGCCGAGCAGGGCCAGCACGCGATCGAGGCCAAGGCGGATGCCGATGGGGCCGCGAGCGCGGATCCGGCTCAGTGCGTCTGCTGACACGTCAGAACGCGGCGATCTCTTCCTCGTAGAAGACGCACTGGTTGAAACGAGCAGAGAGGCAGACGTCGGTCACGTAGCTGGCATCCAGGTGGACGCCACCGCGTACCTGACAGCGGGCGATGGTCCCATCCTGTCGCATGTAGGCCTTGAGCAGGTGCGGCGTCTGGACAGGGATGGGACCGCGCGGTCCAGTCATGTAGAAATGCGGGCAGACGTTGCGCCGCAGGCTGGGCAACCCGAATGGCATCCCCGGTCGGATGGCAGCCAGCTGGGTAGCAGCCACCTCACTTCTGGGCATGCGCGGTGTCACCCGGGCGACGGGGCCTGGTGGCGGCGGTGGTGGCGAACTACCGATCGAGTGCGACCGCGTGGCACGGTCACGGTTCGAAGGCACACCACGCTCTTCTGAGTTCAAGCCATCCCCTCTCCGGGAGTTCCCCACGAAGTGTTCTGCGCTAGCGTGCCACAATCTGGCGGGATGGACGACGCCACTACACGAGGCAGGTCTTCGGGGCGCAGGATGGCCTCTGCCAAACCCGCTTCGACGACCCGAACCAGCAAGACCGCCAGGCGGCCAGTGCCGGACGCCGAACCGGACATCTCTCCCGCTCGTTGGGCGGGTGTGGGGCTGGTGATCGCGGCGCTGCTGGGCGCTGTCGTGCTCGCCGTGGTGAGCCCAAGCGTCCCGAGCAGTGTCGGGAGCACGGTCGCGGTGCCTGACGGACCCAGTCCGACCCCCGTCGCCAGCGGCCCGATCGATGCACGGCTACCCGTGGCGCGTCCGGAGATCTCCGATCCGGCCAGTGGCGCACTCGTCGGCGACTGGGAGATCGAGGTCGGCGTCACGGTCCCACAGGACGAATTGCGCCCAAAGGAACTCTCGCTCGTCATCCTCAGCGGCGAGGAAGAGATCGGCCGCCTGGCCAAGCCCAAGCTGGGTGGCAGCAACATGGTCACTGGCGTTCGTCTGACCGAGGGCTTCCACGAGCTAACGGCCGCGCTCGAGGGCCCCGGCGGGCTCGGGCCGCGCTCCGAGCCGGTGGACGTGACCATGGACCGCGACGCCCCGAAGTTGGAGTTCACCGCTCCAGCCAACAAGAGCACGACGTTCGAGGACACCGTCGAAGTAGCGGGGACGTCCGAAGTGGGCGCCGAGGTCCGGCTCACCAATACCACCGCAGACTGGGCTTCCCCGGCCTTCGTGGTCGGGCCTGATGGAGACTTCGTCTGGACGGTGCCGCTGGCGAAAGGCCGCAACGAGATCGCCGCCAGATCGAAGAACCAGGCCGGTCGAACTCAGGATGATTCCATCGTCGTCGTGCGAAAGGACGGCAAGCCGAAGATCAAGATCAACGCGCCCAAGACGCTCAAGGGCGGATCGCTACCCAAGACCATCGAGATCGTGGTCGACGTCGGGGACACCGGCGGCGATGCGATGGCCGGGGCCGAGGTGAGCTACCACCTCCAGGGCGTCGGTTGGCCCACGGAGACGTCGGAGAGCGAGACCAACGACGACGGCCGCTCCAGCTGGAAGGTCGTGGTCAAGCCGGTCGCCGGCGACTATGTCTCTCTCGCGGTGTCGGTCACTTCACCCTACGGTCAGACCAGGACGGCCAAGCGGCAGATCAAGATCGAATAGGTCAAGCGCGGCTAACCGCGCCCTGGCCGAGCCTGACGACGGGCTTCTGATACCACGCGCCGGCGGGCTTCCACATGTGGAGCATCCACCAGCCCATCGAAGCTGACCTCATCAGTGAGCATCTCGCCAGGCAACCGATCCAGGCGCGAACGCTCGACCTGGACCACTGGGGCCTCCAGTCCGCTGAACAGGCCGGGCGCGTCCGGATACGCATCTTCACCGCCTGACCAGCAGGCACGAACCTCATCACCCCCCAGCGGCGAACGAGACGGATCGTCCGCACAGTAGCCCACCTCGGGAGCCACAGACGTGCGAAATCTGTGGCATGTGGCACAGCTGACGGTGGCACGCGAACAGGCGCGGCAGCGGATGGTCTCAGGCTGCAGCGTGCGGCAATACGGACAGCGCCATGACCGAGCACTCGTGATCACGTCGGCGGGGTCGACGGTGGACACCGGTCAGCAGCCCTGATGGTTGCCGGTCGCCCCTACGGACACGGCTCCTGCGGGTCTCTGAGTACCAGATCCACAGCTGATCCAAGCGGTGCGCGCTGTCCCCACTGTGGCAACTGATCGTGGACGATCCAGTCGTCGGATGGAGGCGGGTCAGGCACCGTGATCCCCACCAGCAGGCCCTTTGCGTCCAACTGTGTCCGGACAAGCCCCAGGGGCGAGCAGCGGAAGTCACCCACCAGCACCAGTGGCTGTGTCGGGAACGGCGACGGCGAGGTGCCGTTCGCGGGTGTGATCGTTGGGGCGGGAGTGGCCGCGGACGATGGGACACGGGTAGGAGCGACGGTCGGCCTGGGCATCGTCGCGATGGCCGGACCGGTCGAGACGATGTAGTCGATGAGCGCTCTTCGTTCGACTGACGAACCCATTCGTGGATCGGTATTGATGACGTAGCCCGCGGGCAGCTGGTTTTCCCTGGTATAGCGGATCCCTGGTCTCAGGCCTGCGGCTTCCAGCTGTTTGATGGCGTTCTCTTCGCTGAAGCCATGGACGTCGGGCACCACGACGGTCTCGACCTCCGTGGAAACGGTGATCCGTACGGTCGTTCCCAGTTCGATCTCTGTCTCGGCCTCGGGCAGCTGCTCGATGACGAGACCAGCCGTGGGACCGCTGCTCTCAGCGTAGTCGATCTCGAGCTCCAGACCGCGTCGCTCCGCGAGCCGCACGGCTTCAGACTCGCTGAGCTGGATGAAATCAGGCGTCTTGACCAGCCTGATGATGGGCGTCGGCGACGGGCTGGGGCTTGATGACGTCTCACCCATGCCACTGAACAACAGGAACAACAGGATGCCCGAGGCCGCGATGACCAGCAGGCCCAGGCCTGCCGCCAGCCATGTCCATGGACTGGAGCTGCCGCGTCCAGGATCCGTCGGTACGGGTGAGGGGGCTGCCAGGACCGTTTGGGTCGGGGGTGGCGGGGCGCCCGGGACGCCGAGCGGAGCGGCGGCCATCATCCCCGCCGCCGTCGCGATGCCCGCGGCAGTGGGTATCACGACGGCGCCTGAGGGCTCCTTGATGAAGCGGGCCAGCGCGCTCGAAAGCTCCGTGGCTGACGGTCGATCGGCCAGGTCGGTGGCCAGACACCAGCGCACGATGGCATCGAGTGACGGCGGGACGTCGGCCCGTACCGCCATCGGTGATGGCACTCCGCCACTAAGTCGCGCCACCGCGACGGCGGCCGGCGAATCACCGCTGAATGCCCGCTGGCCGGTGAGCATCTCGTACATCACCAATCCCAGGGAGTAGATGTCCGACGCCGCGGTCGCGGTGTCGCCACGAGCCTGCTCCGGACTGAAATAGAGGACGCTGCCCAGCGTGATACCCGTGGCGGTGACCGGTGACCCGGCGGCCGCCTGCGCGATACCGAAGTCCGCGACCTGCACGCGCCCATCAGGCGACAGCAGGATGTTGCTGGGCTTGATGTCGCGATGGACCAGTCCGCGTGCGTGCGCGGCGGCCAAGGCATCAGCCACCTGCTGGCCGGTGCGCGCGACGGCGGTCGGCGGCAGGGCGCCGCGCTCACCGAGCACGGCGGAAAGGTCACCGCCCGCGACCTGCTCCATCACGATATAGGGCCCGGCAGGGTCGGTGCCGTAGTCGTAGACCTGGACGATGTTGGGGTGGCTCAGCGATGCCGCGGCCTGAGCCTCGTGCTCGAACCGTTCCACGAACTGGGCATCGCTGCCGTACGCCGGCCGCAGGACCTTGACCGCGACCTCTCGACCAAGCTTGTCGTCGGTGGCTCGGAAGATGGTGGCCATGCCACCCTGGCCGAGGACCTGGTCGAGTCGGTACCGCTCACCGAGCAGCGCGCCGAGCTCAGCCACGCGGCGCGCTCGCGGACTCGATGGATGGACCGATGGCCTCGGCCGGGATCACTGCAGGTCGATCCCCGCCAGGTAGTCCCGGAACTCGCCACCGATGTCTTCGCGATCGAGCGCCAACTGCACCGACGCCTTGAGCCAACCCATCGTGGTTCCGGCGTCGTGACGAGTACCCTCGAAGGCGTAGGAGAACACCTCCTGCTCCTCCATCAACGCCCGGATAGCGTCGGTCAACTGGATCTCACCACCAGCTCCAGCCTGGGTCTGCTCGAGCTTCTCGAAGATCTTGGGGGTGAGCACGTAGCGACCGATGATGGCAAGGTCGCTGGGCGCCTCGTCGGCCGGCGGCTTCTCGACCAGGCCCCGGATGCGATTGAGCCGGGTATCGTCGTCCTCCCAACCTTGATCCACGTCCACGATCCCGTACCGACTGGTCTCTTCGTGAGGGACCTGCATGACCGCGAGCGTAGATCCGCCGGTGTGCTGATAGGCGTCGATGAGCTGGCCGATGCAGGACCGCTCAGCCTGCACCACGTCGTCCGAGAGGATGACCGCGAAGGGCTCGTGCCCGACCAGCTCCTTGGCCATGAGCACCGCGTGGCCCAGGCCGAGCTGCTCCTTCTGGCGCACATAGCTGACCTGGGCCATGTCGCCGATCTGTCGCACGCGGCGCAGCATCTCGATGTCGCCTCGTGCCTCGAGCAGCGACTCCAGCTCGAAGCTGTGATCGAAATGATCCTCGATCGCGCGCTTCTGGCTGCTGGTGACGATGATGACCTGCTCAACGCCGGCCGCGACGGCCTCTTCGACCGCGTACTGGATGACCGGCTTGTCCACCAACGGCAGCATCTCCTTGGGTTGCGCCTTGGTGGCCGGCAGGAAGCGTGTCCCCCACCCTGCGGCCGGGAACACTGCCTTGCGAACGCGCATCGATCCTCCATCCTGGTTGCCGGGCCTGTGCCCGGTCTTCGGCGGTCAGCGCGGTGTCTCTCCGACGCGAGTGATGCCGAGTTTACCGCGGGCGCGCCGACCCCTCAGCACGTCGCCTCACTCGCCCGAAGGCTCGGTCTCGGCGCCGTAGCGGGTCGCGGGTGCCAATTGCACCAGCGAGGCGCCGGCCAGCACCAGGAGACCGCCGAGGAGCTGGATGGGGGCCGGCCGTTCCGCTAGCAGCAGCCCAGCCAGGATCACCCCCGTGAGGGGTTCCAGCAGCATCAGTATGGCGCCACGGGTGGGACCGACGCGGCGGTAGCCCGCCACCAGACCAGCCGTCGGTAGCGCCGCACTGAAGACACCAGCGACGATGATCAGGAGCCAGGCGTCGACGCCATCGAGCGGCCCCAGGAGCCGTTCCGAATCGCCGACCAGCACGAGCAAGGGGACCAGCAGGATGAGGTAGGCAAGCAGTGAGAACCACCGCAACAGCGTCGCCGCCTGGAACGATGGGACCGACGCGAACCCCCTCGACGCGACGAGGGCATAGGCCGTCTGGCAGGCGGCCGCAACGAGGGCCAGGAGGACCCCCAGTAAGTCGACACCCGTGCTGGACGTCGCCCCTGGGCCAAGGACCACCAGGACCATCCCGAGCGAGGCCAGCAGGATGGCCCCCAGGCGACGGGGACCCAACGGCTCTCCGTAGAGCCGGACTGCTGCGCCCGCCACCAGGATGGGGTACGTGTAGAAGACGATCAGGGCCAGGGCGATGGTGGTTCGCTCGAAGCTCAGGAACAGACCCAGGGTGGTTCCTGCCACGAACAGTCCCATGGCCACCAGCTGCAGCCATTCCAGGCGGCTGATGGAGCGAAGCGAGACGGTCGGCAGCCGACCGATCAGGACCCCGACGACCAACAAGGTGATGAGTGCCGCCACCGATCCGAACGACCGCCAGAACGCGAACGATGCGCCATTGAAGCCGAGCTCCTCGGCTCCGCGAGCGAGGACACCGTTGAGGCCGAAGCCCGTTGCAGCCAGCGCGACCATGGCCACACCGACCTTGTCTGCACGTCCGTTCATGGACGCCGGCTAGCGACGGGCACCGTCAGCCCACGCTGCGCCGTGACCTGGACTGCTCAGTGCTCGATGGCTTCGCGCGACTCGGTGCGAGCACCCCGCAGGACGATGGAGGTGAAGGGCACGCGGATCTCGCTGAAGATCTCCGTGGAGACCAGGAACCCTGACAGCAGAAGGAGTGCCCCGAGCAGCTTGCCCAGCTGGAACCACTCGGTCGAACCGAACCGGTTGAGGCTGTCGGTCAGTGCCGGGATGAAGGCACCGAGGGCGATCAGCAGCGTCGCCGGAACGCGACTGTTGATCTTGCCGGTGAAGAGCGCCTTGAGCGCGCCCGGCAACGAGGCCACGAAGTTCACCGTGATGGCGATCGGCGCGATGAACAGGTTGAACAGGAATTGGTCGCCCGGCTGACCCGGGTCGATGGAGTATTCGAGGACGCGGCGCTTGGGCATGAACACATACGCCGAGAAGAGCGCTCCGAGGATCAGAGCGAAGGCACCGGTGATGTTCATGAACGGCGTGAGCAGGCGCAGCTCCGGTGGCAGGATGGCCGCCGTGGGCACGCCCGTCACCGGGTCGAGGGCGTATCCGGGAGCGGGCAGCGACGCCATGGCCATCAGCACGATCGAGAGCACCGTGGCACCACCGACCGCCGTCAGGGCCATCCAGGGCCAACGCCAATTCTGGAAGTAGGTCTCCACCGAGACGGCCAGGGCGAGCACACCTGCGACCAGGAAGTAGAGCATGGCCACGGTCGTAGCATCGGTGTAGATCTCCGGATCTCGCCTGGCCGTGAGAAAGGTGAATAGGCCGGCGAAGAACAGACACAGGGCGAAGGCGAACCCGAACCGGGTGCGCCCCAGCAGGAACGCCGTGCCCAGGCCGAGCCAGCCGGCCGTCCAGACGGCGCCGGTCAGATACCACAATCGGTAGGTGGGTTCGTTCCAGCCATTGGCTGCGGCCACGGCTTCGCACGCCACTGCCACGGCGTAGAAGACCATACCCAGGCCCCAGATGGCCTGATAGCCGCGACGACGCATCCGCCACTGGTCCAACAGCAGGATGGCAAAGATCCCCGCGAGGACAGCGGTGACCGTTGGGATGAGGACATTGGCGTCCATGTGCTATCGCCTTCGGCGCTCAGGCCGGTTCGAACTCGTGATCCTCGCGATGATTGCCGTCACACAGGCCCCAGGCCGGAGGATCGACTGGCAACGGGGTCGGCCGCATCAGCTCTCGCACATCGGAGAGCCGGCAGAGGTAGTGGCCCCGGCGCCGTGCCCACGCACGAAAGTGCTCGGGGTCAGCGTGGAACTCGTGGGGACCCGGGTTCAACGGCGCCTGTACGGCCCAGCTAGGCGCCGCCTCGCGTGCGACGTTGTCCATCAGCGAGACGCGGAAGGGAGTGCCTACGATCGGCTCATGGCAACCGGCACAACGTTTGGCGTCGTTCTCACTGAACAAGGTCGGGATCCGGATACCGTTGATCCGGCCACCCCGGAATCGAGTCGCGGTCACGGATCGATCGTAGCAGAGGACCCGGCAGATCGACTGTTCCAGGTGTTCCCGACGCTGTCAGCCAGGCCAAGCTTGCCCGCATCCGGCGCCAGGCGATGGGGCCCGGCCAGTGGGCGGACTAGACTTGCCCGATGACAGACGCCGTGAGCCCTCCGATGGCGGCGCCCAGCGCTCCCGAGACGTACTCCGAGACCGACATCGCGCTGGCGAATCGCAACAAGGGCATGCCCCTGGACGCGCTGCGCTATGACATCACCCCGGTGGGCATGCACTACACGCTCAGCCATTTCGATATCCCCGACGTGGCTACCGACACCTACCGATTGGAGGTTGGCGGGCTGGTCGACGCTCCGGCAAGCCTGACGTTGGCCGAGATCCAGGCGGGCGATGCCAGGACATTGCCGGTGACCATGGAGTGTGCCGGCAATGGCCGTTCGCGCCTGGACCCCCGCCCTACCAACATGCCGTGGGGCCTGGAAGCGATCGGGACGGCCGAATGGACGGGTGTGCCGCTGCGAGATGTGCTGGCCCCAGTCGGCGTGCAGGCAGACGCCATCGAGCTCGTCTTCAGCGGGCCTGATGAAGGCATCCAGCGGGGTGAACGCCACAACTTCCAACGCAGCCTGTCCGTGACTGAGGCGCAGCGACCGGAGATCTTGCTGGTGTGGGCCATGAACGGCCGCCCGCTGGAGCCACAGCACGGAGCGCCGCTCCGCCTCATCGTGCCGGGCTGGTACGGCATGGCCAGTGTCAAGTGGCTGCGCAGCATCGAGGCCATCGGGCAGCCGTTCGAGGGAACACAGCAAGCCGGTTCCTACAACATCCGAAAGCGGCCCACGGACCCAGGGGAGCGCGTCACGCGCATCCGGGTACGCGCCGTGATGACACCGCCGGGGTTTCCGGAGTTCCCCAGCCTGCGGCGCTTCGCCGACGCCGGCCCGACCACGATCCATGGGCGCGCCTGGTCTGGGGAAGCGCCGGTGACCAGGGTGGAGGTCGCGGTGGATGGCGTCTGGGCCGATGCACAGCTTGGGCCTCAGATGGGCGAGTTCGCGTGGCACAGCTGGTCGTTCGAATGGGCTGCTGCACCAGGTGAACACGAACTCTCCTGCCGGGCCACGGACGCGACCGGCGCGACCCAGCCGCTGGAGCAGGACTGGAACGTTGGCGGCTACTGCAACAACATGGTCCAGACCATCCGCGTTACCGTCGAATAGCTCGATGCGGTTCGATGTTCGGCCGGAGGTCGCGTCGAGCGCGCGGGTGAGATCTCGTACCGGATCGCCGATTTCAGGGACCCTGAACAGCGGACCGTGATCGCCGACGGCGTCCACGCAACTCGGCGACGACCACGGTGATAAGGGTGACCAGCGTCAGCGGGATCACGAACCAGGCCGTCGCCGCAGCCAGGTCGTCCCGCAATCCTCGGTCGGTCGCCCCGAGCACGAGATAGGTCGTGTAGATGCCCGCATAGGCGACGAACAGCGCTCCTTCCCAGCGACGCAGGATGTGGCCGGTGAAGAGCAGCGGGAGGCAGGCTACGGCCACCGCGATCATCACGGGGATATCGAAGCTGACCGCACTTGCAGCCACCGGCAGACCGCCTGGCGCGAGCACGGCGGTCAGGCCCAGAACGCCCAGGATATTGAAGAGGTTGGAGCCCACCACGTTCCCGACCGCGAGGTCACGGTGCCCTCGGATCGCCGCGACCACCGACGTGACCAGCTCCGGCAGTGACGTGCCGATAGCCACCACGGTCAGGCCGACGACCAATTCGGGGACCCCGAACGAGCGGGCCAGGTTCGTGGCACCGCCGACCAGGATGTCGGCGCCAGCGACGAGCGCCGCCAGGCCGGCCAGGAACAGGAGCGCATCCATGCGACGGGACCGCGGTGCGATGGATGGTCCGAGCGTAGCCTGATACTCCGAGCTCACGCTTGGGGATTCCCGGCGACCCTGAGCGGATCGAGACGAGCCCATACACGCCCAGGAAGCCAACGAGCAGTGCGCCTTCTGGCAACGATAGGATGCCATCGAGCACCAGGATCCAGAACAGGACGGAGACACCGATGACGAGCGGCACGTCGAAGCGGACCAGCTGCTGTCGCACGATCAGCGGTCTCACCAGCGTGGCCAGGCCCAGGACCAGAAGGATGTTGTAGATGTTGCTGCCGATGACATTGCCGACGGCGATGTCGGGGCTGCCATCCAGGGTGGCCCCGATCGACACCATCAGCTCGGGCGAGCTGGTGCCAAAGGCCACCACGGTGAGGCCGATGACGACGGGGCTGATGCCCATGCTGGAGGCGAGCCCCGAGGCGCCACGTACGACCAGCTCCCCGCCGACCACGAGCACAGCCAAGCCGACCACGGCGGCCACAACATCGGTCATCCGGGCATCGGGCTCGAGCCATCAGTACCGGCTGGACGCTTCATTGTCGTGGCATCGCCGGGACGCGCCGCATCCATCGCGACTAGTGGCAGGTTGGCGAGTCGCCTTCGAGGGACCGCCCGGATGAGGTGAATATGCCTCCTCGTCCATGGATCACAGGACGGTCCGGAGCCCACCTCGCTACTTCGCTGCTGACTCCGGGTGAGCCCGAAACCAGTCGACCGTGGTAGCGATCGCCTCCGCCACAGGGGTGCTGTGGTCACCGAACGCGGCTTCGAAGCGACGATCGTCGACCACGAACGGCTCCTCGAACTCGTAGAGCATCTCGACCATCTCACTGACGTTGCGGTTGCCAAGCCCGACCAGGCGCAGGATGACCTTGGGTGTTCCCGAGATCCTGGGTCTGGTTCCGGCGCTCTCGTAGATCATCTCGACGAAGCGGCGCGTCGACAGTGTTTCGGCGACAGGGAGATGCCAAGCCTGTCCCAGGGCCTCGTCCCGTTCGCCAAGGATGGCAAGACCCTTGGCGATGTCCGGTACGTACGAGTAGGTGTGCGGCAAGTCTGGATCGCCCAACAACCTCGCCGTCTTGCCGGCAAGAGCCGGATAGAAGACGACGGCGCCCATGGCGGAGGACAGGCCGCGTGGGCCGAAGTAGTCCGACGCTCGCCCGATGGTCACGCGCACTCGGCCGGCCTCATGTGCCGACATCAGGTCCCTGGTCATCTGGGCCCGCACTCGCCCCTTGCGGGTCGTGGCGGCGTACGGGAGGTCCTCCGTGAGCGTCCTGCCACCGGTCGGCCCGTAGGCATACAGGTTCTCCGTGGCGACGAGCTTGGCGCCAGCCGAAGCGGCACCGGCGAGCACTCCGGCCTGCAGCGGCGGGAACAGCGTCGGCCAGCTCGTGTAGGGAGGATTGAGACATGAGTAGACGACCCCCGCGTCAGCGCACGCAGCCTTCGTGAAGTGCTCGTCCGTGGCGTCGCCACCGACGACCTCGACGCCATCGGGGACATCGGCGCTGCCGGTCCGGTTGACCGCTCGGACCCGCTTGGCGCCGGCGTGCAGTTCCTCGATCAGCGCCATCCCGATCGCGCCCGTCCCGAATACGACATGGAGCTCGTCGTTGGCCGTCATCAATTCCTCCGTGGCATCGGTTGAGCCAGATCGCGACGCGGTGAGGCGAAAGGAGCATAGAGTTTCTGGCACACGTCATCACGCACGGGCCATGGCCGGGACGCCGGTCGTCCGGGCCGAGGTCGGCACTTCACGAGTTCGTCATCCGCCCGTGGAAACGGCCACCAAATGCGTGACGCCGTCTTGCGCGAGGCGCTCTACGTGGCTGCGGATCATGCCCTCGACTCGACCCCACGCTCGCCGCCCGCACTCTACCGTCCCGACCGCGATCCGTGCCCGTGGTCGCACCACGGGTGGCGACAGGACGGGCCGGCGAATTGAGGGGTCGCGAGGCGCCCCGTCGCCCGGCCCGTCCAGCGGTCACGCTAGCACCGTCGCCATGGCTTGACATCCATTGGGGACTCAACGGCAGCGAGTTCAGATCGAGCGAGTTCGGGGACACCCTGCGCGAGCTGGGCGCGACCCAGACCCGTATCCACCCGGGTCGTCCGACATCGAATGGCTCGGTCGAGCGGGTCCAGCGCACCATCCTCGAGGAGTGCTGGCGACCCTCGTTCGCGAGAAGTCTGGTGCCCAAGATCGGTGGGCTCGAGCGCGACCTCGAGCATTACCTCGCCTACTACGACACCCAACGTGCACACACGGGCCGCTACACGCAGGGGCGGACGCCCTGGCAGACGCTCGTCGGAGCGAGGAAGATGAGGCCGAGATGACGACCACCATGTGTCGCTGCATCTTGGTGGCTGTTCATACTAGAGGGCTATCGTCGGACCCCTCGAAGAGGTCAGTGACGAGCGGTCTGGTGTGGTCCAGATTGCTCGGAGCACACGGGGGGAAGGAGGTGCAATGATGCAGTTCGATCGACTGCGTGACATGACCGCCCTTCCAGCCGACCGACTGGAGACGGCCTTCCAGCATGAGGACGTCATCGCCGTCCTGCCGGTGAGCGAGCCCGGTTCCGGCGAGGCTACCGTCCTCGTGGCCACGCCTCGCAAGCTCGGGATCGCCACACTCCGCCGACTCGCGGGTCGAGGACGCTGGATCACCCGCTGGGCACCCTGGGACGCGGTGCGGTTCGACAGCGGACCGAAGCGAGCCAACGGCCCAGCCACGCAGAGCGAGGCGCCCGTCACCGTGGGCGGCAAGGAATTCCGTGCGGTCCTCGGTGGCAGCACCGGAACGGTCGCGCTGCGCGACTTCGGCCGCTCCGCTCGACGGCGGCGACGGGCGCTCGTCGGCCGTGAGCTGGCTCAGTCCACCTTGAGCACCACGGGACCTGGCCACTCCCTCCGATCCTCTAGGTCTCGGGTCGCAGGCCAAGACCACATACAGCATCCCGGCCCCGAGTCCATCACTGGGTCCCTCCGTCGTGGCCCGTTCACGTCGAGGAAGGATGGGCCGGTGCCCGCAGGCCCCGATGGCGTCGTCCATCCTCGGTAGGCGGCGCCATTAGTGCGGTCGCTACGAGGGAGATCAGACGGGCTCGGCTGCAATCGGCAGCACGACGACATCGACCGGGGCGGCACGGCCACGGACCTCGATCGTGCGATCCTCGAGTCCGGTCGTGTCGGTCCCGGCGGCCCTGATAGCTTCGACCGAGACGAGGAGCTCCCCAGCCGCGGCCTCGCTAGCGAGGCGTGCCGTCGTATTGACGGTGTCGCCGAGGGCGGTGAAGTCGTTGACCACGTCATCGGTCGCGGTCGATCCCACGAACGCCACGCCGGTGTGCACGGCAGCGCCGAGGGGGATCGGGCCTATCGCGGTCGCGTCGCTGCGGCCCGCCCGCGACAAGAGCCGCTCTCCTGCGACCACCGCTGCGGCAGCGTGGCGGTCGCCGCTGATGCCACCGAAGAAGAGGCCGATGACCTCGTCACCCACGAACTTGTCGACGATGCCGTCGCTCGCGAGCACCGACTCGGCTGCCAGACGATAGAAGCGGTCCAGGAAGGCCCGGAACTCGATCGGCGAGAGGCGCTCGCCGATGCCGGTCGAGCCGCGGATGTCCGCGAAGAGCAGGCTCACCGGGATCTCCGCGCCCCGCACCCCCATCTTCTGCAGGTCCTTGATGCAGAAGTTGCAGATGGTGGGATTGCCCGCGTAGCGACCGAAGCCGACGTGCCGGAGCACGGCGCCCCCTGGCCCCGCGAACGGCGCCGCGCAGATCTTGCAGTTGGGCCCACGGGGCACGCGGCGAAAGACACGCCGCATGAGGATGCTCGCCCGATTGTCCCCGGTGAGGAACTCGTGCATCTCCTCCTGAGGCGTCAACTTGCCCATGGCCCGCAGACTCTACCGACGCCGAGGCGGGCGGGCAATAGGCAAGGGCGGAGCTGAGCTCAAGCCGTCTCGTGTACAGGCAGCGCGGTGGCGCGAAGCTGACGTTGTGTTCGTGCTGCCCGTGAGCGTCAAGTAGATGCGGTTCTTCAGGGACGTCCGGAAGCGCACGAGGTGGTTGGCCTTCTCGAGTGGAAGGACATGGTCGGGTAGGAGGCTCCGCTGGCGACCGAGCCGATGCTTGGTCCGTTCGAAGCGCTCCTTGCAGCTGACCGCGTGGAGCTGATCGCTCGAGGCCCGCACCAGGGTGTCAGCGAACGCGTCGTGATCGCCCCGTATCGCCCGTCCCACGAGCTCTCGCTGCATCGTTGGCCGCCATCTCGACGCGACGCATCCTGTCGCGTCCAGAGCAGGGCAATCTCGGGACCGTGGCGAAGGTCGTCAAGGCCTGAGCGTGACGTCGGCCCTACGACCCCGGGTCCGCGTAACGAATCCGTTCCGTCTTACCGGGGACGCCAGACTCGACGCGCACCCACGCGTCACCCCGCAGAATCTCGTAGGAGGCGAACGCGCAAGGGATGCCTTTGGCCGCCGTGGGGTCGGCGGCGTCCATGAGCTGGAAGTGAAGATGCGGGCTCGTCGAGTTGCCGGTGTGCCCCACCCTGCCGATGACCTCGCCGAGCTGTACCTCCTGACCCTCCCGGATAGCCACGGAACCCGGCGCCAGGTGCACGAAGGCGGCGAACAGGTCGTCGCGGCGGAGGATGACGTAGTTACCCAGGATCGCGGGCAGTTTCGCGGGCGTGAACGTGAGGGCGTTCTTCACCACGAAGGCCAGCTCGCGCACCGGATGGACCCGAGCCCGCTCACCGATACCGTCAACGGCGCGGACAACCACGCCGTCCAACGGGGCATGGACCGGCGCTCCCCAGGCATAGCACTCGCGAGTCGGCACGCCGAGGAGCAGGGTCCGCAACCAGCCGGCGCGGTGCCAGTGCAGCCGCTTCCGGCCGTCGACCCGAAGGAAGTCGGAGGCATAGCGCTGACCGAGCATGTCGGTCCCGTGACTCGGGACGCGGTCGGCCGGCGAGTTGACCGCGACCCACCCTTCGCCACGGAGCGGGAACTCGACGATCATGGGCGACTGCGCTTCTCCCATCACGCCACGATCGTATGGCATCGACATCGGGATGGGCGAAGCCGCGGCCCACTCGCCGCCAGCTCGAGGTGCTGCGGGTGTACATCCGGGCCGGCTCCGTCGCGGCCGCGGCGTACGAGCTCGGCATCAGCGAGACGACGGTGCGACAGCATCTGTCGGGGCTGTGCCGGCGGACGGGGTGCCTCAATGCGGCGCAGGCAGCGTATTGGCTGGGGACGGGACGACTCGCGGCGCGCGCTCCAGCTCGAGGGAGACCCACGCGGTGCCTGGGCGTGCCCACGCGACGATCGGCGGTGGTCACCGGGCACTTTGCCCATCGCTCCGCAGGCGATCGGAATCGTGGCTGGAGGGATCGATCGTCGGCAGGCGTTCGTCGTCACCGACATCGGGGTCGTACGAGGACCGTAGCCAGCCCCGTTACCACACAGCGTCGACATCCTCGAACGGCTAGTGGTGCCACGTCCGAGGCGATGGAAGGACACCGAGTGATTCGTAAGACCGGCCTCGATCGCGTGTCGCCCGCAGGGGGCCCAAAGCGAAGATGGGACGTTCGAGGTGCATCGCGGGTTTGGCGCCCACCGGCCGCATGGACTTCGAGGTCGTGCGTTGCCAAGCTACGAGGGAAGTCCGAGGCATCAGGCCGGACCGGCTTGGTGGCAACGGCTCGCCTGTCAGGACCAGGTCGGCGACAACCCCCGTCCACCGACGCGTGAGGCCCGGGGTCACCGCGCTTGGGGCGCGAAACCGCCCCGAACACCGTGAGCGACGAGGCCCGCCCTCAGGGAACGCCCAGGAGTTGGGCATTGCAGTCGCGGGTCCACCCTCTCCCTACTCGGCAGTCGGCGGTTCTGGCGTCTCACCAGCGAAGATGATGCCCTGGAAGGGCCTCGTGGGCTTGCCCCAGTCCACGACGAGGTACGCCGTGAGGCCCGCGTAGGCGCCCTCACCGTGCCTCGTCGCTGGCGATGGCGCGCCAACCAGGAGGCATATCACCGTTGGGTTTCTTTGAGACGAGTCGTCCGTCCTGCGAGGCCTCGATGCCGTGGAAGGCAGCCAGCGTCAAGAGGTCGGTATCGAGCGACGACGCAGCCTCGTCGAACAGCCAGCACGGGATAAAGCCAAGGACCTCGGCCTCGACCGGTGGAAGTGTCGTCCCGGGGTCGGCATCGGTGTCGGCCTGGGTGTCGGTGTCGGCCTGGGTGTCGGTGTCGCTGTGGGAGCGGGCGTCGGTGTCAGGGCCATGACTCCACCCTTCGGTCGAAAGCACATCACGTCAAACCAACGGCTGCTCGAATGGTCTCGCATCATGCCCCGCAGCTCCTCCTGCCTGCTGCGGAGAGTGACGATACGTCGAAGCGGAGCGCCGTGCGGTCAGCGCGGCAGGTTACGCTCGGCAGGCGAACCGGCGAAGGCCCGGATTTGGGCGAGCAACTCGCGCTCGGTGAGTCGGCCGCGCTTCTCGATCTCGATCCGTCGCTTGCGGCCGTGGCTGTCGTCAGCGGTGCGGACCTGCTCGGCGAAGTGCTCGACGACCTCGCCGTCACCGACCAGCAGCAGGTCATCGTCGACCGGCAACGCTTGAGCGACCTCGACGAAGAAGGTCCGCATGTGCTCGTCGCGATAGCCCTCGCCGGCGGGGTGCTTCTGGGTGGGTGGCCGTCCAGCCGAGCGGTGCCGGCCGGGGACCGTGGAGTCGATACGGTGGCGCACGGTGACCTCAGGGCTCCAGCGCTATGCCGTGGCCGAGGCGGCGGAGATCCAGACACCGGTGGCGCGGGGACCGGACATCGCCGTCCCTCCTTTTCCTGGGCGGTCGTGAAGTCCGCGACCGCTCGCTGCTACGCCATGCCCTGCGGACACGCCGGCAAGCGAGTGACCCGGTGCCCCGGTGAGGTCCGGCGATGTGGAACTGCAACGGGCAGCGCCTCGCCGGTGTTGCCCGGCGCGCCGGGTCCTCCCCATTGTGACCCAGGAGGCGGCCGCTGACCAGATGAGCGCGGCCTTCTCTGGCCTCGCATGAGGTGGTGCACCTCGAAGGCGGCACGGCCGACGCTCGGGGTCGTGCTTGCGACGGGAGCCGCGCGGTGGCGGCGGCCGGTGAACGGTGAGTCCGATCGTGCGGGCGAACGCGCGGGATTGCGTCCGACGTGTCGCGTCCCTCTGAAGTGGGGGCCATTGTCGGGGCACTGCTTGATGGCTGGTGACCAGGGGGACGGACGTCCCGTCCCGTCGACGTGCCGGTATGCCGCGCCAATCGCAGCTGTCCCTCATGGACGTCACTAGTCGAGGTAGTCCCTGAGCTTCCGGCTACGGGAAGGATGGCGCAGCTTGCGCAATGCCTTGGCCTCGATCTGGCGGATTCGCTCGCGCGAGACGTTGAATTCCTTGCCCACTTCCTCCAGGGTTCGGGAGCGCCCGTCCTCCAGGCCGAAACGCAACTGCAGCACGCGCCGCTCGCGACCGGACAAGGAATCCAGCACGGCCTCGACCTGCTCCTTGAGCAGCTGGTGTGAGGCGGCGTCGGCCGGCGCCAAGGCGGCACGGTCCTCGATGAAATCGCCCAGGTGCGAGTCTTCCTCGTCGCCGATGGGCGTCTCCAGGGAGATCGGCTGCTGGCTGACCTTGATGATCTCGCGGACCACGTCCGGCGTGATCAGGACGACGTCGTCGATCATCTTGTCCTTCTTCTTGGGCAGCTTGACGTCGTACGTGTGGTCCGACCCGGTGATGGCGTAGTCGCCGTCGGCCTTCGGCTTGACCTTGGAGGGATCGAGAACGCGCACGGTGATCGTGGCGGCGATGTCGCGCCTGACCCAGATGTCCGGATCGTCGTTCGTGCCCTCGGCGAAGTTGGCGCTGCCACCAAGCCGCTGCATGATCTCGGTGGCGAACTCCGGTCCCACGGTCATGGCGAAGGCGATCTCCTCCACGGTGGGCTCGCGACCCAGCTCCTGGAGCAGGCCACGGGAGACCCGGATCGAGCCGATTGATGGTCTCGACCATGTGCACCGGGACGCGGATGGTGCGGGCCTGGTCGGCGATGGCACGAGTGATGGCCTGTCGGATCCACCAGGTGGCATAGGTGGAGAACTTGAAGCCCCTCTCGTAGTCGAACTTCTCGACCGCACGGATGAGCCCGATATTGCCTTCCTGGATGAGGTCGAGGAAGGACATGCCGCGGCCGAAGTACTTCTTGGCGATGGAGACCACCAGGCGCAGGTTGGCCGACGTCAGCGACTCACGGCCCTCACGCCCGTAGCGGACCACGATGCCGCGCCGATTACGCGGCTTGAGATGCTCCTGGGTCATCTCCGGGTCCCAGCCCCAGGCGTCCATGACCTCGGCTTCGCTGCCAGCGAGGATGAAGCGCCGTAGTGACTCGTGGGCGATGCCCTGGGACCAGTCGTAGAGCGCTCGCAGTCCCTTGTCGTCGCGGCAGTCCTGGTCGCCGTTGTGGACCGACATGTAGGAGAAGTCCACCAGCGCGGCGAACTTGTCCGCGCTGGGCGCCTTGTTGTAGTCGGCCAGCATCTTCTTGGCGACCTTGAGGACGGCCTTGGTGTGCTGGCTCTCGGCGGATCGCTGCGCGCCGGTCAGGTGCAGGTCGGGCGTGGGCCCGATGAGCCCGTCAACCTCAGCCATCGCGAATGCCGAGAGCACGATGCGTTCGGCGTCGGCGGTGTAGTGATCGAGGCGATGCTCGGGTCGCTTCTGGCGGCTGGCATGCTCGGTGTCGTTGTTGGTCCACTCCCAGAGCGAGAGGACGGCCTTCCAGGGCTCTTCCACGGGCCGCACCTTGGAGTCTCGCAGAGTGCCGCCAGCGAATTGCTCACCGAGTTCGATGGCTTTGGCGAAGACGACCTCCTCCTCGGCCTTCAGGAGGGGCACCTTGCCGATCTCCCTGAGGTACATGCGGACGGGGTCATCGATGCTGGCCGTGTCCTGGGCCATGGCCTCCGGCTCGGCCTGGGTCGAGGGCTCGTCGTCCTCGAACTTGGCCGGCGGCTCCCGCCAAGGCTGCTTCTCACTCTCCTCGATCGCGACTTGCAGGCCCAACTCGGCGGCCTCATCCAACCCGCGATGGACTCCGATCTCATCTTCCTGCTCGGGCTGGACGAGGTCGGCCCCGGCGTCCCGTCGCTCGCCCCGCTCGAGGACCGATGCGACGAGCAGCTTGTCGGTGGCGGCCGTGCTCATGTGCGACCTGCATGGTGACAGGAGGCGGGCTGGGGTCGATCCGTCCGGAGGGCGTCGCGGCTGGAGTACTCGGTCTCATCGGGCGGCCGCGAGTGGATGAGCGGCCGCGGCGCCTCGCACCGACGGCGACGATTCGAGTGTGGCACGGCAGCGCCCTCTAGGGCTTCTTCTTGTCTCCCGGCTTCGGGCCGCCTTTGGGCTTCTTGGCGCCGCTCTTGCTCCCTGGTCCCTTGTCGCCCACGTCATTCCTCCTGCTCGGTCAAGGCATCGACGAGGCCATTCTGCGCCGCATGCTGACTCGGTGCCAGTCCCTGAAGAGCCGGCCTCCATCGACCCACACGACGCGTCCATGGTGGCGTGACCCGCACCTACATCATCTACGTCCGCCGCTCATACAAGGAGGCGACCGCGGCCGACCTCTCCGATGAGCTGCAGGAAGTCGCCTGCCGGGCGCTCCTGCTCGACGGGGCGCCGGTGCGGGTCATCTCCGACTCGGGTGGGCATCATTCGGGTGCGAGCGCCGACCGTGATGGCTACCAGGCGCTCCTCGCCTCGCTTTCCCGTGACGAGGTGGCAGGCATCGTCGTCTACGACCTCTCCCGTCTCGCCCGCAACGCGAAGCTCATGCTCGACCTGCGCGACGAGCTCGAGCGCCGACAGGTACCGCTGCTCGTCGCGAACCTCCCAGGCGCGAGCTTCGACGGTGCCACCGGACGCTACATGTTCGGCCAGCTCTGCCTCGCCGCCCAGCTCCAGCGCGACCTCGACTCCGAGCGCATGACCCGCATCCAGCGCCAGCTCTTCGAGGCCGGGACGCCACCGCGGCCATGACCCGTTCGGCTATCGCAGCCTCCGCGACGACGCGGGTGAGCTCATCCGTCCCCGCCAGCTCGTCCTCGTCCCCGACGAGGCAGCGATCGTCCGGCGCGTCTTCCACGAGCTGACGCAGCACTCGTATGCCGACGTCGCGGACCTCTTGCACCACGAGGGGGTCCCGAGGCGTGGACCCTGGACCCGCGACTCGGTGAAGGACATCGTCCGGCGCGGTCGCTTCTACCTCGGCTACGTCGTCGAGAAGCGAGGACGGGATGAACGTCCAGGTCAGCACGAGCCGATCCTCAGCGAAGCCCGGTACCGCGCCACGATGGCCGCCATCGCGTCCCGCACTCGCGCCGGCAACAAGCCACGACCGTTCCGCACCTACGTCCTGCGGGGCTCGTCTGGTGCGCCTGCGGCACGAAGATGCGCGGTGAGGCGCATGTCCAACGTGGTACCGATCGACGCTACTACCGCTGTCCGAACGTCGGCTGTCGGGCCAGGAGGAGTCCCGCCGACGCGCTCGAGGCGAGCGTGCTCGCGGCCGTCGCCGGAGCGGTCCTGCCCGACGAGATCATCGATCGGCGCGCGCACCGAGCTGAAGTCACGACTCGATGTCCCTTCCAGCTCCGGTCCCGGCCAAGCAGCGCGCACGACTCCAGAAACGACTCGACCGACTGAAGAAGCAGCACGCCTGGGGAGACATCGATGATGACGAGTACCAGCAGGAGCGAGACAGAGTGAGAACAGCATTACGTGAACTGCCCGGCGATGATCGGGTCGAGACGTTCGATGCGGAGCGGGTGCAGGCTCCTGGCGCTCCCCGAGGCGATCGCCGCAGCATCGCCAGAACGAAGAGAAGAGCTGTGCCGCATCGTCGTCGAGCAGGGTCGTCGTGGACGACCGCGAGATTCGACTCGATCGACTGGACTCCGCCTGCGGCACCGTTCTTCGAAAGACAGCGGTGGCGCCCCCAAGGGGATTCGAACCCCTGATCTCCACCTTGAAAGGGTGGCGTCCTAGGCCTCTAGACGATGGGGGCCAGCGACCGACGGAGTGTACCCGAGCCCGAGCGTCTGCTCAGTCAGACGCGGATGAACATGAATACCGAAGCCGCCGCGAGGGTCATGGCAGCCCCGACCGCGAAGATGCCGCCGGCGAATGCTCCGACGATGGCACCGCCACTGCGGCCCCAGCGCGCGTCGGTCAGGGCACGCGAGAGGAACCACGACGCGATGAAGGCCATGGTCAGGCCGCAGACCGCGAGGCCAGCGACGGTATAGGCGATGTTCTGTCCGGATCGATCAAGGATCAGGCCATAGAAGGCCACCATGCCCGAAGCGATCAGGACCACGACGACTGCGATACGGAGCGCCACGCCGCGAGTATAGGTTCGGCCGCCGGAGAGGGCGCTCAACGGCTATGCCAGATCCAGCCTGACCACCATCCCGGCGCGACCCGGTAGTGCGACTCGCAACGCCCGGCCATCGACCTCGGCGCGATACTCCCCACCGCCGGCGCCACGCAGCGGGACCACGACTGCGCCGCTGGCGTCGACCGGCAGATCCAACTCCCACAGGACGCCATCGGATCCGGCATTGGCGGCCACCACGAAGGCATCGCTACCCCGCCGCCGCAGGTACGCGATCGCCGCGCCCACTGCCCGAAGCAACAGCGTCTCCGCATCCCGGAACGCGCCACTGGAGCGGCGCAACGCGACAAGGTCGGCGGTCCAGCCGTGCGGATCGAGCCTCCCAGGCGGCAGGGTCGGTCGGGAAGCTGGCGCGGCACAGGGGATCCATGCCACCGTCCATGCCGATCTCGTCGCCGTAGTAGATACACGGCGCCCCCGGCAGGGTCATCTGCAGGAGCGTCGCCAGGCGCACCGCGGAGAGATCCCCACCAAGCAAGTGGCGGATCCGCGGGGTGTCGTGGCTGCCCAGCAGGTTCAGCTGGACGGCTGTCACCGCGGGATCGTTGATCGCCTCCAATTCGCGGACCCGGCCCCACAGGCCCGGCCCATCGAAGGCGTGCAGCTCCCCCCGATACTCCCAGGGCAGGTCGACATCGGCGGCCAGACTCCCCTGCCCTGCGAAGCCGAGGATGCCCAGGGCCAGCGGGTAGTTCATGAAGGCATCGAACATGTCGCCCTCAAGCCACTCGGGCTTGAGGTGCCACACCTCGGCGACCAGGTAGGCGTCCGACTTGATCGAGCGCACGCGCTGGCGGAATTCACGCCAGAACTCGCCGCTGACCTCCTCGGCCACGTCCAGTCGCCACCCATCGATGCCGAAGCGGATCCAATGCTCCGCCACGTCGAGGATGTGGGCTCGGGCCGCGGAGTTCTCGAGATTGATCTTGGGCAGAGCCGGCAGGTCCCACCAGGCCTCATAGCCAAGGATCTGTCGCGATGCCTGGCCGAACGGCAGACCCGAAGCGCGGAGGGCCTCCATCTCGACGAGCTGCTGATGGCTCGGGAAGGCCGCCACACCACGGGCGCCCGACCGAACATCATCGGCGAGGTGGAACCAGTCGCGGTACGGGGAGTCGCCTCCGTTCTCGAGCAGATGATGGAACGGCCACCAGCCACGACCACAGTGATTGAAGACGCCATCGAGCACGATCCGCATGCCACGCTCATGCGCCGCATCGATCAGCTCGCGCAGCGCAGCGTCGCCTCCCAGCAGTGCATCGACGCTGAAGTAGTCGTCGGTGTGATAGCGGTGGTTGGCGGCCGATACGAAGACAGGGTTGAGGTACAGCGCATCGACGCCGAGTCGCTCCAGGCGTTCGAGATGCTCCACGACACCGTACAGGTCTCCGCCCTTGTAGCCGGTCACCGTAGGCACTGACTCCCACGGCTCCAGTCGACCCGGGGCTGCCACTCGCCCGCTGCGAGCCAAACGATCGGGAAATACCTGGTAGAAGACGGCGTCGCGGACCCAGTCAGGCGTCTTGAAGTTCACGGCGGGAAGCCTATCGCCTCGCCCTGGCCTCGCGCTGGAGGATGAGGCACGCGTGGGACAATCGGGCTGATGATCCAGACCTTTCGCGAGATGCCGACCGGCGTCCTCATCTTCATGGGCTACTGCTTCGTGGTCCTCACCGTGATCGGCCTCACCCTGCCCCTCGTCATCGATCAGGCCGTCTCTGCTCCGATCACGTTCATCGGCCTCGTCGTCATGCTCCTGCTGGCCTACCTCATCTTCACCATGACGATGGTGCTCCAGAAGAAGCAGGCTGCGTACCTGCTGTCGCTCGGCCTCACTACCCTCCTGGTCCCGTTCGCACTCGTGATGCTGTTCGCACCCGGCGGCTACGTCCTCACCATCGCCGCGACCATCCTCTTCGTCGTGGTGGTCTGGTCACTCCGTCGCCCGCGCAGTCGCGAGTGGTTTTCCGAACCCTAGCTCGCTGCCATCGGGACGACGCCGGACATCCGCACCACCAGGTCCCACAGTCGGCGACGCTGGGCCGCGCTCGACCGGGTGGCGGGCACCCGGTCGAAGGGACGCGGTCGGCGATCGAGATAGAGGTTGCCACCGGGTCGGCCGGCGCGTTCCGCAGTCGCCAGCCAGATGACAGTGTCGATGCCTTCGGCTGGCGTGCGCAGGAGGGGGCCCATGGCGTCGTAGAAGCCCGGGAGCGACTTGGCCAGACCGGGTGTATCGGCCCAACCGGGATGCATGGCATTGAAGCGGACATCGCCGCCGCGACCACGCCTGGCCCACTCGCGGCTCAGCAGAGCCGAGGCCCGCTTCGCCCGTGCATAAGCGAGAGTCCCATTGAACTCCCCGCGCCGATACTGCAGGTCATCGAGCGGCAGCCGCTGTGCATACATGCCACCAGACACGACGCTGATGACTCGCCCATCGGACCCTGCCTCCAGCATGGACATAAGGCCAGAGACCATCAGGAATGGTCCCACCACCATCGTGGCGAAGGTGGCCTCGATGCCATCGTCGGTCTCCCTGCGTTCCTCGTGGATGGCACCGGCGTTGTCGACGAACACGTCCAGTCGCGACTCGGTCGCCAGGATCTGGTCGACCCCTGCCTTGACACTCGCCAGCGATGACATGTCGGCCACGACGATCGGGAAGCGGTCCTCTCCATGGATCTCGATGAGCTCATCGCGGACCGCTTCGAGCTTCTCCCCGGTGCGGCTCAACAGGATGACCCGCGCGCCCAGGGCGGCCAGTTCGTCTGTGGTGGCACGTCCCAGCCCCGAGGTGGCGCCAGTGACCAATACGGTCTTGCCAGCCAACGCGTCGGGCCGCGGGTCGCGCCAGCCGAACAGCCGTCGGCGAGCCAGGTAGCCCGGTCGGCTGAAGCTCCCCACGATGGAGATCTCGAGCAAAGTGTCGATGAGCTCCCTCGGCCCGATCACGCGGAGACCCCGGGGGACCCGCCGGCCAGGGCATCAAGTTCGCGCTTCATGCCCTCGACGGCACCTCTGGCGATGCCATCGAAGGCGCGACCAAGCAAGGGCTGCATGATCCCCAGGAGGCCGTTCAGCCTGATCTCGGCCTCGTAGTCCACACGTGTCCCCTCGGGGACCTCGCTGAAGATGATGGTGTCCTGGGTCCAGATGCCGGAGCCGTCGCCGACCAGGACGATGCGGGATGGCGCCTCGAGCTCGGTGATGCGGTACTCCATGGATGCGGTCCTCGGTCCCATCCTCACCTCCAGGGCGTAGCGCGCGCCCACCGCGGGGCGATCCCCATCGAGCTGCTTCGAAGACGCCGTATTAGGGTCCCACTCAGATTGGCGAGACCAGTCAGCGACGTAGGCGAAAGCCTCATCGCGAGCAACGGGGCTTATCAATGATTCCACGAGCTTGGTCATCTGGGTTCTCCCACGGCTGGCTTGCGTACCTTGTACAAAGACTGTACCATCTTTGTACACCAGGAGAGGTACGACATTGGATATCGCGATCATCGGCGCAGGAGTCAGCGGGCTCAGCGCTGCCTATGCACTACGCCACCAGCATGACATCCGGCTCTTCGAACGCGACATCGAGGTTGGCGGCCACGTGAAGACCGTCTCAGTGCCGACCGCACATGGACCACGGCACGTTGACATCGGGTTCATCGTCTACAACGAACCCACCTACCCACGACTGACTGCGCTGTTCGAGGAATTGGACGTCCAGACACAGCCGACCGAGATGTCCCTGGGTCACTCCTGCGCGACGTGCGCACTCGAATTCGGCTCGCTGGGTGCTCAGGGCATGTTCGCGCAGCGCGACGCCTTGGCACGACCTTCACACTGGCGCATGATCGCGGACATCCGCCGCTTCTACGCCAGCGCGCGGGAGCACCTGAGCCAGGATGGATGGTCGACTGAGACACTTGGGACCTTCCTCGACCGGGGCAACTACGGCAATGCCTTCCGCAACCACTTCCTGGTGCCGGTCGTGTCGGCCGTATGGTCGACCTCCGCCTCGGAGATCATGGACTTTCCGATCGACTATCTGTTGCGCTTCCTGGACAACCACGGCCTCATCGGATTCGGCGAAGGCAAGCCCTGGCGCACCGTGGTAGGTGGCTCGATGACGTACGTCGAGCGGATCGTCGAACGGCTTCCCGAAGGCGCCATCGTGGCCGGCGATCCGGTGGTCGACGTCATGCGCGACCCGGCCGGTGCCACGGTGATCACCCTGTCGGGGCGCCGTGAGCGTTTCGATGCAGTGGTGATGGCGACTCATGCCGACGTTGCGCTCACCCTGCTCAACGATGCCGATCCGGTCGAACGCGATGCGCTTGGCCATTTCGAGTACACCACCAACGACGTGGTCCTCCACACCGACGACTCCGTGCTGCCGTCGCGGGCCAACGCCCGGGGTTCGTGGAACGTCGAAACCACCGATTGTCGGCGACCCGGCACCCAACTGACCATGACGTATTGGATGAACCGCCTGCAGCGGCTCGATGGCGAGCAGCAGTTCTGTACGTCGGTCAACCCGGGAATGCGCATCCCCGATGACCAGATCATCGTGTCACGCGCCATGTCGCATCCCAAGTACACCTTCAGTACGCTCGATGGCCAGGTGGCCGTGAGTCGGCTCCAGGGACATCGCAATACCTTCTACGCCGGCGCCCACCTCGGGTACGGCTTTCACGAAGACGGTTGTCGCTCGGGGTTCGAAGTCGCCGAGATGGTCGCGACGACCCACCTTGAGGTGGCCGCGTGAGGTCTCATCTGCTGACCGGAACGGTCCGCCATCGACGTAGTCGCCCGCAGGTCTACGAGCTGGAGCACGACGTCTTCTATCTGGCACTGGACCTGTCGGAGATCGACGCTGTGGCCAGGTCGGCCCGCCTGTTGAGTCACGGCGGCCGCAATGTGCTTTCATTCCGCGACCGCGACCATTGGGTACCGGAGGCGACCGACCTGCAGACCGCGGTCCAACAGCACCTGCGCGAGGCGGGATTCGACCCCGACGGTTGGCGCATCACCCTCATCGCCACGCCACGCGTCCTGGGATATCAGTTCAACCCGGCCAGCTTCTACCTCTGCCGTGACGGAGCCGGGGTCCTCCAGGTCGTGGTGGTCGAGGTCCATAACACGCACCACGAGCGCCGTCTCTACACGCTGCGCCCGAAGCGCCAGGGAAAGGCCTGGGTGGAGTCGTTCGAGAAGGATTTCTACGTCTCGCCGTTCATCGACATGGACGCCAGCTACACCCTGCGCATCCAGGACGACCCGGATCGGGTCAGCATCGCCATCACCGAGACCGAACACGGCGCTCCCCTGCTCACAGCCACGCTCGTCGCCAAACGTCTGCGACTGACCGATCGCAACCTGTTGTGGACGCTCGTTCGCATCCCGTTCGCGACCCAGAAGACGATCGCGGCCATCCATCTTCACGCACTGCGGATGTGGCTTCGCGGGCTATCCTTCCATCGTCACGTTTGAGGTATCCGATGACGGCTCCCATGCCCGCGGCGCGGCTGACCGCGCCGCTTGACCCGCTGCTGACGAGGATCGCCGGTCGCATCGCGCTGACCGCGGCATCTCGCATCAAGGTGGGCTGTCTCACGGTGCAGCTCCCGGATGGCACCCGGCGGGTCTTCGGCGACCGCGACGCCGGGCTTCGCGGCGAGATGCATCTCCACGACACCGAGGCGCTCAAGCGGATCCTCGTGGGCGGCGAGGTCGGCGGTGGGGAGGCTTACATGGACGGACTGTGGTCCAGCCCGGACCTGGTGGCGCTCATCTCGCTCGCGGTGGCCAACCGCCAGGCACTGGCATTGTCAAGGGGATGGTGGCGCGTGCCCGCGAAGATCGGCCGCACCCTGTCACATCGGCGCAATCGCAACACCAGAACGGGTTCGCGACGGAATATCACCGCACACTACGATCTGGGCAACGACTTCTACCGGCTATGGCTCGACGAGACCATGACCTATTCCAGCGGCGTGTTCGAGCATCCGGGTCAGTCACTGGCCGAGGCGCAGCGCAACAAGTATCGAGCCATCGCCCAGCGCGCCGGTCTGGTCAGCGGCCAGCACGTGCTCGAGATCGGGACGGGCTGGGGCGGCTTCGCACTATACGCAGCGGGCGAGCTGGGTTGCCGCGTGACCACGCTGACGATCTCGCAGGCCCAGCATGACCTCGCGCGGGCGCGTGTCGCTGCGGCCGGCCTGGAGGACCTCATCACCGTCGAGCTGCGCGATTACCGGGACATCAGCGGTGACTACGATGCAGTGGTCTCGATCGAGATGCTGGAGGCCGTCGGTGCCGAGTACTACCGCGACTACTTCACCGCCTGTGACCGCGCCCTCAGGCCCGGCGGCCGCATGAGCATCCAGGTGATCACGTTCCCGCACGATGCCTACGAGGCCCAGCTACGCGGCGCCAACTGGATCCAGCGCTACATCTTTCCTGGTGGAGTGCTGCCGTCGTTGACCGCCATCGAGTCAGCGCTCGAGGGCACCGAGCTCCTGATCACCGGGATAGGCGACGTCCGCGAGAGCTATGCGCTGACCTTGAAGACCTGGCGGACGCGCTTCTTCGAGCGGCTTGATGACGTCCGGGCCCTCGGCTTCGATGATCGCTTCATCCGCATGTGGGACTACTATCTTTCGATCAGCGAGGCCGGCTTCCGAACGGGCATGACCCAGGACCTGCAGATCGCGTTCGAGAAGCGACGCGGCCACGCATCTGCGGCGAGTTGACGCCGTCATGGCCATCCTCATCGTCGGCGCCACCGGTTACGTGGGCGGACGGCTGGCAGCCCGGCTGCTGAAACGGGGACACCAGGTACGACTGACAAGCCGCGATCCTCGTGGCCTGCGCGAGCGCTTCCCCGAGGCAGAGGTCGTGCGCATCGACCTGCTCGAACCGGCGTCCATCCCAGGCGCCCTCGAGGGTATCGACACGGCCTACTACCTCGCCCACTCCATGGGGGCTGGAGAGTCTGGTTTCGTGGAACGGGACCTTGACTCGGCACGGGCGTTCGGTCGGGCCGCCCAGGACGCGGGCGTGCGACACATCATCTACCTGGGCGGCCTGGGCGACCCATCGAGCGACCTCTCGAGGCATCTCGCCAGCCGCCACCAGGTCGGTGCCGAGCTGGCCGCTCACGGGGTTCCCGTCACCGAGTTCCGCGCCGCCATCATCATCGGCTCCGGGAGTGCCTCGTTCGAGCTGCTTCGCAGTCTCGTCGAACGATTGCCCGTGATGATCACACCGCGCTGGGTGCGGACACTCGGCCAGCCCATCGCCATCCGTGACGTGCTGGAGTACCTGCTCGAGGCTGCCGACCATCCAGAGCGGACCGGGATCATCGAGATCGGCGGTCCCGATGTGCTCTCGTATGCCGAGATGATGCAGACCTATGCTCGCCTGCGCGACATGCGGCGCTGGATGATCCCGGTCCCCGTGCTGACACCACGCCTAAGCTCGTACTGGTGTGGCCTCGTCACCCCGGTCCCCAGTTCGATCGCCAAGCCACTCATCGATGGTCTGCGCAACGAGGTCGTCGTCCGTGACCCCGGGCCGGGGGCAGCTTTCGACGTCATTCCGATGGGGTTCGAGGATGCGGTGCGTCGCGCCATCGAACGCAGCAGCGGACCCGAGATCGAGACTACCTGGTTCGATTCACTCGGTGTCCCTGGCCGACCTGACCTCGCCCTTGACGACTCGCGGGAAGGCATGATCGTCGATCGCAAGCGTCGCCATGTGCACGCCCCTGCCGCGACGACCTTCGCCGAGATCGAGCGACTCGGAGGCACCGAGGGCTGGCCGTTCGCCAACCTGTTGTGGTCCATGCGCGGCCTGTTCGACCGAGGTGTGGGCGGGCCGGGGATGCGATTGGGGCGGCGAGACCCCAGTCATGTTCGGGTCGGTGACGCCGTCGATTTCTGGCGTGTCGAGGCGGTGGACCGCCCACGCCTGTTGCGCCTGCGCGCGGAGATGAAGGTCCCTGGTCGTGCCTGGCTCCAATACGAGGTCAGCGACGGGACGGACGGCAGCTACGTGGCACAGACGGCGTTCTTCGAACCCAAGGGCCTCAGTGGCATCGCGTATTGGTACCTCCTGCTCCCGGTACATGCCTTCATCTTTCGGGGATCGATCCGCGAACTGGTGCGGCGTGCCGAGCGGCATGCCGCGGCCGAGGTCAGGACCTGATCGAGCGGAAGGCAGCAAGGGCTCGCTCACGCCCCTCCACAAGTCCCACGATGGGGCTTGGGTAGGTCGAGCCCAGGCGGACGCCGGACTCCACCGCGACCTCGCCGGGCATCTCCCACGGGGCGTGGATGTAGAGCGATGGCACCAGGGCCAGCTCGGGAACCCACTTCCGGATCCAATCGCCTTCGGCGTCGAAGCGGCGACCCTGCAGCACCGGATTGAAGATGCGAAACCATGGCTGCGCGTCAGCTCCGACGCCGGCGGTCCATTGCCAGCCACCCAGGTTGTTGGCGACATCGCCGTCGATGAGATGGCGCAGGAAGTGGACCTCCCCGATGCGGTAGTCCATCAACAAGTGTCGAGTCAGGAACGAGGCCACCACGAGGCGTGCCCGATTGCTGAGCCAGCCCGTGGCCGCCAGCTGCCGCATGCCAGCGTCCACGACGGGGACGCCGGTACGGCCCGCCCGCCACGCGGCGACCGCGTCTGGATCGTCAGACTCGGAGCGGAACGCGGACATGTACGGACTGTGAGCGAACCGTTTCGGTTCAGTGCGCCGGTGGAAGAGCCCGTGGTGGTAGAACTCCCTCCAGGCGAGCTGTCGCACGAACGGCGTCGCTTCGCCGTCCCTCTCGAGCGCAGCGCCCTCGACCTGGATGGGCGACAGCAGTCCAAGGTGCAGGTCGCTTCCCAGGTGGGACGTGGACTCCCCGCCCAGGTCGTCTCGACGGTCGCCATACCGCTCCAGACCCTCAGTGACCCACTGCCTGAGACGATCCTGGGCAGCAGCCTCGCGGGCGTCAGGCAGCCCATGCGCTGGCGGTGGACTCTCGGGGAGGAATGGTGGCGTCAGAGTCGCAGGCAGCCCGGCGCCCGGAGGCGGGACGCTCCCTGGCGCGGGAAGTTGCTCCCGGCGCGGCACTGAACTCAGGGCTCGCCAGAATGGCGTGAAGACAGCGTATGGCTTTCCCGAGACGCTCATCATCTCTTCCGGCTCGACAAGCAGCAGCCCGGGGCGCAGGTGTAGATCACGACCATCGCGCTGGAGCGCACTCGCTACCAGGCGATCGCGCCGGTAGCTGAACGGTGTGACGTCACGGCTGGCCAGGACCGCCGAAGCACCGACTTCACGCGCAACTTCGGCGACGACCACCTCGGGGTCACCATATCGAACCACCAGACCCGAGCCGCGCGATGCGAGGGCGTCGTCGAGCGCCTCAAGTGCGCGTGCCAGTAACCAGGCACGCACGGGCGATCGCTGGATCAGGCGCTCATCGAGCACGAACAGAGGGACGATGGCCTCGGCGTGGGCCACTGCATCGCTGAGAGCCGGGTGATCAGCGAGCCGCAGGTCACGCCGGAACCACACCACGACGGTATTCCAGCTCATCGCCGGCATTGCTCCTCGCCTGTACATGGTCCGCTCGATGCCTTGAGCAAACATTGTACAACGCTTGACAAGACCGCCGGGTACGCCTATCTTTGGGATGTACAAACCTTGTACATCTAAGGCAGGCCAATGACCAAGCACACACTCCGCAGCTCCCAGTTCGTACCGGCCAAGATCGGGGAAGTGTGGCGCTTCTTCTCGAGCGCCAGCAACCTGGGACGCATCACTCCTCGGTCCATGAGCTTCGAGATCCATACGGTCGACCCCAGGACCGAAAGCGGTGCGGTCATCGACTACACCGTGCGCCCGCTCTTCGGGATCCCCACTCGATGGCAGACTCGCATCGACGATGTCGAGGAGCCAACGCTGTTCCGCGATATCCAGCTCCACGGCCCCTACAAGTCATGGGAGCACGAGCACCGCTTCACGGAGGTCGATGGCGGCGTTCGGATGGACGATCGCGTGGACTACGAGATGCCGTTCGGCCCCATCGGCTCACTGGGGCATCGGATGGCCATCCACAACCAGCTCGAGCATGTCTTCGACTTCCGCTCGACCGCTATCGATGAGATCTTCGAAGCTCCGGGCGATCCCGAGCATGCGACTCCCGGCACCATCGCCGTCGCTGGCGGGACCGGCTTCGTGGGCTCCGAGATCGCACGCGAACTGCGACGCCGCGGCAGGCACGTCATCGTCCTGTCATCCCGCGGCGAGGCCGCTCGCGGCCAGCTCCCCGACGACATCGAGATCCGCATCGCTGACGTGCGCCAGGAAGGGACGCTCGAAGGGGCGTTGGCAGGACGTCGACGAGCTCGTCGTGTCGCTGGCCTTCCCGGGCCTGCCGATCGAGCAGCCAGGCAAGGGCTACACCTTCGCGGAGGTCGATGCCGTTGGTGCCGCGCGTCTCGTCGGCGCGGCCAAACGCGCCGGGGTAGGCCGAGTCGTGTACGTGTCTGGCGCTGGCGCTGCCCACGATGCCGAGCGCCATTGGTTCCGCGCCAAGGCCGCGGCCGAGGACGCCGTCCGCGCTTCAGGCATGACCTGGACCATCCTTCGTCCGACTTGGATCTACGGTCCCGGCGACGTCTCACTGAATCGTTTCCTGGGCTTCGCTCGGGTGCTCCCGGTGGTGCCCATGACCAACTTCGGCAACCAGGAGCTGGCGCCCGTATTCGTCGCCGATGTGGCCAAGCTGGCGGCCAATTCGCTCGAGCAGGACGCCGCGGCCGATCAGGTCTTCGAGGTTGGCGGCCCCGAGACGCTCTCGATGCGTGAGGTCCTCCATCGGGCCATGGCCATCGCCGGACTTCAGAAGCCGCTGCTGCCGGGTCCAGCGCCGCTCATCAAGGTGGCAGCCTGGCCCATGCGCTTCCTGCCCAACCCGCCCTTGAGCCCTGGCGCAGTCGACTTCATCAACCAGCCCGCCACCGTCGACGTGGCGCCGTTGCTCAAGGCGATGCCGCGTGTGCTGACGCGTCTTGACGTCGGTTTGGGTACCTATCTTGGCCCCGGGCGTTCCGCTGTGACCATCGCCGATCATGTCGAGGACGGAGTCGGTTCGGCTGCCTGACGGCGGACCCTGGCGCAGCTGATGACGCTCGAGACTCTCGCACCCCCAGACCTCGTATGGGAAGCCGAGACTGGGCTGGAATGGCTCGGGCGTCCCGGTAGACCTGCCTTGCAGGTGGCGTCCGCGCTGGAGCGCATCCGGCGCACTCCGTCCATCCTCGCGGCGATGCGTCTGCGGCCGGACCTCGTGGCGGTCGTAGAGGATGCCGTTCGTGCGGGCGCCAACTCCATCGATCTGCTCGATCCGATCCGAGAGGCCGTGGCCGATGACAGCGACGGAGTCGTAGGGCTCGCCGCCATCCACGCGCTGGGGCGCATCCCGGGATCACGAGCCGACGCCATGCTGGTGGACCTGGTCCTGGGTGGAAGACCGGGCTACGACGCTCATGCGGCCTGGGCGTCGCTGGGGCGAACCGCCGGAACGGACCTCATCGCGACGATGACCCAGGCGATAAGGCGGGGCGGCACCATCGGCATGCATGCCCAGCAGGCGCTGGCACATTGGGCCAGGGATGAGCCGCAGGCCGTGCTGTCGTCCATCCATGCGGTGCTCGCCGGGTCCTCGAACGAGGGATCACGTCGACACCTCATCGAGACGGTCGGGCTGGTGCCGGGTCGCGAGGCGCGTCGAGTGCTGGAGCGGACGGCAGGAGACGTCAAAGAGCATGAGACCGTGAGGCTCGCAGCCATCGCCGCCTTCGCTGACCGGATCCCGGAGCGACTGCCGCCATCCATCGGAGGACTCTCGCGTGATGGCGGCCGGGTCGGCGACGCTGTCCAGGCAGTGCGTGCCCAGCGACGATTGGCTCGCCGCGGGCCCCGCTCAAGTCACCACCGTTCGATTGGTCTGCGGGTCGCACAGATCCACCTTGGGGCGGTGATCGACGAACAGATGTCACGGGCCGGGATGGGCGATACCGGAGGCGTCGCCACACTGCTGTCGCGCCTTGGGTCGACCCTCTCGAACCAACCCAGGATCGCCGAGGTGATAACCCTCGGTCGCGCCATGCGGGGCGAGGCGGGCAGCACGACCAAGATCCGGGGCGGGCACCGGTTCGAGCACATCTCACTGGTCGAGGGCGAGGGGACAAGCTTCACGTCCGCCTGGCCATCGCTGGTCGCCGCGCAGCGTGGCATCCGGTCGGCACTGCTGGCGACCGGCGCACCCGACGTCGTCCATCTCCGCATGGCCGATCCCGGCAGTCTGGCCGGCGCACTCGTCGCCCGTGAGCTGGGTATCCCGACGGTGTTCACTCTGGCCCCGGACCCGCACGCGCTCATCGACGATGCCGAGCGCCGTAGCGAACTCGATCGTCGGTCGTTCGCGGGCGAGGACGCGCGCGCCGCGTGGTCGTTCCGGGTCGACCTTGTCGACCGACTGTCATCCGGAGCCCAGGAGGTCGTGCTCTTCCCACGACCCGGCATGCGTGATCGCCTGCGACATCTCGTCGGTATCGACATCGCTGCGGGCCTGCCGCGGTACACGGTCGTCCCGGAAGGCGTGGACACGAGGGCAGCCGATGTCGCAGCGAGCCGCATCGGATCGAGCGAGAGATCGGCCATCCTGCCATCGCTCGCGTCTGCCGTGGCGGCACTTCCTTCGCATCGCCGCGGTCTGCCACTGCTGGTCAGCGTAGGGAGATTGCACGAGATCAAGGGCATGGCGCGAGTCGTCGAAGCGTTCGCCTTCGATTCCGAGCTGACCGAATCAGCGAATCTCGTGATCATCGGAGGAGACCTCGAGGACCCTAGTCCGGCGGAAGCGGCCGAGCTCGCACGGATCGAGGCGATCCTTGGCCGTGATCCCGTTGTGCGTGACCGCTGCATCCTGCTCGGCCATCGGCCCAATGACGAGGTCGCGCTCGTGCTCGCGGCTGCGCGAGGGGGATGGGGCAGCCAGATCGGACCCAACGGCGCCTATGTATGCGGCAGCCGCAAGGAGGAATTCGGGCTGGCCATCGTGGAAGCCATGGCGGCCGGCCTGCCCGTGCTGGCTCCGGATTCAGGTGGTCCCGCCAGCTACGTCGAGGACGGGATCACCGGCGTCCTGGTCGATACGACGGTGGTCGCGGATCTCGCCAGGGGCATGCGACGTGTCTTGCGACTGTCTACCGATCGAAGGACCGCGTCGCGCACCCGAGCAGCCGTCGAGGAGCGATACACACTGGAACGCATGGCCCGGACGCTGGGCGCCATCTACCGGGTCGCGGCGGGGGCAGGCGCGTTGTCGCTCGCCGTCGAAAACGAGGCCGCGGCGTGACGCTGCTGGTCATCAGTCCTGACTACGCCTCACACGCCATGCCCCTGCTGGCGCTTGCCGGCGCCTGGGAGCGCCGCGGCCACCGCGTCATCGTCGCGACCGGACCGGCGATGGCCCCCCTGGTTCGCGCGGCCGGGATGGAGCACGCCGAACTCATCATGTCGCGGGGTTCGAACGACGGGATCATCCGGAAGGGTGGCGCCCCGCGCGAGGAGATGCGCTCGCTGGAAGCCTTCTATGCAGCGACTGGCACCGGGATGGTGGGAACGCTTCGATTCCAGGCAGAGGCGCGCGCGGTCGACCTGCTGTGGCACCCCCGGCAGGTAGCCCTTCGGACCATGCGCATCGTGGAGTCATACGCTCCGGATGCCATCCTCACCGACCACCTGGCATTCGGAGCGACGATCGGCCTGCGGGCGCTCGACGTCCCCTACGGCGATGTCGTTCTGGGCCATCCCACGGCGCTGCCAGTCGATCCCGAGATCTACGGCGTTCCGTCGGCGTGGCCTCCAGCATTCACGCCCCAACAAGTGGAGATGGAATCGCTTCGAGCCACGGCTCGCGGCGTGACCCAGGCATTCAGCTTCGCCTACACCGAGGCCCTGCACACCATCAGTCCGGGACACGAGCCCGTCCCGGATGCGTTCAAGGCCCACGGCGACATCGTCATCTACAACTATCCCGCAGAGCTCCATGATCCCGGTCGTACGGTGCGCCTCCCCCGGCATGCGTTCGTCGGGAGCGCCGTGCGGACGGACGTTCCCGACGCCGCAGCCGCGGAGTGGCTGGCCCGTGATGACGACCGCCCGATCGTGGTCGTCTCGTTCGGGACGTTCTTGTCTGCCCGCACGGACGTGCTGGCCAAGGTCGCCGTGGCATTGCGTCGGATCGACGTCCGCGTCGCGATGGCGATCGGAGCTAGCGATCCGGCCGAGCTCGGCGAGCTGCCCCGCGACTGGTTGGTGCGCCCGTCGCTGCCGCAGGTTGCCTTGCTCAAGAAGGCAGCGTTGCTCATCACGCACGGCGGAAACAACAGCGTCACCGAGGCGCTGACCTTCGGAGTCCCCATCCTCGCGATGCCATTCTCGACTGACCAGTTCGATGGCGCTGCCGCTGTGGAGCGCAATCTGGTCGGCCTGGCGCTCGATCCCAACACGGCTTCACGAGCTTTGGTCGCTGGTACGGTGCGAGGCCTGTTGCGCTGCGTGCCTCCGGCACCAGCCCGGATCGGTGAGCGGCTCCGACGCCAGCCCGGGCCGGAACTGGCGTACGCGGCCATGGCCGGCCTCGGTGAGGCCGCGAACCTGGAAGCGATGGTGGCTCACGCATCCATGCAGGCCCGCTATCCTTGATGGCGTCTTGACACAAACCCGTCGTCCCGAGCACGACCAGTCGATCACAGCCGACGAACTGTTGCCGCCTCCACAAGGCGAACGGGTGGTCAGACCGTACGACGCGCGGCAATTACTGATCGACCTCGAGCCTGAGGCAGGCCGCCTGCTGGAGCGCCACCTCAAGGTCGCGGTCGAGTGGTTTCCGCACGAGATGGTCCCGTACAGTCAGGGTCGCGATTTCGACAAGGAACCGTGGACACCTGATCAACCTCGCCTGGGCGGTATCGCTCGCACGGCATTCGAGGTCAATCTCCTGACCGAGGACAACCTGCCCTCGTATCATCGGCTCATCTACGGCATGTTCGGCGATGGCGACGGGGCCTGGCTCAACTGGGTCGGTCGGTGGACCGCCGAGGAGGGTCGCCACGCGATCGTGTTACGTGACTACCTGACGGTGACCCGAAACCTGGACCCCACCGCGCTCGAGCAGTCGCGCATGACCATGGTCGAGCAGGGCTACGAGCGGCCGACGATGGACCCGCTCCGTGGGCTCGCGTATGTGGCGCTTCAGGAAGTCGCGACACGAGCTGCCCATCGCAACACGGGGAGGTACTCAGAGGACCCGGTCGCAGACGCCATCATGGCTCGTATCTCGGCGGACGAGAACCTCCACGCCCTGTTCTATCGCGACATCCTCATCGCGGCGTCCCAGGCGTTACCGTCGGCAACGGTCGAGGCCACCGTCGCCGAGATCCTGGCCTTCGAGATGCCTGGCGCCGGCATCGCCAATTTCCGGCGCAAGGCGGCGCAGTTGGCCATGGCCGGGATCTACGACTTGCGCATCCATCACGATGAAGTGGTGATGCCACTGGTCCGCAAGCTGCGCATCTTCCAACTCGAGGGTCTGACACCCGCAGCCGAGGCGGCACGTTCGGAGTTGGCGACTCACCTCTCGGAGATGGACGCCTCTGCCAAGCGTCTCGAGGCACGGCGTGACCGATCGAGGGACGCTACAGCCCGAGGCTGACCGAGCCCGACCAAACCACGCTCTGGCGCCTCCGCTCTGGCGCCTCCGCTCGGCCGCCCGATGCGACTGCTCACGTCTCACTACCTCCACGCCTCCGCACGTCGTGCCACCGGCGGTCCCACGAATGAGTCGGGCCGGCCCCGAAGGACCGGCCCGACTCGGGAGAGGGGGGAGGGTGATGAGCTAGGGGAACAACACGTCGTTGACCACGTGGATGAAGCCGTTGCTGGCACGAACGTTCGGAAGGACGATACGGGCGCCGTCGATCTTGACGCGCCACCATCGACCGGTGATCGCGGCAGGCTCGCCGTTGAGCATCGTCAGGGACGTGCCGATGGCGCGTCGGGCATCGCGGTAGGTGACGGCACCGTCATGGACGTGGTAGGTCAGGATGTCCAGCAGGGCAGCCTGGTCAGCTTGGTAGGTTGAACAGATATTCTTCTTGTTCAGCCCAAGCTTTCGAAATGCCCGGTCCGTCGGAGCGAAGAGCGTGGTGCTGGGTTGCGACAGTGCATCGACCACGGATGTACCGAAGTAGTCGCACTGGGCGGCTGCGAGGAGTGTGTCGAAAGCGCCGGTGTAGTTGTTGACCTGGATGGCGCGCTCGACGATGTTCTTACCCATGGTGTGGTGGGCGCTGGCCACTGGGGCAACCGCGGTGGCGGCCAGGGTCGCCAGCAGGACGCCGGCAAGGAGCTTCTTGATCATCGGATCCCTCCTCGGAAGGTCGTGGGAGTCGTCGCAGTGCTTCGTGTAGGACCCGAATGGGGGGCCACTGGGTCCTACACGAGGGATGGATCGCTAGCTGGCCAGGGCCTCCTCGACCAGGATCACGTCGAAGGAGTCGGGAAACTGGCCGATGGCGAACGCCGAGTAGGCCTTGCCGTCTTCCAGGCTGAGCGCCGGGATGTCGAAAGCGGCCTTCTTCTTGCCAGCGGGTCGGACCTCCAGGTCCACCTCGCCAGCGGGAACGTCGGCGTAGCCCTTGGCCTTACCGAACTTCAGGTTCTTGAAGATCGCACCCGCCTTGCCGGAACCGTCGGGGGCGATGTCGACCTTGGGCGCGTTGGCGCTCAAGTGGACGACTCGGACCTTGGCACCCTCGAGGCCTGACGCGACCGCCTGGTCGTTGATCACGACCGGGGCGATGTTGGCGAGGTCGTTGGTCGCCGCCACCGTGGTGGACGTGCCACCTTCAAGGTCGACCTCGGCATCGATGACCACAGGGCCATCTTCAAGAGCGTTACCGGCCGGGACCACCTGGAACCGATATGTGCCAGCTGGGACCTCAAGGTACCCGGAGAGCGCTCCGAACGGGACATCCGACAGAGCCAGGCCACCATTGGCATAGACGTCCACGTTGGGGGCGTCAGCGCTGAAGTGACCCACGCGAACCCGGGCCATCTCGTCGCCCATGATGGCGGTCGCATCGACGACCGGCAGAGCGGTGAGTGTGCCGTCGGCGAGCGAGCCGATGGCGAAGACGCTGTAGGCGGTATCACCGTCGAGCGCGAGGGGATCCAGCTGGATGGCGACGTCCTCGGTACCCGCGACACGGACCTCGAGATCGTATTCACCAGCGTCAAGCGCGACATAGCCGGTGTCGTTCGGGAAGGCCAGGTCGGTCAGGAGGGCGTCAGCGCCATCAGGCGCCACGTCGACGGCAGGGGCGTCCGGGCTGAAGTGCACGATGCGCACCTGGGCCTGGCCCTCCGTGAGGTCGACGTTGTCGTTCAGGATGACCGGAGCGATGTCAGCGACGAAACCGGTCGCGGCGATGGTGGACTTCGAACCAGCCTCGAGAGGGATGTCCGCGGGGCCGATCACGGTGGCGTCAGCCGGGTCCTGACCGGCGACCACGACCGCGATCGAGTAGGTGTCCGCAGGCACTTCGATGTAACCGGAGAGTGTGCCGAACTCGACGCCCTCGAGGCCCGCGAGGATGGCACCGTTGGCGTAGATGTCGACGGCGGGTGCGTCAGGGCTGAAGTGGCCGACGCGCACCATCGCGTTCTCGTCGGTCGGAGCCATGGACTCGTCCTGAGCGGTCGTCGCGACAGGGATGGCCATGAGGGCGGCGAGAGCAGCCGTCGTGGCGAGGATCTGAACCTTGTTCTTGCGACCGACCGAACCTTGCTTTGTCATGAGTCGTGTGTTCCCTATTGGTATGAAGGAGCCTGGCGGTCCGGCAAAACCGGACCACCAGGCAGGATCAAGGGGGTTGGATGCTTGGCTATTCGCTGGCCTCAGGGGACTCAGCGGCCATCTCGTCGCCCATGATGGCGGTCGCATCGACGACCGGCAGAGCGGTGAGTGTGCCGTCGGCGAGCGAGCCGATGGCGAAGACGCTGTAGGCGGTATCACCGTCGAGCGCGAGGGGATCCAGCTGGATGGCGACGTCCTCGGTACCCGCGACACGGACCTCGAGATCGTATTCACCAGCGTCAAGCGCGACATAGCCGGTGTCGTTCGGGAAGGCCAGGTCGGTCAGGAGGGCGTCAGCGCCATCAGGCGCCACGTCGACGGCAGGGGCGTCCGGGCTGAAGTGCACGATGCGCACCTGGGCCTGGCCCTCCGTGAGGTCGACGTTGTCGTTCAGGATGACCGGAGCGATGTCAGCGACGAAACCGGTCGCGGCGATGGTGGACTTCGAACCAGCCTCGAGAGGGATGTCCGCGGGGCCGATGACGGTGGCGTCAGCCGGGTCCTGACCGGCGACCACGACCGCGATCGAGTAGGTGTCCGCAGGCACTTCGATGTAACCGGAGAGTGTGCCGAACTCGACGCCCTCGAGGCCCGCGAGGATGGCACCGTTGGCGTAGATGTCGACGGCGGGTGCGTCAGGGCTGAAGTGGCCGACGCGCACCATCGCGTTCTCGTCGGTCGGAGCCATGGACTCGTCCTGAGCGGTCGTCGCGACAGGGATGGCCATGAGGGCGGCGAGAGCAGCCGTCGTGGCGAGGATCTCGAACCTTGTTCTTGCGACCGACCGAACCTTGCTTTGTCATGAGTCGTGTGTTCCCTATTGGTATGAAGGAGCCTGGCGGTCCGGCAAAACCGGACCACCAGGCAGGATCAAGGGGGTTGGATGCTTGGCTATTCGCTGGCCTCAGGGGACTCAGCGGCCATCTCGTCGCCCATGATGGCGGTCGCATCGACGACCGGCAGAGCGGTGAGTGTGCCGTCGGCGAGCGAGCCGATGGCGAAGACGCTGTAGGCGGTATCACCGTCGAGCGCGAGGGGAGTCCAGCTGGATGGCGACGTCCTCGGTACCCGCGACACGGACCTCGAGATCGTATTCACCAGCGTCAAGCGCGACATAGCCGGTGTCGTTCGGGAAGGCCAGGTCGGTCAGGAGGGCGTCAGCGCCATCAGGCGCCACGTCGACGGCAGGGGCGTCCGGGCTGAAGTGCACGATGCGCACCTGGGCCTGGCCCTCCGTGAGGTCGACGTTGTCGTTCAGGATGACCGGAGCGATGTCAGCGACGAAACCGGTCGCGGCGATGGTGGACTTCGAACCAGCCTCGAGAGGGATGTCCGCGGGGCCGATCACGGTGGCGTCAGCCGGGTCCTGACCGGCGACCACGACCGCGATCGAGTAGGTGTCCGCAGGCACTTCGATGTAACCGGAGAGTGTGCCGAACTCGACGCCCTCGAGGCCCGCGAGGATGGCACCGTTGGCGTAGATGTCGACGGCGGGTGCGTCAGGGCTGAAGTGGCCGACGCGCACCATCGCGTTCTCGTCGGTCGGAGCCATGGACTCGTCCTGAGCGGTCGTCGCGACAGGGATGGCCATGAGGGCGGCGAGAGCAGCCGTCGTGGCGAGGATCTGAACCTTGTTCTTGCGCATGAAGCGTGGTGTCCTTTCGGGAGGGATGTGGGGTTGGTAGGTACGTCGAGGCGCCCAAGGGTCCCCGTGTAGCTGGATGAGGCGCTCTGCGCCCCGCGTTGTGTGTCCCTAAGCGGGCCACCGATGGGTCATTCGTTCGACTCTCCTCTCATTCACTCGTCCTATGTACAGGCTTTGTAGTACCTGATGCCCGGAGGATAGGGCATATGTACAATGATTGTCAAGTGTTTGTCACGGAACGAAGCCGTGCTATATTGCACAAACGATGTACAGCATTAAGCAGGCCTCCATCCGGTCCGGCGTCAGCGTTCCCCTGATCCGCGCGTGGGAGCGGCGCTACGGCGTCGTCAGTCCGCAGCGAACCCCGTCGGGCTACCGGCTCTACGACGACGACGCCATCGCGACCCTTGTCCGTGTCCGGGAACTGACCGAGTCGGGCTGGACTGCGAGCGAAGCCAGTCGCGCCGTACTCGCCGGAGAGGTGGAACTCGCGCCCACGCCTGACCTCACTTCGGTGCCGCTGAGCGGTGACGCCGCACACGCACGGCAAGCCGAGCTGATCGGCCGCTTCACCGAAGCCGCCAAGGCCATGGACATCGCGGCGACCGGGGCGGCGCTCGACGAGATCTTCGCCCAGGGCAGTTTCGAAGCCATCGTCGACGACCTGTTGATGCCCGCTCTCGTGGCGCTTGGCCAGGCATGGATCGCGGGAGAGCTCGACGTGGCCGCCGAGCATGCCGCGAGCGCGGCAGTACACCGCCGCTTGTCGGCCCTCTACGAGGCTGCCGGTGCGGTGCGCGAACCACTCGTGGTGGTGGGCCTTCCGCCGAAGGCGCGGCACGAATTGGGTGCCCTGGCATTCTCAGTGGCGGTGCGCCGCCAGGGCGTGGGCGTGCTGTATCTGGGCCCTGACGTACCGGTCAACAGCTGGGTTCACGTCATCGAGCAGAACCGTGCGCGTGTCGCCATCATCGCCGTCGTTCAGCGCGAGGACCAGACCGCTGCACTCGCAGTCGCGCATGCGCTGCGGGGCCTTGGCCATAGCCCGGTCCTTGCTGTCGGCGGCAAGCATGCACACTGGGCGGATGCGCACGAAGCCGGTATCGTGGTGCTACCGGATCGCATCACCGAAGCGGCCGGCGTCGCGGTCAGACTGGCGAACGGGACGATGGCTAGCACATAGGGGAGCAGGAACGTGATCCGGAGTCTTGACCCTGTATCGTCGTGGGCCTGAAGCTCACCGTCCTGGGCTCATCGGCCGCCTGGTCGGAACACCCCGGACGGCCATCCTCGTCATACATGGTCGAGCATGGCGACGAAGCCATCCTGCTCGACCTGGGTCAGGGATCACTTGGATCGGTGTTCCCCCACCGGGATTCCTCGACCATCACAGCCATCGTCGTCAGCCACATGCACGGCGATCACCACGTCGACCTCATTCCGTTGCGCAACCTGCTGTACTACCACTATGGGGAACCACGGAGCGTTGGCCTGCACGTGCCCGACGAGCTTCGCCGCCGCTACGATGCCTTCCTTGGCGAACCTGGTTTCCTCGATATCCTCGTGGGACCGGAGCTAGTCGAAGGCGTTCGCGTCATCGGGCCGTTCATCCTCCAGGCACACCCGGTCACGCACTCGCTGCACAGCTATGCGTTCAGGGTCACGGACCGCGAGGAGCCAGATGGCCCGGGGCTCGTGTACAGCGGCGACTGCGGGCGGGCCGACGACCTGCTTCCGCTCATCCATGCGGGCGACACGGTCCTCTGTGAGGCGTTTTGGTCCACGCAGGAGCCCATCGCCAGCGCCAATCATCTCAGCGCCGAGCAGGCGGCCGATGTCGCGCGAAGAGGTGGAGCTGATCACCTGATCCTGACCCATATCCTTGAAGCACACGATCCCGGGGCGGCGCTCGAGGCCGCATCCAGGATCTTCCCGGGGTCAGTGCAACTAGCAGTGCCGGAGCTGGTCGTCCAGATCGGCGAGCCGCGGTGACCCTCGACCACGAGGCTCCGGCGGTACTCTCGGTCCGGTCCCGAGTGCGATCGACCATCCAGGACGCATGGGAAGAGGCGACACGAGAAGGTTCGGTTCCGCAAGTCGATGCGGTCGATCGCCCCAAGATCGAAGTGGAGCGACCGGGGAATCCGGATCACGGCGACGTGGCAACGAACCTGGCCATGAAGCTGGCCCGCCCGATGCGGCGATCACCACTGCAGATCGCGGAAGCACTCGCGACATCGCTGCAGGCGGTGTCGGCTGGAACGACGCTCTCGGACGTCAGCGTCGCTCCGCCGGGCTTTCTCAATATGCGCCTCTCGCCCACTTGGCTCGAAGGTATCCTCGACGAGGCGCGAGCTGCTGGCAGTGACTTCGGTCAAGTCACGCCTGAAGACCCGCTCCATGTGAACGTCGAATTCGTGTCGGCCAATCCGACTGGTCCGCTGACGGTCGGCAACGCGCGTGGAGCCTTCGTGGGCGATCTCCTGTGCCGAGTTCTCGAGGGTGGCGGGCACCGCGTCACACGGGAGTACTACTTCAACGACTCGGGGCGCCAGGTGCGCATCCTGGGCAGCTCAGTGGCCGCGCGGAAGCTCGGCGAGGACCTGCCGGAGGAGGCTTACCGCGGCGAATATGTCGATGATCTGGTTGCCGACATGCCGGCCGAGGTCTGGGACGTCGCCAGCGCCCCGGGAGCCGACCGCGACCGTGTGGTCGGCGAGTGGGCTGGTGCGCGCATCCGCGATGGGATCGAAGCCAGCCTGGAACGCCTCGGCGTTCACTTCGATATCTGGAAGAGCGAAGCCAGTCTCCACGATGAGGGGTGGGTGAGCCGAGGCGTGGACAAGCTGCGTGCGGGCGGCCATATCTTCGAGCATGAGGACGCGACGTGGTTTCGCTCTACGACGTTCGGTGACGACAAGGACCGCGTCATCTACCGGTCAACGGGCGAGCCGACCTACTTCGCGTCCGATATCGGGTACGTCGCCGAGAAGTTCAGTCGCGGGTACGACAAGCTCATCTATGTGTGGGGGGCCGACCACCACGGCACCGTGGCCCGCGTTCGCAATGCCGCTCAGGCCATGGGCTTCGACCAGGAGGCGGTCGAGATGCTGATGGTCGCGTGGGTGCGCTTCATCCGCGACGGCAAAGAGATCCCCATGAGCAAACGCTCGGGGGAATTCCTGACGCTTGATGAGCTGCTCGAAGAGGTCGGGGTGGACGGGGCACGCTGGTCATTCGCATCACGCGGCGCCAGCTCGCCGATCGATGTGGATATCGAGCTTGCCCGCAAGCAGTCGTCTGAGAACCCGGTGTATTACGTGCAGTATGCGCACGCTCGAATCAGCTCCATCCTGGCCAAGGCCGAGGTGTCGGGGCTGATGCCCGCAGCGAGCTTCGCGGGTGCACTCGACGGCGACGACGTCGCAGCGGGACTGGCCCGCGAGGTCCTGCGATTGCCAGAAGTCGTGGAGGATGCCGCCCACTCCGAGGAGACACAAGGTGTGACCACCTACGCCATGGAGCTGGCCACCACCTTCCATGCCTACTATCGCGACCGCCGCGTCATCGACCCGGACGATCCGACTACGAGTGCCAGCCGCCTCGCGCTGGTGGCAGTGACACGATCGACCCTCCGAAACGCTCTGGCATTGCTCGGGATCTCGGCCCCTGAGTCGATGTAACCAAACGAAGAGCGTTGCCGGCCCTACGAGCCGCCGGCGCCGACATCCACACCCAGTGCAGCAGCGACCTGCGAGAGCGAGGCATCGTCACTGGCCAGGAGCACCAGCGCCGGATCCGACAGCCCGCCAGAGACGTCGGCCTGTACGACAGCGTGTGCACCCGATAGATCCGCGACCGCGGCGTTGGCAGCCTTGATGAACTGGCCGACGTCTTCGGATGTGTCCCACTTGGTCTGCCACACGATGGCCCATGAGCCGTCGGGGCCATCGAGGCTGACAAGTCGGTCGCCTCCCCATCCAGCTGCCGCGTTAGCCTTGGGCAGCTTCACCGGTGCCTTGGGACCTTGCTGGGATCCGGGCTGACCGTCAGCCAGCCAGACGCCGATGCGGAGCTCGCCCATGGTCTGCTGCCATCGCTCCGACCAGCCACCACCCAGCTGGCCGGCGACGCCATCCAGGTCGATCGAGGTCGGTCGATCGCTTCGGTACTTGTTCGGGTGCATGACCTGCTCGGTCGATTCCGGTGGCTGGCTCCAGGCGTCGTCGACATTCGCCCAGTCCCCACCCTTGACCTGATCGACAAAATTGCGACCCTCAAGGAACGGGAAGGTGTACTCCCGCTGGAGCAGCTGTGGCATCGATGACAGGATGCTGTCGCTGCCGGGCACCACGACGTCGTCCACCTTGGCCTGGTTGTTGGAGCCCACGTTCGCCGCTGACCAGTCCAGCATGACCACGGTGCCGTCGCCCTGCTGGAGCGCGACGCCGGCCAATGCCTGGTCACCGTTGGTGGCATCGCCAACACCGATCGCGTCACTCCCGAATGCCTGGGATGTGGCGGCGCGACCGAATTCCCGTGCCGCTTCCGCCCGTTGGGCGACACTGAATTTGTCGATGGATTGAAGGATCGACTGGCGGCCACGTTGCTCGATGTAAGCGATCGGCAGGCTCTGGCCATAGAGCTCGTCGAGCAGAGCCGCAAGATCATCACCGGAACCGAGCAGGCCCATGCGAGCCAGCGCTTCCTGTTCCTGGCCCAGAGTCGACGGGTCATACATGACCGCCGAGCGTTCTGACAGCAGCGACTCCTGCGCCGCCCGGTTGGCACCGTCATACGGCGTGTTCCCAAGCGCTAGCTGGCGGATGTCCGGAACCGTGGAAGCGACCTCATCGAGCTGGGCACTGAGGGTCGGGTTGTCGAGCGAACCACCCGCGCCGCGAGGTTCGACGGATGCTCCAGCGGAGATGGTGTAGTCGACAGTCGTCCCTTGCGGTACTGAGGTTCCGCTATTCGGATCCTGAGCGATCACCTGACCGGCCGGGACGCTCTCATCGATCACCTCGGTGGGAGTGCCGGGCACCAGGTTGGCTGCCTGGAGTGCGCTGATGGCATCAGCCTCGGGCATGCCGACGATGTCGGGGACCGTGGCAGGCTTGGGGCCCTTGCTGACGATGAGGCTGACCGTGGCACCGGCCTCGACGTCGGTGCCGGCGGCGGGATCGGTCTTGACCGCGTTGCCCGCGGCGATCTTGCTGTTGGTGCGTTCCTCGGTGCTGACCACGAGGCCCTCGGCCTCGAGCGTGGCCTGGGCATCGGCCGCAGGGGTGTCCTTGACCTCGGGGATGGTGACCGTGGCCGGACCGGAGCTGATGCTGTAATCGACCGCGGTGCCCTCGGGGACCTCGGCAGCGGCCGGGGGATCCTGGGACAGCACGGTGTTCTTGGGTGACGGGTCAGCCACGACGGTCTCGGCGCCGACGCTCAGCTTGGCATCGGTGATGGCCGAGGTGGCCTGGCCCCTGGGGAGACCGACGATGTCGGGGACCGTGGCAGGCTTGGGGCCCTTGCTGACGATGAGGCTGACCGTGGCACCGGCCTCGACGTCGGTGCCGGCGGCGGGATCGGTCTTGACCGCGTTGCCCGCGGCGATCTTGCTGTTGGTGCGTTCCTCGGTGCTGACCACGAGGCCCTCGGCCTCGAGCGTGGCCTGGGCATCGGCCGCAGGGGTGTCCTTGACCTCGGGGATGGTGACCGTGGCCGGACCGGAGCTGATGCTGTAATCGACCGCGGTGCCCTCGGGGACCTCGGCAGCGGCCGGGGGATCCTGGGACAGCACGGTGTTCTTGGGTGACGGGTCAGCCACGACGGTCTCGGCGCCGACGCTCAGCTTGGCATCGGTGATGGCCGAGGTGGCCTGGCCCCTGGGGAGACCGACGATGTCGGGGACCGTGGCAGGCTTGGGGCCCTTGCTGACGATGAGGCTGACCGTGGCACCGGCCTCGACGTCGGTGCCGGCGGCGGGATCGGTCTTGACCGCGTTGCCCGCGGCGATCTTGCTGTTGGTGCGTTCCTCGGTGCTGACCACGAGGCCCTCGGCCTCGAGCGTGGCCTGGGCATCGGCCGCAGGGGTGTCCTTGACCTCGGGGATGGTGACCGTGGCCGGACCGGAGCTGATGCTGTAATCGACCGCGGTGCCCTCGGGGACCTCGGCAGCGGCCGGGGGATCCTGGGACAGCACGGTGTTCTTGGGTGACGGGTCAGCCACGACGGTCTCGGCGCCGACGCTCAGCTTGGCATCGGTGATGGCCGAGGTGGCCTGGCCCCTGGGGAGACCGACGATGTCGGGGACCGTGGCAGGCTTGGGGCCCTTGCTGACGATGAGGCTGACCGTGGCACCGGCCTCGACGTCGGTGCCGGCGGCGGGATCGGTCTTGACCGCGTTGCCCGCGGCGATCTTGCTGTTGGTGCGTTCCTCGGTGCTGACCACGAGGCCCTCGGCCTCGAGCGTGGCCTGGGCATCGGCCGCAGGGGTGTCCTTGACCTCGGGGATGGTGACCGTGGCCGGACCACTAGAGACGTACAACGTAACCGCCGATCCGATGGGGACCTCGGAGTCAGCGGCTGGATCGGTCTTGATGGCGTTGCCGGCTGCGACCTTTTCATGGAACTGTTCGACGGTCTCACCAACCACCAGGCCCTCGGCCTCGATGGAGGCGACCGCATCGCCTTGAGGCACATCGCGGACGTTCGGGACCGTGACGATCGGCGTGGGTCCCTGGCTGACCACGTAGTCGACCGTGGACCCGATGTCGACCGGCTCGCCGGCTGCGGGGTCCTGGCTGATGACGTCACCATCAGGCACGGTTTCACTGAAGTCGGCAGTGCTGCTCCCGACGAGCCCGGCATCGATGAGAGTCTGATCTGCGTCGGCCGCGGGGCCGGAAAGATCGGGAACGTTGACCTGTTCGACGCCCTGGCTGACGACATAGTCGACGGAGGAACCGATGTCGACGATGTCGCCGGCGGCAGGAGTCTGGCTGATGACTTCACCCACGGGCACGCTGCCGCTGAAGTCGGCACTGCTGCTCCCGACGAGCCCGGCATCGATGAGAGTCTGATCTGCGTCGGCCGCGGGGCCGGAAAGATCGGGGACCTCGACCTGCTCGACCCCCTGGCTGACGACATAGTCGACGGTGCTGGCGGCGTCGACGGTGGCGCCGGCCGCCGGATCGGAGCTGATGACGTCACCTGCCGCTACGGCGTCGCTGAACTGCTGCGTGGCCTCGCCCGCAGTCAACTCGGCGCCCTGGAGGGCGCCGATCGCGTCGTCCTCCGAAAGTCCCGTGATATCTGGGACTTCGACCTGCTTGGGACCCTTGCTCATGACCAGGACGACCGATGAGCCGACCTCGAGCATCTCGCCTGCCGCAGGCTCGGTCCTGACCGCCTCGCCAGCCGGGACCGTGGCATTGGTACGTTCGTCGACCTGTTCCACGCTGAGACCGGCGGATTGGATGGCACCGATCGCGTCCGTCTCGGCGAGATTTCGAACGTCGGGCACCGCGACAGGAGGAATGGCCACAGCAACGGAGACGACGATGGTCGAACCGACGTCAACGAGTGTTCCACCGACCGGATCCTGCGAAACGATCGTGTCGGGTGGGACATCATTCGTCTCGACATCGGTGGTCTGCATGATGAGGCGAGAAAGCTCCGCTTCGGCCTGTGCGTCCTCGAGTGACATGCCGCGCACGTCAGGTGTCTCCACCTGGGCCGGGCCGGTGGAGACGACGTAGGCGACGGCCGAACCGGGGTCGACCTCGCTGGCGGCGCTCGGATCGGTGCTGATGACGTTGCCCGCGACGATGCTCTCGTCGGCGGCCTCGGTGCGGTCACCCGCGACCAGGCCGACGGCATCGAGGGCCGCGGCCACGTCGGCCTCGGGGCTGTCGACGAGGTCGGGCACGGCCACCTGGGCCGGGCCGGTGGAGACGACGTAGGCGACGGCCGAACCGGGGTCGACCTCGCTGGCGGCGCTCGGATCGGTGCTGATGACGTTGCCCGCGACGATGCTCTCGTCGGCGGCCTCGGTGCGGTCACCCGCGACCAGGCCGACGGCATCGAGGGCCGCGGCCACGTCGGCCTCGGGGCTGTCGACGAGGTCGGGCACGGCCACCTGGGCCGGGCCGGTGGAGACGACGTAGGCGACGGCCGAACCGGGGTCGACCTCGCTGGCGGCGCTCGGATCGGTGCTGATGACGTTGCCCGCGACGATGCTCTCGTCGGCGGCCTCGGTGCGGTCACCCGCGACCAGGCCGACGGCATCGAGGGCCGCGGCCACGTCGGCCTCGGGGCTGTCGACGAGGTCGGGCACGGCCACCTGGGCCGGGCCGGTGGAGACGACGTAGGCGACGGCCGAACCGGGGTCGACCTCGCTGGCGGCGCTCGGATCGGTGCTGATGACGTTGCCCGCGACGATGCTCTCGTCGGCGGCCTCGGTGCGGTCACCCGCGACCAGGCCGACGGCATCGAGGGCCGCGGCCACGTCGGCCTCGGGGCTGTCGACGAGGTCGGGCACGGCCACCTGGGCCGGGCCGGTGGAGACGACGTAGGCGACGGCCGAACCGGGGTCGACCTCGCTGGCGGCGCTCGGATCGGTGCTGATGACGTTGCCCGCGACGATGCTCTCGTCGGCGGCCTCGGTGCGGTCACCCGCGACCAGGCCGACGGCATCGAGGGCCGCGGCCACGTCGGCCTCGGGGCTGTCGACGAGGTCGGGCACGGCCACCTGGGCCGGGCCGGTGGAGACGACGTAGGCGACGGCCGAACCGGGGTCGACCTCGCTGGCGGCGCTCGGATCGGTGCTGATGACGTTGCCCGCGACGATGCTCTCGTCGGCGGCCTCGGTGCGGTCACCCGCGACCAGGCCGACGGCATCGAGGGCCGCGGCCACGTCGGCCTCGGGGCTGTCGACGAGGTCGGGCACGGCCACCTGGGCCGGGCCGGTGGAGACGACGTAGGCGACGGCCGAACCGGGGTCGACCTCGCTGGCGGCGCTCGGATCGGTGCTGATGACGTTGCCCGCGACGATGCTCTCGTCGGCGGCCTCGGTGCGGTCACCCGCGACCAGGCCGACGGCATCGAGGGCCGCGGCCACGTCGGCCTCGGGGCTGTCGACGAGGTCGGGCACGGCCACCTGGGCCGGGCCGGTGGAGACGACGTAGGCGACGGCCGAACCGGGGTCGACCTCGCTGGCGGCGCTCGGATCGGTGCTGATGACGTTGCCCGCGACGATGCTCTCGTCGGCGGCCTCGGTGCGGTCACCCGCGACCAGGCCGACGGCATCGAGGGCCGCGGCCACGTCGGCCTCGGGGCTGTCGACGAGGTCGGGCACGGCCACCTGGGCCGGGCCGGTGGAGACGACGTAGGCGACGGCCGAACCGGGGTCGACCTCGCTGGCGGCGCTCGGATCGGTGCTGATGACGTTGCCCGCGACGATGCTCTCGTCGGCGGCCTCGGTGCGGTCACCCGCGACCAGGCCGACGGCATCGAGGGCCGCGGCCACGTCGGCCTCGGGGCTGTCGACGAGGTCGGGCACGGCCACCTGGGCCGGGCCGGTGGAGACGACGTAGGCGACGGCCGAACCGGGGTCGACCTCGCTGGCGGCGCTCGGATCGGTGCTGATGACGTTGCCCGCGACGATGCTCTCGTCGGCGGCCTCGGTGCGGTCACCCGCGACCAGGCCGACGGCATCGAGGGCCGCGGCCACGTCGGCCTCGGGGCTGTCGACGAGGTCGGGCACGGCCACCTGGGCCGGGCCGGTGGAGACGACGTAGGCGACGGCCGAACCGGGGTCGACCTCGCTGGCGGCGCTCGGATCGGTGCTGATGACGTTGCCCGCGACGATGCTCTCGTCGGCGGCCTCGGTGCGGTCACCCGCGACCAGGCCGACGGCATCGAGGGCCGCGGCCACGTCGGCCTCGGGGCTGTCGACGAGGTCGGGCACGGCCACCTGGGCCGGGCCGGTGGAGACGACGTAGGCGACGGCCGAACCGGGGTCGACCTCGCTGGCGGCGCTCGGATCGGTGCTGATGACGTTGCCCGCGACGATGCTCTCGTCGGCGGCCTCGGTGCGGTCACCCGCGACCAGGCCGACGGCATCGAGGGCCGCGGCCACGTCGGCCTCGGGGCTGTCGACGAGGTCGGGCACGGCCACCTGGGCCGGGCCGGTGGAGACGACGTAGGCGACGGCCGAACCGGGGTCGACCTCGCTGGCGGCGCTCGGATCGGTGCTGATGACGTTGCCCGCGACGATGCTCTCGTCGGCGGCCTCGGTGCGGTCACCCGCGACCAGGCCGACGGCATCGAGGGCCGCGGCCACGTCGGCCTCGGGGCTGTCGACGAGGTCGGGCACGGCCACCTGGGCCGGGCCGGTGGAGACGACGTAGGCGACGGCCGAACCGGGGTCGACCTCGCTGGCGGCGCTCGGATCGGTGCTGATGACGTTGCCCGCGACGATGCTCTCGTCGGCGGCCTCGGTGCGGTCACCCGCGACCAGGCCGACGGCATCGAGGGCCGCGGCCACGTCGGCCTCGGGGCTGTCGACGAGGTCGGGCACGGCCACCTGGGCCGGGCCGGTGGAGACGACGTAGGCGACGGCCGAACCGGGGTCGACCTCGCTGGCGGCGCTCGGATCGGTGCTGATGACGTTGCCCGCGACGATGCTCTCGTCGGCGGCCTCGGTGCGGTCACCCGCGACCAGGCCGACGGCATCGAGGGCCGCGGCCACGTCGGCCTCGGGGCTGTCGACGAGGTCGGGCACGGCCACCTGGGCCGGGCCGGTGGAGACGACGTAGGCGACGGCCGAACCGGGGTCGACCTCGCTGGCGGCGCTCGGATCGGTGCTGATGACGTTGCCCGCGACGATGCTCTCGTCGGCGGCCTCGGTGCGGTCACCCGCGACCAGGCCGACGGCATCGAGGGCCGCGGCCACGTCGGCCTCGGGGCTGTCGACGAGGTCGGGCACGGCCACCTGGGCCGGGCCGGTGGAGACGACGTAGGCGACGGCCGAACCGGGGTCGACCTCGCTGGCGGCGCTCGGATCGGTGCTGATGACGTTGCCCGCGACGATGCTCTCGTCGGCGGCCTCGGTGCGGTCACCCGCGACCAGGCCGACGGCATCGAGGGCCGCGGCCACGTCGGCCTCGGGGCTGTCGACGAGGTCGGGCACGGCCACCTGGGCCGGGCCGGTGGAGACGACGTAGGCGACGGCCGAACCGGGGTCGACCTCGCTGGCGGCGCTCGGATCGGTGCTGATGACGTTGCCCGCGACGATGCTCTCGTCGGCGGCCTCGGTGCGGTCACCCGCGACCAGGCCGACGGCATCGAGGGCCGCGGCCACGTCGGCCTCGGGGCTGTCGACGAGGTCGGGCACGGCCACCTGGGCCGGGCCGGTGGAGACGACGTAGGCGACGGCCGAACCGGGGTCGACCTCGCTGGCGGCGCTCGGATCGGTGCTGATGACGTTGCCCGCGACGATGCTCTCGTCGGCGGCCTCGGTGCGGTCACCCGCGACCAGGCCGACGGCATCGAGGGCCGCGGCCACGTCGGCCTCGGGGCTGTCGACGAGGTCGGGCACGGCCACCTGGGCCGGGCCGGTGGAGACGACGTAGGCGACGGCCGAACCGGGGTCGACCTCGCTGGCGGCGCTCGGATCGGTGCTGATGACGTTGCCCGCGACGATGCTCTCGTCGGCGGCCTCGGTGCGGTCACCCGCGACCAGGCCGACGGCATCGAGGGCCGCGGCCACGTCGGCCTCGGGGCTGTCGACGAGGTCGGGCACGGCCACCTGGGCCGGGCCGGTGGAGACGACGTAGGCGACGGCCGAACCGGGGTCGACCTCGCTGGCGGCGCTCGGATCGGTGCTGATGACGTTGCCCGCGACGATGCTCTCGTCGGCGGCCTCGGTGCGGTCACCCGCGACCAGGCCGACGGCATCGAGGGCCGCGGCCACGTCGGCCTCGGGGCTGTCGACGAGGTCGGGCACGGCCACCTGGGCCGGGCCGGTGGAGACGACGTAGGCGACGGCCGAACCGGGGTCGACCTCGCTGGCGGCGCTCGGATCGGTGCTGATGACGTTGCCCGCGACGATGCTCTCGTCGGCGGCCTCGGTGCGGTCACCCGCGACCAGGCCGACGGCATCGAGGGCCGCGGCCACGTCGGCCTCGGGGCTGTCGACGAGGTCGGGCACGGCCACCTGGGCCGGGCCGGTGGAGACGACCAGATCGATGCTGCTTCCAAGCGGCAGTTCGGTCGCTACCGCGGGGTCGGTGTCGATGACGTTGCCGGCCACGATCTTGTCGCTGGTCTCGTTCGAGATGTCGCCGACCGCAAGGCCGGCCTCTTCGATCGCGTCGATCGCGTCTGCCTGGGACATGTTCACGACATCCGGGACGGGATGCGTAGGAACGGGGACGGCGACCGAGAGTTCGATGGTCGTACCGACCTCGACAGACTCTCCAGGACCTGGATCCTGGTCGATCACTGTGTTCGGACTTACCTTATCGTCCTCCACGGGATTGGCGCGCACCACGAGGCCGTAGTCCCCGGCCTTGAGTTCCGCTTCTTCCAGGGTCCCGCCGATGAACTCGGGCGTGTCCACGAAGGTGATCGCGCTGGGACTGGCGCTGGGAGCCTCGGTCGTGATCGGCGACGGCGACGGGATCGCGTTCCCACCCGAGTCGAATGGCCGGAACAGGATCAGGACGATGGCAAGCGCGACGATGAAGGCACCCACCAGGATGCCACCCACCAGCAGGATGGGCGTACCTTCGTCCTGGGGCTCGTCGCCGGGCGGAGGCGGTGGTGGCGGGCCATCGGGCGGCTCGAGCGTGACTTCAGGCCCGGCCGCCAGGGCTGCCAGCGCTGCTTCGGTGGCCTCGGGATCAGGCGCGACTGGCGTGGTGGTCCAAGCCGCACCTGCGACTCCCGCACCAGCCACTGCCGCGACATCGGTATCAGCTGCTTCGATCGACTGGGCGGCATCCGACTCGTTACCACCGTCGGCATCGGCCTCGGGGTCCGCATCGGTCTCGGCATCGGCCTCGAGATCCGCATCGGTCTCGGCATCGGTCTCGGCATCGGCATCGGCCTCGGCACCTACTTCGGCGGCCGGCCCGGCACTACTCTCAGCAGCGGGATCGAGGTCTGCAGCAGAATCCGTCGCAGGGGTGTCAGCGTCAGGTTCAGTAGCGCCTTCCGGGACAGAGTCCGAGCCTGGATCGACCGCGTCCGCATCAGGCTCGCCAGTCACTTCCTCCGCGGCAGCGTCGGGCGTCTGCGGGTCTGGTGGAGCGGGCGAGAGGTCAGTGGACTCGGTCGGGTCGCCGGTATCCGGCTTCTCATCAGTCATGGCAGTCGGACCTTACGGGACTCAGCGCGGTCGTGCGAGCGATGCGGCCTACCCTTCTGGGCCGTTCCCGACACAAGTGTCCGTTTCTTCATCGTCCGCCGCTCCTCGCTTCACTCGTCGGCGACGTGTGCGTCAGGAATTCGAGGCTTAGGGTCGCATTGACGGCGTCAAGCGTCCCTTCGCTATCGGCCACCATGACGAGTACCGGAGAGGATAGCCCTCCAGCGATGTCCGTATTCGTCGCCGAGTGAGCGCCGGGTAGGTCCTTCATGGCTGCGCGGGCCGCCTTGGAGAATTCCTTCTGGTCAGCTTTGCTATCCCAATCGGTCTGCCACACCACAGCCCAGGCACCGGCTGGACCGTCAAGACTGACCAATCGGTCGCCGCCCCAACCGGCGGCGGCCTCAGCGTTGGGCAACATGGCGGGTAGCGCGGGAAATAGCGATCGAGCCTTGCCTCCGTCGGCGACCCAGACATGCGTCTGCATCTCACCGAGGGTCTGCTGATACGAGGTGACCCAACCCGGTCCCAGAGCGGCAGCGACGTCAGGGAGGGTGATGTCCACCGGTAGCTCGTCGGGATAGAGCTCGGGATGGAGGATCTGTTCGGTCGAGACGGGTTGGGCGTCCCAAACCGCATTCACGGCATCCCAGTCACCGCGCCCCCGGATGGCGTTCACGAAGGCGTAGCCGTCGATGTACGGGAACTCCAGCTGACGCTGCAGGATGTCAGGCGTTCGGTTGAGCTGGCGCTGGTCCTGCTTGGTCAGCGCTTGGGCCGAGACCTTCAAAAGGTCCGATAGCTTCAACTCACGCGCGGCCCAGTCATACATGACGGCGGTGGCGTCACCCTCGATGAGTGCCTGCTGGGCAAGGATGGCATCCGAACGATCGAGATCCTTCACCCGTATGTCCTCTAGTCCCCAGGCTGCGTCCTGCAGTGCATGCTCGTATTCATGCGCCACCACGATGGACTCCAGGGAACCGATGTTGTCCACTGGGCCGACAAGCGAGAAAGTCGTGGTCCGAGGATCGTAGTAGGCCAGCACCTGACTGTCGTACAGGTCAAGGGTGAGCTGCTCGAGGTCGTCGTCTGGCTTCAGTAGTCCCAGCCTGGTGAACGCCGCATCCTCGGCGACCATGTATGCGTCGCTGTACTGCTCATGGAAGAGGGAATCGACCTCGGAGAGGAACTCGGCGGGATCGATGACCCGATAGGTGACGTCGTCAGCGGCGGGAAGTCCACGAACCGGATGTACCGCCTTGATGACCGCAGCGATCTTGTTCGCCATCTTCTGCGTGAAACCCGTGGGCAGGGGCGTCGAAGCGGCGGAGGGGGCGGGCGGCGGCGACTCATCCTGGGCGACAACAGGGGCCGATGCGCCGAACGCGGCGAGCAGCAGGGCTGACAGGGCCAGCGTGAACAGTCGCTTGCGACGTGGGTCGTGGACACGACCATCGATGATTGCCATAGTCCGCATTCTGCCAGCCTTGCGCCAGAACACTATGGGACAAGCGGTGCAGCAAGCGCAAAGTTCGGGCGAATGTGGGTTTCTTCACCGTTCGAGGTCTGGAGCCTTCACGCTTCGCGGCTACTGTTCTCACCACGGAACCGCGAAGTACATGCTTCACAGTTCCCTCTCCCTCCCTCTTGGAACGAGGGGTGCTGATTGGGCAGGCACCCCTCGTTCCTTTTCTTTGTCCTGCGTGTGGCACCATCCATGTGTATGGAGATCACTTGGTACGGCGGCACCTGCGTTCGACTCAAGGGGCGTGAGGGGGTCGTTGCCGCAGACCCGTTCCGGTCCATCGCCGGGCCGACCGGCCGTGGCCTCAGCGCCGACATCGTCTCGTATGGACGGCCTGATGAAGCGGTCGCAGATGGCCCGGGAAGCAAGGCGAAGGCGGGTGTCATGTCACGCCAGTTGGGGGTTCCGGTCCCGACCAGTCTCGAGAGTGCGTTCGTGCTCGACTCTCCGGGCGAATACGAAGTGCACGACGTCATGGTCACCGGTGTCCGCACCTTCCGCGACCAGGAGCAGGGAGCAGCCCGGGGCATGAGCACGGCGTTCGTGTACGAGCTGGACGGCATCTTTGCCGCCCACCTGGGTGAGGTGGGTCATCTACTCGACCAGGACACCATCCGGGAGATCGGCCACGTGGACATCATCTGCCTGGGGATCGGACCTCAGCTGAGCGCCGCACACGCAGCGGAGCTCGTGAACCAACTCGACGCCCGTATGGTCATACCGCTGCCCATCACCGACGCCGCGGCCGAGCCAGAGGCGGACCTTGACAAGTTCCTCAAGGAGATGAGCGTGTCAGACCGCAAACCCGTGGCCAGCCTCAAGGCCACCATCTCATCGATCCCCAATGAGACGGCGGTCGTCATGCTGGAGTCACGCGGCCGAACCTGATCAGACGGCGCGGATCCTGGCCAGCCGAAGCTCCAGGGCCATGCTGGGGTCGAAATCGCGGATGCGCAGCCAGGAACCAGCTTGGGCAAGGCGGTCCTCGACGGAGTCGGACGGCGAAACGCCGAGATGATCCGCGACGTCGATGAGCGCGGCCAAGGGTGCCAGTCCGATGAGCTCGGCATCAAGCACCGGCACGTCCTCCGCGGCGGCCAGCCGCTGAGCCTCCTCCCAGACCCTCCACAGCGGAGTCCGCTCGTGGTCGAGGATGTTCATGGAGAGTTGCGCCTGACCAAGTGAGGCCAGCTCCAGACCGAGCGCTTGCACTGCTGGAAGCCCGCCATCCCGCTCACGGATGCGACGGGCCAGGCGCCGCGCCGGGGCGACGTCCGCAGTGCCAAGCTGGACGTTGAACGCGATGAGGGAGCGTCGTGCTCCGACCGACACCGCTCCTGCGCTCGGGTGCGGCCGTCGAGGACCGAGGTCCGGTGCGCCGCCGGGATCAAGCATGGCCGCGCTCAGGCCCTCGATCCCTGGGCGACGGATACCGGCGAGCACACGTCGGTCCTCGCGTCGGGCGGCCATGGCATACAGGTAGACAGGCAACGCGAAGCGCTCGGCGATACCGGCCGCGAACTCGCGAGCGTCACGGACACAATCCTCCATGGTCATTCCAGCGAACGGGATGAAGGGGATGACATCGACCGACCCGATGCGGGGGTGCTGACCATCCTGGGAACGCATGTCGATCGATTCGATCGCCATCCCGACGGCGTCCGCCATCGCCGCCAAGACCCGACTGGGGTGTCCGACCAGCGTGTAGACGCTACGCCCGTGGTCTTGATCCGATGTTCGGTCGAGCAACCACGTCTCGGGATGCCCTCCGAAAGCCGAGGCGATGGCGTCCAGGGTCGGGACGTCCTGGCCTTCGCTGAAGTTGGGCACACATTCAAGGAGGCGCTCCATGGCCCAGAGGCTAGCGCAGCTACACGCGACAGCCCGTCAGGAAAGCTCGAGACGCATGACCGGGTAGCGCTCGTCCTCAGCGACAAGCAGGAAACCGCATTCGATCCAGAACGCCGGATCAGCGGCAGAAGCTTCGTCTGGCCCGAGTGTCAGGTCGGGATAGGCCTCGACGGCCGCGAACCCGCGGTCCCCGAGGTCATCCGCCACTGCGCCGACCAGATCCTTGGCCAAACCCATGCCGCGGGCAGCAGGGCCGATGGCGATGCACGTGATGACGGCTGGCAATGGCGACGACGGCAAGCGCGGGTAAAGCTCACGGATATGCTGCGCTCGGGGGTAGGCCGACACAGGGCCGAACTGGGCGAACCCCACGGGCTCACCCTGGAAGCAACAGGACCTTGGCATAGGAACCGAAGACCGCACGCCCACGATCGAGCAGACGGAGCTTGCTCGGTGCGTCCTGGGTCACCGCATCGGGATCGACGGCCGGCGCCGGCGCGAACGGATTGAACTCGGGCACCGCGAAGAGATCCTCCCGGGCCTGTACGTCGCCGGCTGCGCCCTCGGATCGAGCGAACGGGTTGATCTCAGCGGGATCGCGAGGCGGCGGTGCGAAGGGATTGGCCGACCGGAGCGGAGGAGATGCCGGTCTGGGTTTGCTCGGCCTGTCCTGCCACCAGCCAGGTCGGGCGGTCTTGGCACCGCGAACGTCGTCCTCCCAATAGTCGCAGCTACGGTGGTCGAACCGGGCATCGGCACAAGGAGGCAGGAGCGCGAATGTCGTCGCATCTGTGACATCGCGGATCTCGACGCCAGGGCGTCTGCTCAAGCGTTCAGGCGGCGGCTCAGACCCCGACACGGAGGCTGGCTGCGATGGCATCGAAGAGGGTGTCCTGTTCGTCTGCGATCTCTTCCGGAGCCACGAAACTGACGAGGTAGGCTTCACTGCCATAGAGGAGCAGGTAGGAACGCACCCGCAACACTCCGGTGTCCGGGTCGTCCACGCTGTAGTCGAAGCGCCATCCTCGCACGCTCGGCAGCTCGGCATCCTTCAGGAATGGGCCGGCCGCAAGTCCGGGCAGCTGGCCGATCTGACGCTTGACGAACAACTTCATCTCGTGTTTGCTGCGGCCGCCACCAGGCTGTGCGAGCACCAGGAGCAAGGGTCCAGGCTCCACTCCAGCCGGGTCACCGGCGATGCCGCTGACGCGCGACGAGGTGCTACCCAACACGGAGTCCATGCGCTGTGCCAGGCCCGGTTGGGTGGCGGATACGGCGGCGATCAACTGTTCCGCCTTGGCACCATCGACGCTCACGCCGAACCACCCCGCGGGCAGATCCATGCGGTACCCGTCGGGGCTGGACCACCACGTGCCCGAGCTACTGCCCTGGGCAGCATCACCGGTCGTGCCGTCCACCGACGCGGACGCTGGCGCCCTCGCGGAGTCCACTAGAGCTTCGAACACGGCACTCGTCTGCGCACTACAGCCGGCGGCGAACAGTCCGGCTATGGCGATGACGAAGATGCCGACTGGGGTAGTCCGGCTCGTCATTGAGGCGCAAGGATGCACCAGAACCACGGAACGTGCAGTAGCCGATAGGCCGATGGCAAGCAGGACGAATCGCGTCCAAGGAATGGGCCTGCGGCGCTGGTATAGTCAGGTCACAACATCGCAATAGCACGCCTCGCCTTCGGGGTCGGGTGAAATCCCCTACCGGTGGTCGGTGGTTCAGGACAAGGGTCCGGCCGCCAGCCCACGACCCGTCCACCTCACGGTGGCGGTGGATCCCTTGCAGGGAGCCGACGGTCATAGTCCGGATGAGAGAAGGAGAGAGGTGGCCGTCGGCCCGTCCGGTCGGCGCATGGCCGCTCGCGTCCCGAGCAGCCGACGTCATGTCGGTGTGTTCGTTTCGATCTCCAGACTCATGAGGTCCGAAGGCCCGGCCGGAGGTCGCACCACTTTGGACGCCATCGAGCTGCGCGGGGTATCCCGCGGCTATGACATCAGGGACACTCGGCTCATCGCGCTCGAGGACGTCAGCCTGCGGGTGGCCGAACGCGAGATCGTGGCCATCGTCGGGCCCAATGGTTGTGGCAAGTCGACGCTGTTGCGCGTCATCGGCGGGCTGCTGCCAGCCGATAGCGGGATCGTGCGCACCTTCGGGGCCGAGGTCGAAGGAGTCGACCCACGAGTGGGCCTCGTCTTCCAGGAACCGCGATTGCTGCCGTGGCGAGACGTGCTCGCCAACGTCGGCTTTCCACTGGAGCTGGCTGGCGTTGATGGCGCAACGAGGGAGTCGCGGTCGCAGGAAGTACTGGCCTTGACGGGCCTCAGTGCCTTCACCCACGCCTATCCCGATCAGCTCTCCGGCGGCATGGCACAGCGAGCGGCCCTGGCGCGCACGCTGGCACCCGAGCCCAAGGTGCTGCTGCTCGATGAGCCGTTCAGCGCGCTGGACGCCATGACGCGTGAGCGACTCGACGACGAACTGGTGGCGCTATGGAGCAAGACCGGATCGACCATCGTGCTGGTCACCCATAGCATCGCCGAGGCGGTCTTCCTCTCGGACCGGGTGCTCGTCATGTCGCCGCGACCGGGGAGCGTCGTCGCGGAGGTGCCTGTGACCGCCGCGCGACCGCGACGCCGAGCCGGTGCCGATGCGGCGCCCCTGAACGCTGCCGGCGATGAGGTTCGCAGGGTCTTGGCAGCCACCGCGCGCGACGCCGGGGAGATAGCAGCATGAGCCGATCGAACGAACCGGCTGCGACGGCGCGACTGGTGCGGCGGGGACGGCGCGGCTGGCCTCGACAGCTGTTCCATGATGCCGCCCCGGTCGTCGCGGCAGCCGTCATCTTCGCGGTGGTCTGGCAACTCGTCGTGGTGCTGGGGCGATACCAGCCGTACATCCTGCCCGGACCGGGGTCGGTGGCAGAGCGCTTCGTCAGCGGCTGGACCGACGGCATCATCGGGCCGCACTTCATGACCACGTTGTCCGAGGTGCTGCTGGGCCTGCTCGTGGGAGCAACCGCGGGAATCCTGACCGGGATCCTTCTGGCTCGGTCCCGGCTCGCGGCGAGGATGCTGTCCCCCTACATCGTGGCCGCCCAGGCGACACCCATCCTGGCGCTGGCTCCGCTCATCGCACTGTGGTTCGGCACCGGGCTCAGCAGCCGCCTCTTCATCTGTGCACTCATCTGCTTCTTCCCCATCGCGGTCGGCACGATGGTGGGCATCCGTTCGGTCGACCCACGACTGGAGGAGTTGGGAAGGAGCCTGCGTGCGACACGCTGGCAGCGCCTGATGCACATCGAAGTGCCTTCTGCGCTGCCACAGATCATGGGCAGTCTGCGAATCGGAGTGACGCTGGCGGTCGTCGGCGCGATCGTGGCCGAATGGGCCGGTGGTGATCGCGGACTGGGTGTACTCATCAACCTGTCGCGGGGCAGCATGTTCGACATCCCTCTGATGTTCGCTACCCTCATGACCATCGCTCTGCTCGGCATCGTCCTCTATCTCATCGTCGTGGCTGTCGAGCGACGCCTCATCCGCAGCCTCACATAGTCCCCGGAAAGGAACCGCACGCGACCATGGATCAAACTCCGTCGCCGACTCGATCCCAAGCCACCTTCGCCACCGTCGCAGCTGCCGTGTTGGCGATGGCATCGGTGAGTTCAGCGTTGGCCCAGTCAGACACACCAGCTCCGGCCGAGCGTGTCCCGCTCACCGTCGGACTGGGCTACATCCCCAGCGTCCAGTTCGCCCAGTTCTATCTGGCTGACGAAGCCGGCTACTACGACGAGGCGGGTCTTGATGTGACCTTTCAGAACAAGATCGACCCGGAGCTGATCACGCTCCTGGCACAAGGCAGCGTGGACGTCGGCATAGGCGACGGCACGAGTGTCATCCCTGCGGTCAGCCAGGGCATTCCCGTGCTGTATGGGGCGACCATCTATGCGCGCAACCCCAACGTCGTGTTCTCACTCGCGGAGAGCGGCATCGAGTCCGTCTCAGACCTGGCGGGCAAGTCGGTGGGAATCCCGGGCCGCTACGGTTCATCCTGGATCGCGCTCCAGGCGATGCTCGCGAGTGCCGGTCTCACCCCTGACGACCTCGAGATCGTGACCTACCCCGACTTCGGGCAGGGCGTCGCCGTTGCCGAGGGCCAGGTCGACGCGGCTACGGGCTTCGCCACGAATGAACCCGTACAGCTCCGCCTCCAGGGTCGCGATGTCAACGAGCTGCAGGCGCCCGACGATGCACAGCTTCCTGGTCCGGGTCTCGTTGTCGGCCGAGACACGCTGGATTCAAAGGGTGATGCGCTGCGGGCGTTCACGGCCGCGACGGTGCGCGCGATGGAGGACATCGTGGCCGATCCGCAGCTCGGACTGGACGCCACCTTTGCGCTTGTTCCCGAACTGGCCGGCGACCCGGAGACGCAATCGGCGATCCTGGAGGCAACCATCGGCACGTGGACCGATGCGTACACCGACGCACATGGCGTGGGCAGCCATCGATCGCGCTGCGTGGCAGTCGGGCATCGACATCATGGCGGCCCTGCCCGAATCCGTAGTGGCGTCGCCGCTGACGGTCGATGACGTCGTCACCGACGCCCTTCAACCGCAACGATGACCGATACTGTGGGCATGTCCGACGCCCATAGCCCATCCGCGGCACCGCACGACGCCCAGGACACGCACGATGCCAGCCATGGGCACGAGTCCCCTGCTGAGCCGCTCGGGCCGATCGACACGGCCACGTGGGGCTATGCCGTGGCTGGCGCTGCCATCGGTGTGATCCTGGTGCTGGCGCTCCTTGTGGCCGGGGGCCACTGACCGCTAGTAGAGCCCTACGATCCTGCCGTCGGCGTCGATGTCGACGTCCTCGCCGGCGGGCCGCGTAGGCAGGCCGGGCATGGTCATCATGTTCCCGCAATAGGCAGTCGCGAAGCCGGCACCGGCGAACAGTCGCAGGTCGCGGACCGGCAGCCGCCAGCCCGTGGGCCGTCCCTTGAGCGTCGGATCGTGGCTCAATGACGACTGCGTCTTGGCCATACAGACCGGGACCGTGGCGAAGCCCAGACGTTCGATGGACTCGATAGCCCGTTCTGCCTCTGGGGCGAGGTCCACACCATCGGCTCCGTAGACGCGCGTTGCGATGTGCTCGATGCGCTGACGTAGCGTGACTTCCTCGCCCGAAAGGAAGCGGAAGTCCGGCGCACCCTGCTGCGCGGCCGCCCACACCGCGCGGGCCAGGTCTTCGGCGCCCTCGCCGCCACGGGCGAAGTGGTCAGAGACGACTGCGTCCTCGGCTCCGGCTTCGCCCGCCACCTGGCGCACAGCCTCGAACTCCGAGCTGAAATCGCTGGGAAAGCTGTTGATGGCCACGACGGCAGGGATGCCGTAGTTGGCCACGATGGCCAGGTGCTGACGCAGGTTCTCCGCGCCGCGCCGGACCGCATCGGGATCTTCCTGCAGCAGCGCCGGGTCCAGCGGCTGCCCGGCCACGACGTCACCGACGCCACCGTGCATCTTGAGCGCCCGGATGGTAGCGACGATCACGGCTACCGAAGGGCGCAGTCCAGACAGTCGGCACTTGATGTCGACGAACTTCTGGAACCCCATGTCCGCAGCGAATCCGCCTTCCGTGCAGATGGCGTCGTTGAGCTTGAGCGCGACACGGTCGGCTACGACCGACGAATTCCCGTGGGCGATATTCGCGAATGGCCCCGCGTGAACGAAGGCTGGACCGCCTTCGACCGTCTGGACGAGGTTGGGCTTGATGGCTTCCCGCATGAGCACGGTCATGGAGCCAGCCACCTTGAGGTCCTCCAGCGTGACAGCGCCACCGCTCCGGTTCATGGCCACGATCACCCGGCCCATGCGGGCCCGCATGTCCTGCAGATCGCCCGCCAGGGCCAGGATGGCCATCACCTCCGACGCAGCGGTGATATGGAACTCGCTATCTCGCTCGACCCCGACCTTCTCGCCGACGCTGAGGCGAACACTCCGGAGGGCGCGGTCGTTGACGTCGATGACGCGGGGCCAACGGATCGTGTCGAGATCGATCTCCAGCGCATTGCCTCGAGCGAGATGGTTATCGAGGAACGCGGCACCCAGGTCATGGGCGGCGCTGATGGCATGGATGTCACCAGTGAAATGGAGGTTGATGTCCTCCATGGGCAAGACCTGACTGTAGCCGCCACCGGCGCCACCGCCCTTGATGCCGAAGACCGGACCCAGTGAGGGCTGCCGGATCACCACCGCCGTCTTGACGCCGATGCGATTGAGGCCCTCGGCAAGCCCGACCGTAGTGGTGGTCTTGCCCTCGCCGAGAGGCGTGGGCGTGACTGCGGTGACGATGATCTCCTTGCCGTCCGGCCGGTCCTCCAGACGGTCGAGCGCGGCGAGGCTGATCTTGGCCTTGTACCGCCCGTAGAGCTCGACCTCATCCGGCAGCAGCCCCATCGCATCGGCGATGTCCGCGATCGGGCGGAGTGCCGCCTCCTGTGCGATCTCAAGGCTGCTGGGCATGGTCATGTGACGTTTGTCTCCGCGGGCTGGTTGCCGGGCATGCCGTCAAGCTGGGCACGGGCAGCCCTTGCGAGGTGGTTCATCAGGACGGCGTTGGTGACCGGACCGACGCCCCCGGGGACAGGTGTGACCGCTCCAGCGACCGGCAACACCGAGTCTAGATCGACGTCTCCGACCACGCGGCCATCGTCGTCGACATTGATGCCGCAGTCGATGACCACTGCACCAGGGGCGATGACCCCACCGCGGATCAGGCCGGGGGAGCCAGCTGCGACCACGATGATCTCCGCCTGGCGCAAGATCGACGCGACGTCCCGTGTTTGTCGGTGGCAGACGGTCACGGTGGCACTCTCATCGATGAGCAAGAGTTGCGCCGGCTTTCCGACCACGTTGCTCCGCCCGATCACCACGGCGGGCCGGCCAGCGATGGGGATGTCCGATCGCCTGAGTATCTGCACGGCCGCCTCCGCACAGGATGGCGCGAAGCCACCGTGGCCCCGCGAGACGAGGCCCGCATTCACAGGATGGATACCATCCAGATCCTTGCCGGGGTCAAGCGCTCCGATGACATCAGACGCCTGCAGTCCGCCTGGCAACGGCAACTGCAGGATGACACCTCCGACGTCAGGGTCGCGACTCGCGTTTCGGAGGGTAGCCCGGATGCGGTCAGCGCCAGAACCGGCACTCAACTCGACAAGCTCTCCTGAGGTACCCACGCGCTGGGCGGACTTCAGGATGCGTCGTGCGTAGACGGCGGAGGCAGCATCGTCGCCGCACATGACCACACGGACCTGCGGCATCGAACCACGCTCCGCAGCGATGTCGCGGAGCTCGCGTGTGGTCTCGAGATCGATGTCAGCAGCCACCGCCCGGCCGTCCAGGATCCGGGCGCTACGTGGCTCCCCCCGTTCCGTCATGTGGCCTCTGGCTGACGTTCGCCGCCGTTGGCGATCCGTTCCCTTGCCCGATCTGCAGCAGCCTGGATCTGCTGCAAGCGCTGGTCCAGCTCAGCCACCACGGCATGGGCATAGCCCTCATCACCGATGGAACGCAGATTGGCTCTGACATTTGATGCTGCGCTGCGTGCGGCGCTCTCGCACAACAGGGCCGCGACCTCGAGGTCACTGGCTACGTTGACGTTGGTCCGGCCCACGAGTCGGTCAACGAGTTCGATCTGCGCGTGACAGGCCTTGACGACGTCCAGCGGTACGACCGTGGCCTGGCGCGCCGCATCCCGGATAGCTGCGGAACGTTGGGCGACCTGAACCGGAGTGCCGCTTGGCAGCTCCCGAGCTGAACGGTACGAGGCATATGCAGTTGCATCGTCATCAGCCAGGTCGAGGAACCGTTGTCGTGCCGCTTCCGAGGCAGCCAGCGCATGAGCATGCAGGTCGGCATGCTGCTCATAGCGGGGACGCTCACGCGATAGGCGGACCACCATCGAGCTCAGGCTGGCGGCGAGGCCCGCGGTCACCGCCGCCGCCGCACCGCCCCCCGGCGTGGGCCGGGCTGACGCTAGTGCCTCACCGAAGGCACCGACGGTCGAATCTGCAGTGCGCTCGATCGAATCGGTCATCAACCGCATTCTCGCATGCACTGCGCCGGTGCTTCCGGAGGTCATAGGCCCGAGCGTGGGCCACGTTAGGCGGCGTCGGCGAGTCCCACGGTCGGGGGGGCCAACTCCTCTACCGTCCAGCTTCCGTCGCGGAGCAGGTGGACGAGCCGATAGCGGCGCTCCTGGGCGCGCACGATGAACACGGTGCGCGGCCCGGTCTCGAGCGGATATGCGGCTGTCTCATCCCGGACCGCGTCCAGCGAGGTCAAGACGATCTGCTCGCCATTCGAGCGGATCGCCCGAGGACGGCCGGATGCACCATCGACGCTGACGTGAGAGTTGCTGATGCTGAGATTGAACATGGCTTGCTCCTCTGTGCGGAAGACGGCGCCGAGGGGCACGTTTCGGGCCAGCCTGTCGAACATCTGTTCTGTTACGGCTGCGCGATGCTATCCGAACATGCGTTCGAATGTCAACCCTTCGCCGGGATCGAGCACGACCTTCTCGCGGCGCCGTGCCAGCTCCCCTGTCACGAGCCACGGCCGTGGATCAGTCCTGGTCGTCGAGTCGATCCGGAGTGGCGCGGCCGACACTGCCACCATCAGGGGCCGTCATGGGATCTCGCTCGAATGGCTCGGCGACGCCGCTGTCCAGGAGTCGGGCGCGGCGGATCGCACTCGATCCGTAGCGCCGCCGGATGGCATCGGCAGCTTCAGCGGCTCGCCGCTTGCGCTCATCTTCCACGAAGAGAGACAACTGCTGACCGTCGGCAAGGTGCGATGCCGCCACGCCGAGCAGGCGAACGCGGATGCCCTTGAGGTGTGGCCGCGCCAAGTCGACGGCGGTGGCGAAGATCGTCTCGGTCTGGTCCGTCGGTGCCTGCAACGTTCGCTGCCGCGAAATGGTTGCGAAGGATGAGTCGCGGACCTTCACTGTGATCGTCCGCGCCTTGACCCCACCAGCGCGCAATCGGCCAGCCACACCCTCCGAAAGCGCAAGCAACGTACGCTCCAGGACCTCGGTGTCCGATGTGTCGATATCGAAGGTGTGCTCGTGGCTGACCGAACGTGCGGGGTCGCTCGCGGTCACGGGTGAGGGATCGATGCCACGTGCCCGCTGCGCGAGCACGGGCCCCTGTTTCCCAAACCGACGGGTCAACAGATCGTCAGGCAGTGCAGCAAGGTCACCGATGGTCCGGACGCCGAACTCGGTCAACACACCAGCGGTCTTCTCGCCGACGCCCCACAAGCGCGAGATCGGCAGCGGCGCCAGGAATGCGGCCTCAGTGCCGAAGGGGACGACCACGAGTCCGTCAGGCTTCTCGAGGTCGGAGGCGACCTTGGCCACGAGCTTCGTGGAAGCGACCCCGACCGAAGCGATCAGCTTCAACTCCGAGTGGATGGTGGCCTTGATCGACTGGGCGATCTCGACCGGCGTTCCCAGAAGGGCCTCTGAGCCGGCAACGTCGAGGAACGCCTCATCGATGGAGATGGGCTCCACGACAGGCGTGAAGCGACGCAGGATGGCCATGACCTCGCGACTGACCGCGCTGTACTTGCGACCGTCGACGGGGACGAAGACGGTGTCCCGGCAAAGTCTGGCCGCGGTACGAAGTGGCATCGCCGAACGGATGCCGAAGCGACGCGCTTCGTAGGAGGCCGCGGAGACCACGCCCCGGTCATTGCGACCGCCCACTCCCACGACCACCGGCTTGCCGCGCAACTCTGGCCGATCACGCTGCTCGATGGCGGCGAAGAAAGCGTCCAGGTCGACGTGAAGCTTGGTGGCGCGGTTCACCGCTCCATGATGTCTTGGCGGGCAAGCCCGCTGCGGCTAGCCCTTGGGCTCGACAGCGACGGTGACCTCGGGCGTCATGCCACTCGTCACGCGGATGGCCACTTTGTAGGTACCCAGCTGCCGCAGCGGTTCGTCGAGGTCGATGCGGTGGCGATCGATGGCGATGCCACGTCGCGCCAGGGCGTCGGCGATGTCCTTCGCAGTGATGGAACCGTAGAGCTTGCCGCCTTCACCGACCTTGACGCCCAGGGTGAGCGTGGTACTGGCGATCCGGGTCGCGGCGATCTCAGCCTCCGCGCGTTCCTTCTTGCGCTGCTCCTCGCGGCTGGCGATGTCATGCTGCCAGGCCCGATACGTCCCGCCCGAGGCCGGCACGGCGAGGTTGTGAGGTATGAGGTAGTTCCTGGCATAGCCGTTGGCGACGTCCTTGAGCTCACCACTCTTGCCGAGTGGGTTAACGTCTTCGGTGAGGATGACCTTCACGCTTCGATAGCCTCCATGTCCTTGTCTTGTATGTGGATGTAGCCGCGAGACTCCAGCTCGGCCCGGACGACATCGGCGCTGGCCTCGATGAGTGCCGGCAGTCGTCGTGCGATGGTGCGGATGGGCAGCGGGAGGAAGCGACGAGCTGCCTCCATATCGCGCTCCAGCTCACGGCCGTCGATACCAAGGGTATACATCTTCTCGATCATGAGCTCGCGCGGGATCCCTTCAAGGAAGAGATCGAGCGCGATGATCGTAACCATGACGTCGTCGACCCGGCTGATGAAGGGGATGAAGTCTGGGATGAAGTCGATCGGCGACATGACGTATGCCGCAGCGATCCCCAGGATCGCCTTCCTCGACCAGGGCACCCTGGAGTCGATCGCAAGCTCGAAGATGAGCCGGCCATAGATCGGAGCGCGCGCGGCGACCGGGAGGAAGGGCCAGAAACTGAACGCGGTCAGCCCCAGCTTGAAGGTATTTCGGAGGGCCATCGGGAGCGAGAGTCTATCACCCTCACTTCGGGGAACGTTCCCTGCTGACATAGGTTAGCGAAGCCATCGGTAGGTCGGACCAGCACGATGGTCATGACCCTTGGGGCGTCGTTCTCACTTGGGCATGGGATGGTGGTGCCGACACCAGATCCCCTGCGAGTCGGTCCATCGCACCGTTCCGTCCCGGTGCGTTCGCGCCGCTTGACATTGGAACACCTGTTCGGTACTGTTCCATCAAGGAGGCCCCTTGACCAAGCACGACGCACTTCGCAAGCAGCGAATCATCGACTATATCGCCGCCACCGTCCGTGAAAGCGGCTACCCGCCGTCCGTTCGCGAGATCGCCGCCGCCGTGGGCCTGGCCTCGACGTCAGCGGTGCACCACCATCTGTCGGGCCTGGAGAAGGAAGGCCTGCTGGAGCGCGACGCCACACAGTCGCGCGCGTTGCGCCTCAAGCCGGCGGCGATGCTGTCCAATCGTGTAGGCAGCGACGTACTGACCAGCAAGACTGAGCGGAGCGCCAACACCATCCCCGTGATCGGCGAGATCGCCGCTGGTGGGCCCATCGAGGCGTACCAGGAGGCAACGGAGACCGTTGCCGTGCCCGACATCATCAATACCAGCTCGGACACCTATGTACTACGTGTTCGAGGCGACTCCATGGTGGACGCACACATCATGGATGGCGACCTGGTGGTCATTCGCGAGCAGCAGACCGCTCTCGACGGGGACATCATCGTTGCCCAGGTCGAGGAGAATGCCGTCACGCTCAAACGATTCTTCAAGGAGCGCGATCGCGTTCGACTGCAGCCGGCCAATGACGCGTACGAGCCACAGTTCTATCCGAACGTACGCATCCAGGGCAAGGTCGTTGGGGTCATTCGCAGGGTCGACTGACTCGTCACGCTGGCCGATCGCGGCTTTTCCACGGGTTATCCACACGTTTGGTGGAGAGTTTTGCGTCAGTTCGTGGAGTAGCACCTTGCGAGAGCATGGATTCAGCAGCGAACATCGGTCGACGTTCCACCGTTCGGCTTTGTACGTCCACCAGATCCTTCCCGGAGTACCTCGTGTCCATCGATCGCCTACCGCCCCAATCCATCGAAGCCGAGCAGTCGGTCCTGGGCGCGCTGCTGATCGACAAGGATGCCGTCATCGAAGTCGCGGAGCTGCTCCAGCCTGACGACTTCTATCGCCAGCATCACGGCACCATCTATGCGGCGGTCATCGAACTCTACGAGCATCGCGAGCCAGTAGACATCGTCACGGTCAGCGAGGTGCTCGAGCGCCAGGAGCGCCTGGATGAGATCGGCGGCTCGGCCTATCTGACCAGCCTCATCAACCTCACGCCAACGGCGGTCAACGCGGTTCACTACGCCCGGATCGTCGAGCGCAAGAGCGTGCTACGGAACCTCATCAGAGCCGCCGGCAAGATCGCGGGGCTGGGCTACGAGGAAGACGGGGATATCGGGCACGTCATCGATCAGGCCGAGTCCGAGCTCTTCGCGGTATCGGAGAAGCGAGTTGAATTGGGCTTCTCGCCGTTGAAGTCCCTGCTTCACAGCGCCTACGACAGGCTCGACTACCTGCACCAGCACAAGGGTGAGATCAGCGGCATCCGAACGGGCTTCGCCGACCTGGACACGCTGACGACGGGCCTGCAGAAGTCCGATCTGGTCCTCGTCGCGGCGCGACCGTCCATCGGCAAGACCAGCCTGGCACTGAATTTCACTGAGCACGCATCGGTGAACGAGGGCAAGGTGGTCGGTGTCTTCAGCCTGGAGATGAGCAAGGAGCAGTTGGTGCTGCGGCTGCTCTCGTCGGTCGCCAACATCGATTCTCAGCGCCTCCGTACCGGGTTTCTCGAGGAGATGGATTTCACGCGACTCGCGCCTGCCATGAACAAGCTGGCCGAGGCGCCGATCTTCATCGATGACACACCCAATATCAGCGCCATGGAACTGCGAACCAAGGCGCGGCGATTGCAGGCGGAGTCCGGTCTCGACCTCATCGTCGTCGACTACCTGCAACTGATGCAGTCGAGCGTCACGTCGCGTGACTCCAACCGTGTCCAGGAGGTCAGCGACATCTCGCGCAGCCTCAAGGCGTTGGCCCGCGAGTTGCAGGTACCGCTCGTGGCGCTGTCGCAGCTCTCCCGGCAGACTGAGAACCGCGGCGAAAAGGGCGAGCCCAGGCTGTCCGACCTGCGCGAGTCAGGAGCGCTTGAGCAGGACGCGGACATGGTGATGTTCCTGTGGCGTGAGCAGGAACGTGGACCTGACGATCATGGACAGGAAGGCGAGGTCATCAACCTCAAGCTGGCCAAGCACCGCAATGGTCCCACCGGCGAAACCAAGCTGTGGTTCAGGAAGCGCCAGACGCGCTTCGTGTCATACGTCGCCGAGGATCACTATGCGGAGAGTGCGTACGCATAGTCACCGATAGCCGCGGGCCATGCGCGACTGCCTACACTTCGTGGACGGCGGCGGGGCGATCGAGAAGGAGAGGAGAAACGCGCCATGGGAGTCATCATCATCCGCGAGATGGTCGGTAGCAGCCCCGAGTCCTGGAGCGCTGCGGCGGCTGATGCGGTTGCTCGGGCATCTCAGACCGTCCGCAACATCCGACAAGTGGAGGTCGTTCGGCACACGGCGAAGGTGGATGACGGTGAGGTGGTCGAGTACCACGTGGAATTGAAGATCTTCTTCGACTACGAGGGCACATAGCCCGACTTATCCACATCGGTCTAAGTGGGCGTTGAGTGCTCACCCTGAAGATGCCCGCATGTCAAGACAGATGGTGACCAAAGAGCACCCGACTGGCTTGCCGCTCCAGCCCACTGACCATGACCAGGCCAGTGACGCAGGCTCGGGGGCGGTCGGCGCCCACACCTCGGGGCTGGCGATCATCGCGAGCAAGATCGCCGCTGCCACCCGCGGACGCTCGGTCATGACCCGCCCGCGACTCGCAGGGTGGTTCGAACGTCAGACCAGGGCGCGCCTCATCCTCGTCTCGGCTGAAGCTGGATACGGGAAGTCCACACTTCTCAATGAGCACGCCCTGAACTCGAACGCGAAGTGCGTCTGGTACCGCATCGAGACTTCGGATGGCGACTGGATAACGTTCCTGAGCTACATGGTGGCCGCCATGCGCGAGGTCGCTCCGGACTTCGGCCGATCGACTGAGGCGCTATTGCGGCACGTCGCAGCCATGGGCTCGTCGCGCGAGGTCGTGCTCAGCCAGTTCCTGGCTGACCTTGGCACTCTCGACCTGGGTCCGACTGACATCATCCTTGATGATTACCACCTGATCGAGCGGTCTGGGGATGTGCGCATGATCCTTGGCAGGCTTCTTGAGCGCGGTCCCCAAGATTTGCGCATCATCCTGTCCGGCCGGGGCAGACCCAATCTGGCCCTGGGTCGACTACTGGCTCAGGGCCAGGTCTCAGAGCTGACCATCGATGACCTGCGTTTCACCAAACCTGAGATCAACGAACTGTTCTCAGTCACCTATCGCCAACCCCTGGACCAAGATGCTTGCGACGTTATCGCGGAGCGAACCGAGGGATGGGCTGCAAGCCTGCAACTGGTGTCAGCCTCGATCGCTGTCAGCCGCCCCAGCGAAGTTGCAGCGTTCATCGAGGCTCTCGACGGAGCCAAGGGGCCCATCTACGACTTCCTGGCAGAAGAGGTCCTGACACGTTTGTCGGCAAGGACACAGCGCATCCTTATCCATGCATCGCTGATCGACCGCGTTCGGCCTGAGCTTGTCAGTGCTGCGCTGTCGGTCGTTCCAGATCCGCCTGACGCCGAGGCGGTCGGGGCCGCCCTCGAAGATGCTGAGACTTTGGGGCTCTTCGCTGATCGAGGTGCCGAGACTGGCGGACGCATCCATCCACTATTCAGGCAGTTCCTGGCACACCACCTGGAGCTCGTCGCATCGGCCACGGAGATTAGGCGGATGCACTTGGCGATCGCCATCGATGCCGAGGCCATCGATTGGCTGGTGTCAGCGAAGCACTTCGCATTGGCTCAAGAGCCGGATGAAGCCATGAGGGTGATGGGCTCAGCCGCGAGTGAGGCACTCGGAACTGGAGCGTGGGGTGCCGCGGTGCAAATCGTGGATCTGATGCCTGACACTGCGCCACCCCCATCAGTCGAGGTCATCAAAGCGCGAGCATTGGTCAGCGATGGGCAGACCTCAGCTGCTCTGAGCTTGCTCGCGACATTGGATGCGAAGGCTCTCACCCCAGAAGAACAGGGGCTGATAGCTCTCACACGGGCTGCTGCTTTTCACATCGATGGAGAAGGTGCTCTGCTTGCGAAGCAGATACACGAAATCGCGACATTGCCGGATGTTCCCTCGCCCCTGCGCGAAGTGGCGCTGGCGTGGCGCCAGATGCTTCGAGCAAACGATGGTGGGAGCATCACTGACGCCGTCAGGTCACTTGCCAGACTCGCAGCCGATCAGCGCAGGGCCCAGCTTCACTACTTTGCTGGGGTTTCATTGCACAACACGGCGAATGGCGAACTTGCCCGGGGTCGGTATTCAGATGCCAATCGGCTAGCGGCTCAAGCCATCTCAGAGCTGCAACAGACCGACGCAGGAACTCCTATTGTGGCGTCCTCCAAGTCAATTTCTGCGATATCCATGGCGGAGCTAGGGAATCTGTCGGAGGGACTTGAGGCAGCCTACGCTGCCGCCACCGAGTCAGATTCCACGGCTGACGCCATCGCCGAAGCGGCATACCTGAACGCCATCATTGGCAACACGCGCGAGACCAGATCACTGCTTGCAAAGTTCGACAAGGGAGAATCGACGTGGTCACGCGAACTCAGCTCTCGAGCACTGGCATGTTGTGCTCGAGTCGCGCTCAACCTGAGCGAGGGAAAGGTGGGAGCGGCGGGCAGTGCGCTTGCGGCGTTGGAATCAATCGAGGCACCAGACGTTGACTCCAAGTCGCGCCTCGCAGTCGTCAAGGCGACGCTCGCGACCCTCGAACGGTCGCCCAACAGCAAGGAGCTTGCGAGTGAAGCGGTTGAAGCGGCCGCAAGCCAAGGGGCATGGAGATGGATGGCACGGGCGAGAATCCTCGATGCTGTAGCCAGTGATGACGCGGACTCCTTGGGTCTTTGGATCAATGAATCAGAAGCCGAATCGGCGCTTGCGCTCTTGGAACTCGCCGATGTCATCTCGCTCGCATGCGGGATCTTGATTCCCGTCCCCAAGGCCCTCGAGCGGTCAATACTTCAAGCACCGAACCGGTGGGTTCCAGCGCTCAGGCGACAAGTCCAGGCGCAACCGCGCGAGAACGTGAGCGTGGCAGCCACACTACTTGCACAATTCGGCACGATGGAAGACGCGGCCATCCTGCGACACTTCGACAGCGCCAACGAAGGAAATCGCAAGCGCCGAGGCCTCACGACTCGGCTCGTCAGGCGGGTAAGCCCCACTGTTCGCATTCATGACCTCGGCCCAACTAGCTATGAAGTTGGTACGCGTCATGTTCCTTTGACTGAGACTAGGCGCAAGGCTGCTGCACTGATGTTGTATCTAGTGACGCGACCAGAACTCAGTGCCGCCAAGGAACAGGTCATGGAAAACCTGTGGCCAGATCAATCTCCCAAGTCTGCCGTGAACAGCCTCCATCAGACTCTGTTCTTCTTGCGACGCGACATCGAGCCTTGGTATGAGGATGGAACGAGCGCAGACTATGTACGGCTGGAATCCGATATGGTCTTCCTCGATACCGACCTATTCCAGGTGGACAGCGTGGCTTTCAGTAGGCAGGCTGCTGGAATTGCGACGTCTGGCAAGGCCGGTGTCCAAGGCCCAGAAATGCTGCGACTCTATAGGGGCGGGTTCGCCCCCGAGTTCGAGTACGAAGAATGGGCGAACGATTGGAGGTCTCACCTCCACGGAACCTACCTACACCTTGCGCGTTGTACGGTCGACGACCTTGTCAACCAACGCCGGTACTCCGAAGTGGTGGACGTACTGGTGCCCGTGGTAGCGATTGACCCGTCGGCGTTTGACCTCCGCGCCTCCCTGGTCGCTTGTCTAGCGGCACTAGGTTCGCACGATGCGGCAATAACACACTACAAGAACCTAGCTGCGTTGCATTCAAGAGATCTTGGTGTACCCGCTCCCGCGTACGCAGCAATCGTGGGCGAACTCAGTCCGTGACCCAACTCAGGCGGCTGCGCAACGGACTGTACGTACTAGTACCTATAGGTGCTCATTCGACTCGTACCTATCTTGGTTGACGTAGCCGACTTGGCTGCAACGGTTCATGGAACGCTACGTCGCAAGTTGCGTAGAGCTCGAGAGAGGGGATCTACTCACGAGTGCGAGGTACGTTCCTCAACACCTTGAGGCACGCTTGCTTGTGGGCCTCGGGTTTGGAAGGGGAAAACCAAATGGGTCCCAACGCTGGCATCAAGCCCTGGTAGCCACAATGCCTCGCAACATGCTTACGAGGCTTGCGCTGCTTACGACACTTGTGGCAACTCTTGTAATCGCTGGCAGCGCAAGCATTCGACCAATCTGATTGGGTCATGGCAGTCCTGGTACCAAGGATGGATGGGGAGTTAGCAAGGACGTCCGCGATACTTGGCGACCTTCCTGTCGGTAATCAGGAGTCGACCAGACTTGACGAGAGACCTCCGAATCCTGCTGGCCGCCATCCCAGTAGTGGCAACGGCACTGCTTGTTGGCAGTTGGCTGATTTGGCCCGTTAACGACTTTGACGGGCCCATTTCAGGATTCCTGGCGCCAGCTTTCTGGATCTCGGTTGCCCTGATTGCGTCCGGGGCCCCTGTCCATGTCCCACGTGGCTCGCTGGTGAGCGTTTCGGCTGCCCCTGTCATCGCTGCCGCACTCCTTGGCGGTCCAACGGCCGCCGCTGTCGTGGCGGCGATTGGGACCCTGGAGTGGCGCGAGGTCCGGGGGAACGTGCCGTGGTACGGGTTGGTCTACAACCACACGTTTATTGTGATTCCGGCCGTGATCACCGGAATTGTCTTCATTGTGGTGAGTTCGGGAGCGGGTATCGCCACGCCGCTCGGCCTAGCTGGTGCGGTAGCTGCCGGTGTCGTCTATGTGATATCGAGTACGGCGCTGTCGTCCTTGGCGGTCGCCATCCGAGAAGGGCGGCCTTATCGAGCAGTCTTGGAGTCGGACCTGCGCTCCGTCGGCCTCGCAATGGTGGGGTTGACCCCTATCGCTTGGCTCATGGCCCTCGCGTACTTGTTCGTTGGCCCGTTGGTAGCCTTCGTGTTCGCCTTGCCGCTCTACACCACGCGCGCGGCGTACAAGGCAGTCGTCGACATCCGCAACATGTTCACGCAGACGGTCCGCGCTCTCGCGTCGGCCATCGACGCTCGGGATCCGTCCACGAAGAGGCACTCTGAGCACGTCTCCGGCATCGCCGTCGAGATCGGCCATGCCATGAGCCTGAGCGAGTCCCAGCTGGAGCAGCTGGAATGGGCAGGACTCCTCCATGACATCGGCAAGATCGGCATTCGCGACGATGTTCTGCTGAAGCCTGAACGACTTACTCGCGAGGAACGGATGCTCATGAACGAGCATCCAGCCAAGGGCGAGGAGATTCTCAAGGACGTCGATCAACTCGCCAATGAACGGCCGCTGATCCGCCATCATCACGAGTGGTACAACGGCTCCGGCTATCCAGATCGCCTCATCGGCGAGGAGATCCCGCTCCTGGCGCGTGTGCTTCACGTAGCCGATGCCTTCGAAGCCATGACAGCTGCCCGCCCATACCGACCGATCCCGCTGACACCCGCCGAAGCCCTCGAGGAATTGCATCGGTACGCCGGTATCCAGTTCGACCCGAACGTGGTCGAAGCGTTCGCCAGGACGAAGACAGCGACGGCCATCGACGAGGACGGCGATGAGCCGGGGGCGCCTGAACGCAAACCCACTGCCGTGCCGACGCTGGGGCAGGTCGCGTCATCACGGACCAAGGGTGCGCTTTCGTCGAATTCGGCTCCGGCAGAACCCTAGTCGGGACTTTCCGAGCAGACGGCGGGCCGTCGCTCGCGACCGAAGGATCATGCCTGTCCGAGCCATGTGCGTGACGCCGATCAGCGGATGAATTCGCCCGCATGCTCCTGATCGCAGTCATCCTTGGCGTCATCGCCGGCTTGTTGGCCGGTGGTCGCCTCAGCAACCTGCTGTCGGCGCGGCTGCGGTATGGCGCGCTCATCGTGGCGGCACTGCTGCTGAGGATCGCTACCCAGTGGCTGATCGACCAGGGTGTCGAGGTCATCGACCAGCTGCGGCTGCCATTGTTCGCGATCTCCTTTGGTCTGCTCGCGTTCTCGCTGTGGCTGAACCGCTCCCAGCCAGGGCTCCTGCTCGCGATGGTGGGCGTTAGCGCCAACGGTCTCGCCATCGTCCTCAATGACGGGTTCATGCCGGTCTATCTTCCGGCGGTCGAGATGACGGGTCTCTCCACGACCGACTTGTCCCCCACCTTCCACGTCCTTCTGCCGACGCAACTAGGTGTCGAGTTCCTGCTCCGGGGTGGGCCGATCGGCGACGTCCTGCCTGTGATGCTTCCGTTCCTCGCCAATGTCATCAGCATCGGCGATGTCCTGCTGGCCGCTGGTGTGGCGTGGTTCCTGTTCTCGGCCATCGCACGTGGCACTTCCGATCCCGACGAGGGCGTGGTGACCCTGTGGAGCGATCGGCCAGAGGCCGAGAAGGTGACGCCTATGGCAAGGCCGATCGTAGTCACCAGACCGGCGATCCTTGGTAGCGGCATGGGCGCCGCCCCACCGGCATCCATGGACGGGCCCGCTGCTGTCACGACTCCGACCGTCCCCGCTGCCGTCCCGACCACGCTCGGTCAGCGGATCAGAGAGCACCCCTATGTCCGTCTGGCGCGGGACGCGCGCTTCTCCACCTTCTGGCTTGCCGGAACCATCAGCCTATTCGGCGATCGGCTCCACCAGGTCGCCCTTGGCGTCATGGTCTTGTCCCTGACCGACTCGGCGACGCTGACCGGCCTCGTCTTTCTGGCCGCCTCGCTCCCGAACCTGTTCCTGGGGCCTATCGCAGGCACCTTCGTCGATCGTTGGGACCAGAAGCGGGTGATGATCGTCAGCGACTTGCTACGCGCGGGCCTCGTCCTCACGCTGCCTTTCATCGTCGAATTCAACGTCTGGCTGGTCTACCCAGTCGTCTTCGTGGTCACCACCATCAGCCTGTTCTTCCGTCCAGCCAAGGCGGCCATCATCCCGCGCATCGTCCGGCGAGAAGATCTGACGCCGGCCAATGGCGCCATCTGGACCGGCGAGACCATAGCCGATATCGCGGGCTATCCACTGGCCGGTGTATTCGTGGCGTTCCTGGGTGTCAACCTGGCGCTCGCCTTCTGGGTGGACGCGGTGACCTATGTCGTGAGCGCTGTCCTCCTGGCAGGACTGATCATCCCGCCAGTGGCGCATGCGGCGGCGCTCCAGGTGCGCGGAGCACTCAGCGGCTTTGTGATTGAGCTGCGCGAGGGCTGGCAGTTCCTTCGCAACGAGGCCGCACTCTTCCAGAACACCCTGGTGAGCGTTGTCGCCCAGCTGTCCATCGGGGCGACGCTCGCGCTGATGGTGGTTTACGCGCAACAGTCGCTGGCCGGCGACGCCATCGCGTACCCCGAGAACTACGCCATCCTTGAGGCTGCTATCGGCCTCGGGAACCTCGTCGGGGGCTTCGTGATCGGAGCCATCGGGGCGCGACTACGCAAGGGCTGGCTGGTCATCACCGGATTTGCCGTTATGGGCCTGGCCACTATCGTGCTCGGCCTGACGTCCAACGAGCTGCTGGCCATCGGTGCCGCCGTCGTCATCGGGATCTTCAACCTGGTATACGTCATCCCCAGTCAGACCCTCTTCGCAGAACGTACGCCTCCTGGCATGATGGGCCGCGTCGTCGCCATCCGTTCGAGCATCGTGATGGGCGCCTTGACCGGTGCCATGGCCGTGAGCGCTGGCCTGGCGGACCTTGTCGATGCCGGAGCCATCATCGCGGCGACCGGCGTCCTGACCGTCATCGCCGCAGTCCTGGCAGCTTGGCTTCCGGCGGTTCGTGACGCATAGTTCGGCACGTCGAACGCGTCCCCGCGATAATCGAGGGGATCCGTTTCCTCCGGTGAGGGCTTCGACAGCCCGCAACAGGCCTGAAGACCGACCAGGGAGAGCTCCGCTGCATGACCGACCAGAACAAGCCTGAAGACGCTATCTCCGAAGGGGAGATGCCGGAATCGCCGGTCGAAGCCCCGGGAGAACTGGAACCTGCATCCGGTACCACGACTGTTCCCCCAAGGACGCCCGTGGCAAGAGGCGGCGACGAGATCCCGTACATCGACGACCCCGTCAGCAAGTGGTGGGTGGCGATCATCATCGCGGTGTTCGCCCTGATCTTCGCGTACGCCATCCTGCTCGGACGCGGCGGCTTGCTCGCAGATATCTTCTCCAGCGGATCTTCCCCATCGCCCGAGCCAAGCCTGAGCGCGAGCCCGCTGGCCTCTGCTAGCGCTGGGCCCAGTGTCTCGCCCTCGGCATCGCCGACACTCGAGCCAACTGCCTCACCAACGCCCAAGCCCACGGCCACGCCCACTTCGGGACCGACCGCGTCGCCAACTCCTGAGCCGACGGCCACGCCCACTCCTGAGCCGACGGCCACGCCCACTCCTGAGCCGACGGCCTCGCCCACTCCTGAGCCGACCGCGTCCCCGACGCCCGAACCCACGGCCACACCGACGTCGCAGCCCTCCGCGTCGCGAACACCATCCATCGGACCGTGCCCATCGCCCGACCCGTCGCCCGGGGCTTCCGACGCGCCATCTCCGGTCCCGTGCTTCACGCCTCAGCCATGAACCCGCACACGGGCCTCGTCGACATGGGGTGAACCAAAACGACGTCGGATCCAGGCACGACGAGTTCGCAGTTGCGCGCAGACAGATGGTGCGCTCCCAGCTGCAGGCTCGCGGCATCCATGACCCGGCGACACTCGCCGCACTGGGCGTGGTCCCGCGGGAAGCCTTCGTGCCACCCGGCCAGCGGGGTCAGGCGTATTCGGATGGCGCGCTCGCCATCGGCCGGAGCCAGACGATCTCGCAGCCGTTCATGGTCGCGCTGATGACGCAGGCCCTGGGATTGGTCGAACTTGGCTGGCCGTGGCCGGGCGATGGCCCCACGTTCCTTGACGTTGGGACGGGCTCGGGCTATCAGGCTGCCGTGCTCGCGCAGCTCGGCGGTCGCGTCGTCTCGGTCGAGCGGGATGCTGAGCTCGCCGAGGCAGCACGAGACCGACTCGCAGGTCTCGGCTACGACGTCGACATCGTGGTGGCGGACGGCAGCCTGGGCGTGTCGGATCACGCGCCGTATGCCGGCATCGTGGTCGGTGCTGGCGCGCCGAGCGTCCCAGGGCCCCTGGTCGCTCAACTGGCGGACGGCGGACGCCTGGTCATCCCGATCGGGACTCGCTCGTCGCAACGCATCACCGTGGTCCACCGACGGGGCCGAGATGTGACCACGCGGACGAGTGAGTCGTGCGTCTTCGTGCCCCTAGTCGGGCAGTATGGCCACCCCGACTGATCCAACCCGATGGCCCGATGCTATCCTCGCGAGCGATGACACATGTCTTCGTGGCACCACATCCAGACGATGTCGCCCTTTCCTGTGGCGGCCTCATCGCCAGCCTTCGCGAGCTCGGTCAGACCGTTACCATCCTGACGGTCTATTCCGGCGGACCTGACGCTGGCGTCGAGTTCGACGACTATCGACGTGTCGCCCTTGGGTTCGGTACCAAGGCACTCCACCCCAACACCCAGGCCTTCGATCGCTCCAATATCGCCGCCGAATACCCGGTCTCGGGATCGACCGCCGTGGCGGCGCCGTGGCAGGCTGATCCTGAGCGCATGGCCGTGACGCAAGACCGCGCCAACACCCAGGCGCGCCAGTTCTGGCAGCGAGCCGCGTGGACGCGGAGCGCCAACATCACCAACGACAGCCATGAAGATCGGCCCTTGCGCGACGACGTCTCCACCCAGGGCACGCTCGCAGTCCGTGATCTGGCGGCAGGCGATGCGACAGCCATGCGCAAGGCAGAAGACGAACGATACGCGTACTTCATCGAGGCGGCGATCGTCGATCTCGACCTGCCCGACGCTATCCATCGCGGATATGAGGATGACGACGCCCGCCTGGGCCAGCCATTCGAGGATGACGAGCCACCGACGGACATCCTTCGGCGGGAGATCCTCAGGCTCGAGCCGCAGCGCGTGTACTTCCCGCTGGGTGTCGGCGGTCATGTGGACCATCGGCTGGTCCGGGATGCCGGCTTGGCGATAGGCGCCGACGAGGAAGCCTGGGTCATGCCCGTCCCGGACCTGGCCGGCAGCATCTCCTTCTATGAGGACTTTCCCTATGCCTGGTGGTCGGGGTTCGCGGGTGCCGCCGACCTGGCGACGCTGGGTGCCGCGATACCGCCCGGCATGGCTCTGGAGGCTCGCTATTCGGACATCAGCGACCAGCTGGAGCGCAAGAATGCGGGATTGCTCATGTATGCCAGCCAGGTCCAGCGGCTGTTCGAGAGTGAGCAGGGCATGCTCGATGCCGTGACAGGCTACGCGGCGCGCGTGGCCGAGGCTGGAGGGGTCGATACGGGCGCGGCCGAGCGCTACTGGAGCGTCCTCCGCCCCTGACGGTCAGAGATCGCCCACGAGCGCCGTGCTCGAACTCGCGCTAGCCCGGATCGCTGGGCGACGGAGTCGCCTGCCGGGCCCGGACGTCTCGATGGATGAAGGGGATGCGCAGCAGGTCCCACAACACACTCAAGGCCAGGCCAGGCCGCACGCGCATGCGTGAGCCGTGGATGTCGTGCCACATGACCGGCACGATGGCGTACTGGTAGCCAAGTCGACGCACCAGGTAGATGACCTCTGCATCGAAGGCGATGCCATCTGTCTTGAGTCGGCCGAAGATTTCCTGGCCGGCAGCACGGCGGAAGCCCTTGAACCCGCATTGCGTGTCAGGCACGTCTCCGGTGACCCAGGCGCCAGCGATGAGGCGGTAGACACGGCCAAGCAGGCGTCGATAACCGGGCTGACTGGATCGCCGGTCGGACCCGTCCGGTTGGATGCGGCTGCCCAATGCGACGTCATGCGAGGCCAAGGCACGGGTCAGCAGCGGGATCTGGTCAGGTGGCGTGGCCATGTCGGCATCGGCGAAGAGGACGAGGTCACCATCAGCGGCAAGGACTCCGGCTTCCACAGCCGCACCCTTGCCCGCATGTGGCCGCCGCAGCACGCGGAGGCGAGGCGGTGTGCCGGGTTCCACCTGCTGGGCTTCTGGTCGAGCCTCGACGATCGCAACCGTCGCATCCTCAGAGCCGTCGTCGACGACGAGGACATCCCAGCTTCCAAGCTCGTCGGCCGAGTAGCCGCGCGAGCGTGCCGGACCCCCGCGCTGAAGCCATCCGAACAGCTCGTCGAGGGCAGGCCCGATCCGCTCTGCCTCGTTGTAGGCCGGCAGCACGATGGTCAGACTGGGGCGACCGGGTTCAGCCGTCATGGTCGTGACAGCAGGCGAGGCGGCAGCGCAGCTCGAGGCTGGCGATAGTCCATCACGCTGACAGGCTAGCGGGCGCAGGTGCGATCCAGGATGGCCCCATGGTCCCATGCCGAGCCCACAGCACCGCACCAGGCCGAACATCATGGCCCCCGGTCATGGCCCATTCGTACCCCCGGGGAGCACGGTCGTGCGTTGCTACGGTGTCCTGGCCATGGCGATCCCCATCCTGCTCTTCGCGATCGCCCTCGTCGTGCGCGCAGCTACCGCGGCTCTCTTCATGGAGCCGGCCTATCCCGACGCCTACTACTACGCCAATGTAGCGCGGGAGCTCGCCTCCGGCGGGGGATTCAATGTGGACTACATCTGGAACTTCGTCGAGGTCGGCGGGGTGCTCCCGGCCCACGGTGTGCTGCCGATCCCGTCGAACGCTCACTGGATGCCATTGGCGGCGCTCGTACAAGTGCCCTTCATCTGGATCCTGGGTCCGACAGCGCTCGCGGCCAGCCTGCCATTCTGGCTGGCCGCCGCCGCGGTAGCGCCACTCACCTGGTTCATCGGCCGGGACGCTGGCATGCCGGTCTGGCAGGCGGCTGCGGCGGGTCTCCTGGTGGCCATGCCGGCCGCTGTCTCGCCGTACCTCGGACAACCGGACAACTTCGCCCTATTCATGCTGCTCGGCGCGCTCGCGCTATGGCTCTGCGCACGGGGACTGCGGGGCGACCGGCGCTCGTTCGCACTTGGGGGCCTGATGGTCGGCGTCGCATTCCTGTCCCGCAACGACGGGATCTTGCTGGGCGTTCCATTCGCTGTGGCGTTCCTGTACGACCTGCTCCGGGCACCACGAGCTGCCCGTATCGGCTGGTGGCCGGCCATCCTGTGCCTGGCCGGCTTCGCGCTGGTCTCCGTACCATGGCTGCTGCGCCAGCTCGACGTCTTCGGGTCCCTGTCGCCCTCTTCGGTCGGTGGCCGGATCCTTTTCATCACCGAGTACCGTGAGCTGTATAGCGTCTCCACCGAGACCACGCTTGACTCGTTTCTCGGGCAAGGCCTCCCAGCGATCATCGAAAGCAGGCTCGGCGGACTTTGGGATGCGCTGCTGATCTTCATCGCGCTGCCGCTGCTTGTGGTCCTCGTGCCCCTGTTGCTCGTCGGGGGGTGGCGATCCCGACGCGACCCCAACTTCACGCCCTGGATCATCTACGCCTTCGCCCTGTTCGCGTTCACGGCGCTGGTCTCCGCTGTCCACGTACCCTTCGGGACCTTCATCCATTCTGCGGTCGCGCTGATACCGCATGCCTACCTGCTGTCTCTGCTGGGCCTGGCGATCGTGGTTCGTGCCGTGGCGGCGCGCCGCCCCTCGTGGGATCCTCCCCGCGCGACTCGCAACATCAGCTTCATCGCCGTCGGCGTCATCGCCGTGGTGTCCGTCGTTGCCAGCCTGACCACCGCCACCGCCTGGCGCGAGGAGCGTGACAATCGGCTCGACATCCTGGCTGCCCTCCAGGAGGAGGCAACGCCCGGCGACGTCATCATGAGCCCCGATGCCGGAGCGTATCGCTACCACGGCGGGTGGTCCGGGATCGTGACACCTGACGATCCCCTGCCCGTCGTTGAAGAGGCTCTGCGACTCTACGGCGTTCGGTGGCTGGCCCTTGAGGGCAATCACATCACCAGTGCGCTCCTTCCCGTCCTGACTGGTGAGACACGGCCGCCCTGGCTTTCCGAGCCGATCGTGCTGGGCCCACCGCTGCCACTCGACGGAGATGCGGCCGATCAGGTGCCACGACCGAGCGCTGCGCTCTATGCCGTGTGCCTGGAGCCCGACGACCCCCGGTGCCTGCCATGACGGTGCTCGTCCCGGTAGGCCTGTATCTGCTGGCCCTGGCCATCCGCATCATCGCTGCCGAGCAGATCCCTTTCCCGACGACCGAGCCAAGCGCGTACTACGCCGATGTCGCGCGCAATCTCATCGCCGGTCAGGGACTGGTCAGCCACGGCGTCTGGAGCTTCGCCACTCTGCCACTGGTGGCGCCGAAGCCGGCGTTCGAACTGTGGCTACCGATGAGCACATTCGTCTCGTCCCTACCCATGGCGGTGCTGGGTACGGGCTACGGCGTGGCCCAGCTGGGCGGAGCGTTGCTGGGATCGCTCGTGGCACCCCTGGCCTGGGCGGTGGGCCGCGAGGCAGCCACCACGCAGGCGCTCGATCGTCGTCGGGGCGGTGCCGTAGCCATCGCCTCCGGCGTGCTGGCGGCCGTGCTGAGCCCGCTGGTACTGGGCGCGGCGGTGCCAGACTCGTTCACGCCGTTCACCGTCTTCATGGGCGTCGCGGCACTGCTCGTGCCACGCGTGCTGGGGTTCCGGCATGGTGTCCGCGACGCTGGCGGCCGTCATCGGCTGGCCGGGCTGGGACTGGGCCTCGTACTGGGTTGCGCCTACCTGTCGCGCCAGGAGGTCATCTGGCTTGGGCTCACGGTCGTGCTGATGAGCTGGTGGGTGGCGCGCGCGATGCCGACAGGACGCTTGCGCGATGTAGCAGGGCGACTCTGGCCAGTGGCAGCCGGGGGCATCATCGTGGTCGTCCCGTGGCTGCTCCGAAACCTCGTCGACCTTGGAAGCCCCTTTCCCGGACAGGCCGTCGAGAACATGTTCCTCATCGACAACGAGGACATCTTCGCGTTCCGCGACCACGCCGATGCGGCCAGCTACTTTGGCCAGGGCCTCGTCACGGTCCTGGGGAACCCACTGGCGGCGACCTGGGACAGTTTCCTCAACGTCATCGCCTTCACGGCATTCCCGGTCGGCATCGTCGGCCTGCTGGCCCTGCTGGGCATGAGACGATCGCCAGCCCTGCATCGACCGACCGCGCTCTTGACCTTGCTCATCAGCAGTGGCCTGACCTTCATCACCACCATGCTGCTCTTTCCGGTGGCCACGCTGTGGGGCACGTTCATGCACTCCTCAGGGCCACTGCTGGTCGCCCTGATCGTCCTTTCCGCCCTCGGTGGAGATGCCCTGCTGGCCCGCGTTTCCGCCAAGCGAAAGTGGGAGAAGCCCAACGTCATCCTGGCCCCGATCGCGTTGGTCACCATGGCTGGGCTACTGACGGCATTCCAGGTACAGGTCTTCTCGACGCAGTCTCAGGCCACGCAGGAGCGGTACGAAGCGGTGGCAAGAGCTGTCGAGGCCGTGGCGACCCGCGACGAAGTATCCGTACCCGACACCGTCATCAGCGACCATCCCATGTGGATCGCCGATGCACTCGGTACCAATGCCGTAGCCCTGCCCAACGAGGATCTCGACAGCCTGCTCGCCTTGAGTCGCACATTCGACGCACCGTGGGTCGTCGTGGCGGGCGAACGAGGCCGCTACCCCGAGGCGTTGCTCACCGAGGCCGCGGCTGGTTGCCTGTCCACCCCGCCGGAGTGGTTGACCGATGAGCCGGAGCCGGCGTGGCTGTTCAGGCTCGACACCGGCTGTGTCACCCGATGAGCAGACGCGCAAGAGACGCCCGCCTTAACGCCTATACTCCGAGCCACATGAACGACGGGACGCTGCACACGCGGCGGCAACGGATGGGGAGGCCTCTCGTGTGTGTCGTGGTGCAAACCCGGAACGCACGGACGGTTATCGTCAGCCAAGCAGATGCAGGCACGACCACCTGGCTCGGGCCTGACCCCAGGGAGAGGAGCGTGGTATGACTCCGGGCGAGTACAAGGGACCTGATCGGCGCCGTGGAGGGCCGGACCGGCGAGAGCCCGGCATGCGCGTCAAGATCCTGCTCGTCGATGACCACGCTCTGTACCGCGTGGGCATGCGGCAGACCCTTGAGGCCGAAGACGACTTCGAAGTCGTCGCCGAGGCGGATGATTCACGAAGCGCGATCGATGCTGCGAGTGCCAGCACGCCGGACATCGTGCTGCTCGACCTATCGTTGCCCGCGCCGGGAGGGATCGAGACGACGCAGCGTGTCAAGCGCGAGGTCCCCAGTGCCGGGATCATCGCCCTGGCCACGAATGAAGACGAGGATCAGCTGTTCGAAGCTATCAAGGCGGGTGCGGCGGCGTTCCTGCTCAAGGACATCGGACCTGAGGACCTGGTGACCATCATCCGTCGCGTCAATGCCGGCGAGTACCTCATCAACGACAAGGTATTCGCCCGACCGTCGGTCGCCAATCGGGTGCTCAAGGAATTCCGTGAGCTGGCCGTGTATGGGCAGGAGGCGGCTCCGATCTTCGCGCCGCTCTCACCCCGCGAGGTCGAGATCCTTGACAACATCGCCAAAGGTATGACCAACAAGCAGGTCGCCTATGCCTTGTCGATCAGCGAGCAGACCGTCAAGAACCACATGAGCTCGATCCTCCGCAAGCTCTCCGTCAACGACCGCACCCAGGCTGTGGTCTACGCCATGAAGCAGGGCTGGATCAGGATCCCCGAAGATTGAGCAACCCGGAGCGTCCCGGCGCTCCCGGTCCTCCAGGGACAGGGGGCGATCAAGCAGCCAACCCCGGGCCAGCTGACAGGGGCGGTCCGAACCCATCGGTGCCCTCGGCTCCGCCGGCAGCGGGCTCAGCCACAGCTGCCGGGTCGCCTGCGGTCCGCTCCGCGGCGCAACTCGGCGGCTCCAGCGTCCAGAGCCTGCGCGCCGAGCTAGAGGATGACATCCGTCGGATCGATGGCGAGAACGGCGAGATCGACATGCTCACGGAGCAGGTCCTTGTCGAGATCGAGCGCCACGAAACGCGGCGCGCCAAGATGGAGCAGCGTCTCTCGGCGCTGGAAACGGGTGCCGCTCCAGATGCCGATGAGCTATCCGAGCTTCGCGATAGCCTGCTGGCATTGACGCGTCGCGAGCTCCTGTTCGACGCCCAGCGACAGGTGCTCGAAGGAAAGCAGCGCATCCTGGCGCGCTTCCTCCAACGTCTCGTCGAGATCGACAACAGCCTGGCTTCGATGGCTGGAGGCGCCAGTCGTCCAGCGCCAACCGCCACGTCCGGACTCCGGGCGCTCGCGGCCGCGGCCGGGGGAGCGGTGCGCCCGGCATGAATCAGCCTGCCGCGGTACTCCGAGGCCAGGAGGACCTGCGACGCGATATCGTGCGACGGCTCCACGACGGCCCCGCGCAGTCGATCGCCAATATCGGACTTCAGGCGGAGATCGTCGAGCGCCTCATGCAGAAGGGCGATGCACGCGCCGGGGACGAGGTCGAGGTCTTGCGACAGCTCGTCCAGCAGGCCCTCGACACGACCAAGTCCTTCATCTTCGAGATCCGGCCGATGGTGCTGGACGACCTGGGCCTTGGTCCGACCATCCGCCGTATCGCCAGCGACCGTGGGCGCCGGTCTGGCATCAACGTCGATTTCGGTTCACATGGCATCGAGGAGCGCATCGATACGGACATCGAGAGTGCGGTCTACCGCAGCGTCGATGAAGCCATCGTGGGCTACCTTGCGCTCACGCCACCCTCGGTGCTGGTGCGGCTGGATTGGTCGGCCCACGAACTGGTGGCGACCGTCGAAGGCACCTGGCCCCGTGTTAGCGCCGAGGGTCAATCCGAGTCCAGTGCAGCCGCCGCGGCTCGCACCGCGGACACTCCTCCAGCCCTCCTCGCGATGATGGAGGAGAAGCGGTCCGCAGAGCGTGAGGCGCACATCGCGTCCAGGGCCCTGGCGCCCGATCGGGTCAACGAGATCGCTGCTCGGGCGCGAGCCCTGGGCATGAAGCTGACCATGCGTGATGAGGGTCAAGTCATGGAGCTGGTGGCGCCGCTCTCCCGGTAGGACCAGCAAGATCTACCCGGACCGGTGGTCCCAGGGGTGGTGTACCGACCACCCATTTCGAGACTCCTGCCGAGCATGCAGTGTCTGGGTCAGCGCTGCCGAGAGCGCGAATCCAGACGGGAAGGAGGTAGTACCACGTGACTGTTTTCAACGACTGGCTCAACACCAGGGACGAGGACGGACAGGGCCTTGCTGAGTACGCTCTGATCCTTGCCTTGATCGCCATCATCGCGATCGCCGCCCTCATCTTCCTCGGCGGCGAGATCTCGAACATCCTTTCGACCATCGGCGTGCAGATCTAACCGAAGGTCTCGATCCGAATGACGAAACGGCGTCGGCCACAACGGCCGGCGCCGCTTCACGCTCCGCGAAGTCGGACGCGGATGGTCAGGCCAACTCCTTGAAATGTGGCCACAGGGACAGGTCGAGCTCCGGCATCATGGAATGCAACCGCTCGACGTCCGATCGGTAGTACCGACGCAGCAGCTCGATATGCTCGTCAGGCACTGCCACCTTCTCAAGCTTCGCCTTGTTGCGCGCTCGAGCCAATTCTTCGGTGGGGAGCTGGAACGGCGCCAGGCCCAGGAACTCGAAGGTCCTGGACAGCTGCCCAGCCGCATCGGCAGCGCAGGCCTCGTAGGGCAAGACCAGCACGTTCTCGGCCGGGTACGACTCCAGGAGCCACTGCAGCTGTCCAGCGTACAGCCCGCGAGAGATGGCATCGGACACGACGCGCATCCGATCACCCAGCACCCGCACGACCCCCTCGGCCTCGGACTCATCAAGCAGTCCACCGCGGTCCATGTGGCTCATGCCGGAGATGTAGCGCTCCACCGGGTCGCGGAGCAGCACGATGACCTTGGTATCAGGGGCAGCCAGCTTGACCATGGGCGGAGCCCAGGGACAGGAGAGGTATTCGGGCGTCTTCTCACCGACGATTTTGCCCCCAGGACGAGGGAAGTAGCGGTGATAGCTGGCGATAGCCTCGTCATCCGGCCATTCCGCCCAGAGACGATCGAAGAAATGCAGTTCCGGCCGTTGGTTGACGGGTTGGACCACATCAGGATGCTGCTCGATCAGGCGAAACCACCACGTAGTGCCCGACTTCTGGGCACCGAAGATGACGAAGTCGGGCGCTCCGGTGTGCCAACCCTCGGGACACTCGGGGTAGTCCGGCAGCGTCTCGAAGACACGCCGACGTTGACGGACGCTCGCCGGATCCATGGCCTTGAGTGTCGGGGTCGGTGGCTGGTAGAGACCCAGTCGCCTGCGCAATCTGCGCAGCCGGATCTGACGCATGCAGGAACCTCTGAGGGGATCGGGGTATGTCGGGGCAATGATAGCCGCCGCGACCTCGCGCGGCCGATCCAGGCCCAACGAAACCGCTCCGCACCCCACACAGGGCTCCTATGCCGTATAGCCCGATGGTCATGTCGATTGCACAGGGTGGCCTGCATAGGATTCCGGTGACACCTGTCACACCAGTTGGAGTCCTGCTCTTGTTGTCTACCTCCGGTGAGTTCGTGCCCGGGCCAGCCGTTCGCCACACCAGCCACTGGCTGGTCGTTTTCTGGACAGCGGACTACCCTGTAGCACCCGCCGTGGCCGACCTGCCCATCGCGGCCCAGAGGAACCGAGCATGAGCGAACAGATCCGTGTCGTCATCGTCGATGACATCGCCGAGACCCGAGAGCATCTGACCAAGCTGCTGTCATTCGAATCGGACATCGAGGTGGTCGGCACGGCCGCCTCGGGCGAAGAAGCTGTCGAGATCACCGGCAAGGTGCAGCCCGACATCCTGCTCATGGACATCAACATGCCGGGCATGGATGGCATCGCCACCACCGAGCGCGTCTCAGCGACGTTCCCGATGACCTCCATCATCATGATGAGCGTTCAGGGTGAAGCCGATTACCTGCGACGCTCCATGCTGGCAGGTGCACGCGAGTTCCTGGTCAAGCCGTTCAGCTCCGACGAGCTGACCGCATCGATCCGCCAGGTCTTCATCCGCGAGAAGCAGAAGCGGGGCCGCATGATGGTGCCCGCGCCGGGCGCCGGGGGCTCGGGTGATACAGACCGGAAGAACGGCAAGATCGTTACCCTCTTCGCCCCGAAGGGCGGCGTTGGTCGCACGACCCTTGCCGTGAACCTCGCCGTGGCCATGGCCGGCGAGCAGCGTCAGCGGGTCACCCTCGTGGACGGCTCGTTCCAATTCGGTGATGTCGGGGTCCTGCTGAACCTGAACCCCAAGAACAAGTCCATCATCGATGTCGTCGCTGACCCCGCCTCGACCGATGAGGACATGGTTGACACGTCGCTGATCAACCACAGCACCGGCATCAAGGTGCTGCTGGCACCGCCCAGCCCGGAGATGGCTGAGCTCATCACCGTCGACCAGATCCGACGCATGATGGACAGGCTGCGCCAGACCAACGACTTCACCATCGTGGACCTGTGGCCCCATTTCAACGACGTCTCCCTGGCCCTCCTGGACATGTCGGATGTGATCCTCACGGTCCTCACGCTGGAGATCACCAACATCAAGAACATCCGTCTCTTCCTGGAGGTCGCCGAGCAACTCGGTTACGGGGACCGGCTGAAGCTGGTCCTGAACCGGGCTGACTCTGCCTTCGGCATCCGTGTTGCTGACGTCGAGAACTCGGTCGGACGCAAGATCGATCACCAGGTCGTCTCCGACGGTCGCACCGTCGTCTATGCCCTCAATCGTGGCGTCCCGTTCGTATGGAGCAACAGTCAGGCTCCGGTCAGTGAAGACATCCTCAAGATCTCGCGTGCGCTGGTCGCCGAACAGGGCGACTCCGAAAGCGAAGAGGAAAAGGACGCCTCACGCAAACTCTTTGGACGGCGGTGAAGTCGTCATGGATCCTCGTTAGGGAGATGTCGAAATGTCACTGCTGAAGCGGATCGAAAGTGCCAGGCCAGCCGGCGAGGGCGGGCCCATCGGTGGTTCACCGATGCCGCCACCCCAGCCCGGCGGCATGCCGCCACCTGGTCAGCCCATGCCGCCACCCCAGGCACCCCAGCGCGTCATCTCCCAGGTGCCGGTGCGCGAATCGTTCCGCGATACGAAGTACCGAATCCAGCAACGCGTCATCTCGGACCTTGACCCCAAGCTCGACCTCACCAACCAGGTCGAAGTGCGGCGTCAGATCGAAGAGATCTTCAGCATCGCCGTGGACGAGGAGGGTCTTGCTCTCACTCGCGCGGAGCGCGTGCGGATGCTCGAGCAGATCACCGACGAGATCGTCGGCCTGGGTCCGCTCGAGCCCCTGCTGCGTGACGAGTCCATAACCGAGGTCATGGTCAACGGCCCACGACAGGTTTACATCGAGCGTGCCGGCAAACTGGAGCTGACCAACCTGTCGTTCCAGAACGACGACCACGTGATGCGCATCATCGATCGCATCATCAGCCCCATCGGCCGCCGTGTCGATGAGTCCAGCCCGATGGTGGATGCGCGCCTGACCGATGGTTCCCGCGTCAACGCCATCATCCCGCCGCTGAGCCTGGTCGGACCGGTCATCACCATCCGAAAGTTCGCGGCCTCGCCATTCACGGTCGACGACCTGATTCGCTTTGGCACTGCCACACCGGAGATGTTCGACTTCCTCAAGGCCTGTGTGGAAGCGAGGCTCAACGTCTTCGTGTCCGGCGGTACCGGCTCCGGCAAGACCACCACCTTGAACGTGTTGTCGTCGTTCATCCCCAACGACGAGCGCATCGTGACCATCGAGGATGCCGCGGAGCTGCAGCTCCGCCAGGAGCACGTCATCACGCTGGAGTCACGCCCCCCCAACATCGAGGGCAAGGGTGCCATCCCCATCCGCGAGCTGGTTCGCAACTCGCTGCGTATGCGGCCTGACCGCATCATCGTCGGCGAGGTCCGTTCGGCTGAAGCCCTCGACATGCTGCAGGCCATGAATACGGGTCATGACGGATCCATGTCCACCGGTCACTCCAACAGTCCGCGCGACATGCTTTCGCGAGTCGAGACGATGGTCCTGATGGCCGGCGTCGACCTGCCACTGCGCGCGATCCGCGAGCAGATCGCATCAGCGGTCGACCTCATCGTCCACCAATCACGCCTCAAGGACGGCACCCGCCGCGTGACCAGCATCACCGAGGTGCAGGGCATGGAGGGTGATGTCATCGTGATGCAGGAGGTCTTCACCTTCGAGCAGACCGGCATCGTCGACGGGCAGATCCAGGGCAAACTCCGGCCTACCGGCATCCGTCCCAAGTTCACCGAGAAGTTCGAGGTGATGGGCATCAGCCTGCCCCCGGCACTCTTCGGGTATCGATCCTAGGAGCTCAGCATGGATCCTGCCGTCCTCGTTGCTCTCATGGCTGCCGCTGCGGTCATGCTCCTGTTCTTCGGCCTGTTCGGGGGTCGACGGGTCTCGCCCACCGAGCGGATCGAACAGGTCGCCATCGCGGCCACCGAGGCTCGCGACCCAGAAGCGGCAGCCAGAAAGAAGTCCTTGCGCTCGCGCCTGTTCAGCGGCCGCGCTGCCGTCGGCGTGGATCGAGCTGTGGAGGGCCGCGACTGGGGCTCCAACATGGCCCGCGAGCTGGCTCGGGCTGACCTGCAGCTGCGCCCCTCTGAGTACCTTGCCTTGCGCGCAGCGCTCGTCGTGGGGGCGCCCATCGTCGTCTTCCTGCTCGGCAACACCGTCCTGCCGGGGCTTGACAATGGCATCGCCCTGTTGGTCGCGGTGATCGTCGGCTGGTGGGTCCCTCGTTTCTATGTGAATCGTCGAAAGGCCAAGCGGCTCCAGGCCTTCAACGACCACCTGGCCGACACCATCATGCTGATCGCCAACGCGCTGCGCGCCGGTGCTTCGTTCCTGCAGGCCATCGAGCTGGTCGTGCGGGAGACACAGCCGCCGATCTCGACGGAGTTCAATCGTGTCATCCGCGAGGTCAACCTGGGCCTGCCCTTCGAGCAAGCCCTCAACAACATGGTCCGGCGCGTCCGCTCCGATGACCTTGAGTTGATGACCACCGCGATCACCATCCAGCACCAGGTCGGCGGCAACCTCGCCGAGATCCTGGACTCGATCGCCTACACCATCCGTGAACGCATCCGCATCATCGGCGAGATTCGCGTGCTGACGGCACAGCAGCGCATGTCCGGCTATGTCGTAGCTGGCCTGCCGATCTTCCTGGTCGTGATCCTGTCGGTCATCGCACCCACCTTCATGGAGCCGATGTTCGGCCCGCCGGAGATCCTCGGCATCCCGGTCGGCGTGATCATCCTGGGCATGGGCGCGATCATGATGATCACCGGTTTCCTGCTCATCCGCCGCATCGTCGACATCGAGGTCTAGGCATGGGACTCCCATTGTTGATGGCGCTGCTGGCTGCCGGCGGCGTCCTGCTGATCGTCTGGGCCCTCCTGGGCACCAGATCCAACGACCCCGTCCAGGCCCGCCTGACCCAGCTGGGGACGCTCGAGGGCGTCACCAGCCTGGAGGAGATCGAGCTGCAGCAGCCCGTCATGGACCGCACGCTGCGGCCGATGATGCGTCGCCTGTCGGGGGTCGGCACTCGCCTGACCTCCCGAGAGCGCGTCGGACGCACCGAGGTGCGGCTGGCGGAGGCCGGCTATCCCTACGGCCTGCGCACCATCGACTTCATGGGCCTCAAGGTCGTCGCCTCCCTGGTCGCGAGCGGTCTGGGCTTCCTGCTCTTCGGGCTCGCCCTGGGACCGCCGAGCACGGGCTTCATCTTTGCCCTGGGTGGCCTGGTGCTGGGATTCTTCCTGCCGGACTTCTGGCTCGGCAGCCGGATCCGCGCTCGACAAAAGGCCATTCTGCTGGCTATCCCGGACGTTCTCGACCTGCTCACGATCTCGGTGAAGGCCGGCCTTGGTTTTGATGCCGCGCTGGCCAAGGTCGTGGAGAAGACCGAAGGTCCGCTGACCGACGAGTTCCGCCGTGCGCTGGCCGAGGTGCGCATCGGCAAGGCCCGTCGCGATGCACTCCGGGAGTTGGTGGGTCGTACCAACGTGCCGGCCCTGACCAACTTCATCGGTGCCATCATCCAGGCTGAACAGCTTGGTGTAGCTATCGCCAACGTGCTCGAGGTCCAGTCCGAGCAGCTTCGCGTGGAGCGGCGTCAGCGGGCTGAGGAGATGGCGGCCAAGGCTCCCATCAAGATGCTCTTCCCGCTCGTCGGGTGCATCTTCCCGTCGATGTTCATCGTCATCCTGGGCCCGGCCATCATCCTCATCATGAACAACCTCTCGGACGTCTGACTCCGGGCACGCCGATGGCCACGTCACGACAACAGGTGCGTCGTACCCGTGACGACGCCATCGTATGTGATCGCCTTTCGCTGGGCGAGTCGTTCATGGAACGCTTCCTGGGTCTGATGGGCCGGGCGGCCCTGGCCGACGGCGAAGGGCTCTATCTGAAGACCTCGAGCATCCACATGATGTTCATGCGCTTCCCCATCGATGCCCTCTTCGTGGGCAAGCCCTCGGATGATGGCGCCCGCAAGGTCGTGGCCATCCGTGCGGGACTGCCGCCATGGCGCGGCCTGGTGCTCCCGGTGCGTGGCGCGGAGGCCGTCATCGAGTTGCCCGCCGGCACGCTCGACCGTCATCACGTGGTGCCAGACGACCTCGTCATGTTCGAACCGATCGACACAGGTGCTGCTGAGGCAAGCGCCGCATAAGTCCCGATCGCCACGCTGGCACCGATGCGCTTCCTGCTCGACCTGTTGTTGCCACCGCGCTGTCCCGGGTGTGAGCGCGAGGGCAGCGTGCTATGCAACGATTGTGCCGCGCCCCTGTGGCGGCGCGTCGAGGAACCTGCGGGCGCCCCCCTTGGAGCTCCGGCTGTGCTGCCAGCGGACGTGGTCCAGCTGGAGTGGTGCGCCACGTACAGCGGCACCATCAGGACAGCCCTGCACGCCTTCAAGTATGGCGGTGAGCGCCGGCTGGCTGACCCCCTCGCGACGGCGCTTGCGTCACGCTGGGACCGGGCCGGGGCAGGCGGCGACCTGCTGGCGTGGGTTCCGGTCCATGCGTCACGTCTGCGGGAGCGGGGCTTTGACCAGGCTGAGGAGTTGGCCCGGTCCACTGGTGCGCGCCTCGGTCTGCCAGTGGCGCGGGTCCTGGAGCGAAGCCAGCGGACCACGGCTCAACACGCTCTTGGACAGCACCAGCGCGCCGGAAACACCGCCCACGCCTTCGTCGTCCCCGCTAGCGTGGCTGTCCTCGTAGCGGGGCGCTGGATCGTGGTCGTCGACGATATCGTGACGACCGGGGCAACCCTGGCCGGTTGCGCCGGTGCCTTGCTGCAGGCAGGAGCGGGGGCTGTCTCAGGATTGTGCGTTGCGCGGGATCGCTGACCATCGCTGACTCCCGGTCGGCTCGTCGACCAGGTGCTGCGGCCTCCATCTGCGGCCCCGCCACGGGGAGGCCGCTCGGCCTAAAATCGGCGTAAAGCGAGGTGCACTGGTGCAGACCCTGATCAGAGGCAAGAACGTGACCGTCTCGGGTACCGACCGGGCCTATGTCGAGCGCAAGATGCTGCGCCTGGAGCGCATGGTGGACGATCGCAGCGAAGCCGAGGTGGACCTGCGCCTCGAGGGCAATCGAAAAGTCGATGCCAGCCATGTCGTGGAGGTCACCGTCCGCGTCGACGGGCGGTCGCTGCGGGGAACTGCCGCCGCCGCCAGTTTCAAGGTCGCGACGGACGAAGTCATCGACAAGCTGGAACGACGGGCGGTCGAGAGCCGCCAGCGGCCACGCGACCGCCGCCGGTCCGAGCAAGCCAGGTTCGACGAGACGAGCCTGATCGACCACGCGGTCGACGATGCGCCGGACCTGGACGATGCCGAGGCACGCATCGTCAAGACCAAACGCTTTGCGATCGAGCCGATGTTCGAGGAGGACGCCATCTCACGCATGGAGGAACTGGGCCACACGTTCTTCATCTTCGTCAATGCCGAGAACGAGCAGGTGGCCGTGTTGTACCGGCGCAAGGACGGCCGCTATGGGCTCATCGAGCCGGTCATCGGGGGTGCCTACAACTCCGAAGGCTAGCGCGGCGGCATCATCGGGGCGTCGGCTAGGTGACCGTTCCCCCACTCCCGACTGGTACCAATGGACCATGTTCGGCGGGGCGTTCGTGCACCGATGATGTGGACGTCGCCGATCGGCGGCCGCACCAGTGTCCGGTGCTGAGATGACGCTGTCGGGGTGCCATGAGCGTCCAGAACCCGCGGGCCTTCAACGAGTGGCTTCGAGCCCAGCTCAAGGCCAAGAAGATGTCCCAGCGCCAACTGGCGCAGCAGTCAGGCGTGGATCACTCCACGATCTCACGGCTGCTCCGTGGAGACCGTACGCCGTCATTGGGAACGGCTACAAAGCTGGCCAAGGGCTTGCGGGAGCTACGGGATGACACCGATTCACCGCAATACTTCGGCCTGACGTCGTCTTCGAGCACGCATCCCACGGCCCGGGTCGAGTACGCGTTGCGCTCGGATGACCTGATGAGTGAGCCCCAGGTCCGCCAGGTCATGGAGTACTACCTGGCGCTGCGCATGCGCCGCCTCTCCGTTCGGCAGACGGGCCGCTACGCCCCGGTTCGGCCGGTAGCAGCCGTTCGTTCGGTGCCGGCGACCGGTCGACCCAACAAGAAGAACTGATCCGGGCGGCCATGCCCGCCCCCGAGGATCCCCAAGCGCAGCTCGAGTGTGCCAGCGCGAGAACGCGGGCGCGAGCGACCTAGCCGGCCGGGAGTCCGACCTCCCCATCCTCGCTTCCGCCAGACGCCTGTGGAGCATCCTCCACCTGCGTCGGCCCGCCCCCCTTGGTCTTGGGGGACAGCAGGTAGGCGATGAAGCCGAGCACGATGACCGAGAGCACGCTGATGGCGCGATCGACCAGGGCGATGGCGGCCGCTTCGTTGGGGTCAGCCTGGTAGACCACCGTGAGGATCCCCACGATGCCGGCCTCCACGATGCCGAGACCGGCTGGCGTGAAGGGCACCGCGGTCAGCAGCGAGGCCACGAGTGCGACGAAGAACGCACCGCTGATACCCAACGAGATATCGAAACCCAGCGCATCAACGACGAAGAGCAACCGCAGGGCCTCGGTCGTCCAGATCAGGAACGTCAGGAACGCGACCATGGGCAGACTTCGACGGTCCGCCGAGAAGACGCCTTCCTCGAAGTGCTCGTAGAGCTCCTTGACCTTCTGTGGCAGCGGCAGGCGCTCCACCATGCGGCGCCCGAAGTTGCGCAGCGTAAGCAATGCCACCGCGAGGACGATGACGACGATAACGCCGATGAGCATGATGGCTCGAACCGTGTCATCCAGGCCGGTCCGGAAGGACCAGAACGCCGCGCCCAATCCCAGGATGACGATGGCGAAGATGTCGAAGACCCGCTCGATGAAGATCGTGCCAAAGGTCGCCGAAAGCGTCACCGGAAAGTTGACCTTCAGCAACCAGGCGCGGTAGACCTCACCAAGCTTGGCCGGCACGACGCTGTTCACCAGCCAGCTTACGAAGATGATCTCAGTCGAGTCACGGACTCCGACCCTGGCGCCGATGCCACGCAGCAGGATCGACCATCGATAGCCGCGTATGGGAAACCCGATGTAGTACACCACGAAGGCTGCCACCAACAGTGCGGGATCCGCGCTCAGGATGTAGTCGACAAGGGTCTCGAGCTGGAACCCGGGCAGCGCGAAAGCGAACAGGATGAGCACAAGGACGGGCACCAGGATGGAGGCCTGGGTGCGTCGGTTGCGCAGACGATCGGTGATCGGGACCGCCCCTTCGGAGATGTCCTCGCGCAGCAACGGATTCTCGTGGGCTGCGGTGCCTACCTCCGCCGGTGGGACCTGGTCAAGCGCCAGGCGGAAGGGCTCTGTGCGCTCGGTGACCTTGGGTTGCTCAGGCTCCTCAGGGAGCTGCGGCGGCTGGCTTGGTCCAGTGCCGCTCAAACCGTCCCCTCCCCACGGGTGGCCCGGATCCGGCCGTTGCCCCTGACGCGGTTGACGACCTTCGAAACGGGCGTCCACAGGCGAACGTAGTAGGAGGCCCGGCCAGCCTGCAGCTCGGCCTTCGGCAACAACTCGCGCAGCCCCGCGGCGTCACTGAACGATCCCGGCAGGGCTGAGCTTGCGATACCTAGCTCCATGATGCTATGGGCATCCGAGGAAGCGACGCCGGGCAGACCGTGGCGCTGGGCGAAGGCGGCCGCCAACGGGTTGGCGTCGCGATATGCTCGTGCGTTGTGCGTCTCCACGTAGTCAACGATAGCGGCCAATGCCTCCAACTTTCGTTCGGCCGCCTCAGCCTGGCTGCCGCCCGAGGAGCGGAAGTTGTCGAACGGATGTGGCAGTCCGACCAGGCCACCCTGGTCGCGGATAGCGGACGCCGTCTCGGCCGCCGACATCCCGGGTGGCACTGGGGATCCCAGGAAGAGACCCAGCAGGTCGCCGTCCTCGGTGTGGATCTCCTCGCCCACGATGATGTGGAGGCGCCCATCGGCCATATCGCGTGCACGCTGCGCGCCGTCGATGCGTTCATGATCGGTGATGGCGAGATGGGTCAGCCCCAGTCTCACCGCCTTCTCGATCATCTTGCGCGGGTCTGACAGCGAATTGAACGACGCCGAGCTGTGGGTATGCAGGTCGACGAATGAGCGCACCGCGGTGGCCTGGGGCTCGGACTGCATGGCGCTAGAGTCTTCTGAACCAGCGAGGCCTTGAAGAAATCGAAGTGCTCAAGGGCCAAACCGGTCCCCAGGGCTACGCAATTGAGGGCATTCTCGGCGACGTGGCAGGGAACGCCGGTGACCTGGGTCAGTAGGCGATCCATGTTGCGTAGCAGTGCACCACCGCCGGTCATGACCATGCCCTTGTCGATGATGTCACTGGCCAGTTCGGGGGGCGTTTCCTCGAGCACGGCCCGGACGGCGATGACCACCTGCTGGAGCGGCTTCTCCATGGCTTCCATGACTTCAGAGCTGGTCAGGGGAATGGTGCGCGGCAGGCCTGCCACCAGGTCACGGCCACGCACGTCCAGCGTCATCTCACGCTCCAGCGGCAGGGCCGTACCGATGGCGATCTTGACCTCTTCAGCCGTGCGCTCACCGATCATGAGGTTGTACTTGCGACGGATGTAGCTGGCGATGGCTTCATCGAAGCGGTTGCCGCCGACACGTAGTGACCGACTCACGACCAGCCCGCCCAGCGCGACCACCGCGATCTCAGTGGTGCCACCACCGATGTCGATGATCATGTTTCCCGAAGCCCCGGAGATCGGCACGTTGGCGCCGATGGCTGCAGCCAGAGGCTCTTCGATTAGATAGGCCTCGCGGGCACCCGCCTTGAGTGCGGCATCGCGCACCGCGCGCTTCTCCACGCTTGTCACGCCCGACGGCACACAGACCATCACATCGGGCTTGGTGAAGGAGCGACCAGCCTTGCGGATGAAGTAGCGCAGCATGGCCTCGGTGATGACGTAGTCAGCGATGACGCCGTCCTTCATCGGGCGGATCGCCGAGATGTTGTCGGGGGTGCGACCGATCATCTCGCGAGCCTCCTCCCCTACCGCCACGATATGGTGGGACTCACTCACGGCCACCACCGACGGCTCGCGGATGACGATGCCCTTGCCTTTGACGTAAACGAGCACATTGGCCGTGCCCAGGTCGATGCCGATCTTCACGGGGGAGCGGCCCTACTCTTCCGGTTCCTGCTCGATACGAGCCCCCAGGTCGAGCAGCTTGGACTCGATACCTTCATAGCCGCGGCGGACATGGTGGACGCCACGTATGGTGGATGGGCCTTCTGCGGCCAGCGCTGCGAGGATGAGCGAAGCGCCGGCGCGAAGGTCGCCGACCTCGACCTCGCCGCCGTGCAACCGGGTCGGCCCGGTGACGATCGCGTGGTGGGCGTCCTGGACCTCAGCCTGGGCACCCATCTGCCCGAGATCGGATAGCCACTCCAGGCGATCCTCGTAGATCGTCTCGTGGACGACGCTGCGTCCCCGTGCCTGGGTCAGCAGCACGGCCGTCGGCGGCTGCAGGTCCGTGGCCAGACCGGGATAGGCGGCCGTCTCGATGTCGGTGGCGACGTAGTCACCGCTGCCGGGCTCGGCTCCGCGGACGGTGATGGCGTCGTCGCCGCCGCTGACATCGACCCCGACCTGGTCGAGGACATCGAGGAACGCGCCAAGGTGGGCCAGCGGGGCGCCGCGCAGGGTGACCTGCCCTCCAGTGATGGCCGCCGCCACAGCGAAGGTGCCGGCCTCGATGCGGTCGGCGATGGTGTGATTGTCGGCACCCCGGAGACGCCGCCGACCCTCGATCTCGATGACATCGGGAGCCGTCCGCTCGACCTCGGCCCCCATGCGCTGCAGGAAGCCGATCAGGTCGTCGATCTCCGGTTCCTGCGCGGCCGGGTAGATGGTGGTATGGCCGTCCGCGAGCGTAGCCGCCAGCATGGCATTCTCGGTCCCCATGACGGTCACATGTGGGAAGGTCACCGCACCACCACGCAGGCGACCCGGTGCCTCGGCGAAGTAATAGCCATTGCGATAGCCCACCGTCGCCCCCAGCGCCTGCATGGCCTCGACATGCAGGTCGACGGGCCGGCGGCCGATGCGGTCGCCGCCGGGATTGCTGATGATGACGCGGCCGAATCGGGCCAGCAGCGGACCCAACAGGATGAAGCTGGCACGCATCTTGGCTGCCGCCTCAAGGGGCACGAAGAGCCAGTCGACGTCTCCAGCCGAGACCTCATAGGTATTCGGCTTCGGATGTTCGACGACGACACCAAGATCACTGAGGACCTCCGCCATGAGCGAGACATCGGCGATCTCTGGCACGTTGGTGAAGCGGCATCGCTCCCCTGTCAAGGTGGCCGCTGCGAGCAGCTTGAGCGCGGCATTCTTGGAGCCACTGATCTGGGCCTCGCCACGCAGCGGCTGACCACCCTCGATGCGGATGGCCTCGTGGGGGTCTGCTGGCGCCTGGTACTCCCAGTGGAACGGCCGCGTTTCTGCCATCTGGGTCAGGGTCGCGGTCGGCGACCCTCGCGGTGTCGGCGCTCGGCAACACGGATGCGCACCAACGCTCGCTCCATCGCCGCACGGGCACGCGCCATGTCAGCCGGTTCGTCGAATCCCTGCTCGAGGGCCCGCTCGGCCTCCTTGCGGGCCTCTTCGGCAGCGGCGAGGTCGATCTCGGAGGCGAGATCGGCCAGCTCGGCCATGACCACGACCTTGTCAGGCCGAACCTGCACGAATCCGCCGGCGATGGCGAAGTATTCCTCGGCATTCCCCTTGTGGATGCGCAGCTCGCCAACGCCAAGCGTCGAGAGCATGGGTGCATGGTGTGGCAGCACGCCGAATTCGCCTTCGGTACCCGGACAGTAGACCGCGTCGACCTCGTCGGCGTAGGCCTCGCGCTCGGGTGTCACGATCTCAAGGGTCAGGGGCATGACGGTCAGGACTTCTCGTTGCCTTCGACGGACGGCTGGGCACTCGGGGTGGCCGCATCGTCGGTGGCGGCATCGTCGGTGGCGGCATCGGTCGAGGCGTCAGCCTCAGCTTCTGTCGCCTTGGACGAACCCGTCTCGCTTGGGGCGGCCGCGGCCGATGCGGCCGAGCTGCCGCCTTCCAGCTTGGCGGCGTTCTCACGCACCTGATCGAGCGTCCCGGCCAGGAAGAAGGCCTGCTCGGGCAGATCGTCGGCCCGGCCTTCGAGGATGTCCTTGAACGACGTGACGGTGTCCTTGATGGAGACGTACTCGCCCTCGCGACCGGTGAACACCGCAGCCACGAAGAAGGGCTGGCTCATGAAGCGCTGCAGGCGGCGAGCACGGGCCACCAGGGCCTTGTCCTCTTCGGACAGCTCATCGATACCAAGGATGGCGATGATGTCCTGGAGGTCTCGATAGCGCTGCAGCACGCGCTGGACCTCGCGGGCGACCTCGTAGTGCTCCTGTCCCACGATCAGCGGGTCCAGCACACGCGAGGTGGAGGTCAGCGGATCGACGGCCGGGTAGATGCCCAGCTCGGTCAGGTAGCGCTCCAGCCGGATGGTGGAGTCCAGGTGGCCGAAGGTGGTGGCCGGGGCCGGATCGGTATAGTCGTCGGCGGGTACGTAGATAGCCTGCAGTGAGGTGATGGAGCCCTGCTTGGTCGAGGTGATGCGCTCCTGGAGGCCAGCCATCTCGGTGGCCAGGTTGGGCTGGTAGCCCACGGCCGAGGGCATCCGACCGAGCAGCGCAGAGACCTCGGAGCCAGCCTGCGTGAATCGGAAGATGTTGTCGATGAAGAGCAGCACATCGCGGCCCTCATCACGGAAGAACTCAGCCATGGTCAGCCCACTCAGAGCGACACGGAGGCGCGCACCGGGCGGCTCGTTCATCTGGCCGAAGGTGAAGACGGTCTTCTCGATCACGCCTGACTCGGTCATCTCGGCGATGAGGTCGTTGCCCTCGCGCGAACGTTCGCCGACGCCGGCGAAGACCGAGTATCCACCGTGCTCCTGGGCGACGTTGCGGATGAGCTCCTGGATGATGACGGTCTTGCCCACCCCGGCCCCGCCGAAGACACCGATCTTGCCGCCCTTGGCGAAGGGGCAGATGAGGTCGATGACCTTGATACCCGTCTCGAAGACTTCGGTGGCCGTGGCCTGGTCCTCGAACGCTGGCGGCTCACGGTGGATGGGATACCTGACTTCGGTCTCCGGCTGCGCCTTGCCATCGATGGCATCACCAAGGACATTGAAGACACGACCCAGCGTCTCCGGGCCGACCGGCACGCTGATGGGTCCGCCGGTATCCACGGCATCGATCCCGCGCGCCATGCCATCGGTCGTGGTCATGGCGACGGTCCGGACCCAATGGTTACCGAGGTGCTGCTGGACCTCGCAGGTCACCGGCTCGCCACCTGGAACGTCGATACGAATGGCGTTGAAGATCGCCGGCAGCTGGCCCGCTGGGAACTCGACGTCTACGACTGGCCCAGTGATGGCGATGACGCGCCCGACCGCGCCTTGGGTCTGTTCTGGTCTGGCCTTGGTTGCGGTCGCCATGTGGACTGATTCCTCCGTGCTGGCTGGAGCTGCTGTGAAGCTGCGGTGAGGGGTGGCTTAGGTGCTGCTGGCGCCGGTCGCGATCTCGATCATCTCGCGGGTGATGTTGGACTGGCGCACCTTGTTGTAGGTCAGGGTCAGGTCGTCGATGAGCTCCTGGGCATTGTCCGTGGCACTGCGCATGGCGACCATCCGTGATGAATGCTCGCTCGCGGTGAGCTCGAGTACCGCCTGGAAGATCCGCGTCGCCACGTAGCGTGGCATCAGCTGCTCCAGCACGTGGGCAGGACCGGGCTCGAAGATGAACTGGCGGCCCGGGATCCCATGGGCGTCCTCGCTGGGCTTGACTGGGAGCAGCGGCGACAGCTGCTGGCGCTGCACCAGCGTAGAGACGAAGGCGGGATAGAGCAGGTCGACTCGGGCGTACGTGCCACCGAGGAAGTCGTCGCTGACCAGCCGTGCCAGCGGCAGGACGTCGGCGAATGTCGGCTTGTCCCCGTAGCCATCGAACGATGCCGCGATGGGCACCCCGGCACGGCGCATGGCGGCCGTGCCCTTCCGTCCCACGGTGACCACCTTGAGGTCGCCGGTCGACGCGGTGATCTCCCTGGCCGCGAACCGGACGGTATTCGTGTTCAACGAGCCGGCCATGCCGCGATCGGTAGTGAAGAGCACGATCAGGCGAGTACCTTCGCGATCGCGGGCCAGCAGTGGGTGCTCATCGGCGTCGAGGACGGCAGCCACGTCCGCGAGGACCTCGTCGAGCTTGTCGCTGTAGGGCCGCGATGCAAGCGTCGCGTCCTGGGCACGTCGAAGCTTGGACGCCGCCACGAACTGCATCGCGCGGGTGATCTGCTTGATGTTGCCTACCGATCCGATACGGCGTCGGATCTCGCGCTGGCTTGGCACGAGCGGGTGGCTTCCTCCTGTGGTGACGTCCCCGGTCGGTCCGTCAGATGCTTATGCGGTGAACGTTTCCTTGAACGAGGCTGCGGCGGCCCTGAGACCCTCGACGATGTCGTCATCGAGGGCGAGCTTGTCCGCCAGCGACGTGAGCACGCCTGGATGCTCAGCTTCGAGGAAGCGATAGAACTGCGTCTCGAACTCCCGGACCTTGCTCACCTCGACGTCGTCGAGGTAGCCGTTCGTGACGATCCACAGGATGGCCACCTGCTTCTCCACCGGGAGCGGGCTGAACTGGGGCTGCTTGATGACCTCCGAGATTCGCTCGCCCCGGTTGAGCTGGTCGCGCGTGGCCTTGTCCAGGTCAGAGGCGAACTGAGCGAATGCTGCCAGCTCGCGGTACTGCGCGAGGTCCAGCTTGAGCGGGCCAGCTACCTTGCGCATCGCCTTGGTCTGGGCCGCGGAACCGACGCGCGAGACGGAGATGCCCACGTTCAGGGCCGGCCGTTGGCCAGCGTTGAAGAGATCGGACTCCAGGTAGATCTGGCCGTCGGTGATGGAGATGACGTTGGTGGGGATGTAGGCCGAGACGTCGTTGGCCTGCGTCTCGATGATGGGCAGCGCGGTGAGCGACCCGCCGCCGTTGTCCTCGTTGAGGCGGGCGGCGCGCTCTAGCAGCCGGCTGTGCAGGTAGAAGACATCGCCGGGATAGGCTTCGCGGCCGGGCGGGCGGCGCAGCAGGAGTGCCATCTCGCGGTAGGCCCAGGCGTGCTTGGTGAGATCGTCGTAGACGCACAGCGCGTCCCTGACGGTCTCGCCGCCGATCTTGACGCTCTCCTCCATCACGAACTCGCCCATGGCGGCACCCGTGTACGGAGCCAGGAACTGGAGCGGCGCGGGGTCTTCCGCGCCGGCCACGACGACGATGGTGTGGTCCATCGCACCGTGCTGCTCGAGCACCGCGACGATCTGCGCCACCGTGGACATCTTCTGACCGATGGCGACGTAGATGCAGACGACGCCTTTGCCCTTCTGGTTGATGATGGTGTCGATAGCGACAGTGGTCTTGCCTGTCTGGCGGTCGCCGATGATGAGTTCGCGCTGGCCGCGGCCGATGGGGATGAGCGCGTCGATGGCCTTGATGCCGGTCTGCACCGGCGTGTCGACGGACTTGCGGGTGATGACACCGGGCGCGACGCGCTCGGCCGCGCGGGTGGCCTTGGCGTTGATGGGTCCCTTGTCGTCGATCGGCTGGCCCAGTGCATCGACGACTCGGCCGATGAGCTCCGGGCCGACTGGCACCTCCACCACCGTTCCGGTGGTCTTGACCGTGTCACCCTCCTTGATCTGGGTGTAGTCACCCAGGATCACGGCGCCGACCGTCTCCTCTTCGAGGTTCAGGGCCATGCCCTTGACGCCGCCGGGGAACTCCAGCAGCTCGGACGAAAGCGCTCCATCGAGGCCATAGATCCGGGCGATGCCGTCGCCGACCTCGACGACGCTGCCGACCGAGCGCGTCTCCACGCCGGAGTCGAAGTCATCGATAGCGGACTTGATGATCTGGGTGATGTCGTCGGAGCGGATGGCCATGGGTGTTTCCTCTGGGCGGGGGCGTCAGATGGCGATGGTGGAGAATTCGGAGCGCAACCGCTCCAGGCGACCACGGACGGAACCGTCGATGAGGCGGTCACCGACGCGCACCTGGATACCTCCCAGGAGCCCGGGGTCGACGTGGTGCTGTAGTTCGATCTGGCTTCCGGTCAAGACGACGAGACGCTCATGGAGTGCCTTGAGCTCGGCGGCATCAAGAATAGCCGCCGAGGTCACCGTGGCCTCCACGATGCCCTCCCGGATGCGGTAGAGCCGTGTGAACTCGCTGATCACGCCGGGCAGGAGTTCGAAGCGGCCGCGGCGCACCAGCAGCGCCAGCAGGCTTCGTGGAGCGCCGGTCACGTCGTCCCCGACGATGCGCTCCAGTGCCGAGACGCGGGATGCTGCCGGGATCGACGGATTCGCCAGCAGACGCATCACCTCCGCCGAGGTCAGGCGCTCATCGGCCAGTCCCAGTGCGTCGCGCCAGGCAGCCATCGAGTCATCGCGCTCGGCGATCTCGAACGCTGCCTCGGCGTAGCGGCGCGCTGTGCTCCGGGCTAACGCCATGGGCTGCCCGCATCAGCTTGGATCATCAGTTGCGATCGTCCCCGGAAGGTGCTTCGGCAGAAACCTGGGCCAGGAACTCGTCCACCAGGCGCTTCTCACGCTCGTCATTCATCGTCTCGCCGACGAGCTTGCCAGCCGCCATAAGGGCGAGCTCAGCGACCTGGGCCCGGACATCGGCCAGCGCACGCTTGCGTTCGGCGTCGATCTCAGCCACGGCCCGCTCTCGCATGCGGTCGATCTCCGCCTGTGTCTCAGCCACGCCCTTCGCGCGGGTCTCGTCGGTCACCTTCTGGCCACGCTGCACGATCTCGCTGGCCTCACGACGGGCCTCGGCGATGATGCCCTGCCGCTGGTCGGCGGCCGATTCCCGATCGCGGCGGGCGGCATCAGCGTCCTTGAGGCCCTGCTCGATACGTTCACGACGGTCGCTGAGCATCCCGCCGACCGGCACCAGCACGATCTTGTAGACGATGAGGAAGAAGATGATGAAGTTGACGGCGCTGACGATGATCCAGAACAGGTTGATCGTCAGGCCGGCTCCTTCTTCCCCACCGGACGCGGCGAAGACGATGAGCTCGTCGGCCAGGCCCTGTGCGTAGGCGAGCACAGTCACGGTTACGCTCAGCTCCGTTAGATGAAGAGTGCCAGCAGGCCGACGACAACGGCAAGCACACCGAGGCCTTCAGCGAACGCGGCCAGGATGATAGCCAGTCCGCGGATCTGCTCAGCCGCATCCGGATTGCGGCCGATGGCGCTGGCCGCCAGGCCTCCGAGGATGCCGATACCGATGCCGGGTCCGATCACGCCGATGGCGGCCAGGCCCGCTCCGAGGGGTCCGAGTTCCATGATCTCCAGTCTCCTTGATGGTGATCGCCATTCGAGCATGGCGACCGGATTGTCGCGGGCTCCTGCCCGTCATGACGGCTGGCTAGTTGGGGCTCGCGGTCACCGCGTCGCCGTGGCCGCGAAGGCTATCAACAGCTTCCTCTCCCAGCTCTCCCTCCTCGTGATTGTGACTCTCGATGGCGAGCAGGATGAACATCAGCGTCAGCGTGCTGAAGATCAGGGCCTGCACGAAGTTGAGCATGATCTCGAGGCCGTAGATGGCTACCGGGATCAGCGCCACGAAGAGACCGGTGACGACACCCAGGGCGACCTCGCCCCCGAAGATGTTGCCGAAGAGTCGCATCGACAGCGTGACCGGCTTGATGAATTCGAGCAGCAACTCGGTGAGGCCCACGAACATGGCGATGAGACCCGCCCCGAGGCCCTTCTTGAATTCGTAGAAGGGCAGGAACTTGGAGAGGTAGCCGCGGCCGCCGAGGCGGCGAAAGCCTTCGAATTCGAAGTAGATGAAGGCCACCATCGCCAGGCCGATGGTCACGTTGAGGTCGCTGGTCGGGGCGCGCAGACCCTGGAGCAAGCCGACGGGCGGCACGAGACCGCTCCAGTTGAACGCCAGGATGAGCACGAAGAATGCGGCGAATAGCGGGATATAGGGCGCTGCCCGGGCGCCGCCCATGCTGCGCCCGAAACCGCTGAGGGACTCGTAGACCCATTCGAGGAAGTTCTGGAGAAAGCCCGGTACCTGCTGGCGGCCGCGACTGGCCAGGATGGCCAGCAGTGTCACGAGGATGGTCAGGCCGATCATCGTGACCAGGGAGTCCGTCAGGCTGATCTGGAACGAGATGATGCTCCTCGACCGGCGCATCACCTCCGGCAACCCAGACCTCATGCGGACGCGGCAGGTGCAGGATGCTCTTGGCGAAGCATTCTGGATACGAGCAAGCCTGGCCCGGGTTTTCCGTGTTGAGCGGGGGCACGAAGATGATCGCCAGCACATCGACGATCAGGAGCAGGCCGATGAGCATGCCCAACGTGCGCAGCGACATCCGGCTTCGTTTGTCGCTGCCGAACTGCGCATCATCATTCGGTTCGGTCGGATGGACCTGTGTGTCCACCGGGGCCGGATCGTCTGCCACGCTCGCTCCGTTGGGACGGCGCACGCACGCGTCCGTCAGTCGTTCGATTTCTCCAGGAACCGGCTGATAAGACGCCAGTCCGCGACCGCGCCGAGCAGGGCACCCAACAGGAACCCTGCGACGACGAAGGTCGGAGACGTACCCACTTGAGCGTCAAGCCAGCGCCCCGCAAGCGCGCCACCGAGCGTGAACACGAAGAGGACGAGCCCGATCTCCGAGAAGAGGGCGAAGTATCCGAATGCCTTCCCGCGGCCGTTCATGGAGCGCCTTGTACCGGCGGCGTGGAGTATAGCAGCACGCTCGTGGAGGCCGGGATCCGACTCACCCATCGGTGCTGACATCATCACCTGGATCCATTGCGCCTGCCAACTCCTTGTCATACGTGGTCGCTTCAAGGGCTTCGTCGGGTCCCACGCGAAATGTCAGCAGGAGCAGGGCCAGGCCAGAACCGATGACCACCGCCATGAATGCGTACAGCGGTCCCGAGCCGCCGGCCAGGACGAGGCTCAACACGGCCAGGACGGCGCTGAGGGTGTAGATCAGCAGAACGGCACCCCTGTGGCTCAGGCCGAGGTCGAGCAAACGATGATGGAAGTGGCCACGGTCGGGGGTGAAGGGGGACCTGCCGCTGAGCAGGCGGCGGGTGATGATCCAGAAGGTATCGATGATGGGCACACCCAGGATGAGCAGGGCTACGGCGATCTTGGCCGATCCAAGGATGGCCAGGACGGCCAACAGGTAGCCCACGACCATGACGCCGGTGGTCCCGATGAAGACCTTCGCGGGGTAGAAGTTCCAGGGCAGGTAACCCAGCAACGCACCCGCGAGCAAGGCGCACATCAGGGCTACCATGGGCTGATAGAAGGAGTGGAAGCCCAACGACACGAACCCCAGGGTGAGAGCCGCGATGAGGGCCACTCCGGCGGAGAGGCCATCGAGTCCGTCGATGAAGTTGATGCTGTTGATCATGCCCACGATCCACAGCGCGGTGATGATGCCGGCGCCGACTCCAGCGAAGGTGAGCGTGTCGGTCCCGAGGATGCCGACGAAGTCGAGTGGATTGTTGATCTCGATGATGCTGAGTCCCAGCCACATCGCGAAGATCGCGAGTGCGATCTGGAACAAGAATTGCCAGCGCGCGCGGATCTGCCAGCGGTCGTCGATGAAACCGAAGATGGCCGCCAGGATGGCGCCCCCGAAAACGACCAGCAGATCTCGCTGACTGAGCAGGCGCCAGGAAAAGGGTCGGAAGAACTCGAATTGGGCCTGCAACAGGACGGCCACCAATCCGACCACGACGAACGACGTGACGACAGCCAGACCACCGGCTCGCGGGATCGGGCTGAGGTGGATGCGGCGACCGGAGTCAGGCTCGTCGATGGCGCCGCTTCTGGTGGCCAGGCGCATGGCGACCGGAGTCAGGAGGTAGGCCACGATGGCCGCAGCCACCCCAGCTGCCAGGATGAACGGCAGCTCCGAGAGGTTCACGCCTCAGTGAGCCCAGGCACGGGGAACCGCGCGCAGATCTCCTTCACCGACTGCCGAACGTGCTCAAGGGAGGCCGCGTCGTCACGGTCGCGCAACGTACGCACGATGAGTTCACCAACGCGGCGCATCTCGTCGGTGCCGAACCCGCGCGTGGTCGTGGCGGGCGTGCCGACCCGGATACCCGACGCGGTGTTGGGAGGAAGCGGATCGAACGGGATGGCGTTCTTGTTGACGGTGATACCGACGCTGTCAAGCAGGTGCTCAGCCTCCGTGCCATTCACCCCGAGCGGCGTGACATCGACCAGGATGAGGTGGTTGTCCGTGCCGCCCGAAACGAGGCTGGTGCCGCTGGCTGACAATGTCGCTGCAAGGACTGCGGCGTTCTCGACGGTGCGGCGCTGGTCCTCCCGAAAATCATCGCTCTGGGCTTCGAGCAGGGCTACGGCCTTGGCGGCGACGACGTGCATCAGCGGTCCACCCTGGGTACCCGGGAAGACGGCACGATCGATCTGCTTGGCGAGTTCAGCCTTGCCGAAGATCATGCCACCGCGCGGGCCGCGAAGGGTCTTGTGCGTCGTGGTCGTGACGATATCGGCATGGGGGAAGGGACTGGGGTGCAGGCCGGCCGCGACCAGGCCGGCGATGTGCGCCATGTCCACGAAGAGCAGTGCGTCGATGTCGTGGGCGATGGTGGCCATCCGCTCGAAGTCGATGATGCGCGGGTAGGCACTGGCCCCGCCCACGATCAGCCGGGGTCGGACTTCCCGGGCCTGTCGCTCCAGGGCGTCATAGTCGATGCGGCCATCGGCCTCGGCGACACCGTAGCTGTGCACCTCGAAGAGGCGGCCACTGAAGTTGATGGGATGACCGTGAGTGAGATGGCCACCGTGTGCCAGGCTCATCCCCAGGATCCGATCGCCGTGCTCGAGCACCGAGAGATAGGCCGCCATATTGGCTTGCGCACCCGAGTGTGGCTGCACGTTGACGAACTCTGCCCCTGGGAAGAGCTCCAGCGCGCGGTCCTCGGCCAGACGCTCGGCGACGTCCACGAACTCACAGCCGCCGTAGTAGCGCTTGCCGGGTTGGCCTTCAGCGTACTTGTTATTGAGCCATGATCCGTTCGCCTCGAGGACGGCCCGCGACGCGTAGTTCTCGCTGGCGATGAGCTCGATCTTCCAGATCTGGCGATCACGTTCAGCGACCATTGCTGCCCACAACTCCGGATCGACGCTGGCGATCGGGGCATCCGTGAAGTGGCGGCCGGACGTAAGGGTCATCAGTGCTCCATCGGTGGTTCGCAGGGCGTGACTCAGTGTACTCGGGCGAGGCCTCAGCCTGACTCGATGACGCTGCGGATGGCGTCCGCATCGATGGCGCCCTCGCGCAGGACCCGCCAGCTTCCGTCGGCAGCGACGGCCACCACGGTCGACGCGACGCCGCCGCGGACGGGTCCGTCATCAAGCACCAGCGCGAGCGACGCCCCGACCGCGGTGAGGAGCTCGTCGGCCGTCCTTGCGGGGGCCTCACCGGAACGGTTGGCAGAGGTGACCGCGATCGGTCCGAGGCGGCGGGCAAGTGCTCGCGGCACCGGGTCATCGGGGATCCTCAGGCCGAGGGTATCGCGCCCACCGGTGACCATGCTGGGCACCAGGTCCGGGCGCAACAGGGGCAGGACCAGCGTCAAGGCTCCCGGCCAGTGGAGCTCAGCCAGCCGCCGGGCCGCCTCGTGGATGGTCACCAGCCCATCAACCTGGTCCAATCCATCGATGAGCAGGGCGATGCCCTTCTCCTCAGGGCGACGCTTGGCGGCGACGACGGCTCGCAGTGCCTCGAGTCGCGGCACCACGCCGATGCCGTAGACAGTCTCGGTGGGGATGCCCACGATGCCGCCGGCCTGCAAGGCCAGGATGGCGTCTTCCAGGGCACCTGGATCGCCGGCAGGCAGGCGTGGTGGTCGGCCGGCTTCGGTCATGACCCGAGCGTTAGCTGCGCCACGCGGGGGCTGCCTCCAAGGTCTTCGTGGATGGTGCAGTGCCAACGCGGCAGGGACGTTTCGACCGCCAACTGCATCAGCTCGGCCTGGTCGCCTCCGATCTCAAGCAGGGCTGTCCCGGCGGGGGCCAGGGCATCAGGCAAACCGCTCAGCAGGCGTCGGATCACGTCCAGCCCGTCGGTGCCGCCGTCTAGCGCCACGATCGGCTCGAAGGAGGCCGCGACCGGCAGGTCCGAGAGGGTGCCGCTCGGGATGTAGGGCAGGTTGGCGAGCAGCAGGTCCACCCGACGTCGGGGACCTGGAACGGCCTCGGTCAGGTCGCCGCGAACGAAGGTGAACAGATCGGCCAGACCGTGTGAGACGGCATTGACGGTGGCCACGTCGAGGGCCTCCGCCGAGATGTCGGTGACGTAGAACTGCACGGCATCACCGTAGCGTCGACGCCGCAGTTCGATGCCGATGGCCACGGGCACCGCACCCGATCCGGTGCCGACATCCCAGACCAGGTACGGGTCGGCCTCTGCCTGGTGCACGCTTCCGGTCAGGTCGTCGCGGATCCGTTCCAGGGCCAGCTCCACCAGCGTCTCGGTCTCCGGCCTCGGGATCAGCACACGGGCATCGACGGAGATGACGGAGCCATAGAACTCCTTGAGTCCGCGGATATAGGCAACGGGTTCACCGCGTTCACGTCGCGCCAGGCAGTCGTCATAGCGGGCCAGTTGGCCGGAGCTGAGCACGAGCTCGGCATGTGCGATCAGAGCGGTACGGTCCACCCCAAGCACGTAGCCAAGCAACACCTCGGCGTCCAGTCGCGGCGATTCCGAGCCAGAGGCTTGGAGGCGCAGGCTGGACTCGACAAGGACATCCCCGATCCGCTGTGATCGCATCTCCATGGCAACCTCGGGTCTCTATTCCTGAGCTGGCGTCTGTTCCATGGCGGCCAGTCGAGCGGCCTGATCGGCGGTCACCAGGGCGTCGATGAGCCGGTCCAGGTCACCGTCAAGCACCGCCGGCATGCCGTGGACATCGAGCCCGATGCGGTGGTCGGTGATCCGATCCTGTGGGAAGTTGTAGGTACGGATCTTCTCGGCGCGTTCACCGCTGCCGACCATCGATCGTCGAGCCTCCGCCTCCTCCTCCTGCGCCTTGCGCTGCTCCTGTTCCAGGAGCCGGGCTCGCAGGACCGCCATGGCCTTGGCCTTGTTCTTGTGCTGGCTCTTCTCATCCTGGATCTCCACGACCAGCCCGGTGGGCAGATGGGTGATGCGCACCGCAGAGTCGGTCGTATTCACCGACTGGCCACCCGGGCCCGATGCACGCTTGACATCGATACGCAGGTCCCGGGCCTCGTCGATGTTGACATCCACCTCATCCGCCCTGGGCAGCACCGCCACCGTCGCCGTCGAGGTATGGATGCGACCGCTCGACTCCGTATCCGGCACACGCTGCACCCGGTGGACGCCACCCTCGTACTTCAGGCGGCTCCAGGCACCCTTGGCCGCTGATCTCGAAGATCACCTCACGCAAGCCCTTGACGCCCAATTCGTTGGCCGAAAGAGTCTCTGACTTCCAACGCTGACGCTCCGCGTAGCGAGCGTACATGCGGTACAGGTCGGCTGCGAAGATGGCCGCCTCTTCGCCTCCCGTGCCGCCTCGGATCTCGATGATGACGTCGCGGTCGTCATTGGGGTCGGCCGGCAGCAGCTGGACGCGGACCTTCTCGTGGAGTCGGGCTTCTTCCGCCTCGTTCTCGGCGATCAACTCGCGCGCCAGCTCCCTGAACTCGGGGTCGCTCTCGGACTGTAGCTCGTGGCGCGCGGACTCCAGCTCGGCCTCGATGGCTCGCAGTCGTCGATGGTTCTCCACGATGGGTCCGATCTCGAGCCTGCTCGCGACCAAGCGCTCGACTGCGCTCGGGGTCGGCAGCGACTTCAGGTCGAGACCATTCGGCCTCGATATCCATGAGCCGTTGCTCCAGCTCGTCAAGCCGAGCCTCCAGGCTCATGCTCCCTCCGTGGCGCCTCCCGGGCGCGTACCGGGTGTCTCGGCTGTCGTGGGCTGTGCAGGCGCTGGGTCGCCATCGTCTGCGGCAGAGCCCGCCGGTTGCTCCGCGCCGACATCTTCCGTCGCGTCGGCGTCGGTCGCAGCAGACTCTTCCGCGTCGAGGCGGGCCTCCATCTCCCTGGCCAGCTCACCGACATCAGGGATAGGCTCGCGGACGGGGTCCCAGCTGCCCTCTGGCGCGACGTCACCATTGGCGGCGAGCGCCTCCTGCATCGAGCAGATAGCGACCTCGATCATCGAATCGTCGGGCTGTTTCGTGGTGATCTTCTGGACCCAGATACCAGGCAGGAACAGGAGCCTCCAGAAGCCCTGCTCCCGACGTTTGGCACCGAACTTGAGGACTTCATACGAGACAGCGGCGATGACCGGGACAAGCAGGATCCGACCGACGATGGCGATCCACAGCTCCATGCCGGCTAGCAGGCTGAACAGGAGGATGCTGACGATGATGAAGATGACCAGGAACTCCGTTCCACAGCGAGGGTGCGCGGTGGGGTACTTGCGTACGTTCTCGACGGTCAGCGGAAGCTCAGCCTCAAGCGCGTGGATGGTCATGTGCTCGGCACCGTGGTACTGAAAGACCCGCCCGATCTCCGACGATCGACTCACCACTGCGAGATAGCCGATGAACAACCCGATGCGGACGAGACCTTCGAGGATATGGGCCAGGAATGACTCGAGGCCGCCCTGGACGTCACCGAAGATGAGTGAGACACCGCCCTGCGCCACGAGCAGCGGGAGGAGCACGAACAGACCCACGGCGAGCCCGATGGTGAAGAGCATCGTCAGGGCGATGGCGCGGCCACCGAAGCTGACGCCTTCACCGGCGGCGGCGAGGGAGCCTGACTTCATCAACCAGCGCGTCCCGATGACGAGGGTCTCGTAGAGCACGACGACGCCCCGGAAGAACGGGGCCCGGGCGAAGCGGCGACGATGGAGGACGCTGTCGAGCCTCTCCTGCCCGGCGAAGATCTGCCCATCCGGGCCGCGCACGGCGACGCCGATGGCGTCCTTGCCGCGCATGTAGATGCCCTCCATGAGTGCCTGGCCGCCGTAGGCGAACCGCGGCGTGGCAGAGGGCGTGGCGCTACCGTCGCCCAGCGGGCCGGTGGTCCCCTGCCCTCCTGGCGACTGACCCACGAGCTAGAGCTTCGCGGACCGCTCGAGCCGCTTCTGGAAGCGCTCGACCTGACCAGCGGTGTCGACGATGGTCTGCTTGCCGGTGTAGAAGGGATGGCAGTTGGAACAGATGTCCAGGCGGAGCTCCTCCCGGGTGGAGCCCACGGTGAACTCGGTGCCACAGGAAGCGCAGCTGACCTTGGCCTGGTAGTACTGGGGATGTGTATCGGGCTTCATATCCTGGGGTCCTTCGGATGACAGCTGGCAGTCGTCAGCTGACGGTGATGGCTTCGACTCGGATGCGCTTCTTGTCGCGTCGAGCGTGCTCGAAACGGACGCGGCCTTCCATGGTCGCGAAGACGGTGTAGTCCCTGCCAAGTCCCGTGCCTGGGCCAGCCAGGAAGGTCATACCACGCTGGCGCACGATGATGGAACCGGCATTGACGAGCTCGCCATCGCCTGCCTTGACACCGAGGCGCTGACCGACGCTGTCACGGCCGTTCTTGGAGCTTGATCCTGCCTTCTTGTGAGCCACGTGTCACTCGTCCTTCTTGCTATCACCGGCATCTGCGTCCGGCTGGGCCGCTGGATCCGTATCGGCGGCAGGCTGGGCCTCGGGGGCCGCGGTAGCGTCCGCCTCGGGGGCGACTTCGACCTGTGGCACGGGCTGTTCAGCGGCCTGCCCCGTCGTACTGGCCTTGGTGCTCGACTTCCGTGCGACCTTGGCCTTGGGCTTGGCCTCAGCCGCCTCGCTGGAGGGGGGGGCGGCGGCGGCGAGCTTGGCGGCCAGCTCCCTGTCAGCGGCGGCCTTCTCGGCGGCGGCCTTCTCGGCGTCCTTGGCAGCGGCCTGCTCCGCCTTGGCCTTCTTCGATTCGGATGCCTCGGCATCCTTGGCAGCACTCTTGCCGCCGAAGGCGATATCAGAGATGCGGAGCGTGGTCAGCTCCGAACGAAACCCCGTCTTGACGCGAGTCCGAGCCTTGGGCTTGTACTTGAACACCACGATCTTTTCGCCGCGATCCTGGCCCAGCACCTCAGCCGAGACGCTGGCGCCGTCCACGACAGGCTGCCCGATGGCAGTCACGTCGCCGTCCGCGACCAGCAGGACACGCTCAAGCGTGATGGAGTCACCCGGCTGAGCGTCCAGGCGGTCCACCTGGATCCTGGTGCCGAGCTCGACGCGGAACTGCTTGCCGCCTGATTCGATGACTGCGTACATGGGATTCCCGTTCGATGGTCGATTGGTGCTGTGATTGGTCGATGGCGCAGGCTGCGGGTCGCATGCGAACACGGCGCGAAGAATGCCCAAGCGCGAACGGACATGGTAGCCGGATTCGCCCGTGGGCGTCAAAGTGCACTCCCGGTTGACCCGACGACGCGTCCCGGGGCCGCGAAGCCTGGCAGTGACCCCCGCCACCTCGTGCCGAGCCTGGTACTGAGCGATGCGCTCGCTCGCCACACGGGCGTCTGCACAGGTCGGCACGCGTTGAGTACTGTTCGCACGTATGGCACGCACCCACTACGACGTGATGATGATCAGCCCGGCAGCCGACCGGGAGTTGATCACGGCCGTGTACCGCCACCTTGCCAAGCGCTACCACCCGGACATGGACAAGTCTCCGGCAGCTGAGGCGCGCATGGCAGAACTCAACGAGGCCTATGCCACCTTGAGCGACCCGACCAAGCGTGCCCGATACGACGAGATGATGGGCATCACTGTGGCACCGGTGGCTGAGGCCGTTGCTGGCTCCACCACCTTCGGCGACATCACGGCTGGTGTGTTCCAGAAAGGGTATGGCGATGCCGGTCCGCCACCCCAAAACCCGGCACCGGCGGGTCCAGCGCTGACGTTCGGGCGCTACCGGGGCTGGACCCTCAACCAGGTCGGTCGATATGACCGCGACTACCTGGAGTGGCTGTCACGCACCACGATGGGGCGCAACTATCGTGAGGAGCTCGACGACCTGCTGCGCACGCGCCGATAGGATCGAGCCACGCTATCCAGGCAGGCCGCACGACTACGCTGCGCCGGCGCCAGCCTCATTGCCATGATGCCGCTCGTCACGTGTCGCCTTGGGGATGGCCCACTGCAGCATCACCGGGGCCACCAGCGTGGTCAGGATGACCGCCGCCAGCAGGACCGCATACAGCTCGTTGTCGATGAGTGCCAGTGATAGTCCCAGGGCGGCCACGACGATGCCGACCTCCCCTCGTGGGCTCATCCCCACACCGACGACGATGGAATTCCACTTGCCTAGCTTGTACGAGCCGGCGATGCCGCCGAGTAGCTTGGTCAGGACGCCCATGACCGCGAGTACGAGCACGAAGATCAGCAACTCCGGGTCCAACAGCGCGCTCATGTCGATGTTGGCCCCGGTGACGGCGAAGAAGAACGGGGCGAAGATGCCCAGCAACGACCGGAAGCCATGCTCGACCTCCTCGCGCACTGGCGTCTCGGCGACGATGAGGCCGACCACGAACGCGCCGATGATGGCAGCGAGGCCGACGAACTGGGCCAGCAAAGCTCCTGCGAACATGAGGATGAAGGCCGGCACGACGGGGGTGTCCGCGAACTTTGGCCAGACGAAAGCCGAGCGCGGCACACGCCGACCCAGCGGAGCCAGGGCGAGGCCGATGCCCACGAAAGCCAGTCCCGCGACGAGGGTCAGGACCGTGTCGACACCAAGCTCGCCCTCGGCGAAGCCCGAGAGCAGGCCGATGGCCAACAGGGCCAGGATGTCGTCGACGATGGCAGCACCCAGGATGACGCGCGCGAAGGCTCGGTCCAGCACTCCCATCTCCGCCAGCACGCGACTGGTGATGCCGATGCTTGTCGCGGCCAGAGCCAGGCCGATGAGCACCGCCGCGAGTATGTCAGCCCCGATGATCAGGCCGATGCCTGTCCCCACCACGATGGGCAGGATGAAGCCGATGGTGCCCACCGCGATCGCCATCGGGCCCACCGCGAGCAGGTCATCGATGCGGACCTCCAGGCCGACGGTGAACAACAGGATGATGACACCGAGCTCGGCGAAGACCTCGGCGGTCAGCGTCACATCTGCCAGCCCCAGTGCGAACGGACCCACGATGAAGCCACCCAGGAGCTCCCCGATGACCCCGGGCTGGTTGATACGCCGAAAGAGCTCCTCGCCCGCCTTGGCAGCGATGAACAGGATGAAGAGGCTGAACAGGGCGTCGGCGAAGGCCTCGCCGGACTCGCCACCGCTGGAGGCGAAGGTCACGGCGTCAGGCAGGGGCAAGTCGATGAGGAAGGGCACGTCCGGGCAAGCTTACCGGGAGATGCAGGTCGTGCTGCCGTGCGTACCGCGGGCTGGCTTGGCCTCGATCGGATCCGTGGCGCCGGTCACGCGGAACGGGACCGGCGCATGGCCAGTGACTCAAGGATGCCCAGGCCAAGTGCTGCGCTGATGAGCGAGGCACCGCCGTGCGTGACGAATGGCAGCGGGAGCCCGGTGATGGGCATCACGCCAAGCACCATGCCGACGTTGATGATCAGCTGGAAGAGCAGCATCGCGGCGATACCCCCGGCGAACGCCAGCGTGAACGTGTCATCGGACCGCCAACCAACGAGCAGTACGCGCCAGATGAGCATGGCGAACAGGGCCAGGACTACGATCCCGCCCAGGAAACCGAGCTCTTCTCCGACGCGGGCGAAGACGAAGTCGGTCGTGCCTACCGGCAGACTCTGGCCGGACAGGCCATTGGTCAGGCCACGTCCGAAGATGCCGCCGGAGCTCACGGTGATCTGCGATTGCTGAAGCTGATAGCCGGAACCGAGTGGATCAGCTGCCGGATCGATGAACGACACCAGTCGCTGCTTCTGATAGTCGCGCAAGACCACCGACCACGCCACCGGGACCATCGCCGCCACCGCTAGCACCAGGGCACTGAGCCAACGCAGGCTGGCACCGGACATGAACAGGGCACCGAGCATGATGGCCCCGAAGACGAGGGATGTGCCCAGGTCCGGCTGGACCAGGACGAGGCCCAGCATCGGCAGCACGACCAGACAGGCACCGACCAGGGTCCCGAAGCTCTTGATGTGGGCCGCTCGCGTGGCCAGGTAGTGGGCCAGCACCACGGCCAACAGGATCTTGGCCACTTCCGAGAACTGGAACTGGAGACCGAAGATCGAAACCCAGCGTGACACGTCGCCAGTCCCGCTGCCGGCCACCAGGGTCAGCAGCAGCAGGGCGATGCTGAAGCCATAGATGGGCCACGCGAAGGTGCGAAGCCAGTGGTGGTCGGCAGCGGCGCTGGCGACGAAGATGACCGAGGCCAGGGCCAGCCAGATCAGGCCTCGCGTGAAGATGGACCCCGGCTGGAAGGGATCATCGGCGCTGTTGGTGAAGGCCATGAGCAGTCCCACCACCGTGAGCGAGAGCGCGAAGATGGCCAGCGGCAGATCGAAGCCATACCAGCGGCCCTCCCCTTCCCGGGCCGTCAGCGTGCCGACACGTGCCGGTTCCAGCCGCAGGGTGCTCATCTAGCTGTTGCCGCTGTAGAAGTTGTCGCGCTGGAGCAGCTCACGCATGCGCAGATCGACCTTGAGTCCGTAGTGGAGCTGGAGGAAGTACTTGACGACCTCGGTCGCCGCATTCCCCCTCGTTCGCGTGTCGTCGAGGTAGGCCAGAACGACCAGGTTCGAATCCTCGCGCCGCACCGCCTTGAGACCCGACGGGTCTGACGCGCTCTTGCGAGCATCCTTGGGAACGAACGCCACGAACCAGTTGCTGAACGGAAGTCGGCCCTGCTTGTCCGCGAGGCCGAACTCGGCAGTTCCGGACTTGCCTGCCACCACGATCGGCAGGTCGACGAGGTTGTAGGTATGGCGAAGGGTCACGACATGCCGAGCCGCGGCCCGCATCGTGCGCAGCACGGACTTGTCGATATCGAGCTTGTGGATGACCTCGGGCTGGACTCGCTCGATGGTGTTGCCCTCCGCGTCGAGGATCTTGCGCACCAGTTGTGGCTTGTAGAGTGTGCCGCCGTTGGCGAGCGCGGCGTAGGCGTTCAGCATCTGGAGTGCCGTGCTGGAGTCATAGCCCTGGCCGATCCCCGCCTGATAGAGCTCGCCGGTGAAGTAGATCTCGTTGAGGGTGCGTCGCTTCCATTCGTTGGTGGGCACGATGCCCGATGCCTCGCCGGGCAAGTCGATGCCGGTGGGCCGGCCAAGACCGAACTGGTGGGCCCAGTAGGCCAACCGATCGATGGTGAGCCTGCCCGCAAGCTGGTAGAAGAACGTGTCGCTGGAATGGCCAAAGCCGCCGAAGATGGTCAGCGGTCCAAAACCCTCCCGGTTCCAGTCCCAGTACTTGTAGTCCCCGATCTCGAGGTACGGCTTGGTCTGGACCCTGGAGGTTGGCGTGATGATCCCGTCTGCCAGTGCCCCAGCGCCCGTGATCAGCTTGTAGGTGGAGCCGGGCGGGTACTGCTCGCTGATGGCCACGTTGAGCATGGGCTTGTGTGGATCTCGCAGGAGCTTGTTGAAATCCGTGGTTGAGATGCCCTGCGCGAACTCGTTGTTGTCGTAGCTGGGCAGCGAGACCATGGCCAGGATCTCACCGTTCTGGGGGTCCATGGCCAGGAACGCCCCGCGTTTCACGCCGATGACGTTCATGGCCCACTTGAGCGCCTTCTCGGCATGCTTCTGGACCTTGGTATCGATGGTCAACTCCAACGAGCGCCCAGGCTCGGGATCGCGGAGGATGTCCGGCGCCCTGGTCTCGTGACCCTGTTGGTCGAGATCTACCTGCTCCAGCCCGTAGGTTCCCCGCAGGACGTCCTCGTACGTGGCCTCGAGCCCGGCCTTGCCGAGGAGGTCTTCGGGGTAGTAACCGTCATCCTTGAGGCTTTGGTACTCCGGTCCGGAGATGCGACCGGTCCAACCCAGCACATGCGACATGAGCTTGCCCTGGGGGTAGCTACGGCGAGCCTCCAGATCGACCTCGACACCCGGGAACAGGTCCGGATCTTCGGCGATGATGCGCGCCGTGTCGGTCTTGATATCCGCGATGCGGACAGGTTCGAACTGGGAGCCTGTATGAGCGTCCAGCCGCTCGATGATCTTTCGAGACGGGATATCGGTCAGTCGCGAGATGCGATCAGCCACATCGGGCCGATCCTCGAACGGCAGATCGGCAGGCAGGACGCGAAGTACGAAGGTCGGAACGTTCTCGACCAGCTGTCGGCCCCTGCGGTCGAACACCAGCCCGCGCGACACGGGGATGGGTCGGGTGGTGGTCAACTGCGGCTCGGCCAGCGTCTCGTAGTAGGCACCCTGGGCGACCTGCAACTGGAACAGGCGCAGTCCGAGTCCCGCCACGGCGAGCACGATGGCGATGCCGAACGCCACGAACCGGGGTGCCAGGCGATGCGAGTCGGCGTCCGACTGGGCTGTACCCAGGGGATGGTCGATCACGACATCACCAGGCGAGGCGTTCCGGCTCGCCGAACCGGAGTTCCAGAGCCCGCACCACGACTACCGCGACCATGGCGATGAGCATGTTCAGAAGTCCGGAGATGACCAGTTCCGACAGACTGAGTCCGGTGAACGCAACGTCGCTGCTGAAGACCAGGAGCGCGAGGAGCAACAGTTGATACACGAACGTGAGCGCGAAGGTCACGATCGCGATCACCACGATGCGCGGCGGCCACAGGGCGCGCGCGATCAATAGTGAGACCGCGACGACCAGGATCAGCGCCAGCGCCGTAGACCCAAGCGCCCGTGCTGGCACCAACAGATCCAGGGCCACGCCGCCGCTGAATGCCCAGGCCATGCCACTCTCGAAGCCAAGCACCATGGCCACGGCGACGCCCACAGCGAAAACGAGGTCGGGCGCGACGCCTCCCAATCCAAGGTGCGTCAGGACGCTCGACTCCAAGATGGCGGCCAAGACGGCTCCCACGGCAGGAGCCAATACGCTCATCAGGTGTGTCGATAGCTCTGGGTTCCACGGCAATGGCGCCTGTGCCCGAGTCGCCCCTCGCGCTCCGGGTCGCCTTCGCCAGAGTATAGCCGAGGCCCCAAGAGCCCCTGGAGGATGCGGCCTCGCCGCTCGAGGATGAATTGTCCGAGCAGGTCCGCTTACCGGCTACGGGACCGGTCGCGCCTCGGTTCCGGGCGTATCATCACAAACCTCTGCGGTCACATGGAGTTCGCGCAGCGCTGTGGTCAAATGAAGAAGTCCGCCGCGGAGCACAACCATGCGAACAGCTCCCCTCCCCTCGCGGATCGCGGCGAGGGTCTCCTATGGTTGCGCGGCATGAACCATGATTGTTTCACGTGAAACAGACCAACCGAAGAGCCCAACAACCGATCGCGATCCCGCCCTGGCGGAGGAGACGCGGCGCGATCGCATCGCTGCATCGCGAACCGGCCCGTGTTTCACGTGAAACCGCTTCTGCTGAGCGATGCGGCGAACGAGCGTAAAGCGCATGCGGACGACCAACGGACGATTCCTGAACGTTCCCGAGCCAAAGGTCGTAAACAAGGCACCCGCGATCGGTGCCGGCCTGGACCATTCGGGCCATGCGGGAAATCGCGGTCGTTGTCGGTGTTGACAACGTGGTGCGTCTGAGCACTATCGTCGCCCTCAGGGTAGAATTGGATGAGTGCAGAACAGTCGGTGCGAGGGGTAGGTGGGCGAGATCGATCGCCTGTGCGAACCAGAAGGGCGGAGTCGGCAAGACGACGACTGTCGTCAGCCTTGCCTCATACCTCGCCATGGACGGGCGCAGTGTCCTCCTTGTCGACATGGACCCGCAGGGCAATGCCACCAGCGGCATCGGCATCGACAGGGACGCCATCACGTCGTCGGTCTACGACGTGCTCCTGGGTGGCGTGCCGATCATGGACGCCGTGGTCCCCACCTCGGTCGATGGGCTGTCCGTCCTGCCGGCAAATCGCAGCCTGTCCGGCGCCGAGGTGGAGCTCGTGCCCCACAAGGGACGCGAGCGCCGTCTCAAGTACGTGCTCGAGGGCGTGGGTGAGACGTTCGACTTCGTGCTGATCGATGGCCCACCATCACTCGGGCTCTTGACCGTGAATTCCCTGACGGCCGCGGACAGCGTCCTCATCCCATTGCAATGCGAGTACTACGCACTCGAGGGTCTGAGCCAACTCATGTCGACGGTCGACTTGATCCGGGAGCACCTGAATCCCGGGCTGGAACTCAAAGGGGTCGTGCTGACCATGCACGACGGCCGAACCAGTCTGTCTGCGGATGTGGCCACTGAAGTCAGGCGCCACCTGGGACGGCAAGTATTCGAGGCGGTCGTACCGCGAAGTGTCCGACTGGCGGAAGCGCCAAGCTATGGACGGCCCATCGGCGAGTACAGCCCAGGCTCTCGTGGCGCCCTGGCGTATCAAGCGATCACCGTGGAGTTGCTGGCTCGGAGTGGGCAACGTCCGGGCGAGCCGCTCAGGCAGGCCGCAGAACGGTACGAGTCACCGCGCAGCGAACAACAAGTGGAGGCGAGCTGATCATGGCGGTAGACACCACCCGGAAGACCAGCGGGCTCGGCAAGGGCCTGGCAGCATTGATACCATCGGCTCCTCCGGGCGTATCGGCAGGTCAGGAGATCGCAGTCGCGTCCATCCGGCCCAATCCCGAGCAGCCCCGCCGGACCTTCGACCCTGAGCAGCTTCAGCAGCTGGCTGATTCGATCGAAGCACACGGTCTCCTCCAGCCCGTCGTTGTCGTGGAACGAGGCGAGGGCTATACATTGATCGCGGGGGAGCGGCGTTGGCGTGCCGCGACCTTGCTAAAGCTGCGGACGATCCCGGCAATCGTTCGCACTGCTAACGAACAGGAGCAGTTGGAGCTCGCACTCGTAGAGAATATCCAGCGTTCTGACCTCAATGCGCTCGATGAGGCCCGAGCATATCGGCACCTCATCGACGACTTCGGCCTCACCCAGGAGCGCGTGGCCGCCAGTGTTGGGCGCTCACGCCCGGCCGTGGCCAACTCGTTGCGTATCCTTGAAACGGCGCCCCGCGTCCAGCAGGGCGTGGCCGACGGCACGATCAGCGGCGGGCACGCGCGTGCGCTCGCCAGCCTTGGTGACCACGGTACGCAAGAGGTCCTGCTGGCGACGGTCGTGGCCAGATCGCTGTCGGTGCGCCAGACCGAGGGCCTGGTCGCCGCGAACCGGGACGATGGGGGGAGGTGCATCCAGCACGCGGGCACGACGTCGACGCCGATGTGCAACACATGGAGGCCCAGATGCGTGAGGCGCTGGGAACCAAGGTGACCATCGCGGCCGGTCGCAAGGGGGGCCGGATCACGATCACCTGGTATGACGACGACGACCTCGGTCGACTGGTCGACCGATTATCCGCGGTCGACCGATGACGGAAGGAACACGATGACCGATCAGGCCACGGCTGACGCGCCCAAGCCCGGGACCACGAGTGCGAGCAGCGCATCCAGCTATTCAGCCGATTCCATCCAGGTCCTTGAGGGTCTTGAGGCCGTGCGTCGACGGCCCGGCATGTACATCGGTTCGACTGACACGCGCGGGCTGCACCACCTCGTATGGGAAGTCGTCGACAACTCCATCGATGAGGCCATGGCGGGTCACGCCAGCCGCATCGAGGTCACCATCCTCGCCGACGGATCCGTGCGGACCACCGACGATGGCCGTGGCGTCCCGGTCGGTATCCAGAAACAGACCGGCAAGAATGCACTCGAGGTCGTGCACACCGTCCTTCACGCGGGCGGCAAGTTCGGCGGCGGCGGCTACAAGGTCTCGGGAGGCCTACACGGGGTCGGTGTCAGCGTCGTCAACGCCCTATCCGAGTCACTCACCGTCGAATCCGTCCAGGACAAGAAGATCTGGACACAGTCGTATCAGCGCGGCAAGCCGACCAACAAGGTCACCGAGGTCGGCCGGGCCAATGGTCGGGTGGGGACGTCGACCACGTTCAAGCCGGACGCCCAGGTGTTCGACACGGTAGACGTCAGCTTCGATGTCATCGCCCAGCGTCTTCGCGAGTCGGCGTATCTCACCAAGGGCGTCCACATCCGACTGGCTGATGAGCGAGTCACGCCTCCGCGCGAGAAGTCGTTCTATTTCGAAGGCGGACTGGTCAGCTTCGTGCGTCACCTCAACAAGGGCAAGGATGTGCTGAACTTCCGGCCCATCTCGGCAGAGAAGACGGATGGTCCGACACATGTCGAGGTTGCCATCCAATACAACGACGGTTTCAGTGAGACTGTCCTTGCCTTTGCTAACAATATCAACACGGTGGACGGTGGCACGCACGTTACTGGCTTTCGTGCCGCCCTCACGACGTCATTGAATGACTGGGCTCGACGACAGGGCGTCATCAAGGACAAGAAGAGCGCGCTTTCCGGGGACGATGTTCGAGAGGGCCTGACGGCCGTGGTGAGCGTCAAGCTGACCGAGCCGCAGTTCGAGGGCCAGACCAAGGCCAAGCTCGGCAACGCTGAGGTCAAGGGCCAGGTGCAGGCCGCGGTAGGGGAGGGCATCAGCCAATACCTCGATGAGAACCCCGCGGATGCCCGCCGAATCATCGACAAGTCGCTGACCGCTGCCCGTGCCCGTGAGGCCGCACGCAAGGCCCGCGATCTGGTCATCCGCAAGAGCGCCCTGGAGGGATCGGCGTTGCCGGGCAAGCTGGCTGACTGTCAGGAGCGTGACCCGGAACGAAGCGAGCTCTATATCGTCGAGGGCGACTCGGCGGGAGGCTCGGCCAAGCAGGGTCGCGATCGCCGCTCGCAGGCCATCCTGCCGCTATTCGGGAAGATGCTCAACGTAGAGAAGGCGCGCATCGATCGGGTCCTGTCCAGTGAGAAGATCCGTCCGCTCATCATCGCCCTCGGAACCGGCATCGGGGAGACGTTCGACCTGTCCAAGCTGCGCTATCACAAGGTCATCCTGCTGGCCGATGCCGACGTCGATGGGGCCCACATCCGGACACTACTGATGACGTTCTTCTACCGGAACATGCCCGAGATCGTGGAAGGCGGGCACCTCTACATCGCGCAGCCGCCCCTGTACCGGGTCAGTACCGGCAAGGTCACCCGCTATGCCGCCGATGAACGGGAGCGCGATCGCATCGTCAAGGAGATGAAGGTCAAGAATCTCACCGTCCAGCGTTTCAAGGGCCTCGGCGAGATGAACGCGGATCAACTCTGGGAAACCACCATGAACCCGGCCACCCGGACGCTGTTGCAAGTGGACCCGGACAACGCCGCTGAGGCTGATCATATGTTCACCGTTCTGATGGGTGAGAAGGTGGGACCGCGCAAGGACTTCATCCGCGCCGAGGCCCGAAAGGTGCAAAACCTCGATGTCTGAGGCTTCCGTCGAGGCTGGCGCCTTCGTGGCCGCCCATCGCCCGGCCGCCACCGCCCTGGGCGAGGAACTGGCGACCCTGACCGAGGAGCCGGACGCCTTCGTCGACGCACTGGTCTCGGGACTCGCCGCGCTCGTCGACCCTGCACACCTTCGTGCCGTTACGCGTGCCTGCCCAGACACGCCCGCACGCTATGCCATTCGTCGTCCACTTGCTGACGCGCTCATGAGGCCAGTGCGTCGGGCGCTCGCCGAGACCTCGAGCATCTCCGCGCTGCGACTGGCCCAACGGCTGGCTGAAGCTGGCCATCGGGACCTCCGCATGTACGCCAACCCGGCGCTGGTACGCTCGCTGCGGGAAGACCCAGAGCTCAGCTGGCAGCTGCTGCGGCAGTTGGGGCGCAAGGCAGCGGATTGGATCGCGGTGGACAGCCTGGCCGATGTATGGGCACAGGGCGTGCTCGCGGAACCGTTTCGGTGGTCCGAGCTGGAGCAACTGATGTACTCGGCTGACACCTTCGAACGGCGGCTCGTCGCGGCCACGCTCGCCACAATGCCACACCGCGTGACCCACACTCGCCGCGATGAGCTGCGCTCCGGGTGGAGCGAACGCACCATCGAGTTGCTGCGCGGATTGATGGGCGACGCCGAGGTGATGGTGCAGAAGGCACTGTCGTGGGCCATCCGTGAGTGGACCCGTGTCGACCCGGGACGCATCGCGGAGATGCTTCGCTCGGAGACCGCCATCGCCGTCGAGCATGGCGACGGAGCTCGCGCCTGGGTCATCCGGGACGCTCTCACCAAGCAGCCTCCAGCCTTGGCGGACCAACTGCGCTCGCGGTTGACCGGACTGCGCCGGGATCGCCGTGCCCCATCCACCAGCATCGCTGCTCGCCAGGCCGCCAACTTCGCTGCCGCGCTCGCAGGTGCCAGCGAGGCGGTCGCTGCCCAGGGTGACCGCTACACGAGGAGTCGTTCATGACCGACCAAGTCGGCAACGTCCGCTCCGTCCACATCGAGGACGAGATGAGGACGGCCTACCTCGATTACGCCATGAGCGTGATCGTGAGCCGGGCGCTCCCGGATGTTCGAGACGGCCTCAAGCCGGTCCATCGACGCATCCTCTACACCATGAACGAGATGGGGCTCTCATCAAGCGCCTCGTACCGGAAGTGCGCGGCCATCGTCGGTGATGTCATGGGCAAGTACCACCCCCACGGCGACCAGGCCATCTACGACGCCCTGGTGCGCATGGCCCAGGACTTCTCGCTCCGTTTCCCGCTCGTCGACGGGCAGGGGAACTTCGGCTCGGTCGATGGCGATCCGCCTGCGGCGATGCGGTACACCGAGGCGCGGATGACCGCCATCACGGCGGAGCTCCTGGCCGATATCGAGAAGGACACGGTCGAGTTCGTCGAGAACTACGACGGCACGCGCATGCAGCCCTCGGTGCTGCCCGCCAAGCTGCCCAACCTGCTGATCAATGGCTCCGCGGGGATCGCTGTCGGGATGGCCACCAACATCCCGCCGCACAACCTCGGCGAGGTGGTGCGGGCCACGCAGGCTCTCGTCGACGACCCCAGCCTCTCCACCGACGAGCTTTGCGAGTATCTGCTTGGACCCGACTTGCCGACCGGCGGCATGATCTTCCGCTACGACCGACGCCGCAACCCGGTCACCGGGCAGTGGGAAGAGATCGACGCCATCCGCGACATGTACGCACACGGACGCGGTCGCGTCGTGATGCAGGCGCAGGTGGCCTTCGAGGAGACACGGGCGGGACGCACAGCCATCGTCGCCACGGCCATCCCATACCAGGTGAACAAATCCACCCTGCTCGAGAAGATCGCGGACCTTGTCAAGACCGGCAAGGTCGATGGCATCGCTGACCTGCGTGATGAGTCCGATCGTGACGGCATGCGTATCGTCATCGAGTGCAAGAAGGACGCGGCGCCACGAAAGGTGCTCAACAACCTCTTCAAGCACACCGCGCTCAAGATGGCCTTCAACGCCAACGTCGTGGCCCTTGTCGATGGCCAACCGCAGACGCTGCCGCTCAAGGCCCTGTTGCAGCACCACATCGAGTGGCGCCAGGTGGTCGTGCGACGACGCACCGAGTTCGACCTGCAGAAGGCCAGGGACCGGGCTCACATCCTCGAAGGCCTCAAGACCGCGCTGGACAACCTTGATGCGGTCATTCGCACCATCCGCGAGTCCGAGGATGTGGAAACCGCACGCCGGAACCTCATGCAGAGCTTCGGCCTCAGTGAGATCCAGGCCAACGCCATCCTCGAGATGCAGCTACGGCGTCTCGCGGCCCTGGAGCGGCAGAAGATCGAAGACGAGTACGTCGCCATCATCCAACGCATCGCCGAGCTCGAGGACATCCTGGCCAATCCCAAGCGCGTGCTCCAGATCATCCGCGACGAGCTGGGCGAGCTCGATGTCAAGTATGGGCAGGATCGGCGAACTCGCATCGAAGGCAGCGCCGACAAGGAACTGACTGACGACGATCTCATCGCCAACGAGGACGTGGTCATCACCATCAGCGGCCGGGGCTACATCAAGCGCCAGCCGCTGGTCACCTATCGACGTCAGGCCCGCGGCGGTAAGGGCATCATCGGCGCGCGCACGGTCGAAGAGGATGCCGTCTCTCACCTGCTGGTTGCCAACACGCACGATTGGGCGCTCTTCTTCACCGACCGTGGACGCGTCTTCTCCTCCAAGGTGCACGAGGTCCCCGACGCCAGCCGCCAGGCCAAGGGCATGCCAATCATCAACCTCGAAGGTGTCCAGGTGGAGTCCGGGGAACGCGTCCTGGCCACCATCACGCTGCCCGACTTCGAGCCTGGCCACAACCTGGTCATGGCCACCATCAAGGGCATCGTCAAGAAGACCGCCATCGAGAAGTTCGAACGTGTGCGCTCGACCGGCATCCGGGCCCTCACAGTGGCCGAGGACGATGCGCTGGCCTGGGTATCGGTGTCATCCGGGGACGACGACATCATCCTGGCCACCGCGATGGGCCGGATCGCGCGGTTCAAGGAACGCGAGGTGCGGGCCATGGGCCGTGACGCCGCCGGCGTCATCGGCATTCGTCTCGCCAACAAGGGCGACCGTGTCGTCGGCATGGGCGTCGTCCGCGAGGGCAACGATATCCTCGTGCTCACCGAGACCGGCTACGGCAAGCGAGTCGTCAACACCGAGTTCCGACCCAAGCATCGCGGCGGCCAGGGCGTACGACTGATCTCGCTCGAGGGGGCCAAGAGCGGCAAGGTCGCATCGGTCAAGCTGGTCGATGAGTCCGACGAAGAGCTGTTGCTGATCTCGTCAGAGGGCCAGGTCGTGCGGACCGACGTCGAGTCCATCAACCGCTATGGCAGTGCCGCCCGAGGCGTCATCGTGATGCGGCTCAATGCTGGCGATACGGTGGCCGGCATCGCCGTCTTCCGTGAGGGTTTGGCGGAACAGCGTAACCTCGACGAAGATGGGTCGGACGGGTCCGGAGAGCCTGGCCCTGACGACGGAGCAGCGCATTGACGATGGAGCTGGCGGCAACCCGGCGGTGACGGCTTTCGGAGAGACCGAGCGAGCACGACCCAGCGAAGCCATGGGCCTGTACACCGGCAACGCCAACCCGGCGCTGGCCAGGAAGATCGTCCGCTACCTGGGCGCCGAGCTGGGTTCGTCCGAGGTGTTCGAGTTCGCCAACGAGAACATCTTCGTGCGCATCGTCGACAACGTGCGTGAGAAGGACATCTTCCTACTCCAGCCGACCTGCAAGCCGGTGCAGAAGTCGATCATGGAGTTGTTGATCATGATCGACGCCTTCAAGCGAGCCAGCGCGGGCCGCATCACCGCGGTCGTGCCGTACTACTCGTACGGTCGGTCGGACAAGAAGGACCAGCCCCGTGTGCCCATCACGGCGCGGCTCATCGCCGACATGATCAGCGTCGCGGGGGCCGACCGCTTGTTGACGATGGACCTGCACCAGGGGCAGATACAGGGCTTCTTCAACATCCCTGTCGACGAGCTCACGGCCACGCATATGCTCTCCAACTACTTCAAGCTCAAGCAGCTCGAGCAGGCTGTCGTGGTCACGGATCTCGGCTTCGCCAAGCGTGCGCGTGCCTTCGCCGAGCTGATCGAGGCGCCGTTGGCCATCATCGAGAAGCGCCGTGAGGCCAATGACGATCGGGCGCAGGTCCTCAACGTCATCGGCAAAGTGCGCGGCAAGAGGGCCATCATCGTGGATGACGAGATCGATACCGGCGGAACCATCATCGAGACTACGCGCGCGCTGGAGCGCGAGGGCGTGGCGGAGATGTACGCCTGCGCCACGCACGGCATCCTCTCGGTTCCGGCCGTCGAGCGCATCCGCGACTCCGGGCTCAGAGAGGTCGTCATCACCGACACCATCCCGCTGACACCGGCGAACAGGCTTGACAAGATCAAGGTGCTCTCCGTGGCACCCCTCATCGGAGAGGCCATCACCCGCATCCACCGGGGCGATTCGGTCGGCGCGCTATTCTCCTCGGAGATCCAGCGCACCCAGGCCATGGTGCTTTGGGGTGAAGACGAGGACGACGAGTGACCGACCAGTCCGGCCTGCAACCCGACCAGGGGAGCAGTGAAACCACGATGTACCGCCGCGGATCCGAGGCTGGACTCGAGCCTGCCTCGGACCAGGTGGCTGACTACCGGGACCAGCTCAGGTCGAGTCGTTGGAACGCTGCGCCGCTGGAGAACCCGGAGGCAGAGAACTCCGATCCCCGGTATGTCGTGCTCGGTGTCGTCATCCTCAGCGCCATCACGCTGGCCGTGCTCGTGCTCGGATACGGCAGCGGTTTCTGGAGCTGACTCACTCGCCTCTGCTCAGGCGGCACCATGACACCGCTTGAACTTCTTGCCTGAACCACACCAGCAGGGATCGTTGCGTCCGATCTTCTCGCCGTCGGGCGGTTGACCAGCCTCGCGGCCAGCGATCGCCGTCCCGACCTGCTCGTCACCCTTCTGCAACTTCATGTTCCGGGGTGCCTGCGACTGAAGGCCGGGCACCAGCTCGGCGGTGACCGCGGCACCGCTGGTCGCGGTAGCACTGCCCCCGGTCGACAGGCCCGATGCATTGACGGCAGCCGGGGCATCAGCTGCTGGCCGAGGAGCGCCATTTCCGCTCTTGAGCCTGGCCAATTGCTCCGGCGTCAGCATGGGCATGTCGGTGGCTTCCTGTGGCACCGGCTCACGTCGCTGCACGCTGACTCGGTAGATGGTGGTGGCGACCTGGTGGCGGATGAAACCGCGCAACTCGCTGTAGAGGTCGTAGGCCTCTCGCTTGAACTCGACCAGCGGATCTCGACCGCCGTAGCCACGCAGTCCGACACCTCGTCGGAAATCCTCCAGCTCGGTGAGGTGCTCGACCCAGAGCGTGTCGATGGCACGAAGCAGGACCGCGCGTTCGACCAGTGACCAGGTCTCCTCGCCGAACTCACGTTCCCGAGCCTCGAGCAGGTCGGCGGCGTGGTTCAGGATGTGATCGACGATGGCCTCCCTTGAGTCCAACTCGTCGAGAGCGTCTGCGCTGACCTCCTCGCCCTGCAGACCAAGAGTGGCGACTGACTCGGCAAGACCGTCGATGTCCCAGTCGGCCATGGCCTCACCGAGGTGAGCAGCGACGATGCCATCGAGCTCGCGCTCCACGAAATCGAGCACGGTCTGGCTCAGATCTTCGTTGTGCAGCACCTTGTCACGCTCGGCGTAGATGGTCTCGCGCTGCTTGTTGATGACGTCGTCATATTCCACGACGCGCTTGCGGATATCGAAGTTGTGGCCCTCGACCCGTGACTGAGCGTTCTCAACGGTCTTGGAGACCATGCGTGACTCGATGGCCACCTCGCCCTCGAGTCCCATCCGCTCCATGAGGGCGGTGACCCGTTCGTTGGCGAAGCGCTTGAGCAGTGCGTCTTCGAGCGACAGGAAGAAGCGGGACGAACCCGGATCGCCCTGGCGCCCGGCGCGACCTCGCAGCTGATTGTCGATGCGTCGCGCATCGTGCCGCTCGGTGCCGATGATGTGCAGCCCGCCGGCGGCGACGACCTTGGCGTGGTCCGCCTCGCACTCGGCCTCCGCCTCCTGGAAGGTCTTGTCGTAGACCTCCGGCTCGACTTCAGCAGGATTGAGGCCCTGATTGCGCAGCTTCTGGGAGGCCAGCCCAGCCGGGTCGCCACCAAGCTTGATGTCAGTGCCGCGGCCGGCCATGTTAGTGGCGATGGTGACAGCGCCGGTGCGGCCAGCCTGGGCCACGATCGGTGCTTCCTTTTCGTGAAATTTGGCGTTCAGCACTTCATGCTTCACACCACGCTTCACGAGCATGGCGGCAAGAGTCTCGCTCTTCTCGACCGACGTCGTACCCACCAGGATCGGCCGGCCCTGCTCCTGGAGCTCGGCGATCTCGTCGATGACCGCGTTGAACTTGGCCTGCTCATCGCGGAAGACGAGGTCGGCCATGTCATCGCGGATCATGGGCCGGTGGGTGGGGATGGCGGCCACCTCAAGGCCATAGATCTTGTAGAACTCTTCCTGCTCGGTCATGGCCGTGCCGGTCATGCCCGCGAGCTTGTCGTAGAGACGGAAGTAATTCTGGAAGGTGACCGTGGCCATGGTCATGGACTCGCGCTGGATGCGCACGCCCTCCTTGGCCTCGACGGCCTGATGCAGCCCCTCCGACCAGCGTCGACCCGGCATCTGGCGGCCGGTGAACTCATCGACGATGATGATCTCGTCGTCCTTGACGATGTAATCGCGATCGCGCTTGTAGAGGGCGTGTGCGCGCAGGGACTGCTCGAAATGGCGCGGCAGCCGCGGATCGGTCTCGACGCCGTAGAGGTCGCGGATGCCGAGTAGCTTCTCGATCTTGGCCACGCCCTCCTCGGTCGCCGAGACAGCGTGTTCCTTGAGGTCGATGAAGTAGTCGCCGCCCTCTTCGGCATTCTCAGGCCGTGGCTCCAGACGGGGCACGAGGCGCGCGAAGACCTTGTACAAGTCACCCGACTCGCCGGCGGCGCCGCTGATGATAAGCGGCGTCCGGGCCTCGTCGATGAGGATGTTGTCGACCTCGTCGATGATGCCGAAATAGCGCCCGCGCTGCACCCGCTCGGACAGCTCCTGGACCATGTTGTCGCGAAGATAGTCGAAGCCCAGCTCGTTGTTGGTCGCATAGACGACGTCGGCAGCGTAGGCCTCGCGGCGCTCGACCGGACGCAGGTACGTGAGCTTTTCGTCGTTGGAGCGGTAGTCAGGATCGAAGAGGAACGCGGAGTCGTGCTGGACGATGCCGAGCGACAGCCCGAGCCCGTGGTACACCGGGCCCATCCACTGCGGGTCGCGCTTGGCCAGATAGTCGTTGACCGTGACCACGTGGACGCCCCAGCCCGACATGGCGTTGAGTGCCGCAGCGAGTGGCGCCACGAGCGTCTTGCCCTCGCCGGTCTTCATCTCGGCGATCCTGCCCTGATGCAGGATCATGCCACCTATGAGCTGGACGTCGAAGTGACGCATGCCCAGCTTGCGCCAGCAGACTTCGCGAGCTGCCGCAAAGACATCGGGGAGGACGCCGTCGAGCGCATCCTGCATGCGCGCGGTATCGGCCCGCTCACGGGCGCGACGCAACTCGGCGCGACGTTCGCTGTCGCTGGTCGCTAGCTCCTCACCGCCGGGCTCGCTCACGGGCGCGGCTTCGCGAACCTCGTTGCGCACTTCAGCCATCTCCTCGCGGATCTGATCATCGGAGAGGCTCTGGTAGTGGGATTTGAGTTCATTGATGCGCTCCACCGTGGGGCGCAGCTGGTTGATATTGACTTGATTGCCACCGCCCATGAGGCGGGTCAGGATCTTTCGCATCGGAACGTGAAGTATAGGTGCCGAGCGCCGTGGGGCTCCTGAGGGCAGCCATGGGCTTTCGTCGCGTCCCCGCCGGCCCGGCCGCAGCGATGCCGCTACAGACGAATCTTCGCTGCCCTCTTGTCTGAAAGCGCTCTCTGTCGGTACACTCTCACAAACGCCGGAGGCCACCCTCCGGCTTCATTCGTATGACGGCCCGTGGCAAGGAACGTGCCCTGGCTAACGGACTGATGAGGGAGAGACATCTGTGAAGCCGTTTTCGGTTGAGCCCGAAGCCGAGATCGGAGATCAGTCGTTCACCGACTTGATCGCCTGTGAGCGAGACTGCCGTACGTGCAGTTACGCCGCCTGGCTGGATTGCGATGGCAACTGTGGGGAATGCGTGCACAACAGCTACTGCCCGTGCGTGAACCCTGTGGTCGCCCGTAGCAAGACCGCGCTCAAGATCATCGAGCTGCGACCCCTGCTCCTGCAGGACCTTCGCTCTCGCCGATAGCAAAGACAACGACCCCGATCGCCGATGGACCACGCGCTGATCCGTGATCTCGTGTCCCGTGTCCATTCGACATCGGGGCGGCTTTGACTTGGCCGACAAGGCCACTGAACTGACAGCGCTCGATGAGCGCGCCTCCAAACCCGAGTTCTGGAACGACTCTCGCGACGCCAAGCGCGTGCTGCGTGCCGCAGACGGCCTTCGCGACGAGCTCGATACCTGGCATGCCCTGATCTCCCGGGCGGACGATCTGGCCGAGCTGGCCGAGCTGGCCGGTGACGCCGGGGATGCCGAGATGGAAGCGGGTGTGGAATCCGAGTACAACGCGATCTCGGCCGACTACGAGCGGTTGCGCACCAGCCTTCTGTTCTCCGGGGAGTACGACGACTCGGACGCCTATATCGGCATCAGCGCCGGCGCCGGCGGGACCGAAGCCACCGACTGGGCTGAGATGCTGCTGCGCATGTACCTGCGTTGGTGCGAGCGTCGCAACTTCAGCACCGAGATCGTGGATCGCCTCGAAGGGGAGGAGACCGGTATCAAGAGTGCCACGGTGTCGGTCCGCGGTCGCCGTGCCTATGGTTGGCTGCGCGCCGAGGCTGGTGTGCACCGACTGGTACGGATCAGCCCGTACGACTCGCAGAACCGGCGCCACACCACGTTCGTGCAGGTGGAGGTGTTGCCCGAGGTCGAGGAGGCAGCGGACATCGAGGAGATCCCCGACGACGACCTCAAGATCGACACCTACCGCGCGCAGGGTGCGGGTGGCCAGCACGTCAACAAGACCGACTCAGCGGTCCGACTGACCCACCTGCCGACCGGCATCGTGGCCCAGAGCCAGAACGAGCGCTCCCAGCACCAGAACCGCGAAGCCGCCATGAAGATCCTGCAGGCCCGCCTCCTTGAGCGTCGCATCGAGGAGCGCGACGCCGAGATCCGAGAGCTCAAGGGTGAGCACAAGGACGCCGGCTGGGGCAACCAGATCCGCTCCTACGTGCTGCACCCATACCAGATGGTCAAGGACCATCGCACCGACCACGAGACCGGCAACACCAGCGCCGTCCTCGACGGTGACCTCGACGCCTTCATGGTGGCCGAGCTCGAGCGTGTGGCGACGGAGCGGGGAGGCGGCCCTGCCTGAGCTTCGGGAGGCCATCGCCGCCGACATCCCGGCGCTGCTGGAGGTCTTCTTCCACGCCATGGAGGACCTTGACGAACGTCGCGGTCGTCCCCTGCAGCCGCGCAATGCGGCACCGCTGGAGATGCATTTCGAGCATCTCCTGTCTACCGACCCGCAGTCCTCGATGGTGGCCGACGACCACGGTCATGTGGTGGCGTTCGGTATCGTCATGCGACGCGGAGCGGACGCCTTCCTGTCATTCCTGTTCGTGGAGCCGCGGTGGCAGGGTCGGGGACTGGGCAAGGCCGTACTCGATGCCTGCCTGGGCGGGACGAGTGGCGCCGAACGGATATCGACCTGTGCCGAGGCCGACCAGCCGGTATCGACCGGACTGTATGCCTCGCTGGGGATGGCTCCCCGAGCCCCCATCTACCTGATCCGTGGGGCGCTCCGCGACAACGACCTTCCGGAGCTGCCGGACGGAATCCGCGCCCAACGCGTCGATCCAGGAGCCCTCTCCGGCCTGGACCTGAGCCTGCTCGGCTACACCCGACTCCAGGACCATGGCTTCTGGGCCAGCAGTGAACGGCAGGGTTGGATGTTCGAGTCGACCGCTGGCGTGATCGGCTACGGGTACGCGCACCGGAGTGGGCGCATCGGGCCAGTGGCGGCGCTGGAGCCGTCGTTCCTGCCCGGCCTGGTAGGCCACCTGGCGCGCAACACCCAGGTCCTGGAGGGCCGCCAGCTGGTGCTGCCAGGTCCGTGCATCGCCGCCTTGCAACCCCTCTTGCGCGCAGGTTTCCGCATCGACGGCACGCCCGCCGTGTTCTGCGCACAGGGATCCGGACCACGCTTCGACCGCTACATCCCCATGAGCTTCGCGCTGCTGTGACCTCCGAGGAACGATGAGCAGCCTGAGGCTGCCCGATCCTGCGACCGAGATCGGCGCGGCCCTCGAAGTGGCCCTGGCGGCCTGTGATTCCGCCGACGCCATCTCGCTGGCCTCGTTTCGGCAAGAGATCCGGGTCGACACCAAGCCGGATGCGTCCTTCGTGACCGAGGCTGACACCGCCGTGGAGCGCGCCATCCGGGACCGCATCGCGCACCGATTTCCGGACCATGGCCTGGTCGGCGAGGAATACGGTGAGCAAGTCACCAGCAGTGGCCGGCGTTGGATCATCGACCCCATCGACGGAACGCACAACTACATGCGCGGCGTCCCCATCTTCGCCACGCTGATGGCCCTGGAGATCGATGGCCGACTGTCGGTCGGGGCGGTGAGCGCACCGGCGCTCGGCCGCCGCTGGTTCTCGTGGGCCGGCGGCGGCGCCTGGGTTGCGGAGACCGGCCCACACGGCTGGGCGCCGGCGACTGCCAGAGCGATATCCGTCTCCGGCGTCGGCCGTCTCGAGGACGCTTCGGTGGTGTACTCGTCGCTCCCGAGCATCACCAGATCGGGCATGGGCGACGGATTCATCGACCTGCTGGGCAAGGTCTGGCGCGACCGGGGGTTGGGTGACTTCTACGGCTACATGTTGGTGGCCGAGGGTGCGGCGGAGGCGATGATCGAATCCGAACTCAAGATCTGGGATCTGGCCGGTCCCCGCGCCGTGATGGAGCACGCAGGCGCCCGCGTCAGCGACATGGTCGGCGGAAGAGAGATGCCGGCGAAGGGCGTGGTGGCCACGAACGGCACGCTGCACGAGATCATCCTGGCCGAGCTAGGGGGTCAGCAGAGAGCCTGAAACGGGCGCTGTGCTACGCTCCCGGCCGATGAGCGACGCCGTTTCCCGGGCCGTCGCCGGGCCGCCGCAGCGATCGCCCCGGCCCGCCCAGGCTCCGACCCCAGCGGCACCTGGTCCCGGACAGCCCGGAACCTTGATGCCGGGTCAGCCCCTGCCTCCGCAGGAGCCTCGGCAGTCTGTGCGCCTCGCAGATGTCAGCAAGGTCTATCCCAACGGCAAGGAGGCGCTGATCGCGGTCGATCTCGTCATCCCCGAGGGCGACTTCATCTTCCTGGTCGGACCGTCGGGTGCCGGCAAGTCCACGCTCATCAAGCTGCTGGTCCGCGACGAGAAGGCCAGCACCGGCTCGGTCGAGGTCGCCGGGCATGACCTGGGCAGCATGAAACGGAAGGACGTCCCCCTGCTGCGCCGCAAGATCGGGATCGTCTTCCAGGATTTTCGCCTGTTGCCCCGCAAGACGGTCTACGAGAACGTGGCGTTCGCACTGGAAGTCACGGGAACCCCACGACGCCTTGTCGAGCCCGCCGTGGAGCGGGCGCTGGCGCTGGTTGGGCTGACCGAGCAGGCTCGGCAGCGGCCCGACCAACTCTCGGGCGGCGAGATGCAGCGCACCGCCATCGCACGGGCCATGGTCCACGACCCGCGTCTGATCATCGCAGACGAGCCCACGGGCAACCTGGACCCCCTCATCTCGTGGGAGATCATCCAACTGCTGTTGCGCATCAACGAGATGGGCACCACCGTGATGATGGCCACGCACGATGCCGAGGTGGTCACGGCGCTGCGTCGTCGGGTCGTCGCGCTCGAAGATGGCCGGGTGGTGCGTGACGAGGTCGGCGGCTACCACCATGAGTACTGACGCAGTCGCCTGATGCATTTCATGCGCTTCTCCGTCCGCCAGGCACTACAGGGCCTGTGGCGCAATCGGGTCATGAACATCGCCGCGACGGTCACCATGGTGCTGATGCTCATCCTGCTTTCGGCGCTGGTGATCCTCATCTCCGGCGTCGAGGCCGGCTTGGAGTACATCGAATCCCGGGTGGAGGTCCGTGCCGAGCTTCACGATGGGCTGGCGCAGGAACGCATCGATGACCTGCAGGCTCGGGTGGCGAATCTCTCCGACGTGGCGTCGGTGACGTTCACCTCCAAGCAACAGGCACTCGACGAGTTCATCGCCGACCAGGAGGCCAAGGGCCTTGACACGTCGGTCTATCGAGGCGTGAACAACCCGCTGCCCGCCTACCTCACGGTCGAGCTCAGGAATCCCAGGGAGACCGAGGCGGTCACGGATTTCCTGCGCTCGGAGACCAGCCTCGTTCGCTTTGTTCCGGACCAGCAGACCGGCATCGACCGGCTGGTGGAATTGACCAATCAGCTGCGCAACCTCGGAGTCATCGTGCTCGGGTTCGTGGGTCTGACTGTCCTACTCATCGTGGTCAACAGCATCCGCATGGCACTGATGTCTCGCGCTCAGGAGATCGAGATCATGCGCCTCGTGGGTGCGTCCGACCGATACGTGCGCTGGCCGTTCATCCTGGAGGGCGTCTTCATCGGCCTTGCCGGAGCGATCGTCACGTTGGTCCTGTTGCTGATCGCATCAAAGCCCATCAGCGACCTGGCCAGCGATATCGCCGGTGCCGTACCCCTGGGCTTCGACAACTCGCTGACCCTGCAGATCGTGGCCGTGGTCACCGGGGCCGGTCTTGCCCTTGGTGGCGCCGGCGCCTGGATCAGCGTGCGTACCTACCTGCGTCGCTGACGACCGAAGCGAGACATCCCGGACACCGTGACCTCCCCCAGCACCCCTCCTGACCCCGACCGGCGGCCCGTCCATGGCGGTGGGGTGTCCATCGGTGTGGGCGCCATGGTCCTGCTGGCCATCTCGGCTGCCCTCGTCTTCGGGGCAGGTCTCAGCCTTGGAGGTCAGACGGCTGGGCGCAACGATGCTGAGCGCGTGGCCATCGAGGCCTTCACCGAGACCTACCAGCGCATCAGCGACGAATTCGTGGGCAAGACCGACCCGGGCTCGCTCCTCGAGGGCGCCATCTGCGGCATGTTCGAGACGCTAGACGATCCCTACTCGATGTGCATGGGACCCGATGAGTACCAGTCGAGCTTCGAGGACATCAGCGGCGAGTTCGGAGGGATCGGTGCGGTCATGAATACCGAGGATGCCGGTGGGGGAGCGTGCGCCGTCATCGGGGAGGGCTGCAAGTTGCAGGTGGTGGAGGCGCTGGATGGGACACCGGCACTGGAGGCGGGCCTGGCGCCGGGCGACCGCGTCATCGCAGTCGACGGTTCGTCACTCGACGGTCTCACCATAACCGATGCCGTGCTGCTCATCCGAGGCCCACGGGGCAGCGATGTGACGCTCACGGTGGAGCGTGAGGGTCAGGAGCGTGACCTCTCCATCACGCGCCAGCGCATCACCACCAGCGACGTACGTTCGCGGGTGATCGGTGATGGGGACGTCGGATACCTGCGCCTCGACAGCTTCAGCGCCAACGCGGCGGCTGACTTCAAGACGGGCCTGCAGGGGCTCCTCGATGCCGGCGCGACACGGTTGATCCTGGACGTGCGAGATGATCCGGGAGGGTTCGTGGATGCCGCCGTGGAGATCACCAGCCAGTTCATCGACGATGGCGCCGTATTCTGGGAGGAGGATGCCTCGGGTCGGCAGCGAGCGGTGGATGCGAGCGATGGTGGGATCGCCACCGATCCGGAGGTCGGTGTCGTCATCCTGGTCAACGAAGGTACGGCGTCAGCCAGCGAGATCCTTGCCGGGGCGCTGCAGGACGCCGGGCGAGCGCGGTTGGTGGGTCGACCGACGTTCGGGAAGGGCACCGTGCAGGAGTGGACCCAGTTGCCAGGGGAGAATGGCGGCTTCCGGCTCTCGGTGGCCAAATGGCTGACACGGAACAAGACCTGGATCAACAGCATCGGCCTGACGCCCGATATCCAGGTAGACGCCACCGGGACGCGCTACAACGTTGCCGATCCCGACTCCGTCCCGACTGCCGATGGCCAGCTCGCTCGCGCCTTGTCCGTCGTACAGGGGGATGAGGGCCTGACGACAGCTTCACCAGGGCCAAGCACCATCCCACCGCTTGCTGCGGCACCGCGTCCGACCTCTATGCCGCCGGCGTAGTCATCGGCGCTGGCGCCAGGTTGACATCTCCGGTATGGTTCGCTTCAGACGAAAGGAGGTGGTGTGCAATGAACGACCATTTAAGTAGCTGCACCGCCTCGGAGGTTCGGCGCTAAGTCGAGTCGACCGGGTGGTATAGCCACGAGGACGCCGGCCCTCTTGGGCCGGCGTTCGTATGTCTCGGGAGGCTGCCCGCGTGCCGACTGATACCACCTCTGTACCTCCAAGGAGCCAGGACCGATGGGCAAGACCGTCGCCCAGAACCGCAAAGCCCGTCACCTCTACATCATCGAAGACACCTTCGAGGCGGGTATCGAGCTGACCGGCACCGAGATCAAGTCGGTACGGGACAGCAACCTCAACCTGCAGGATGCCTACGCGCGCATCGAACGGGGTGAGGCCTGGCTGGTCGGCGTCCACATCGCCCCGTGGGCCGGTGGCAACCGCAACAACCACGATCCGATGCGGACACGCAAGCTTCTGCTGCACCGCCGACAGATCGATGAGCTCCTGGGGCGGACCAAAGCCAAGGGCCTCACCCTGGTTCCACTCAGCATCTACTTCAATGACCGAGGCAAGGCCAAGGTGCAGATCGGCCTGGCCCGAGGCAAGAAGAACTACGATCACCGCCGCGACATCGCGGCCCGGGACGCCAAGCGCGACATGGACCGCGAGGTCTCCGATGCCATGCGAGGCCGCTAGCGCGGGACGCCTCCAGGTATCGCCGCTAGTCAGAACAGGTGTTCGACGGTATACTCATCGTCCATGGGGATGCGTGGTCTCGACAGGGCCCGAACCCCGGAGATTGCGAGCCGAGGTTGCCATCAGGCCTCGTTAATCAGGTGGCAAACCTAGAAGTAACTGGCAACAACCGCCAGCCTGCTCTCGCCCTCGCGGCCTAAGGCCGTAAGGTGAGCGTGGAAGCAGCCTCGTCCCCGCGGGCTGTGGAAGCGTCATCTAGCGGGGATGCGCTTCGAGTCAGCGTCACGTAGCTCGGAGTAAAGCCCGCAAGGGGCACGTGACTGGATCCTGGGCCACGGTGCCGATGCTGGGACACAGGATCGACGACAAACCATCGGATACGCTCGTAGTGGTCTTCGGCAGAAGGTCTTGGACGGGGAGTTCGACTCTCCCCCATCTCCACCACTTCGGATATGACACGACCCCGTTCGGAAATCGACGGGGTCGTTCGCGTTCGTGGGGCGCTGGTCGCCTTCGCGACCACGGGCGCGGCGCGCGATGTCAGGCCTTGATGACGACCACGCGGCGCATCGGTTCTTCCCCGATCGACTGCGTCGTCACGCCATCGATATCGCGGAGGGCGATGTGGACCCAGCGTCGCTCCAGGGCCGACATCGGCTCGAGTTGGAGCATCTGGCCTGTTTCCTGAACGCGCTCGGCGGCTCGGGTCGCGACTTCCACCAGCTGGCGCTCGCGACGGCCACGGTAGTCCTCGACGTCCACGAGAACGCGGGTCCAGGTGCCCATCTTGCGCGAGAGCATCAGGTTGACCAGGTGTTGCAGTGCTGACAGTCGCTCACCCTTGCGTCCGATGAGTGCCCCCAGCGCCTCCTTCTCCTCCTCGTTGGCGCCGTAGACGGTGATCTTGGCGCTGGGACCGTCGCTGACTTCCACGTTGGCTTCATAGCCCATCATCTCGACGAGCTGCCCGACGATCTCCTTGCCGGCGGCAAGGGCCTCAGGCGATGCCTCGGCGTCGGAGGTCGGTTCCGCCCTGACCGGAGATCCGGCCGCGACGGCGGCTTCGATCTCGGCCGTCGCGGCTTCGCTGACCTTGGTGGCATCGCGCGAACGTCCGCTTCCCCGGCCGCTACGGCGCTCATCCGTCCTCTGGCGCGGCTTTGGCTCGCGCGGTGCTCGGGGCTGACTCGATGGCGGCGCCGGCTCGGGTTCGCTCGATGCGGTGGGCTCGCCGGGTGCGGCCTCTCGATCCGGAGCCGACGGCGGGGCCTTCAGGGTGGCTTGCTTCGCTGCAGCCGCACTGCCGAGTGCCGAGCGTGGCGCAGCGATGATGCGGGCGAGCTCCGCGCCCATGCCCAGCACGCCGCGGCTACCTTGCGTCAGGATCTCGAAGTCGAGGTCGTTCAAGCCTGTGACGCCGAACTCCTCGCGTGCATTCTTCAGCGCTTCTTCCACGGTCTTGCCTGTGAATTCCTGGTACTCGCTCATCGACGTCTCCCTCGCCGGCGGCTGCGTCGCCGTGCCGGTCTGATGGTGCCCGCTGCGCTGTCCTGAGTGGAGCGCTTGGTGGTCTGGTTGTCGCCGCCGCCTGCAGTGGCAGCCGCGGGCTTGGGTTCAGGCATCGTCACCGGGAAGCGCGGAGTGTGGTCCTTGGCGAAGCCCGGCGTCCAGCCGAACAACGGGAACAGTCCGCCGTAGCCGTTGATCAGGAACTGCTGGACGATGCTGAAGATGGTGGTGGTGATCCAGTAGACGAAGAGGCCGGCTGGCAGGATGGCGCCGTAGATCAATGAGAACGCCGGCAGCAGCATGAACATGCGCTGCTGGGTGGCCTGCTGACCGTCAGCGCCTCGGGCCATCATCATGCGGGTCTGCACCAGCTGGAGGACTGCCGAGACGAGCGCCAGCAGCGACAGCCCCAAACCGAGGCCGGCGATGACGATGACGAAGATCTCCGGCTTGTTGGAGGGCAGACCGCCCGGGTAGCCGGGCATCTGGAAGCCAGTGGCGTCGATCACCGGCAGCCAGCCCAGCCAGGGGATATTGGGGTTGATACAGGGCACGTACGGGTTGCCCGGATCGAGGCATTGCACGTTCACGATCTCGAAGCCGAAGGGATGCAGCATGGAGCTGATGTCAGGAGCGTTGAGACCCTGGCTGAAGACCTGGTACATCGGCAGCAGCAGCACCATCTGAAGCACTGCCGGCAGACAGCCCGAGGCCGGGTTGACGCCGCGGTCCTTGTAGAGCTTCATCTGCTCGGACGAGATCTTGGCGCGATCGCCCTTGTACTTGGCCTGGATCGCCTTGAGCTCCGGTTGCACCATCTGCATGCGCCGCTGCGAGGTGATCTGCGCGCGGAACACCGGGATGAGCAGGATGCGGATGATGATGGTCAGCAGGATGATGGCGATACCGATGTCGCCGGTGATGCTGTACAGGAAGGCCAGGCCGATGAAGATGACCTGGAAGATCGGCGTGAACGCCCAGGCCAGCAGCGACAACGGGTTGGCGCCGTTGGGCTGAGCCGGGCAGAGGTTGGGATGGGGCGCGGCCGTCGCGTCGGGATGGGGCGTGACCCCTGGGGCAAGCGTGGGAGCCGGCGACACGGGAGCGCACGGGTCGCCATCGACCGATCCGCCTGGTGGCAGCGAATGGCTGGGGTGGGGCGTGGCGCTGGCGACGCCCAGGCCGCTGGCCTCCGGTCCGGGGCTTGCGTCGGGCGCGAGGGATGGCCCGGGTGTCGCCGTTGCGGCCGGGGGTGTCGCGGTCAGCACTTCAGCGGCAGAGGGCTCGTCGGTCGGGGTCGGGGTCGGGGTCGCCAGCGTGGCGAGCGGTCTGGGGGATTCCTGCGAGAACGCCGGGCCGGCCACCATGCTCAAGGCGATGATGGCGATGGCGACAGCAGCGAACAAGTCGGCGGGAGACAGCCGGAATGGCGCCGTCAAGGCCGAACGGAGGTTCGTCATTTCACCGGGTCGTAGCCGCCGGGACGCCACGGACCGCAACTGGCGATGCGCTTGGCGCCCATCCAGCCGCCCTTGACGAGGCCGTATTTCTGGATGGCCTGTTCGGTATAGACAGAGCAGGACGGCTCGTATCGACAGCTGCCAGCGAAGAACGGGGAAAGGAACCGGCGATACAGGCGGATGAGCCCGATTCCCGATCGCCTGGCGGTGTCACTGACGATGTTCGTCATCACGCCTTCAACGACCCGCGGACCGCGTCCAGGAGGCGCTCCAGGACAGATCGGATGTCAGCGAATGAGGCCGCCACCGTGGGTGGACGAGCCACGATGAGGATGTCCCAGCCATGACCGCTCCCATTGGGGTGATGTCGAAGGACCTCGCGGATCCGACGGCGCACGCGATTGCGCTGGACCGCGCCTCCGAGGCGACGTCCAGTCGAGATGCCGAAGCGATCGTGGTCGCGTCCATTGGGGACGAAGCGGATGACCATGAGCCGATCCGACCGGGTGCGACCCGTCGCGCTGAGGCGAGCGAAATCCTCCCGGGAGCGGAGTGTCGGCGTGGCCTTCCTGCGGCTCCGCCGAGCGTCAGACGGTGAGCTTCTTGCGGCCACGTGCTCGCCGCGCCGCGAGCACCCTGCGGCCACTCTGGGTCTTCATGCGCTTGCGAAAGCCGTGCTCCTTGGCGCGATGGCGCTTCTTGGGCTGGTACGTTTGCTTGGTCACTGGGACTACAGCTCCTTCAGGCGAGCGGTCGGTAGTAGCTTCATGGACCGGCTGGCCTCTGCGGAAATGATCGATGCGTTTTCCTGGCGAGGTAGGCCACTTGTGGTCGTCCCTCAGACACCAGAGCACATCCAGCTCGGCGGATTATACGCGACGGCCTTTACTTGACGGAGGAGGGGACCATGACCGACCGTGAGCCAGGCGCTGAACCGGCCTTCCTGGAGGCCGGCAGCGCCACCATCGAGGACTTCGAGCGGCTCGACATCCGGGTCGGGCGGATCCTCACTGCCAGCCCGCTCGAGGGCGCGCGCAAGCCGGCCTACAAACTTCGCATCGACTTCGGGGCTAGCGGCACACGGAGCTCGTCGGCGCAGCTGACCATCACCTATCCGGACCCAGCGGTGCTGGTTGGCCGCCTGGTCGTGGCCGTCGTGAACTTCCCCGGGCGCCGCGTGGCCGGCTTCCGTAGCGAGGTCCTCGTGCTCGGCACCATCGCGCCCGACGGCCACATCCCACTGCTGAGCGTGGACGATGGCGCTGTGCCCGGTCAACGCGTCGGATAGTTGCGACAGCACATGGCGGCCGGCCGAGCTCAGCCACTCGGGAGGCCACGCTCAGCGGCCCCTGGCGGCCGAAGCAGGGTTTGATGGATATACCCCCTGGGGGTATGCCGAGTCGACGTTGCACGGTCCCGAAATGCGGTGCTAACGTATGCCGCCCCGGTGCCCCTCAGGGCCCCCGGGGTGCCCACGCTGGAACCACTGCCGTGGCGACCCGAAGGGGGGTCGAGCCGGTCCTGGCGATGGGCGATCGATCGCGACTCATGCGAGTGCCGGGATGTCGCTTGCGGAGACGTGGAAACCGAGCGAAGAACAGGTCACGTTGCCATCGATGGACGCGAAGCAGGTCTGGAGAGCCGCCCTCGGTGAGCTCCAGGTGTCGCTATCACCAGCCAACTACGAGACATGGCTGAAGGACACCGCGCTCGTCGATGTGGACGGCGACCGCTTTCGCGTCGCGGCACCCAACGGTTTCGCCAAGGACTGGCTCGAGAACCGGTACCGCTCCCTCATCGCCCAGACGCTGGCCCGGGTCGTCGGCTACAGCGTCAATGTCGAGTTCGAGGTGCGGGACCTCGATCCCGACGAGACGGTCGAACCGGTCTCGCAGGAGGAGTCGGCTCGACCGCCCATTCCCAAGGTGCGCGTGGAGCCAGGTCGCGTCGGTGCCGCCGAAGGCGGGAGCGTCAACCTCAACGCTCGCTATACGTTCCGAACCTTCATCGTGGGTTCGGCCAACCGCCTGGCACACGCGGCCAGCCTGTCGGTAGCCGAGCGCCCCGGTGAGGCTTACAACCCGCTGTTCCTGTACGGCGGGGTGGGCCTTGGCAAGACGCACCTGATGCATGCGGTGGGCAACGCGGTCGCCCAGCGCTTCCCGCGAAAGCGCGTCGTCTATGCCACCAGTGAGAAGTTCACCAACGACTTCATCACCAGTATCCAGCAGGGCCGCATCGACGATTTCCGAGCCCGGTACCGCAGGATCGACCTGTTGCTCATCGATGACATCCAGTTCATCGCCGACAAGGAGCGGACACAGGAGGAGTTCTTTCACACCTTCAACGCCATCCACGAGGACGGCAAGCAGATCGTCCTCTCGAGCGACCGGCCACCCAAGCAGATCATCACGCTCGAAGAACGGCTCCGGAGCCGGTTCGAGTGGGGTCTCATCGCCGACCTGACGGCGCCGGATCTCGAGACGCGCATCGCCATCCTGCGCACCAAGTCCGAGGAACAGGGCGTGCGAGTGGACCCTGAGGCACTCGAATTCATCGCACGCAAGGTGGCCTCCAACATCCGCGAGCTGGAGGGTGCGTTGAACCGCATCGTGGCCTACGCCAGCATGCAGGGCATGCCAATCAATATCGAGCTGGCCCAGGCCGTGCTCAGCAATGTGCTGTACAGCCCGCGCAAGCGCGCGGTCACCCCCGAACGCATCGCCATGGCGGTGTCCGACTACTACGACGTCGACCTGGAGGCGCTGCGGGGCCAGAAGCGCGACCGGGCCATCGTCGTGCCGCGTCAGATCGCCATGTACCTGATGCGTGAAGAGACCGATGTGTCCCTGCTGCGGATCGGCGCGGAGCTCGGCGGCCGTGACCACTCCACGGTGCTGCATGCCTGCAGGAAGATCGACCAGGAGGCAGCGCGCAACGAAGACCTGCGCCGCGAGCTGGCTGCGGTCCGGGAGTCCATCTTCGCCGACAAGTAGGGTCCCGGTCCAAATGGTCCACCAGGGCTGACGGGGGTCGCTCAACGAGGCTGCTGCGCTCTTCGTCGGCGAGTGCGCGGCCTCGTCAGCCTCAGTCGGCCTCGCGCGCTTCTTCCTCGGCGATCAACCTGTTCTGCTCTCGCACGGCCGCCCGGTGCGCCGCCTCACCCTCGCCACCGCGTCGGCGTACGCCCAGTTCGGCGAGTGTGCCGCGTCGGCTGTACAGGATGAGGACGTCCCGGGGTCTGACGGCGGTCTCGGCGTTGGGAACGCCGAAGTAGGTGCCGTCGATGCGCTCCACGCCAAGGACGATGACACCCTCGCTCCGAAGAGACAGGTCGCCGAGGCTGCGGTCGGCCAGCCAGTCCCCTGCCTCCACACCGAGTTCGGTCACGACGTATTCCCCACCCACGTGGAGGAGGGTCGCGTAGTCATGGGCGTCGAGGTCCGTCCAGCGGCGCAAGGCGGCCATCGTCATGGTGGTGATGCGACGGTCGACCCAGCGACTCTGGAAGGCCAGCCACAGCACGCCGATCCCGACCAGGATGGCAGCCACCCGCACGAGCACGTTGAGTTCGTCATTGGCCTCCACGGCCGTGATGACGACCGATGCCAGGACCGCGATGATGCCCGCGTTGCCGGCGAGCATCAGCCACATGATGATGCGGCGACGCACCGGGTGGCCCACCACGCTTTCCGACTCGGAAGTCGTGAAGCCGGCGCCCGTGAAGGCGGAACGCGACTGGAACCGTGCCGACTCGCGAGATAGCCCGGTCGCGGTCAGGGCGATGGTGGCGGCCCGGGTCACGATCAGTGAGAGCATGATCACGATGAGCACGGTGAGGATCGCAGCCATGAGTGCACGGTAGCGGAGGATCGACCGCGCTGGGTCCCCGGCGATGTGCAAGGGACGTGGAGGAGCAGGCTTCATGAGCGCGACCGGTAGTGGGCAGAACTGCCGCGAAACCGGGGCCGGTGGGGGCGACATGTGGGTTTCCGGGCTGGTCATCCACAACGGCCCCGAACCGGTACACCGGTCGCGCACACCTAGCCCTCACTACCCTTGGTCGAAGGGCAAGCGTCAGAGCAGCGCGGGCCGCCATGGTCGTCCACACGACTAACAGCATGAAGATGATGATGAGATGAGAAGATTAGAAAGACCCATGTACATGTCACAGGGAGCTTGTCGCTCGTGAAGCTGTCCTTGATGCAGGAGAACCTGGCCCGGGGCCTATCCCTCGTCAGTCGCGCCGTCAGCAGCCGTGCGACCCTGCCCGTTCTCGCCAACGTCCTGCTGAAAACACAGGATGGCGGTCTGCGATTGACCGCCACCAACCTGGAGATCGGCATCTCGGTGTGGGTCCCCGGCAAGATCGATACCGACGGCACTATGACCGTGCCGGCTCGCCTCATCACTGATGTGGTGGGTGGCTTGCCAAGTGGCGAGCGTGTCGATCTGGAGATGGAAACGGAGAACACCCTGCTCATCCGTGCCGGTGCGTACCGGACGCACCTGCGCGGGATCGAGGCGGATGAGTTCCCGGTCATCCCCGCGGCCGGCGACCGGCCTACCACACAGGTCAGCCAGAAGGCGATGCGCCGCGCTCTCTCGGAGGTCACCTTCGCGGCCGCGACAGACGAGACCAGGCCGATCCTCACCGGCGTCTTGACCAAGCTGTCCGGCGAGACGCTGACGCTGGCAGCCGCTGACAACTACCGCATCGCGGTCAAGACTCTCGAGCTTCTGCATTCGGTCGAGGAGACCAGCGTGGTCGTACCGGCTCGCTCCTACGTCGAACTGATGCGCGTCCTGAGTGACACCGATGAGCCGCTCGACATCATCCTCGCCCAGGCCAAGAACCAGGTCATCTTCAAGGTCGATACCACCGAGGTGGTGAGTCGGCTCATCGATGGTCAGTTCCCCAACTATCAGTCGGTCCTGCCGACTTCCCACAGCACGCGCGCCCTGGTCGATCGAGACGATCTGCTCAAGGCAGTGCGACTGTCTGCGCTCATCGCCTCGTCTGCGGCCAACGTCGTTCGGCTGGGGTTCGGTGAAGAGGACAACCCGGCCGCCATCGCCGTGGCTGCGGCTGCTGACGTAGGTGATGCCGAGGGGCAGGTGGAGGCTGAACTCGAGGGGGACCCGGTCACCATCGCCTTCAACGCCCGCTACATGGTCGAGGCGCTTCAGAATATGGAGGCTGAGCAGTTGGCCATCGAGCTCAGCGGCCCCCTCGCTCCGGGTGTCCTGAAACCAGTGGACGACCCCGCCTACGTGCACGTCATCATGCCGGTCCGCACGCCGTCCTGACCACCCTCGTTTCCGGGGCTATGGACTGATGCCGGTCCGCACGCTTTCACTCAACGGGTTTCGGAGTTATCCGGACTTGACCGTCGCGTTCGGCGACGGGCCGCATGTGGTGGTGGGCCGCAATGCGGCCGGCAAGACCAATCTGGTGGAAGCGGTGGTGCTCCTTTCCTCGGGGCGCTCGCACCGCAGCAGCGCCGATCCCGAGATGGTGCGCTGGGGTGCCGACTTCGCCCGGGCTTCGGCGCAGGTCGAGCACGCCGGCCGCCGGGAGGAACTGGAGGTCGTCATCCACGCTCCGGGGGCCGGCCCCGGGCAGCGAAAGCGCGTCCGGATCAACGGTGTCAACCGCCGGGCGACGGCCTTGCGACCGGTTCTGCGCACGGTGCTTTTCGCTCCGGAGGACATGCAGCTCATCGTGGGCTCGCCTTCATTGCGCCGTAATCTGCTTGACGCCCTCGTGGCCCAGCGAGAACCGACCGCGGTCGCTGCGATGTCGACCTACTCCCGTGCCCTCACGCAGCGAAACTCGCTGCTCCGCCGCATCCGCGAGGAAGAAGCCGAGCGGTCCGAGCTGGCGTATTGGGATGAGGTCATCTGTGACAACGGTGGTCAGATCCTGGACTGGCGCCATGAGACGCTCGAGGCCATGGCCCAGCCCCTGGCTGCGGCGCATCGGGAGATCGCCCCTGACGAGGCCACATTGCGACTGGTGTACGTGTCCAACGTGGAACCGGCGGTGGGGGAGGGAAACCAGGCGGCCCTGCGACGACGGCTACGGGAGACATCCGACAAGGAGGTCTGGAACGGCGCCACGTTGGTGGGGCCCCATCGCGACGATCTGGCCCTCGAATTGGATGGCCGGGGCCTCACCGAGTTCGCCTCCCGGGGTCAGCAGCGCACTGCCATCCTGGCACTCAAGCTCGCCGAGCTGGACCTGTTGACCGAGCTCGATGGTCACCCGCCGCTGTTGTTGCTCGATGACGTCTTCAGTGAATTGGACCCGGAGCGCCGGGCGCACCTCGTTCGTCGAATCGGGAGCCTGCCCCAGGCCATCGTTACGACCACGACACCCGACGACCTCGACCCGGCGCTGGTGGCGGCCTCCACGCTGTGGCAGGTCGAGCCCGGCGTGGTCCGACCGGCGGGGCCCTTGACGGAACCGGTCACATGAGTGGTCCGCGCAAGCGGCGACCGGTCCACCGGCTGGCTGACCTGCTGCCGGGCATCGCCAGTCAGCTCGGGATCGAGGCGGAGCTCCGTGCTGCCCGGGGCCTGTCCTCGTGGGCGCGGATCGTGGAAGAGCAGGTACCGGCCGCGGTGGGTGGCTCACGCCTCCTGGAGGTTCGGCCCCCGAGGCTTGTCGTGTCGGCCGATGACGCGGCTGTCGCGCAGGAGCTCCGCTTGCACACGACCGAGCTACTCTCGGCCTTTGCCTCCGCCCCCGGTGGCCAGCGTCTCCTTGAGCTACAGGTGGTGGTCAGGAAGCCGTGATCGGGGGTTTCATCGAAGCCGCGGTAGACTAGGCCGCCCATGGCAACCCGACTCGAGATCACGCATGGATTGATCACCGAGCGGGACCGGCTATCGAGCTCCGCCGACACACTCAGCGTCACCCGGCCGACGACAGGATCGAAGACTCGCACCAAGGGCGTGCTCTTCATCCTCGTCGGTTCGATCCTTCCGGGGCCCCGGGTCCGGGAGGCGACGACGCTCGTCGCCGAAACCATTCGGCACGAGTACTACTACGATGAGTCGGCCGGCGTGCCGGTCTGCCTGGAGAAGGCCGTCCGGAGCGCTGACCGACGATTGCGCAGCAGTCGAGAGGGCGCTGGCCTCCCTCCGGGCTCGCTCGGTGTGGCTGCCGCCGTGCTCCGTAACAACGAGCTCTACCTGGCCACGGTCGGCCCGGTCGACGCCTACCTCGTGCGCTCGGCGCGCCTGCTGATGCCGGATCGCAGTGCCCCCGGTGGGTTGCCGAGCGATGACGACCGCTCCATCGACGTCTGGCGCGGCGAGCTCAGCGTCGGTGACGCGCTCTTGCTGGTGTCACGAAACCTGACCGAGACCGTGGGTACCGAGGAACTCAAGAGCGCAGCGCTGACGCTGCATCCACAGGCAGCGGCAGAGCATATCCACCACCTGTTCGTGGCCACCGGTGGGGAGGGTTCCGATGGTCTCATCGTGGTGGACGCCAGGGAACAGACGACTCGCACCACGAATGCCGGGCTCCCGGTCGCTGTCGGTGATGCCTACGGGGACCTGCCCGGCGGCATGGGACAACCCATCGGCGGCGTCGTGGGTGCCACGTTGCTCGGGGCTCACGGCGTCATCGACGGGGTCCGCGATCGCTTCTGGGATGCCATGCCAAGACGGCGGACCAAGGCAGCCACCGAGGTCACCTCCCAGATGTCGCGGACCGAGACCCAGCGGCGGGCGGCCATGGGCCTGCTGGCGCTGGTCGGGGTCGTCTTCATCCTCGGACTGTTCATGGTGTTCGCACCGCGCGGCGGTGATGTCACCGAGGTCGAGCAGATCTCGACCAGCGACAACGCTCTGGCCACCGCTCTCGATAGTGCTGAACGCGCCGACAACCTCATCACCACCGAGCCGGCGTCGGCGCTCGAGTTCTACCGCCAGGCCTGGTCGGAGATCACTCGAGCGCGAAGTACCGGTCTGTCCGCCCCGGCTCTCGACGAGCTCGAAACACGCGTCGGCGATGGGCTCGACACCCTGTACGGGATGCACAAGCCCGACATCAAGAAGATCACGGGCCTGGCCGAGGGCACCGATCCCGAGGGCCTGGTGCAGGGACCGAATGATGGCGCCATCTTCATCGACCGCGCCACCGCGACCGCGGTCCGCGTCAACATCAAGAACGGCAAACCAGCGGACATCGTCCATGAGGGTGACAAGCCACGGGGAAGCAAGCAGGCCATCGAGGAGCCCGTCGAGCTGACCGCGGCTGGCCCCGACGTCGTGATCGTCGACGACAAGGCCCGACCGTGGCGGTGGCGCCCCTCGAACTCACAGGGTGCCGGGACGCTGGCCAAGCTGACGCTCCAGGGGAGCCCGACGTTCGCCGCCGACCACGGCGACGTCGAGGCCTTTCCAGCAGTCTCTGGCGACTACCGCATCTACGTCGTGGACCCGGCCATGAACCAGGTCATGCGCTATCAGCAGACCTTGGATCGCAGCGCCTTCAGCGCGCCATCTTCCTACCTGACCTCCCCCACGACCGAGGTCGCCGACTTCGACCAGCTCTACATCGACTACGACGTCTACGCCCTCATCGACAATGGGCTTCGGCGCCACGAGTTCGGCAAGTACGACGGCACCTTCGCGCTGGCAGAACCACCGGACGGGGAGGACCTGCGCCCCGGGCACGACTACCAGCTGGTGAGCGGTTCGGGTCGCCAGTCGACGCTTGGACGTGCCTACCTCTACGACACCAAATACGATCGCATCATCGGCTTCAACAAGTCTGACGGTAGCTACCTGGGGCAGTGGAAGCCTGCGGATGACGGCGGCCAGATGGACGACATCCGTGGCATGTACGTCATCGAGGGCAGGCTCAACAAGAAGGGCACCAAGCGCGGCATGGATACGCTCGTGTGGATCACGCCCGACGGGCTCTACTCGGCCAAGCTCGAGCTGGGCTAGCCGGGCGAGCGGAACGACAGATGCAGGCACGCCGCTAGAATCAGCCCATGGCTCAGGGCTTGCGCGAGATGGTCGTCGAAAGCGTGCGTGTCCATATGCTCTCGTCTCAGCACGTGGTCATCCTGCGCGAGGCCGAGCATGAGCGCTACCTGCCCATCTGGATCGGCAGCTGGGAGGCCCAGTCCATCGCCATGAAGCTTCAGGGGGTGGAAGCCGAGCGGCCGCTCACGCACGACCTGCTGACGACCATCCTGGGCGACCTGCACATCTCGGTGCGCCGTATCGTCGTCTCTGACCTGGCCAATGAGACGTATCGGGCTCGCATCGTGCTGGTCGAGGGCGGCGACGACTACGAGATCGACGCCCGTCCCAGCGACGCCATCGCCCTGGCGGTCCGCACGGCGGCCCCGATCTTCGCCACCGAGGACGTGCTCGACCGCGCCGGTGTCACTCCCGAGGCCGACGAGGACGAGAAGCTCAACGTGTTCCGGGAATTCGTCAACTCGCTCGACACCGACCCGCCGACCGACGAGGGCGGCCCGGCCCGCGGGTCCCGCACCGAAGATTCGCCGTCCGGCCAGGGTGCGCCACCCGACGAGGACCAGGACAAGCTGGGCTAGGCGCTGTCCCCGCTGGCATCGACGAGGACAGGTGAGCCCCGTCGCAGCGCACTCGCGCGGTTCACCCAAAGCCTCACACGGAGTGCCCAGAAATCACGCACGGCCCGCACCACCACGCGTGGGTCGGCGCCAGAGGCTCGGCCCGCGGTGCGCGGGTAGTGCGGCACACCCTCCTCCTCGATGCGACCGCCGCGCTCGCCGATCTTGATGAGCAGCTCGGCTGACAGGAAGGCGCCGCCGGACTCGACCCGCACTCCCTCGAGCGCCTCGCGGCGGAAGATCTTGCAGGCACAGTCCGGGTCGCGCACGACCAGGCCAAAGAAGATCTTCAGGCAGGCTCGGTAGACACGGGCGTAGGCCAGGCGGATGGCTGGGTCGGCACGCCTGATGCGGTAGCCGACGACGACATCGGGAGTGCCACCGCCCACTGGGCGTGCCAGGCGGGCGAGCAGCCTGTCGAGGTCGGCGATGCGGAACTGACGGTCACCGTCGGTAAAGCAGACCAGGTCGAACCGGGCTGCCGCCAGCCCTGAGCGCACGGCTGAACCATAGCCAAGGTTGGTGGGGTGATGGACCACCCGGACCACGTCGGGATGGGCGGCCGCGAGCCGGTCAGCGATCTCGGCCGTTCCGTCGGTGCTGCCATCGTCCACGGCGATGATCTCGAAACGGTCGGCCAGGTTGCTCAGTTCGACGAGCGCCTCGTCCACGAGCGCCTCGATATTCTCCGCCTCGTCGTGAGCAGGGAAGAAGTAGCTCAACGCGGCTACACGTGGGGTCGGTGTCGGTTCGGTCACGACCCCATCCTAGGCGGCTGGCGCTGAGGTCGACTCGCGACGACCCAACACGCGGTACAACGTGCCCGGCGCCGGGACCGAATCGACACGCTCCAGCACGAAGCGCTGTGCCAGCGCCGGGACGTCGCGATCGAGCCGGATGACATAGGTGGGCCGCTCTGCGAGGAAATGGTCGATGGCCGCCTCCGCCGTACCGTAGCCGTCGTCGAGCACGTCACGATCATCCACGATGACGATGTCGTCGCGGCGCCCCTCTACCCACCGCCCGTACCACAGCGGTGTCGAGTATGACCACCAGGAGATCACCGCTGCATTCGGGTCCAGGGCCGCGAACGCTGCTTCCAGCCAATCTCGACCGAACGTCTCGTCCGATGCATCCTGGGCGGAGTAGCGTCCTGGCAACGGCCAGACGATGCCGACCAGCAGCGCGACCACCAGGGCGACGGCCGCCGCCCGATAGGCCAGGTCGCGTCCGGGACCGTGCCACACATCCCACAGCGTAGCCAGGATGGCCTCCGCAGCCAGGGCGATCCAGAGTGCCGCCGCCAGCAGCGGCACGAGGTAGTAGCGCTCGATCGAGGCGTTGGGATAGCCCAGCGCGAAGAACCAGCTGGAGCCGAACCAGAGGGCCGTGATGGTGGTGAGGCGCGGGTGTCGGACGGCGCCAAGGACGAGGCCGGCCAGAGCCAGGATGGCCAGCACGCCAACATCGCGGACCAGTTGTTCCCAGATCCCGGCGGCCACGTCGACAACGTTGGGAATGGCTCGGAACGTGCCCTGGAATTGCTCTCCCAGGACGACATACCAGAAGGAACTCCACGTCTCAGGGTCGGCATAGTCGAGCGGGGGGTCCATCGCGGAGCGCACCGGCAGGTAGGCGTACACCAGGGCTGTCGTGAGCAGGACGGCAGCAGCACCCGCCACCACCAGGCGAGGCTGGCGCCACAGGATGCGCGGCGCGACCATCAGCACGTAGGCCGCGATGCCGGGCGCAAGCAGCAGCGTCAGTGCATGGTTGCCCAGGGAGAGACCGTAGACCACCGCGGCCGCCACCAGCCACCGCCCGGCGCGAGGATCATCGCGCCGGTGGCCTGCGGCCCACGCTCCCAGGAGCACCAGGATGAGTGCCGCCAGGAAGACATGCAAAGCGTGAGCATCCGCCCGCGTCGCGACCCGCCAGGCCACTGGCGTCAGGGCGAACGCCAGACCCGCGACCACACCCAGGAACCAGCGCCGGGTTGCCTGTGTCGCGCGGATGGCCAGCAGGCCGGCCGCACCGGCCACCAACACTGCCGAGAGCAGGTCGGCACGATAGGCCTCGTTGCCGAAGGGCTGTAACAGCACGGACGCCAGCCACGCCAGGAGCGTGTACGTCGGGTAGCCGGTGGGGTGAGCGATGCCCAGCACCGGGCCGATGGCCTGGAACTCAGCGGTGTCCCAGGTGCCGACGTCCGGGAGCAGCGTGGGCACGTACAGGGCCATCGCGACGACGAACACCGCACCGCCAGCCAGCGCATACGCCGTTCTCGACGAGCCTGTCACCACCCCAGGCTCACGCCCCAGTAGACGCCCCAGGCGTTGACTACCACCGACGCGGCGACCAGGCCCAGTGAGATCACGCCCACACCGAGACGAGCGACGCCAAGGGCCACCAGGATGGTCGCGAACGGGGCAAAGTCGTTGCTGAACCGATACCCGAACTGGACCCAGCCCTGGCTGAAGTGCATCAGGTCGACGAGGGCGATCGAGAGCACGGCCAGGGCCGCACCGGCCACGATGCGTCTGCGCCATGAGCGCAGCAAGACCGGGATCATCAGGACATACGCCGGGCTGGTGAGGAGGAGGCTCATGCCCAATGGATCCGGCCGCAGCAGCGGGCACTCTCGATCAAGCACCGCGCCAAGGCCGATTGGTGCGAGCGCACAGGCGGGGTCGTCGAGCAGCGGCCGTGCCGGTGGCGCGCCCAGCATGATGCCGGCGTTCTGGGGGATGTAGCGAATGTCCTCGATGCCCCAATCGGGGTTGACCAGCTCGGGACGGGGCCGGTACTCGACCTGGTAGAGGTGTTCGTACGCAGGGTGGAAGAGGCTGCCCGTGGTGACGAAGTTGTAGGACAGCAGCAGCAGCACCGGGATGAGTGCCCCGAGGCCTGCCGTGAAGGCCCGGCGCAGGTAGCCACCACCCCCGCCCACGAAGACGAAGAAGGGCGCCCCAAGGATGGTGGTGAGCCGGGCCAGTGCGGCGGTCCCGAAGGCCAGCCCTGCCGCGAACTGTCGTCCCAGGCCTCCGTGCCCGCCCGCGACACGAGCACGCGAATCCGCGCGTACCGCGATGGCGATGCCCAGGAACAGGAACGTGGAGGCCACGACGTGGGCGAGGAACCAGGTCGTACCCAGCATGGCTGCGTACCAGGCCACCGTGCCGAAGCCGTAGAACAACGTGCCCAGCAGCGCCGCCGACCGCCGCGGGGTCACGCCCAACAGCATCACCCAGCACAGCACCGCGTTGAGCGCTCCCAGCACCGCGGCGATGACAGCGCCATTGGTAGCCAGCCCGAAGACCGCCACGAAGGGCAGCAGGATGATGGCCGGCAGCGGCGGGAAGGGGATCTGAGCCCGGCCTGGTCCGGTGGGCAGGACATCCTGGAAGTAGCCGTTCTGATAGGAACCCTCGATGACGGGGTACTCGATGTCGGCACGCCCGTGGAGGAACGCATCCGCCTGCCAGACGAAGTGGTCGTAGAAGTCCGAACGTACCGGGTTGGAGCCGACGTACACGACGAGTGCCAGGATGAACAGGCCGACCGACACCCAGATGGGATCGATGCGCTGCAGCCGAGCCTCGAGCCACCCAGCGGCCGCCAGGCCGTCCTCGGCCGGGTCGTCGGTGATCTGGGGACCCGTTGATATACTCGCGCTCACCTCATCGCTTCCCAGGAGGCAGGACGTCGCTGCTGACTTCGACCCTGGCGCAAGGGGTCGGGCGTAGCCCCGGGGAGCCGGAACGTCCCCTCCGAGCGCTTGCCGCGAGCCCCGCCCTCATCGTTCTGCTGCTCGGCGGATTGGCACTGCGGCTAACTATCGCATACGTGCTCTTCCCGGCTTCGGGATTCGAGAGCGACATCGCCTCCTATGCATCGTGGGCCGCGACGCTCGCCCAGTACGGCCCGGCGGGCTTCTATGCCAACGCCGGCTTCGCCGACTACCCGCCAGCCTACCTGTACCTGTTGTGGCCGATGGGCTGGCTGTCTTCGGGGAGCGGTGCACTCCTGGCCGCCGGCGACGTGGTCAAGCTGCCCCCCATCCTGCTCGACATCGCGGTCGGCTACCTCATCTACCGGCTGGTGCGTGGTTGGACGTGGCCAGGTCCGCGCAGCGAGACGTTGGCGCTGGTCGCGGCTGCCCTCTACCTCTTCAACCCAGTGTCCTTCTACGACTCCGCGCTGTGGGGGCAGACCGACGCTGCGGGAGCGCTGGTGCTACTCCTTGGCATCGCGGCACTCATCCGGGGCAACAGCGAGGGAGCTGCCGCCGTTGCGGTCACGGCCGCCCTGGTGAAGCCCCAGTTCGGCGTGGTACTGATCCCGCTCGTCGCCTTCGTGCTGATCAAGCGCCACCTCGCTCGACCCGGCTCGGGGCCCCGCCACGCGCCCTGGGCCCCGCCACCGCTGGCTGGCTGGTTGGCGCGCGTCCAAGGTTGGCCTCGACTGGCCAGCGCGTTCATCGCTGCCTGGCTGGCCTTCTTCGCCCTGGCCCTGCCGTTCGGGATGGGTCCGCTGGAATACCTGGAGCGCATGTTCGGCACCGCCGGCGGCTACGGCTATCTGAGCGTCAACGCCTACAACCTCTGGGCGCTCATCGGCTCGGGGGACACGCCGGCATTGGCATCATCACTGGGGTGGTCCGACGACACCGTCGGTCTCATCGGTCCGGTCCCGGGCGTCGTCATCGGTGCCGCGCTCCTCGTCGTCGGGTTCCTGTGGGGCACGGTCCGAGGCGCGCTACGCGACGACCGCTGGACGCTCCTGGTCGCGGTCTCTTTCCTGGCCATCGCCTTCTTCATCCTGCCCACGCGTGTCCACGAGCGCTACATCTTCCCGGCCGTGGCACTGCTGCCGCTCCTGGCCGTCGTGCAGAAGCGCTGGGCGCTGGCGCTGCTCCTGCTGAGCACCGGCGCATTTATCAACCTCCACGGCATCCTCACGCTGCCACTGTACGGATCGGACAACGTCAGCTCGTTGCCGTTGGGCGAGGCGTTCCGGGCTGGACCGCTGATCGTGTTGTCGGCGGTGCTGCAGACCAGCGTGGGGTTGTGGGCGGCCTGGCAGCTCCGGCCCTCGCTCCGCACCAGCCCGGACGCGTTCGACCAGGAGGTGTCGGCGCGAACACCATCCGGCGCAGCGATACCCTCCGAGGCAGCCCTCGACAGTCGGTCGCCGCGGCTCGCCGGAGGCGCCACCGAAACGGAATGGGTGCAGGGACCGGGTGTCCTCGACTGGCTGGTGGCGCGCCTCACGAGGTCGCCATCGCGTCGCGACCGAAGCGCCCAGCTGACGCGCGAGCCCGGGGGGCGTATCGATCGCTTCGACGTCCTGGTCGTGGTGATGCTGTTCCTGTTCACGCTGACCATCCGCGGCTTCCGCCTTGACCAGCCTGCGGGGATGTACTTCGACGAGGTCTATCACGCCCGGACCGCCACCGAGTTCCTCCAGGACTGGGAGTACGACCAGCCTCACGACATCTACGAGTTCACGCATCCGCATCTGGCCAAGTACGCCATGGCCTGGGGCATCCGGATCTTCGGTGGCAACCAGGTCACGGGCAACACGGATCTGGGTGTTCCAGTCGTGGATGCGGCCATCGAACGGCGCTGGTCGCGGGACGGGCCAGGAGACGCCAGGCGTGGCGACCGGCTCTACGTGGCCACCGGCTCGTCGGTACGGGTATACGACCTCGCCACCCGCGAGCTGGTCTTCGAGCTACCCGGCTCGATCGATGCCCTGGCCCTGGACGACGACGGCCATCGCCTCTTCGCCGCGGACACCTCCGGTGCCATCTTGACGCTCGACACCAGCAAGCTTGACCGCCTGCGCCAGGGCAGCACTGACGAAGCCATCGAACTCGAGCCGTTCTCGCCCGGCCCGGGCACAGCGGTGGACCAGCTCGTCGTGACCGACGCTTCGTTGGTCGCCATCAGCGGCGACTCCATCAGCACTTTCGACCGGGAGACAGGCATCGTCTTCTCGGAGCGGTTCGCGGTGGCCCACGATGCCGTCGCACTGCCCTCGACCGATCGGCTCGTGGTCGACGCACGCGAACTTCCCGACCGGGCCGCCGCCGCCGACATCATCGCCACCGAGCTGGATGACGACCTCCCGCGCATCGAGGAGCTCCTGGCCACCGATGGCTACGTGGTCGTCGACGCCTACCTGTCCGAAGATGCCACCTCGGCCATCGAGGAGGCCATCGATGCCGGCACCCTGGAGGGCGCGAAGATCGAGAGCGGCGCGCTGCTGGCGACCGCCGATGACGCTGGCATCTCCATCCTTGACGCCTGGACGCTCGATCTCGTCGATCGAGATCCCGACCGACGACCCGGTCGCCGCGCTGGCACTCGTGGAAGGCCTGTCGGAGCCCACCCTCTACGCCGCGTCCGGAGCAGGTCTCGAGATCGTCGCCATCAGCGAAGACGGGCCCGACCTGCCCGATCGGTTGGACATGCCTGGCACGATCCACGATCTTGTCTGGAATGAGCCCGCCAACCTGATCCATGCCGTCGGCGATGCGCGTGACGGCGGCTTCACCGTCTACGTGGTCGAGCCGCACGGCAACTCGGTGTTCATCGATGTCCCGCTGCCCGATACGCCGCGTCGCGTGCTCGCTGATACCCAGCCGCAGCGCCCTGACGACGATCGTTCGGAGTTGCTCGCGATCACTGCTGAGGGTGCCGTGTCCAGCGTCGGCATCGGGCAGAACGCCTTCGGATGGCGCATACCCGGGGTGCTGCTGGGCGCACTCACAGCCGCCTTGTTGTACCTGCTCGCACGAGTGCTCTTCGCCAGGCGAAGTGTCGGTCTCATCGCGGCCGTGCTCATCGTTGCCGAGGGCATGTTGTTCGCGAACTCGCGGATCGCCATGAACGATGTCTACGTGACTGCCTTCATCGTGCTGGCGGTGCTGCTATTCGTCCCGCTCTACCTGGCGCCGAGGCGACCCTGGACGGCGCTGCTCATCCTGGTCGCAGTCGGCCTGGCGCTGGGTCTGGCGCTGGCCTCGAAGTGGGTGGCGCTGTATGCCATCGGGGGCCTGGGCCTGCTGGTGCTCCTCCGCTCCGGGCTTGGCCGTGTCGTCGCGGTGCTGGGCATGATCGGGCTGACAGCCGTGCTCGGCGCCCTGGCCATCCGACCGACCGCGTCGGACGACCCCAGCCACAACGGGACGTTCCTCATCCTGATGCTGATCCTGACCGGCCTGCTCACCGCCGGGATCGTGCGGCGTCCCATCGCCTGGACCCGCACCGAAGTCGGACTGGTCGTGGCGCTGCCGATCGTGGCCGGCCTGGCGCTGGCCATCGCCGGTCGGCCGCTGCCCGGCGGACTGCTCGTCGGCGCCGGTGTGGTGGCCCTGCTGGTGGCTATCGTAGCCACCCTGAGAAGCCACGGGCCGTTCTCGTCGGCACGCCCAGCCCCGGACGGGTCGACCTCTGGCTGGTTGCGACCGGATTGGCTGCTCGGGATCCCCTGGCTCTTCACCCTGCTCGCCCTGGTGGGCATCCCCATCGTGGTCTACATCATCAGCTATGCACCCTGGATCGAGCTTGGCAACCAATGGGGGCTGCCGCTGATCGGAAGCCTGCCGGGCCTGCCCGGATCGAGTGACGGAGGGCGAACCCTCGCGGACCTGACCGTGTCGATGTACCAGTACCACGACAACCTTCGAGCCGAGCATGCGGCCTCTTCCCCGTGGTGGGCGTGGCCGCTCGACCTCAAGCCGGTCTGGTTCTTCCAGGAGCGCTACGCCGGCCCGACCACCGGACTCATCTACGATGCCGGCAACCTGGTGGTCTTCTGGCTAGGCATCGCCGGGATGGGCTTCGCGGCTGTCGCCGCGTGGCGCCGGCACAGCCTGGCGTTGGCCGTGGTGGTGATCCTGTGGGCCGCGCTATGGCTGCCATGGGCGCGGATCGACCGGGCCGCGTTCCAGTATCACGTCTACGCCAGCCTGCCATTCCTGGTGCTCGCGCTGGCCTACTTCCTGGCCGAGTTGTGGCACGGTGCCAGCCTCCGCGTCTGGTTCCTGGCCCGAGCCGCTGCGGCGTTGGCCATCCTCGGCATCCCGCTGCTGTGGCTCTTCCGAACGCCGCTGTGCATCCTGGCCGGCACCGCGGTCGCCCATCCCGACGGGGCCGCCTGTGCATCACAGGTGAACCGAACAGCACAGGTCAGTGAAGCCGGCCTTTCGGCCCTGGTCGTCGCCGCCGTGGGTGCGAGTGTGGCGGCGTTCGTAGGCTGGCGCATGGCCCGGGCGGACGGCGACAGGAGCCGTGGCGACGGAGGCAGCTTCGGTGGGGCGGTGGGGCTGGCCGCCCTGGTCGTGGTCGCCCTGATGACGCTTGGTGGTGTCATGCTGGCATTCCTGTTCCTCGACAGCGCCTCTCCGACAGCGTTGACGCTGAGCTCCGACGTGTTGGCGCTCATGGGCCTCGCGGTGATGGCAGTTCCCGCCTGGTTGGTGATGCGCGCCCGCGACGCCCGGCGCTTCGTGCTTGGCGTGCTGGCGGTGGCGATGTTGTGGCTATTGCTGTGGTACCCCAACATCTCAGGCCTTCCGCTGCCATCCGACTTCGCCAGCCTCTACCAGGGCTTGCTGCCGACGTGGAACTGGGACTTCCAGTTCGCGGTCAACACGGACCCGGCCGGCGAGGGAGGTCTCATCGATCTCAGCACGTTCTTGATCGGTGGCGTAACCGTGGTCTTCGTGATCGGCGTCGGTGTCGTGGCTCGTCTGTGGGGGCGGTCGTCAGGCACGGCACCCGGAGGCGACTCGCCGACCGCCATCACGTCTTGACACCGGCGCGGCCCCGCCCGGACGCCTCCATCGGCTACTCTCACGACGCTGCCCGCTAGGCTGCACTGACGGCTCGGACCATGATCATGAGCAGTCCCAAGGAGGCTTGATGTTGGCGACGTTGCCATGGCTGGACCCAGCGTTCAGTGGACTTCAGCGGAGCCCGATGCAGGCGCTGTCACACGAGCCCGTCGTCCGGCTTGATGGCAGCTGGCGATTCCAGCTGCTCGCCAGGGCCGATGCCGAACCCTCGGACGCATGGCGTGAGATCACCGTTCCTGGTGCGTGGACGATGCAGGATACGTTCGACAAGCCCATCTACACGAATGTCCAGATGCCCTTCGACGGTGCCCCACCGGACGTGCCGGAGGACAATCCGACTGGGATCTACGAGCGAGAGTTCAGCGTGGCTGCTGCCGACATCGAGGCAGGGCGGCTGGTGTTGCACGTCGGGGCCGCCGAAAGCCTGTTGGTCGTACACGTGAACGGACAGCTCGTCGGCGTCAGCAAGGACTCGCACCTTGCCGCCGAATTCGACGTCACCAGGGTGGTCCGCACCGGCTCGAACGTGATTCGCCTGCGGGTCGTGAAGTGGTCAGACGCGTCGTACATCGAGGACCAGGACCAGTGGTGGCACGGTGGGGTCACGCGCTCCGTCTACATCTACCGAACGCCGACTACCTACCTCCGCGATGTCGGTGTCCAGGCAGGCCTCGCGGATGTCGGTCGCACCGGCACGCTCAGGCTCGACATCACGGTGTCTTCGACCGTCGAGCGCCTCGGGGAGGGCTGGACCGTCGAGGCGAGCATCGACGGTCGTGATGAGGTGGCCCGCGGCGATATCTCTGGCTTCGCGCCACCCCATTGGCCCGTGGATCCGGTGGAGACGGCGCTGCTTCGCAGGCACGTCATCGGTGGCCCAGCTGCCGTCGCCGGGAACGAGGAGGCCTGGCTGGCCCTGGACAGCCGACTGCAGCCTCGCGGGGAGGGACGCGCACACCTGGGATTGATCCTGCCCGATATCGAGCCATGGTCGGCCGAAACCCCTCATCTCCACGACCTCACCGTGACCCTGCGGGCGCCCGCTGGCGAGGTGGTCGAGACGACCCGCGTCAGGATTGGGTTCAGGGAGGTGGCCGTGCAGGGAGCCGATCTCCTTGTGAACGGGCAGCGGGTCCTTATCCGTGGCGTCAATCGGCACGATTTCGACCAGCATACTGGCCGCACGGTCTCGCGGGAGTCGATGCGCGAGGATGTCGTGGCCATGAAGCGGGCCGGATTCAACGCCGTGCGGACATCGCACTACCCCAACGACCCCGCCTTCCTCGAGCTCACCGACGAGCTTGGCATGTACGTCATCGATGAGGCCGACATCGAGTCGCATGCACTCCAGTCGTCCCTCTGCGACGACCCACGATACCTGGGCCAATGGCTGGCTCGCGTCTCCCGGATGGTGCTGCGCGATGGGAACCACGCTTCGGTCATCGCGTGGTCCCTTGGCAACGAGTCCGGGTACGGCGCAAACCATGATGCCGCCGCCGCCTGGGTCCGGCGGCACGACCCGTCGCGCCCGCTGCACTACGAGGGCGCCATCCGGTTCGACTGGACCGGCGGTCGAGCAGCCACCGACCTTGTTTGCCCGATGTACCCGGAGATCAGCGCCATCGTCGAATTCGCACGCTCCGGTCGCGCCACCCGTCCGCTGATCATGTGCGAGTACTCACACGCCATGGGCAACAGCAACGGCACGCTGGCCGAGTACTGGGATGCCATCGAGTCCACGCCCGGGCTGCAGGGCGGCTTCATCTGGGAGTGGTGGGATCACGGCCTCGTCCAGGAGCTGTCCGATGGGTCGACCCGTTGGGCCTACGGCGGCGACTTCGGGGATCGACCCAACGACGGCAGCTTCTGCACTGATGGATTGGTGTTTCCTGATCGCGCACCCAAGCCGGCACTGAAGGAGGTCCAGTACCTGTTCGGGCCGGTTCGCGTGCACGCTGACCTCGGATCGTTGGCGAGCGGTCACGTTCGCGTCGAGAACCGCCAGCATTTCCGCGACCTCGGCTGGCTGCGCGGGCGATGGTCCCTGACCAGGGAAGGCATGCCGGTGGCCGAAGGTGACCTCGAGCTCCCAGACGTGCCGCCGCAGTCCGAGGCCTCGGCCGAGCTCCTGGGCTGGGCTGGTCTTGGGGAGGGCGACGGCGAAGCGTGGCTCACGTACAGCATCGTCGCCGCCGAGTCGCAGTCCTGGGCCGACGAAGGCTTCGAGGTGTGCTGGGACCAGTTCCAACTGCCGGGTTCGACTCCGGACATCGATCCTGCCCTCGATGTGCAGGGGCAGGTCGATGTCGACGAAGAAGGGCTCGTACGACACCCACTGCTGGCGTTAGCACCGCGCCTGTCCGTGTGGCGAGCGCCCACGGAGAACGATCGCTTCGGCGGCATGGCAGCGGCATGGCACGAGGCCGGACTCCATGAACCACATCGCGTTCTCAAGCGCATCCACCACGCCGGTACGGTCGTCACCGTCGACTGCGATGTGCAGGTGGGTGCCAGCGTGATCGAGCATCGGCAGGTGATCACACCCCTTGCCGGAGGGGGTCTGCACTTCGCCGAGACGGCCGTCGTTCCCGAGGGCCTGGACGACCTGCCTCGGGTCGGTACGGTGCTCGAGCTGGTCGAGGGGTTCGAGGCGCTGGAATGGTTCGGCCGCGGACCTCACGAGAGCTATCCCGACCGGTATCGCAGCGCGATGGTCGGCCGCTGGCGCTCGACCGTCTCCGGGATGTACACCCCGTACGTCCGGCCACAGGAATCCGGCGGTCGAGCCGACGTCCGCTGGTTGTCGCTGGAAGATAGCGTCGGACACACCCTCCGTTTGACCCTCGACCAGCCCAGGCAGGTATCGGCAACGCACCATCGCGCAGCCGCCCTGGACCGGGCGACGCATCACGAAGAGCTGGTCCCCGTCGCGGAGACCATCATCCATCTGGATGCGGCCCACCGGGGCCTGGGGACGGCCTCATGCGGTCCGGACACACTCCCGGGCTATCTGCTGGGACCGGGCGTGTATCACTGGACGTGGAGGCTGTCGACCGCCGCGACCGTGTGATCAGGCCGAGTCGCCAACTCCCGGCTCGCCACTCCACAGGACCGGCGTCACCGGCGCTCGAGGCGGTGCCTCCGGAACCTCGGCCGTGAATCCTGAGGGCAGGGCGTCCCGGGCGGCCAACCGGCGGATGACGAAGCCATAGTATTCCTCGACCTTGGCGGTGATGTTCTCCCAGCCGAATTGCGCCGCGCGTCGTTGACCCGCGTCGCCCATGCGTCGTCGCAGCACCGGGTCGCGCAACAGCGTGCCCAGGGCCGCTGCCAGGGCCTCGGTATCTCGTGGCGGGACCAGCACGGCCTGCTCGTTGCGTCGGACGACGCCCTTGTAACCGTGGATGTCGCTGCACACGATCGGCGTGCCTGCAGCCATGGCCTCGAGCAGCACGATGCCGAACGACTCCTGGCCGGTGGCCGGGGAGGCATAGATATCGGCAGTCGCGAAGGCACGTGCCTTGTCGTGCTCGGAGAGCCGTCCCAGCATCTCCACACCACCGAGCCGCCGTGAGTTGATGTAGCGCCGCGCCTCTCCTGCCTGTGGTCCGCTGCCTACCAGCAGCAGCCGGCAGCCAAGCCCCTCGAGACGCAATTGGTAGTAGGCGCGGAGCAGGTACATCAGCCCCTTGCGTTGCTCGAAGCGGCCCACGAACAGGATGTTGGGGATGCCGTCATTCCATCGCGCGAAGGGTGGCACATCGTCGTACTGGTTCAGGTCCACGCCGTTGGGGATGACCTTGTACTCGCCGGGGAAGTAGCGTGAGATGAAGTGCCGCGCCGCTGCGCTGACGGCGATCCGGCCATGAAGTCTTCGTGCCGGCGTGACCATGAAGCGCTTGCCGAACTCGTAGGAAGGGCTGAAACCCGAATAGGCATGGAAGGTCGCGATGTTCACGGCATTCGAGTGGCGCAGGATCATGAGCGACAGGAACGGAACGAAGGGCTCGTGGAAATGGATCACATCGAACCGCTCACGGTCGAGCATCTCGTTGACCAGCTGGGCATAGCGGTGGGAGACGGTCAGCGTCCCCATCGAACCGTTGGTGGGTACGCTCCAGCCGTAGCCCAGGCGAATGATGTCGCCCTCGCTGGAGCGCTGGGGCCCGTGCGTGCTGCTGATGATGCGCACGTCATGACCGCGCTTGACGAGGTTCTCATAGAGATAGCCGACGTGGGCGTTGACACCCCCGGGGACAGGGAAGATGTACGGCGTCACCAGGCCGATCTTCATGCCGACTCATCTTCCGGCAGGCCGGCGGCGGCACGGTCGAAATGGGCCGGTCGCTCGCGGCCGCCCGGGTACCCAAGGTCACGGCCGCTGCCGTCACGCCGAAGCTTTCCGAGGACCTCATCGCGGACAGCGGCGATGTTCTTGCGTTGCTGTTGCCGGAACATGCGCATCTGGTCCTGCCACGCGTACGGCTCCCCCTCCCAGGCGGTATCTCGTGCACTGATGGCGGCACGCAGATCCCGCTCCACCGAGCTGCCCTTGATGATGGTGGCCGTTGACCCGACGTTGGCGGCCTTGTGCGCATCCGAACCACCGGTGGCCGCGATGCCCAGCTCCTCGGCCAGTGCAGGCGCCTTGTGGCTCCACGGCATCCGCGCCGTGGTGGGGTTGAATCCCTCCATCGCGTCGGGGTGATAGATGGGGTCGGATTCGTCCATCAGCCTGCGGATGGTCCGTTCACTGGCGCACAAGGGGTAGGGTGGCAGGGGGTGGGCGATGATGGCCAGCCCACCCTGCTCGTGGACCATCGCGATGGACCGTTTGAGCGAGTGCCAGGGCCGGATCCGCTCGGTCAGGAAGAGGCCAAGGAGGTGCCCGCCGCGTGTGGAGATCTCCTCGCCGACGATGACCTCGATGGGCCACTCGTGACGTTCGGCCATGGCCCTGCCCGCTGTGGCCGCATCCAGCCGCTCGTGGTCGGTGATGGCGATCGCGGCGAGGCCCCGCTGCATCGCCGCACGGATCATCGACTCGACTTCATCGACCCCATCGGACGCAAGTGTGTGCGTATGCAGGTCCATGCGCATGCCGGGCAGCCCGGTGGTGCCAGGGTCATCCGGCATCCCGGTTTCGATATTCACGCTCCGCCTTCGTCCTCCCAGATCGCAAAGAACAGTGTGGTCCATTGTTCAGGAGCGCGCGCGATGATTCGCTCCATCCAGCGCACCTGCTGCTCCAGGATCGAGCGCGCCGCCTCACGACGCGGAACGCCGGCATGTGGTCGGAGTCGGATGGTGTGGCCGAGCCAGGCTCCGGGCGCGGTCCGCTCGATGACCTCCAGGTAGAGGGGTGCACCGGTCTGTACCGAAAGCACGGCGGGGCCGGTCGGGATCCGTGCCGGCGCCCCGAAGAGCTCCACCAGCTTGCCATTGCCGATGATGTTGCGGTCCGCCACGACACCCACGGCCTCGCCACGTCTGAGCGCGGCCACCAGCTCCGTGGCGGCATGGCCCAGCGGCACGATGGTCACGCCGAGCTCCCTGCGCGCGCGCTCGAAATAGGCTCGTCCGAGCGGCGATGTCAGCGTCTCCATGGGACCTGTCACCGGTACCGTCCCGACGCGTGCGCCGTACAGCGCGGAAAGGTCCACGGCCCCGTAATGGATGGCCATGTGGATCGGACCGGGCTGGCCGGGTGGAGGCGCAGCCATGGCTTCGGCCGTAACCTCCGGATGCGTCGGCACGAGGCGCCGCTTGAGCTCGTCGCTTCGATAGCGGGGTGCCAGCATCGCCTCCGTGTAGGACACCACCCAATGTCCGAACGTGGCGCGGACCATGTGCTCCAGTGCGCGCGGATCGCGCGCCGCGCGCGCCACCCGCGGACCGGCCATGTCGTTGGCAACCAGCCACTTGCAGACCCGACGCAGGTTGCGGCGCGCCGTTCCGCGGCGCGCCGGCATGAGCAGGTAGACACCCGCGCCGACAAGGTACGCGATGCGGTAGATCGGTTTGTCCGGCAGTCGCCGCAGCACCCAGATCGACCCGATGACCAACGCTAGTATCACCCGTTGCGCCAGATCGAGCGGAGGCGCCCCTTCACGTCCGATGGCGACGCTGCGAAGCTTGTCAGCCATCGGCATCGACCAGGGATGATGCGGCGGCTCGCTCGGAGAGGGTCGCCGCCTCAGCCTCGGTGGCTGGCCACATCGGCTTGAAGGTGTACCACTGCTGGGGCGCCTCAGCGATCATCTCCTCCAGTGCAGCCGCCATGGCCTGTGTGGCCCGGCCGATCACGGCCGCGGATGTATCAGGAACCTCGATGGGTTCGTGCATGATGGGCGTGTAGCGGCCGTCGTCGTTTCGACGGGCGACGACCGGGACGATGATCGCTCCGGTACGAGCTGCCAGGGTGGCCGGCCCCGCCGGCAACGTAGTCCAGTCACCGAACAGTCGCACAGGCAGGTCATCCTCGCGGTAACCCCAGTCGATGACCATACCCAGGATGCACGGCGTTCGCATCACCCGAAAGATCTCCCGCAGCCTGCGCCACGGGATGATGGTGACGCCCCACCGAGCACGCGAGCGGTTGAGCAGCTCGAAGAGCTCGGGGAACGCCGAGTCGTCGGCCAACCCGTAGGTGGGGATGTGGCGCTGCGCGTAGGCCCCGGCAAAGACCTCGATGCTGCCGATGTGACCGCTGACCGCGATGATGCCGCGACCGTCGCTCCGGCAGCGCTGCCACAACGCCATAAATCGTTCGTCGTCCGCACCTCCGGCCTGGAGGAGGCGCTGTGGCTCGTCTGCCGGCAGACTGGGCAGTCGCATCAGCTCGATGGTGAAGCGGGAGAAGGTGGCGTAGATACCACGCGCCAGGCGCGCCACAGCGGCGTCTTCCGGCGGTCGCCTCAGGACGTGCGCGGCATTGGCTACGATGATGCGCCGTTTGGCCGGCCACAGATAGTAGCCCGCCAGGAAGCCGGCCCGCGCCACCGGCTCACTCAGTCGCAGGGGAAGCAGCACCAGCAGCCGCGACGCGACGCGGAAGGTGGTAACCACGAACCGCTCCCAGGCCCGGGCTACTACCCCGGAGAGTCGCCCCCGCTGAGAGCGGCGGTGTGGTGCGTAGTCGACGCCGGACACGTCCCTCCCGTCAGGCGATCGCGACCGCCTCATCTTGGGGCGACATAGTCGCCTCGCCCATGTCTGCTGCTGCGACCGCGTCGGGCGAGGCGCCGGTCAGGGTCTCATTGTCGTCACCCCGGATGAAGGCCTCGAGGCGCTCTCGAGCCTGGTCATCGTGGATCTGCTGCGGTGGGCTCTTCATGAAGTAGGACGACGCAGCCACGAGCGTACCCGAGAGCCCGCGATCGAGGCCCAGCTTGAGGCAGCGGATGGCATCGGTGATGACGCCGGCGCTGTTGGGGCTGTCCCAGACCTCCAGCTTGACCTCCGCAAGCAGTGGCACGTCACCAAAGGTGGTGCCCTCGATCCGGATGTGGCAGAACTTTCGGTCCTCCAGCCACGGCACGTAGTCGGATGGCCCGACGTGGACATCACCCTCGGCCAGCTCGTAGTCGAGCATGGAAGTGACGGCGTTGGTCTTGCTGATCTTCTTGGACTCCAGCCGGTCACGCTCGAGCATGTTCTGGAAGTCGGTGTTGCCGCCGAAGTTGAGCTGGTAGGTCCGGTCTACCCGAACCCCGCGATCGTCGAACAGCCGCGTGAGCACCCGGTGGCTGATGGTGGCACCGACCTGGCTCTTGATGTCATCGCCGATGACGGGTAGGCCGGCCGCAGCGAACCTGGCCTGCCACTCCGGAGTGCTGCCGATGAAGACCGGGATGGCGTTGACGAAGCCGACGCCCGCCTCGATGGCGCGCTCGGCATACCAGCGCGTGGCCGCCTCGCTGCCCACCGGCAGGTAGGACACCATGACGTCGACGTCCGCCTCGCGCAGGGCCGCCACGATGTCGACGGCCGGCTCGGGCGACTCGGGCACGACGGCTGCGACGTATCGGCCGATGCCGTCCATGGTGGGGCCGCGCTGCACGGTGACGCCGACGCGCGGCACATCACAGAAGCGGATGGTGTTGTTGGGCCGCACGTAGATGGCCTCGGCCAGGTCCTTGCTGACCTTGTCGGCGTTGACGTCGAAGGCGGCCACGAACTCGATGTCGCGGACGTGATAGCCCCCGAGATTGACGTGCATGAGGCCCGGCACGAACGAATCTTCAGGTGCATCCTGGTAGTAGTAGCGACCCTGGATGAGGCTGCTGGCGCAGTTGCCCACACCGACGATCGCCACCCTGACCTTCCCGGTGTCCGCGGAAAGGGGCGACTGGCCATTGACATTGTTGGTGCTCACGAGATGACTCCTTGCTGTCCCTGATCTAGTTTCCCGGAGGGTCCGGTGGTTGTGAGGTGACGAACGTGATGCGTTGGATCACCGTGATCGTGGCGAGCACGGCGATGCCGCCGAGACCGATCGCCAGGATGAGGTTGCCGAGCTGGAAGAGGTCGGTGCCCACACCAAAGACGCCCGCCCCCACGAGGGCGACGCCCAGGATGACCGTCCGGACCTCGCGCGGAGCGAAGCCGATAGCGGCCATTCCGGTGCCGCTGGAGAAACCCAGCGATTCACTTTTGGCTCGGGTGTAACTGACCATGAAGGCCGATACCAGTGCCGCACCGGCAAGCCATGCTCCGAGGTCGAAGTCGGCCCGGGTGGAACCGATGATGATGCCCACGTAGACGACTCCTTCGCCCCAACGGTCGAAGGTGCTGTCCATGAAGGCACCCAACTTGCTGACCGTTCCGGTGGCGCGCGCGACCGCCCCGTCGAACATGTCGAAGCCCGCCCCGGCCGTGGCCACGATGCCGGCGAGCAGCCACCATTCCACGGCGGCCAGCACTCCGCCCAGTGAGGCGATGGCGAAGCCGATGAGCGTGAGCATGTTGGGTGTCAATCCGGCACGCGACATGGCCAGGGCGATGGGTTCGATCCTGCTGCGGATGCCGGATCGCTGGTCCGGTGAGATGAAGCTGCCCTTGCCCATGGCTAGCTCGCCAGCCCCAGGAGCGACGACTCCTGTTCCCTGAAGCGTGTCAGCGTCTCACGACCCAGGCTACAGATGGTCTCTCGACCGTTTCTCCTGGTCTTGACCAGGCCCGCGGCTCGGAGGCGGCGGATGTGCCACGAGACCAGCGGCTGGCTGAGGTCGACATGGCGCATCAGGTCCCCGACCGTCCCGTCGCCACCCGAAAGGCGCTGCAGGATGCGTAGTCGGGTCGGGTCGGCCAGGGCCTTGTGGATGACGGCCATCTCCTTGAGATCCTGGGGTGGATCGGTGATGGTGGCGATGGTTGATCGGATGCGCGCCGGACTGGGCAACGGTCCTCCTGAACGTGAAACGCGTTACAACAACGCTCATTTATATAAGCAAGTGTTGATGCTATAGGGCGGTTCACCCCCTGTCAAGCCTCGCCAGCCAGGCGGGCTGGCGGGCCGTCTCGGGCACCGAGGGCCGCTGTCCTCACGGTCGGCTCCAGCGCGGAGCGGCAGGCTGGCCCATCATGCTCGGATGACGATGCTGCGCCGCCCCATGTTCCTCACCGGCATCACCCTGGCCGTGCTGGTTCTTGGCATGCTGGTCGCGTTCGGGATGGGCGCGGATGGGGCTAGCCTCGTCCTGGGTGGAGCGCTGGTCGCCTTCGCCTTCTCGGTCGTTGTCGGACTGTGGTTGAGACCCATGGCTCAGCAGTCACGCCAGCAGCGGCAAGGCGACGAACGCAAGGCCAGACAGCGGGCCGGACGGACACGCGCTGCGGTCCATATGGCGGAGCGACGGTTGTACAGTCAGCTTGAAGCACTCGCCTGGCTTCGTGACGAGCTGCGACTCCGATCACCCCTGCCGCCCACACGAGGTGCCGCGGCAGCCCCCGATGCACTCCTCGAGCTGATCCGAATCATCGACCACAGCGGCCCTGGATCCGTGTTGGAGCTGGGCAGTGGCGTTTCCACCATCGTCTGTGCCCGACGGATGCAGCAGGCCGGGCGTGGTCACATCGTGGCCCTTGAGCACGACGCGGAATATGCTGCCGCGACACGGGCCCAACTGATCACCCATGGGCTGCAGGTGTTCGCAACCGTGGTGGACGCTCGGCTGGTCGAGGTCCGCCTCGGCGACGACACCTGGAGCTGGTACCAGCTGGGACCGGAGGTGCCCGAGCGCATCGATGCACTCTTCGTGGATGGGCCGCCGATGACTACGGGCCGATTGGCGCGATATCCCGCACTCCCGCGGCTGCGCGAACGATTGGCGCCCGGCGCGAGCATCCTCGTCGATGATGGCGATCGGCCCGACGAACGTGAGATGGTTCGTCGTTGGGAGGCCGAGATCGAGGGCCTTGAGGCGCGCTACCTGCCCCTCACCAAGGGCGCCTGGCTGCTGACGATCCCTGACGAGCGGTAGCCACGGTCCATGAGCAGCGCTTCCCGTGCCGCCATGCTTGCCGCATTGTGCCTGGGTGTCCTGCTGGTCGGCATCGAGCTATTCATCACCGCCGTCGCGCTGCCGCGCATCTTCTTCGACTTGGCCGGATGGGACGAGCTGCGCCGAGCCTCGTGGATCATCACCGCCTACCTGGTCGCCTACATCGCCGCCATGCCGCTGGCCGGACGTGCCGCCGATCGTTTCGGTCTGCCCCGTCTGATGCTCGTGGCCCTGTTCGTCTTCGGTGTCGGCTCGCTGCTGTGCGGAGCGGCCCAGACGCTGGAGCAACTAGTCCTGGGCAGGACAATCCAGGGTGCCGGTGCCGGCGCCATCCTGCCGCTGGCCACGGCCGGAGCCAGTCATCTCTACGGTGGCCATGCCCGATCCAGGGCACTGGGGTTGGTCGGTGCTGCCACGTTCCTTGGCATGGCCATCGGGCCGGTACTGGGTGCGGTCATCCTGGAGGTCCTGCAACTGCGGGATGCCCTGGCTTCGATAGGGATCTGGGGCGGCACCGCGGTCGACCTGCTCACGCCCGGATGGCGCTGGGTCTTCTACATCAGCGCACCGCTGGCGGTGCTGGCTGGCGTGTACGTGTGGGCGGCAGCACCGGGCTGGGACGTTCCGCCGGGAAGTTCCCGCCTCGATGCCATCGGCGCCATCCTCTTCAGCGTGGCGCTCACCAGCGGACTGTTGGCCATCACCCTCATCGGCGACGAACCCGAGAACGGCATCCCGGTCATCCCGGTGGCTGCCGTGATCGCGGTGGTCACTGGACTGTTGGCGGTGCTACGCATGTTGCGTACTCCTGAGCCGTTCCTGGACTTGCGCCTCTTCGCCAATCGCATCTTCAGCGGCGCCGTGCTGGTGAGCCTGCTGACCGGCTATGCCCTGGCCACTGCCATCGTGGGCATGGCCGCGTTCATCGACCGGGTCCGGTTCGCCGGGCCAGAGGAACAAGGCCTCGTGCTCGGCCCGATGGCGTTATTCATGGCGATCGGCGCCTTCGCCTCCGGGTTCCTCGTGCGACGCTTCGATGCGACCGGCGTCACCCTGGTGGGCATCGTCGCCGGCTCGATCGGCCTGCTGGTACTGTCTACCACTCGCATCGACACCAACCTCGTGGTGCCGGTAGCGTCGCTGTCGCTGTTCGGTCTCGGCTTCGGCCTGACGGTGACGCCGCGGTCGTCGGCCGCCCTCGAAGCGGCTGGCCGTGCTGCCTTTGGCGCGGCCAGTGCTGCCGTGACGGTCGCCCGCATGGCTGGCATGGCCATCGGGATGGCCATCCTTACGGCCTTTGGTACGACCCGGATCGACTCGGTCACCGACGCGCTCAACGACCAGGCGTTCCGCGACACGATCCTGCCTCCGGATCTGGTGGGCCAGCCGCTCACGCAGCCCCTCGTGCTTGATGCCGTCGAAACGTGGGCCTCCACCGAGGCAGCCGAGGTGCTAGGCTCGCTCTTCGTCGTGGCAGCCATCGTGCTCCTTCTCGCCGCGTTGCCGGCATGGTTGATGCGGGACCGATCGGCTCGAAAGCGCGATGAGGATGCCGCAGGGATCGATAAGGGGGTCGTCGCTGGTTTCTGAATCCAGCTCCGCTGCCGCCACGTTCAAGCGCATCCTGCCCATGCTGGCCACGCCGTCGCTGTTGGTGGCCAGCGACTTCGACGGCACCATCTCGCACTTCGTCTCCGACCCGTGGTCAGCCACCGTCTTGCCCGCGGCGCAGGGGGCCCTGCGCCGACTCGCGACCACGCCCGATGTCCACGTGGCGCTGATTTCCGGTCGGACCGTGATCGACCTGGCCGCTCGTGTCAAGGTCGGCGGTATCAGCTATCGCGGTGACCATGGTGCCCAATCCGCGGACGCCGTCCGGGGCTTCCGTCCGAAGGCACTGCGCATCGCGCACGAGCCGGTGGCTGCCGGCGTGATCGACGTCGCCAAGCGTCTCAAGGTAGCCGTCCCCGACGCCATCCCGCAGCCCTGGTTGATCATGGAAGACAAGGGTGCCGCAGTCACGTTTCACTTCCGCTCGGCGCCGGACATGGATGCCGTCCGCAGCCGCATCATGGTCATGGTCGAGGCCATCGATGCCGGCCGGCTCCTTGTTCGCTCGGTGAGTCGGCGCGCGGTGGAACTTCGACCAGCCACCGCCTCCACCAAGGGCGACGCATTGCGGCAGCTGATCCGCGAACGGCAGCCTGACACGGTGTTCATGCTTGGCGACGATCGCAATGACGCCCTGGCATTCGATACGCTCCGCGAGGCACGTGCCGCGGGTGAGGTCGACGGACTCGCCATCGCGGTGGCTGGCCATCCAGACTTCGAGACCGAGGTGGCACCTCGCGCCGATGTGTTCCTGCCCGGCCCGGTACACGCGGCTCGGCTGCTGGCCATGATGGCCGGTGCTGCGTCCGGCCGCGACGGGGGGACCTTCGGGACGAACGGCTTGGTGCGATCCGACTGAGGCGCCGGCCAGCTTGATGCCGGCCAGCCCGGATGCCGGCCAGCTCGGCGTCCGGTGCCAGTCGCCCTGCGCATCGAGCGGCGGCACGTGACGGCCGTGGCCACGCCCGGTGCGGGCGTCCAGTCAGCTTGTCCGTCGATCGCGGCGTCGCGCCTGCTCTGGCACGGAGCGCATGGGCGCCTCCGATCCATTGGCCCGGGCCCTCCAGCCCTCCTGGACCAGTGAGATGGATGTCGAGATGCTTGCCCCGTGAACCGCGGTCATTGCATGCCATACCGGTCTTGGGTGAAGATGAGCGATCTCGACCACCTCCGCACCTGGAGTCACGCCATGCACGACCGAACCCTGCCCACCTGGCTCCCGGCCTCCCTGGCATGCCTCGCCCTGATCGTCGCTCTGGCTCTACCGGTGACGGCTGGCCAGGCCGAGGGCACGGCCGATGGATCGCCGCCGCCCAATGTGGAGTTGCAGGCTGCGAAGACCCGGTGCCAGGCCGCCAGGGACGAGTGGAAAGCCGAACGGCGATCCGCACGGGACGAGTGGAAGGCCGGCCGGGACGAATGGAAGGCCGACCGGAAGTCGCGACGAACCAGGGCAACCGACAGCGATGGGACCGCTATCGACGCGCTGTACACCGACGCGGATGTCGACCAGACCGGTGTGGTGCGCACCGATCTGGGCATCGCCGAACCGGCGACTGCCCCGGGCGAGGAGCTGGGTCTGTGGCACTACCGGATCCCTGCTGGCCAGACCCTGGCGCCACACACGCATCCGGGGTGGCAGCTGGCTCGCGTGACTGCGGGCGAACTCGAGTACAGCGTCATCTCCGGTGAGGGTCAGCTGCTCCGCGCTGACGGTTCCATCGAACCCATGGGTCCAGGCACCTACCTTCTGGCCACCGGCGACGGCGTCATCGAGAACCCTGACCTCGTGCACTTCGGAGCCAATCGCGGTGACGAGGTCGTGACTATCATCTCGGCCACGCTGTTCACGGCCGGCGCACCCGTGGCTACCCTGGTCGAGGAGCCGCAAGCCAGCGCCGCCGCGACGGATGAAACAGAGATGCCGACCGTCGGGGTAGAGGAGACAGCTGTGGCCAGCCCGGCGACCTGAGCACCCGGCCCGGCATCGGATGCGGCAGGCCGACCGAATCGCGGTCGGCCGTCCTGCTGACGGAAGATCGCAGAGAGATCAACACCCTCTCCGGGCGTCGATGTGCCCGCCTCGCTGCTAGATCTGCGCCAGTGCCGTAGCCGCTGCCTGGGTCCAGTCCAGGACGGCCTGTGTGACGGGCGGGAAGAGGCCGATCAGGATCGTCAGGGCGGCCGCGACGACCAGGCCCAGCCGGGTGTACGAGCCGAGGCTAACGCCAGGTGCGTCGTCTTCGGGCTGTCGCATGTACATGGTGACCACGATGCGCAGGTAGTAGAAGGCGGCCATCGCGGCGTTGAGCATGATGAGCACGGCCAGCAGGGTCGTGCCACCGCCGACCTCGAGCGCACCCAGAACGACGATGGCCTTGGCGAAGAACCCCGCCAGCGGCGGGATGCCGGTGAGCGACAGGAGGAAGACCGTCATCGTCAGGGCCAGCAAGGGGGCCCGGTAGCCAAGCCCGGAGAACGTCGTGATCTGGCTGGTCACGCCCGGCCGCCGCTGCAAGGCAGCGACCACAGCGAAGGCGCCGAGGTTCATGAACGCATAGGCGACGCTATAGAACAGCACACCCTGGATCCCATCCGCGGCGACCTGCTGGTTGTCCGCGGTCGCGAAGACCACCAGTCCGACCATGATGTAGCCGGTGTGAGCGATGGCCGAGTACGCCAGCATGCGCTTGATGTTGTCCTGGCCCAGGGCCGCCAGATTGCCCACCGTCATGGTGATCGCCGCGAGGATGCCGATGATGAGCGCCCACTCGCCGCGCAACGGCTCCAAGCCCTCCACGAAGATACGCAGGATCAGGGCGAAGGCGGCGATCTTGGGGCCCACCGAGAGATAGCCGGTGACTGGCGTGGGTGAGCCCTGGTAGGCGTCCGGCGTCCAATAGTGGAACGGGACAGCGGCGATCTTGAACAGCACCCCCACCACCATCAGGGCCAACGCCATGGCCAGCGCCAGGGGCAGCGGCTCCGTGCCCGACATCACGCCGGCGAGCTGTTCCGCGATCCCGTCGAGCTGTGTCGACCCCGTGTAGCCCAGCACGAAGGCCAACCCGAACAGCAGGATGGCGCTCGAGAAGGAGCCCAGCAGGAAGTACTTGATGGCCCCCTCGGTGGAGAGTCCGTCCCGCTTGGCGAAGCCGGCCAGCAGGTAGCCCGGCAGCACCAACAGCTCCAGCCCGATGAAGAGGATGAGCAGGTCCTGACCACCGGCGATGAGCATGCCGCCGCTCACGGCGAAGAGGAGCGTGGCCGCGAACTCGGCCATCGGCAGCTTGCGGGGCACCAGGTAGTCGGGCGCGAAGAGCAACGTCAACAGCCCGATGGAGATGAGTACGGTGTCGAGCAACGCGGTGAGTAGATCCCGGGTGTAGACCGCGGGATCACCGATGGAGCCGCCGGCCGGCAAGGCACCCCAGTCACCCGGCAGGGGACCCACGAGCAGGGTCACCGCGAGTGCCACCAGCAGGCCGCCCAGTCCGGCGGCCATGATGAAGTGGTCACGCCTGGGCCAGAACAGGTCGATGAGGATGATGGCGATGGCCGTGCCGATGACGATGGCGAACGGCAGGAGCGTCAGCACCTCGTCATTCATGGCATCAACCCCGTGACGGCGGCCGTCGCGGCGTCAGCCGCGCCGTTGACGATGATCAGCACCTCACTGGCCGGCACGGCGATGAGGTCGAGGACCAGGGCGGGGAAGATGCCGAAGGCGATGGTCAGTACCACCAGTGGCGCCAGGGTAGCTGCCTCGATGCGGTCGACGTCGGTGAGCTTCTTGCCGAGACCCTTCAGGAAGTCGGTGACATCACCCATGATGATGTTCTGGATCATGAACAGCAGGTACACCGCGGCGAAGATGATGGTCAATGCCGCGACATAGCCGACCCACGGCTCGAACGTCACGGACCCTAGCAGCACCAGGAACTCGCCCACGAAACCGGCCAGGCCGGGCAGGCCGGCGGAGGCCAGACTGAAGAACACCATCAGCGTCGCCCACACCGGGATCCGCTGGCCCAGGCCGCCCATCTTGGCGATGGTGCGATCGTGGGTGCGCTCGTAGATCACGCCGACGAGCAGGAAGAGGGCGCCGGTGATGACACCGTGGGCGACCATCTGGAAGATGGCACCCTGGAGACCCTGCTCGTTGAGAACGAAGATGCCCAGCGTCACGAAGCCCATGTGGCTCACCGATGAGTAGGCGATGAGCCGCTTGAGGTCGGTCTGTCGGATGGCCACGATGGCCCCATAGAGCATGCCGATGACCGAGAGTCCGATGACCACCCAGGCCAGGTCATGCGTAGCCTCTGGGAAGAGCGGCAGGTTCATGCGGATGAGTCCGTAGCCACCCAGCTTCAGCAGCACCCCGGCGAGGATGACCGACCCGGCCGTGGGCGCCTCGGTGTGGGCGTCCGGCAGCCACGTATGGATGGGCCACATGGGCACCTTGATGGCGAAGGCCAGGAAGAAGCCCAGGAAGGCCCAGAACTGCATCGTCGGATCGATGTCGAACGCCAGCAGGGTCTCGTAGTCGAAGGCTCCGGTCCAGTCGCCTCCATGGGCTGTGACGTACGTCCAGGCAAGCGCCAGGATGGCCACCAGCATGAGCAGCGAGCCGACCAGCGTGTAGATGACGAACTTGAGGGTCGCGTAGATCCGATTGGCGCCGCCCCAGATGCCGATGATCAGATACATCGGGACGAGCACGATCTCCCAGAAGACATAGAAGAGGAAGAGGTCCAGCGACAGGAACACGCCGAGCATGCCGACCTCGAGCACGAGGAAGGAGATCATGTACTCCTTCACCCGCGTCTTGATCGGGCCGAACGAGGCCAGGATGGAGATCATCGACAAGAGCGTGGTGAGCAGGACCAGCACCAGCGAGATGCCATCGACGCCGACCTTGTACTGGATGCCGAAGAAGCCGATCCAGTCGACGGTCTGGACGAACTGGAAGCCGACGGCCGCGTTGTCGAATGCGAGCGCCAGGATGAGTGACAGCACGAAGGTCAGCCGCCGAGATCAGCAGCGCACCCACGCGGATGGCACCGTGATTGGCACTGGGGACGAAGGCCAGGACGATCGCGCCGACCAGCGGCGTGAAGATGAGGATGCTCAGGATGTCCAGCTGTCCGATGTCGATCATCAACGCGCCATCAGCAGGAACAGGGTGGCGATGACGATCAGCCCGAGGGCGATGCCCAGGGCGTAATTCTGGACTCGGCCGGTCTGGATGTGACGGATGTTGTCGCCGATCGCTCTCGGTCACCGACGCCGACACCGTTGACGACGCCATCGATGACCTTCACGTCGAACCACATCACGCCATTGGCGACCCTCCCGCCAAAGCGGTAGAACACCAGGTGGTTGAGGTCATCGAAGTACCACTTGTTGAGTGATGCCGTGTACAGGAACCGGCTCACCCGATTGCGCGCCGTGAGGCTCTCGACCGTCTCCAGCCGGGCCTTGCTGTTGAAGATGCCGAATAGCCAGATGCCCACGCCGATGCCCAGTGCCGCCACGGCCACCGAGCCGACGATGAGCAGGCCGTCGATGCCAAAGAGCTCGTACTCGGGAAACTCGATGGCGAGGATCTCCTCGGCGGGCAGGAAGATCGGCTCCAGCCAGTGCAGGATGGTCGAGTCGCCCAGCGGCAGCCCGATGGCCAGGCCCAGGAAGATGGTAGGGATGGCCAGCAGCAGCAGTGGCACGGTCATCGAGCGCGGCGATTCGTGGATCTTGGGCTCTACCTCGGGGTCGACGTGGCTCTTGCCGTAGAACGTCTTGCCCATCAGGCGGAACATGTAGAAACCGGTCATGGCGGCCACGATGACGCCGATCACGAAGACCCAGCTGAAGCCGAGGATGAACGACTCGCCCAGTACCGAGTCCTTGGAGAAGAAGCCGGCCAGCGGCGGGATGCCGGCCAGCGACAGCGCGGCGATCAGGAACGTCCAGTGGGTGATCGGGATCTTGCGCCACAGTGCGCCCATCCGGTTCATGTCCTGCTCGTCGTGGACCGAATGGATGACCGAGCCCGAGCCCAGGAACAGCAGGCCCTTGGTGAAGCCGTGGGCCATCAGGTGGAAGATCGCCGCCACGAAGGCACCGACCCCGAGCGCCGCGAACATGTACCCGAGCTGGCTCAGCGTGGAGTAGGCGAGCACACGCTTGATGTCCTTCTGCGTGAGCGCGATGGACGCCGCCAGGATGGCCGTGAAGGTACCGATGGCTGCCACCAGGACCATGGTCTCGGGCGCCGACGCGAACAACGGCGAGGTGCGCGCGATGAAGTAGACACCCGCGTTGACCATGGTCGCGGCGTGGATGAGCGCGGACACCGGGGTCGGGCCTTCCATGGCGTCGGGGAGCCACACGTGGAAGGGGAACTGCGCCGACTTGCCGGCCGCGCCGATGAACAGCAGCAGCGCCACCAGGTCCCGGATCCACAGGTCCGCCGTATCCGCGAATCCGGTAAAGGAGTCGAGGACGTTCATGGTTCCGGTCAGCAGGAACACGCCCATGATGCCGACGATGAACGACTGGTCGGCCACTCGGTTGACCAGGAACGCCTTCTTCGACGCCAGCGCTGGGGCGCGCCTCTTGTACCAGAAGCCGATGAGCAGGTACGACGACAGGCCGACCAGCTCCCAGGCTGCGAAGATGACCACGAAGCTGTCGGCCAGGATCAGCAGCAACATGCTGAACATGAACAGGTTCAGGTAGGCGAAGAACCGCCACTTGGCGTCGTCGTGCGCCATGTAGCCGATGCTGTAGATGTGCACCAGGGCGCCGATCCAGGTGACCACGATGAGCATCACCGCAGTCAGGTTGTCGAAGAGCAGCCCGAATTCGACCTGCAGATCGCCCAGCCGGGATCCAGGTGTAGAGCGTGAAGCCGTAGCGAACCGCCTCGTCGCTGGTCAGCGCACCGAGGGCCAGCACGTACGCGATGCCGGTGGCCATGAGGATGGCCGTGATGGCGATGATCCAGGGCCGATCGCCCATGCGTCGCCCAAGCAGGCCGGTCAGCAGGAAACCCGCCAGCGGCAGGGCCAGGATGAGCAACATGGCGATGGCCTGCTCGCTGCTGGCATCGGTCAGATGCAGCGCCTCATGACCACGTTCGCCGGCCGCCTCGGCACTGAAGATCGCATCCACCGCCCGCTACTCCTTCATCGACGCGTACTCGTCCACGAGCGGCGTCCTGCGGTTGCGGTAGATGGCGATGACGATGGCCAGGCCCACGGTCGCCTCGCCTGCGGCCACCGCGATGACGAAGAGCGCGATGGTGCTGGCCTGGTCGGCCAGCTCCGGCGTGAAGGCGCCGAAGGCGATGATGGCCAGGTTGACGGCATTGAGCATGATCTCGATGGACATCAGCATGGCGATGGCGTTGCGCTTGGCCAGGAAGCCGAAGGCACCGATACCGAAGAGCAGCACCGAGAGGACGAGGTAGGCATCCAGCGACTGGCTCATGCGCCGTCTCCCTGGTCCTCTGAGGCCAGCGCCGCATTGTTGGTGGACGGCATGTCGTCATCGCGCCGCGCCAGGTAGAGCGCTCCGATGACCGCAGCCAGCAGCAGCACGCCGAGGCCTCGAAGGCAAAGAGGTACTCCTGGTAGAGCGTCAACGCGATGTCCCGCGCGTCGGCGGGAATGACCTCGCCGACGGCCAGCGGCCACTCGGTGAGCATGATGCTGACGGTCATCAGCAGGACCAGCACGACAGCCGCGATGGCACCGGCCCACCACTGCCGCTGGAAGACCAGCTTGACCGAGCCTCGCTTGGACTGCGTGATCATGATCGCGAACAGGATCAGCACGCTGATGGCGCCGATGTACACGAGCACCTGGGTGACGGCCAGGAACGGGCTGCCCAGCAGAGCGTAGATGCCGGCGAGCCCAGCGAACGAGAGGATCAGCCACAGCGCCGAGCGGATGATGTCGCGGCCCAGCACCACCAGCAGGGCGGCACCCAGCATCACACCGGCGAGCACCAGGAAGACAAGGTCATCCCAGCGCCAGTCGAGATACGGAACCGTCTCCGGTAGCCCCACTCCCTGCCTTCCCCCTCTGACTACTTGTGGTGGCGTGCGCCGACCCGCCGCCGGTCGCGCCCTGCGTGTCCGGCCGCATCCACCGGACTTGCCGTTGCCGTTGCCGGCCACACCCGGCGGCAGCATCGGCAACAGCCGCTCGTGGGGGATGTCACGGCCGTCGGCCTGGGCTCGGCTCAGCCAGTCCCGCTCCCGGCGCACGTAGCTGATCTCGGAGTCGCGATCCATCGCGCCCATGGCGATGAGGTCGATCATCGGCTCCTGCGCGCGACTCGTGGCGCGAGCTCGAAATCCGGGCCCGCAGCGCAGCGCATCGTAGGGGCAGGCATCGACGCAGATGCCGCACAGGATGCAGCGTGACTCGTCGACCTCGTACTTCTCCAGCACCCGTGGCTTGGGCATCAGCGCACCGGTCGGACAGGTCTCGGCACAGCGGCCGCAGGACACGCACGGCGTCGTGTTGAGGCTCATGTCCAGCGGCGTCGTCACCAGCGTGTCGAAGCCGGTGCGCATGAAGTCGTAGCAGGCCGCGCCGACGACCTCCTTGCAGACGTTGGCGCAGCGGCCGCAGTCGATGCAGCGAGACGGCTCACGCAGGATGAAGGCGTGGCTGTCGTCGCGGATGTAGTCGTGGTTGGTGCCCGGTGAAGCGGTTCTCCGAGACGCTGCGCAGGGACATGCCGGTGCGCTGCGGCTCCAGCGTCGCGAGCGTGGTGCCGTACTCGATGCCCTGGCGTCGCAGGTCGCAATAGCCGATGGCCTCGCAGGTGCACTGCAGGCAGCGGGCCGACTCGGACATGGCCTCCTGCTGCGTATACGGGATCTCGTACTCGACGTAGGAGTCGTTGCGCTCCTCGGCCGGCATCGACTTGAGCCGGATGCGCGGCTCCTTGACCTCGTCGCTGTAGGGCACGATGGAGAGGAACTCGGGCTGCGGCTCGGCCAGCGTCTGGCGTGTCTTGATCTCGTCGAGGTCCTGGCCCTGCAGGTAGGCGTCGACGGCGTACGCGGCGCGTCGGCCCTCGGCGATGGCCTCGACCACGGTGGCCGCACCGATACGCACGTCGCCGGTCCCGAAGACTCCGGCTCGCCCGGTCCCGAAGGTGACGCATCGGCGTCGAGCCGCCAGCGCTTGGAGCCTTCGACGCCCGCCGCACCGCGTCTCCAGCCAGTCCAGCTCGGGACCCTGGCCGATGGCCAGCAGGACACGATCGCAGTCGATGATGAACTCGGTGCCTTCGACCGGTTCGGGGCGCCGGCGACCCGAAGCGTCGGGCTCGCCCAGCGCCATGCGCTGGAACTCCACGCCGGTGACCTTGCCATCCTTGTCGGTCATGACGCGCGTCGGTGAGGCCTGGAAGATGGCCCGGGCACCCTCCTCGAGCATCTCGTGGACCTCGTTGGCGGCCGGCATGTCCTTCATGTCGCGGCGGTACACGAGGGTGACCTCGGTGCAGCCCTGGCGGACCGAGGTGCGCGAGCAGTCCATCGAGGTGAAGCCGCCGCCGACGACGACGACGCGCTTGCCCTTGTGGTCCGGATAGGGCAGGCCCAGCGTGGCGATGCGCAGGTACTCCAGGCCGTCGATGACGCCGTCCGCATCCTCGCCCGGGATGCCCAGCTTGTTGGTGTCGTAGCAGCCGATGGCCACGAGCACGGCGTCGAAGCCCTGGTTCTGCAGGTCGTCGATGGTGAAGTCGACGCCCAGCTCGACGTCGCTGACCAGCCTGGCGCCCAGCTCCCAGACCGACTCGTACTCGCCCTTCGAGGACGCCGACCTTGGGCAGACGGTACTGGGGGATGCCGTAGCGCAGCATGCCGCCCGGCTCGGGGTCGCGCTCGAAGACGGTCACGGCGTGACCGTTGAGCGAGAGGTAGTAGGCAGCCGACATGCCCGTCGGCCCCGAGCCGATGACCGCGACGCGCTTGCCGCTGGCGGGCTGCAGCTCGAACGGCAGCGGCGCCTTGACGCCGTCCGCCTGGGCCTTGAGCACCTGGTCGCCCGCGTAGCGATGGCTGTCGCGGATGGCGATGGCCTCCTCGACCTCGTCACGCCGGCAGTGCTCCTCGCAGGGAGCCGGGCAGACGCGGCCCAGGACGGAAGGGAACGGGATGGTGCGCTTGAACATGCGCGCCGACTCCATGAAATCCCCCTCGGTGTTGGCCTTGAGGAAGCCCGGGATGTCGATGTGGCTGGGGCACTTGTTCTGGCAGGGGGGCAGGCAGTAGGCGTTGTGGTCGCTGAAGATGAGCTCGAGGTTGGTCTTGCGGATCTCGCGCAGCCGCGTCGTCTGCGTCTGCACCACCATGTCCGGTTCCGCCTCCCGCGAACAGGAGATCGGCGGAGTGGACTCTCCGTCGACATCCACCACGCACATGCGACAAGCGCCAAAGCCAGGCAGCTTGGGCTCGTAGCAGAGGGTCGGCACCTCGATGCCGGCGTCTCGACACACCTCGAGGATGGTCTGGCCGGCTCGACCGGTGAGGGTGCGGCCATCGATCTCGATACTGAATTCGGGTGCCACCTGACGCCGCTGCGGCGACTGCGTGGTGAGCAGTCGCTCCGCGACATCGTCGTCGCTGGGGCTGGGGCTGGTCTGCGGCAGTGTGTCAGTCATGGCGTTCGGGAGGCTCCAGGTCTGCGCCCTGTCGACGTGAGCGTGGGTCATCGGGCGGCGGCCGCTAGCGAGATGGGCTGGCAGACGCCGGCGGGGCAGAGACCACGCACGATGTGGTCTTCGAACTCCGGCGCGAAGTATCGCATCCCGCTGAGCAAAGGGTTCGAGGCATTCGCTTCCAGCCCGCACAGCGCTGCGTCGTGGACGTCACGCGAGAGGTCGTCGAGCAGGTCAGCATCGCCGGGCCGCGCGCGGCCAGTGCACATCGCTCCGCCCAGCTCCGAGAGGCGACGGGTGCCGATGCGGCAGGGGATCGTCTTGCCGCAGGCCTCGTCATTGAGGTAGCGGGTCATCAGCGCCGCCACGTCGACGATGCAGGCACCCGTATCGAGGGCCAGCAAGGTACCCGAGCCGGACAGTGCACCGGCCCCGGTGAGCGCGGCCTGGGTCATAGGCGTATCGAGGGCTTCGGGCGGCAGGAAACCACCATCGGGCCCACCGACCAGGACGGCCTTCAGTCGAGTCTTCCCGATCCCGCCGGGGCCATCGAGGACCTCGCGGATGGTGGCGCTGAGCGGCACCTCGACGATACCCGGTTGGGGCACTGCGCCGCCAAGCTGCAGCAGGGTCGTGCCTGGCGCATCCGCCGAGCCCAGTGAGGCGTAGGCACCCGCGCCATGATCCACGATCCATGGCACCGCGGCCAACGTCTTGACATTGTTGACCACGGTGGGCTTGCCCCACAGGCCCTTGCGCGACGGATAGGGTGGCCGCTGGTCGGGCTGGGCGCGCCTGTCCTCCAGAGCCCGCAACAGGACGGTCTCCTCGCCCACCACGAACGAACCCGCCAGGTCGCGCACCTCGATGTCGAGCGGCCGACCGCTCAGCGTAGCGCTCAGGCCCGACATAGCCGGCACCCTCGGCATCCTCGATGGCGCCGCGCAGTCGCGCCGCCGCCTCCGGGGCGGACGACGACACCGCGATGATGGCCGATTCGGCGTGCACTGCCCAGGCCGCGATGGCGACGCCTTCGACCACGGCATGCGGATCGCGTTCCATGAGCGTCCGGTCGACCTGCGCACCCGGATCGGCCTCGAAACCGTTGGCCACGACATAGCGTCGTGACCCTGGCTGGCTGGCACAGTCTCGCCACTTGGAACCGGTCGGATAGTCGCTGCCGCCGCGCCCGCGCAGCCCGGACTCGCTGATCATGCTGATGACCGCATCCGGCGTCAGGGTCTCCACGGCCTTGCGATAGGCCTTCCAGGCGCCGGCCGACTGGGCCGCTTCGAAACCGTCCGTCCGATCAAGGTTCCGAGCAAGCAAGACGGACGGCCAGTCGCTGGGACCCTGGAGGATGGGCAGGCTCATGCTGGCTCACCCTGGGGGACTGCGGCGCGTAACGCGGCAGCGATGGTGACCGCGTCGGTGGCGCTCGACCTGGGCAGTGGCTCGCCATCGATCTCGACGTACGGAGCTCCGCTGGACGCGCCACCGCAGTCGGTGGTACCCAGCCGCACGGCGCCATCGGGGCTGACCCCGCCGACATCGGTTCCGAGGTGCTCTCGGAAGGCTGCCAGCACCCGGCCACCACCGAGCAGCGTGCAGTGGGTGCAGCGGCAGACCCGGACCACGTGACCGCTGGGAGGCTCGAAATGGAGGTGCGGATAGGACGTGGCGATACCGTACAGCTCGCTGTACCAGGCGCCGGTCTGATGCGCGATGTGCTGGAGCGCGGCCACCGGCAGATGGCCGTAGGCGCCCTGCGTCTGCTCCAGGATGGACAGGGCGCGGCGCGGCTTGTAGCCCTCTGCCGCGAGGATCTCGTCGAGTGGGCCCAGGTCGATCTCCTCGAAGGAATCGAAGGTTCGGTCAGGGACCGCTCGGCCCGACCGGCGCAAGGCACTCTCCTCGCGGCGCTCGGCATACTGCTCGGCAGCGCCCCAGTGCACGTGGTACCGGTTGCGAGTGTCCACGCCGCCCATGTCGATGCACTCGATGGGACAGGCTGCAGCACACTGGAAGCAGGTCTCACACTTGAGTGCGCCGGCTTCGTCGTAGAGCAGGATCAGGCGGCCGCGATGACGTGGCGAGATGTCATTGACGACCTCGGGATATTGCACCGTCAGCTTGGGCCGGAAGACCTGTCGAACGGCAAAGGCCATGCCCTTGAGGATGGCCAGGCCGGGAACCTTGTCCGTCCTCACGCGCCCAACTCCTTGATGATGATGATGGCGCCGGCGGTGACGAAGATGTTGACCAGCGCGACCGGCATCAGCCACTTCCAGGCCAGGTTCATCATCTGGTCGATGCGCACTCGTGGATAGGTCGCACGCATGAGCACGAACAGTGCCACGAGCGTGAATGACTTGCCCATGAACCAGACGATGCCCATGAGCGTATCGAAGCTGAAGAGGGCCCATAGCGTGACCACGCCCATCACCAGCAGATTGGCCAGCACGAAGCCGATCAGCAGTGCCTTGAGGAAGCCCCAGGACGACTGCAGCATCCACAGGAGTCCTGTGATGGCCAGCGTCAGGAGCGGCATCACGATCAGGGGGATGGCGATCAGCCATGGACCCAGCGAGGCCAGGTCGAGTGCCAGTGAGACCGGCGTTTCGATGCCCACCGCCGAGAGCAGCGGGTCGATGTCGAAGACGCCGTTCCAGCCGCCCAGGAACAGCGTCACGGTCAACGACGACAGGATGAAGACGTTGACGTACTCCGCGAAGAAGAAGAATCCGAAGCGCATGCCGCTGTACTCGGTGGCAAACCCGGCCACCAGCTCCGAGTCGGCCTCGGTGTAGATCGAACGGGGTTCGGCCAGCCTCTGCGGTCGCTGCGATGAAGAAGATGATCAGCGCCAGGGGCTGCTGCCAGACGTACCAGTTGAGGATGCCACCAGATTGATTCTCGACGATCTGACCCAGATTGAGCGTGCCCGCCAGCATGACGATGCCGATGACGCCCAGGATGAGCGGAAGCTCATAGCTGATGACCGCGGCCGCCGCGCGCAGGCCTCCCAGCAGCGAGTACTTGTTGTAGCTGGACCAGCCAGCCATCATCAGGCCGACCACGCCGAGACCACCGATGGCGAAGAAGTACAGCAGCCCCAGCTCCATGTCGAACCCGACCATGCCCGGGGCGAAGGGGATGACCACCAGGGTCAGGACCGCCGCGAGATACACCACTGCCGGCGCCAGGGTGAATACCGGCACATCCGCGCCGGTCGGTGTGAAGTCTTCCTTGGCCAACACCTTGAGACCCGCCACCGTGGACGCCAGTGTGCCCCACGGACCGGTCCGGTTGGGACCGATGCGCAGGTTCATCGATGGCGATGATCTTGAGTTCCATGAAGATGATCAGGAACGCCGCCGGGACCGTGAACAGCAGGATGGCGGTGGCCGCCACCACGAAGCGCAATATCTCGATGTTGGCCTCTGCCGTAGCGATGAGCCAATCGAGGACCTGTGGTCCGATGCCCGTGAGCCACAGGACCAACAGTCCGACCGTACCCAGGATGAGCAGGGCGACCAGCGGCAGCACGATCTTGCCGCTCAGGCTGAGGCGGTTCCAGGGATTGCTTGCGGCGCTCACTTGTCGATGCCACCCATGATGGGATCGAGGCTGGCCATGATGGCCATGATGTCCGCCACCAGATGGCCCGGTGTCAGCACCCCGACCGCCTGCAGGTTGAAGTACGACGGGTCGTGGATGCGGAAACGGAACGGCTGGTCCGAGCCGTCACTGACCGCATAGCAAGCGTACTGTCCACGCGGGCTCTCCAGGGCTGCGAACGCCCGTCCAGGCGGTACCCGCAGGAGCCTGGGCAGCTTGGCCATCACCGGGCCATCGGGCATCTGGTGCAGCACCTGGTCGATGATGCGGAGGACTGCTTGATCTCCTCGATGTGGAGCAGGTAGCGCGCATAGGAGTCGCCGTCGGTGCGCGTCGGAACGTCGAACTCCAGCTCCGGGTAGACGCTATAGGGGTGCGCGCGGCGCACATCGTAGGGCACACCGGTGGCCCGCAAGGGCGGCCCGGACATGCCCAGCTTGAGTGCCGTGTCGCGGTCCAGCGTGCCGAGTCCCTTGGTGCGATTGACGAAGATCTCGTTCTGGTTCAGGAGCGTCGTTTGGTCGTCGAGGTGCTGGCCGGCATGGCTCATCCAGTCACCAAGGCGACTCATGAAGTCGTGGTTGAGGTCGCCGTTGACCCCGCCGATCCGCAGGTAGTTGAAGAGCAGCTTCTGGCCCGTCAGTGCCGCCAGCATCTCGACGATCTCGTCGCGCTCGCCGAAGCCGTAAAGGATCGGCGTCAGGCCGCCCAGGTCCAGGGCTAGCCAGCCGATGAACAGCGCGTGGCTGGAGATGCGATTGAGCTCCCAGGCCAGGACGCGGATGTACTCGGCTCGGCGCGGTACCTCCAGGCCCAGCAGCTTCTCTGCGGTCAGGACGGGCAGCGACTCGCTGAACATGGAGGCCACGTACTCGAGGGGGTCGCAGTTGCTGATGGCGTGATGCCAATCGCCGTGCTCGCAGATCTTCTCGACACCGCGGTGCAGGTAGCCGAGCACCGGATCGAGGTCCACGATCTTCTCGCCATCGATCTTGAGCACGACACGCAGCACCCCGTGCGTGGACGGGTGCTGTGGACCGAGGTTCAGCAGCATCTCCCCATCACCGAGCGTGTAGAACTCGGCCTCACGTTCGGTGCGCGGGGTCAGCGGCGGGATGGTGTCGTAGATGGTGCCAGGCGTCTGGACCATGAGTTCGGGATCGTCCAGCGAACGGATCTGCTCGCGATCGGTCGTCATGCCCGTCCTTCGCCCTCGCCGACGGCCGCGCGGCTACCAGCTGTGATCGCAAGTCGCTCCCCGTCCGGCCCGATCACGGCTCCGGCCCCGGGGCTGGTGCGGATGACCAGATCACGTCGAACATCGGCCGGAGCTATGGGCGTCTCCATGGGTCGGATGCCCTCTCCCGGGCCGCGCGAGGCATCATCAGCCAGGGCGAAATCCTTGCGTAGCGGAAAACCCAGGTAGTCGGGTGGCATGTAGATGCGGCGCAGGTCGCGATTACCTTCGAAGGTGATGCCAAACATGTCGTAGGCCTCGCGCTCACCCCATTCGGCCCCGCTCCACAGGAACGTGATGGATGGCACCCGTGGGTCCTCGCGTGACAGGCCATCCGCGATGACCCGCAGCCACGCCGACGACGAGCGGTGACCACAGGTGGTACACGACCTGCATGGTCACGCCGGTATCCACGCCACAGATATCAGCCAACACCTCGTAGCGCAGGTCGTCATCCTCGCGCAGTGCACGCATCACGATCGGCACGGAGGCGGGTTGGGTGATCAGCTCGATGGTGTCGTCCATCAGCTCAGCAGGCAGCAAAAGATGCTCACCGAGGCGTTCGTCAAGGCGGCGAAGCTGCGACGTTTCCGTGATGCTGACTCCCTGGTGCTGGCCCTACGCGCCGTCCGGCACGCTGGGCCCGACCCGGCGCTCATTCCACTGCCCTCGGCGCTCAAGCACGAGCTGCTGCAGTCTAAGCATGCCGTAGATGAGGCCCTCGGGGCGGGGAGGGCAGCCGGGTACGTAGACGTCTACCGGCATGATCCGGTCGATTCCTTCGACGGTCGCGTAGGAGCGCTTGTAGCGGCCACCAGAGCAGGTGCAATCGCCCATGGCCACACACCACTTGGGCTCAGGCATCTGCTCCCACAGGCGCACCAGTGGCCCCGCCATCTTGGTCGTCAAGGTACCGGCCACGATCAGCACATCCGCCTGGCGAGGGCTGGCTCGGAAGGGAAACATGTTGAAGCGGTCCATATCGTTGACCACGGTCGCCGCCGACATCATCTCCATGGCACAGCAGGCAAGCCCCGAGAGCAGTGGCCAGAGGCTGTTGGCGCGCAGGTAGTCGAGCAGCAGGTCTGCCGTGGTCGGGACCACGTCGAGCGCACCCCAGCGGCCGTTGTCGGACTTGTCCTCGAACTCGAGCTGCTTGAGGTGGTCGACAGAGGCGGGTTGCCCGCCGTAGGCATCGGGATCGGCTGGAACCCAGGTCGTGTTGGGCATCACGATCGACGCCCGACTTCTTGCCCTTCTTCGCGACGGCCGACCTGGCCGCGCGCTTGGTGGTGCCGTTCAGTTCCATGTCAACAGGCCCTTCCTCGCGGCGTACAGGACCGACAATTCCATGATGGCCACGAACAGGAGCATGCCCAGGAACCCGCCCATGAGGATGTCGTCGAATACCAACGCCCACAAGGCGATGAAGATGACTTCGATGTCGAAGGCCACGAAGAGCAGGGCATAGAGGTAGAACGAAAGGCCGAACCGGCCACTCGTGTCGCCGTACGTGTCGATGCCCGACTCATAAGGCAGGCCCTTGTGACGGTCACCCTTGTGGCGGTGGGAGACGAACCACGCAGCGCCGATGGTCAGGAACACGAAGCTGAAGCCTGCGAAGGCGAAGCCGATCACGTACCAGAGCGGAGCGGTCAATTGATTCCTCGTGGAGCCGCGATGTACAGACGATGCTCGCCGACCCGAAGCCGTCGCCCCGGAGCGGTGGAATGAGCGTGTTCGGAGTTTACCGCAGCGAGCGCGGAGTCCACGGGCGCGCGCATCATGGTCGACGTGAGCGGAAGTGAGTCGGCGTACATCGGTCTCGGCGCCAATGTGGGTGCCACGCGTGAGGCATTGACCCGGGCAGTCTCCGCGCTCGATACCCTGCCTGGGACGACCGTCACCGGCGTATCGGCCCTCTATCGAACCCGTCCGGTGGGACCGGTGTTCCAGGCTGACTTCCTCAACGCAGTGGTGGGGTTGCACGTCCCAGCCGGATCTACTCCGGAGGATGGCGCCATGAGGCTGCTCATCGCGCTGAAAGCGGTCGAGCAGTCCCTGGGACGCGTTCCGCGGGAGCATTGGGGACCGCGCGAAGTCGACCTCGACCTGCTGCTCTTCGGGTCACACCGGGTGCGCATCGAGCGTGAGGACGCGGCGCGCAGCAACGACCCCGCGCGTGTCGAGGAGCAGTGGCTGCAGGTGCCGCACCCTGAAGCGTCGCAGCGGCTGTTCGTGCTGGCGCCTCTGGCCGACCTGGTACCGGAGCTGAAGCCGCCAGGCTGGGGCATGCGCGTGGATCAGGCGCGCGACCGGGCAGAGCGCCTCGAGGGCGCTGACGCTGTGGCCCGCCTGGCCTGGTGGGATCGAGAGGCGGCACAGTGGCGTTGATCAAGCCTCACCGGTCGGACACAGCTGATCGGGTCGACCATCAGGGAGGATGCCGATGCCCCCATCCTCGCCTCATACGCCTTCATCACCCCAGCCCCTGGTCGACCACTGCACCTCGGTTAGGCCGACCGGAAACGCTGCGGGCAGTCGGCGGAGCTGACCTCGCACCGCCCGGCCGAGCGCATGGCCCGGTTCCTTAGCTTGCCTAAGGACATACTTGCCGGTGTCCTGGATCTCCCATCCGTGGCGCGATCAGCACGGCCGGTCGTCAGTGCCGGAAGTGCCGGCGCCCCGTGAAGACCATGGCCATGTGGTGGCGGTCGGCGATCTCGATGGCCATCTCGTCGCGGATGGACCCGCCCGGCTGGATGATGGCCGTGATGCCCCGTTCGGCCGCCAGGGCGATGGCATCACCAAATGGGAAATAGGCATCCGACGCCAGCACTGCTCGCGACGATCGGTCGGAGGCACGATGCAAGGCGATCTCGGTGGCGGTGAGGCGGCTCGCCTGGCCGGCACCGACGCCCACCAGCTGGGCTCCCTTGGCCACCAGCACCGCGAGGCTGGTCACATGCCGCACTGCCCGCCACGCGAACATCAGGTCGGTCAACTCCTCCAGCGTCGGGCGCCGTCGCGTGACGACATTGAGCTGGGAGTGGTCGACGTCGAGGGCATCACGGGTCTCCACCAGCAATCCGCCCTCGATGCGATGAAAGTCGAGCTCGGCGATGCCGTAGTCCGAAAGGGCATCGGGCGGTGGGGCCGGCACGACCAGGACGGCGAGCTCCGGTCGGCCTGACATCAGCGCCTTCGCTCCTTCGGTATAGCTGGGTGCGGCGACACCCTCGAAGGGGTTGAGCACCAGTTCGCGGGCGATGGCCTCGTCAACCTCACGATTGAATGCCGCCACCGCGCCATAGGCCGTCACGGGGTCGCCGGCGAGGGCACGGCGATAGGCCTCGCGGCTGTCGTCATGGGATGCCAGGCCCACGGGATTGCGCTGCTTGGTGATGGCGCAGGTCGGAGAGGGGAAGTCGGAGGCCATGCGGTAGGCGGCATCGAGGTCGATGAGGTCGTTGAACGTGGGTGGTGGTCCCTGGATCTGCTCGGCGTCGGCGAGCGACCTGGTCCGGTGCGTGGTCTCCCGGTAGAAAGCGCCGCGCTGGTGGGGGTTCTCGCCGTATGGGAGGTCGCGCTCCTTGCGCAGGACCACACTGAGCTGATCGGGGAAACGGGTGCCGCCGATGTGATCAAGATACGCAGCCACCTCACCCTGGTAGGCCGCCAGGGCGGCGAATGCCTTGGCTGCGAGCCGCTGTCGAACGTCCGCGGAGACGGCGCCGTGCTCGCGCACCTCGCTGATGAGCAGCTCGTAGTCGGCCGCGTCACACACCGCTGCCACGCCGCCGAAGTTGCGCGCTGCCGCACCCAGCAGCGAGAGGCCGCCGACGTCGATCATCTCCACGGCTTCATCGATGGGTACCACCCGCCGACCCACCTGCGGCGCGAATGGCCGGATGCTCACGACCACGATGTCGAACGCGCCGACGCCGTGCTCCTGCAAGTCGGCCATATCTTCGGGCACGTGGCGCCGCGCCAGGATGCCGGCATAGATCTGGGGGTGATAGGTCTTGACGTGTCCGCCGATGAGGCTGGTCATGTCCGTCAGCTCGGACACGGCCCGGACCCCGATCCCGTCCTCGGCCAGCGCAGCACGCGTGCCATCGGTGGCGTAGACCTCGATCCCCTGGTCGATCAGCTCGCGCGCTAGGTCGGTGACGCCGGCGCGATCCGCGACCGAGAGCAGGGCTCGCACTCGGTCAACTCCTCCCTTGATCAGCCCGCGGGCAAGACATCGAACCGCTGGCTCGGTGCGGGTGGTCGGAGTATATGGCCTCGTGAGCGAGCACCGGGCAGCAGCGAACCAGCGCAGAGCGGCAGTGCCGCGTTCTGATAATCTCGGGTATGTGAACCAAGACTTCATCGGCTCGCTGTTCCTGAGCGGCGGCTTCAGCCCCGGAAACTTTCCCGACCTCTTCTATCCGCTCTCCCTCGCGGCGCTCGTCTTCCTCATCGCCACGATCGTGCTGTACAACGTGCAGACGCGGCGACTGCACCGCCACCCTCCGCTGGTGAACCTCCAGGAGTGGCTCTTCTGGACCGGATTGGCGGTCTTCGGTCTGCTGCTCGTGTACGCCACCTTCAAGTTCTACTTCGTGTTCGTGCTGATCACGCTGGTCGTGGGCATCGGCACCATGATCTGGATCCGCTTCGTCCGGTTCCCGCCGCTCATCGCGACCTACAACGCCATCCTCAAGCGTGAGCAGTACCTGGGACAGAAACGCTATCGCACGCCCGAAGCCACCATCCGCTCCAAGTCGCAGAAGCCCGGAGCCAAGCCCAAGTCCAAGAAGAAGCGCTGACCGGGACCTGATGCGGGGTGGAGATCCTGCGCTTCGGCCCCGGCCTCCGTCGGGCCACGCCACCGGCCGGAACCCGGGGCGTCGCTGACCAGACCATCTGGAGCGACCCGCGAGCCCGGATCACCGAGTTGGCGTTTTCGCGAAGGGCCCTCATCGCACCCCAGACCAGCCCCGATCACGGACTGTTCATCGTGATCAGTGGTGGCGGGTGGGTCCAGGTCGGTGATGAGCGCAGCACCATCAATCATGGTGAGGCGGTGGCCTGGCCACCGGATGTGCCACATGGCGCCTGGACCGATGGGGCCCACATGCGTGCCATCCTCGTGGAGGTGCCCGACGACGCCATCGACGCTCGGCCTCGACACCGGGCTGTGGTGCCTGCGGTGGCCGACCTCGAGCCGGCTCGAGGTCGTCTGGCTGAGCGGGAGATCCGGCCGGAGGAACACGACCAAGGCGAGGGCGAGCCCTGGTAGTCGAACCTGTTCCCTGTGGGCCTACTCCGCACCGAGGACGGCGCCGAGCTGCCCGAGCGCTCGTCCGGTAGCTCCCCAGATGTGATGGCCGCGCACCGGATAGGCGCCGTAGCGCAGCCGCCAGCCGTCGCGTTCTTCCTCGATGACCTCGACCGGCGAACCAGGCAGGAAGTGATGCACCGGCACGGTGAGTAGTTGGGCCACTTCGCGCCGGTCCGCCACGAACCTGGGTTCGCGTTGGGCCACGGCCAGTACCGGCACCATCATGAACCCCGACACCCGAACGTCGACGACATCAAGGACCCCGAGCGTGGTGACCCCGGCGGCTTCGACATCAAGCCCCACCTCCTCCCGGGCCTCGCGCAGGGCGGTGCCGTCCGGGAACTGGTCGGCCACTTCGCGCTTGCCTCCAGGGAGTGCCACCTGGCCAGCGTGCACATGGTCGCCACCGGGTCGGACGGTGAGCACGATGGTGGCCTCACCCTCAACGTCGGGGTAGATGAGCACAAGGGCCGCGGCGTCCCGCGGCGGGCTCTCCGTGGCGCGGCGTCTCCACACTTGACTCGAAGCTCCGGTCACGATCTTCGCGTCGATCTCCGGCCGACACGGTGGCAGCGGGGTCGGGAGATCGCTCAGACGGCGCTGGGCAAGGTCGAAGCGCATCAGGGAATCCTACGGGGCGAGTTCGAAGCCAGGGGCGGTCCGCCATCTGCCATCAGCGTATGGCCGCCCAAAGGCGAGGACCCGGAACGCTCCGAGATGGCGCGGATCGAGCAGTCGACCGACGGCCGCGCGAGCCTCCAGGTACTCGGCCGGGTCGACGTGGGGCTGACGTCCAAGGTGGACCAGGAGCTCTCCCAGCCCGAGCGCTGCGAGGAACCGTCCCTGGCTGGTGGAACCCAGCAGCTCCAACCCGGATCCGCGCGCGCCACGTTCCAGGGCGGAGATGTCCACATGCGTCGTGATATCGGTGTGGCCGACCGCGGTGAGAGGGTCGTCAGACACCGCATGCCCACGGTAGGTCAGTAAAGAGCCGGCCATGCGACGCGGTCCATAGAGTTCGGCCGCCTCGTGCCCATAGTCGATCACCAGGAGCACACCGCCCGGGGCGAGACTCGCGGAGACGCGGCTTGTCCAGGTGGGCAGGGCGAGGCAGACCTCGGCGCGCTGGCCCTCCTGGAGTACGACTCCGCTGGCGGAAAGGGCAGCCGCCAACTCCATGCTGGACAGGTCGCCGACCGTCTCCGCGAACCAGCCATCCACCCAGGCCACATATGACTCGCGCAGTTCGCCGTCCTGGATCAATCGATGGACCGGGAGCGCGTCGAGATACTCATTGGCAATGACGAGGTCTGCCACATCCGGGGCTGGGTCACTCCGTTCCGGCAGATCCAGGATGTGCCATCGGGGAGTGAACCCCAGCGCCGCAGTGGCGCTGTCGCGCAGCGTGCCACGGCCACCTCCGTACTCGTGGACGCGATAGGGTTCCGGAGAACCAGCGGCGGCCCAGACGTCGGTGATGAACCGGCCGATGCAGCGACCGAAGAACGGATGCAGCTCCGGGGCCGACAGGAAATCGCCGGCTCGGGTGGGGCGTTCCGTGCTGGTCGCGTAGTAGCCGAGCCCGGGTTCGGTGAGGGCTCGCTGCATGAAGCGCGCGAAGGTGATGCGACCATCGGGGCTGGCCGAGATCTCGTCGCGTATGCACTCCACGAGGCGTGGCTCACTGTCCTGCCAGCGTGGATCCGCGCTCATCTGCGGGAGGCTATCGATGGCACGGGGGAATGCGACCGACCCACGCTCCGGAGCAACAACCCCGGGCCCCGCGATGCCGGGAGCCTCGATGGCAGCGGCCCTAGTTCAGGCGTGGCTTCTTCTCATCGACGGGCGGCGTGTCAGGCAGGTCCATGAGACTGGGTCGCAGCCCAGCGCCGACGGGCTCACCGCTCGCTCGAGCGTCGCGCCGCTCGCTGGGCTCGGATACGAATGTCTCGCCCGACGAACCGGTCAGCACGATGGTGCCAGTGACCGGGTCGGCATCGGCGGTGATGGCAGTGCCAGGCTTGAAGTTGCCTTCCAACAGGGCCTTGGCCAGTGGGTTCTCCAAGAGCCGTTGGACCGCCCGCTTGAGCGGTCGCGCCCCGTACTGCGGGTCGTTGCCCTCACGCCCGATCAGAGCCTTGGCTGCTGGCGTCAACACCAGCTTGAGATCGTGCTCCTCGAGCCGCGCCGCCAGGTCGGCCACCAGCAGGTCGACGATGGCGGACAGGGCACCGTCATCGAGCCCGTGGAACATGATGACTTCGTCGATGCGATTGAGGAACTCGGGCCGGAAGGTGGCCCGCAGCGCTTCGGTCACGGCCATCTCGACCGCGGCCTGGTTCGTCCCTTCGGGCAGACCTCCGGTCATCAGCTGTGAGCCCACGTTGCTGGTCATGATCAGGACGGTGTCCTTGAACGACACGGCATGGCCCTGGCCATCGGTCAGCCGGCCATCATCGAGCACCTGCAGAAGCACGTTGAAGACGTCAGGATGCGCCTTCTCGATCTCATCGAGAAGGATGACCTGGTAGGGGCGCCGGCGGACGGCTTCGGTCAGCTGGCCGCCCTCTTCATAGCCGACGTACCCGGGTGGCGCGCCGATCAATCGACTGACCGCGTACTTCTCCATGTACTCGCTCATGTCGATGCGCGTCATGGCCTGCTCATCGTCGAACAGGAACTGCGCGAGAGCCCGCGCGGTCTCGGTCTTGCCTACGCCGGTGGGGCCCAGGAAGATGAACGAGCCGATGGGTCGCCTGGGATCCTTGAGCCCGGCGCGGGCCCGGCGCACGGCGTCCGACACCGCAGTGATGGCCTCGTCCTGACCGATGACACGCTCGTGCAGGCGCTCTTCCATGTTGATCAGCTTGGCCTGCTCGCCTTCCATGAGACGGGCCACCGGGATACCGGTCCAGGCGGCCACGATGCGGGCGATATCGTCGGCGTCGACTTCTTCCTTGAGCAGGCGTCGGCCACCGGCGTCTTCTGCAAGGGCAGCCTCCTCAGCCTGGAGCCGCGCCTGCAGCTCGGGGATCCGGCCGTACTTGAGCTCGGCCGCCCGACCGTAGTCGGCGTCTCGCTCGGCAGTCTCCACCTCGTGCTGGGCCGTCTCCAGCTCCGCCTTGGTGGCGCGCAGGTCGCTGATGGCGCTCTTCTCCTGGTCCCACTGGCTCTTGAGCGCTCCGGCACGCTCGGAGATGTCGGCCAACTCGCGCTCCAGGGCCTCGAGCCGGGCTTTCGAAGCGTCGTCGGTCTCCTTGCGCAGCGCCTCGCGCTCGATCTCCAGCTGGACGCGGCGACGCTCCAGCTCATCGAGCTCGATGGGCATGGAGTCCATCTCCATTCGCAGCCGACTGGCCGCTTCGTCGACAAGGTCGATGGCCTTGTCGGGCAGGAATTGGTCGCTGATATAGCGGTTCGATAGGACCGCGGCCGCGACCATCGCCGAGTCAGTGATGCGCACGCCGTGGTGCAGCTCGTAGCGCTCGCGCAGCCCGCGCAGGATGGAGATGGTCTCCTCAACGTTGGGTTGGTCGACGTAGACCGGCTGGAAGCGCCGCTCCAACGCGGCATCCTTCTCGATGTGCTTGCGGTATTCGTCGAGCGTCGTGGCACCGATGGTGTGCAGTTCGCCGCGCGCCAGCATCGGCTTCAGCAGGTTCGAGGCATCCATGGCGCCCTCGGCCGCACCCGCGCCGACGACGGTATGGAGCTCATCGATGAAGAGGACGATCTGGCCATCGGAGTCCTTGATCTCCTTGAGCACGGCCTTGAGCCGCTCCTCGAACTCGCCGCGAAACTTGGCACCGGCGATGAGTGCGCCCAGGTCCAGCCCGACCACTTTCTTGTCGCGCAGACCGTCGGGCACATCGCCACGCACGATGCGCTGGGCCAGGCCCTCGACGATGGCGGTCTTGCCCACGCCGGGCTCTCCGATGAGCACGGGATTGTTCTTGGTGCGCCGGCTGAGCACCTGGATGACGCGGCGTATCTCCTCGTCGCGACCGACCACCGGATCCAGCATTCCTTCGCGCGCGGAGGCGGTCAGGTCGACGCCGTACTTCTCTAGTGACTGATAGGTGCCCTCCGGGTTTGGGGAGGTCACACGCTGGCTGCCGCGTACCGAGTCGAGCGCGGCGAGCAGGGCCGCATGCCCCGCGTTGGCGCCCTCCAGCAGCTGTTGAGCTTCCCCTCCGGCCCGTGATGCCGCCAGCAGCAGGTGCTCGGTGGAGACGTATTCGTCGCCCAGGCGCTTGGCTTCGTCTTCGGCGTTCTCGATGAGGGCACGGACACGTGGATCGAGTCCGAGCTGGCCACCCTCGATCTTGGCGCGACGCGACAGCATGGCGCCTAGCTCGACCGCCACCTGAGCGGGGTCAGCCCCGACTTGGCGCAACGTCATCACGGGAATGCCCTGGGGGTCATCCAGCAGAGCTGCGAGGAGGTGCTCCACGTCAAGCACCGGGCTCTTGGAGCTGGTGGCCGATTGTTGTGCCGCGAGGATAGCTTCCTGGGCCTTTTGGGTATAGCGATCGAGCTTCATGTCAGCGTCCTGGTGTTCAGCGGATAGGGTTCGATGGGTCGGTTCTTGGGTCGGTCTGTTCGATATGCTCGATGAAGGCGCCTGCCAACTCCCGACCCTTGTCGTCGAGGTACGTCGGCAGCACCACCTTGGTGCGGACGCGGAGATCGACCATGGCCCTCCGTGCCGAAGCGTGGCAAGCCCTGGCCGGCTAGCCGGAAGACCCGCCCGTTCTGGGTACCACCAGGAATGGTCAGCGCCAGCTTCTTGCCCGACAGGGTGGCGATGTGGACCTCGGAGCCGAGCAGGGCCTCGCCCAGGTTGATGGACAGGTCCATGGTCAGGTCGGCGCCATCTCGCGTGAACACGGGGTGCCGGCTGACGTGCACCGCGATATAGACGTTGCCGCCGCCTTCAGCCTTGCCCGAGAGGCGGATCCTTTGACCGTCGCGCACACCGGCGGGGATCCGTACCTCCAGCGTCTTTCCACCCACCTGGAGATGCCGCTCGGTGCCGCGCTGGACCTCTTCGAGGCTGATGGTGGCGTCAGCCGTGGCATCGGCCGGCCGTGGCGCGGTAGGGCGACGGGTGCCTCGTGCCGAGCCCGTGCCGAAGCCGGATGCGGCGTAGCCGGCTCCGCTGTCGCCACCCAGTCCGCCGAACAAGGGATCGAGGTTCGGCTGCCCTCCGCCTGTCGCTCGAGTCCCGTCGCTGCCACCACCGGTGAAGAACGTTCGGAAGAAATCGCTGAAGCCCGACAGATCCTCAGCCGTGCCGCGATACTCGAAGCGGACGCCGCCAGGGAAGCCGGTGGCGCCGCCCCGACCTCCGGCGGACCCGGCGAAGGGGTTGCCCGAGGCACCCGCTCCGCCGGCTTGCTGGTACGCCCCCCAGTTAGCCCCGAGCTGGTCGTAGGCCTTGCGCTTCTTTGGGTCAGACAGGACCTCGTTGGCCTCGCTGATCTCCTTGAAGCGCTTCTCGGCGGCGGCACCCTTGTTGACGTCGGGATGGTTCTCGCGGGCAAGGCGGCGGAAGGCCTTCTTGATGTCGGCCTGATCCGCGTCCTTGCTTACGCCGAGCGTGGCGTAGTAATCGCGATATTCCATCCCGGTCCGTCTAGTGCTTGGCCACCGCAGGTGGCTGGTTGGGTGGGAAGACTGGCGTCTTGGCGCCGCTGCCCGTCTCGGTGCCCTTGCCCTCGTCGTCCCTCGCCTTCACCGTGGTCGGAGAAGGCTTCAGCGCTCGCGGCTTTCGGCGCAGCGCCGCGGCTAGTACCTGGTCCATGTTCTCGACCAGTACCAACTTCATCTTCTTGCGGACCTCGTCGGGCACGTCCCGCAGGTCCTTCTCGTTCTTCTTGGGCAGGATCACGATCTTGGCACCCGACAGGTGGGCGGCCAGGATCTTGGATTTCAGTCCGCCGATGGGCAGTACCCGCCCGCGCAGCGTGATCTCTCCGGTCATGGCCACGTCCTTGCGCACCGGGATCCCGGTGAGCGAGCTGACCATCGCCGTTGCCATGGTCACACCGGCCGACGGCCCATCCTTGGGGATGGCACCTGCGGGGACATGGATATGCATGGTGTTCTTCTCGAAGAGCTGGCGCTCGATGCCCAGGCGGCTTGCGTTGGCACGCGTCCACGACAGTCCGGCTCGTGCCGACTCCCGCATCACGTCGCCCAGCTGGCCCGTGAGGATGAAGTCCTCCTTGCCTTCCATGCGCGTGACCTCGACGGCCACCACATCGCCGCCGACCTCGGTCACGACCAGCCCGGTGGCAGCGCCGATCTGGTCCTCGGCCTCCAGCTCGCCATACTCGAAGCGGGGCGGGCCAAGCAGCTCGTTGAGCTTGCGCTCATTGATGGTGGTCCTGGATTTGCGGCCCTCGGCCACGGTACGTGCCACCTTGCGCATGACATTGGCGATCTCGCGCTCGAGATTTCGAACACCGGCCTCATGTGTGTATGACTGCACCAACGTGGTCATGGCCTCGTCGGTGATCGTGATGTTCCTGGGCTTGAGGCCATGGTTCTCCATCTGCTTGGGCACCAGGAAGCGCTTGCCGATCTCAGCCTTCTCGCGCTGTGTGTAGCCCGGCAGCTGGATGATCTCCATGCGGTCTCGTAGTGCCATGGGGATGGGGTCGACGAGGTTGCCGGTCGCGATGAAGAGGACCTTGGACAGGTCGAAGGGGACCTCCAGATAGTTGTCCGCGAAGGTGTTGTTCTGCTCCGGGTCGAGGACCTCCAGCAGCGCCGATGACGGATCACCCCGGAAGTCCATGCCGATCTTGTCGATCTCATCGAGCATGAACACCGGGTTGTTGGAACCGGCGGTCTTGATGTTCTGGATGACGCGACCCGGCAAGGCGCCGATGTAGGTGCGCCGATGTCCACGGATCTCGGCCTCATCGTGGATGCCGCCGAGGCTCATGCGCACGAACTCCCGACCCATGGCTCGCGCCACCGACTTGCCCAGCGAGGTCTTGCCCACGCCGGGAGGTCCGACGAGCGCGAGGATGGGGCTGCGGATGGTGTCTGCCAGCGAGCGCACCGAGAGGTACTCGAGGATGCGCTCCTTGACCTTCTCCAGGCCGTAGTGATCCTCGTCGAGGACCACAGCGGCCTGCTTGATGTCGAGATTGTCCTCGGTGGACTTGTCCCAGGGCAAGCTGGCCAGCCAGTCGACATAGGTCCGGATCACACCCACCTCGGGCGAGGCCGTGGGGATCCGGCTCATCCGGTCGACTTCCTTGAGCGCCCGCTCCTTGACGTCCTCGGGCATGTTGGCCTCTTCGACCTTCTCGCGTAGCTCGTTGACCTCGGCCTGTTGTGGATCGTCCTCGCCGAGCTCACGCTGGATGGCCTTGAGCTGCTCGCGCAGGATGTATTCACGTTGCGTCTTGTCCAGCTCCGATTTGACCTCGGACTGGATGCGACCCTTGAGCTCCAGGATCTCAACCTGGCGTGCCAGGAACGTGGAGACGAGCTTGAGTCGCTCCACCACGTCCAGCGTTTCGAGCAGCTCCTGGCGCTGCTCGGTGGTCATGTCCGGGCTGTAGGCGACCATGTCAGCCAGCAGGCCGGGCTCGGAGATGTTGCGTGCGGCCACGGCGGCCTCGGGGGGAACCGGGGCACCCGACTGCACGTATTGCTCGATCTGACCCTGGACGGTCTGGACCAGCGCCTCTACTTCGAGGTCCTCAGGGGCTTCATCCTCGAGCACCTCGACCGTGGCCGAGATGTAAGTGTCATTGGAATCAAAATCGATGAGGCGAAGTCGATGCTGTCCCTGGACGATGGCCCGCACGGTCCCGTCCTGCGACTGCACGACCTGGGCGATCTTGGCCAGCGTGCCAACGTCATACAGCTCGTCAGTCGACTCGATGTCCTCTCGCTCAGCCTGGCGCTGCGTCACCAGCGCGATGAGCGAGTCGTCTGCCACGGCCTTGTCCAGCGCCTTGACCGACTTTTCACGGCCCACCTGGAGGGGCACGATCATCTCCGGGAAGATGACCGTTTCGCGCAGGGCCACCAGCGGCAGTACCCGTCGTCCACGAGTCTCGGTATCGGCGGATCCAGCGGCAGCGGCGGCTGTCCTGCTCTTCCTGGTGTTCCTGGGTTGCTTGGGGTCGCTGGCCATTCAGATCTCCTTGGTGGTCCGGGCAGAGGTTGGGGGGCGCGGCTTGCTGGCGGCAGATGATCTCGTCGCTTGGCCGCTCGTCTCGTCATCGTCCTTGTCGACGAGGTCGAGTTGGCGGTCGCGGTACAAGGTCTCCAGGATGCGCGTCCCGAGACGCTCCTCTAGCTCGAAAAGGACGCGGACCCCGGCCAGGTTCACGCCCAGGTTCTGGGTGAGGTGCCGGATCCAAAGGACCCGGCGGATGTCGTTCTCCGAGTAGAGGCGGATGTTGCTGGGGGTGCGGGCTGGGCAGACCAGCCCTTCACCCTCATAGATGCGCAGCGTTCGGGGGTGAACGCTGACCAACTCGGCAGCCACGCTGATGACGTAGACCGGCCGGCTGGCGTCGGGCCCGCTGGGCCGTCGCTGCGCCTCTGCCCTCTCAGTCACCGTATCAGGCCCGGCCGGCCGTCTCCGGCTCCGCCTCGGTCCCTGATCCGGTGCTGATGGCGACGTGTGCGTCAGTCACCGCCTTGACGGGGATCTGGCGCGGCTTGGCCGCCTCGGCGCGTGGGATCTGGAGCCGCAGCATGCCGTTTTGGAAGTCGGCCTCAGCATGGTCGATATCCAGGCCGTTCGGCAAAGTCAATGTACGACTGCCGCTGCTGCGTCGCAGCTCACGGTAGACCCGCTCGCCTTCCCTGGTCTCGTGTTCCACCTGCTCCTTCACTCCGATGGTGAGGGTGTCCTGGTGGACGGTGATCTCCACGTCCTCAGGATGGATGCCCGGCAAGGCGGCCTCCACCGTGATGGCGTCCTCGCTGGAGGTGATATCCAGCGGCAATCGCGATTCAGCCGAGGCGCCCCAGGCTAGCGGCCGGAAGGCGCTGTCGTCGAAGAGGCGATCGACTGCGGTGCGGAAGGACATCACATCAGTGCGTGGTGAGGTCCTGCGGATGATGGTCATGGCGATGTTCCTCCGATGCTATTGGTCAGGTCATCTGGTCGAAGCACTGGATCGTGCCCCAGAGGACGCTGACCCTGTACACCGAGAATAGTAGAACCCTGACAATGACATTGTCAAGTGTTGTGACGAAGAAGATGACAGCCATGTTGACATGAAATCGTCATGATGGGTACCACCAAACCACCACTGAGGCCATCGGGTGCGGGCACCAAAGCCGCCAGGATGCCTTGCCCGGCAGGCCCGCGACGCCCAGGCCCGGCGTAACCGAGGCTCGCCTCAGACCGAGCCGACCTCGCTGACCTCGGGACTCTTGCCGATGAGCAGACGGCGCAACTCGGCCTCGCATTCGGCCCGGGAGATGGCGATCACCTTGTCGCCCTCCTGGAAGATGGTGTCAAGCCGGATGGACTGTGCCTTGTCATCGCGGATCAGCACGAAGAGCGTGCAACCCTCGGGCATCTCGAAGTCCGAAGGCCGTCGGCCCAGGGCAGGGGAGTCGTCGGCGATCTGCGCTTCCAGCAGCTCCAGTTCGCCACCTTCGAGCTGTGCCAGGTGCAACAGCTCGTGGACGGGGATGTCCTGCTCGATCGCGGCCAGGACCATGCGCGTGGGGCTGATGATCTCGTCGACGCCGACGTGTCGGAAGAGCACTTCATTGCGCGGATTGTTGACACGCGCGATGGTGCGAGGGACATCGAAATGGTGCTTGGCCATCTGGCAGACCACCAGGTTGTCGGCGTCGTCCCCGGTGACGGCAGCCACGATGCTGGCCCGGTTGGCGCCAGCCTCGGCGAGGTACTTGCCCTCGCAGCCATCGCGATCGACGACTACGGCGCCGAGCTCGTCACGGATGCGTTCTGCGGTGCGTGGGTCCTTCTCCATCAGCACCAGTTCATGGCCTTCGGCGAGGAGCTCCTTGGTGAGGTAGAAGCCGACCCGGCCGCCACCTACGACGATCACGAACACGTTATCGGTCTCCAGTCAGCTCGGACGTAGCGGAAGGTGTCGGAGGGGTCGGCACATCAGGCGACTCGACTGCCTGCATCGCGGCATCCTCGATGGCCGCGATGGCAGCGTGGGCGGCTGGCTCCACGGCGCGGTTGACGTCACCGGCACCGGGAACTGCGGGTTTGCCCATGAAGCGGCAGAGGGAGTCGACCATCATCTCCGTGCGGTTGATGGTGTTGACGCCGAGGGTGGCGTAGGCATCCGCTCGTACCGGGTCGTTGACCTTGCAGACCACGTTGTCGATGCCGAACGTCTGGGAGGCTAGCTGGGCAGCGAGGATGTTGCGATTGTCACCGGCAGTGAGCGCGAAGAACCACGCGGAGCCCCGGGCCCCAGCCCGCTCCAGCACGCTCTCATCGGTGCCGTCGCCACGAAGCGCCCGGCCCGGGAAGTCCGGCGGCAGGCGACGGAAGGAATTCGGTGGTGATATCGAGGACGACGACATCATGGCCATCCTCAGCCAGCTGTGTCGCCAGCCCCGCGCCGACGCGACCGCAGCCGACGATGATCGTACGCATCGATCACATCCTTTTCGTTGTGTCGTCGCGCGCCTCGCTGGCCGCCACTGGTTCGCGGACCACGAAGACGCGGCACGGCGCGTTCTTGAAGACATAGGGGATGGTGCTACCCAGGGCGAAGTCGCCGCCGAAGCGAACCTTGTAGGCCAGTCCCATGACGATGGCGTCGGCTTCGAGCGCCACTGCCTCATCTACGAGGGCGGCGCCCACATCGCGCGCCTGGAGCAGTTGCGATTGCAGCGGCACATGCTCCTTCTCGGCCATGCCCTCAGCCAGGTCCAGCACTCGCGACGCCTCGTCCCGGTAGTCCCCGAGGTCGTCATCGAGGTCATGGCTCCACTCGACCTGGACGACGTAGATGGCCACCAGCTCGGACTGGTCAGCTCGCGCGAGCTTGCAGCCGAAATCGATGACGAGGTCGTCGACAGGGCCGCCATCGAGGCCGAGAACGGCGCGTTTGATTGGTTCGATGCGGGTTCCGTTGGGCACGGCGGAAGCCTACCACCGAGCCGAACAGTGAGCCGCGCTCAGCAGGCGCCAGCGCGACGCGCCGCCGCAGGCGTCAGGACTTGCCGTTCCCGTCGTCGCGAGGTTCGCGGAGGGCGCCGTAGGGAACCTCGGCGACCACCGTATAGGGTCGTCCGATGAGCGCCTCCCGAATGCGGCCGGCTTTCTGGTTGTGCAGCAGTCGATCCCACCAATGTCGCGGCACATATTCGGGCAGCACCACGATGGTGATGGTATCGGGTGGCGTCGGTGCCATCACGTCGAGGTAGTGCAGGAACGGCAGGACCAGCGAACGATAGGGCGTCTCCACGATGACCAGCGGAACACCCGGCAGCATGTGCTCCCAGTCCTTGCGCAACTCCTCGGCAGCCTCGTGATCGATGGTGATGTGGATGGCTTGCACGTCATCGGACAGCGAGCGCCCGAACTGGACCGAGCGGATGACGGCTCGTGAGATGTTCGGGATCGGGATGATCACGCGACTCTTCTTGGTCGGCTTGACGAAGACCCGGCTATGGTCGATGTCGAGCTCCTTGGCGGCGGTGTCGTACTCGTGGCGGATGAACCACATGACCGCGACCAGGATGGGGATGAGCACGAGGACGATGAGTGAGGACGGCGCCTTGACCAGGGCCACGTCGATCGCTACCAGTCCGGTGATGACCGCGCCGATGGCGTTGACCGTGAGCCGGCGGCGGTAGCGGGGTGGCTTCTCTCGCAACCAGTGCCGGATCATGCCCGTCTGGCTGATGGTGAAGTCGATGAACACGCCGACCGCGTAGAGCGGGATGAGCGCGTGGGCGCTGCCGCCGAAGAGCACGATGAGGATGGCTGCCAGCACGCCCAGCACCACGATGCCCGCGGTGAACGCCAGACGGTCACCGCGGTAGGCGAAGCGACGGGGGAAGAAGTTGTCCCAGGCCAGCACGGCCGCAAGTCGCGGGAAGGCCGAGAACGAGGTGTTGGCGGCCAGCATCAGGATGATGGCGGCGAAGGTCAGAAAGAGATAGAAGCCGATCGAGTCGAAGCCGTAGACACTGCCAGCCACCGCGGCCAGCACGGTACCGTCCTCGCCAGGCACGATGGCGTAGCCCGTGGCCAGGAAGGTGATGCCGATGAAGAGGACCGCCAGGAGCACGGCCATCACGGCCAGGGTGGTCGCCGCATTCTTCGACTCCGGCGGCTCGAAGGCCGGCACGCCCGTGGCGATGGCCTCGGTACCGGTCAGGGCCACCGCGCCCGAAGCGAACGCGCGCATGGCCAGCAGCAGGATGGCCAGGCTGGCGACGTCGACGGAAGCGTCCTGCAGGGACGGATAGCTGGCACCCTCGCCGGCCACCAGGATCTGCCAGCCACCCAGCACGATCATCAGGAGTGCCGAGCCCACGAAGAGGTACGTGGGGATGGCGAAGATGTTGCCGGCCTCGCGAACGCCGCGCAGGTTGGCCAGCGTGATGGCGGCTACCACGGTGACTGCGATGAGGACCTGCCACTGGCCCAGGTCGGGGATGGCCGCCACGATCTGCTCCGAGGCAGACGAGATCGATACGGCCACGGTCAACACGTAGTCGATCAGCAACGCCGAAGCTGCGATGAGCGAGGCCAGCCGGCCGATGTTGGCCTTGGAGACGCTGTAGGAGCCACCGCCGCTGGGGTAGGCCACCACGACCTGCCGATAGCTGATGGCCACCACGCCAAGCAACAGGGCGATGCTGATCGCGACGGGGAGCGCCAGGTTGAGGGCGGCCACGCCGATGCCGGCAAGCAGTAGCGCTCGCAGGATCTCCTCGGTGGCATAGGCGCTGGAGCTGATGGCGTCGGAACTGAAGATGGCCAATGCCTTCTTCTTGGATAGCCGCTCGCCGATCTCCTCGGCTGACGCCAGCGGCCGACCGAAGAGCACGTGCCGACCCGTGGCCATGACTCGACCGCGCGAGCCCATCTCCTCGTGGGCCTTGGGACGCGCCTCCAATGCTCCGGAGGGCGTGTAGCGGAAGTATTCCGACTGGGGCCGTTCCACTCGCACGCGGCGGTTTCCCGGCTTCTGACCGGTCAGCGCCCGCCGCGTTCGCGGAGATCCTCCCTTGTCAGGCTGGTTCGGCTGTTTGCCGTCCTGTTCTTCGTTCATGGTGTCGCGACGGCGTCGACGACAGGTCGGTCGTGCACACATGACACGACGACTGCCCGATGCACGTTCCTGGGGTTCCTCGAGGCGCCGTGGCTACGCTCGGGGACCTCTGGGTCGAATACGGGCGCACGACGTTCGCAACGGATTATGCGATGCCTCCCGAAGATCGGCTGGGACGGTGCGCACCGGTCGTGGTGCGCGCGTGGTGCGTGGGCAGGCCCGGCGGACGGTGCTGTCGCCGGATCTGCTGTGGTTGGGTCGACCGTCGCCGGGCTGCACGGTGCTTCGTTCATGCCAGCCTAGACCCCATGCGCGAGTCGGTCCGCCAGCTGTTCCGGCAGGGGCAGGGCGCGGATGTCTCGCTGGGTCGTCTCGATGGGGTAGTCCACCCGGAACCATTCGACCTCACCTGGTTCGATATCGAGCGTCATGGCGCAGGCGCGCGCGTCGCCATCCCGGGGTTGGCCGACTGAACCTGGATTGAGGATGCAGCGTCGCTCGTCGAGAGCCAGGCGCCCCCCGTCCTCGGCCAGCAGGGCCTCGACCTGGCCGTGGTCGTCGCGAAAGGTCATCTGGTGGTGGGTGTGGCCGACGAGACAATACGGCGTGTCGAAGGCAGCCAGGTTGATGCGTGCGGCGGGGATGGAGAAGAGGTACTCCCAGATGGGGTCTCGCGGGCTGCCGTGCACCATCGTGTAGTCGCCCTCGATACGCTTCTCGGGCTGGTCGGCGAGCCATTGCAGGTTGTCCGGCTTCATGGTCCTGGCTGTCCAGTCCACCGCTGCGCGAGCCAGATCATTGAATGTCCCGGTAGGGATGCGCCCGAGTACCGCGGCGTCGTGATTGCCCTGAATGGCGATGGCATGCTCGGCACGCAGACGCTCCACGACCGCGTCGGGATGGGGACCGTAGCCGACGCTATCTCCCAGCACCCACAACTGATCGAATGCGCCGATCGCGTCCAGCACGGACTCGAGGGCGGGCAGGTTGGAATGGATATCAGAGAGGACAGCTACGCGCATCGGCGGGAGCGTAGCAGGGCACGATCGGTCGCGAGACTGGCCTGCCGGTGTGTCGGCGTTCGGAGCGTCCGTCTCACCGCCGCCGCCGCTTGCGGACACCGGCCGGTCGTGGGTAGCTGGCGGGCGTGGGACGCTCCTTGGTGATGACCACCAGCTGGTGACCGGGCAGGCTCGCCGCATCGATGCCTACAAGAACGGGTTTACCACCACCGGCGGCGCGGATGATGGAGCCGGCATCCCGCAGTTCGGCCTGCAAGCCACCGTCACCCTCGTCCCGCTTCCATGCCAGCACCACGCCGCCCGGGCTAGCCAGCGGCAGGCCCAGCTCGATGACCTCGGCCAGTGAGCCGACTGCGCGCGCGACGACGACGTCCCAGGCGCCGCGCTGATCGGGCTCTTCAGCGACGTCCTCGGCGCGCTCGGCGATCGCCTCGATGGCCGGCGGACCTCCATCACGGTCCGAGAGGATCGTGGCCACGGCCGTCCCCGCGACGGCCAGGAAGCGGGCCTTCTTGCCGACCGAGTCGAGCAGTCCGATGCGTGCCAGCGGCAATGCTGCGGCCAGAGGCAATCCTGGATAGCCACCGCCGCTACCGATGTCGAGCAGCGAGACGCTGGTCCGATCGAGGCCGAGCAGGGTGGGCACGGCGCTGAGCGAGTCACAGACGTGGCGACGTGCGACCTCCGCTGGATCGCGGATGGCGGTCAGGCTGATGGCTGCATTCCACTCGCGCAGCAGACGTGCGTGGGCTTCGTAGGTTCGTCGTGCCAAGGCCGTACCCGCGGGTCCGTCGCGGAGTCCCAGCTCGCCAAGCCCCTCGTCCAACGCCATTTCAAAAGCCTGGCCCATGCTGACCAACCCATCGGGGTCGGTGGGCAGGTCGCGGCGAGCGCTAGCCCTGGGCTCGGTCACGGCCTCGTCCTCCGTTGCTTGCGCGCGGCGAACCCGTCGGTCGGGGACAAGAAGATGCGCCGGGAGCGACCCTCCTCTTGGCAGGTTCGCGGTCGTCGTCGCGAACACATGTCCTGGGCCAAAGCCGCCCCCGGCGCTGGAACGTTCCTCGCACCTGATGGCGTTTCAGTCTTCCGACACCCGGGCGGTCGTCGCGCATGGATCTCTCCATACATCGCCACGGGCGGCGTTACCGTACTCCGCCACCGCACGACACCACGTAGGGCACCGCGTGGTGCAGGAAACTCAGTGTCCACACTGGGTCGAGTGCGCGTCAAGGAGGTTATCCACGAATTCGTGGTGCCCTGGCGCACCGGTGTGGACAACCTCGACCCGCAGGTGGACAAGCCGATCCGGGTGGGGACACCCGACACCCTCGACTATCCGACGGGATTGGGCCGATTCGAGCGTGACGGCCGGCCCATGCCGCGGCGGACCACCTCCATCACCTCATCGGTGAGAGCATCGGCATTCCCGGATTTGACCGCGCTGTTCACACAGCCGTGCACATGGTCCTCCATGAGCAGCATCGTGACCGAGTCGATGGCCGCGCGGAGGGCAGCCGTCTGCTGCAGCACATCGACGCAATCCTCATCACGCTCGATCATGCGAGCCACGCCTCGCACCTGGCCCTCCAGGCGCGCCAGCCGGCGCAGCACCTGCTCTCGGGAGCCACCGTAGGGGCGCAGCTCCGGGGTGCTTCGTCGCCGCCGCGGGCTGGTGTTGGTCGGGCTGGCCACGACGTTCCTCCTGGCGATTAGAGATACTGGGTGGGAGTATAGCTGGCCGTGCCGTCCGGATGCCTGGCGCCCGCGTAGACTGCGGGCCATGCGCGACGCCCTGAACCCCGCGGTGGCGGACCCTGCGTACGCCGCGACCATTCCCAGTCGCTATTATCTGGACGCTGACATCCTGGAGCTCGAGCGGCAGGACATCTTCGGGCGGACCTGGCAGCTGGTGGCGCACTGGAGTGAACTGGCCCGCCCCGGGGACTTCGTACCGGTCACGGTGGTGGACGAACCCATCGTGGTCTGCCATGGACTCGATGGCGAGTTGCGGGCCTTCTACAACGTGTGTCGCCACCGAGCTGGCCAGGTGGCACTCACTCGCGGCAATCGCCGCGCCCTGCAGTGCAAGTACCACGGCTGGACCTATGCGCTCGATGGCGGACTGCGCACGGCTCCCGAGATGGATGACACCGTGGGCTTCGATCCGCTCGACTTCGCCTTGCAGCCCGTTCGTGTCGCTCGCTGGGGGCCATTCGTGTTCGTCAACCTTTCCGATGACGCGCCGGATCTGAGCGACGTCCTAGGGGCCATCCCCGCCGAGGTGACCGCCGCCGGTTTCGACCTGGACAGCATGACCAGAGTGGAGCGTCGCGATTACGTCATCGAGTGCAACTGGAAGGTCTATGTCGACAACTATCTGGAGGGGTACCACATCCCGATCGCCCACCCCGCGCTGTTCCGGGAGCTCGACTACGACGACTACGAGGTGGAGACCTTCGAGTGGTACTCGCGCCAGCACGCGGCCGTTCGGGAGCTCAAGCCGGGCCAGGAGCTCGGGCGGGATCGTCGCTACATGCGCTCGGCCGATGGCGAGGAAGACGCCCTGTACTACTGGGTCTTTCCCAACACCATGTTCAACTTCTACCCCGACAACATGAGCACCAACGTCATCCTGCCGCTGGGGCACGATCGTACGCTCACGGTGTTCGAGTGGTTCTTTGCCCAGCCAGGCACCGGTGGTGGCTGGGAATCGATGCAGCAGACGATCGCTTTCTCCGACGAGATCCAGCAGGAGGACATCGTCCTCTGCGAGCAGGTACAGCGAGGATTGCGCTCTTCTTCGTACGACCAGGGCCGTTTCAGTGCGCGCCGTGAGAACGGGGTGCACCATTTCCAGCGCCTCGTGCTGGAAGCCTTGGCAGGCTCTTAGCGAAGCCTTTCCGGCGCGGTCGTGCCCAGCGGCCCGGTGATGCGCAGGTCCGGCCACGGCCTCTGAGATCGACCCAGCAGTCTGGAGCGCTGAGCCGGGTCCTGGTGCAACAGGACTATGGCGCGGGCTCCCGCTCCGCGAAGAGCTCCAGCACTCCCCAGGTGGCGATGGCCATCCCGGCCACGGCCAGCCACAGGCCCGGTGCCTCCAGCGGTGTCAACCGATTGCCCTCGGTTCGGACGAGGTCGATGAGCTGAACGGATAGTCCGCAGACGCCCAGGATCAGCAGTGCCAGGTACGTGACGGTTCGATCGATCGTGGCACGCCGGGTGCGCGTGGCATAGGGCAGCACGATCACGGCGAGCATGGCCACGGCGGCCAGGAACATCACGACTCCGGCACCCTCGAAGCCGTTGGCGGTACGGGCCGGGAGCACCACGCCCCCGACGGTGAGCCAGGGGAGGGGCATGGCGATGATGGCAAGCACGGCACCGACGGTGATGAGCGTGCGTCCTCGCCCCAGGCCTCGCCTCACTCGCCGCCGTAGACCTCGGGCTTGAGCACGCCGATGTAGGGCAGGTTGCGGTAGATCTCGTCGTAATCCAGGCCGTAGCCGATGACGAAGCGATCGGGGATCTCGAAACCACAGTAGGCCAGTCGATCTCGACCAGCCGCCGGGCCGGCTTGTCGAGGAGGGTGCAGATCCGCAGGCTGGCCGGCGCCTTGCCACCCAGGTACTGGGTCAGGTAATTGAGCGTGAGTCCGGTGTCGATGATGTCTTCCACGATGAGCACGTCCTCACCCTCGATCGAGGACGAGAGGTCCTTGAGGATACGCACCTTGCCCGTTGTCTCGGTGGCACCTCCGTAGGACGAGACCTCCATCAGGTCGATGCGGACCGGGATGGTGATGGCTCGCATGAGATCGGCCATGAAGGGTAGCGCGCCCTTGAGCACGCTAACCAGGGTGACCTGGCGTCCGCTGTAGTCGGCCGAGATCTGCGCACCCAGCTCGGCCACCTTGGCCTGCAACGTGGCTCCGTCGATGAGGACCTCGGCGACGTCCTGTTCCAATGCTGACGCGGGCATGAGCTCGCCTCTCCTTCTGGTCAGTCGGGCTGGTCCGTCGCCAGCTCCGGCCCGGCTGAGCCGCCGGCCACGACGGCCACTCGCTTGGGCGGCGGTTGTCCATCGACACCGATGAGGGAAGCGGCCACGTCCAGGCGCCCGTACTTGACCATCAACGCCTTGAAGTCCCGTGCGTAGAACAGCTTGATGCGGATCATGGGATACAACTCTCGCAGGTGCCGCAGCTTCCGGTTCTTCTTGCGGACCAGGCTTTGCTTCAACGTCGTGAGCTCTACATAAAGGTCCAGGTCCGGCAGATAGAAATCCGGAGCGAACGACTCGACGACCTTGCCGTCAGTGTTCCAGCGGATGGGGAAGACGTGAGGCTCGTAGCGCCACTCGACTTTGTAGAAGTCGAGGATGCGCGCCAGCTCTCCCTCGCTGGCGTGCGCGAAGCATGGACCGTCGCTCAACGCGTCTCCCCACCCCAGGCGGGCGATGAGCTGGTAGACGTCGCCCTCGAAGGCATCCAGAAGGTGATGCGCGTCGAGTACGTCGTCAGCGCTGATGGGTGGTCCTTCCGGTCCGGCGCCATCCATCTCACCTGCGCGTACCAGCTCACCGGCCTCGAAGCTGGCCCGGTCCCCTTCAAGCTGGATGGTCACGATCGCCACGGCCTGCGAGCCACAGTGATCACACGACAGATCGACGAAGAACAACTCTTCGCGCTGGGCGATGAGCTGGATATGCCCCTGTCCGTATGCCTGGCCACAGGCGGCACAGCCGAATGACGCCAGTTCGCTCGCCAACCAACGTTCCGCGTCCATGCATGCAGTCTAAAGCCAGTGTCATCGTGAGGGTTACATCGGCGTTGTGGCTCGGGTGCACCCGCAGCCTCGGACGCCCGCCTGGCTGCTCATCGTGGTATACCCGTGTCACCCCATCGCCCAGAGGAAGGACAGCTACAGGAGGACATACTCCCGATGCGTACTACGAACAGGCGAGTCATCGCCGCTGGCGCGGCGTCGCTGCTGGCGCTGAGTGCTGCCATCCCGGCCGTCGCGCAGGACGCCGACCAGCTGCAGCGTATCCTCGATGCCGGCGTCATCAGGATGTCGACGGACCCACAGTATCCGCCGCAGTCAGAGCTGACGCCCGATGGCAGTTTCCAGGGCTTCGACATCGACGTGGGCACGGAGATCGCCAACCGCCTCGGCGTCGACATCGCCTTCGAGACGCCGGACTGGTCGGTCCTCACGGCCGGAAGCTGGGGTGACCGGTGGGACTTCAGCGTAGGTTCGATGACCATCACCACGCCCCGTCAGGAGGTCATCGACTTCACGCAGCCGTACTACTACACGCCTGCCCAGATGGCCGCCCGGGCCGACCTTGGCTTCGATAGCCTCGACGACCTGGCCGGCGCCACGATCTGCATGGGCGAGGCCACCACCTACCTGGAATGGATGAATGGCACGCTGGACTTCGGCACGGCCAGTCCGGAGACGCAGCCGCCGGAGGGCTCCGTTGCTACGACGCTGCCGACCGACCGCAACTGCGCCGAGGCATGGGGTTCCGGCCGCCAGGACTTCGAGGGCTGGCTGTCATCGAGCACCACCGTTCAGGCTGCCATCGACGATGGCCTGCCGGTGGTCGCGGTCGGTGAGCCGGTCTTCTACGAGCCCCTGGCGGCGGCGTTCGACAAGAGTGTCGAGGACAACGACTCACTCGTAGCCGCTGTCGACGGCATCCTCGGTGAGATGCATGCCGATGGGACGCTCAGCGAGCTGAGCATGAAGTGGTTCGGGGAGGACCTGACCCAACAGGCCGGGAGTGGCGGCGAAGCCATGGCCGGGGCGAGCCCCTCGGGTGACCCGGGGGCCGGGGACGAGGGCTAGCCTCGTTCTCGCCCTGATCCGTGAAGGGGGCGCTGCCGGCGCCCCCTTCGTACCCCTGCGTGGAGGGTAGCGGCCATGACCGACGCCGTCCGACGCGAGCCGGGAGCTGGCAGGGTGGACGGGCCTGGACCCGACATCCTTGAGCGCATCGACGTCGCCGACCGGCGGCGGCTGTGGCGGTTCCGCGCCCTGTTCGCGGTCACCTGGGCGCTACTCATCGGCGGGCTGGTCGCGACCCTCATCTATATCGATGCCTTCGACACGGGATTCCTCGGCACCTGGGGTGCGTTCATCCTCGGTGGCGCAGGGCTCACCATCGTCGTGTCGCTGGCCTCGATCATGCTGGCCATCGTCTTCGCGCTGCTCGGCGCGATGGGCCGCATCGCCAGGTCGGCGCCGATCTACGCCACCGCGACGCTCTACGTGTCCCTGGTTCGGGGCACACCGCTCATCGTGCAGATCCTGTTCATCTACTTCGCCCTGCCACAGATCTGGCAGGAGGCCGCGGCGATCCCGCCAGTCATCCTCGGCATCTTTGCCCTGGGGTTCAACTACGGTGCCTACGTCACGGAGATCTTTCGCGCCGGTATCGAGGCCGTGCCACGAGGCCAGCGCGAGGCGGCCGCGGCGTTGGGCATGACGCAGAGGCGCATCATGGTTCGGATCATCCTGCCGCAGGCTATCCGCATCGTGACTCCGGCCGTAGGCAACGAGTTCATCGCCATGATCAAGGACTCGTCGCTGGTCGCCTTCATCGGCATCCAGGATCTGTTATGGCGAGCCCGGACCGTGGGTTCGGCCAACTTCCGGATGCTTGAGACGCTGCTGCTGGCGGCACTCGTCTACTGGCTGCTGACGGTCATCTTCTCGTACTTCCAGGAGCGCCTGGAGCAGCGCATGGCGCGGGCCGATCGCTGATGGTGGCCCTGGGAAACGTGGTCCTCGAGGCAAGTGGCATCGAGAAGTACTTCGCGCACACGCAGGTGCTGCGAGGGGTCAGCCTCGCCGTGCGCCAGCATGAAACCGTCATGCTGATCGGTCGCTCAGGCTCGGGCAAGACGACGTTCCTGCGCTGCTTGAACTTCCTGGAGGAACCCACCGCGGGAACCGTCTCCAGCGGCGACATCACCGTCGAAGCCGATCCGCTGCAGCAGGCCGGACGGAGGCGACGGTCGGACATCCTCGGACTTCGGCGCGAGGTGGGCATGGTCTTTCAGGAGTTCAACCTCTTCCCGCACATGAGCGTGCTGGAGAATTGCGTCGAGGCCCCCATCCATGTCCGGGGTGCGTCCCGCGACGAGGCCGTGGCCACCGCCGAGCGTTACCTGGAGAAGGTCCACCTGCTCGACAAGCGGGACGAGTATCCGAGCCGCATGTCGGGTGGACAGAAACAGCGCGCCGCCATCGCGCGAGCCCTGTGCATGGAACCGCAGGTCCTGCTCTTCGACGAGCCGACCAGCGCCCTCGACACCGAGCTCATCGGCGACGTCATCGTGGTCATGGAGCAGCTGGCACACGAGGGCTCCACGATGATCGTGGTCTCGCACGAGATGGCCTTCGCTCGCGAGGCCGCCGACCGGGTCCTGTACCTCGAGGACGGTGTGGTGGTCGAGGAGGGCCCGCCGGAGCAGGTCCTCGACGACCCACGCGAAGAGGCCACCCAGCAGTTCCTGCGACGGTTCCTCAGTGAGGTTGCCCGGGCACCCGGCGCCTAGATCTCGCCCAGGTACGAGCGACGGACGTCCTCGTTGGCGGCCAGCTCCCTGGCGCTGTCGGCCAGCAGGATCTTGCCCGTTTGCAGCACGTAGCCGCGGTGCGCCACGGTCAGTGCCTGTGCCGCATTCTGCTCGACCAGCAGGATGGCGGCACCCTCAGCGTGGATCCGAAGGATGGTCTCGAAGATGTACTCGACGAGGTTGGGTGCCAGCCCCATGGACGGCTCATCGAGGAGCAGGATGCGCGGTTTGGTCATGAGCGCGCGGCCCATGGCCAGCATCTGTTGCTCACCTCCGCTGAGCGTGCCGGCGACCTGGCTGCGTCGCTCCTTGAGTCGCGGAAACATCTGGTAGGCGTTGTCCACGCCCTCGGCGATGACCGCCTTGTCCGAGATCGTGAAGGCGCCCATGTGAAGGTTCTCCTCCACCGTCAGTGAGGCGAAGATGCGCCGGCCCTCGGGTACCTGCACGACCCCTCGGGTAACCACGTCATGCGGTGCCACATGGGTCATGTCCTCGCCGTCGAAGTGAACGCTGCCTTCCTTGGGCACCAACAGTCCACTGATCGTATTGAGCGTCGTGGTCTTGCCGGCGCCATTGGCACCGATGAGCGTGACGATCTCGTGCTCGTCGACCGTCAGAGACACGCCGCGAAGTGCCTGGATCTTGCCGTAGTAGGTGTGGAGTTCCTGGATCTCGAGCAACGCCACGGCTATTCCTTCTCCGTTGGTGCTGTGGTGCCGTCCACGGTAGGCGCAGGCACCGGCTCGACCGCATGCGCCCCGACCGAAGCTGCGGCTGCCTCCCGCTCCCCGGCGTCATGGGCCGGCTCGTATTCGCCGATGATCTCCTCGGAGGCAGCCTTGCCCAGGTACGCTTCGATGACGCGCTTGTTGCGCTGGATCTCAAGGGGTGGACCCTCGGCGATGCGCTGTCCGTAGTCGAGGACCGTGATGCGCTCGCTGATGCCCATGACCACTCGCATCTCGTGTTCGATGAGCAGGATGGTGATGCCCAGATCGTCACGAAGCCGACGGATGAGGCCGGTCATCTCGGCGGTCTCGTTGGGGTTCATGCCGGCGGTCGGCTCGTCGAGCAGCAACAATCGTGGGCTGGTCCCCAGGGCGCGCGCGATCTCCAGGCGTCGCTGGTCGCCGTACGGCAGGTTGCTGGCCAGGAGGTCGTGGCTGCCCGAGAGGCCGACGTATTCGAGCAGCCGGTGCGCCTCCTCGGTCGCCGCCTTCTCCTCGTCTCGTTGCCCGGGGGAACGGATGACCGCCTGGATCCAGCTGGACTCAAGGTGCTGATGCTGGCCGACCAGGACATTCTCGAGCGCGGTCATCCCGCCGAACAGGCGGATGTTCTGGTACGTACGAGAAAGCCCAAGTCGAGCGATCTTGTCCGGACGAAGGTCGTGGATCTCGACGCCATCGAGCGTGATGCTTCCCTCGTCGATCTTGTAGAAGCCGGCGATACAGTTGAAGAAGGTCGTCTTGCCTGCCCCGTTGGGACCGATGACGCTGACGATGGCGCCCTCATCCAGATCGAAGTCGAGCTCACTCACCGCGGTCAGGCCGCCGAAACGCTTCAGCGCCCCACGGACCTCCAACAGCGGCATCAGGCGCTTCCCTGGACGGGTGCGCCGTGGGGCTCATCCTCGGACGTTTCGCCATCTTCGGGACCCTGCGTCGGGTCGTCGTGCCACTCCTGACGGCCCACCCTGGAAGGAAGCAAGCCCTCAGGGCGCCACAGCATCACCAGGATGAGGGCGATGCCGTACAACAGGAAGCGATACTCGGCGAACTCGCGGAACAACTCGGGCAATCCGATGATGACGATGGCGCCGAGGATCACGCCGGGGATGCTGCCCATCCCGCCGATGACCACGATGGTAACCACCAGGATCGAGACGTTGAGACTGATGGAGCTGGAGATGATCGAGCCATACAATGCGGCGAAGACGGCACCCCCGAGCCCTGCGAAGGCGGCTCCCAGGGCGTAGGCCAGCGACTTCGTCTGGACCAGGTTGACGCCCAGTGCCTCGGCCACGTCCTCATCCTCCCGGATGGCGACCCAGGCTCGACCCAGGCGTGAATCCCGTAGGCGAAGCGCCACGAAGGAGATGACGGCGATACAGATCAACGCGATGTAGTAGATCTGCATCTGCCGGTCGGCGATGCCCAGGTCGACCGGCGAGGGGATGTTGAGGATGCCGCGCGGACCGCCGATGTACTCCTTCAACAGGTCGGACTTGGCGAGGATGGCGATGATCTCGCCGAAACCGAGTGTGGCGATGGCCAGGTAGTCGCCGCGGATGCCCAGGATCGGCAGGCCCAGGAAGATGCCGAAGCCCATGGCCACGATGATGGCGAATGGGATGGCGGCCCAGAACGGCCACTGGGCGATCCCGAACTCGCCCGATGACGTCAACAGCCCGACCGTGTACGCGCCAACCGCGAAGAAGGCCACGAAGCCTAGGTCGAGCAGTCCCGCCAGGCCGAGCGTGATGTTGAGACCCAGGCCCATCAGGGCGTATACGGCGATGAGCGCGATGACCGCTGGCACGAAGCCGGTAAAGCCAAGGGGCAGCAGCAAGACGATGAGCAGTAGCAGGCCACCCAGCGGGATCACCACTGCCGGGTGCTGCCGTTTCTCCCGGGGCAGGGCGCGGTAGCGCTCGCGAGGCTTGAAGACCACCCAAACCAGGAAGGCGATCAGCACGATGCCAAGGACCAGCAGCGCTCCGGGGACGCGCAGGCCGCTCGACGCGAACAGTTCACGAGCGATGCCGGCGGTGTTGCCGTTCTGGAGCATGGGTGAACGCAGGATGCCGGCGAAGAGGCCCATGAAGATGAGGGTTCCGCCGCCGATGACCACCAGCATCCGGACCAGCCGCGGCAGCAGGCCGAGGACACCTCCGATCGCCCCCAGGCTCATCCCGGCCAGGGCCGGGAACCAGAACGTCGTCGGGAACGCATCACCTCGCCACATGTCGCGAGCGTTCTCGACGCCGAGGATGTCCACGCCCGAGATGAGGCTGTACAGGTCGGGATCCGCGTTGGGGAGGTAATCGCGCAGGTCGATGGCTGGTCCGATGAGCACCAGCAGCGAGAGCGCCGCGCCAGCCATCAGACCGGCGATCGCGGCGCCGATGATCTTGTTGATGAAGCCAGCCGGCGCTCGATGGGCACCCACATACCCAGCCCCGATAGCAGTCAGGAGCAGCACCATCTCGCCGAGCGTGATGGTGTCCTGCACGATGTCCAATCCAGCGAAGCGGCCGACGATGCCGACCAGGGTCACGTACAGCGCGACCAGCATGAACAGGAGTCCAGCGATGAAGACCGGCTTCCAGGCAGAAAGGGATCGCTGCAGCCCCGCGCTTGCGACCTGCTCCGTCACGCTCGCGATCTCGACAAGCGTTCACCCAGGATCCCCTGGGGCCGGAACATCAGCACCATCACCAGGATGGTGAACGCGATGACGTCCTTGAGCTGGCTGGCGGATGGGACGCCAAGGCCGTCGATGAAGAGGAGTGCACCGACCGACTCGGCTTCACCCAGCACGAAGCCGCCGACCATGGCGCCCGGGATGTTGCCGATGCCACCGAGCACCGCAGCGGTGAATGCCTTGACGCCGGGGATGAAGCCCGAGTAGAACTGGAAGCCGCCCCAAAGAAGTCCGAACAGCACACCCGCGGCGCCGGCCATGGCGGCGCCGACCGCGAACGTGGTCACGATGGCGCGGTTCACGTCGATGCCCATGAGCGCCGCGGTCTCCTTGTCCTCGGACACCGCCCGGATGGCCGTCCCGATCTTGGAGCGCATCACGAACACGTAGAGCAGCATCATCATGGCCACCGCGGAGACGATCACGACGACATCGATCCAGCGCAGGTTCAAAGCCGAAATGAGGGGCAGCTGGACGGGATCGTCGAGGATGTCCATGGTGGGGTAGCGGAAGATGCCAGGCCCGACGAGGCCCTGCACCGTGTATTGCAGGAAGAACGAGGCCCCGATGGCCGAGATCAGTAGGACCAGTCGGGGCGAGTTACGGAGTGGGCGATAGGCCACCCGCTCGACCGCCAGTGCGACCAGTGTGGAGACCGTGGCGGCCACCAGCATCATCAGTAGGAACGAAACGGTGGAGCCGAGGATGCTGCCGTTGTAGATGCCCATGTCGTCGAGGATCTCGGCGGTGTAGTAGCCGCTGAAGATGCCGATCATGAAGATTTCGCCATGGGCGAAGTTGATCATCCGCATGATCCCGTAGACCATCGTGTACCCGAGGGCCACGACCGCGTAGATACCACCCTGTACGGCGCCGCTTACCAACAGGTCGACCCAGGTATCGAGCGTGAACTTCCCACTCGACAGCGTCAGGAACGATCCCAGCACGACGATGACGATAAGGAAGATCCGGAACGCCCACAGGAACACGCTGACCGACGTTTCGAACGCGGTCTCGGTGCGGCTCGGGCCGCGTCTTGGTCTTAGGGTCGTCTGCATGCGCACATCCGGTCTTCATCCAGTCTCGCGGAGCTGGGTGGGATCGCGGGCCGACCGCTGGGTGAAGGGCCTGCCGGCTTGACCGGAACAACAGGTCGAGCCGGGCGTTGGAGCGCCCGGCTCGACCGAATCATTCGGATCAGCGGATTAGAAACGAGCCTGGTCTTACGGCCAGACGGTCTCGGAAGGTGGCCACACGCCGTCGTTCACGGTGTCGGCACCGATGCGATACACCGCGATGAGCGGGGCGCCGCAGTCGCCGGACGGGCTGCAACTCAGGACGCCGGTGATCCCGGGGAAGTCCTTGGTGGCATAGATGGCATCACGCAGGGCGCCCAGGTCGACGTCGAGCGAACCATCGTCGTTCTCGACGGCCACCGACTCGATGGCGTCGAACATGATGTTCGTGGCGTCATAGCCGTGGGCGTGGAAGGCCTGCAAAGGGCTGTCCAGGCCGGTGTAGTCCTTGTACTCCGCGAGGAAGTCCGCGTAGCCCGCCTGGAAGGCAGAAAAGTCCGGGCTGGAGAGGAACATGCCCTCGACATCCGGGCCGGCCGCTTCGACGAAGTCGAGCGAGAACAAGCCGTCAGAACCGATCAGCGCCACATCCTCAAGGCCAGCCACATCGCGGACCTGGTCGACGATGGCGCCGCCTTCCTTGGTGAAGATCGGGAAGTAGATGGCGTCAGGCGCACCCGTGGCGATGTTGGTCAGGACGGGCTTCATGTCCGTCTGTTCCTTGTTCACCGCCTCGGACGTGGTGATCTCGCCCCCGATGGCCTCGAACTCGCCCTCGAACACGCCGACCAACGCCTCAGCGTAGGCCGAGCCGTCGTGGATGGTGGCCACCTTCTGGTAGCCCTGCTGCTGGGCGAACTCGGCCACGGCCTTGCCCTGGAAGGCATCACTGTGAGCGGTACGCAGGAAACCGGCGTACTCCGGCCCGCGGTCGGGGTCGGTCAGCCCCGGACGGGTCGCCGACGGCGAGATGGTGGTCAGTCCTGCCTCGGTGATGGCCTGGATGCCGCCGACGGTCTCGTCGGAGCAGGCCGAGCCGATGACGCCGACGACGGTCGGGTCGGAGGCGATGGCCAACGCGGCCTGCGCGCCACCCTCGACGGTACATAGACCGTCCTGTGGAGCGATCTCGATCTCGTGACCCAGCAGCTCGCCGCCACGGTCCTGTGCGGCGATCTCGACCGCGTACAGCCAGTCCTGGCCCAGCACGGCGTCGCCGCCGGAGAGAACGCCGAATGTGGCGATCTTGAGCGGTTCACCTGCCGGGATGTTGACGACCCGGGCGTCCTGGGCTCCCACCGTTGCAGTGCCCGCGAGGGCCAGCAGACCGGCTGCGCCGAGAACGCCGAATGTCTTCCTCTGCATGAACTGTTCTCCTCTTGCGATGCCTCAGGACCGGCCCGGAGCTCGCGCCGGTTCTCTGTGGCGACCACGTGGCCCTCGAGGATGCCAACCCGCCAAATGACACGCAGGGACTTCGGACAGGTACCACCACCCGCTTCGAGCCCTCTTCCGAGCATCCAGTAAGTCGTATTCCCGACGGCTGTGGCCGCTCAAGCGTGGCGACATGATAGACGGGTCTGTGGTCAGTGCAAGCCGGGAATGCACGACGACGACGAGCTCGCGCGAGGTATCCGGGCACGTATGGTGCCTCCGGGCAGCATGGCGTTGACTGCACGCACCACCGCTCGTTCGGAGCCCGGTCCGCTGCCCGTGGCCCGCATCCAAAGAACGGTCGGAGCTTCCACTCCGACCGTTCCAGGGCTTCGTGTCCGGCCTCGTGCCGGACGGGCTCGCTCGCCTACGCGGCAGGCTCACTCGCCGCCGGCGACGCCGCAGGCGCATCCGTGGCGGTTCCACCGCTATCGTTGTTGCAGGCGACGGCAGCGAAGGCGAAGAGGAGCACGGCCAACAGGCCGGCGATGTTCTTGAGCTTCATGGGTCGATCCCTCCTGGGTTGGGGGTACGGGCCGGCGCCAGGGCCGGTGGATGGTCGGGTCGACTCGATGTCTGCTTCCACGGCACCGGCAGCGTTCGTCGACTCAGGACCCGGGGCGAGGCCATCATGAGGAGCATGCTCACGGCGGACGAGCCTGTCGAGTATCATAGCCTCCGGCGTTTCGAATGCAAGACGCCCCGAGCGCCCCGGGCGTGTGCGGTCAGTGCCCCTAACGTGGCCTGGAACACCCGGTGCGGCGCGCTCGAGGGGTACGCCGCCGATCAGGCGATACGACCACTTCATTCGTACCCCAGCCAGTCGTGATCAGCCGCCGATATCGCCCATGAGCGGTGGCGGCAACAGGAGACGACACATCAGGAACGACCGGACACCACCACTGCGATGCGCGATGGGCTCAGCCCCTGAACGCGAACTTCGCATCGAGTGTCTCACCACGCGCAGCCGCTTTGGGCGGCTCGCTACACACAGGAGTCCTGCGTGAGCAAGAACGTCGCCGTCTTCGTTGACGTCGCGAACATCTTCTATGCGGCCAAGGCCGCGGGGATCGACATCGACTATGTCACCCTCCTCAAATCAGCCACGGCAGGTCGCGATTTCGTACGCGCCTATGCCTACACCGGGCTGGACCCGGAGAATGAGAACCAGCGCCAGTTCCACGCCTTCCTTGCCCGGAGCGGCTACAAGGTCGTGAGCAAGGATATCCGCAAGTACGGCGATGGACGCATCAAGGCGAACCTCGACATCGAGCTGGTCGTGGACATGATGCGGATGGGCGAGAAGCTGGATATCGCTGTGGTGATCTCCGGCGACGGAGATTTCGCCCCCGCCATCACCGCCGTGCAGCAGATGGGTGTGCGCGTCGAGGTCATCAGCTTCCGCGGCAACACCAGTAGCGACCTCATCGATGTCGCCGACGTCTTCATCGACATCACCACGGTGGCCAAGGTCGAGAAGGGCGCTCGCAGCGGTCGCCGGGTAGCGTCCGATGGCGATCTCTCGATGACCGAGGTCCCGGACAAGGAATCCGGGGTCACGCCTCGTCGACGCCGTCGTCGTGACGACGAGGTGTCGGACAAGCCCGAGCGTCCCGCGCGGCGTCGACGCAGCAGCACCAGGGACATCGCTGCAGGCGAATCAGCCGTCAGTCACGACGATGTGGTCCCGATCCCGACTCCGGCCGTGGCCGGCGCGACGGCCGGCGCGACTGCAGGTCTGGTGGCCCTGCCCGGAGAAAAGCTCTCGCGTCGCGCAGACGCCCCTGAGGCCACTCCCGAAGTTGATGTCGACGCCCAGTCCCCGGTCGATGTGACCACCGCGGATGAAGAGCAGTCCTCCTCTGAAGAGGGCAGCGGTCGCCGTCGTCGCCGTCGCCGCGGTGGCCGCGGCCGCGGCCGTAGCGGCCGCACCGACGAGCCGTCGGAGGAACGCCTTGCGGCGCCCGAAGACCAGGAAGCCGTCCAACATCCGGACGAGGTGCCCACCCTGCCGCAGCACTCGGGCTTCGGTTCCGTCTGGGATAGCCAGATCGGCATGCCCAGTGAGTCCCGTGGCACTGATCCCTCGCTCGACGAGGACGAGGCTTTCGAGGACGAGCCTGAGGTGCCCGAGTACCTCGCTGCTGAGAAGCGTCAGGCCCGCGGCGGTCGCGGCGGTCGCGGCGGCCGCGGCGGCCGAAGTGGCGGTGGCTACCGCTCGGCCATCGATCGCGAGCGATACGGCTCCGCTTCGAGCTCCTACTCGCGGGGCTCGACGCGAGGGCGCTCCGGTCGACCGGAGGGTCCGGCCCGCGCCTCGGTGCATGCCATGGACCCCATCGAACAAACTCCGGGCGGCGATCCCTGGAGCGAGGTACCACCTGAGGTCCAGGCACTGCTCAAGGCCGAGATGGCCCGACGAGGGTCTTCGGCGACCGAGCCGACCGCCAGCGCCGAGGCAGAGGCCCCGTCCGAGGATGCGCCCAGGAAGACGTCGAGCCGACGCAGCCCTCGAAAGGCTGCCGAGCCGACCGCCAGCGCCGAGGCAGAGGCCCCGTCCGAGGATGCGCCCAGGAAGACGTCGAGCCGACGCAGCCCTCGAAAGGCTGCCGAGCCGACCGCCAGCGCCGAGGCAGAGGCCCCGACCGAGGACGCGCCCAAGAAGACCACGCGCAAGCGCACCACCAAGGCGAGCTCCGCCAAGGCCGCCGAGGCCGAGGCAGAGGCCCCGACCGAGGACGCGCCCAAGAAGACCACGCGCAAGCGCACGACCAAGGCGAGCACGAAGAAGGCCGCCGAAGCCGAGGCGTCTGCCGAGGAGGCCTAGCGCCGACGATGGGGAGTGCCGCTGCGCCCGCTGTGCACGGCGGTCTCCTCATGACTCAAGGGCACAGCGCGGCTGTCCGAACCGTGTCACGTGCCATCCGTTCCGAGCGCCCGCCCCATGCCCTCCTGCTTGTTGGACCGCGAGGCGTGGGCAAGACGACCCTGGCACTGGACCTTGCGGCAGGCTTGCTTTGCCTTGTCAACGACCCAGCCAGGCGACCCTGTCGCCAGTGTCCGGCCTGTCGCAAGGTCGCTTCTGACAACCACGCCGACCTTCACGTCGTCACACCCGAGGGAGCCGGTGAGCAGATCCGGATCGCTCAGGTACAGCGGCTGGTATCCGAGCTCGCCTTGACGGCCATGGAAGGGCGCTTTCGCATCGCCATCCTGTCCGCGGCGCACCGCATGAATCCCGACGCACAGAATGCCGTACTCAAGACACTCGAGGAACCTGGTCCCGCCACGTGCCTGATCCTCTGCGCGGACGATGCCGCTTCGTTGCTGCCGACCGTGCTGTCGCGCGTCTCGCGATTGCGACTGGCGGCGCTGACCACCGAGGCGCTCAGCCAGATGCTGACCCGAGGCCGATGCGCAGAACCTGCACAGGCACGTAGCCTGGCCATCGCGGCCGGTGGACGCCCGGGCCTCGCCATCAGGCTGGCGCAGCAGCCAGCTGCCGTGCTGGCCCGCTCCCGTATCAGTCGCACGCTCCTGGGGTTGACAGCGGCCGATCGTCGGACCCGCCTCGGCGCGGCCGCGATCTTGTCAGCGACGCCGCGATGGTCGACTCCGCCATGCGCGGAGAAGTAGCGCCGGCGTCGAAGCGACTCCAGCCCATGGAGCGACGCCGCGCGGTGCAGATCGATCATCGAAGTCTGGCGTGACCTCGGCCGGGATCTCGCTGTGGCCGCTCGGAGCGAGGGACGAAGCATGCGTGACCTCGAGCAGCTCGAGGACCTGTTGGCCATCTCGCGCCGGCTGGACCAGCGCGCGTTGCGGCGGTTCCTCGATCGACTTGACCGCCTGATGCTGGCCATCGAGGGTTACGCCAGTCCCGAGCTTACGCTCGACACCCTGCTGCTGTGGTGGCCGCAGGCTGCGCAGGTCAGGCCCACGGCGGCATGAGCCCGGACGCACCGCGACGCATGCTGGCGACGGTATCGGGGCGGGTCCAGGGCGTCGGCTTCCGGTGGCACGTCCAACGCGAGGCCGAGCGCCTCGGCTTGTGGGTTGGGTGGCCAACCGCGCCGACGGCCGCGTCGAGGTCGTTGCCGAGGCCACTGAGGAGGTCTTGGCAGGTCTGCTGATGACGCTATGGGAGGGCCCGGCCGCGGCCCGCGTCGATGATGTCCGCGTTCTCTTCGAACCGGCCCGCGGCAACCTGCCCGGCTTTGCCATCCAGAGCGGCGAACACCGCGGCGACTAAGGCGGCGGTGCTACCGTGTGGACGTACTCGACGCAGGAGGTCCGATGCCGCTCACGACCCAGCAGAAGCGCGCCTGGCTGGAGAAGGTGCCGTTGTTTCGGGTTGCAGCAGTGAGGTCATCGAGCGACTGGCCACCGCGACCGCAGAATTCGAGTTCGCCCCCGATCAGCCCATCGTCCAGCAGGGTCAGGTCGGCAACGGCTTGTACATCGTCGTGGCGGGTGGCGCGCGGATCGTTGCGGGCAGCGAGGAGCTGGCGCGCTTCGGGCCCGGCGACTTCCTGGGTGAACTGTCGGTCATCGATCAGCAGCCCCGCACCGCCAGCGCCTTCGCGGTGGGCCCGACCGACATGCCTGGCCCTGGCTTCATGGGACCTTGTCTCGGAGCTTGAGCGCGACCCGACGCTGGCCATGAACCTGCTCAGCGAACTGGCAGGCCGACTGCGCCGACGCGGATGCCCAGCTCCGGCATTGATCGCCATGCACGACCACGCCCAATGAGGCCACATGAACCAACAGCAGATCCTCGATGCGCTCGCTGGCCTGGCGCTCTTCTCTGACCTCGACCGCCCGCAGCTCCAGGCCGTGGCGCACACCATGTCGGAGGAGTCCTTCCCGGCGGGCCAGCGCATCCTGCGACAGGGCTTCTCGGGATCGGGCTTCTTCATCATCCTCGACGGCGAGGTCGACCGTGCGGGTCGACGGCGCCGACGTCGCGAACCTGGGCAAGGGCGACTTCTTCGGTGAGATCTCGCTGCTGCTCGGTGAGCCGCCGATCGCGGACGTCGTGGCTGCTGGCCCTGTCCAGGCGCTACAGCTGGCCGGGCCCGACCTTCAGGCGTTCCTGCTGGCGTACCCGGCGGTGATGTACCGCATGCTTCAGGCCGTCAGTCGGCGGCTCGACCGCGCCAATCGTCGCAGCTAGATCATGGCCATCCCCGATGCCGACCGAAGCAGCGGCCCTACCCGCCGGGTGAATATGGCGCGGTCGTCGTCGGGCAGCGGGCCCGGCGGCCTGCAGGTCTCGTACTACCTTTCCCGCCTGGGCATCGACCACGCGGTCATCTCCGCCGATCCAGCACCCGGCGGCATGTTCCGTCAGTTCCCGTTCTTCCAGCGGCTGCTGTCGTGGACCAAGCCCTACGCGCGACTGCAGCGCACGATAGCCGCGAGTACGAGCGCTACGACTTCAACAGCCTCATCGCGCACGAGCCCGAGAATCGAGCGATCATGCCTGGGCTCATGGACGGCTCCTCCGAGTTTCCGTCGCGCTCCGAGATGGAAGCCGGTCTGGCCGCCTTCGTCGAGCGAACCGGCCTCAGGGTGCGCTATGACACGCCCTGGCAGGGCACGGCTCGAGATGGAGACGGGTTCGTGTTGCATACGCCCGACGGGCCGTACCGGACGCGGGTGCCGATCTTCTCGGTGGGCATCGCTCAACCTCGCCTGCCCGTCGAGGTCCCTGGGTATCGAATACGCTGCCCACTACGTCGATACGCGAGACCCGGCGACCTACGCTGGCAAGCGGTTGTTCATCGTGGGCAAGGCCAATTCCGGCTTCGAGCTGGCCAATGGCCTGCTGCAGTGGGCCAGCCCCATCATCCTGGCCTCGCCACGCTCGGCCCAGCTCTCGATCAATCTGCACTCGCTCGGAGGCGTGCGGGCTCGATACGTGCAGCCCTGGGAGGATGCCGAGCTGGGCGGCGGCGTCTTCATCCTCGACGCTGCTACCGAGCGCCTCGAGAGACACGCCCACGGGATCGCTGTCCACACGCGGCGATCGGACAATTCGGAGCCGTTCGTGGCCGAGGTCGACGAGGTCATCTCGGCTACCGGGTTCGATGCGCCGCTGCTGGACCTCGAAGAGCTGGGCGTCAGCATCTATCGGGCGCGCCGGCCTGCCCGCCATGACCAACCGCTATGAGATCCGCCACGGCCCCGGGATCTTCTTCGCCGGCACCATCACGCAGGGCGTTTCAGGCCTGAAGAAATACGGCATCCCGGCCAACTCCGGCGCCGTTCATGGCTACCGCTACAACGCGCGCCTTGCGACTGACGCCATCGCGGCCCGCTACTTCGATATCCACAGGTCCCGCCCGGCGGTGGACCCGGTCGATGTCGTCGCTCGGCTCCTGGAGTCGGCTACGACCTCCCCGGAGCTGTGGCACCAGAAGTCGTATCTGGCCCATTCGCTGTCGCGGGATCCAGACGGAGTCATCCGCGACGACGGCATCGTCTCGCTGGCCGAATACGTCGATGCGGCCGGTCCGGATGGAGCGGCCATCACGGTGGAGACGGACGACAAGGGTGAGATCCACCCGGCAGTCTACGTGCGGCGCCGCGGGCGGGTCGACGCGGATGCGATCCTCGACGGCAGCCCGCTGACCGATTATCGGACGGCCGAGCACGGCCGCCAGCTTCACGCGCTTGTCGACGACATCCTGGGCTGACCGAAAACCCTCGCTCGTCAGGACCCACTGCTATGGTGGCCGGGATGGATTTTCGAATCACCCGCGTCGCTCGTGATCAATTCGGCTTCGAGGAGAGCCTCTTCTCCAGCAATGGTGATGCCATCGTGCTCGACGCTGACAGCGCCATGGGCCTGGCTGAGCGTTTCGTCAGCGAGGAAGGCGATCGCGCCCGCGCAGCCTCGGAGATCGCGGCCATCGGCCTCATCCATGAGCTCGCACACCGCGCTGTTGCCGTGGAACGCCAGGCTGATCCTGCTGGGGGTGGACCCATGGCTCGTGGCCTGCGTACGCTCGATGAGCGACTGGGCGAGGCCCGCGTCCAGGGCAGCCTGGTCACCTTCGAATCGGCTTTTCCCTCGCTGTCGGTCTACCAGGAGACGCTGACCGCCGCGGAGTGGCTGGCGCGTGACGGCGGTCTCCTGCCGCCTCGTGAAGCGGCCCTGGAAGAGTTGGCCCTGACCAGCATCACGGCCAGTAATCCAGCCGCAGCCGCCTACCGCGAGCTCACCTATGACCCAGCTCTGTCGGTCGCTGCGCAGCAACGTCTGCTCGACGGCCTCGCCGGTGATGACCTCGACGTCGATGAGGCAGAGCTTGAGCTCCGAGCCCCTGCGCGGACGCTGCTCCGGCGACTGCGTGAGCCCATGGAGGCGGCGCCACAGTCGCTGGCAGCCCAGCTGCGCTGGATCCGTGTCCACTGGGCCGGATGGCTCGACGATGCCGATCTGCTGCACATCGATCGCCAACTCGGTGCGCTCGACGAGGTGGAGCGGGTCGCGTGGCTGCGCTCCAGACAGTCCGGTGGGAGCGGCGATCACGCCGATGCCGCGGCACTAGCGGGCTTCAAGGGCTTCGAGGACGAGCCCGAAGCGTTCAGCCAGGACCGTGACTGGATGGCCGAGCTCGTCCTCGTGGCCAAGTCCACCTATGTCTGGCTCTCGCAGCTGTCCCGTGACTACCAGCGCCAGATCAGCCGGCTCGACCAGATCCCCGACGAGGAGCTCGACGAATTGCGAGCCCGGGGTTTCACCGGCTTGTGGCTCATCGGCCTGTGGGAGCGCAGCGGGGCATCACAACGCATCAAGCAGATGCGCGGCAATCCCGACGCCATGGCTTCGGCCTACTCAGTGGCCGACTATCGCATCGCCGACGAGCTCGGTGGTGACGCTGCATGGCACGACCTGCGAGAACGGGCCGCGGCGCGAGGCTTGCGTCTGGCCGCCGACATGGTCCCCAACCATATGGGCATCGACTCCAGCTGGGTGATCGAGCACCCGGAACGTTTCATCGCCTCGACGTTCCCGCCCTTCGAGTCGTATGCCTTCACTGGGAAGGACCTCTCCTCTGACGATCGCGTGGCCATCCAGCTCGAAGATCACTACTGGGACTCGTCAGATGCGGCGGTGGTGTTCAAGCGGATCGACAAGGCCAGCGGCGAGGAACGCTATATCTACCACGGGAACGATGGCACCAGCTTTCCCTGGAACGACACGGCGCAGCTGGACTACGCCAGGGCCGAGGTCCGCGAGGCCGTCATCGCCCAGATCCTTGAGGTCGCCCGTCGCTTCAGCGTGATCCGTTTCGATGCCGCCATGGTCCTGGCCCGCCGGCACATCCAGCGGCTGTGGTATCCCCAGCCGGGCCACGAATCCGGCATCCCGTCGCGCTCGGCCGCCGCCCTCCCCGCCGACGAGCTGCGTCGGTTGATGCCGCAGGAATTCTGGCGCGAGGTCGTCGACCGGGTTGCCGCAGAGGTGCCGGACACCCTCCTGCTCGCGGAAGCGTTCTGGCTGATGGAAGGCTATTTCGTCCGCACCCTTGGCATGCACCGGGTCTACAACAGCGCCTTCATGCACATGCTGCGCGACGAGAAGAACGCCGAGTACCAGGCGGTCATCCGGGAGACACTCGCCTTCGACCATCGCATCCTGGGTCGCTACGTCAACTTCATGAACAACCCGGACGAGCGGTCTGCCGTCGAGCAGTTCGGTAGCCATGATAAGTATTTTGGGGTGGCAACGCTGCTGGCCACCCTGCCGGGCCTTCCGATGTTCGGCCACGGCCAGGTCGAAGGCTACAGCGAGCAGTACGGCATGGAGTTTCGGCATCCGCAACGCGATGAACGGCCTGACTGGGGCCTGGTCGACCGGCATCGGCGGCAGATCTTCCCACTCCTGAAGGAGCGCTGGCGGTTCGCCGGCTCTGCGGGTTTCCGGCAGCTGACGGCCGTGGATGGCGATGGACAGCAGCCCGATGTCTTTTGCTACGCCAACCGGGCAGACCACGGGCCGGCCGATGCGCGCGGAGCGACGCTCGCTCGTGGTCTACCTCAATCGCTACCCCCGGGCACACGTGCGGATCCCGGGTGTCGCCGAAGCGCTGGGGCTGGGTCACGACCCCGAAGGCTTTGTGATCCTGCGCGACCATCGAGCGGGGCTCGACTACCTCCGCCAGACCAGGGACCTGCGCGAGCACGGTCTCGAGCTCGTCCTTGATGGCTACGCCTGTCACGTATTCCTCGGTTTCGAGGAAGTCAGCGACGGCGTGGCTGCCGGGTGGGCTCAGTTGGCACAGCGTATCGGCCTTGGCGGTGTGCCCGACGCCCACGAGGCGCGCCAGCGGATGCAGGACGAGCCGATTCGCGCGGGCGTGGCCGGACTGTTCGCGACTCGGGTCGCCCAGGAAGCTTTCCTGCCGCAGGCCAGCACGGACGTCGATACGCAGCTTGGCGCCGACGCCGCTCGCGCCAGCCTCGCGGGCGCGGTCCAGCGGGTCGCGAAAGCGGCGGGATACATGGACGATACCGTTAGCATCGCGTACGAAACAGCCAAGCTGGCGAGTGAGGCCAGGGCCATCCGTCCGCGATTGGCGGCCCAGGCTATCGCCGGATGGGCGATCTTCAGCGCGGTGGCGGACGTCGCCTGCGGGAGCGACCCGGTGCGCGCTGCGGCAGCCTTCGACGAATGGGACGCAGCGTCTGCTGTCGGTGACCTGGCGCGGCGCTCGGGAGGCAGCGATGCCCAGGCCTGGCGAGCCGTCGAGCTATCGCGTGCGCTGCTGGCGCTACCGGCCGACGAACTCCGGACGGCCGCCGAGGCAGACACGCTGCCAGCGCACTGGTTCGAGAACGGCGCGGTCCGTGCCGCTACCGGCTGGAATGAATGGGATGGGTCGTGGTACATCAATCGCGAGGCCTGGGACGAGTTCATCGATGCACTCTCGGGACGTGACTCGCTGCTTGGCGCGACGGTTGTCCCCGACGCCGCGGCCAGGCTCAAGCGGCGCGCGGCCACGGTCGGCTATGAGCTGGTCGCCCGGCCGGACATGCCCGAGGACGCCGCTACGGAGGGATGAGCACCGATCGGCTGGGTGACCTCGTCGCGGACATCGCCACCTGTCGTCTCTGTCCTCGCCTGGTGACGTGGCGCGAGGAGACCGCTCGCACGAAGGTAGCTCGACACCGTGAGTCCGTGTATTGGGGTCGGCCGGTCCCCGGGTTCGGCGACCCGGCCGCCAGGCTGCTGCTGGTCGGCCTGGCGCCAGCCGCGCACGGAGGTAACCGAACGGGGCGCGTCTTCACCGGGGATAACCCGGGCGGCTCCGGCGAGTTGCTGTTCGAAGCGCTCTATCGCTCTGGATACTCACCTCGACCTCGCTCGGTCGGACCCGCTGACGGGCTCATCCTGGATGACGCCTACATCGCGGCGGTCAATCGCTGTGCCCCCCCGGCCAACAAGCCAACGACCGTGGAACGCGACAACTGCCTGCCGTTCCTGGCGCGCGAGCTGCGGCTGCTTTCGTCGGTCCGGGTGATCATGGCACTGGGCGGCTACGCCTGGGATGCGACTCTCCGCGTCCTTGCTGGAGAGGGTCACCGGGTGTCTCCCAAGCCGCGCTTCGGGCACGGCTCGGAGGCCCTGGTGGGACCGTACCGTGTGCTGGGCTGTTACCACCCCAGCCAGCAGAACACCTTCACCGGACGACTGACGATGGAGATGATAGAAGACGTGCTGGCGCGTGCTCGTTCGATGGCTGAGACCGTGGCCGACACGCGCTAATCCGATGCACCAACAGGCTTCGCGACTCGGTGCTATACCTACTCATCTGACCGTAGACCGGGAGCGGCATTCGACCCCCCGACGCAACGGTCTTTTGAAAGGAGTGGGTCTATCCCATGAGACATCGGAACGGTGCTGCTCTCGCGTGCAGCCTGGCGCTGGTCGCCGCACTCGCGGCACCTGCCTTTGCGCAGGATCCGACCATCGAGGTGGTGGCCGAAGGGCTTGATACACCACGCGGCATCGATATCGCCTCGGACGGGAGCCTATGGGTCGCAGCCGCCGGCGCCAACGGCGACACCTGCATCGAGGAGGCGGGCATCTGCTTCGGACCCACCGGAGCCATCCTTCATATCTCCGATGGCACAGTGGACAAGGTCATCGACGGCCTGCCCTCAGCCGGCAGCGAACAGGATGTGGGCGGCGTTTCCGACGTGGCGCTCATCGATGACGATAGCTTCTACTTCATCATGAACCTGGGCACCGATCCTGCCGACCGTGCGGGTTTGCCGTCGGACCTGCAGACTGCCGGATGGCTGATGCGAGGCTCCAGCGACGGCACGGTCGAGCCGGTCGCCGATGTGTCGGCCTTCGAGTCGACTGACGATCCTGATGCGGAGTTCACCGGCAGCATGCCGGACTCCAACCCGTTCTCGGTCGCCATCGGCGACGGCGGCGTGGCCGTGGCCGATGCCGGCGGCAACGACCTGCTCCTGGTCGACGATTCCGGGACCGTGTCACTGGCCGCGCTCTTCCCGCCCACCATGCACGAATTCTCCAAGGCGCTGCTGGCGCAGATGGGTCCGCCCCCCGAAGGCGAAGGTGGTCCCCCGGCCGAGAGTGCCGCCCCTGCGGCCGGCGACGTTCCGGCCTCGAGTGAGCCTCCGGCCGAGGGCCAGGAGATGGCCAGCGAGGCTCCGGCTGATGGCGCCGCTGGCGACAGCGACATGGTCTCGGTCCCCGTCCAGTCGGTCCCGACGTCCGTCGTGGTCGGACCCGACGGCGCCTACTACGTGGGCCAGCTCACCGGTGGTCCGTTCCCGATCGGCGGCGCCTCGGTGTTCCGCGTGGTCCCTGGTGAGGATCCAACGGTCTACGCCACCGGCTTCACCAACATCATCGACCTTGACTTCGCGCCCGATGGGACGCTCTACGTGGCTGAGATCGTCCACGATGGCCTGATGGGTGTCTTCGGCGGCGATGCGCCGCCCGTGGGCGCGGTTCTCAGCGTGCCGCCTGGTGGCGGTGACCCCACGGTCGTCGCCACCGGCGAGCAGCTCATGGCGCCCGGTGGCCTGGCTGTGGACGCCGATGGCAGCGTCTACGTGACGACTGGGACGATCCTGGGACCTGGTGCGGGAGGAGTGATCAAGATCACTCCATAGGGGCAGGATCCAGGGGCGGCTGCTCGGAGAGCGGCCGCCCCTTTGTTCAGGCGGCCCGTGAAAGGCGGATCGATCGGGCGCGCTGCGATGTCACGCACCACCGGTCAGTCGGTCGATGCGGCCGCTGTGCCGTCCGCGAGATGCCGGAAGTTCGGCCACAACGAGAGGTCGATCTCCGGCGCGAACGAGAGCAGCAGCCGGACGTCGTCCTCGAGTGACTCGACCAGGTCGGAAGGTTCGTCGAGCGTCTTGGGGGAGGGTCGCTTCTTGCTGACGTTGACCGGTCGGCCCAGGACGTCCTCACCGGGCAGCCACTCCCGCAGACCCAGGAAATCGAGCGTCCGCTTGTACTCGCGTGCCGGATCCTCGCGACACTTCTCGAACTGCAGGATAAGCATCTGATCGCGTCCGAAGGCCTCGATGTAGGGCTGGAGGGCGAATCCGTAGAAGGACCGAGCGTAGGCATCCTTGCGGCCGGCCCACAGGTTCAGGCGCTTGCCGCGTCGCTCCTTGCGTTTCTGCCACTGGCCCACCCCTGAGCGATATCGCTCGACTGGATCGCGCAGCAGCACGAGGATCCTGGCCTCGGGCGCGAGCGCCTTCATGGTGTCGGCCACGCCCGGCACGGTCATGTAGCGGGGCGTCCACTCGCCCGCGATCTTGCCCTCGGGTCGCGGAAAGAAGCGGTGATACGACTCGCTGTCCTTGTCGAACATGGGCCGCCAGCCAAGCCGCGTGAGCTCGTGTGTCTCCTTGATCCGGCCGACGGTATCGGGGTGCTTCTCGAGCAGCTTCCACCACCAGGTCGTACCGGCCTTCTGCACACCGATCCCGATGAAGTCCGGAGGCCCGGTGTGCCAGCCCGGTGGCACTTCCGGCCGAGGCTTGCCGGTGGGGCTCTTTGGCTTGCCCTGCTTGACCGATGGGCCAGGCTGGACCAGACGCCGGATGCGGCGCCGGATGTTCATCTGAACGCAGGAAGCGGGTGGTTCGTCATCGGCCGGAGTGTGCCACGCCGAGGGTGAACCGTGTGTGGTCCTACTATCGGGGCGATGTCACGCGTCCAGTCCGTTCTCTGGCTACTCAGGCGCAACCCGGATTTCACACGGCTCTACGTTGCGCTCCTGATCGCCTTCGCGGCCGATTGGTTCGCCACGGTCGCGCTCATCGGACTCGTCCTGGACCTGACCGACTCGACGGCCGCAGCATCGGTGATCCTGGTACTCCAGATGGCCCCGTTCCTGGTGGCCACGCCGATCGCCGGTGTGCTGGCCGACCGCTTCGATCGGCGCAAGCTGCTCGCCGGAGCGAACATCGCCAGAGGCATCATCTGCATCGGGCTGCTTTTCGCCGGTAGCGCCGACAGCGTCTGGATCGCGTTCGCCGTGGTCGCCTTGCTGGCCTTCGGGGCGGCGTTCTTCGAGCCGACCGTCTCGGCATCGCTGCCCAACCTGGTCGATCCCGACGATTTGCCCACGGCGAATGCGCTGATCGGCTCGGCGTGGGGCACGATGGTCGCCATCGGAGCGGCGATCGGCGGCGTGGTCGCCGCCACCGTCGGGCGCGACATCACGTTCATGCTCTACCCGGTCCTGTTCTTCGTTTCGGGCACGCTGGTGTGGTCGGTCAGGCGTTCCCTTCGCGAGGCCGGCGCGGATCCGGCCGGTTCGGTGCCCGGTGGTCTCGGCGGACTGGTTTCGACCTTCACCGAGACGTTGGCCCTGGCTCGTCACGACCGAACGGTCTCATCCCTGCTGTTGACCAAGCCTACCTTCGGGGTGGCCACCGGCATCGTGAGCATGCTGGCCATCACCAGCGACGAACTTTGGGGGGCCGGTGAGCTGGGCATCGGGATCCTCTTCGCCGGTCGTGGCATCGGTGCCCTGGTCGGGCCGTTCATCGCCCGTCGGTATGCGACCGACGACCGCGCTCTGCTCATCCGTGGGATCGGCCTGTCGTTCGTGGTCTACCTCATCGGCTATGCCCTGATCCCGCTGTCACCGGTCGTCCTGGTCGCGGCGTTCTTCGTGTTCGTGGGTCACCTTGGTGGTGGGGCGCAGTGGACGCTCTCGTCATTCGGCTTGCAGCGAGCCGCCCCGGACCGCATCCGGGGCCGGGTCTTCTCGGTCGATTTCGGGTTGGCCCTGACCGTCTCATCGATCTCGACACTGGTTGCTGGCTGGCTGTCATCACAGATCGGGCCGCTGCCGACGCTGTACGTGATGCTCGGTGCGATGGCCATCACGGTGTTGGCCTGGTTCTGGTGGACGCGACCCATCCGACGGGAGCCATCACAGGCAGCACCGCTGCCGATGGAGCCGCCACCGTACGCGGCACCCGAGCCACCGATCTGACCGAAGCTGGTGTGTCAGGCGGCGATATCGCGCCGTTCGAACAGGTACACGCTGGCGATCAGCGGCGCCAGGGCCAGGACCAACAGCCAGGCAGCCGAAGCCACATCGAGGCCGGAACCCAGGGGGTCGGTGCCGATGTAGTGGTGCCACGGCGAGAGCCATGCCAGGTCGGCCACCGCATCCGCCAACGGCACGAAGCTCGACCACGCGTAGGCAGCAACAGCTGCCAGCATGGCCACCAGCATCGCCAAGACGCCACGGCCGGTGATGATCGACACGACCATGGCCAGCCCGCCCACGGCGATCGAGAGCAGCGACAGCATGACCGTGATGGCGATGACACCGCTCGATGCGATGTCGACACCGCTGACCACCACGCCGACCCACACACCGAGCCCGATCAGCCCGGACGCCACCAGGACATGCACGACCATGGCGATGATCTTGTCGATGGCCAGTCGGGTGCGCCGCGTCGGGGTGGCCATCACCAGGCCGATCGTGCGGTTCTCCATCTCGCCGCCCATGGCCCGGGCAGCTGACGAGACGGCCACGAACATGACCGCGAACGGCACCACGATCGAGTACATCTCGCCGGTGTAGTAGCCGGCCGGCGTGGCCATGTCGGCGCCGCCAGCGACGGACATCACGCCTTTGGGGATCTGGGCCAGCATCTCGGCGAGCACGTTCTCGAGCGCGAGGAACAGTGGACCCATCGCGACGCCCATGGCACCGATGCCGATGCCCACGAGCACCGTCATCAGCAGGCGATCGGCGATGGCCTTGGTGAGGGGGCTACCCAGGATGAGTCGCTGGTGTCGACGAACACCGGGGATGACGGTGGTCATGCCCTATCCCTTCAGATCACGCCGGTCGAGGGCGTAGGCACCCACGCCGAACAGGCCTGCGGCGACGATGATGGCGACGGCCAGCAGGATGAGGTTGACGCCGTCGCGCAGCGCGTCCGCTCCGCTGAACAGATACCACGGCGTGAGCTTGGCCACGCCCGCAAGCTGGTCGACCACCGGGAAAAGCGTCGTGACGAAGTACGACGCCACGGCGACCCCGGCGGCAAGGCCGATACCGATCCCGGAGGATCCACGCCACGCGCTGATGCCCAGGGCCAGAGCTCCGAAGAGAAGGACCATGCCCAGCAGCTGGATGCTTGCGCCGACCACGTTCTGATTCGAGAGGTCCAGGCCGACCACGGCTGCGGCCAGTACCACGCCGAGCCACGTCAGCGAGATGATCGCCAGGACACCGAGGGTCGCGACGGCGGTCTTGGCCAGCAGGATGGAGCGACGACGCAGCGGACTCGAAAGCAGGATGGGGAGCGTGCGCGCCTCCTCCTCGCCGACGGCTGCGCTGGACCCCAGTCCGATGGCGTAGGACAGCAGCACGAGCGGCCCGATCAGCGAGTAGATGCCGCTCATCGCCAGGCCAGCCGCCGTGCCGTCATTCTGTCCGTAGATCTTGGTGATGACATCGGGCAGGTCGTCCAGCATGGTCGAGTAGGCGTCGCCGGAGGTGCCCATGATCGCGATGTAGAGCAACGAGATCAGCCACATCGCGACGACGGCGATGACCGTCCACAACAGCCAGTCCCGGATGGTCTTGCGAAAGACGCTGCCGAGCAGACGGTCACGCATCGGCGTCATCTCCGTGGTAATAGGCTAGGAAGATCTGCTCAAGGTCGGCCTCGTGGCTGTTCAGGTTGACCACGTTGTGATCCAGCGCGGCCCGGAGCAACCCGTTGACCGAGCCCTCGAAGGAGACCACGATGCTGTTGCCGCGAGCCTCGGCGGAACGCACACCATCCACGGCCTCGAAGTCGGCGGTATGGACTGGTGCGTCGAACTCCAGGTCGATGCGCCGGATGGCCTTGCGCTTGAGTGCATCGATGCGTTCGACGACGACCAGGCGGCCGTGCCGCAGGATGCCGACCCGGTCGGCGACGCGTTCGACCTCGGCAAGGCTATGGCTTGACAGGAAGACCGTGCGGCCATCGTCTCGGACCTCACGGATCATCGTCTGTAGCTCTTGCTGCATCAACGGGTCCAGACCGGTACTGGGCTCGTCGAGGATGATCAACTCGGACTCCTTCATGAATGCCTGGATGAGTCCGACCTTCTGCTTGTTGCCCGTGGACAGGTCACCCACCTTGCGGCTGAGATCGATCTCGAGGCGCTCGGCCAGCGAGTTCACGATCGTCGCCTCGACGCCGCCACGCAGGTTTGCCAGGTAGGTGATGTTCTCAGCGCCGGTGAGCTTGGGATAGAGCGAGTATTCCGAGGGCATGTAGGCGATCCGGCTTCGCACCTCGACGGCATTGGTGGCGACGTCCAGGCCCAGCACCGTGGCCTTGCCGCTGGTCGGAAAGATGAAGTGAAGCAGACTCCGAATGGTCGTCGTCTTGCCGGCGCCGTTGGGGCCCAGGAACCCGAATACCTCGCCACGCTCGACCTCCAGATCGAGATCGACCAGCGCCTTGACATCCTTGTAGTGCTTCGTGAGCCCTTCTGTCCTGATGGGCGGTGCAGCCGTTCCTGGTGTGGTCATCATCCCTCTCGCAGTGATGCTCGCATGGCCTCCCAACGCTCGCTGAATCCCGGCAGCTCTTCCTGCCAGAACTCGGCGAAGGCGACCATCTCCCTGATGCCGTCCTCTCGATCGACCGCCCCTGCGGCTGTGATCCTCCTTCCGATGTCGGCGAGCCCATCGAACATGGCCAGCTTCTGTCGGGCCGACTCCATCCAGAAGTCCGCGCGCAGCCGGTAGTAGGTCTTGCGGTCCCCGATACGGTGACGCCGCTCGACCGACCCGATCCCGATGAGCAGACGGGCACTTGAGCTCACCGAAGCTGCGCTCATGCCGGTAGCGTCACGGATGTCGGTCGCGGACTGCTCGGGCGGATCACAGGCAAGCAGGTAGCCCAGCATCTGGCCGGCGGCCCGCGGGACACCGAGGCTCTGCAGGAACGTCCCCATCTGCTCGACCATCTCGGCCGTTCCGGGGCGGATGCGCTTCCGCGTGTGTTCAGTCATTGCTGAAAGTATCGTCCATACCGACAACAGCATATCTTGACCCGTCCAGCCTTGCCGATGGCGGAGCTGGTCCAGGCAGGGACGACCTGCCCGGCGGGGGCGGACGCAACGCGGTGCCGTCGCCCCATCAACACCTGACCTGATGGCGGCGCCCGTCCCGGCTGGACGCTATGACGAACCAAGCGCCAGGATGTTGCCCTCCGAGTCCTTGAACCAGGACGTCCTCTCGCCATCTGGTGAGAGCAGCACGCCATCGACCGTCCTGAAGTCGTCGCCGAGGTCGTAGTCCTCGAAGATGACCCCATTGGCCAGCAGCTCGGCCCGTGCGGCATCGAAGTCGTCGACCACGAGCCGTGCGGCCGTGGCCTTGTTGCGGCCGGCGTGGTCGGATCGATAGACACCGAAGCGAGCTGTCTCGGTCTCGTACAGCATCTCGGTGTCAGGGTCGATCCGATCACCGGGCCGATATGGCTCGTTGCCCACGCTCACCGGCTCGAGGCCCAGCTTCTCCGCATACCACGCGTGTGCGCGGGCGATATCGACGGCCGGCAGCTCGGGATGGATCCTGAACCTCACGTATACCTCCTTGTGGATTCGCCCTCAAGTCCAGGGCCGGAGACGACTGGATCAACCGGACCCCTAAGCATCAGTCGGTCAGCACGAACACCTCGAGCGGCATGGGCATGCCCTTGAGCTGCCGCGTTCCGCGCGACTCGAAGCGGAACTCAGTGCTTTCGACCATCCCACGCGTGCTCGCTGAGACCATCACCTCCGAGGCACCCCCCAGGGCCATGACCCGTGACGCAGCGTGGACCGCCACGCCGGCGATATCGCCCGGCACCAGCTCGACCTCACCAGTATGGACGCCGGCACGGACCGGAAGGCCGATCTCGTCGGTCCCGTCCCGGATCGACGCCGCGCAGCGGATGGCTGCCCCGGCGCTTGCGAACGTGGCCAGGAATTGGTCGCCGGTCGTGTTGGTCTCCGTTTCGGTCCCGCCGTTTGAGGTCTGGGGCACGCCGCCGTATCATGCCTGGCACGTCACTCGAAGGCGCCCAGGAAGGAGAGGAACCGTTCCTGTGGACGACGAGACCTTGGGCCCATCCGAACTGTCGCTCTGCGCGGTGACGAGGATGTTCGAGAAGGGCCGGAAGCAGGAAACGTGGACCGGACACTCCGTGCTGTGGCCCGACGAGGAGGCCGTCGTTCGGGCCCATTATGGAGGCTCTCGGCGAAGTCGCGCGAGTCCTGGCCTCCGGCGGATTGGCCATCATCTTTGTGACGTCGCTTCATCACAGCCGTGGTTTCCAGATGGCGCTGATGGCGATGCAGGTCGGGCGTCGTTTGTACAACCCGCATCACCTGGAGCACGGCGACAAGCTGACAAAGAAGTCCTCCTATCTCGGCGCTGAACCCGGGGATTGGATGCCGCGATCACATTGGTTCGGACCCGGCGAGATCGAAGCCGACTCACGAACGCATGGCTTGGTGCCGGTTCTCACCAGCACATCCCGCGGCGTTTTGGACGACCCTCGTGTCGACGACCGCCACCTACGTGGGCAAGGGCGACTCGTGTACGTGCTCGCGAAGCCCAAGGACCAGTCAGCTGGCTGATGGGCGCAGGATTTCCACATCGACCCAGGATTGCTGCGGCGCGTGAACTCCACAGACAGTGGTCGGGGCGGCGACTCCCGAACCGGATGCCGGAACAGCTCGATATACGCTCGCATCAAGAGTCTGGCGCGCCCGGCGGGACTCGAACCCACGGCCTTCTGCTCCGGAGGCAGACGCTCTATCCACTGAGCTACGGGCGCCACGTTTGCCATTAGAACACAGCCGTGCGCAGTGGCCGTCGTCTGGAGCACCGCCAGACGATGAGGTCGATGGTGGTCTCGCTGACCGTGCTGCCGGCCGTAACCGCAGCAGGCCGTACCCGAGCCGGTCACCAGACCGGCTGCGCTACAGTCGAGCGATGACCGAACCGACCAGCGGCACCACCCGCACCGAAACCGACTCCATGGGCGCCGTCGAGGTGCCGGCCGACCGCTACTGGGGCGCCCAGACGCAGCGATCGCTGCTCCACTTCGCCATCGGCGATCCCGATGCCGAGCGTCTGCCTCGAGAGATCATCCATTCCATGGGGCTGCTCAAGCAGGCGTGCGCTCACGTGAATCATGCCGACGGCCGCCTGGCCGATGACATCGCACCGCTCATCATCAAGGCTGCTGGAGAGGTCGCCGCCGGGCACCTCGACGACCACTTCCCCCTCTACATCTGGCAGACCGGATCGGGCACCCAATCGAACATGAACGCCAACGAAGTCATCGCCAATCGCGCCATCGAACTGGCGGGCGGTGTCATGGGGAGCAAGGATCCGGTCCATCCCAACGACCACGTCAATCAGTCACAGTCCTCGAATGACACCTTCCCGACCGCCATGCACGTTGCCACGGCCGAGCTCATCGTGCGCACCCTGCTGCCATCGGTGGGCCGCCTCCGTGACGAGCTGGCCGCGCGAGCGGCCGACTTCGACGATATCGTGAAGATCGGGCGTACCCACCTCCAGGATGCCGTGCCGCTGACCTTGGGACAGGAGTTCAGCGGCTATGTCGCACAGCTCGATGCCGACCTCGGGCGCATCGAGGCCACGCTCCCGGGGCTCTACGAGCTGGCCATCGGCGGAACGGCGGTGGGCACCGGGCTCAACGCTCCACCAGGATTCGGCGAGGCCGTGGCGACGCGTATCGCCGAACTGTCCCGCCTTCCGTTCGTGAGTGCTCCCAACAAGTTCGCAGCCCTCGCTGCGCACGACGCCATGGTGTTCACGAGTGGTGCACTGGCGACGCTGGCGGCAAGCCTCACCAAGATCGCTAACGACCTGCGCTTGCTGGCCAGTGGCCCACGGTCTGGGTTGGGCGAGCTGACCCTTCCCGAGAACGAGCCAGGTTCGTCGATCATGCCCGGCAAGGTCAATCCAACCCAGGCGGAGGCCATGACGATGGTGGCGGCGCAGGTCTTCGGCAACGACACCGTGGTGAAGTTCGCCGGTTCCCAGGGCCACTTCGAGCTGAATGTCTACAAGCCCCTGGTGGCCGCCAACGTGATCCGTTCCAGCCGCCTGATGGCCGGCGCCTGCGATCGTTTCCGCGAGTTCGCGGTAGCCGGTGTGACCGCCAATCGAGAACGGATCGCGGAGCTTGTTTCCCAGTCACTGATGCTGGTCACAGCACTGAGCCCGTCGATCGGATACGACAGGGCTGCCGAGGTCGCCAAGAAGGCACACCAGGAGGGGACCACGCTGAAGGCAGCGGCACTGGCGCTGGGCTATGTCAGCGCTGACGAGTTCGACGAGCTGGTACGCCCCGAGCGCATGGTCTAGCGCCAGCCGCCCGCGAGATATCGCAAGCCAGAATTCGAGGCGACCCCGCCGAAGCGGGGTCGCTTTGACTGTCCCGGCTTGATCAGCAGCAAGCTACTGATCGATCTGCCACGGCGCAAGGGCATCTATGACGCCGGCTTCACCGGCTACCCTAACCCAACCTACCCATGACCTTGCGTCTAGGTCAGTAGTGCTGTCGAGCAGCACGGACTAGATAGTAGCCGCACCGGATACTGGAACTCAAGGGTCTATTCACCTTGCATAGATGAAGGTTCCGTAACATTTCCGGCCGATCCGTGCTTGGACCCTGCCTCGACAAGTCAAGCCATCTCGCTCGCGGCCGTTTCCAGGTCGATCGCGCCCGTGAACACCGCTTCACCCAGGATCACGGCTGACACGCCAGCGTCGCGGAATTGGTGGAGGCCGCCAAGATCGGATACGCCGCCGGCAACGATGACCTCAGCGTCCAGGCTTTCAGCCACGCGGCGGACCATGGCAACGCCGTCGTGGGTGACGTGCGAGAACACGAAACGCTGGACGCCGCTCGCGTACAGCTCGGTCACCAGGTCATCCAATCGTGGCGCCGTGCGATGCTTCCATGGATACGCTCGCAGGCTCTCCGGCCGAGCATCCAGGCCCACAGCCAGCCAGTCGCCTCCGATGCGCAGGCAGTCCACCAGGAGCGTGTGGTCCTCGGCGACTGCCCATAGCGGCATGACCGCGCGCGTGGCGCCAGCGGCATAGGCGATCTCGATCTGTTCGGGGCCATCCACGCCTCCGGCCAGCTGGAGTGGCTTGGCCACCGCCCGCGCGATCGACCCGATGGCCTCCAGGTTGGCCGGTCTCCCCTGTGTCGCGCCGTCGAGGTCGACGAGGTGGATGGATCGCGCACCCATCGCCGCAAAGGCCCCGGCGATGGCGGCCGGGCGGTCGGTCGGCGTGCCCACGCCCGTCGAGGCCCCCGGCCACCACACCAATCTCGAACGACCCGCCTTCAGGTCGATGCTCGGGACGATCTCCATCAGCTGACGGCAGCGGGTCCCGGTGAGGATGGACCGCCACCCTCGCCCGCCAGCAAGCGTCGATGGAACGAGATGGGCAGGCTGCCCGAGTAGAGCAGCGCGTCGTGATAGGCCTTGAGCGAGAAGGCATCGCCCAGTCTCGCCTGCTCATCGGCTCGGAGCCGCAGCAACAGCACCTTGCCCAGCAGGTAGGACAGGTTGTAGCCGGGCGTTTGTGTGTACCGATAGACCTCCGCCCGCGCCACCGGGCGCTCGAACCCGGTGTGTTCGATGAGGAATTCGATGGCCTCTTCGACGCCGATCTGGCCCCGATGGAGCCGGATGTCCAGGATGATCCGAGCCGCTCGCCAGATGGCGTCCGTAGCCACGATGACCCGTCGTTCGGGACTGTCCTCGAAACCTTCGTCGAGCATCATCTGCTCGCAGTACATGCCCCAGCCCTCGACGAATTCCGGTGCCTCCACCAGCAGTCGGGCCGGCGTCGGTGCGGATAGTGCAGCCGAGAGCTGCAGATGGTGGCCGGGATAGGCCTCGTGAACGCTGGTGTTCACGATGGATGCCCAGTTGTGCTCCCGCATCGCCCCGGGGTCATTGTCGACCGAGGGCGTCACGATGTAGACGCCGCGAAGGGGACGGTCGAAGGCAGCCGGGTCGAAATAGGCCGCCAGCGGGGTGGTGCTCCGCATGTGCGTGGGTGTGGGCATGACCTCCAGCACGTCACCGACCGGCAGCGTCGCCAGGTCGTGCTCGGCGATGAAGGCTCGTGCCCGCCACATCGCGTCGCGATAGCCGTGCAGGGCTTGTTCGAAGCCGGTCGGACCGAGGGACTTCACGCGAGCCACTACCTCGGCCTCACTGAGGTCTGGATCGATGGCTCGTCCTGCTTCCTGACGCGCCTGGTGCATGGCCTCCAGTTGTTCATCGCCGATGGCCAGGATGGCGTCGGTATCAAGGCCATCGAACGCGCGCCGCGCCACCAATCCATCCAGGGTCTCCCGACCAAGTGCCACCAGATCGGTGGCGCGCTCGTGCTGCTGCCCGATCCAGTCGTGGTATGCGTCGAGAGCTTCCACGCTGTCACGCGCCGCTCTGGTAAGTCGTTGGAGGCCAGGCTGACCCGCCCAGAGCTCCTGCGCTTGGGTCACCGCCTCATCGATCAGTAGCGGCAGTTGTGCGGCGGCCTTGGCTTCCAGCTCGAGCCAGAGTCGAACAGGTTCCGGGCCGAGGCTGTCGCGCACCTGCCGCAAGGCGTCCGGGATGGCCTCGATCCGGAGCATCATGGATTCGAGGCGCACGTCGAGCGGCGCGAAGTCACGGGCCAGCAGGAGGAACAGGGCATCGCCGATCTCGTCGCTCGCAGAAGGGCGTCGTTCCCAACCTCGCACGACGTCTGCCTCGTAGAGGCGCAGGCGGGCGGAATGCAGCGCCACGTCACGCTCGAAACGCGGTCCCGACGACAGCGTCAGCGGGTCGATGCCGTCGAGTCGTTCGATGTGGCGCCGTTCTGCGGCGATGTCGGCTTCTCGCGCGGATCGGGACAGGTCCGCCAGCTGGCCGTCGTACTCGTGGATGCCCAGCCCGGTGGCCCGGCTCGGCGAGGACTCCACGATCTCGTCGAAGCGGGCCTGGACAAGCGTCTCGACCACCGCGTCCGCATCCGCTGAAGCCTTCGTTGCCGGCGTCATGCGCTTCAGGCCCTGACCGCTGCCAGGCCGGCTGCCTGCAAGGCTTGACCGGTCACCTGGAGTGCCCGGTCGATATCGGCCCGCTCGATGCCATAGTGGGTCAGCGCGCGTACTGCACCATCGGTGTAGGCGATGTAGGCCACGCCTCGCTGGGTGGTCTCTCTCAGGAATGCCGCGCGAGCGTCTTCGGGATCCTGGCCGGGACGTGGCGTGATGTCGAACACGATGTAGTTGGTGCTCACACGATCTGGATCGAGGTCGATACCGTCGAGCGCGGCCAGTCCCTGGGCGAGGCGTTGGGCATTGTCATGGTCCTCGGCGAGGCGACCGATCATGCCGTCGGGGCCGTCGCTCAGGGCCACCAGTCCCGGAGCGGCGAGGACACCGACCTGGCGCATGCCGCCCCCGACGATCTTGCGAGCGCGCCTGGCACGCATGATGAAGTCTGGCTCGCCGACGACCACCGAGCCGACTGGACAGGCCAGGCCCTTGGACAGGCAGAACGTGGCGCTGTCGGCACCCGCCAGCAATTCGTGAGCTGGCGTGTCGAGTGCCACCACGGCGTTCCACAGTCGGGCGCCATCCACGTGCAACGGGACGCCCATCTCGTGGGCGACCTGGCCGACGGCGCGGACATGCCCGGCCGTCAGGGGCCGACCCATCGAAGACGAGTGTGTGTTCTCCAGCATGACCAGTGCGGTCGGCGCCTGGTGGACGTCCGACGGGTCGTGGCGAGCGCTGCGGAGAGCATCAAGGGACATCTCACCGTCGGGACCCACGGGGAGCTGCCGCACGGAGGCGCCGGTGATGACGGCGTGGCCTGCGGCTTCGTGCTCCACCACGTGGGCGCCGACCGAGGCCACGATCTCGCCACCCCGCGGGACGTGGGCCATGTGCGACACTAGGTTCCCCATGGTCCCGCTGGCGACGAAGAGCCCGGCTGGTTTGCCGGTCAACTCGGCGGCTCGATGCTCCAGGGCGATGACGGTGGGATCGTCGCCAAAGACGTCGTCGCCGACCTCTGCCTCGGCCATGGCGCGACGCATGGCAGGAGTAGGTCGCGTCACGGTATCGGAACGGAGATCGATCAGGTCGGACATGCCCCGGGAGCATAGCGAGCCATCCCCGGCGGCGTATCAGCTCGGCATTTGCTACAGTTCCGTTCCGCAGGACCCGTGGTGTAGCGGCCTAACATGCCAGCCTGTCACGCTGGAGATCGCCGGTTCGAATCCGGTCGGGTCCGCCAGTCCCTACTTCCGCCATCACGCTGCATGCCGCTGTGCCGCCGATAGGGGAGGCGCCGAGCCATCATGAGCAATCCGTCGACCCAACCGTCGACCGATCCCCGCCGCGACGAGATGGCATCCAAGCTCCTCGTCATCGCCCTGGTCGCTATCTTCGGGTTTGCCATGTTGGGGTTCGTAGCGGCCGTCATGAATGCAGCGGCCAGGGAAAGCGCTGCGCCGGCGAGTTCAGCGCTGCCGACCGAGACCGTGCCCGACGAGCAGGCCCGGAGCAACGACGACCTCGTGACTCGCCGCCGGGTGGCGTTGGCCGAACCCGAGGTCTCCAGCACCACCCAGGCGTCAGCTCTCCCGGTTGGCGGTTCCACCGCCCCGAGTCCGTCGCCGTTGGCTCCGAGTGCTTCTCCGCTTCCGGAGGATCTGCGACCGCCCTGGTCGAAGCCAGCACGCCGGTCGTCCCGGTCGCCAGCTTCTGGTCGAAGCAGGAGGGTCTGCAGCGCCGGGACATCAAGTCGGCCCTGGAGACGGGGCGCATCAAGGGCTACAAGCGTGTCATCGTCGACGACCGCATCGCTGATGGACTCGCAGCCGAGCTGGGCATCCAGTTCCATACTGACGTGCAGCGGGGTGATACCGAGCAGGTCGCTCGCTCGGTCAGCCGGGGTGGGCTGGGCCTGCTCGCTGCCACGGACCTGGCGCCCTCGATGCGGGCGCTGCGCATCAACGGGGCCAGCCTGGTAGGCAACGATCGGGTCGGCGATGTCGCCGACTGGCCACTCTCGGTCGTGCTCCAGGTGCCAGACGGTGACGCCTGGGATCAGGCGCGGACGTGGGTATTGGTCGCCGGTGGCGACTCGTTCACCGACCGGGGCGTGTACGACAAGGTCGTGCGCAAGGGCAAGGGCGTCGGGTACCCGTTCGACGGCGGTACGGCTCGTGTCACTGGTCACGGCTGCTGCGATCCGGTGTTCCACGACAACGTGGTGCCGCGCTATCGGCTGACTGGGAACAAGGGGCAGGTGCGCAAGCTCTTCCGTGACGCAGAGCTGGCCATCGCCAACCACGAACAGCCGGTCACCGACGCTGCGGTCCACCACACCAGCGGCCTTCGCTTCAGTGGCAAGCCCGCGCTCACCAAGATCTTCACCCGAGCCGGCATCGACTTCATGTCGCTGGCCAACAATCACATCAAGGACTACGGCAGTGATGGCATCAAGGACACGCGCCGCATCCTGCGCCAGAACGGCATCGCCTTCGGCGGCGCGGGCAAGGATCTGGCCCAGGCTCGCCAGATCGGCTACCTGGAAGCGGGCGACGAACGCATCGCCATCATCCCCTGCCTGGACATCGTGCCCATCTATTGGGCCGGGCCAAACCAGAGCGGCGCGACTCCGTGCCTGGATCGCTACCTGGTGCCCGACATCAAGAAGGCCAGGAAGAAGGCCGACTTCGTGATCGTCTTTCCGCACTGGGGCGTCGAGTACACGCGAAAGCCGCTGCCATCGATGCGCAAGCATGCCGCGCGCTGGGTCAAGGCCGGTGTCGACATGGTCGTGGGCGCGCACAGTCACGTCGCCGGTTCTATCGAGGACATCGATGGAGTGCCCGTGCTGTATTCGATGGGCAACCTCATCTTCGACCAGAACTGGTCCACCAACACGATGGAGTCCGCGCTGCTGGAAGCCACCTTCCATGGCGCCGACCTGATCCAGCTACGGCTCCACCCGTACATCATCCACGACACCACCCAGCCCAACTTCCTGGATCCCTCCAGTGGCGACGGGCGCCGCCTGCTGATGTCGATCAAGGCTGCCTCGTCCGGCTGGCTGGACTGGTAGACCCAGAGCCGTCACCAACCTGTCAACGCCAGGCCCGTAGGCTCGGCGTTGATGGATGGGCTCGTGGTCGCCTTCGGGGCTGGTCTGGCCGCTGCAGCTTCGCCTTGCCTGCTGCCACTGTATCCGGCATTCCTGGCATACCTGACCGCGGCGGCCGGCGCTGCGCCCGGCAGTGGCAAGGCCAGGCGCATCTCCGGGTTCCTGGGGCTCGCCGTGCTGGCCGGCCTGATCACCTCGATGCTCCTCATCGGGCTCATCGTCGTCGCCGTGTCCGCGCCCATCAGCCAGGTGCTGGGCTTTGCCGTCCCCATCGTCGACGGCCTGCTCATCGTCCTGGGCGTCATGCTCCTCGCAGGTATCAACCCGTTCCTGAAGGTCCCCTCGATCCGGGTGCCCGGCGCCAGCGGTCCCCTGTCACAGGCGTACGTCTACGGCATGTTCCTGGGTCCGATCGCGCTGCCGTGCGCCGGACCGTTCCTGATCGTCACCCTGGCCATCTCGGTCGGTGCTGCCGAGACCATCGGCACCATGGCGACCTTCGTGATCTTCGCGCTCGGCTTCGGCCTACCCCTCGTACTGCTGGCCGTGTTGGCACGCGCCCGCCAGGATATCGTGGTGCGGTTCCTGGCCCGCCACCACCGCCACATCGAGATCATCTCTGGCTTGCTGCTCGTCGGCGCCGGTATCTGGGACCTCAGCATCAACTGGGACTCGATCTTGCTGACACTGGGCTCTTGAGACAGGGCAGACCGCTAACGCTATCCCAGGCCGGTTTCCCGTGCGGTCGGCCAGAGAGACAGATCGAGCTCTGGGGCCAGGTCCCGCAGCTGGGCGATGTCGTGCGCATAGCCATCGAGGAAGGCGCTACGCAGCGCTGGCGGCAGTTCGAACTTCTCTCGGGTCGTGGGATTGACCTCGCCTGTGATGTCACCTCGGGAGAGCTCATGCGGAGCCAGTCCAAGGAACGCGTAAGTCCGAGCCAGTTGCGCCGCGGGATCGGCCCGGCAGGCCTCGTATTGGCCGATGAAGACCCGCTCTCGTGGAAAGGCCGCCAACACGCGGCGGAGTTGTGGAGCGTACAGACCGCGCTGGAAGGCACCCTGGATATCCCGATGGCCGATGGCCTTGCGCGACGTCGCCAGCTGGTGTGTCAGGCCGGACCGGAAGCGCTCCACGGGGTCCCGCAGCAGCACCAGGATGCGCGCGTCGGGGGCAGCGCGGGCGATGAGCTCCGGAGTCCAGAAGTCGATGAGGTACCCGGGCGTCCACTCGCCGGCGTAGCCGCCCTGGGGGACCGGGAAATAGCGCTGATAGGAAGCGGCGGCGGCGTCGTCGAATGGCGTCTCCCACGAACGGTCGAAGAAATGAAGCTCCTTGGGCTGGCCACTGGCCTCGAACACATCGGGGTGTGCCTGGATGAGACGGTTCCACCATGACGTGCCGGCCTTCTGTGCGCCCACCCCGACGTAGTGCGGCGGACCCACGCTCCAGCCGGCCGGGACGGCCGGTGGCGCTGGTGGGGCGGGTGGGTGTGGACCTCTCCAGCGATACCAGGCGCGCGATCCTCGCACCAGCATGCGACGAGCTGATGTCCTGACAGTCACGCCGGCGACTTCCACAGAGACAGGTCCAGCTCCGGCAGCATGGTCGCCAGGCGGGCGTTCTCGGGCGCATAGCGACGCACCAGCTCCTCTTCCTGCCACGCGCTCAGCTCGACCTTGGGGCCCCGTGACTCGTTGACGCGCCGGACCACGTCCACGCCGGCCTCCAGTTCTGGCTCAAGGCCGATGAATTCGAAGGTGCGCTTCAGCTGGGCTCGTGGATCAGCCACGCACTGCTCGTACTGGAGCACCAGCACCTGCTCGCGAGGCACGGCCGACCACAGTCGCAGCAGCTGATCGGCGTAGATCCCGCGATTGAACGCTGAATTGGCGGCGGCTCGGGCCGTGGAGCCCACGGTCAGGCGATTCTCCGCCAGCGTGCGCCCCGAGCGGAACCGCTCGACCGGGTCGCGCAACATGACTAGCAGTCGGGCGTCCGGGGCCGCTCGATGGAGGAGCGCAGGCGTCCATGCATCGAGCATGTAACCAGGCGTCCATTCACCCGACAGATGGCCGGCCGGGCGCGTGAACAGGGCGTGGTAGGCGCGGACGTCGTCGTCGGTCAGCCCGCTCGCCCAGCGATCGTCAAAGAAGTGCACTTCCTTGGGGGTGCCCGCCGGCCGGCTTACGCGTGGGTGCGCGTTGACCAGGCTGTCCCACCACGTCGTGCCGGAGCGCGCCGTGCCGACGCCGATGAAATCAGGTGGCCCGGGCCGCCAGTCACTGGCATCTGCCGGGTGAGGGAGGCGTGCATTCGGTGGGGCCTGCATCGCCATCGATGATAGGTGCTGGTTTGGTTCTGCCCGAGACGCCCCAACAAAAAACAGCCCGCCCCCTTGCGGGGACGGGCTGTTCGGTAGCTCTAGAAGAGCAACGTCCTAGATCTGGACGCCGATCGTCGAGAGGATCTCGGAGATCTGGCCCCCGAGGAAGATGAGCGCAGCGATCGCGATGATGGCGATCAGCGCGAGGATCAGCGCATACTCGGCCAGGCCCTGGCCATCCTCGTCGCGGCGAAGCAGGAAGTCGACCATTTCGATGGTCCTCCATGTCTTGTGGTGCCCGCATCACACGGATCACCGATAGATGAATACGCTCGGTCGCTCTTGCGAGCTCCCGTGCCCGGCGGATGTTACAGCCCCGCCGCCAACTGTCCACTGGGACGGCCGGCAGGCGTGCTGCACGTCCTCAGCACCGAGGATGATGAAGTGGGTGCTGAAGCACGTCCATGGCACCTCTGGGTGCCTGGACCCGGACCATCCGGTGATGCTGATGCATCCGCTCCGAGTCCGGACTTGTGCGGTTGGTACCTGTTGCTATGGCCTGGCGGCGTCGATCGTGCTGCCGATCGTGTCCATCAGACTGTTGATCGTCTCGCCGAGAAAGATCATCGACAGGATCGCCACGATGGCGATCAATGCCAGGATGAGTGCGTACTCGGCCAGACCCTGCCCGTCTTCCTCCCGCGACCAGCGCTGGGCGAAGAGACGTAGTGCGTCGCTCAACGTCGTGACTTCCCTCCACTTGCGATCTGGTGGGAGATCGTTGTCACCGTCCGGGCCAGACCACCCGAACCGACCATAGACCCGGAACGGGAGGTGTCCTCGCGCCACGGGCGGCGGTCAGGGAACGCTCCGCGCCGCGACCGACACAAGTCGGTGCGAACGTGAAACAGACTGCTGGCCAGTCGCCTATCTCAGCGGTGGGACTCGAGGCTGTCGCCCCGCCTCCTACTCTCCGATGACCGACCAGATGAAGCCCATGAAGATGAAGATGCCGGCGAAGAGCCCGATGAGTGCCGGGACACCGACGGCGTTCACTTCAAGGTTCAAGCTCGCCAGGAACCCCATCGCGATGGCCCACACGATGATGAGCACGAGGAAGAGGTACTTGGCGTTGACGGTCGTGATGGCTTGGACCCATGCCGTTCGCCGTCGCTCCGGGACGAGCATGATGACAAAGAGGACGCCTACCAGCGACGCACCCAACACGATCCCGCCGATGAAGCCGATGTAGTGGCTTGCCTCGAGCTGCGTACGAAATGCACCGTACACCGAGACGATCACCACGCCCAACAGCAGGAAGGCGAAGAGGTAGCCGAGTAGTCGCAGGCGTTCCCAAGTCATCGCGACCGGAGTCTAGCAAACGTTCATGCCGCACGAGGCTTCCTGGTGCGGGATCCCTGCGACCCGGGTCTCCAACGACCATGCAGGGGGGTCACCACAGACGGTACCTTCGGGGCATGACGCTTGGAAGCCTCTAGCCCGCGAAACGTTGCCTCCCGACACCGAAGCCGCGGGAATCGCAAGAGCGGCCACACCTCCTGGGCGTGGCCGCCATGGCGACCCGGATCGTGCGATGTGTTCTGCTAGGTGATACCCAGGCCGGACAGGATCTTCCCGAACTCGTCGTCGATGGGCGCCCAGAAGAGGTCGGTGATAGTGCTCCCCAGGAAGACCAGGGAGACGATCGCAAGGATCGCGATGAGACCCAGGATGAGCGCGTACTCGGCGAGACCCTGGCCTCGCTGCGTCGCCTGGTCGTCGGGTTCCGGTCGTAGGCGCGCGAGGCGCCACGACATCAGGGGCCGTGAGCGAGCGGCCCTCTCGGCGACTCCGATCGCCGCAGCTCGTAGCTTGTCCATCAGGTATGTCTCCGATGGTGGACCGCTGTCTACGTTCGGTACTGCCGTCTCGGCGGGCGCCCGATAGATGGATGATGGGACGGGCGTCCGACTGGCGCTCGCGAGAGCGCTGGCACATGGCAACGGCTCGGTCGCAGCCCTGTCGATCGTATTCGGCTGATCCGGGATGATGATTTCGCCCCATCCGCAACCTGGGCCGAATGCGGCCACGCGGGTCGAAGCCCCCGCAACCTATCCCAGTCAGGGTCCATGCGATATGGCACTAATGAGCCATTCGGGCTGGTGCCCGACGGCACCGTCGCAGGGCCGGTTCATCGGACCGTGCCGTGGAAAGTCCGGAGTATCATCGCCCTCCGCTCAGGAGGGATCGTCGTTAACATTCAAGAACCGGACAGCTGGACCAATCAGCGCGATCCGGCCCGGGCACTCGGGCCTGATGGATCTCCCGCTCGGAGTCGAAGAGCGCCCTACTACGCCGACGTGCCCGACGAGGCGTGGAACGACTGGCGCTGGCAGCTCTCCAACCGCGTCAACGACCTGGAGACGTTCGCGCGGATCCTTGAGCTGAGCTCCGAGGAGGTCGAGGGCCTTGGCGCGCCGGACAAGTTCCGCGTCGACATCACGCCGTACTTCATCAGCCTCATCGACCCGGCTGATCAGGCGGACGCCATCCGTCGTCAGGTCATGCCGCTTGGGCGTGAGCAGGAGGCGTTCACGGCCATGATGGAGGATTCGCTCGCGGAGGATCGGCACTCCCCGGTGCCGGGACTGGTGCATCGCTACCCGGACCGCGTGTTGATGCTGGTGACGACGCAGTGCGCGTCGTACTGCCGCTATTGCACCCGCTCACGCATCGTCGGTGACCCCACGCAGAACTTCAACAGCCGGGACTTCGAAGCACAGCTGGACTACCTGCGTCGGACCCCGCAGGTGCGTGACGTCCTGCTCTCTGGCGGGGATCCGCTGACCATGGCGCCCAAGTTGGTGGAGCGCGTGATGCGCGGACTGCGGGACATCCCCCACATCGAGATCATCCGTATGGGCACCCGCGTTCCGGTGTTCATGCCGCAGCGCGTCGACGATGAGCTCTGCGAGATGCTTGCGAGGTACCACCCGGTGTGGATGAACCTCCACTTCAACCATCCCGACGAGATCACGCCCGAGGTCTCGCGTGCGGTCGACAAGCTGACCCGTGCCGGGATCCCCGTGGGCAACCAGTCGGTACTGCTGGCCGGCGTCAACGACTGCGTGCACATCCAGCGATCGCTGGTCCACAAGCTCGTCGAGAACCGCATCCGTCCCTACTACCTCTACCAGTGCGACCTGGTGGAGGGATCCGGCCACTTCCGCACGCCCGTCGGCAAGGGCCTTGAGATCATCGAGGGCCTGCGGGGCCATACCAGCGGCTACGCGGTCCCCACCTACGTGGTGGATGCGCCCGGTGGTGGTGGCAAGATCCCGGTCATGCCCAATTACCTCATCAGCTACTCCGACCACAAGGTCGTGTTGCGCAATTACGAGGGCTACATCACCACCTACGAGGAGCCGCTCGACTACACGCCGCACGACCGCACGAGCTGCTCGTATTGTCAGCACCAGCGACCCGAGCCTGGCCAGGGTGGCGTGCACGGCTTGCTGCAGGGCGATGCCATGTGGATCGAACCGACCGGCCATCGTGAGATCCACACCCGCGGGAACACGGTGGCACATCGGCTGCAGGCTCCCGAGAAGTGGGTCCCGTATGGTGTGGGAGCCCTCGAGGGTGTGGCCGCTCCATCGCAGCGTAGCCTGGGTGCGGGTGAACCCAGCGAGTACGGCCCCGGCGAGGAACCCAGGCCCCGCGAGGGTGAGCCGACGGCCTCCGCGCACGGCGAGCTGCTCTAGCGACCGTGGGTTTCCTGCGCCGACTGCTTGGCGGGTCCGACGATGCTTCTGCCGGATCGAGCGGGGACGCCTCGCCGGCTGACGATGCGGAATGGCTCGTAGCCACCGAGGCCAGCTTCGACGCGACGGCCGACCGCCAGCGCGTGACCGTGTGGCTCCGATTGCTGGACCCGGATTTCGAGACGACGCGTGAGCAGTTGCGCGTCTTCGCGCTTGAGAACGAGTTGATGCGAGCCCTCGATGCCAGTGGAAGTGGCGAGCACGACACCAACTCGCTCGAAAAGGGCTTCCTGGCGATGCGCCTGGTGGGCGACGACGCCGGTGCCATCGTCGCCAGCGTGTTGCCGCTGTTGACCGATGTGCCCCAAGGCAGCTACCTCGCGGTCAGGCGAGGGCCCGCCGGCACGGGCGAGGATCGTATCGAAGTCGGCGCCGCTGCCGCGACCGGCGACGCCGCCCCATGAAGCTGCGAACCACGCCGGGATTGCCCGACCCACGCGTCCAGCCCCCCACCGTCGCGGAAGCCGGCGACCCGTACTCGGAGGTCCGGGTCATCGAGTTGCTGGCACGAGTGCCACGCGGTGAGTGGGTACGGGTTCGTGACGTCGTCGATCAGCTCAACGCCGACTACCTGGACTGGTCCTTTTCACGGAGCGTGGTCGTGGCAGCCATCGTGCAGCTGCAAGCCAACTGGCGCTCGGACTATCGCAACAATGACGGCATCGACCTGCGCGAGGGTGAGGTTGGCCCTGAGCTCGCCATCGAGGATAGTGCGCGCGTGGATCCCTGGATCGTTCGGCAGGTAGAGCGTTTGCATGCCTCCTGTCTCGAGCAGCTGCGCGTGTTCGCGCTGGAGGAAGGGGCCGAGCCCTAGCGCTGCGGCGTGGCGTAGAAGGGAGGGTGAGTCCCGCGATCGGCCGTCAGCCTTGCGCGCGGTAGACCGCCTCCAGCACGGCGATCGCCGCGTCCGACGGCACATCCCATACGTTGGTCAGGAAGGCATATGTCAGGTCCCGGTCGAGGTCCACCCAGAGGCGGGACCCGCTCACGCCGCCATGCGTGATGATCCCGTCGCCAGACGGCCATGCGCCACCCCCCAAGCGCCAGCCGATGCCCTGCTCCACGTATGACACCGAGCCGTCGTCGGCGACGTAGGGGATACCCTCGAGCTGTGGGCGCGCCATCTCCGACACCGCCTCGCGTGACAAGATCCGGTCGCCACTCGCTGCGTCGGCAGACGGTAGCAGGGCACGTCCCAGGCGCAACAGGTCGGAAACCGTGCTGAACATCCCGCCGCCCGGCAACGTCGCATGTGCCAGGAACCACAGTAGTACCTCACCGATGAGTCGGTTGTCTGCCCTGACGCCGTCGACGCGAACCACTCGACTCCGAAACGGTCTGGCGTCGAACACGGTCTCGGTCATCTCCACACGACTGGTGAGGCGAAGCCTCAGCGCGTCGGGAAACGGCATGCCTGACAACCTTGCCATCAGCTCTGAAAGCAGCACCCAGGCCGCTGAGTTGTATTCGTAGCGGCTGCCCGGTGACCATCGCGGTGTGGTCTGAAGGGTTCGGGCGAGCATGCGCTGATAATTCGGCCGTTCGGTCCGGATGCGATCGAGGGGCAGATCCGGCAAGCCCGACGTATGCGTCAGGATGTGCCAGGCGGAGACCGCTCCAAGCTCATCACGGGGCACCTCGGGAAGGTAGGTCGTGAGCGGTTCGCGCAGGTGGAGTCTGCCCTCATCGACGTACGCCATCAACGCGGTGGCCACGATGGCCTTGGTCACCGAGGCGATGAAGAATACCGAGTCGTCGCGCACCGAAACGCGTCCGCCGCTGACCGAGACGACCTGCTGACGACCATCGCCGTCGGCGACGCCGAAGACGATGCAAGGCAGCTGCCCGCTCTGCACGAAGCGTGCGGCCACGTCGCTCGCCGGCTGCAGGTCGAAGGGGAGGGGACTGGAAGCGGGAAACGCCATCTGGGCGATGATAGGGGCGTGACCCGAGACGAGTACATCGCCCAGATACGCCCACTCATCGGTGAGGGTGAGCGTCTCGCCAGGCGACCATCGCTGGCTGCGTTGCAGACGTGGATCGCCAGGTCTGACGAGTTGCTGCGTCATGCCTGGGGCTCGATGGATCGCTATCACCTGTCATGGCTGATGGTGGGTCGGCCGGCCGACTCGGTCCGGGGGCGCGCCATGACGGCGGACGAGGAAGCTGCCTACGTGCGCGACGTGGCCGACGCCAAGACCGCAGCGCTGCGGATGAGCCTCAAGGCAGTCGAAGCGGACGGCATGCCCTTTCTCGGCGAAACGCCGTCCTGATGTACTCCTGGTTCGTCCCCAGCGACCGGCCACCAGTGTCGAACGACCGTTCGGCGCCTGATCAGACGATTCTCCCTGGAGGTCCTATCCGCATGCACCGTGTGCTTGGCGTCGCACTGAGCCCCGTCCTTGTCCTTGCCCTGGCCGCCTGTGGAGGCGCCAACGATGCCGTGGTCCAGACGACCAGCGTCGCGGTCGTGGCCGACGAATATGCCTTCGAGCCCGATGCGATCACGGTGCCCGCAGGAGAGATCACGTTCAAGATCGACAACCAGGGCTCCCTTGAACACGAATTCGAGAATCCTGCAGGGCGACCGGGTCGTCGACGAGGCCGAGGATCTCATCCCTGGCCTCGAGCGAGACCTGGTCGTCAAGCTCCAGCCGGGCGAGTATCAGTTCGTCTGCCGCATCGACGACCACGAGCAGCGTGGCATGACCGGGACCCTGACTGTGACCCCCTGAAGCCACGGGCAGGGGCCTACGGATCCGTGACGCGGGGCCAGGACCCGTATGCCGCGGCGCCGACGTAGAGCACCAGCCCCACGATCTCGACCAACCCGAACAGGGGCGCCTGCCATTCGATGAACGGTGTGGCCTGGAGCCGCTCCAGCAAGGTGCGCGACGAGGCCTCGATCAAGGCCATGGAGATCAGCCACACGCCAACCAGTCCGGCGAGCCAGGCCAGGCCTGCCAGTGCCGTGGCCGCCACTCGTGCGTGATCGACCGGCCGCAGGGCAGTGCCGATGCTCCAACCGCCTACCACGGCGACGACCAGCAGCCCCACCGTCAGCTCGAGGATCCCCTGGAGCAGCGCCCACGCCGCTGCCGCCAGAAGTGCCAAGGCGACGGCTTGACCTACGCGTACGGCCTGTCGATCGCTTGCCCCGTTCATGCGGCCCACTGTAGAGCGGATCGCCGGTCGGCCGGCGTAGGTTCGGTCCGAGCGTCGACCCGCCTCCGGTGTATTCGCTAGACTTGGTGCTACTGATGCCGCATCCAGCACTTGGGCTGCCGCCCTCCGATGCCACCGCCGGTCATCCGCTCGTCGCTGCACGGCTGCGCGGGAGCGGCCGCTTGGCGGCACTCGCGCTTGATGCCGCGCTGCGCGTGGACCCGACGCTGCGTGAGCGCTATGACGAGCTCATGATGCGGCGGTTCCTGCGCGATTACGATCAGCACATCGAGCGGCTTGCGAGGGCCATCGAGACGGGCCGGGATCACTACGTCGTGTCCTTCGGCGAGCACCTGGTGCCGATGTATCGACGGCGCGACGTTCGCATGAATGATGTCGTGTCGCTGCTCACGGGCCTCCAGGAGGCTGCCATCGCCATCGGGCCCTCTGCCGATGCAGAGGTCGTCCGCCGTCCCATGCAAGCCTGGATCGCGGTGATGCGCCACCACCGTCGCCTTCCGGGCGACCACAAGGGCAACGCCGCAGTCCGTTTCGTCTGGAAGGGCGCGGGCTTCGGCGACGACTCGGTGGTCTGATGACCATCAAGTGGGTCAAGTCCGACCCGTTGGTCATGAATGGCGAGCCGTTCTGCTACGGGACGCGACTGACCGTGCGGAACGTCCTCGAGATGCGCAGCAATGGGGTAACGCCGGCTGAGATGTTGGGCCAGCACCCTGAGCTCAAGCGTGTCGGCATCGCTGAGGCCTTCGTCTATGCAGCCGCTCACCGCGATCACTACGCGGCATTCTTCGAGAGCGACGGTGTGCTCCGTGGCCCGGGTTTCGACGAGGATGAGGCAGCATCGTTCGCCGAACATCTGCGCCAGCCTGGTGTCGTCGTCGCTGCCGGCAAGGCCTAGCGCCCGCTCTCCAGCCACCCACTCAGGCCTCGAACAAGGCGGGATCATGACCAAGACGATCGGCATCCTGACCGCTGGCGGCGACAGTCCTGGCCTTAATGCCGCCATCCGCGGCGTGGGCAAGACTGCCATCGGTACGCACCATATGCATGTCCTCGGCTTCCACGACGGATTTCGAGGGCTCATGGAGAACCGTTCGGTCGAACTGGATCGGGGACAGCTGTCAGGCATCCTCACCATCGGTGGGACGATCCTGGGAACGAGCCGTGACAAGCCCCATCGCATGACCGTCGGCGGGCAGACGCTCGACATGACCGACGTCATCGTGGAGAACTATCACAACCACCATCTCGACGCGTTGGTCTGCCTGGGCGGCGGTGGTACCCAGAAGAATGCCTTCCGGCTCCACAAGCGGGGCCTCAACATCGTTACCCTGCCCAAGACCATCGACAACGACGTGGCCATGACCGACATCACCTTTGGGTTCGATACGGCGCTGGGCATCGCCACCGAGGCCATCGACCGGCTGCATAGCACCGCGCACAGCCACCACCGCATCATCGTGGTCGAGGTCATGGGCCACAACGCCGGCTGGCTGGCGCTGGGCGCGGGGATCGCCGGTGGAGCCGACGTCATCCTGATCCCCGAGATCCCGTACGACACTGAAGCCGTCGCTGAGGCCATCCGTCAGCGACATCGGATGGGCAGCTCGTTCAGCATCATCGTCGTCTCCGAGGGCGCCATGTCCCGGGAGCATGCCCACGCCCTGCAGGAGGCAGAGGCGAGGTTGGCTGGAGCCAGAGAGGGCCGCCGCCCGGGTAGGGCCCGTGACAAGGACGTCCAGGCCTCTGAAGCGCGCATCAAGGAAATCACCGCGCACGTCGACAACGCCACCCTGACCCTCTCCGATGAGCTCGAGCGGCGAACCAACCTGGAGTCGCGCGTCACCATCCTGGGGCACGTCCAGCGCGGCGGGACGCCCTCGGCTGGCGATCGACTATTGGCCACGCGGTTGGGTGCGGCCTGCGCCCACGCCATCGAGCAGGGTGAATTCGGCGTCATGATCGCGGCCAAGGGTGAAGAGGCTCGCAGCGTGCCACTGAGCAAGGTCGTGGGCAAGCGCAAGACGGTCCCGCTCGATCACGCCTGGCTTCGCACGGCCCGGAGCATCGGCGTCTCGCTCGGCGACGCCTGACCGGCAACCCGCAGCGGTGCCTGCGCCGTGATCGCGCCGTCATCGCCGAAGGGGTGCCCCGGTGTAGGATAAAGCGACCATGCCTGACCAGACGCTGACCAACGATTCGCTCGGCCCCACCATCGCGGCCGCTGATGAGCCGGCCAAGATCGACCCGGTGGCTCGCGCCCGCGAGCTGGCGGTTCTCGACGCGCTGCGTTCCGTGGTCGACCCGGAGATCGGCATGAACGTCGTCGAGCTGGCGCTCATCAAGCAGGTCCTTCTGGGCGAGGATGAGACCGAGATCAAGATGATCCTGACGACGCCCTTCTGCCCCTACGCCGGTTCCATGATCCAGCAGGTCAAGGAAGCCGCCGAGGAAGCCGAGGGTCATGATGTCAAGGTCACGCTCCTGGCCGAGCGCTGGGACCCACGCGACGCCGGGCTGACCTGGTAGCGGCGGGAGGCCGCATTCGTGAGTAGCTCCCGGGCTTCTCGCCGCACCTCCATCGCGGAGAGCGTTGTCGCCACCGGCAAGGGCGACGACGGCACCACGGGGCTCCTGTACGGCGGGCGTATCTCCAAGGATGATGCTCGCGCTGAGGCCTACGGGACCATCGACGAAGCTGTCGCCTGCCTGGGCGTGGCGCGGGCAGAGGTGCTGACCCTTGCCGCAACTGGAACCTTGCCGCCGGCCATCGCCACGTTCCCGGAGATGCTGCTCGAACTGCAGCGCGAGCTGTTCGTGGCCGGTGCCGAGCTGGCGACCAACCCCGATGCCTGGGATCGACTACGTGACGGCGAGACCCGCGTCGACGAGGCCATGCTCGACCGGCTCGAGACCATGCTCCAGGCGGCCGAAGCCAACGTAGAGATGCCACGAGAGTTCATCGTGCCTGGTTCGAGTCGATTGTCTGCCGCACTGGAGGTCAGCCGGACCGTGGTCCGTCGAGCCGAGCGTCGCGTCATCGCCGTTGACCGTGACCGACTCGTGCCCGGTGCCTGGTTGATGCCATACCTGAACCGACTGGCTGATCTGCTCTGGGTGCTGGCTCGTCTCGCCGAACAGGCAGAGGGCGGGACCATGACGCGGGTGCGTACCTAGGAGTCCGGAACCGCCATCGCTAGAATTGTCCCCTGTTAGGCCCGAGTGGCGCGCTGTCGAAAGGAATCGAACGACCATGCAATCACCGCAAAAGGATCCGTACAACCGCAGCCAGGCCAGCGGGCCCGTGTCGAACCAGGGCACGGTGACGCCCAATACGCTCAAGGACCAGGTCTTCGTCTCAAGCCCGCCGCGCGAAGGCTTCCTGACCGGCAGCTTCCTGTGGATGTTCGTGGGCGTGATCCTGTCGGCCATCGCGGCCGGCTTCGTGATGAGCAGCCCGTCCCTGCTGGAAACGGTGGCTCAGAACTGGTTCATCCTGATCATCGGCCAGTTCGCACTGGTCCTTGGCATCACCTTCCTGATCCAGCGCATCCCGTCGATCGTGGCGCTGGGCCTGTTCTTCATCTACGCCTTGACCATGGGCCTGGTGCTTGGCGTCATCGTCTACCAGTTCACCTATGACCCCGCGGCGCCGGGCAACCTGTCCGCGAGTGGCGTCTCAGGCGTCGTCTCGGCCTTCGCCGGCGCGGCAGCCATCTTCGGCGGTGCCGCGTTGTACGGATACGTCACCAAACGGGACCTGACCAGCCTCGGCGGCATCTTGTTCATGGGTTTGATCGGGCTCATCGTGGTCATGTTCGTGCAGCTCTTCCTGTTCCCCGGCAACAGCACCATGAACCTCATCATCGGCATCGCCGGCGTAGCCATCTTCACCGGGCTCACGGCCTGGGACGTGCAGCGTCTGAAGGACGGCAAGATGCCCAATGTCAACAAGGAATCGGCCACGGTGATGGGCGCGCTGATGCTGTACCTGGACTTCATCAACCTGTTCCTGTTCATGCTGCGCATCTTCGGTGGCAGCCGCTAGGACTGGAACGAGCGGCAGGGATCCGCGCCGGCAGACTTCGTCACTGAGCCTCGTCGAACCTCGGCGGGGCTCTCGCCATTCTCTAGAGGAGCGTCATTCACATGGTCGACACCCGGGTGGGCTTCTGCGGCATGGGCACGATGGGTGCGGCTATGGCCGCCAACGTAGCTCGGGCGGGCTTCCGGCTGCACGTCTGGAACCGCACCGAGGGGCGCGCCACCGCGCCGATCGGGGTGGGGGGAACCGAGGCAGACTCCCCGCGTGCCGTGGCTGCCGTGAGCGACGTCGTGATCATCTGTGTGTCGGACACGCCGGATGTCGAATCGGTGCTCTTCGACCCGGATGGTGTGGCCGCAGGGTTGGTTGCCGGCTCGCTGGTCATCGACTGCTCGACGATCGCTCCGGGCGCGACGCGCCAGTTCGCCACACGCCTGGCTGAGCAGGGCATCGGCTATGTCGACGCTCCGGTGTCCGGGGGCTCGGAGGGGGCTGAGAAGGGCACGCTTACGATCATGGTGGGCGGCTCCGAAACGGATGTGGAGCGTGCCATGCCGGTACTCGCCGCGATGGGCTCGACCATCACCCACATGGGCCCCAGTGGTGCGGGCCAGGCCACCAAGGCTGTGAACCAGGTGATCCTCTCGGGTGTCTACCTGGGTGTGGCCGAAGGCATGGTGCTGGCCATGAAGTCCGGACTGGATGCCGAGAAGGTGGCGCGTGCGCTGTCTGGTGGTGCTGCGGGCTCCTGGGTCCTGGAGAATCGCAGCGGTCGCATGATCGACAACGAATACCCACTGGGCTTCCGCATCGCCCTGCACCTCAAGGACATCAGTATCGCCCTTGAGCTGGCCCGCGAAGTCGGGGCCGCGTTGCCGGTGACCGCGCTGGCCAGCCAGATCGAGGCGGGCCTCGTCGCACGCGGGTTCGGGGACGATGACAATGCTGCCCTGGCCCGGGCGGTTCGCGAGTGGAGCGGCCTTTGACCGCAGCGACCGTGACCGCAGCGCCGATCGGTCTCGACGCCAGCGCAGCCGCGGCCATCGAACGCGCTGACGTCGCCATCGTCGGCGCCGGGATCGTGGGCCTCGCGACCGCCTTGCGCCTGCTCGAGCGTCGGCCTGACCTGCGCGTGCTGGTCCTTGAGAAGGAAGCCGCCGTGGCCAGCCATCAGACCGGCCACAACAGCGGCGTCGTTCACGCTGGCCTGTATTACGAGCCGGGCTCGCTGAAAGCCCGCCTGTGTCGCGAGGGCAAGGCGGACCTGGAGGCCTACTGCGAGGCCCATGACATCCCGGTCCAGCGCAGCGGCAAGCTGGTCGTCGCGCTGGATGCAGCTGAGCTGAATCGCTTCGAGGCGCTCAAGGAACGGGCCGTCGCCAACGAGGTGCCCGGCCTGGAAGATGTCGGGCCCGAGCGCATCCGCGAGCTTGAGCCACACGCAGCAGGCATCCGGGCGCTGTGGAGCCCGGGCACGGCGATCGTGGATTTCGTCGCCGTGGCGCGCGCCTTCGCCCACGACATCGTCGAGCGGGGTGCCTCGATCGACACGGGACGCACTGTCCTATCCATCGAGCATCGTGGGGATGAGATGGTCATCGGCACGACAAGGGGGAACGTCGTCACCAAGCGGGTCATCGCCTGTGCCGGGCTCCACGCCGACCACCTCGCGGCGATGACCGAGGACGATGACGACGACCGCCCCAGCATCGTCCCCTTCCGGGGTGACTACTACACCCTGAAGCCGGAGGCGGAGCACCTGGTCAACGGGCTCATCTACCCGGTGCCCGACCCGCGGTTCCCGTTCCTGGGAGTCCATCTGACCAAGCGCATCGACGGCAAGGTGCTGGCCGGTCCCAATGCCGTACTGGCCACCTCGCGCGAAGGCTACGGCCGCCGCGACGTGTCACTCCGCGATCTATCCGAGACGCTCCGGACCCCGGGGTTCGCACGACTGGCTCGCAAGTTCTGGCGAGTCGGCGCGGCGGAGATGGTGCGCGACTGGTACAAGCAGGGGTTCGTAAAGGAACTGCGCCGGTACGTGCCCGCGTTGAGCAGCGACCACCTCGTCTTTGGCCCCTCCGGCGTTCGGGCGCAGGCGCTGCGACGCGACGGTGCGCTCGTCGACGACTTTCTGCTTACCGGATCGGACCGCGTGCTGCACGTGCTCAATGCGCCGTCGCCCGCCGCGACATCGTCACTGGCCATCGGGCGCGTACTGGCCAACCGGGCTGTCGAGCGCTTCGGGCTGTGAGCCACTCGATGGTCGGGCCGAACCGGTCGATCCGTACGCTGCCTGTCCGGGGATGGTTCCGTGTAGGCTGTGCCGAGCCTGTCACCTATCGATGAGGTTATTGACATGACGTGGGATTCCCAGGGATCCGCGGCACCGCAGGATCCGTATACGACTGGTGGCCAACAGCCGCCGCAGGGGCAGCTTCCGCCGCCCGGCTACCAGCCGCAGCCCGGGTTCCCGCCTCCACCTCCACCCGGTCAGCTGCCGCCACCACCGCCTGGCTACCAGCCGCCCCCGCCCGGCTATGCGCCTCCGCCTCCGCCCGGCTATGAGCAGCCAGGCTCGTGGGGTGGCCCGCCGCCTGAGCCCATGTGGCAGCCACCTCCGGCCTATCCGTTGGCGCCTGACGCGTACCCGGTCAACGTCTCGTACGACCGTGCTGCGCTGGTCAACCGGATCTGGGGTATCCCCCTCATCGGACAGGCCATCCGCTGGATCCTGTGCATCCCACATTTCATCGTGATGTTCCTGATCGCCATCGTGGCGGCCATCCAGTTGTTGGTGACGTGGATCCCGGTCCTGCTACTGGGTCGCTTTCCAGGTTGGGGCTATCGCTGGATCGGTGGTCTCATGGGCTACTGGGTGAGAGTGCAGGCGTATCTCCAGTTGATGACCGGGACCTATCCGCCGTTTTCGCTCTCAGGTGAGGACCATCCGGTCTACGTGCGTTTCGATGAGGGTGTCCGGATCAATCGCATCTGGGGTATCCCCCTCCTGGGCATCCTGGTCCGTGGCATCCTTCTGATCCCACACTTCATCGTCCTCTGGTTGATCGGCATCCTGGTATTCGTGTTGTACTTCTTCCACTGGGTACCGGTACTTATCCTTGGCCGACAGGCGGACCTCATCTACACCATCGTGGGCGGCTACGTGCGCTGGGGTTTCCGCGTCGTGGCCTACCTGATGCTGATGGTCGACCGCTACCCACCCTTCACACTTGGCGAGGATGATCCCAGGCTGTGACCGACCCCCAGGACAGGAACGACGACCACGACGACTCCGTCAGCAACGGCCACCCGGAGGGGACCGGGACACCGGACCAGCTCGATGGCGCGCTCGAAGCGGCTGAGGCGACCATCGCCCGCAAGCCCGAGGTTGACTACCTGCTGGTGGCTGACCGGGCCGAGGTCGTCAATGGCAAGCTCTACCTGATGGGTGGCAGCTGGGATCGCATCCAGCCCCAGAAGTTCCCGCACCGCATGATGCTGGGTATCGCGTTGGGCGTCCGCATCCCCTTCGCCTACACCGATGAGCAGCACACCGTAGCCATCGAGATCCAGCACGAAGGCGAGCGCCAGGTCGGCTTCGAAGCCAAGCTAACGACCGGTCGCCCACCAGGCATGGCTGGCATGGACATGCTGGTCCCGATGGCCTTCAACATCCCGCTGGCCATCCCGTCCGAAGGAACGGTGGTCTTGCGGGCTGGCGTCGATGGTCGTGAGCCGCGACGCCACGAGATCCGCGCCGTGCAGCGACCGCAGCAACAGGGTGGCCAGGCGCGACCCAGCTGACATCGCGGACGCGAGGTGCCGCACAACGACTGGATCAGAAGTCGTTCACGGATCGGGAGACGCGCCGGTCGCTGATGATGACCACTGGGCCTGTGTTGAAACATGGTCGACAGCGTCGTTGGGTGCACATCGTCGGTAGACGTGATCACGCCGTCCGATCAGGCACGGACCTCGCTGGTCTGCCCTCGATGGCCTCGACCCGCGATCTCGATCGCCAACCACGCCAAGTCGGCCGGGATCAGCCACCAGCCGCCTTCGAATGCCAGCAGGAAGAGCATGGGCAGTAAGACAAGTCCGGCCACGATCCGGAGCGTTCGCGTCGGCACCATCGACGGGCCCACCAGCCAGACCAGCGCAAGCACCGCCAGCCAGACCAGGGTCGAGGGCCAGACCGTAAAGCCACTCGCGATGAGCGGGATGGCGAGGCCGTCCACGGCGATCAGCCATGGCACGATTCGAATGGTGATGTGCATGCCCAGCCTCCACCTGATGGCTGAGTTCCATCGTGACACCTCTGTCTGCGGTGAGCAACAGGGACGGAGGAGCGCCCCGTCGACAGCACGTCGTCGCGCGGGCACAAGCCCGGGCAAACGCCACACTTGATCGCATTTGCACATCATCTGCGACCACGGCTCAATCGGCTACGCGGCGAGGCTGGTGCCCGTAGGGGGCTCAATGACAGCGAGGGGCATCTCGGTTCGCTGGATGGCTGAACGGCCGAGCTTGATCCAGGCGAGCCCGACCCACGCACCCAGCATCGCTCCGACGAACGATCCCACCGCGATGACGAAGCCAGTGTCGCGGTAGAGCACGAGGAAGGACAGATAGGCCAGAGCAGCGAGCACGAGTTCCGCGAGGGAACGCCTCGCGATCCGCACGCCGCCCCACAGGACGACTGACCCGACGATCGTCCCCGCAAGGACGAGGGCCGTTCCCACCGACATGAATGCGGCCCCGTCGAACCCCAGGATGGGCACGTCTGGCGAGGCCCAGTCGAGGACGAGCTTGACGAGCATGACGCTGGCTCCGATGCCCATCAACGACAGGCTCACAGCAGCGACTACCCGGCCGCGTCGCGTCGTCATCCTCGGGAGCAGCAGGCCGGCCATCGCCAGGGTGACCAGCGGTGAGGCGAACGCGGTCATGGCGAGCGAGTGCGTATCGGCCATCGGCGAGTGGCGCATGCTCGACAAGAACAATGCCAGATATGGCGCCATCCACGCCACTCCGGCCACGATCGCCAGCAGCCCTGACACGTGCGGGAGCGTGAACCAGCCCCGGATGCCACCCCCAGGCAGGCCGAGGGAGTCCGGATGTGCGTGTGCGTCGATGGCGCCGCTCAATAGCCCGGGTACGTCTCGAAACCCCGACCGCGAGTCGTCGATCATCTGGGCGACCTCGGCCTCGTATCGGGACCGCCATGACTTGGGATAGAGGGCCAACAAGGACTTCACGATCTCGCCTCCAGTCGATCGAGCCCGGCAGCACTGAAACGAGCGAGCTCCCGCAGCTGCGCGGCCAGAGCAGTGGTGCCCTCATCGGTCATCTCGTAGGGTCGTCGCCGGTCGTCTGCCTCGAGGCCCCGGATGAACCCACGTGTCTCGAGTCTGGCGAGCGCTGCGTAGAGCGTGCCGGGTCCAAGGTGACGTCCATGGCGTGCCTCGATGTCACTCGCGAGCAGATAGCCGTGCTTGGGTCCATCCACCAGGCTCTCGAGGATCATCAGCTCGCTGCCTTCGATCGGCCCGAGGCCGTTCTGGGTTGCCATCGGTGCGCTCCTACTTCGACCGTCGATGTATCGACGAGCGATATATACGCTGCGGCGCGAGGTCTGTCAAGCGAGGGCTGCAACGGGGGGCCACTCACTAAAAAGGGGGCGGGGCGCCGGTATCGGCATCTTCACCAACCCAAGGTCGGGGAGCGGTTGACACTCCGTCACCCGTCATCGACCCTCGACAAGAGGAGGCGTCGATGCGAATGCAGGGGACAGGCCGCCAAGGCCCGCGCACCCGGGTGTGGGCGCGAGGCGCCGTGGCACTGGCGCTCCTGCTCGCGCTGTTGATCGTCCCAGCCGCGCGACCCGTTGCCGCCGACCATGGCTGTACCCGCGCGCCGTGGCCGTCGTTCCGGGAGGTCGCTCCTACCGCTCGCCGGGTCGTGGTTGGCACCGTCTCTGAGGACCTCTGGCGGACGGACGCGCCGCAGCGGACCTACTGGTTCACACTCGATGTCGACGAGGTCTTGAGGGGCTCCAGCCCGGCGCGACTGGAGATCAAGTCGTTGCGTTCGGGACTGCCGCGCCGGATCGTCACCGACCCCCACTGCGAGGAGTACCCGATGCTCTGGACGAACGTCGGCAAACGCATCGCGATCGCGTTCGATGGACGGGTCCCGGGCATCGCCAAGCGAGTCTCGACGGTCGCCTTCATCGACCCTGCGCAAGGTCGCCAGGGGGCAGAGCGTCTGACGCTGCGCCAGGCACGCCGTGCGACCGGCACCGCACCCGACGGCTCCCGGTCTATCGTTCGGCCCGAGGCCCGGCACTCACCGGCAGATGGGCTCGATGCTGAACGGGCGACCGACGTCGTGCCATCGGACGACCTGCTCGTCGCCTCGCCGGAGGCATCGATAGCGGACGCCACCATACCGGCAGGCAAAGTCCGGGAAGCACCAAGCTGGGACCTCTCCGCCGTCATCGCCCAGCTCGATCCCACCGGGATCCCATTCACGTACGAGTGCGAGGGCATCCGTTTCACCGCTGAGGACCTTGCCGCTGCCCCTCGTGCCGACACGGTGGCCCCTCCGATCCCATATCCCGCGGTTGATCCGGAAGAGGCGGAAGGCCTGTCGGAGTGGCGCGTCATCGACACCGAGGCGGATCAGCTCGGGCTGCTCGCGACGAGAAACGGATCCAGCTTCGAGTATCTGCGGATGTCTCGAGGCGGCCCTGGCTGGGAGTACGACGGGAATGGTCAATGCGTTCCGACGGCTCGATTCCCCAACGGGCTTGGTGGCTACTGGCGTCTTGATCAGTCGCAAGAGCAACCGGGGTCGGGGACCCAGAAGATCCACGTGAAGACCTGGTATCTCGATCGCTGTCACGCGGGGCAGGTCCGAGGTCGTCCACATGTCGAGATGACCGATGCCGCTGTCCTGGTCGCGATCCCCATGAGTTCGTCTGTCAACTCCGACGCATGTAGCGGTGGCCGGCCGGTCCGACTGACCATCGAACTGCCGGAGCCGCTCGGTGATCGCCAGCTCTACGACGCCGGCTCTCTGCCCTTACGTCCCGTCGGAGCTGCCTTCATGTCGGGCGGGACTGGCGCGAGGACGGCAGTGGCGCAAGTGGACGACGTCAAGGTCCGCCTCACGCTCGATGACGATCCGCTCGTCGCTGGCAAGCCCACGTGGATCACGACGAAGGTGAAGAACGTGGGCGATACCGAGATCACATATACGACCGACAGCTGCGAGAACGCCGTCGGTGTGTGGGGCGCGATGATCGATGAGCGCTGGCGGATGGGTGAGCCCGCAGACGCGCAGGCCATCGAGGCAGGCGGGCGGAACCACTACTACGACCTGCGGTGGCGCGCCCAGGAGTGGACCATCGTCGGTAGCGAGACCATCGGGCTCGGTTTCGCTGCCAAGGGTGTGCCCGACGCGAGTGATTGGGCCTGCGCTGACGTCGCCATCGGGCATCGTGTGCCACCGGGCGGCGTGGTGGAGCAGCGGCTCCGCTGGGACGGCCAGGCACTCGGTCGTCTTGGACCGCCGCCCGACGGGCTGGCCCGTATCACCGGTTCCTTCGACTTTCGCCGGCCCGGAACGCGGGGAGAGCAGGCGGTCGAGGTCGAACTCGAGGTACCGGTCACCGAGGGCCGGGACACTGCCTGGCTCCATCCGATGGAAGTCGTCGATGCGGCACTCGCAGACGACTCCTTCCGGGCACTCATCGAACCGGTCGCCATCGGAGACCACTTCGGGGAGGTCATCTTCTACGATGCGGCCCGCGGGGTCTGGGTCGTCGGTGCCTGTGCGGACTACACCACCAAGCTCGGGCGCTGGAAGGCAGCCGTGCTCCATCCGGCGACCGGCGAGGTCAAGCGGATTCTCAACAAGGTGACCGGCGAGTACTGCAACGAGGGACCATGGAAGTGACGACACGAAGGGTGCTCACGAACCATGACAGCGCGTAGGCCGCGCTGGTGGCCACGGCTCCTGATCCTTGTCATCGCCGGGCTCTTGACGTTATCGACTTCGGCGATCGCGGGGCCATCCATCGATCTGCTGCGCCTGCGCATCGACTACGGGTACGCACCCCCGCTCGACAGCCATGGCTACTGGGTCGGTGAACCACAAGGTGGCGAGTGGCGCGTCGTCGGCAGCCGGTTCAACCCCGGCGGTCGCCTCACCCTGGACGTGGAGGTCCGACCGCCGACCATCTCGGTACCGCTGGAGTCCGGGCCTGCGATGCTGTTCGGCAGGTTGGCGCTCGGCGGAGGCTACGGTGGGGATGTCGGTGCCGAGGTATTGGTCGGACGGCTCAGTGCGCAAGTCATGCCCGCATGCTTCGACCCTTCGGACTGCGTGTATCGAGGCTCGATCACGCTGCCCACGCACGTGCTGCCCGCCCTGACCGAGCAACACCCGGACGCCAGCTGGGGCTCGGCCGTCATCGGGCTGTCCCTCGTGCGCACCTTCGCGCAAGGCACGTGGCTCCAGGTGCTGCCGATGTACGACGAGGAGGACCAAGCGCCCGGAGGCATTCTTGGTCACCCGAGGACCATCAGCAGCCGGATGCTGGCGCTCGGCGCCTTCCCCGTGGCCGACCGTGCGAACTGGAGCCGGCCTGACCGCGTGACCCTCGCTCGCATCGATCGGCTGCGTCGGGCGATCGGTGATCCGAGCCGGCTCCCCGATACCCAGCCGCTGCTCATCGACATCGAGACGGCTCCCTGTACGCTCGGCTGGACGATCGCGACGGTCACAGGCGACACGCTCGTGGATGTCATCGAGCCCGGTCCCTCGGTACCGGTGCGGGTCGAGGTGCCGGTGGATGCCGAGTGGACGGTGTCGGTCCCGAGCCTCGATCGAGCGACCGGGGACCCGCCCCGCAGGTTCGCACCCTTCAAGAGCGATGTCCCAGGCCTGGTCAGTGGCTGGGTATCGGGGGATCCGTACGAATGTGACGCTGTCGAGCCCAGCTCATTGACATGGCGACCGGCATCCGCCGACGATCTGGCAGCGTTCGTGGAACCGACGCGTGATGACATCCATGATGTCTACGCCACGTTGCCCTTGCCGACCGAAGGCAGGATCGACCCATCTGTGTCGCCGAGTCCATCGACCGACGTAGCGACAATGCCATCGACTCCGGTCAACAGGTCCCTCGCACCGCCCGCCGGGTGGCATCAGGCCGCAAGCTCCGGCAAGGATGCACTCGACTTTCAGGATGTCGTCACGTTCGATGGTGGCTACGCCGCACTTGGTTGGCGAGAGGGATCTCGCGGGCGCGGCCAGGATGTGGTCGCGCCAACGTGGCGTTCCGATGACGGGTCGACCTGGCACCCGGCCGGTCCGATCCCGTTGACAGGTGGCAGCCGAGCCTCGCGCCTCGGGGTGCTCGACGACGACCTCTACGCCCTCGGGATGGCTGGCACCCATCTCGCAGTGTGGCGCCTCTCGAAAGACGGTTCGTGGCACCGTCTCAAAGATCGTCCTGCTTTCTCCGCGAACCCGCCCGGGACGGGCAGGCGCTTCGGCGCCGACATCAGGGACTTGGCCTTGGGGCACGGACGGATGGTCGTCTCGGGCGAATACTGGACCCTGGTGGCCGACCCTGAGGTCGAACCGGTCGTCTGGACATCCACCGATGGCCGCCACTGGCGGCACTCGCCCAGCGACCTGCCGCCGCTGGACAACGTCATCCGCGACCTCGCAGCCGCTCCGTCGGGCTTCATCGGCCTCGTCGGCAGCACGAACCGCACGACCCCATGCATCACCGGGGCAGAGCGCGGCCTCACATTGACCTCTATCGGCGGGCGCTCCTGGCGCCGCGCCACGCGCAAATCGTTCGGCTGTGATGTCCGGGAAATGACCTACGACGCCGGCAGTCGTCGCTACTACGCACTGGCGCAGGCACCAGATGACGAGGACACCGTCGCGGTGATCCTCGCCAGCGACGACCTTCGCACGTGGACGGAGGTGTACCGGCCGCCGAGTACGCTGGACGGTCAGTCATGGGCACCCCGTGGTGCAGGGCTCGACAGCGCCGGCGGCTACATCGTGGTCGTCGGCAACGCTAGCTGGGGTGGCGACCGAGACGGGGGCACAGTTTGGGCCGCGGTCTCGGCGGATGGAGACACATGGCAGCTGACCGCAGACTGGATGCATGGCGACGGCGTCCGTGACGAGATCGAGGGCTGGGGCATGAGCTCGGCGCGTGTCGTCGTGGACTCGGGCACCGGAGTCTGGTTCGCGGATCTCGCTGATGTGGCGCCGCCGCACTAGCGGGGAGCTGGCGGAGGTGCTAATCGTTCACCCAGAGGTACCCGGGTACGGATTGGTCGAGGGGTGTTCATCAACTGCGGTTCCCCTTTACCCCCCGCCCTCGTTGACGGGTTTACGGAGGCGGTCTAGACTCAATCCTGACGAATTCAGTCGGAATTGCCGTCTCAACGCGCCCTTCGGGTCAGCGCAGGGAAAGGCGGCGATGAGGAGAGCAGCAGGTACCGTGTCCATCACCGTCCCAACCTCGGGAGCACTTCACTTCTCGACGCGTGGGGAGTACGGCGTGCGCCTCATGGTCGAACTTGCCCGGCACTATGGCGCCGGCCCGGTGAGCCTGTCCGAGATGGCCGACCACGAGTCGCTTCCGCGCCCCTACCTGGAGCAGTTGGTGGTGAGCCTGCGTGAAGCCGGCCTGGTGACCAGCACGCGGGGTGCCCATGGTGGCTACGAGCTCACGCGTGCCCCATCCGACCTCCGCATGAGCGAGGTCGTCACGGCGCTGGAGGGGCCCATCGCTCCGATGATTTGCGCCAGCGAGGATCCGCATCACGCAGAGCTCTGTGATCGCACCGGCTTCTGCAATGTCGAGAAGCTGTGGCAGCGTGTTCGCGACGCAGTCACTGACGCGCTCGACTCCATGACCCTCGATGAACTGGCCCAGCCTCGAACCGGCCATCCCGTCCATTCCGAGCCGGCTCTGCTGGCCGTCGCACCGCTTTCCCAGCGCAACACCAAGGAGACTGTCGCCCAGCCATGACCAACGAGACCGCCACCATGCCCGCCGCACCTGTCGCCGACACGTCCGCTGACGACCGAGTCCTGGTGATCCGGGACCTCCATGTGGTCCCCGTGGCCAGTCGCGAGACCGAGATCCTGCGTGGCATCGACCTCGAGATCCGCAAGGGTGAAGTGCACGCCATCATGGGCCGTAACGGCTCGGGCAAGACCACGCTGGCCTATGCGCTGATGGGCCACCCCTCGTACGAAGTCACCCAGGGCGAGGTCATCTGGAAGGGCATCGACGTCCTCAGCCTGAGCCCGGACAAGCGCGCTCGGCTGGGGCTGTTCCTGGCGTTCCAGTACCCCACTGCGGTCCCCGGCCTGTCGGTGGCCTCATTCCTGCGTACCGCGCTCAACGCCCGACGCCGCGGTCTCGATGGTGGGGACAGCGAGTACGACCCCAGCGATCCCACTCGTGGCGGCATCAAGATGGGTGAGTTCCGCGACCTCATGCGCGAGAAGATGGCGCTGCTCAAGCTGGACGACTCGTTCGCCGGCCGCTATGTCAACGAGGGCTTCTCCGGCGGCGAGAAGAAGCGTTTGGAGATGCTTCAGATGGCAATCCTTGAGCCGGAGTTCGCGGTCCTCGACGAGACTGACTCCGGACTCGATATCGATGCTCTTCGCATCGTGGCCGAGGGAGTCAACGCGCAGCTTAGCCCCAACCTGGGTGTGTTGCTCATCACCCACTACCAGCGGCTGCTCAACTACATCACGCCCGACCGTGTCCATGTCCTGGCCAAGGGCCAGATCGTCGCCTCGGGCGGCAAGGAGCTGGCGCTGCGCCTGGAGGAGGAGGGCTATGCCCCGGTCCTGCAGGAGGCCGGTTTCGACACTGCGGCGCTCGATGATGACCCTGAGGCCGAGGCTGCCCTGGAGCAGGAGGACTAGCCCGGCCGGTCCGGCCGACTCGTACAGGAACCCATGAACGCCCTCGCACCCATCGATCCGCAGGTCATCCGTCGCGACTTCCCCATCTTCGAGCGGGACTTCGGCGGCCGACAGTTGGCCTATCTCGACAGTGCGGCCACGGCGCTCAAGCCGCGCGTGGTCGCCGAGGCGGTCGATGGCTACAACCGCCGCTACAGCGCCAACGTGCACCGGGGCATCTACACCATCGGTGAGGAGGCCACGGCCGCGTACGAGGGCGCCCGCGAGAAGGTCGCCCACTTCCTCAATGCCTCCGATGCGCGTGAGATCGTGTTCGTGCGCAACGCCACCGAGGCGATCAACCTGGTGGCCTACGCCTGGGGCCGGCACAACATCGGCCGTGCCGACAGCATCCTGCTCACCGAGCTCGAGCATCACGGCAACCTGGTGCCATGGCAGCTGCTGGCCCAGGAGAAGGACGCCGATCTTGAGTTCGTCCCGTTCGACGACGAAGGCCGGCTGATCATGGACAGCTGGGAGGTCCTGCTGCGGACCCGGCCCAAGCTGGTCGCCTTCACCCACAAGTCCAATGGCCTTGGCACGGTCACCGCAGTCAAGGAGATGGTGGCCCAGGCACACGATGCCGGAGCGCTCGTCCTGGTCGATGGTGCCCAGGCGGTGCCTCATATGGCGGTCGACGTCCAGGACATCGGTGCAGATTTCTACGTCTTCAGCGGCCACAAGCTATTGGGACCCGCAGGTTCGGGCGCGCTTTGGGCCCGCCGTGAGCTCCTGGAGTCCATGCCGCCGTTCATGAGCGGTGGCGAGATGATCAGTTCGGTCCACCTGCGGCACGCCACCTTCAATGACGTGCCCTACAAGTTCGAGGCCGGCACGCCGGATATCCCCGCGGCGATCGGGCTCGGTGTGGCCATCGACTACCTCAGTGCGCTGGGCATGGACCGACTCGCCGCACACGAGGACCGGCTCACCGAGTACGCGCTCGAGATGCTGCCCCGCGAGGTCCCGGGGATCGTCATCCACGGTCCCCGTGATGCGCACGCCCGAGCCGGCATCGTGACCTTCACGCTGCCGGAAGCGCATGCTCACGACGTGGCTACTCTGCTTGACCGTGAGGCCGTCGCCATTCGTGCCGGCCACCATTGCGCCCAACCGCTGCACGAGCGACTTGGAGTCGCTGCTACCGGTCGTGCCAGCTTCAGCGTCTACAGCGACATCGACGACATCGACCGACTGGCGGCTGGCTTGCGTGGCGTGCAGCGGATCTTTGGTCGACCGCCCACCACCAAGTCTGAACCACGATCGGGCGGCGATCTCCGCGCCGCGCTACCGGCCGCGCCGGCCAGTGCCGGCGGCCCATCCTGAGATCCGGCGACGACATCGAGTACCCTGCACAGGCCCATGGACGACCTTTACCGCGACGAGATCCTCGAGCACTACCGCCAGCCCCACAACTTCGGGACGCTGGATGACCCAGATGCCTCCTACGAGGGCAACAATCCCCTGTGCGGCGATCGGATCACCCTGATGCTGAGCCTCGATGGTGAGGGCAAGGTCAGCGACGTGGCCTTCAGCGGACGCGGCTGTGCCATCAGTCAGGCTTCGGCTTCGCTGCTGACCGACGAGATCCGCGGACGCAGCGTTGAGGAGGTGGGCGCCATGCGCAACCAGGACATCCTCGACCTCCTCGGGATCGAGATCGAGCCCGGCGCGCCTCAAGTGCGCCTTGCTCTCACTCGACACCCTGCAGCACGCGCTCCAGGGTCGCGCGGACGACGAGGCCAGGCCCCCGGCCCGGGAGGTCAAGTCGTGACCCCGGCGTCGATGGGTCGCATGACCGGGCATCCTTGCGAGTGTCGTCGGCCGGCCGACCAGGCTGGCGACTGACGCTTCCTTCGAGACACACCACGATCCTGATAACGATGTACCAGGGAGCTACTCCACGATGACCAAGTCATATCGAGACCTGTTGCGCGAGGCCCGCGCGTCGGTCCGCGAGATCACTCCGGCTGAAGCCGAGACCGCCGCTGCCAGCGGTGCCACCATCCTTGACGTCCGCGAGGAGAGCGAGTGGGAGCAGGGCTTCGTCAGCGGCGCCAGGCACATCTCCAAGTCATACATCGAGCAGGACATCGAGGCGGTCGTGCCCGACCGTGCCACGCCGGTCGTCCTCTACTGCGCCAGCGGCATCCGTTCGTTGTTCGCGGCGCAGACCCTGACCGAGATGGGCTACAGCGACGTAGCCTCCATGAGCGGCGGTTTCCAGGCCTGGAAGTCGGGGGGTCGCGACTGGTCACAACCGACGGTGCTCAGCCCGGAACAGAAGCAACGCTACTCACGCCACCTGCTCATCCCCGAAGTCGGTGCTGAGGGACAGGCGCGCCTGCTCGACTCCAAGGTCCTGTTCGTCGGTGCCGGCGGACTGGGCGCGCCGGCCATGCTGTACATGGCTGCGGCCGGGGTCGGCACCATCGGCATCGTGGACTTCGACATCGTCGACGCCTCCAACCTGCAGCGCCAGATCATCCACCGTACCGATCGAGTCGGCATGCGCAAGGTGGAATCGGCGCAGATGACGATCTCCGCCCTCAACCCCGACGTGACGGTCAAGACCTACGAGACCATGCTCGGCGAGGACAACGTCGACGAGCTCATCGCAGGCTACGACCTCATCTTCGATGGCACCGACACCTTCGAGACCCGCTACACGCTCAACGATGCCGCCGTGAAAGCCCGCATTCCCATCGTTCACGCCTCGGTCTTCCGCTTCGAGGGCCAGCTCACGGTCTTCAAGCCATACGACGGCCCCTGCTACCGCTGCCTGTACCCGACACCACCACCGCCAGAGCTGGCGCCAGGCTGCTCCGTCGCCGGTGTGCTTGGCGTGGTGCCCGGAGTGATGGGCATGCTGCAGGCCACCGAGGGCCTCAAGATCCTGCTCGACATCGGAGACTCACTGAGCGGGCGCCTGCTCATCTGGGACGCCCTCGATGGCGCTTTCAGTGAACTCCGGCTCCAGCGTGACCCGAGTTGCCCAGCCTGTGGTGACGGTGACCTTGCCGCGGCCAAGGCAGCCGACGGCGTGTTCACTCTGCCAACGACATCAGTTACCACGACGACGGGGGTGAACGCATGACGGCGGTCCGGATCCCGCCGGTGCTGCGAGCGCAGGCCGGCAACCAGAAGAAGGTCCAGGTCACCGGGGGCACGGTAGGCGAAGCCCTGGACTCGCTCATCGAACAATTCCCAGGCCTGCGTGAGCAGATCCTCACCGACGACGGCACGCTCAACCGCTTCGTGAACGTCTACGTCAATGGACGAGACGTTCGCTATGAACAGGAGCTGGCCACCGCCGTAGAGGGTAACGACGAGGTCATCCTGCTGCCGGCCATGGCCGGAGGTCGTTAGCGAGGACAACTTCCGTCGTGACATCGACGACAGAGCGCGCGTCCGGGACCGAGGTCGATCGGCTGCGCCCGCACGCGCACGGCGGGGGTGCTCGTCATGGAGGTCGCTTCCCCTCGATCGTGGACGCCATCGGCTTCACGCCACTGGTCGAAGTGGCCAACGTCTGCCCCAATCCCAACGTCCGGCTATACGTCAAGCTCGAGTTCATGAACCCCACGGGTTCGGTCAAGGACCGCGTGGCCAAGTACCTCATCGAGGATCTCGAGGCGACGGGGCGGTTGGGCCCCGATTCCATCATCATCGAGCCCACTAGCGGCAACACGGGTATCGCCCTGGCCATGATCGCGCGTCGCAAGGGCTATCGGGTGGCCGTGGTGGTTCCCGACAACGTGACCATGGAGCGCCGCCAGCTACTGGCGCTCTTCGGGGCAGAGGTCATCGATTTACCGGGGCACCTCGGGTCCAACGGCGCGGTCGCCCTCGCCAAACATCTCGTGCAAAAGGACGAGCGCTTCGTGATGCCGTATCAGTACGGCAACGATGCCAATCCGCGAGCGCACGAAGAGACGACGGCCGAGGAGATCATCGCCGACTGCCCGGAGGTCGATGCCTTCGTCGCCGGTCTGGGCACCGGGGGCACGCTGATGGGGGTCGGCCGAAGGCTGCGTCGCCACAACCCCAACGTGCGCATCTACGCTGCCGAGCCGCTGCCCGGCGAGAAGGTGCAGGGATTACGCTCGCTCGACGATGGGTTCATCCCGGAGATCTTCGACCCGGCCGGCATCGACGGCAAGCTGCTCGTTTCCAATGCCCAGGCCATCGAGGCACTGCGCGAGTTGACCGAGAAGGAGGGTATCTTTGCGGGGGTCTCGTGCGGGGCAGTGATGGTGGCGGCCAAACAACTGGCGCTCCAGATGGAGCGTGGCACCATCGTGGCGCTGTTGGCAGACGGCGGCTGGAAATACCTCAGCGAGGACGTTTGGACGCGTGACCTCGATGCCGACGAAGACGAGGTCGACAGCCTGAACCTGTGGTGAGCGACAAGGATCAGCCGAATATCGCCCCCGAGGTGCTTCGCACTGCCGACGAGCCGGCGGCGGCTGGGGAAGACACGGTCGTACCCCAGGTCGATGCCTGGCAGCGAGCGGCCGACAGTGGCGCCTATGCCCGGGACCAAGCCGATGTCCGTCGTGCCTCGCGCGGGGCCGGGCCACCCTGGACGCCGGCTTCGACGGCCCTGCCCATCGCCCTGCGCGAGCAGATCATCGACTGGCTCCGGGCGGCACTACCGAACGAGGGCTGCGGCGTGCTGGTCTCCGACCGGGTCGCGGAAGATGGCGGCCTGCCGGGGCGGTTCGTGGGCATGCGCAACGCGGCCGAGTCGCCGTATCGTTATCTGATGGATCCCGACCAGCAGCTGCGCGTGCTGCTGGAGATCGATGATGCCGACGATGTCGTCTGGGGGATCGTGCACTCACACGTGGCCTCGGCGCCGTATCCGTCGCCGACCGACATCGGCCTGGCGGCCTATCCGGACGCCATCTACGTGCTCGCTTCGTTCGCTTCCGAGCCTCCCGAGATGCGCGCCTGGACCATCGTCGACGGTGCTGTGAACGAGGTCGTGCTCGAACGCGTATAGCCGGCGGTCGACGATCGAGCGGTGTGAGGCGATTCGGTAGGACGCTGGATGAGCGTGTCGCGTGGTTCCTTGAGCAGCGGCCCGTTGGGATCACGCAGGACCCGTCGCCTGGTCATCTCCGGCTGAGCCGGCCGCCGACTGGGGCCGCGTCGACAGCCCCTCGCGGCGTACACTCGGCGCCAAACGCGAAAAGGGGAGTGTTCGATGAGTCAACTACTAGTCATCACCTTTGGGGACCGCGAGACGGCCGGTCAGGCCGCCGAACGCCTCAAGTCCATCAACAAGGCGAACGCCGCGAGCATCCAGGACATGGCCGTCGTGGAGAAGGACGCCGATGACAAGGTCCACGTCCATCACGGCATCGACACCACCACGGCCGGTGGGGCGATCGGTGGCGGTGTCCTGGGCCTGCTCCTGGGGCTGGTCTTCTTCCCCATCGGCGGCCTCCTCATCGGCGCAGCCGCCGGCGCCTTCATCGGGCGTTCGCTGCATCACAACGTGGACAAGAAGCTGATCGAGGACGTCACCAACGACCTGGGTCCCAACACGTCCGCCGTCTTCGTCGTCGGTGACGGTGCACCTGCAGCGGTCGTCGGCGCGCTCGAGCCGTTCAAGGGCAAGGTCTATCAGACCACGCTGGACGCCGAGACCGAGGCCCAGCTGCAGGCAGCGCTCGACCGGGAGCAGAAGGACTAGGGACTCACCAGCGACCAGCAGCGAACCGGATCGGAAGGCGGCCTGCTTTCGTGATCGACTGAAACGTTCACCTAAGCGTTTCAATTCGATTGGACACGCGATGAGAACCGCGCTAGCCTCGATCGTCGAAGAGCCAGCCGTCGATCCAGGACGGCCTGGATACCGACCGAGGAGAGCCACCGCATGACCACCGTCGCCACCGTGCCCGCAGTCGTCGATGCTGTTTGGGCCCAGGCACACCTGGATGATCCCAGGGTGCGATTCGTCGAGGTAGACGTCGATACCGAGGCCTACAAGCAGGGGCATCTCCCCGGCGCTGTCGGCTGGGATTGGACCAGCCAATTGTCGGATGGGATCCGCCGCGACATCGCGAGCAGGGAGGACCTCTCGGCGCTGCTGTCAGCATCCGGGATCGGCCCCGAGACACACATCGTGCTCTATGGCGACAACAACAACTGGTTCGCTGCGTGGGCGTACTGGCAGCTCAAGCTCCACGGGCTCGAGAATGTCAGCATCCTCGACGGGGGCCGCGTCTACTGGCTGGCCAATGACCTGCCCACCTCTGGCGATGTTCCCAGCTACGACGCCACCGGCATCGAGCTGCCGGAGGCAGACTTCACCCTGCGGGCCTTCCGCGACGAGGTGCTTTCGCGCATCGGTGATGATGGCCTCGTCCTGGTTGACGTGCGTTCACCGGCCGAGTTCAGCGGCGAGGTGCTGGCCCCTCCCGGCCTGAGTGAAACGGCGCAACGAGGAGGCCACATCCCCGGCGCGGCGAATGCGCCGTGGGCCCAGAACGTCAACGAGGACGGCACGTTCAGGAGCACCGACGAGCTGCGTAAGCACTATGCCGCCAAGGGCGTGACCGGCGACAAGGACATCGTCACCTACTGTCGTATCGGCGAGCGCTCAAGCCACAGCTGGTTCGTCCTGCACGAGTTGCTGGGCTACTCCAACGTGAAGAATTACGATGGCTCGTGGACCGAGTGGGGCTCCATGATCAACGTGCCCATCGAGAACACGGCCGGCGCCTGACCACCGCCGCAACGCCGGCGACGCCCACATCATCTGCAACGCCGGCAGTCTCGCCAGCGAGGATGCCCTCCGATCGCTGGTCATCAGTCAGCAGCTCCTGGGAACCGAAGAGGTCATCGTCATCGAGCACACCGGTTGCGGCATGCTCACCTTTGACGACGATGCGGTCAGGGCGGACCTGACCGAGCGGACCGGCACGGAGGTCAAGCTGCCGCTGTTGGCGTTCGACAAGCTCGAGGAGGACCTCCGCGCCCAGGTCGAGATCATCCGCGCCCACCCGTGGATCAACGACGTGCCTGTCCACGGCCTCATCTTCGAGGTCGAGACCGGCAGGCTGTGGCCGGTGGTCTAGCCTCCCGCCGCGGCCTGATCGCTTGGTCGGTCTTCCCCGATGTCCTCGTTCCAGACGTCGGGATAGCGCTGGATGAACTCGGCCATCAGGCGCTTGCACTCAGGTGAATCGAGGTTGACCACCTCCACGCCACGCTCGCGGAGATGGTCTTCGCCACCCACGAACGTCTCGTTCTCGCCGATGACCACGCGCGGGATGCCATAGAGCAGGATGGCGCCGGTGCACATGTCGCACGGCGAGAGCGTGGTGTACATGGTCGAGCGTCGGTAGACAGCCGCCTGCAGTCGGCCGATGTTCTCGAGGCAATCGGTCTCTCCATGGCGGATGACGCTGCCCTGCTGGACCCGACGATTGTGCCCGGAGCCCAGCACCTTGCCGTCGGCGACAAGGGCTGCTCCCACGGGCACGCCCCGTTCAGCGAGGCCCTGGGCGGCTTCGTCGATGGCGATCTTCATGAAGGCTTGATCGTCCACTGTCTTCTCCTATGGCTGACTACGAACGGCGGTACGCCTTGAGGTACGCACCTGGATACGGCACGTTGCGACCCGACAGCGCCAGCGCGATGATGACCACGACATACGGCAGCGCCAGCATGATCTCGTTGGGGACATCCTCGAATCCGGGCGTGATGCGCAGGCGCAGACCGAGCGAGTAGAGGGCCGCGAAGATCAGCGCTCCCAGCACACCACGGAAGATGCGCCAGCGCCCGAAGATGACGAGAGCGATGACTACCCATCCACGGCCCGCGATGATGTCGAGCGTGAAGGTGCCGAGCACGGCCAACGTGATGAACGCCCCGCCGACGGCCATGAAGGCCCCACCGATCATCAGCGCGACGTAGCGGATGCGGAAGACGTTGATGCCGGCGACGTCTGCCGCCTCAGGGTTCTCGCCGACCGCGCGGATCGATAGTCCCAGGGGCGTCTTCATGAGTACCCACCACGAGATGGGCACGACCAGCAGGAAGGCGACGTAGGTGAGGCCATACTGGTTGGCCACGGTGGCCACCTGGCCGCCCAGGGTGTCGGGCGGTCCTAGGCCGGCGAGCGGGTCCCATAGCGGCATGGGCTCGATGCGTGCCAGGCTGCCGCTGGTGAAGATGAGCCGGTTGGCGAACTCACTGATCCCGATGAGCACGATGGTGAGCCCCAGGCCGCTGACGTGCTGGTTGGCACCCAGTGTCACCGTCAGCAGCGCCATCAAGGCTCCGGCGATGAGACCCACCACGATGGCGCTGAACAACCCCAGCCACGGATCGCCGGTGTAGTGCGCGGTGGCGAACCCGAAGAAGGCTCCCGCATACATGGTGCCCTCGATGCCCAGGTTGAGCACGCCGGCACGCTCGGTGTACGTCTCGCCGACCGTTCCATAGACCAGCGGTGTGGCGTTGCGAAAGGTGGCGGCGAGGATGTCCGCGAAGAACGTCATGCCGGTGGGCCCTCCGGCGGCGGCCCATGCCCCAGCTCATACGGCGGCGGTTCGCCCTCGTCAGCCGGCTGGGTGGTTCCCCGCCGGCTGCGCCAGCGGTACATCGCCAGCGCGCCGATGGTCACCAGGAGCAGCGTTCCCTGGACCACCGAACCCAGCTGCGATGGGACCTGTAGGCTGCGCGCCGCGGAGGAGGCACCAACGCTGAGGTCCCCCAGCAGCAGGCCGGCCAGCAGCACGCCGGGCATGGTCAGCCCGCCCAGCATGGCCACGACGATGCCGGTGTACCCGAAGCCAGGTGACACGCCCTCGGTGAGGCGGAACTGGATGCCAGCCACCTCGCTGACGCCGGCGATGCCCGCGATGGCGCCACTGATGAGGGCCACCCGCAGCAACGTGCGCTCGACCTTGATGCCGGCAAAGCGCGCCCCGTGCGGCGAGAGGCCCACCGCGCGGACCCGCAGGCCCGTACCGGTCCTGCTCAACACCCACCAGGCGATGCCGATGAGCACAAGGGCGACGATGAAGCCCAGGTGGAGGCGGGACTTGGCGATGAACGGGATCAGGTCGGACAAGGCTGGGAACTGCGCTGCCTCGGCGATCCGCGGCGACTCCGGGAAGCCCGACTCGGGGTCCTTCCAGGGTCCGTGTAGCAGTGCCTGCACGACGAGCAGTGCGACGGGATTCAAGAGCAACGTGGTCACGACCTCGTCGATGCCCATCCGGACGCGCAGCAGCGCCGGGACCAGTGCCCAGGCTGCCCCCGCCAACGCCCCACCGGCGACCATCAACGGCAGAACCAGCAGGGACGGCCAGGCTTCCGCGAGTTGGCCGATGCCGGCGGCGGCGACAGCACCCATGAGCAGCTGTCCCTCGACGCCGATGTTCCAGTAGCCCGAACGGAAGGCGATCGCGACCGCGGTGCCGGTGAACAGAAGGGGCGTGGCCTTGTTGAGGACCTCCAGCAGCGTGAACTCGCGGGTCAGCGGCCCGATGAAGTACGCGTAGTAGCCATCGAGGGGGTTGGCACTCGCCACGAAGAAGGCGCCGCCGGTCACCGCCAGGATGACGATGACGGCGCCAAGCACGACCATGCCGGTACGACCGAAGCGTGTTTCCGCCATGCGTCGCGCCTCGAACGTCATGCCGCCTGTCCGCGTCCGGCCATCAGCATGCCCAGCTCCTCCGGATCCGCGTCGGCTGCGCCGATCCGGCCGACGATCTGACCTTCGTACAGCACGGCGACACGGTCGGAGATCGAAAGCAACTCGTCGAGGTCCTCCGACATCAGCAGGATGGCAGCGCCGTCTCGCCTTCGGGCCAGGAGCTCCTCGCGGACATACTCGCTGGCACCCACATCGAGGCCTCGGGTGGGCTGGGACACGATCAGTACCTTCGGGTCGCGGGACAGGACCCGTGCCAGCAGCACCTTCTGGATGTTGCCGCCTGAGAGCGTTCCGACGCGGTCGTTGGGTCGCGCCTTGATCTGAAAGCGCTCGATCAGCTCCCTGGCGTGGTCGTCGATGCGGCGACCATCCAGGCCACCACTGCCGACGAAGTCGTCGATCCGCTCCATGATCAGGTTCAGTGCGACCGACAGGTCCAGCACCAGGCTGGCATGGCGGTCCTCGGGGATCCGGCCGACACCTGCGGCCATGACGCCTGAGGGATCGGCATTCGCGATCGCCGCACCATCCACCGTGGCCGACCCGGCCATGACCGGGCGCATCCCGGAGAGGATCTCCGCGAGCTCAGTCTGGCCGTTGCCCGATACTCCGGCCACGCCCAGGATCTCGCCCGAATGGACGTCCAGGTCGATGGCTCGCAGGGCCGGCAGCCCGTGGGCTCCCCGAGCCGAGATGCCGCGCAACTGCAGGCGGGCTTCGCCACCACGCTCGGGAGCGTCCTGCCGGCTGACGCCGAATGTGGGCCGGCCGACCATCATCCTCGCCAGCTCGCGCTCCTCGGTGTCACCGGACGTCGTACCGATCATGCGGCCCAGACGCATGACGCTGACGCGGTCGCTGATGGTGCGCACCTCGCCCAGCTTGTGGCTGATGAAGACGACGCTAAGGCCTTCGTCGATGAGCCGGCGAAGCGTCGTGAACAGGGCATCAACCTCATGCGGGACGAGGACGGCGGTGGGCTCGTCGAGGATGAGCACGCGGCAATCACGGGCCAGCGCCTTCACGATCTCGACGCGCTGCTGCTCGCCGACCGAGAGATCCCGCACGAGCGCGTCGGGGCGGATGGAGATACCGAAGCGGTCTGCGGCTTCCTCGACGGAACGCCGTGCCGCGCCCAGATCCAGGCGCGCGCCGCGGGCGCGCCCCAGGATGACGTTCTCGGTGACCGACATCGGCTGCACCAGCGAGAAATGCTGGGTGACCATGCCGATGCCGGCGCCGATAGCATCGCGAGGGGAGTGGATGTTGGCGGCTGAGCCGTCGACCCTGATGCTGCCGTCATCAGCACTGGTGAGCCCATAAAGGATGCGCATGAGCGTGGTCTTGCCGGCGCCGTTCTCGCCGAGCAGCCCGTGGACCTCGCCGCGCCTCAGGTCGAGATCGACCGAGTCATTGGCGACGAGGTCGCCGAATCGCTTGGTGATGCCACGCAGTTCGGCGGCCAGGTTGCCCTGGCCGCCGGCCGTCGTCATGGATCTGGCTGCAAGCCTGCGACTACTCCGTCGTGGGGATGACGGACCCCGGAGGCGTGGACTCGTTGATGTCGACGCGGAACATGCCGGACTGGATGTCGGCCTCCTTGGCCTGGACGGTCTCGAGCAGGTCCGCCGGGACGAGAGCCTCGTTGATGGGAGCCAGCGCGGCGCCACCCTTGGCGAACATGCTGAAGTCCTTGAGGTCCTGCGCGGTGAACGTGCCGCCGGCGACCTGGTCGACGATGTACTCGACGGTCGGGGTCATGTTCCAGGTCACACTGGTCACGACGCTGCCGGGGGCGTCGGCCGATTGGTCGCTCATGTTGCCCACGGCGATGACACCCTCCTGGGCCGCGGCCTCGATGACGCCGGCTCGCTCTGCGTACAGGACATCGGCTCCAGCGTCGATCTGGGCGAGCGCGGCCTCCTTGGCCGATGCCGGGTCGAAGAAGCTGTTGATGAAGCTGACCTTGGCCTCGACGTCCGGGTTGACCTCCTGTGCGCCCGCGATGAAGGCGTTGGCGATACGGTTGACCTCCGGGATGGGCAGGGCGCCGACGACGCCGATCGTATCGCTCTCGGTGAGGCCGCCCGCGAGCATGCCGGCGAGGTAGGCGGGCTCATGGATCCAGTTGTCAAAGACGCTTAGATTGGGCTCAGCAGGCCCGCCACCGGAGCCGAAGACGAAGGCGATACCGGGATAGTCGGCGGCCACGCTACGAACGGCTTCCTCGTTGCCGAAGGCATCGCCAAAGATGATGTCCGGCTGGTCGATCTCGGCAATCTCACGGAGTGCCAGTTCCATATCAGCGCCGCGATCGTCCACGAAGCTGTATGTGATGCGGCCGGCATCGGCCTCAGCCTGGAGCGCCGTGTGGATGACGCCGTCCCACGGCTCCTCGATCTGCGTCGCGTAGACGCCGTAAACGCTGAGTGGCTCATCCTGGGCGACCACGGCCACGCTGCCCGCGGTCATGGTGAGCGCCAGCAGCGCAGTGGCTGCGAGCGCGGGGCGACGCCTGATCATCGATAACTTCCTCCATAGGGTGCCGGTGACAGGCACACCCGGCGGGGGCGACGTCCCGGCCCTCTTCTAGGCTCGAGGCATCGTACACGTGCCTGTGCAGCCCGCGTCAAGTCGTCGTGCGGTTGCGAAGTGGACGCGGATCTCCGGACCGACCGGCGCCTGCGTTGCCATCGGAACGTTCGGGGCTGGACACCCGGCCGGAGTCAACGACCCGCGTCGCCGATTGCGGCGACCAGTGACGCTTCGGTCGGGGTCGATCCAAGTCCCAGTCGGGCGCCGAGGATGGCGCTCTCGGGTGGTTCCAGACCAGCGCTCCGCAGGGTCGGCCACGCGGTATCAGCAAAGACGGTGATGGGCGGGCCGTCGAGATGGAAACGGCCTCCATCGAGCAGCACCACGCGCTCGAACATCTCCGCTACGAAGCGCATGTCGTGGCTGGCGGCGATGACGGTCCGACCCTCGGCTCGCAATTCGGTGACCATCTGTGCCACCCGTGCGACACCACCTCGATCGAGACCGGTCGTGGGTTCATCAAGGGCCACGATCGGCGTCCCCATGGCCAGGACCGATGCGATGGTGAGCAGCTTGCGCCCGGCCTCGCCGAGGTCGTCGGGGTGGCGCCCCAGGTCATCTCCCAGGCCCACCGCCTCCAGCGCCTTGCGGGCTCGCACGAAGGCCTCCTCGCTCGAAGCGCCGAGACGGCGCGCGCCGAACTCGACCTCGGAACGGACGTCGCTGTTGAAGATCTGTCGTTCGGGGTCCTGGAAACCGAGGCCCACCAGCCGGGCCAGCTCGGCGACCCGAAGATCCCGGGCGTCCTGCCCGTCGAGCAGGACGCGACCACTGGTCGGACGCAGCAGCCCATCAAGGTGACGCAGGAGCGTCGTCTTGCCGCTGCCGTTGGCACCGATGAACGCCACGGACTGACCGCTCGGAACGTCCAGGTCCAGGCCACCCAGGACCGTCTCCCCACCGGGATAGCCGAACGTGACCGCCTCGAGTCGCAGTTCGATCACGCTGGAGGCTCCCGGAGATCCAGCGACAACCCCGCCGCCGCGACCGCCCGACGCAGCCGCAACGTGGCTGTATCGACGCCCAGGGCAGCCACCGCGGGTTCGTCCAGCACCGCTCTCACCGGGCCTTGCTGTACGACGTTTCCTCCAGCGATGACGGCCAGTGAGTCACACACCTGAGCCAATGCGTCCGCTCGCGTCTCGGCGATCATCACGGCCGTGCCGGCTGCCGCGATCCGCGCCACGGCGTCCAGGACGAGGGCGGTGCCCCGGGCGTCGAGATGGGCTATCGGTTCGTCGAGGACGAGGTGCCTGGGTCGCATCGCCAGAAGCCCCGCGATGACCACAAGCTGTTGCTGGCCTCCGGAGAGGTGCTGAGGATCCCGGCCGGCCAGTCCCGCAACGCCGACAAGCTCCAAGGCCTCCCGGCTCCGAGTGAGCACCTCGTCGCGTGGCAACCCGAGATTGGCTGGACCGAACGCTACCTCCTCGATCACGCTATCGGCGATCAAAGAGAGCTGGCCGCCCGGATCCTGCAGGCCCGTGACGACGGCCTCGCTCAGTCGATGCATGGGCCAGCTGGCGATGTCGACACCATCGCAGCTGATGTCCCCGATCAACGACCCGCCGATGACTCGGGGCGCCAGGCCGCCCACGACCAGGCACAGGGTTGACTTGCCGGCATCGGCGGGACCGGCCAGACCTGTGATGGTGCCGTCGGCCAGCTCCATCGAGATGGCGTGCAGGCTGTCGTGTGTCGCACCGGGATATCGATAGGACACACCGCGCAGTCTCAACATGGCAGCGCCACGCCCATGGATCGGGCTGCCAGCAGGACGAGCAGCGCGGCCGCGATGGCCCAGCGAAGGAGTCGCTGACGGGGACTGTCGCTGGGTCTCCACAAGAGCGTCGGCTGCCCCGGCCGGGTGAACCCTCTCGTCTCAAGGGCCAGCGTCCGCGTCTCGACCTCCCGGACTGCGCCCAGCACCGTGGGCACAGCCAACGCGACCACGCCCCGCGCCCTTCGCCATGGCCGCCCTTCGGTGTCGAGGCCACGCGCCCGCTGCGCCTCGGTGACCGCTCGAGCTCGGCTGGCCAATCGGGGGATCATGGCCACACCGTTGTGGATGACGAAGGTCGCTCGGGCCGGGACGCCATGGAAACGCAGGCTCGCGACCAGCCCAGATGGCGTCGTCGTCACATAGAAGAGCACCACGGCACCGGCCATGGTCAGGACCCTGGCCAGGACGCCCACCGCGAGCACGACACCCTCGGAGGTGATCTGCAGCGGCCCCAGCTCAGCGACCAGGGTACCGCCGACCGGGAACAGGACATTGACGAGCACGACGCTGACCACAAGTGGGAGTGCCAGCAACGACGCGGTTGCCAGCACGCGCCTGGTGACACCCGCGACAGCCGCCGGGAGGACCACCGCGACCAGCCACAGCAGCAGGAGGCAGACGATGCCGTCGATCAGGGCCGCCGCGACCAGCGTCCCCACCGAGATGGTCAGCCGGGTCAACGGATCCAGGCCGTACCGGACTCCGTCGTCGTCGCGCCTAGTGGTCGTGGTCAGGGTCATCCTCGTCAGCTCGTGCCAGCAGGGACTGGCCCTGGGGAAAGCGTGCGATGGCACGCCGGGACATGGCCCCAAGGATGAGGTACACCACGAAGAAGGTGATGACCTTGTCGACCGGATCGGAGATCAGGCTCTGCCCGAGGACTGCCTGCTGCACGTCCGCTCCGGCCTGGCGGAAGGCTGCGATGACGAAGTCCGCCCCCGATCCGGTCACCCCGCCGAAGATACCGGCTGCGATGGGTGCCGCGATGAACGCCGCCGCCACGCCCGTGATGACCCCGGCGCTGAGGATGTAGGCGGCAGCCAGGTCCCGGCGTCGCACGAGCAGCAACACCAGGCCCACCGCCGTGCCGCCCACCATCAGCATTGCCACCCAGCCCAGGATCACGAAGGCAGGGTCCCCGCTTTGCGGCGCCACATCACCTCCACCGGCGGCAACGTCCCAGGCTCGCAGTGCGGCCAGCGCCATCACGACCAGCAGCGTCACCGTTCCGGTGGCCCCGACCACCAGGCGACGCCCCGATGTACCCCGGCGCGGCCGCAGCCAGCCCCAGCGAGCGAAGGTCCCGGCCAGCAATCCCACGACCACCGCGACGACCGCAAAGGGCACCGCAAACGGACTCTGGAAGGGCGGCGGCGCCAGGTAGGTCCAGACGACATTGGAGAGGAACCCGGTGGCGGCCCCCGCCAGGGGGCCGGCCAGCGCCGCGACCAGGACCGTGCCGATGGAAATCGAGATAGATGGGGATCTTGAGGGCGCTGGCGACGGCTGTACCAAGGACGATGTTGAGTGCCATCGCGACCGGCATGAGCACCAACGTCCGAGTATCGAATTGACGCGTGATCGAGTCCAGGCGACGCGTCTGCGCGTACTCGATCGCGGCATAGACCAGCACACCCGCGGGGATCGCCGCCACCATCACCAGCGCGAACGTGTCGAGCGCTCCGTCCATGTCGAGGCCAGCCAGTCCGGCCAGGCCGACGAGGGCGATGACGAGGAAGGCCAGGAGCCCGCCCCCGACCCGCAGCCATGTCTGCGACACCGTTACCTCCACCGTCGAACCCGCCCGTCCAGGGCTGCGCGCCAGAGTGCCACGAACGTGGCCCGCGGGCTTCAAGTCGTCGTCGCTCACCCATCATGCCCCCGTCGATCGAGCTCGCGCGTGATGGCGCATCCATCGAAGCAACGGCTGGCATCGCGGCGTCGGGGAGGCTTTTCCGGGGCGCATGACTCAGGCCATGGAGCGTTGCCTCGACAGCACCGCGACGCGTTCGATGAAGCGCTCGAAGAACTCGCCCACGTCCGCCTCGACCGCGATGTCCAGGTTTGGCTCGCGACCCCACGCGCGGCGCCAGTCGGTCACGGTCTCACCGGTGGTCCAGCGCCCTTCCAGCTCCACCTCGACGGTGAGTGCCTCGCTGCGGGCCAGTGCCGGATCGAGCGCGGCCGCGAGGACCAGCGCATCGTGGATGAAGGCGCCATAGAAGCCGTCGTAGCGGCTGTGGAACTCGAAGTAGAAGCGCAAGGCGTCCGTGACGAACCTGACGATACGGTTGTCGGATTCCGCCAGCTGCCGCCGCGAGACGTTCCAGGTGCGCTGGTGTCAGCTTGGCTTGTTCGGTCACGTCGAGCCCGAAGGCGAGCGGGCGCGGCGCTCCTTCGACGCCAGCCCAGCCGGCGATGGTGGCTGCCAGCGCCTCCGGGTCCACGCCGGCGTTCCACTCCATGGTCGGCGCGGTATTGCCGGGCGACCGATAGGCGCCTGCCATCATCAGCAGTCGCTTCAGCAGTCGAGGCAGGCCGGGCTCGCGTTCCAGCGCCACGGCCACGTTGGAAAGTGGCCCCAGCGTGACCAGCGTGAGCTCGCCGGGCCGGGCGCGAGCATACTCGATGATGAGGTCGGCGGCATCACGGCCGCCTGCGGTCGCCGACGGGGCCGGCAAGCTCGGCATAGCCAAGACCCTCTGGGGCCGTGGGTGTCCGCGTGCGGTCCGCAGCGGCCGGGCGATGGGCGCATCTCGCCCGGCGGCGACCTCCACGTCACCGCGTCCGGCCAGCTCGAGCACGGCCAGCGTGTTGAGACGATCTGGGGGAGCTCCACATTGCCCGCGACGCAACCCACGCCCATGATCTCGGCATCGGTCAGACGCGGCCGCATAGAGCAGCGCCAGGGCATCGTCGATGCCCGGTGTCGCAGTCGATCAGCAGGGGTGTGGCCATGGGACAGGCAGCGTACCGCGGCGTTCGCGACGACACGCTCCCGTGTAGCATCCGCGATCAGCCCGCTCGGCCGCACTGGTCGGCGCGCCGCGGGCATGCCCAGGAACGACAGCCACCTGACGAAACATGCCCTCGGAGGAACCATGAGCCACCGCGTCACTCTCATTCCCGGCGACGGGGTCGGTCCGGAGATCACGCTCGCCACGCGCCGTGTCATCGAAGCCACCGGTGTGGCCATCGAATGGGAAGCGGCGGAAGCCGGTGCTGAGGTCTTCAAGCGTGGCGATTCGTCTGGTGTGCCCAGGGAGACTGCCGACTCCATCGCCCGCACTGGCGTGGTCTCAAGGGTCCGCTCATGACCCCGGTCGGCTTCGGCGAGAAGTCGGCCAACGTGACGCTGCGCAAGCTCTTCGAGACCTACGCCAACGTCCGACCGGCACGCCAGATCCCCGGTGTACCCACCCGATATGACGGCGAGGGCATCGACTTCGTGGTGGTACGAGAGAATATCGAGGACCTCTACGCCGGTGTCGAGTACATGGACTCGCGAGATGTCGCGGTGGCGTTGAAGATCATCAGCCGGCACGGCTCGGAGAAGGTCATCCGCTACGCCTTCGAGCTGGCACGGCGCGAAGGGCGCAAGAAGGTCACCTGCGCCACCAAGTCGAACATCCTCAAGCTCAGCGAAGGGCTCTTCCAGCGCGTCTTCGAGGAGATGGCTCCGGAATACCCCGAGATCGAGCCGCAGCACCTCATCATCGACAACGTCGCCCACCAGATGGTCAAGGATCCGGCACAGTTCGACGTCATCGTGACGACCAACCTCGCGGGCGACATCATCAGCGATCTTGCCTCTGGACTGGTCGGCGGCCTGGGCTTCGCGGCTTCGGGCAACTACGGCGATCGCGTGGCCATCTTCGAGGCCGTCCATGGCTCGGCTCCCAAGTATGCCGGCAAGAACGTCATCAACCCGACTGCGCTCATCCTCAGCTCGGTGATGATGCTGCGCCATCTCGGGGAGGCTGAGGCGGCACGGCGCATCGAGAACGCCGTCTACGTCACGCTCGAGGAAGGCCACGCGGTCACGCTCGATGTGGCCCGACAGTCCGGGGACGTCGAGCAGTCCACCTCGACCTCGGGCTTTGCCGACGCCATCATCGCCAACCTGGGTCGGGAACCACAGGTCAGCTATCCCACCAAGGCTCATCCCCCGACCGACGCTCCGGTCCCGGTCGAGCGTTGGGCCTCGCGGCCGGTACTCGTGCCTGACACTGCCCTCATCGGCGTCGACATCTACACAGAGATGGACGGCGATCCGCAGACGGTCGGCGAGAGCCTCGAGGAGATCGCCGGCCCCGAGTTCAAGCTCCTCCTGGTATCCACACGTGGGACCGCGGTGTACCCCACCGGGAGCTCGCATACCCAGTCGGTCGGCTGGTGGAGCTGTCGCTTCGTCGCAGCCGACGGCGGCAGGGTCGATGACGCTGCCATCCTGCGGCTGCTGGGGCGCGTCGGCGAGCGCATGATCTGGGCGCACGTCCAGAAGCTGCGGGTCATCGATGGCGAGGAGGGCTTCACCAAGGCGCAGGACGAGTAGCCCCTGGTCGCCGCCCCTGGCCGCGCCACATCAGGGGGTGGGTGGCCCCTGGAGCTAGACTCATCGGGTGGATGGCGACGAGACGTTCGAAGGCACGCCCCAGCTCGATCGCCAGGAGCGGCCGGTGCTGCGGGACGTACACGGCCGCCCCCTCACGCCGCAGCGCGTGCCGGAACTGGCGCCGACGCCACTCCAGAACAGCTTCATCTACCTGTCTATCGTGGTCCTGGTCTGTGGCGTCATCGCCATCATGGCGCTGGAGCTGGGCAGCCCCATGTCTTCGTTGGTGGTCAAGGTCCCAGTACTCGTCGGCGGGACGCTCCTGCTATTGGTGACGGCAGACGCGCTGGTACGGGTGTGGCGGTCGGTCGCTGCGTGGCGGCCCATCGACCCTGGTCGCGCCTGGTTCCGCGTCGTCTGGTCGCTGGTGCTCGCTGCCAGCCTCATGGTGGTGGCAGGCATCATGATCGTCGTGCTGTTGGCGTGATCGGGTGAGTCGACTCGACGACCCGGGGGCACGACTGCCCATCGAAGGCTTCAGCGATGGTGCTCCGGACTGGCTGACGCCCTCGCTCCGGAACTGTTCCTTCTGTGGCGGCGTGCTGGGCTATGGCCCCGTGGCCGGCGAGGACCGTGCGCGACATGCCTGTCGCGCCTGTGGCCGCGTCACCTATGTCAATCCGCGGCTCGTCGTGACCTGTCTGCCCATCACGGAAGAGGGTGAGGTCGTGCTCATCCGCCGTGCCATCCAGCCCGGACTGGGGACCTGGGCACAGCCGGGCGGATTCCTCGAAGCCGACGAGACGGCGATCCAGGGGACGGTGCGGGAGACACTTGAAGAGACGTGCCTGGAGGTCGAGCCGACCGGCATCGTGGGCATCTACTCGCGGCCACAGGCCGGGGTGGTGGTGGTGGCGTATACCGCCGCCATCGTGGGCGGCGCGATGTCGCCGACCCCCGAGTCACTGGAGGTCAAGCCATTCACCATCGACTCCATCCCCTGGGATGGCATCGGCTTCAACACCACCCTGTGGGCGCTCCGCGATTGGGTGCGCGGTCTACGGCCACACATCGACGTCGATGCCCTGGGCCGTGAGGCCAGCGACCGCTAGCCGTCCTTGGACGACACCTGTGGTCGTGCTGGTGGGCGCGGCCAGCTCACATGGTGATGATGTTCGAATAGGCTCCCACCGCTCCGACCAGGACGCCGAAGGCGATGACGCCACCGGCCAGCTTGGGTCGGGTGCGGGCAAGCACCAGGAATACCGCGGCGACGAGCAATACCGTCGAGAACTTGGCCACCGTCAGGAGGGCCAACCCTCCGTCTTCAGCGATGGTGGCCACCACCGGGTTCAGCTCGGTACCCAGGCCATGCCGAGCGACCATCATCACGAATGTGGCGTAGTCGGCGATGTGTGCCGTGATCAGGAGTCCGATGGCCAGTGCCGACATGTGCCCTCCGCGCCGTGACGCACCTGACACGGGACCGGGCTCGCCATTGCTCGACGTGACCCGTTCGGCGACCGGGTTGGATCACGCGTCTTCGCTTCCCGTTGGATCGTATTGGCTCGGAGACCTCATCTTACCCAGTCGGACTTGACGGATCCATGACATTCGGATGCGATCCGCGCAGGGGCCAGCGAGAATCGGCCCAAATGGTGACTGAACGCACCGGGTCGCGTGGCCAGACGACACGTTGCCGGCCCAGCCCCAGCCAGTCATCGAGGTGCCAGCACAGGACTGGCGCAACGGCGGCGAAGTAGGCGAACGTGCTCCACCAGCCCAGGAACAGGGTGGCCGCGAAGATCAGCGTGCCGGCGATGACGAGCGATGCCGCCGAGCGCACCAGCAGCAGGCTGAGCACTGCCAGCAGCACGCCTGCCCCGACCCGAAGGGCTCCCCACAGCGGCTGTGGGACCCAGGCCGGGTTGCCCGCGGCGTACGCCAGTGAGTAGTAGGGCACGGTATGCAACGCCTCGGCCCTGCGGAAGGACCACAGCAGCGTGTCGCCGCCCCAGGCCACGACCGCGGGAAGCCATAGCAGCGCCGAAGCGGCGATGAAGGCCAGCAGCGGTGTCACCGCGCCGGCATAGGCGATGAGGCCGGGCAGCCAGGCCAGCGCGTAGGGTTTGAAGGCCGTGGCGAGTGCCATCAGGATCGCGCCGGCGACCGGCTGGCGTACCGCTACCAACAGCGCCAGCAGGATGAGCAGGCCGCCGGTGGTGTCATTGGAGCCATCCTGGGCAGCGATCACCAGGGCTGGCGTGACCGCGTAGACCGCGAGTCCCAGCGGGCGGCCTCGTACGGCGAGTGTTCCAAGAACGAGCATCGACGCGAGCAATTCCAGCTGGCCCGGTTCATCGAGCCGTGGCAGGTACCACAGCAATGCCACCGGCCCATACGCGAAGGGCGCCCCCGGTGGGACTGACACGGCGTAGCCGTGACCGTACGGGTTTCCTCCGGCGAGCATCTCGCGGCTGGCTGCCTCGGTCACCGTGAGCACGTCACTGAACCCGGTCGGTGGCGCCAACCGCAGCCCCACCCCGATCAGCAGCAACACCACGATGACCGCGGGGCCGATACGCCAGCGCAGTGAAAACGCCATCGTGATCACGACCAGGATGAGTGCCAGGACGGTCCCGCGGGGGGGAGTGCCCGGCTGGAGCAGGCCGACCAGCGCCACCACCAACGCCAGCCACACCACCAGGTCGTTTCGCGACGTCCATCGCCGGTCGTGGTGGGTCATCACGGCGCCGGGGTCGAGATCACTCCGACGCTGCGCTCAGCTCCAGGTCCGAGTCGCGCAGGACACGACCCAGCAGGTCGGCGGCATCGTCGAGCTGTCGGCGTTCGGCGCGGCCAAGCTCCGAGATGGCATCGGCGAGGGGCGCGATCTGACGCGACCGACCGACCTTGAGCTGGTCCTCGCCGCTGGAGGTCGCCCGGATGATGATGGAGCGGCCATCTCCAGGGTTGCGGTCACGCGCCACGAGGCCATCTGCTTCCATGGCGTGCACCAGGCGAGTCATGGTGGGTGGCCGGACGCGCTCTGCGGCGGCCAGCTCACCGAGTGTCCGCGGGCCTCCCAGCACCAGCAGAGCCAGTGCCGATAAGCGGGCGCGGGTCAGCCCGTCGCCCGCGTCGGCACGGGCCAGGTGGCGCTGAAGCACGGTGCTGAGCCCAGCCAGGCGAGCTGCCAGCTCGGTGGCGCCGACCCCTCGGTCATCGCCCGGCTGGCCACTCGGTTGGAGCGCGACTGCTTCGACGCCGTCCTTTCGGGCAGCCTCCTTGCGGGCCTTCTTGGCGGCCTTGTCCTTCCCTTTGGACTTCTTGCCCATCGCTGCCCCGTGGTACTCGCTCGATCAGCAGAGGACTGCTAGGCGCATCCTAACCGTGGTCGGAGCTAGCGTTCGGTCGTTCCCGGATGACGGAAGCAGGACACCAGGTGGTCGTTGACCAGCCCGATGGATTGCATATAGGCGTACACGATCACCGGACCGACGAAGCGGAACCCCCGGCCCTTGAGATCGCGCGACAGGCGCTCCGAAAGGGCTGTCTGCGCCGGAACGTCGGCCATGCTTTCGAACCGGTTGACGCACGGCCGGCCACCCACGAACCCCCACAGATAGCCGGCCAGGCCACCCTCGGATCCGCGCAGACGCAGCGTCGCCACGGCGTTGTCACGGAAGGCTTGGACCTTGGCTCGATTGCGGATGATGCGGCGGTCAGCCAGGAGTTGCGCCTGCCGCTCGTCGCTGTAGGCCGCCATGGCCTCGGCGGCGAATCCCTCATAGGCTTCGCGGTAGCCGTCTCGCCGACGCAGGATCGTCGACCACGACAGGCCGGCCTGGGCGCCTTCCAGGCAGAGCATCTCGAACAATCGGTCCTCGTCGAGCAGCGGGCGACCCCACTCCTCGTCGTGATAGGCGGTCATCTGCGGATCAGACCCGACCCATCCGCATCGAGTCACATCCCCGGCGTCGCTCGTCAGTACAGCTCGCGCACGTCTTCGGGCAGCTTCAGTTCGAAGGCCGAGTCGAAGATCGTCGGGTCGATCTCGAGTGCCGTGACCTCGGCGTGATGGGTGACCTCACCACCGATCCGCTCGGTCAGCAGCAACAGGAAGCCCGTGGCACGGTCGATGCCCACCTCGATCGACCGATCGGGACGGTCCACGAGCACCTTGGCCGACCTGGGGTGCTCGGCTCGGACCACGATGGCCTCGCGTCCACTGACGACCTGGGTACCGACGATGGCCAATGGACCGGTGATCAGCACATTCCGGAACAACCCGTGGGGGTGGACGAACGTATCGGCAAGGGTCCCGCCTGGCAGCGGCGTGACGGATCCGCGCTGGCGCGCGAAGAGGGGCAAGTCCGGCGCATCCAGACCGACCACGCTCCTGGGCAAGGGACGCCGACTGGTCACTCGTGAGGCGGCCTTGTACACCTGCGCGGTGTGGCCATCGGTCAGCCACACGTCATAGTCCGCGGACAGCGCCAGCTCGTCCCGGTAGGTCGTGACACGAGCCTGCCCGGGATGGCGGACTTGGATCTCGTAGCGAATGACCTCTTCGCCTCGAGCCGTGGTCGAGCGCTCCTCGATGGTCATGCGCAGGCTGTGCACGCGCAGCTCGGCCTCGCGGGCGAAGAGGAACAGCTCCTCGATGCTGGGAGCGCCATCGGCGAGGGCCACGCGTTCCGCCGTCGGGACGGCCGGGGTCGAGGCGGTGCGGATGAGATCGGACATCGAGCGAATGCTACCCGACCGCGCCGCCATCCGGCAGTCCCGGCAGGCAGGCGGGTCCGTTGGTCGAGCGTGGGTCAAGTCCATCCAGGGTCGTCATGCGCAGCCGGTCGGAAGCTCGGATGGGACATCCGGTGGTGCGGACCCGTGGTGTCGATGCCGAAAGTGGCGCTCGTCATGGCCGTGTTACCCCCGCTGGCCTATGGTTGGCCCATGGACAGCCACCAGGAGCCGGGGATCCGGCATCTTACCTACGATCAACTCGTGGCCTCGACGGCAGACCACGAATGCCCGGGTCTCGGCCGAGATCACACCTGTGTCAGGATCGCCGCCGTCGCCGACCTTCCCACCAGGTTCGGCACTTTCCATATCGTGGGCTTCTGGAACGACCGCGATGGCAAGGACCACATCGCCATCGTGAAGGGCGACCCCTTCGGCAAGTCGGATGTGCCGGTGCGCCTCCACAGCGAGTGCCTCACCGGCGATGCCCTGGGCTCGTTGCGTTGCGATTGTCGCGATCAGCTCACCTCCGCGCTCAGGACCATCGGCGAGCAGGAAACCGGCATGGTGCTGTACCTGCGCCAGGAAGGCCGTGGCATCGGCCTGCTCAACAAGCTGCGCGCCTACGCCCTCCAGGACGAGGGTCTGGACACGGTCGACGCCAACGTCGCACTCGGCTTCCGCGACGATGAGCGTGACTACAGCATCGCAGCACATATGCTCGAGCTGCTGCAGGTGCGCTCGATCCAGCTCATGACCAACAACCCCAACAAGATCGCTGGCCTACGTGACCTGGGCATCGACGTCACGGGCCGCATCCCGCATGTCATCCCGGCCAACGAGTACAACCGCTCCTACCTCGAGACGAAGGCCCTCCGATCGGGGCATCTCATCGACGTCGACAGGCACGAGCACCTGCTCGAGCAGATCGACATGCCCATCTTCGAGGGGCTGGAGGCCGAGTCGAACGACGGGGTCCTGAGCGAACCACTGACCTCACAGGACAGCGTGGAATCACCCGCATGAGCACCCGTCCGGTCGCCGTGATCACGGGTGCCACCGGAAGCCTGGGTCGTGTCCTTGCCAGTGACCTTGCGAGTGATGGCTACGCGCTGGCTCTCCTGGGTTCTGACGCGGGTCGGCTACGCGATCTTCAGGACGAGCTGGGGCTGGATGCCGCTCACACGCTCACGGCGGGCGTCGACCTGCGAGACGCGAGTGCCACCGCCGACGCCATCGATCAGGTCTACGGACGCTTCGAGAAGGTGGATATGCTGGCGCATCTGGTGGGTGGCTGGACCGGAGGCACCACGATCCGTGATGTCACGGACGAGCCCTACACCTCGATGCTGGACCAGCATCTCTGGACCACGCTCAACGTGACTCGGGTGCTGGCACCGCGGATGGTTGACTTCGGTTCGGGCCGTATCGTGGCGGTGACCTCGCCCATGGCCAGCCGGCCGACGGCCGGCATGAGTGCCTACGCCGTGGGCAAGGCAGCCGAGGAAGCACTCTTGATGACGCTCGCCGAGGAAGTCGCCGGGACCGGCGTGACCGTCAATGTGGTCCGTGTTCGGACGATCGATCCATCCGCGGACGGGTCAGTGGCTTCGAGCAATGCCGCGGCCACCACGGCAGCCGAGATCTGCGCCGCCATCCGGTATCTCTTCAAGGACGAGGCGCGGGCCATCAACGGCCGACGCATCCCGCTCCACCGCGGCTGATATACCTCCTTGTACGGGAGAGAACCTCCTTGGACAAGGGTCGATGATGGCACCGACCCCACGGGGAGACCGGTGACAGGCTATGCGGCAGGTGACCGTTCGGGCTAGATGCCGGCCCCGCCGTCTGGCCATGAACGGTGATCGGGGATCCTGCGGCAGGGACATGACCGGTGATCGGACCTATCAGCTGACGTCGACCAGGACGGACAGGGACCCCTGGTGGTCGGAAGGAGGTCTCGGGTGATCACCATCGGGATCGACATCGGGGGCAAGCAGCATGTGGTGGCCCGCTGCCGCGAAGGACAAGACAAGGCCGAACGGCAGGTCCTGCGCATGCGCCAGGATCGTGCCGGTTTCGATGCGCTCGATGCCTGGCTGGCCCGACAGGATGGGCCGGTGGGCCTGGTGACGATGGAGTCCTCGGGCCACTACTGGATGCCGCTGGCCTCGCATCTCACGCGTCGGGGCCTCCCAGTCGCGATGGTCAACCCGCTACAGGCGAAGTACTTTGCCAAGAGCCGGCTGTCACGGACCAAGTCCGACCCAGCCGATGCGAGGAGCCTCGCCCTGATGGCCATGCGTGAACGACCCGCCGCCCGCGTCCCGCTGGCCGGCGTGGAGCTGCGCCAGGCGGCGAGGTTCGCGATGACCCTCGTGACCGAACAGGCGCGAGTGTGCCAGCGGCTCATCCGTTTGGTGGAGCTGGGCTTCCCCGAGCTGGGCGAGCTCTTCGATGACCCGGCCTGTCGCACCGCGCGCGAGGTCCTGCGGATCGCCCCCACCGCGGCGGCAGCGAGGAAGCGACGGACGAACACCCTCGCCGACGCCAACGCCGGAAGGGGCCACCGACGCCTCGGCGAGGCGAAGGCCGAGCGACTCAAGGCTGCAGCGGCCACCAGCATCGCGGTGCCCGAACTCGACGCCGAGGTCGCCTTCGAGATCGACCTCCTGCTCGACCAGTACGACCTGCTCGAACGACAGATCACCGAGGCCGACGCCCACGTCGCCGTCCTGCTCGACTCCGAGCTGGCCCGGCGCCTGCAGACCATCCCGGGGGTCGGGCCCGCCATCACCGCGACGCTCATCGCCGAGATCGGGGACATCCGGCGCTTCGATGACGTCGACCAGCTGCTCGCCTATGCTGGGGTCCACCCTGCCGAGCGCAGCTCGGGCCGGAAGGGCGCGAACCCCGAGACGTCCTGGCACATGTCCAAGGCCGGCAACGCCCACCTTCGGGCGGCCGCCTATCGGCTGGCGGTCGTGGGCGTCACCCACAACCCCATCATCCGGGCCCACTACGAACGCAAGCGGGCCGCCGGCAAGAGCAAGATGAACGCCCTGGGCCATTGCATGGGCAAGGCCCTATCCCTGGTCTGGGGCGTATGGCGCAACGGCACCGATTTCGACCCCGAATGGAGGAATGGGGCTTGACAAGACCCTATGGGATCTAGCCCGCGTCGCTACGCTCCAGCTCGGCTCGGACGGCATCGGCCATGGCCGCGCCGAGCCTGGCGCAGGCGGCGGCATCGAGATGGACACCGTCATCGGGACTCACCTGGGCCACCGATCCGGCATCGAGGAAGCCCACGCCCCTGCTATCTGCCACCAGGCGATACATCGCGGCCAGCTGCGTGGAGGTCTCGCGCGAGGCCCCGAACCCCCATTGCTCGCTCTCGGCGGTGGCCTCGCCAAGCGGCACGGGTGCCACCAGCAGGACCCGAGGTGGCGAGTCGCCAGGACCGCACAGCGTGCTCCGTGCGACATCGACGAGGACGCCGCACGCCGAGGCGATCTCGGGCGCCGCCAGGCCGTAGATCTGCTTGAGGTCGTTGGTGCCGAGCATGATGATGACCAGGTCCACCGGCTCGTGGCTCAAGCAGGCACGGCGTCAGGTAGGTCGCTCCGTTCCGACCAGGAGCCAGCGGCGAGTCCCACACGGTGGCGCGACCGTTGAGGCCTTCCTCGATGACCTCGAAGCCGCTCGCCCAGGGCCGGCTCGCATGACGCCCGGCCAGCGCACGCTCGCGGCCAGGCGCCGCTCCCGTATCGGGGTCGGCACCGTGGGTGTTCGAGTCGCCGAAGCAGACGATGGTCCTGGTCATGCGTGTCCTCTCCTGCTGAACCGGTCGATGCGGAACATGCTCGATGTCGTGACCGGTACCGCCGTCGAGCGCGAGGTCGGCCGCGATCTCGCCGACCACGCTGGCGAACTTGAAGCCGTGGCCGCTGCAGGGTGAGACCACCACGACCTGGGGCGTGTCGGGCAGTCGGTCGATGATGAAGTGCTCGTCGGGCGTGTTGGTGAACATGCAGGTCTTGAGCGTCAGGGCCGGTCCGTCGGCATCGGGAAAGTAGCGCCTGCGTGCCGGCGCGCAGCACCGCCTCGTCCTCGGGCTCGATGAGCGATCGCGGTCCCAGGCATCGGGGTCGACTCGCTGCTCACGATGGTGGAAGCGGCCGATCTTGAAGCCCGGGATGCCGTACTCGGGAAAGCCGTAGATAGCGGCCCTCCGGGCACCTCGAGGATGAAGACCGGGAAGGTGCCGACGGCGTAGCGCTCCGGTCGCAGCGTCTCGCGACCACATCAGCACCTGGCGTTCGGGCACGGCCATGCGCGCAGGTCCGGCAGCAGCCGTAGCCACCCAGGCGCCCGCGCTGATGACGAGCCGCCGCGCCCGGTACTCGCCGCGCTCGGTCCGCACCACGACGCCATCGCCGGCGGGCTGCCAGCGCGGTGATGCCCTCATGGCCGTGCAGGTCGGCGCCGTCCGGCCAGCGCCAGGCCGGCGTAGCCGGCGATGGCGCGCTCGCTGAGCACGAAGCCACCGTCGGGCTGGTAGACACGCGGCGAAGTCGGCGGGCACGCGAAAGCCCGGGAACGCGCGCCATCAGCGCGTCGGCATCGAGGAGCTCGTGCTCGAGGTCGTGATGCCTGCACACGAGGCCAGCGAGCCGCTGACGGTGGCGCTGTCGGGCAGACCCACATCGACGCCGCCGGTGTGACCAGGATGGTCTCGCCCAGCCGCTGCTCGAGCTCGCGCCAGCGTTGGTAGGCACGCCGCAGCAGGGGCACGTAGCGCCGGATCCTCCATGTAGGCCAGCCGGATGATGCGGTTGACCCCGTGCGACGAGCCACTCGTCGTTGGGGATGCTGGCGCGGTCGAGGCCCAGGACCTTGGCGCCACGAGCCGCCAGCTCGGCTGCCGTCGCGCTGCCCATGCCGCCGACGCCGGCGACGATGACGTCGTACTCCATCGCGGTACCTCGCGCTCGGAACGGCGATGGCCGGGCATCACGAGCCCGGCCGTCGCGTCGCAGTGCCTGGCGGGATCGGCTGGATCCCGCAGCGGCGTCGAGCTCAGGACCCGCTGGGCAGGCCCTCCGGTGTCGCGCTTCCCGGTCGCCTGCGGGTTCGCGACGACTGTGCCATCTCCGTCGGCCTCGACGAAGGCGTCGCGGATGTCCTCGCGGCTGGTGTACCACAGCAGCAACGCCGGGATGGCGGCGGCGGCCAGGCCATAGGCGATGTTGCTGGTGGCGATCAGCACGAACATGGCGTCCACGAGGCCGAAGACGGCCATGATCATGGTGAAGACGCAGCGCCCACGGTCGCATCGACCACAGGGCCCAGCCGACGCCGAGGTAGATGACACCGACGACGAGCATGCATGAGGCCGGTCCAGCCGACGCCGGTGCCTGGCGGGATATCACCGAAGATGCCGCCGATCAGGAGCTGGAGCCCGATGACCAGCCTGACCACGGCGATGGCGATGGCGAGTGCTCCAAGGACGAGCACTCCAAAAGGACGATTCGGCATGTGCGGTTTCTTCCTCCGTGCTGTCGATGGCGGACCTGAGCGCGCTCACTCCGCTGCGCTCATGTCCTAGAACGCACGCTAGCGTATCGCAGCACCTGCCGCAGCGGTCGAGGTCATCTTCGCGTGCGCTTGTCACCGCGGCATGCCATGCCGCGGTGAAGCGGCGGGACGCCGCACCGCGGCTTCCTGGGCTGCTGCCTAGTCCGTCGACTCGTCGACCATGGACGGGCGCAGGGTCGGACCGCTCGTGCGCAGCGGACGGTACGTGCCGGCCCGCTCAGCCGGACGACTCGGATCATCGCGCCGAGCAGCGCGAGCTTGCGCGGGATGGCGAACGCGGCGGCAGCGCCGACCGCCACGAAGACCGCGCCGATGAAGACAGCCGGGACCATGCCATCGACGAAGGCATGCGGGCTGGCGTACGAGCCATTGCGGGCGAACACGGCGGCCAGCACCGCGACCCCGAAGACGCCACCGAGCTCACGGATGGCGTTGCTGGCCCCGGATGCCTGGCCTTCCTCCTGCGGCCGCACGGCCGAGAGCGTGACGTTGGCCATGGGCGCGAAGAACAGGCCCATGCCGATGCCGGAGATGATGAACGGCACGCACCAGGGCCGCGTACTCGACCGGCGTGCGTGGAGACGAGGCCGAGCCAGGCCAGGCCGATCGCCTGCAGCGTCAGGCCCACGCCCATCAGCAGGCCGCCACCGACGCGGTCGGACAAGGCGCCCGCGACCGGCGCCACGAACATCGGCGCCAGGGTCCAGGGCAGGATCGACAGCCCCGCCTCCAGCGGTGAGTACAGCTCGCGCGAATTGCAGGAACTGGACCAGCAGGAAGATGGCCCCGAACATCCCGAAGCTCATCAGCAGTGGCGCTGAGGTTGGCGAAGCTGAACGCTCGACTCTTGAAGAAGCGTGGCGGCAGCATCGGTGCCGGAGCGCGACGCTCCCAGAGCAGGAACGCAGCCATGAAGAGCGACGCCGGCGCCGAAGGCGCCGATGATGACGGGGCTCGTCCAGCCCTCGCTGTTGCCGTTGATGAGCGCCCAGACGACCCCGAAGAGTCCGGCCGATGCCAGGGCCACACCGCGCAGGTCGAGGCGGCCGGACGGTCCATGGCTCTCGCGCAGTCCGAACCAGGCCAGCGGGATGAGGGCGATGCCGATGGGCACGTTGACCCAGAAGATCCAGTTCCAGGCGACGCCCTCGACGATGGCGCCGCCGACCAGCGGGCCGATGGCGATGGCCAGGCCGCCCACGGCACCCCAGGCGCCCAGCGCGACACCGCGCCGCTCAGCCGGACCGCCGCGCTCAGCAGCGTCAGCGTCAGGGGGGTCACGATGGCAGCGCCGATGCCCTGTGCCATGCGGCCGACCAGCAGCATCTCGACGCTCGTGGACATGGCCGCGAACGCGGAGGCGGTGGTGAAGATGGCCACGCCGATGATGAACATGCGCTTGCGGCCGAAACGGTCACCAAGCGCGGCGCCGGTCAGCAGGAAGACGGCGAAGGTCAGCGTGTAGGCATTGACCGTCCATTCCAGCTGCTCGATGGTGGCACCCAGCTCCTGCCGGATGACGTTGAGCGCGGTCGACACGACCAGGTTGTCGAGCATGACCATGACCAGGGCCACCGACGTCACAGCGAACGTCCAGATGGCCAGTGAGCGACTTTGCATGTGTCTGTTCTCCTTCGCTCTCGTTGTGTAGCGACTCTTGCTGATTGACGCGCCCGAGAAGTGGGACGCCGCTCGGACTACTCCTCGAAGCCCCCGATACAGCCCTCGCGGACCATAGCCGCCCAGCCGGTCTTGGCCTCCAGGACACCCATGGCGCTGGCCACGTTCATGAGCATGCCCCGGCCCAGGAATGCCGCCAGCTGACCGGGTGTCGCCCCGGTCTGCCGCACGATCTCCGTCACCAGACGACCAAAGCCTTCCCTCACCAGGGCTCGGATCTCCGGGTCTTCAGTCGAGGCATATGCCTGCAGCTGGATGTCCAGGTAGCGCCGGTCGCTGATGACCTCGAAGTAGGCTTCGCCGATGCGCCGGAACGCATCGTGCGGGCTGGTGGCGCTCTCGCCCGACCTGGCGAAATCGCTCGAGCGTGTAGTCGAATGCCCACTCCACGGCCGCCATGAAGAGCTCCTTCTTGGTGCCGAAGAGCCGGAAGACATACGGCTGCGAGACACCGACATCGCGGGCGATCAGGTCTGTCGAGGTGCCGTGCAGTCCGGTCTTGCCGAACCGGGCGACGGCCGCGCGGAGGATCTCCTCGCGACGTTCCTCAGCCGTGTGTCGGGTTGCCACTGCCGTGTTCATGCCGGTAAGTTAGTGACTACTCACAAACTTGTCAATCCCTTGGCGGGATCCGGATTCAGATCCGGCTGATATCGCGGGGCCTCAGGCGCGGACCATACCGGGGCGGCGTGATGCCGGAGCGCTCCAGGATACGTATCAGCCGTGCGCGCTGGCCGTGGTATGGCTCCAGCAGTTCCAGCATCCGGGAATCGTCGCCACGCGGCTCGCCGGCCAGCGCCCAGCACACCAGGTCAGGCAGGTGGTAGTCCCCGATGCTGACGGCGTCGGGATCACCCAGCGCGGTGCGTGCCGTCTCGGCGGCCGTCCAGACGCCGACGCCAGGGACGGTCCGAAGTCGAGCCAGCGCCGCGGCAGGGGACAACTTCGCTGCGCCTTCCAGCCAGGCGGCACGCCCGGCAGCGCGGATGAGCGTGACCGCTCGTCGCTGCTCCAATCCGAGCGGGTGGAGCTCGAAGTAGGGGAGCGCGGCGATGACCTCGGGACGTGGCGTAAGCATCAGGCCAGCCGGTCCGGGTGCCGCCTCGCCGTAGCGACGCACCAATCCGGCGTAGGCACGCATGGCCTCAGTGGCGGTGACCTTCTGGCCGATGATGGCCGGCAGCAGCGAGGCCACGACGGCATCGGTGCGCCCGAAGCGCAGGCCACGTAGTCGGGCTGCCAGCTGCCGCAGGCGAGGGTCGTCGAGGAGGAGGGCTGCGGGCTCATCCTGGCTGCCCAGCCACCGTGGCACGGCAGCGAACGCGACCTCCGCCCCCGGTCCCCAGGCCATCACGCGCCATCCGCCCGAGCCGCGCGAGATCCGGATGGTGGCGGCGCCAGACTCGGTTCGGGAGGTTCGCCACACGGTGCCGCCCTCGAACCGGATCGGTGGGGTCGGATGGGCCGTGTCGCAGTTCCGCCATGGTCAAGACCGGATCGACCTCGAAGTCCAGCCGCAGCAGCGTGTCGATGGCCGGAGTGGCTTCCGCGTTCACGGCTCTGACCAGGCGACGTGCCACCAGGCCTCGACAACCGCATCGGCTGGTGGGGACTCCTCGCTGACGAAGGCCAGGTTCTGTCCCAGCGACCACAGCGTCAGCACCGTCATCCCGATCATCAGCACGGCCAATGGCCACTGACTCACCTGCTGGCCATCGGCTCGTTCGCGGCCGATGGCCGAGTGGCCCAGCCACGCGCCGATGATGTGGCCGATGACCACTGCGCTGACCTGCAGGGTCCACACCAGCGACCCTGCCAGCCAGTTTGCCTGGGGTTCCCAGCGCACGGTCCCGACCAGGTCCCACCCCTGCTGCAGCGGGTCCGACACCGCCACCACGATGCGCTGTCCCTCGGTCAGCAGATACGTCAGGTAGTGCGCCACAAGGTAGCCCACCGCGACGGGCACCAGACCTGCGCCCATAGCGGTGATGCCGACTCGCCTCGCCACCGCCACGACCACTGCCGCGAGTAGCCCCAGGAACCCGAGGAGCAATGCCGTCTCCTTGACGCCCTCCAGGTCGCCCGCGAGGTCGTAGTACGGCTGCGTCTGCGAGATGCCGTCCCAGATGACCGACCCGGTCGCCAGCGCCAGCACGACCAGCAGCGAGGTCGACCATGGTTCCCGTTGTAACGCACTGCCGAAGCCTCGACGCCGCAGCCGTCCGCTACTTCGTGGGCCCTCGAGTCCACACGGTGCCAGTCGGCCGAGGAGGCCGAACCAGACGCTGAAGACCTCGCCATGGCGGCGCCAACGATCCGGGCCGTACCAGCCCATGGCCGCCAGCGTCAACACGGAGTAGCCGATCAGCACATATCCCAGCTCGCGCCCCGCTGCGACGTCGGCGACCAGCTCAAGCCACACGAAGAATGCCATCAGCAGCACCGCCGGCCATGCCTGCATCCGTGGGTGCCAGGGTGCACGCCGGGGCAGATGCAGCCCCAGTCGGCTGGCGATGGCGGCACCGATGTCGTACAGGCTGCTGAATGGGTCGAGCCATGCCCAAGCCGGACCGAGGAGCGCGCTCAGCAGCGCCAGTCCGACCCATCCGAAGACCCACAGCAGGAGCGACGCCACCTCAGCATCGCTATCGCCGCCAGCGATGGTTTGGAGCACCACCCACAGCCACGCCGCCAGGCCGAGCAGTCGGAGCGCGACGCGAACGGACCACGGCAACGTCCGCAGCGGACGGGGTGCAGGCTCGGGCAGGGGCGTGCTGTCGCTGATGGCCACGAACACGAATGAGAGGCCCACAGCGACCGCCGCGCCGAGGATGTAGGCAGCGAACGGCAGGGGCGCATCGACATCGCCGTGCAGGGTGTGGGCGGTGGCCGGAGCCGCTGTCAGCACGGTCATCAGTGCCCCAAGGCCGGCCGCGTGGATCGAACGGCTCCTCATCACTGGGGTGAGCGTAGCAGCGGCGATCGTCCGGCTACACTGCGCATATGCCCACCTACCGGAAGGTCGACGCCGAGCTCATGGATAACCCGCCCAGGCCGAAGCCGCGCGGGCGCCCCATCACTCCCGAGCAGCAGGCGCTCGTCAACCGCATCCGGAAGATCGAGCGATGAATCCGTGGTCTACGAGGCCGTGATGCAGAAGGACGAGAAGCCCGCGACCGTCCGTGCCCAGCTCATGCGTGCAGCCAAGCTGGCCGGCGTCGAGATCGCCGTCAAGAAGTCGCCCGGTGGCTTCTACTTCGGCTTGATGACCCCCAAGCGGAAATCTCGGCGTGGCCGGCCACGCAAGGAAGCCGGGGCAGAGTAGCGCTTGGCTGGTGGAGACGCCGCACCGGTCATCCAGGTCTTTGGTCGCAACGACTCACAAGCCACCCGGCGTTGCCTGCGCTTCTTCAAGGAGCGGCGCATGCCGGTCAGCCTGGTCGATATCAAGAAGCGTGCACCGGCACCCGGTGAGCTGCGGCGATTCGCCCACCGATATGGCGCCCGCGCCCTGCTCGATTCGGGCTCGCGGGCCTACCGCGACGCGAACATGGGATATCTGAGCATGGGCGACGAGGAGATCCTCGAGCGTGTCGCCGCCGATCCGCGGCTGTTGCAGCTACCGCTGGTGCGTCGCGGGCCCGAGGTCACCATCGGGATCGACGAGGACACCTGGCGGACCTGGCATGAGGGCTCCTGACAGGGCTGTCGGGCGCGCTCGGGTGCCGCTTTCCCGGCAGGACCGCTAGTACGATCGCACGTCCTTCCAGTCGAATGGTTCCTGCCACTCCTGGGCGACCTTCATCGTGTCATAGCGGGTCTTGAGCACCCGCATGCGCGTTTTGCCATCGCGGTCGATCAGCAGGACCAGATCGGTGCGACCGTCGTAGTCGACATCAGTGGCACCCAGGCGCGTCTTCTCGACGGGAATGGGGCTGGACTTGGGCGCCGTCCACATCCTGACGCGCTTGAAGCCTCCCAACGCCTGGCCCTGCAGGCGCTCGACCTTGGCCCGCGCCGCTCCGCCGATCAGCAGGAGCAGGTCCTCCCGGCCATCACGGTTGGCGTCCGCCGCGATCATCTTGATCTTGGAGGCATTCACCCCGTTGGCGTCGTATCGCGTCTTGAGTCCGGCCATCTTTTGATTTCCGGAGGGCGGCGGGCTCTTGGTGACCGCGGACTTGACGCGGACGCCGCCACCGGCCAGGTCCTGTCGGATGATCAGATCGGCCCGGCCGTCACCGCTGATGTCCCGGGCCCATGCCGTTGCGATCTTGCTGTGATCCTGGTTGCCTGACCACCACTGTTGGGCCCCGCCGAACTTGGTGCTGTTGCCGTAGGGTTTTCGGCGCATGACCACCAGGCGAGACTTGTCGGCCGTGGCGCCCTTGCCGACGAGGGCTACATCGATCCTCGCGTCGGCATGGAAATCACCGACCAGCAGGCGTGCCCCGTCGACGGGCACGATGGTGTTGCCTTCCCACCAGGTCTGCGCTTCTCCATAGTCCACACCGTTGCTGAGAGCGACGTTGATCCGCGCCGATGTCGCGCCGGTCTGACGCATCCAGACGAGATCGTCATCTCCGTCGCCGTCCATGTCCGCCGAGCGAAAGCCCACCAACAAATCGTTGGCCAGCTTGATGCCGGCATTCGAGCCGGGCTCGGGGCTCGATCGACCCGGTGTCCAGGCATGGGCCACCCACTGCGAGCTGGCGTTGCGGACCATGGCGCTGGCATCGCCATGCTTGCTGCCGATGATGTCGTGCCGGCCCGGACTGACGATCTCGAGATTCGGCTTGAGGTAGAGCCGCAGGATCTCGCGCCACTTGAGACCGTCCGCTCCGCAGGCCTGGGTGCTCCGGTGGTAGAGCTTGAAGCCGTTGGCATCAGCGCCGCATTTGCCGGTCGAGCCTGAGCGGTAGCCGGTCAGGAAGAAACGGCTGCTATCGGTCGCCGCCTTGAACTTGCGAAGGCTGACGTCCCAGGTCTCATCGAGCGCGCTGAGGATCTTGGGGCCGGGGCCCTTGGGCATGCCGACGCCGTACTTCTCGGGGTAGTAGTACTGGTCGACCGTGGTGTCAGTCACGTCGTAGCAGACCTTGTTGCCGTCGATCCGCTTGGCGCCGCCTCGCCAGTGAAGGATGTAGTACCAGGCGAACTGCTTGGTAGCGATGGCCCCGGCTCGGAGCGTCTGGCCTGGGTAGTGCTCCGGCCATTCGACCGCCATCACGGTCGCGACATAGTCGCGGAAGTCGACATTCTGGACCGTGCCAGCGACGTTCCCGGGTGTCTTGTCGCGCTTCGTCCGAAGGACCCGGATGGTCTTGGGCGGGCTGAACTGGCTGCCCCATCGGGTGCACCGGCCCGAGGCCTCGAAGGTCCGGGCAGGTGCAGCCTCCGCCGGAACGCGTGCGGCGTCGACGGGCGCGGGGGACAGGGTCGCGACGAGCAGGCCCGCCAACACGGCTGCGAGCCCGAACGCCGACTGGGGACGGCGCATCAACACCGAACGGTAGCGCACCCAAGGCATCCGCTCCGCAACTGCGTGGTGCCTGCACGCACCGCCTGAGTCGACCCCAGCAGCTTTCGGGTACGCTCGCTGCATGCAGATCGCGATCGTCGGTGCCGGATATGTAGGCCTGGTCACGGCCGCCTGCCTGGCGCACATCGGACATCGGATCACCTGCCTTGACGTCGACGAGACGCGCATCGAACGCCTGCGCCAGGGCGAGCTCCCGGTGCACGAACCCGGGCTGGATGACCTGGTCGCCGAGGGCCTGGCCAACGGTCGGCTGCGGTTCAGCGCGGACTACGCGGCCATCCAGGGTCGTGAGCTGGCCATCGTCTGCGTGGGCACACTCGACGCTGCCGAGGAATGGAACGACGCCATCGTCCGTGCGGCCGTCCGCGGCATCGCCGCTGACAGCTCCCTGCCTCGGAGCATCGTGATCCGCTCGACGCTGTTGCCCGGCACGGCCGCCGCGATCGCCGCCGAGGTGCGCGCCACCGACCCGTCGGTGCGGTTGGCCCACAATCCCGAGTTCACCCGCGAGGCCGTGGCGGTGGCCGATTTCCTGGCGCCCGATCGGGTCATCATCGGCGTCGACGGCCACGATGATGGCGGAGCGGGCACGGCCCTGGCCGAGATGTTGCGTGCGGTGTATGCGCCATTGGACGCCCCCACCGTGGTCACCGATCTCACCAGCGCCGAGACCATCAAGGTCGCCTCCAACGTATTCCTGGCCGCCAAGATCACCTTCGCCAATGAGATCGCCCGTCTCACCGCAGCCACGGGCGCTGACGCGGCCGCCGTGGTCGATGGCATGGGTCTTGACAAGCGCATCGTTCGCAGCTTCCTGTCGCCAGGCCCGGGCTGGGGCGGCAGCTGTTTTCCATCGCAGGCGCGCGCACTGCCTCGACTGGCGCATCGATTTGGGGTGCAGACACCGCTCATGGACGCGATCTGGCCGTCCAACGTGAGCCAGGCTGATTGGCTGCTGGACGGGCTCGAACGCGCTGCCAGTCGTCCCATCGGGGGGATGCGCGTGGCGCTCCTGGGCCTCACCTTCAAGGCCGGCACGGACGACCTGCGCGAGTCGCCCGCCATCCGCCTGGGTCGGGCGTTGCTGTCTCGAGGCGCGGCCGTCACGGCATTCGACCCCATGGCCCTCGACGGAGGTGTCGCCCAGCTGGCCGAACGGAGTGGCCACGGTTCGATCCGAGCAGCTGGCTCGGCCGCCATGGCCTGCGATGGAGCTGATGCCGTGGTGGTCGCCACCGAATGGCCCGAGTTCGGGCTCCTTGATTGGTCCGCCATCGCGCCCACCATGGCCGGTCGTGTCGTCATCGATGGCCGCGGGGTCGTGGATGTCGCAGCCGCGGGCGACGCCGGCCTCCGGGTCGTGGCCATGGGTGTGGAGGTCACCGGCGCGGCACTCCAGCCGGCCGGCTAGCTGCCGCCTTTCGGCACGGTTCCTTCATCGGTCCCCTGCCGCGCAAGGTGGGCCCAGACACGCAGTGCGATGTATCCCAGCAGCACACCGCCGGCGGCGCCGATGGCATCGATGGCGACATCCTGCGGCCGTCCGTTTCGGTCTGGTACGAAGGCCTGGTGGAGCTCATCGGTCATGGCGTAGATGAGCGTGAGGACGTATGCCACCACGACATGTCGGGCCTGGGGCCGCTGACGGCCCGCGAGTGCTAGCAGCAGCAGGGCCGCGAGCAGGCCGAATGCGAACAGATGCGCCGACGCACGGATGGGACGGTCAATGGCCGCGTCCTCGCTGACCCGCAGCCCGCTCACCGACGAGAGGCCGAAGATCACAGCCATCCAGACGATCGCCGGCACCCAGCGCAGCGCTGCCGCGCCCCACCCGCTTCGGTGACTCACGCGGGAAAGACGAGCTCGACCTTGCCGTCACGGATACGCAGCGGCAGGTAGCGCAACCGCCGGGTGCGTGTGAGCGCGCGCGCCTGGGCCTTGGCATCCGATGTTGGCGGCTTGGGCGGCGTGCCCGGTGGGGTCCATGTCGATCGGTACTGGCCGTCCGCGTCGAGGCCGCCGGTGGTCGGAAAGGTGACGGTCTCACCGCTGCGCAGGTCGAACGCGCCCTGGTGCAACGGGCAGTGTGTGATGCAGCCTTCGAGATGGCCGGCGGAGAGTGGCGCCGACATGTGAGGACAGCGATCCTCGATGGCCACGAGTCCATCGTCGGTATGTGCGACGAGAACGTCGAGATCGTCCCGGGTGATGCGCCGCATCGCTCCGGGCGGCAGTTCATCGAGGGCGAAGATGGCTTCGAAGTCTGCCTCCCGGGTGCCGGGTGCCTGGAGCTGTGACGGAAACCTCAGTGCCTGGGGTGATGTCATGGCCGCATCCTACCCGGCACCACGTCCGGGCTGTCCCCGGCTGCGACGCTGTGCCGCCGGCCGCCACTTCGTGGCCCCAGTGCGTCATGATTCAGCGACCAGCCAGCTGATAGGAGACCCCGACGCGATGCGCTACGCACTCATGACCGAGCCCCAGCAGGGCTACAGCTACCAGGACATCCTCGAGGCCGCCGAGGCCGCCAAGGCCGCCGGGTTCGAGACGTTCTTTCGGTCCGACCACTACTCCAGCTTTCCCGGTCGCGATGACCTCGATACGACCGACGCCTGGACGACGCTGGCCGGCCTGGCGCGCGACGTCGACGGCATCGGGCTGGGCTCCATGGTCTCGCCGGTCACGTTTCGCTATCCCGGGTCGTTCGCCAAGGTCGTCGCGACGGTCGACGGGATGGCCGGGCCCGGTCGCGTGGAGATGGGCGTCGGCGCCGGCTGGAACGAGCCTGAGCACGCGGCCCTGGGCCTGCCCTATCCGGGCACGGTGGAGCGCGTCGATCGTATGGAGGAGGAGCTCAGCATCCTGCGTGGGCTGTGGGACGAGCCCGACGGCTGGTCGTTCGACGGCCAGCACTACCAGGTCCGCGACGCGCTGTTCCGGCCCAAGGGCAGGCGACCCAATCTCATCGTGGGCGGCACGGGTCGCCCACGCTCGTGCCGGCTTGGCGCGGCCTATGCTGACGAGTACAACATCAGCTCATCGACGCCCGCCGAGGTGGGCGAGATCATGGCGCGCCTGGATGCCGCCTGTGAGGGACAGGGCCGCGATCCGCGCACCCTCACGCGCTCGGTGATGGCCGGTGTGCTGGTCGGCCGCGACGACGCTGAGATGCGACGCCGGACGGGCGATCAGATGGCGATCTTTGGCGAGGACGGCCCCGCGGGCGAGGCCTGGCTCGATGAGCGACGTGATCGCTGGATCCTGGGCACGCCAGCCTCCGCCAACGCGCGGATCGCGGAGTACGCCGCTACCGGCATCGATCGACTGCTGTTCCAGGATTTCCTGCCACGAGACACTGACCACATCGCCCTGATGGGTGAGCTCATCGCCGCGTAATCAGTCGATCCGGCCCAGGCGCGAGGGCGGCCAGTAGCGGAACCAGGGACGGCCCTCGACGGCGCTGGCCAGGACGGCCCCGAAGGTGCGCGAATCGGTCGACGCGCCGGGTGCATCCCCGCGCACGTCCATCGCGCCGCTCGCCGCGACCGAGGCGACGCGTTTGACCAGCAGGCGCGTGCGTGCTCGAGGGTCGGGCACGAGCACCAGCTCTCCCTGCGTCGGCGGCTGGTCACGGTAGGCCCGGGGATCGACCAGCAGCCAATCCCCGGGCAGCAGCGTGGGGGCCATGCTCTCACCCTCGACCGCCACGCGCGCCCGCCACGATCGCAGCAGTCGGCGCATCAGGGCTGCTCGATAGAAACGACCCGCCCCGGTCGTCCGGAGCGGGACGCCGTCCGATCTTGCCTGCGGCTACCTGGCCATCCGTGTCTTCTCAGCCCCTCCCGAACCCTTCCACATCTCGTCGACCTGGTCGATGAGTGCGAGGAGCTCTGGATGCAGCGTCCAGGTCCACGCCCTGCTTGACCGCGGAGGCCTGTTTGGACGCCTTCCAACAGACGTCATGCAGATCGGGGTATTTCTCGACGTGCTCCGGCTTGAAATAGTCGTGCCAGAGGACGTCGATGTGGTGCTTCACCAACTCGGCTCGCTCCTCCTTGACGGCGATGGCGCGGGTTCGGAAGACCTCATCGTCGGAGGCGTGATACTTCTCGATGATGCGATAGCAGGACTCGGCCTCGATGCGAGCCTGGGCGGGATCGTAGACGCCACAGGGGATATCGCAGTGGGCGTGGGCGATACGCGAGGGGGCGATCAGGCGCAGCAGATCCATGTGGGGCTCTCCTTCTCAGAGGTGGCGGCGAAGACCGGTCGATCGACCTGTCGGCGCCGGGTGATACGTCGATTCTGCCACGCTGGTGGTGACCGGCACATGCAGGCTGCCACGGGCGGTCTTGCATATCGCATACGATTCAGCGGCGGCCCGGCACTCCTGTTCCTCCCGAGGCTGCTCCACGGAGCCCCGATTGAACCCCGACCTTCTCTACGACGTTGCTGTCTTCGTGCTGATGTCCGCCGTCATCATCGCCGCCGGTGTCATGCTCGCCAAGTCGGGCGATCGCATCGCCGATGTCACCGGCCTTGGTGGGCTGCTCATCGGGATGGTCCTGGTAGCCGCGGCCACGTCGCTGCCCGAGATCGCTGTCGCCATCAGCGCGGTGGTGGTGGAGCACTCGCCCGACCTGGCCATCGGCAATCTGCTTGGCAGCAACATGGCCAACATGGCCCTGCTGGCCATCGTCGATATCGTGTACCGGGGCAACGTCTGGCATCGCGTGGGTGCCGGGCACGCCCGCACCGCAGCCGTCGCCATCGCCCTCACCGCGGTAGCCACGCTGGCCATCCTGAAGCCCTTCGAGCTCACCGTGGGTTGGGTCGGGGTGGACTCGATCGTCATCTTCATCGGCTTCATCAGCCTCATCGCCTGGACCCACCGGTCCTCGACACCTCCCTCGCCTGCGAGCAAGGTGACCGACGATGCTGCCGCCGGCACTGACGCAGCGGTCGCCGGTGGCCAGGTGCCGGGCGCGCCGCCCAGTCGCCGAGCCATGCTGCGGTCCATCCGGGGCGACCTGCTCCGGTTCGGTGTGGCCGCCGTGGTCATCCTGGCGGCCGCCCCCGTCCTGGTCTCGGCCGCCAACGGTATCGGTACCGAGGCCAACCTTGGCCAGTCCTTCGTGGGAGCCTCGTTCCTGGCCTTCTCGACCTCGTTGCCGGAGCTGGCCACTGCCCTCGCCGCCGTGCGCATCGGCGCTTTCGACCTGGCCGTGGGCTCGCTACTGGGCAGCAACGCGTTCAACATGGCCATCGTGTTCTTCGTCGACCTGGTGTACACCGAGGGTCCCATCCTTGCGGACGTGGATCCGACCCAGGCCTTCGTTGGTGTCAGTGCCATCCTGTTGATGTCGATGGTCCTGGCCGGCCTCATCCACGGGGCCAGGACGCGGAGCTCGCGACTGGAGCCGGGGGCCGGCATGACGCTCGTCACCTACGTCATCCTGATGTACATGATCTTCACCGCCGGGAGCTAGCCCGGATCGATGAGGCCCCTCGAGTGACATGACGCAACCGCCCGATTTCGATCCCTTCGAGCTGCTTGGTGTCGATGCCAGCGCGGATGCCGTGACCATCGACCGGGCCTACAAGTCGCGGATCCGGTTCGTGCATCCCGACATCGCAGGGTCCGCGGGACTCAACGAGACCAAGCGACTCAACGTGGCTCGGGAGTGGCTCCTCGACGCGGAGCTGCGAGCAAGACTCCCGCCGCCATCGTTCTCATCCCGCGCTCGGCCGGCCGCTGAACCGGCACCGTCACCGGCCGCGTCGTCGTGGTTCTGGGATGGCGAAGCTCGCCCACCGGACCGTCCCGAGTGGGACTACGACCCGCTGGAGGACGACCCGCTCGCCTTCGACTACGGTGCCCGGACTGACCAGCTGAGAGACTTCTTCGGATCGATCAGGTCACTGACGGCCGACGAGCGAGCACGCGTCACGTACAGCCTGGGTGATGAGCCGCCACTCTTCTTCGATGAATTCAAGGATCAGCTCAGCGAGACGCTGTGGGCTCGATCCCGTGCGCTCTCTGATGCCGTCGCCCGCATCTGGGGAGAGCGTCAGGTCGAGGACACGCCATTGCTGTTCCCACGCGGTCGCGTCTTCGGGAATGGTGCCGTCGTGGCCAATGCCTACGCACAGTGGATGCTGTTGAGCAACGCCATCAGCCAGCGGACCCGGGATCCGGACCGGCTGGCGGCCCTGATGACTCGCTGCACGACGCCGTGGGCGTCGTCGGTCGGGCAGTCTCGCTACGGCTCGAATCAGCGCGAGGTCGACGCCTTCCTCGACGAGGCTCGTGGCCTGAGCGTCACCTCCGCCGAACGCCTTGCCCGCTCATGGCAACGCCACATGGGTGACTACCTCTACGGCCGACCCGGTGAGGACTGGTTTCCTGGAGCCTTCGACCACCCTGATCCCAAGCTGGTCAGCGCGCGGCTGGCGGCCGTCGACGCCTCACGCATCGAACCGCCCGATGAGCTGCCCTACGGTCACCGCAATGGGTTCCGCTGTGGCCTTCGACTAACGGCCCACGTGCTGGCCCTGGGTGAACCGGCCAGTCAGGGTCGCGACTACCTGCGTCCATGGCGCGATGCACTCGACGCCAATCCGTCGTTCGAGGATCGCGCCCGCTGGGGCATGCCACTCGGCTGACGGGCGGCCATCAGCGAAGACCAGACACCCGAGGGTCGGCATCGATCAATTCGTTGACGACCTCCTGCAAGCGTGGGCAGCAGCCGTAGATCTGGAGCCCGAGCCCAGCTTTGGTGTCGCCGATCACGACCACCCGCCAGGGTTCGACGAAATGCGTGGGGCAGTGCAGACCGCGTGCCCGTGCTGCGATGTCATCCCAGACCGCTCGGGCAGCCTCGATGTCCTGGTGTTGGTGATCCCTGGGCGGCAATCGGCTCTCCGTGATCTGGTTCGATGCTGGCACCGAGTATCGCTGCCAGGGTGCGTGAGGTCGATCGTAGCGCCAGCGATCCCGTGGGGGGTATCCGCCGAGTGCACTCTGGGTTACATCTACTGGCCGGACGGCACTCCGGGATGGACGTGGCGCCGGGCCAGGTGCACCACTGGGACCGGCGGGTGGTACGAACGTGGCAGTACTTGCGGGCTACGCACCTTTGCGCATTCTCCGCACGGACCAGCGACCGCACCATCAGGGCGTGAATACGCCGTCCCGCTGCCCTTCGTGCAGCGCTCCCGTCGTCGGGAAGGCGTCCTGCGGTGCATGCGACTCACTCCTGTCACCGGGCTCGGAGCCCCAGACCGAGCCATCAGCCACTCCGCTGTCACCGCAGGCGTCCACGCCCGATCCGCAGCCAGGCCACGGAGCCGTCCGTTCGATGCCGCCGCCGCTGTTCGAATCCGCGGTCGTCTCCGTCCCTCGCGTGGACTGTTGGGACTGTGGCCGTCCGACTCCGATCGACCACGACTTCTGTCAAAGCTGTGGCGTGTGGCTGCAGATCAGCTCGTCGGATGTAGCGGTGACCCGAGCGAGACGCCCCAGGACCCAGTTGGACCCGACCTCGTTCGGCCCGCTGCCGCTCGACATGCGCCGTCGGACGGCGTTGGGTGGTCGTCGCGTTGCTGTCGTCACTGCGACACTGCTGCTCTCCGCGATCGTCGGCGCCTCCGGGATCCTGCTGACGTTGGGGACAGGTCGTGGGGATGGACCATCCGTGGCCGAGGTCGATGGGGTGGCGGCTGTACCGACCTCCGAGCCCTCCGCCTCCGGTCCGGGGGATGGGCTGGACGATGATCGCGGAGGTCCACAGGTGGCCGCGCTGTCGGCGTCCGGCGCGGGTCTCAAGTCAGGACCAGGCGAACCCGGCCCCGAAGGGCCCGGCATCGACACCGTGGCCCCACTCGACGTGGCAGCCTCAGCCAGGCCGGTCGAAGCGTCTGACGTTCCGGCACGCCAACCGACGGCCCGAAGGGGCTGGGTCTGCGATGGGAGCGTGCGCATCGAGGACGCCACCGACCGGCGCTGGACGGTCAGCAAGGTCTCGTTCCTGGCCGAGGCTGGATACGAACGCATCGTCCTGCACCTCGATCGGGCCGGATCGGACCGCGGAGGCCCGGCCTCCGTGACGGCGCAGACGCTTGCCGCCGAAGAGGTCGCTCGGCGGTTCCCGAACCTCCAATCTGCCGGTGTCGACAGGAGCGCCGTCATGCTTGACCTGAAGGACGGCATCCGGGCCACGCTGGGACTGCACGGCTATCGACCCAGGGGGTTGGCCACGCTCAAGGCGTTTTCTGCATTCCAGCGGCCCAACGGTTCCTCGCGGCTCCTCATCAGCACCGCCGGCCAAGGCTGTTTTCGTCTCCGCATACCGGCGTGGTCCAGCACCGTTACCACTGGCAAGGCGCAGATCCAGCTGGATGTCAGGCCCTGACGTCGCCGTGGTGGCCGCGCTCAGGCGGACGATCGGGCTGAGTCGGGGGTGGTCGCGATCCTAGCGTCCGGCGAGGACGATGCTGTCCATGACCGCGCGCTCCAGAGCAGCCGGGTCCGCTGCCGACGTGAAGCCTGAGCAGCCTTTCACGGGTCCCACGTAGGTGTAGGTCGAGCCGTCGTTGCTCACCCCGGGTGCGGGCGGAGTCCCGTCATTCGACACCACGGTAAGGAGGTTCTTGGTGGTGCTGGCAGTGGTGTCGGGATAGCCTCCCACGGTCGCGGTGGCTAGCATGTCTGCCTGGCATGAGTAGGCCCCTGGCTGTAGGAAGTAGTACACCGTGTGGGCATCGAAGAGTGCCTGACCGTCTGTGTCGCTGAAGATGGCATCCCAGTACCCGGCATGAGGCTGCGTCGCCTGGCCGTAGTAGCTTTGCGCCGGGTCGTCGCTCGCTGCCCAGGCGCCGATGGTGGCGTTGTCCAGCGTGCCCAGCTGTGTGACCTCGAAGGTCAGGAACGTGATGGGCACGCCATGGTCCCCCGAGATCACCTCGCCCAGTGCCGACGGGTCCATGGCATAGTTGAAGTCGACGACCGGGATGCCGTCGAGGATGGGCATGCCGTTACTAGAGCCGACCAGGCCGATGATGTCCCCGAGGGAAGCGTAGGCATCGGGATAAGCTCGCTGCAGGCAGGCGATATCGGTGAACGGCCCGATGGCGAACAGCGCGACGCTCCCTGGTTCGTTGGCCGTCACGACGTCGCGCATGCGCTCCACCCCATCGTTGACGCAGTACGGACGGGTGCCCCCAGCGCCTTCCTCGGGGACGAACGAAACGGGTGCCGCGTCGAGGAAGCCCTCGGCTCCCGCGATCACGAGGTCGTCACCAGCCACGCCGAGCACAGCCAACCCGCGTCGGGCCGATTCGGCAGATGGTCGTGCCTTGTCGTTGCCGAACGTGGTGACGATGGCCTGGACATCGAGGTTGTGGAGCGCAAGCGAGACCGCGTAGGCGTCGTCGACATCGGCCGCATGCCGGTCGGGCCCGTTGGTGGCCCCGTTGATGATGCCCAGGCCGTAGTCGGTCGAGAACATGACCACCCGACCAGCGGGCGTGTCTTCCTGTGCCGCGACGCTGCCAGCCAGGCACAGGCTCGCCACGAAGGGAAGGGTCAAGGTCATCCGTGGCGCTCGCATGGTTCGGCTCCTCGTTCGATCTCGATCATCGTAGCTGCTACCCACACGTTCTCCGACAGGGATCGTTCGCGGTGGGGGTAGGCACCGGGCCGTGCGGCCGATAGCATGAGTCGCGTCCGGGCCCCGACGACGACAGATGGACGCATCGCGCCGGCCTGACGACGGGAGGAAGCTGTACATGAAGCCTCGAAGGCAACATTGGATCGCGCTGGTCGCCGTGGGCGTCCTCGCTTCGCTGCCGATGGGCAGCGTTGTGACGGCACAGGATGCGACCGGCTCGGACGCACCATCGCCGGCGGCGAGTGCCGGGACGTCGATGCTGGTCAGCCAGGAGCAGGCCGATGCCATCACGGCCGAGTTGACCGCTGTCATCGATCTGGACTCGTCCGACCCCTTGCTGGACAGCCAGACCATCGATGACATCGCGACATCGCCGGTGGGCCTGTCGCTGGCCTACCTGGTCACCGAGTTCGTGGCCGATCCGGCTGTCGAACCGGCCATGAACGCGGTCGTGGCAGGTCTCGTGGAGCTGCCTGCGGCCAACGGCAGCAACCCCTGGATGGCGGCCTCGAGCGGACGCGACCTGCTGCGGCTGATGGTCGATCGCTTCCTGCAGTGGGGCACGTTCCTGCCGGAGATCTCGGGAGACCAGGACAACGGCCTCTACGACATCGAGCAGATCGCCTGGCTCGTCTACATGAACCCGGCCGGCCAGCAGTTCGTGCAGGGCACCGACCCGGTGACCGGTGATTCGCTCGCGACCGGCCAGAAGTTCATGAAGGACTTCACGGTCCAACGTGGCGAGTTCATGTGGTCGCCTGCCTCGACCGCCATGATCGAGCAATGGGTCGCCGATCCGCGGATCGAGATCGAGGACTACCAGAAGACGCAGGCCGACCAGTACACATCATTCAACGATTTCTTTGCTCGCCAGATCACGGTGGATGAGGACACGCAGACCATCCCCAGCCGGCCGGCCACCATGCCGTTGTCGGAGTATCCCGATCGCGACTACATCGTGGTCGCGCCCACCGACTGTGTCATGAACGCGCTGGTCCAGGTCCTGACCGACGACACGGACTATGTGCGGCAGACGCTCCAGAACCCCCTCGAGTTCAACACCGTGCTTGACGTCAAGGGCATGCCCATCCGCCTCGACAACCTGCTGGGCAGTCTGGACGACGACATCAAGCAGGAGTTCGTGGGCGGTACTGGCCTCTCGTGCGTCCTGATGCCCAATACCTATCACCATTTCCATGCGCCGGTGAACGGCACCGTCATCCACGCCGAGGTCGTGCCCGGAGACACCTTCGGGATCTACGACTTCCCGAACTGGGCACCCACGGACGGAAACGTCGGGCGCGCCGGCACCGACTTCGGCGGCTTCGAAGCCTTCCAGCGCGGCGTCATCGTCATCGAGGTCAAGTACCACGACGTCGATGGCAACGAGCAGACCGGCTACGTGGCCTCCGTGCCGGTGGGCCTGGCCACCATCGGCTCGGTCGTGCTCGACGATGATGTCAAGCCCGGTCTTGAGGTAACGCGCGGCTTCACCCGGCTGGGCAACTTCTACTACGGCGGCTCGCTCGACATCCTGCTCTTCTCGAAGGACCTGGCGACCGGCGCCGTGCAGACCCGGTTGGGCAACCAGATCGCGGTCTTCGACATCGGCAGCTCGCCGGCCGTGGACTGACCCGGCCGACCAGCCAGCCACATCTGAGCCCGCTGCCGCACCCGTGGCGGCAGCGGGCTCATCGCGATCAGCTCGAGATCTCGACCTCGGCCGGCTCCGATGGCGGGGTCAACGAGGCGGCTTCCTCGGGTGACGGGACTCGATACAGGGTCTCGTAGCTGAAGCCCAGGTCCTCGGGGACCATCTGAGCATCGGGACGCATGTTGGCCTGGACCAGCGTGCCCTCATAGCGGGCCAGGCAATAGGGGTACATGTCGTCGTGGAGGCGCATCCCGGGGAAGGGGTCCTCGCCGGTGTAGCGCATGTTCATCAGGATGTGACGCATGTCAGAGATGTGCGGCTGCGGCTGGTCCGGTCCGCCATCGTCGGCGAGCGGGTAGGGGCATACCGGCTCGCCACCCTGGGGCTGGTAGTTCTCGGGACCCGGGTGGGCCACCTGCCACGACGCCCAGAGTCGGTCGACATTGGCGTGATGCATGAAGAAGATGGGGTCATTGGGGGAGACGTCCAGCGGCTCCATGGTGCCCTGGTGCGCGATCAGCTCCCCGGTCCCGGTGGTCAGGTAGAAGATGCCACCGACCCAGTCATGGACGACGTTGTGCATGGTCTGCTCGTCGGGATTGACCAGGCCCGTGGCGGGGTCGATGACGAAGCCCTCGAAGGTGTTGCGGAAACTGTGGTTGCTGTTCACGTTCCACGGGGCCGTGTCGTACGTGTCTTCCGCGAGGGTCGCAAAGACGTCGGCAGCGGTCGGCAGGAGCACCTCGTAGTCATTGGCGGTGTCGAGGCCAAGCCCTCGCACCAGATACTTCTCGGGCGTCCTCGATCGCAGCGTCTCGTCGTAGGGCAGGATGTTCAGCTGCCAGACATCCCGATTGAAGGGACCCTCGACGACGGCGTAGGCCTCCTCCGGGACGCCGCCCGGGCCCATGAGGTCATTGCTGAACGTCGCCTCGGTGCTGCGTGGGTCGGTCCAGTCCCAATATGGCAGCGCGATGCTGGGGTCGCCACTGACTTCGCAGAGTGCGCTTTCGTAGAGCCACAGCAGGTGGCGGTGCCAGGGGCCGAACGCTGGATTGTGGTGGGCGATGCCGACGCCGTCGTTCTCGGAGGAGAGGATCACCGCCATCTGGTGCCAGCGCACGAACTGGTCGTACCAGGTGTAGCGCTCATCCCAGGGTGACACGGTCGCCTTCAGCTGATGGATGGCATCTACGTAGGCGGCCTTCTCTTCGGCAGTCAGATCCTTGGCGTCCTTGCGCACGCGTCCTGGGTCGCACGCGCTTTGCATCGGTTGCTCGGCTGCCGCGCTCGCGCTGGCGACCGGGCTCGCGGTCATGCTGGCGTCGGGGCTCAGGCTCGCGTCGGCGGCCGCCGCGGCAGGGCCCAGGGCCAGGCTGAAGGTCAGCGCTGAGACCAGGCTGAGGGCACGTTTCGGCATGACTTTCTCCCTTGTCGGTTTGGGCAGGAAGCCGGTGTGAGCCGACCAGACTGCCACTCCGGATCCCCGCACACCCTGTCGCCGGCGGAGACGAGTGTGAGAGACTACTTCGACCGCGAGGTCGTCGTCGACTGTAGCTTGGTAGGGCACGAGGAGAAACGCAAATGGCCGAGAGCGCGAGCCGGATCGGCATCACTCGACGCAGGTTCCTGCAGGGAGCCAGCCTCAGCGTCGCGGCGGTCGGGATCGCTGCCTATTCACGATCCAGGACCGCCCTCGCACAGTCGCCATCACCCTCGGCCGCGCCGCCCGATCCACTCCTCACGGGTGATCTGTCACAGGTCACCGAGACGTGGGCCGAACCCGAGGTCTGGCGGCCCATTGGCACCGACCAGCTCCGCCTCAACGTCGTCGAGAACGAGGGCGGCTTCCGGTTCTCCTATGGTGGCAAGAGCCCCGGTCCCACCATCCGCATGCGCGGGGATGAGACGCTCTACGTCCATATCCAGAACGACCTTGGCCCCGACGATGGCACCATGCCGATCGGCCCAAATCCGGATACCGTCGAGGGACTCCCGGGGCCCGAAGGGGCGATGCTGGCGACCCTTTCCGGGGACGACGTCTATGGCGAGGGGTTGAATCGGATCCCGACCATCCCGCAGGCCGACTGGTCACTTGGCGAGCATGCCAATGGTGTGCATTCGGCACACGTCACCAACCTGCATTCCCATGGTCTGCACGTCGCTCCCGGAAAGAACGACAACGGCACGTCCTCGGATGACATCTTCCTTCGCGTGGTGCCTGCCGATGACGCGATCCGCATCTCCCAGACGCCCGGACTGTATGCGGCCTATCAGGAAGACCGCGACGAGATCATCGATGACATGGCTGATCTGGAGTTCCGGCTGGGCAACGTCATGGAGGGCCTGGTGGCCGCGGATGGCCAGACCGTCGGAGCCGGCGTGCCCCATCCACCCGGCACGTACTGGTATCACCCGCATTCCCACGGCGCGACCCAGAACCAGGTTGCCAGCGGCATGGCCGGGTTCCTCATCATCGAGGGCGATGTCGATGCCCTGGTCAACGAACGTATCGCCGGCGACGCCGGCGCCGCGTGGGACCAGAAGACCGGAGATTACGACTACCGCGAGCGGGACATGCTGCTGCAGCGAGTCTTCGTGGCGCCCACCGCGAACCTGGGCGGCGCCAATGAGGGGCCCGATCCAGACAAGCTGAAGAAGCAGTCCAACTCCATCCAGACGCTGATCAACGGTGATCCGGACCCGGATGTCATCACCATGCGCCCCGGTGCCGTCGAGCGCTGGCGTGTCCTCAACGGTAGCGTCGATGGCGCAGGCTTCATGCGTTTCGCGGTCCTGGTTGGCGAATTCAGCACCGACTCCAAGAATCTGCTTCAGCGCGTCGATCGCAGCAGCGGTGGCCCCGCGTTGCAGCCGGTGACGGTCACTGACTACTCGCCGCTCACGGTCAGCGTTGACGGCAAGGACGAGCCGGTCGAAAAGGCCAAGATCTGGCAGCTGGCCTGGGACGGCATCACCCGCGTCATCGCGACCGAGGATGGCTCGTGGGCCTATCAGGTCAAGGACCTCGAATCGGTCAACGGCGGCCAGGAGCCCGACTTCGATTCCATGGACGCCTGCTACCAGGCCGAGAACATGGAGCTCTGCTACCGGCGGCCCAACGAGCTCAGGATGGCCGATGCCAACCGCGCCGATATCTTCTTCAAGGCCCCGCCCCTGGCGGAGGGTGGATCATCCGCGGTCTACACGGTGGTGTCGCTGCCAACGCAGTTGCACGGCTCGCCAGAGACCCAATCCAAGGTCCTGGCGCATGTCGTGGTCAATGGCGACCATGTCCCCGGAGGCGACGACCTCAGGTTCGACACGCTGCTCGACGGTCTCGCCGTCCACCCCTACGAGCTGCCCGTCTCCGACACTGAGCTGCAAGTGACCTCCGATGCCGAACGAACGGCCCGGGGCATCAGCGACGGCGAGGCCTATCGAGCCCGAGCGCTGCACTACGCCGGCTGGGGCGCCAACGGGCTGCCGCTGGTCGAGGCCGATGCCGAGTACATCGCCGCCAATCCGGAGAAGCAGAAGCTGTCGTACTACGTGCCGCCTCCCGCGGACTCCACCGACTACACCATGCCGGTCACGGTCGACGGCAAGACGGTGGCCCTGCCCGTCACCGGTATCAGGCGCTTCCCAGGCGGCGACCTGCCCGCGGTACTGCTGCCCCCCAGCACTCGCACCATGAATATCGATGGCGAGAAGTTCTACCCAACCAGCCCGACCACGCCCAAGATGTTGCTCAACACGGCAGAGGAGTGGGCCGTCTTCAACGACACCATCGACCTCTACTCCGTGGCGCCGCCGGACTCCTCGTGGACGAACGATCAGCTGAGCCAGTACCTGGAGCTCAATCCGGAGCTGCTCTACTACCAGTTCGAATATCTGGATGAGCCGCCCGAAGGTGCGACGACGTCGCCACAGCCGTGGTTCGGCGGCCACAGCGTCGGCTATGCCATGACGCCGGCGCAGGTCGCCGCAGTCAACGCTGCGCGGTCGGCGGCAGGGGGCGACGCGTGGGCCCAGAAGGGCCAGCTGCAGCTCCACAGTCGCGGCGTGGATCACCCCTTCCACATCCACCAGAACCCCTTCTGGCTCACCCGTATCGATGTGCCCGACGAGAATGGCGACTACGTGAACATCCTGCCCGAGCCGATCTGGTCCGACACCGTGTCGGTACCCAGGAATGGGGGCCGGGTCGTCTTCCGCTCGCGCTTCGTGGACTACCAGGGGGAGTGGGTGAACCACTGCCACATCCTGCTGCACGAAGACAACGGCATGATGCAACGTCTCCAGGTCCTCCCGGATCCGGCGGGCTCGGACTACCAGCCGCATGCTGCCGCGGTCAGCACTGAAACGCCGGTGGCCGAAGTGGACGCCCTGTTCGGCAAGCCGTCCGCCGCCGAGTCGTGGGCGCAGTCACTGCTGTTCGTGGACCAGAACAACACGGGTCAGGTGTTCCCCGGCGAAGGATTCGTGGTCAAGGTACCGGAGCCACCGACCGAGTAGGCCCACTCGGGCCCGTTCGGCATCGGCACTTGCAACGCGCAGAGGTGACTCACAGATGACACGGGATCGAATGGTCAGCCGGCGCGATTTCCTCGCCGCCAGCGGGGCCCTCGTGATGGCGGCGAGCATCGCCACTCCCGCCTCACTGGCCGCTGCTGCCGACCGCCCCAGGCGAGGTCCAAAGCCATCCAGATCGGCCTGGCGCGAACTCGCCTCGTCGCTCGATGGGCGGATGCTCTACCCCGGTGAGGCAGGCTTCAACGCGACCGCCCTGCCGTGGAACCTGGCCTACGCCGAGCAGCAACCCCAGGCCATCGCCATCGTGGAGAGTGCCTTCGACGTGCAGCGCTGCGTGGTGTGGGCTCGGGAGCAGGGGATGCGCGCGGTCGCCCGGTCCGGTGGTCATAGCTACGCCGGCTACTCCACAACGCCAGGCTTGCTCATCGACATGAGCCGCATGAACCAGATCACCGACCACGGCGATGGCTCGGCCACGGTCGGGGCCGGCGCACCGCTCGGCGACGTCGATACCCAGCTCACGGCCAAGGGCGTCATCCTGCCGGCTGGTCGCTGCGCCTCGGTGGGTGTGGCCGGTCTGGCGCTGGGCGGTGGCTTCGGCTTCAACTCGCGCAAGTTCGGGCTGACCAGCGACAACATGCTGGCGTCGGAGATGGTCACCGCCGACGGCGAGATGCACCAGATCGATGAGAGCTCCGAGGCTGATCTCCTGTGGGCCCTGCGTGGCGGTGGCGGTGGCAACTTCGGGATCAATACCTCGTTCCGATTCCGGGTGTACTCGGTGCCCAGCGTCTCGGTCTACCAGCTGTCGTTCAGCATGGCCGACGCCGTCGCGGCCATCTCCAGCCTCCAGCAGATGTCGCTGGGTGGCCCGGATGAGCTGTCCCTGCACGTCGCCATCGGCACTGATGATGTCGGAGCCACGGCTGGTGCCACGAATCAGAGTCTGGCGGTCATCGGCCAGTACATCGGCCCGGTCGACGAGCTCAATGACCTGCTGGCGCCGGTGCTCGCAGCGGTGGAGCCGACCTCCTCGACCATCCAGGAGCTCAGCCTCGCGGCCGGGACCGCGTTCCTTGGTGAGCAGGGACGGCCTGATGCCTTCCTGACCAAGTCGGCTTTCCTGCCGGTCGGGCTGTCCGACGGCTCGATCGTGGATCTCGTCGACATGATCGGACGCTTCCCCGTCGAAGCGCGGGATGGCTGCCTGGTGTTGTTCGGGTATGGCGGCGTCGTCAACGACGTGGCCCCTGACGCCACGGCCTATGCCAATCGGAGCGCCGGCTTCATGGTCGAGGGCAACGCCTCATGGCACCCGGGAGATCCGCCATCGGTGGTGGCGGCCACGCGCGCCTGGATGCAGGAGTTGTGGCAGGTGCTGGCTCCAGATTTCGACGGGACGGCCTACCAGAACTTCATCGACCCCACGCTCGAAGACTGGCAAAGTGCTTACTACGGTGACAACCTGGAGCGATTGATCGACGTGAAGACCCAGGTCGATCCGGAGAACTATTTCCAGTTCGCCCAGTCCATCCCCACCCGCTGATCCGGCCGCCGTCCGGCGGTGGCGCCGGCGGCCGCGCCGGACATGACGGAGCCCGGCCGGATGGCCGGGCTCAGGGGCTGCGACAGACGTCTGTCAGACGTCAGGCGTGATCGATGACCAGGTAGGAGATGTTGGTGTCGTTTGAGCGAGTGCCGCTCAGGTGGACGGTGACCTCGGTACCGCCTTCAGGCTTGGTATACCAGAGATCCTTGTTGCCCAAATTCGCTTCCGGCGTCAGGAACACCAGCGTGTTCGCGCCGATGGGCACGCCCGGTGTGACCGTCACGGTCTTTCCCCCCGAAGGGATGGTGGCGACACCGCTGACACCAGCGAACTTCAGCCGGCCGGTCGACGTCTCGAGCGCATAGCCATCGGCTGCGGACTCAGCCTTGACCCCGACGGCCCCGGATTCCTCGACACCGGTCCCGCTCGTGGAGACGCCGTAGACGCCGCGGTCCGAGGTGGACGTGCCGTGGACGCCGTTGCCGGTATCGCTCACTCCGGAGACCCCGGCGCTCGAGCTGGACTCGCCGTTGACGCCCTGGCCGCTGGTGCTGATGCCCTCGACGCCCTTGGCGCTGGTCGAAGTGCCAGCCAACGCGTTCGCGGCGTCCACCTTGAATGCCGTCGTCGTGGTGCCATCGTTGGAACTGCCTACGGTTACCGCATCGCCATCAGCCGCCGAGACTGGTGTGAAGCGCGCGACGCTGGCGGCAGCGGCCGCCGCGGCCGCGGCGAGGCCAGCAGCCAGGAGTCCGCGCCGGCTGCTCCGCGCGGTCGTGATGTCCGTTGCCATCGTTGGTGACTCCTCTACCGATATGGACATGGAAATACAGCGTACCCAATCGGCGCGAGTCCGTCGAGAGCCGCTGTCGGGCTGGTAGTGGTGAGCTTGGGGCCAGAACGCACCACTGCGGAGGGGTGGCTGGAAATAGGGGTTTGACCGGTAGCGCGCGGTTCCTTATCGTGTGGCGATCACCCACGAGCCCGGGGGACGAGACGGGGGACCCCGGGGACGCTGGGGCACACCCTCCAATTCGCCCTCGGGTGAACGCATCTCAAGGGACGGCGGTTCATGCCCCACACACAGTCGCAGCAGGGACTTTACGACCCACGTTTCGAGCACGATTCGTGTGGTGTCGGCTTCGTGGCGGACCTCAACAACGTCACTTCCCACGGCGTCGTCGAGAAGGGCATCCAGGTCCTGAAGAACCTGGACCACCGTGGCGCCCGCGGCGCCGAGCCGGACACCGGCGATGGCGCCGGCATCCTGGTACAACTGCCTCACGCCTTCCTGCTTCGCGAATGTACGGACCTGGGTATCTCGCTCCCGGAACCAGGCCAGTACGCGGTCGCACAGTGCTTCTTCCAGCGCGACCGCTCGCGCCACTACGGCACCAAGATCGTGCTTGACCGCATCCTCGAGGAGCTCGGCCTGCCGTTGTTGGGCTATCGCGAGGTCCCGGTCGACGACTCCACGCTGGGCGCCTCGGCGGTGGCTGCGGAACCCGTCGTGGTGCAGGTATTCATCGGCCGGCCGGTCAGCTGCCATTCACAGGATGACTTCGAGCGTCGTCTCCTGGTGGCCCGCAAGTACGCCACGCGGATGGTCCGCGAGTCGGTCCAGAGCGCTGAGAAGTTCTACATCTGCTCGATGTCGTCGCGGACGATCCTGTACAAGGGCATGCTCACCCCGGCTCAGGTGCCGGCCTACTTCCCGGACCTTGTGGATGAAGCCTTCGAGTCTGCGCTGGCGCTGATCCACAGCCGCTTCTCGACCAATACCCTGCCGTCCTGGCCGCTTGCGCATCCATACCGCACGTTGGCCCACAACGGCGAGATCAACACCATCCGCGGCAACGTCAACTGGATGCGCTCTCGAGAGGCGCTGCTGGAGACCGCGTATTTCAGCGCGGATGACATCAACAAGATGCGGCCCATCGTGCAGGAGGGCAGCTCCGACTCTGGCATCCTGGACAACGTCGTCGAGCTGCTGATGCTGAGCGGGCGCAGCCTGCCGCACGTGATGATGATGCTCATCCCCGAAGCCTGGGAGAAGGATTCGGACATCACGGCCGAGCGCCGCGCCTTCTACGAGTACCACGGCGGGGTCATCGAGCCCTGGGACGGGCCCGCCTCGATCGCCTTCACCGACGGCACGCTCATCGGCGCCACGCTCGACCGCAACGGCCTGCGCCCCTCACGCTACTGCCTGACCGACGACAACCTGCTGGTCATGGCCTCGGAAGCTGGTGTCCTTGACGTGCCGCCCGAGAAGATCGTGCGAAAGGGCCGGCTGCAGCCGGGCAAGATGTTCGTGGCCTCGCTCGAGGAGCACCGCATCATCCCTGACGAGGAGATCAAGGCCCGTATCTGTGCCGAGCAGCCCTATCAGGCGTGGCTCGACGAGGGCAAGATCTCGATCGCTGAGCTGGATCCGCCGCGCGAGATCCTGCAGCCCCACACCAGCCGCGTGCTGACCAAGCAGAAGGTCTTCGGCTACACGCTCGAGGACCTGCGTATCCTCATGGCGCCCATGGCGCTCGAAGGTCAGGAACCGGTGGGTTCCATGGGCACGGACACACCGCTCGCGGTGCTTTCGGACAAATCGCGCAACCTTTTCGACTACTTCCAGCAGCTGTTCGCCCAGGTCACCAACCCGCCCATCGACCCCATCCGGGAAGAGATGGTCATGAGCCTTGTGTCATTCGTTGGCGCCGAAGGCAACCTCCTGGAGGCCGACTCAGGCCACGCTCGCATGATCGAGCTGCCCCATCCGGTGCTAACCAACGCTGACCTCGAGCGCCTGCGCTGGGTGGATCGCAAGCACTTCCAGGCCAAGACGGTCTCGATCGGCTTCCACGCACAGCCTGGACGCATGCGTCGAGCGCTGGAGCGGCTGCGTCGGGAAGCCGAGGAATACGTGCTCGATGGTTACGAGGTCATCATCCTGACGGACCGCACGGTCGACTCGGATCATGCCGCCATCCCGTCCCTGCTGGCTGTCTCGGCGGTGCATCACTACCTCATCCGAAAGGGGCTGCGCTCCCGGTGCGGCCTGCTCATCGAGACCGGCGAGGCGCGCGAGGTGCACCACTTCGCGACGCTGCTCGGATTCGGGGCGTCCGCGGTGAACCCATACGTGGCCTTCGAAACCATCGAGGACATGCGCTTGCGCGAGCTCCTGCCCCTCGAGATGAGTGGTTCCGAGGCGCGCGAGCGCTATCTCAAGGCCGTCGGCAAGGGCCTGCTCAAGACGATGTCCAAGATGGGAATCTCCACGGTGTCCTCGTATATCGGCGCCCAGATCTTCGAGGCCGTCGGTCTCTCCGATGAGGTCATCGAGGAGTACTTCCCCGGCACCGCATCCCGGATCGGCGGCATCGACCTGGCCACCATCGAGCGCGAGGTGCTGATGCGCCACCGGGCTGCCTATATCGACGTCGAGGACGAGACCGACCTGGAACTGGGCGGCCAGTACCAGTGGCGCCTTCGGGGCGAGCGACACCTGCACAATCCAGACACCATCCAGCGGCTGCAGCAGGCCGCGCGCACCAACGACTACGAACTGTATCGCGAGTACGCACGTCTCATCGACCATGCCAAGGACGCGCCCATCACACTGCGCAACCTGATGGAGTTCGCCGACCTGGTGCCCATCCCCATCGATGAGGTGGAGCCGGCCAGCGAGATCGTCAAGCGCTTCGCCACCGGCGCCATGTCCTTCGGCTCGATCTCGTGGGAGGCGCATACCACGCTCGCCATCGCCATGAACCGGCTGGGTGCCAAGTCCAATACCGGCGAGGGCGGCGAGGACCCGGTGCGCTTCGAGCCACTGCCCAACGGCGACAGTATGCGATCGGCCATCAAGCAGGTGGCCTCGGGTCGTTTCGGCGTCACCAGCAACTATCTGGTCAACGCCGATGAGCTGCAGATCAAGATGGCCCAGGGCGCCAAGCCCGGTGAGGGCGGTCAGCTGCCCGGCCACAAGGTCGACAAGACCATCGGCCGGGTGCGCTACTCGACGCCGGGCGTGGGGCTCATCTCACCGCCGCCACACCACGACATCTATTCCATCGAGGACCTGGCCCAGCTCATCTACGACCTCAAGAACTCGAATCCGCGAGCGCGCGTCAACGTCAAGCTGGTGGCCGAGGTCGGCGTGGGCACCATCGCTGCGGGCGTTGCCAAGGCGCACGCCGATGTCATCCTGATCTCCGGCCACGACGGTGGCACCGGTGCCTCGCCGCTGTCTTCGCTCAAGCACGCCGGACTGCCCTGGGAGCTAGGCCTGTCCGAAGCGCACCAGGTCCTGATGCGGAACCACCTGAGGGACCGCGTCGTGCTGCAAACCGACGGCCTGCTTCGGACCGGCCGTGACATCGCGTTCGCGACGCTGCTGGGCGCCGAGGAGTGGGGCGTGGCCACCGGTGCCCTCATCGCCATGGGCTGCATCATGATGCGCAAGTGCCACCTCAACACCTGCCCGGTCGGTGTGGCCACCCAGGACGAGGAGCTGCGCGCCCTGTTCACGGGTGATCCGCAGCACGTCGTCAACTTCTTCACCTTCCTCGCTGAGGACCTGCGCCGACACATGGCCCGCCTCGGGTTCCGCACCGTCAACGAGATGGTCGGCCGGGTGGACAAGCTGTCGCCGCGGCGCGACGTGAAGCACTTCAAGGCCAGGCAGCTGGACCTGTCGCGGCTCCTCCACTTCATGCCGGCCAACGACCGCAGTGGCAGCTACCACGCCGTCGAGCAGGATCATGGCCTGGCCCGGGCGCTGGACAACGAGCTGATCGCGCTGGCCGCGCCGGCGCTGGAGCGTGGCCAGGCCGTCCGAGGCGAATTCGCCATCCGCAACGTCAACCGAACGGTCGGCACCATCCTGGGCCAGGAGATCACCCGCCGCAACGGTGCCGCGGGTCTGCCTGCCGACACCATCCGCTTCAAGGCCACCGGATCGGCGGGCCAGTCGTTCATGGCCTTCGCGCCACGCGGCCTGACCATCGAGCTGGAGGGCGAGGCCAACGACTACTTCTGCAAGGGCTTGAGCGGCGGCACGGCCATCCTGTACCCACCGCGGACGTCGACCTTCGATCCCAACGAGAACGTGGTCGTGGGCAACGTCTCGTTCTATGGCGCCACCGGCGGCAAGGCGTTCATCCTCGGCCCGGCCGGTGAGCGCTTCTGCGTCCGAAATTCCGGCGCCCAGGTGGTGGTGGAAGGCGTAGGCGACCACGGCTGTGAGTACATGACCGGCGGCCGCGCCGTGATCCTTGGCCCGACCGGACGCAACTTCGCGGCCGGCATGTCCGGTGGCGTCGCCTACCTCTGGGATGTCGATGGACTCTCTCGTTCGCGTGTCAATCCCGGACTGGTCGACCTCGAGAAGATGGATGATCCCGATGACGTGGCCGAGCTCAAACTGCTGATCGAGGAACATGCCGCAGCCACCGACTCGAAGCGGGCCGGGCGCATCCTCGATGACTGGGACCGTCAGCTGGGCAGATTCATCAAGGTCATGCCGCGCGACTACAAACGGGCGCTGACCGAGCTTGCGGCCGAGACGGCCGCAGCTGCGGCCTAGGGGAAGGGCATGGGCAAGGACACCGGATTCAAGGAGTACGAGCGCCAGGTCCCGGCGCTTGAAGCACCCGCGGAGCGCATCAAGCATTGGCGTGAGTTCTCGCTGCCGATGGCGCAGCAGCAGGTAGAGGTCCAGGGCGCCCGCTGCATGAACTGCAGCGTCCCGTTCTGTCACGAGGGCTGCCCGCTGGGCAACGTCATCCCGGACTTCAACGACCACGTCTACCACGGCAAGTGGGAGCGCGCGCTCAAGGCGCTGTATTCCACCAACAACTTCCCCGAGTTCACCGGTCGGGTCTGTCCGGCCCCCTGTGAATCCGCCTGCGTCCTGGCTATCAACAAGCCGGCCGTCACGATCAAGAACATCGAGGTCTCGATCATCGAGCGGGCCTTTGACGAGGGCTTTGCCACGCCCCGGCCACCGGCGCATCGCACCGGCAAGACGGTGGCGGTGGTGGGGTCCGGGCCAGCTGGCCTGGCTGCTGCCGACCAGCTCAACCGCGCTGGTCACAGTGTCACGGTCTTCGAACGTGCCGACCGGATCGGCGGGTTGCTGCGCTATGGCATCCCCGACTTCAAGCTCTCCAAGCACGTCGTGGATCGGCGCCTCGATCTGATGACGCAGGAAGGCGTGATGTTCCGCACCGGCGTCAACGTCGGCGTAAGCTACTCCGCGGACCAGCTGGCCGCCAACTACGATGCCGTGGTGCTGGCCGGTGGGTCCACCGTTCCACGCGACCTGCCCATCGCTGGCCGCGATGCCGCCGGCGTGCAGTTCGCCATGGACTTCCTGCGTCAATCCAACCGGCGCAACGCTGGCGACGCCATCCCTGCCGATACGGAGATCCTGGCGAGTGGCAAGGACGTGGTCGTCATCGGGGGCGGTGACACCGGGTCTGACTGCGTCGGCACATCCATCCGGCAAGGTGCCCGGTCAGTCACGCAGATCGAGATCATGCCGCGTCCGCCGGAGGGACGCACCGTCGACACGCCCTGGCCCACCTTCCCGGGTCCACGCATGTTCTCGACCTCGACCTCTCAGGCCGAGGGCGCCGAACGCGACTGGGCAGTGCTGTCCAAGGCGTTCGTCGCGGACGAGGCGGGTGTGCTCCGGGCCGTCCGCGCCGTCCGTGCCGAGTGGCGCAACGGACGACCCGAGGAGATCGTTGACAGCGAGCATGAGCTGCCGGCGCAGCTGGTTCTCCTGGCGATGGGCTTCCTGCATCCGGAACATGCCGTGCTCGATGACTTGGGCGTGGACAAGGATGAGCGCGGCAATTGCGAGGCTACCGGCTACCAGACCTCCCGCGAGGGCATCTTCGTGGCCGGTGACATGCGTCGGGGGCAGTCGCTCGTGGTCTGGGCCATCACCGAAGGCCGCGAATGCGCCCTGGCCGTGGACGAGTACCTAACTGGCCGCCCCTCGCTGCTGGGTGCCAAGACCCGCTCCCGCAGCGACGTCGCCCTGGTCATCTAGCGAGCTCCAGCCCGCGTCTCGGAGCGGGCGAGGAGGTGGCCCGCGCCTCGCGCGGCCGGCAAGGGGTGGCCGTATGGGCGTCGGCCGGCAAGGGGTGGACGCCAAGCCGGCACGACGGCGGCGGCCAAGCCGGCACGACGGCGGCGGCCAAGCCGGCACGAATCCGAGCCGAGCTCGCCGATGCAGTCACCCGTCGCTGTGGGCGACGCTATCGGCGGAATCGAGCACTGGCGATGGACTACCGTCGGCGGCGGCGACACTAGTCCGACTTCGAGGGCACCAACAGGGTAGGAGCGTCGCTCCCACACTCGGGAAGGGCATGGTCCACGCTCAATCACTCGCCTTCTGGCCTCTTGGGACTCGCACTCGCTTACTACGAGTGAGACTTGCGTCGGTGGGGACGACGGTAGTCCACATCGAGAGGGCTGAGACCGGCCCGTGCGGCCGTGCCAGCCAGCTCCGCATCGCGTGGCCGTCGCTGGGGAATGCGGCACGCAGCATCGCCCGGTGCGATTCGATGCGCCGTTGATTGGTCTTGTCCCGTGACACGATGACCCAACGGCTGACCGTATCGACCCGCCATCCCAGGTCGCCCAGATCCGCGGAGCCAGTCGCGCCCTGCGATCGAGCGTGCCGACGAGATCGTTGGCGTCCACGATCTCCGTCTTCAATTCGATCACCAGCAGTGCTCCGGTGCCGGCACGGTACGCGACAAGATCGACAGCGCCCCGTTCACCATAGATCGAGAACGAGACCTCTGGCCGGAACCGCCACTGGGTGAGCTGCTCGAGATGGCCGGCCACCGATTCGTGCAGCGCGGAGTGCCTGGCATTGATCAGCCGCGACAGCTCGCCACCGCGCCACCGTATGGCCAGATCGATACTGATATCCAGCACGGCTGCGATCGCCCGGACGCGGTACAACGGCGTCGCACCAGAATGGCCCCGTTCGAGCTCGGATACGAGCGACCGAGCCACACCGGCGCGAGCGGCGACATCTTCCTGGCGCCAGCGACGGCGCAGTCGGACCGCCCGGAAGGCTGCAGCCACCCGCCTGTCGTCCATGCCGACGACTATGGACGCGAGCTATTCACCGCCGCCTACTCGCCCCTGATCGATGGCGTGGAGGCCGGTCTCGGAGCCGAGCACGGCGCGGACTTCCCGACCCCGACAGACTTCCCGGGACGACCACCGACACTCCTCCGGGCGCGCCGCGCAATATCGAGACGCACCGTGCAACGTCGGGGCGCGCGACTACGTGAACCGCATCCCCGGTGCCTTCGGGTAGAGGCTACGCCGACACCGGTACGAGCGGAGCACTGGCGAAGAGCACTCCGAACGCCCGGCACCACACGACTGCGCTGGCGATGTCGGCCGCGCCGAGCTCTGGCGGGATCTCATAGCTGAACGAGCCATCGGTGGCCTTCAGTTCGCCGAGGTTCACGGCGTTCTCGGTCCAGCCATTCGGATCGGACGATACGTACACGAACAGGTCGGGGCCGTTGAGGACAGAGAAGTCCTCGAGACTCAGTCGAAGGCTGCCATCGTCGGACTCCAGGAGGTGGGCCCTGCCCCTGCCGAAGTGGAAATCATCCGCGCCACTCCACGTGCCCGAGGCCAGGGTCGTGCCGGCAGCCCGTGTCTTGCCGGCAGCCAGCGTCGTGCCGGGGGCCAGCGACGTGCCGGGTGCCAGCGTCGAGCCTGAGGCCAGGGCCGTGCCCGAGGCCAGCGTCGTGCCCGAGGCCAGCGTTGTGCCCGCTCCGGTCGTCGACGCCGCTTGCGGCATCGCTGGCTCGACGAGCTCGGTGCGGGTGAACAGCGGCGAGCCCAGGACCCAGCCCAGCGGGCCAACGATGGCCAGGACCAGCACGATGGCCACGACCGATGTCCGAGGGTGGGCGCGGGCGACCGAGACCCAGCCTCGACGCCAAGCGATGTAGCCGATGCCCGCGATGACGACGATGGCACCGATAGCGAGCGGCACCCGGAAGGGCCACAGCTCGGCGAAGAGGCGCTCGATGTCGCCGAAGATGTTCATCCGGGGACCCTATCGCCGGTGCATGACGAAATCCGTGTCAGGGCTGCGACGATCGCGCTGCGACAGGTGCGCGCGAAGCCGGTTGGACAAGCCCGATCGCGGGGGACTCGTTGACCTCGCCGACCTCATCGAGCATCGGGGAGGCCAGCACGGTCGGTAGCAGGACCGCGACCAGCACGAGCAGCGCCCACAACGCCGGCCCTGCTGAGCCGGCGGCGCGGCGACGCCCGGCCATGCGTTCGACCTCGTGCTGCGAGCGTGAGATCCACCAGGGCATGTAGCGCGCCTCGAGCGCATAAAACGTCAGACCCAGGGCGGCCCCGTACGCGAGATGCCCGATCAGGCCCGGGAACGCGCTGGCGGCGGCTTCGACCGACCAGGCGGGCTCGGCTCCCAGGAAGACCGGCGCCAGCGTGAGCGGACCCAGCAGCCACCAAACGAAGCCGTACGTGACGCCCCAGCCGACTGCAGCAGCGGCATCGAACGCCTGGCGACGGAACATCGCCCCATAGCTGGCTCCGATGATCATCGCGATGGTGAGATGCGTCACCAGGCCGACCATCACTGAATCGGAGCCCACCAGGCTGGCTACCACGGAGAGGTAGCCGACGGGCACCATGACCAGGGTGAAGAGGAGCCCACCCACCAGCCCCGCGAGGGCCCCGCGAAGCGCGGCACGTGGACCCCACGATCCGCCGTCAGGCGGCACATCAGGGTCGGCATCCGAGAAGAGCACGGGCGTGAGTCGGGTGAGCCAATGGAACAGGAGTGCCATGGTGGCCCCGAAGAGCGTGCTGCCCACGAACGCCGGAAACGCTGACCGGGCGTCGGGGACAGACCAGTCGAATCCATTCCCAGCCAGGAACGGCAGCAGCGTCAGCCCCGCCACGACCCACAGCACGAAGCCATATCCGGCGCCACGCACGACGGCACCGCCGGCGGTCGTCGAGGAGGTCGGATGCAGCAGCGCATAGAGCACGCCGTAGGCCAGGGCCACGACGAAGGGGCCAAGCGAGGCAAGCTCGGCCATCCCGATATCGCCCCATGCGGACAGCATCCGATCCTGCCCCGCCGGGATCAGTGAGACGACGACGAAGCCACCCAGTCCAGCGAGTACCCCACGCACGATCAGGCCGCGATGGGCAGCGGCTTTGCTGGCGAGGCCGGAGAACAGTCCCGATCGTTCGGATGCGGCTGAGCCCTGCCAGGCCTTGATGGCGATAAGCGCCACCGCCGTCGCTGCGCCCCAGATGATGTGCCCCACGAGGCTCGGAAAGCCGGACTGAGCTGCGGCCACATCCCAGGCCGGAGCCGAGCCCATGACCAGCGGTGTCAGCGTGAGCGGCCCAAGGAACCACAAGAACGAGGCATAGGTGACACCCCACAACAGCACATCGCCCGCGCTCCAGCGGCCGCGCACCAGGAACCCGAAGGCGGCACCGGCGACGGCGGCCACCCCGAGGTGGACCAGAAGTCCCACCATCGCCGAGTCGGCGCGTATGAGCGATGCGATCGATGACAGCATTCCCAGCTCCAGCCACCCGAACCCGAAGAAGACTCCGCCGACGAGGCCAGCCACGGCACCCGGCAGCAGGCTCTCCCGGGTGAGCGCCCGGAGTCGGCCGGCGAGGTTCATGGGGCCATCCCGGCGGCCGTCGAGGCCATCTCGTCGGGCTTCTCGCCCCGCCCCGGCCGATGTCGGGCCTGTCTGCACGACCACGATATCCCGGGGGAACACCAGGTCCAGTGTCCAGTCGACGAGGACACGCGTCTTGCGTTCGAAGCCAGGCAGCTTCGACAGATAGATGGCCCGCCACATCAGCCATGCCAGCAGCCCGCTGAAGCGCCGGCCACGGATCTCAGCAGCAGCCGTGTTGTGGCCCAGGACCACGAGCGTCCCCAGGGTCCTGAACCGGAATGGCTTGGCAGCCTTGCCGTCGAGCGCCGCGACGACGTTCTCGCCCGCCAGCTTGCCTTGGCGGAGCGCATGTTGCGCGGTCGGTGGGCAGTGCCCGTCGATGTGGTCTGGATCGGGGATCCTGGCGCAGTCGCCGACGGCCCAGATGTGTTGGAGCCCGATGACCCGCAGGCTCGCGTCGGTCGAAAGAGCGGCGGCTGCCCCGTCCGGGACGATCGATCTGGCCGCCGCTGCGGGTTCGTTGCCGGCTGTCCAGATGAAGGTCGCTGTCGGGATCCGCGTACCGTCGGCCAGGGAGACACCGTCGGCATCGGCTGCTGCAAGGCGATGGCCCAGTCGGAATTCCACCCCCCTGCGTTCGAGTCGTGCCCGTGCGTACAGACCGAGCTCTTCGCTCAGCTCGGGGAGGATGCGCTCGCGCGAATGCACCAGCACGAAGTCCAGCTCCGCAGGATCGACGTGGGGGTACTGCACGATCGCGCCATGCACGAGATCGCGTACCTCGGCGATGGTCTCGACGCCGGCAAAGCCGCCACCCACGACCACGAAGCGAAGCATTCGGCGGCGCGCCACAGCATCTCGCTCTGCCTCGGCGCGCTCAAGGGTGGTGATGATGTGCTGATGGATGGCCGCCGCATCGGCCAGGCTCTTGAGGGTGAAGGCATGCTCCCCGAGTCCGGGCAGTCCGCGGAAGGCGGGCACCGATCCTGCTGCCAGCACCAGCTCGTCGTAGGGCAGCTGTTCGGTGTGGCCGCCGGTCACGGGCCGTATGGTGACCGTTCCTGCCTCCGGATCGATCTCCTCGGCGACCGCGGCCCTGAAGATGGTCCGTGGGCAAGCCACGCGGATAGGCACGGCCACGTGTCGTGGCACCAGCATGCCTGAGGCGACCTCGGCCAGCATGGGCGTGAACAGAAGATGGTTGCTCTGGCTCACGAGCGTCACCGACACGCCTGGGCGGTGCGCCAACAGTCGCTCCATGCGCTGCGCCGCCGCGACACCGCCGAAGCCACCGCCCACGATCACGACGCGCTGTGTCGGTTCTATCGTCCCCGTGTCGACCGCTCGTACCCCGGCAGCCTCGCCGGCAAGCACGCTGCAGAGCGAATGGAAGACGATGGCCATCAGCCCCCCGAAGAAGATGCTGCCGACGAGTTGCGGAAAGGTCATCGCAGCCATCTCTACGCTCCAACCCGGGATCATGCCCGAGGCGAGGGGCACGATGGTCAGCCACGCCACGCCCCACCACAGCAGGCCGAAGAGCAGCCCGCCGGCGAGGGCCGCCACGACACGGCCCGGCTGATAGCGGTACGCCAGGCCGTAGACGACACCGACCACGGTCGATGCCAGCAGGAATGTGAGCCAGCCCAGCGACGACCCGCCGGCGAATGGAGCCATCGAGTCGATGCGGCCCTGGGCTAGCAGGGCTAAAGCCACTGCCGCTGCCGCGACGAGGCCAGCCACGCCGCCTGAGAGGGCTTCGAACAGGCGCCTTCGATCGACTCGCGAGGTCATGGCCGACGAACCTAACGACTATCTATGACGGGCGGGTGTCAGCCCTGCCGTCGGACGTCTCCTGCTCGCTGCCAAGGGCGGCGCCCGGAAGTCGTGGGTTCGTGTCACCGACGGTCGCCGATGTGGATATCCAGATCGCCGTTGCCACGCTGGCCCTCGGTCGGCGAGGCCGCTACGCTGTACCGATGACACAGCCACGCCATCGACCAGATCGCGAACTCTTCATCGTGCACGTGGGAACCGCCATGGAGCCCGCCACGCTCCCCGAATGGTGGGCGGCCATCGGCTCGGACGTGGAGTCCCGTCGCTTGCGGTTCGGCGATGAGGGCGACAACTGGTTGCCCGAGGATGCACTCCCCGGCTCATTGCAGGAGTCGGGTGGCCGGTTGGCCGATGTCGAGGAGACGCTCGGCCGCAGCGGACTGACCGACCCCAACCTGTCTGTCGGGCAAGCCGTCGTCCTTCGGCCGGAGCCGCACCCCACCGATCCCAACGCCATCGCGGTGTGGTCTGCCGGCCAGCAGCAGGTCGGATACCTGCTCGGTGAGATCGCCGCCGAGACGATGCGCGAATTACAACGTCGACGGAATGCCTACAAGGCCATCGTGGCCGGCGAACAACGCGACAAGGCATCAGGAGAGCGCCGGTCGGTGACCATCCTGCTCGGTCCGGCATCCGTCTGGGCTGAGGCGACCTCGGCCTAGGCCAGGCCGCCGCCGGCGGCCTGGTCGCACTCGGCACCGCCCCGACGAGTCATCCCTCCCATTACATGCTACCTGGCATGTAATGGGCTAGACTGGGGTCGATGCCGTCCAAACAGCAGCCCATCCCCACCCTCGCCGATTCCATCGAGGCGATCGTGGTGGGAGCGGTGGGCCTGACCTCACACGCGCTCTCCCAGGCAGCACCCGACACCGAACTGACCTTCCCCCAGTGGCGGGCGCTCGTGATCGTGGGCGCCAACGATGATGGCGTTCGGGTGGGCCGGGTAGCCGAGAGCATCGGCATCACCGCGCCTGCCACCGGCCGATTGTTGCGGCGGCTGGAGCAGCGGGGGCTCCTCACCCTGACCACTGACCACGACGATCGCCGCGCGACCGTGGCACGCCTGACAGGACTCGGCGCTGAGACCCGGACGGCCATCGTGGTCTACCGACGCCGGGCTCTCCGCTCGCTGGCCCAGGGCATGACACCCGACGAGCGCGACGAGCTGACGCGAGCTGCCGCGATGATCTCCGACGCATTCGCGCGCTTCGCATGAGACACCGTCCAGGCTGGCTCAACGTCGTCTCGCATCGGATCCGGGACATCAGCTATCTGCGCAAGTGGATCGTTCTGGGGGCCATCATCGGGCTCATCAGCGGCCTCGGAGCCGCGCTCTTCTTCTGGGCCCTTGACCTGGCCACGGCCTTCTTCCTGGGTTTCCTCGTCGACTACACCCCATCGAGCCCACTCGGCGAAGGCGGCGAGCCACTCGGCATCATCGGACGCTGGTGGTTGCTGCCGTTCGTGGTGGCCTTCGGTGGTTTCATCGCCGGACTGATCGTCTATCGTTTCGCGCCCGAGGCGGAAGGCCATGGCACCGATGCCGCCATCCGTGCGTTCCACCACGGAGCCCGCACCATCCGGTCCCGGGTGCCGCTGGTGAAGACGGTCGCCTCGGCCCTGACCATCGGATCGGGCGGCTCAGGCGGTCGCGAGGGACCCACCGCCCAGATCGGCGCCGGATTCGGCTCGTTCATGGCTCGGCTGCTGGACCTCGACGCCCGCGACTCCCGGATCGCCGTCGCAAGCGGCATGGGCGCCGGCGTGGGGGCCATCTTCCGGGCCCCGCTCGGCGGCGCGCTCATGGCGGCTGAGATCCCCTACCGCGACGGCATCGAATTGGAGGCGCTGGTGCCGTCCTTCGTGTCATCCATCGTGGCCTTCGCCGTATTCGGCTCGCTGGTCGGGATCAACCCGATCTTCGGTGAGCAGCTGCAGGCCACGTTCACCGACCCGTTCCAACTGGTCTACTTCGCCATCATCGGCATCAGCGCGGGGCTGATCGGGCGGCTCTACATCCATACCTTCTACCTCTTCGATCGACGCTTCCACGGCTGGTCCATCCCTCGCTATCTGAAGCCGGCCATCGCCGGATTTGCCGTGGGCCTCATGGGCATCGTCCTGCCGGGTGTCCTCGGGACTGGCTACGGGTGGGTGCAGGCGGTACTCTCCCGGGAATCGCTGATGACCATCCCGTTGGCCGTGATCCTGGTGCTGCCCTTCGCGAAGATCCTGGCCACATCGCTTTCGATCGGCTCGGGCGGATCAGGCGGCGTCTTCGGACCGGGCATGTTCATCGGGGGGCTGCTGGGGGCGGGGGTGTGGCGTCTGCTTGAGCCGATCGCGCCGCACATGCCACATGAACCGGCCGGCTTCGTCATCGTGGCCATGGTGGCGCTCTTCGGCAGCATCGCCCACGCACCCCTGGCGGTCATGCTCATGGTCGCTGAGATGACGGGCAACCTGGCCATGTTGGCGCCGGCGATGCTGGCCATCGGCCTGGCCACGCTGATCGTGGGCGATCGCACCATGTACACCTCCCAGCTCCGGGGCCGCGCTGACTCGCCAGGACACCGCTTCCGGATGGCGCTGCCGCTGATGGCGTCGATCCCGGCTCGTGATACCGCTCGTAGTCCTCGCTTGGTGCTTTCCGAGGGCTTGGCGGCCGGGGATGCCCTGCGGACGCTGCAGCAACGCGATCTTCGCGGTGCGCCCGTGGTCAGCGCGAAGGGCGCCCTGTTGGGGAGTGTCGACCTGGCAGCCCTACAGGCCCTGACCGAAGAGGACGGGAAGCTGGATCGTCCAGTGGCCGAGGCGGTCGAGCTCGATCGGAACATCATCTCCGCGGGGGACTCGCTCGATGACGCACTGGGGCTCCTGGTCGACGCTGGACGCGATTGGGGCCCGGTCGAGGCGGACGGACGGCTGGTGGGTGTGCTGTCAAGCCGCGACATCCTGACCTCCTACCGACGGGCCCTGGCCGGCAACGTGCGACGCATGCGCTCGGTGGGCTCCAACGCGGGCTCGATCGTCGAAGCCGACATCGCTCCTGGCTCGGTATTCGTGGGGACGACCGTGGCCACGGCGCCGTTCCCACGGGAAACGGTGCTGGTGTCGATCGAACGCGACGACGAGATCATCGTTCCGCGGGGGGACGTGACCCTCCGGGAAGCCGACCGACTGTCGCTCTTCACGACCAACGAGACGCGAGGATCGCTCCTCGCCCTGCTGGCCGACAGCGAGGCCGAACCGGCCGCGGAGCCAGGCGCCACGCCCACGGTCACAGCGCCACCTGCGTAGCGGCCACCCCCGCCGGCTCATGTCTGCTCAGTTGTGAGGGCGGCGCAATCGCACGAGTGGCGCTCGATCGCTGTCGCCGTTGGCATCTGCCGCGGCCTCCGCACCGCCCGAGTCCGTCCTCGGCCGTGCGCGCATCCGGCCTTGTGGTCAGCCGTCGCCACGACCGACGCAAAACGCCGAATCGATGGTCGGCGATGGACGATCGTCGCTCACAGCGACATTAGGCCAACGTTGTCGCGACCCTGCCACCCGACAAGGTCGCGAGCGCCGGCTCCGGACGTGGATCCACGCTCAGGGTGGGAAGTGTGAGCGCTCGCGGCTGGCACGCGCTTGACTACGAGTGGTTCTTGCGTCGGCGGGAGCGGCGTATGTCCACAACGACCCCGCGGCGCGATGGACGGAGAGGGCTCTGGGCGATGGACGGCGAGAGCCCTGGGCGGTGGACGGAGATAGGCCCTGGGCGATGGACGGAGAAAGAGAAGTCATGGGTGAGGAAGTCCCGTAGAGTGGGCGTCGTCCTCACAAGTCCCCACCCGAGGAGGCCCAGATGCCGGGCACGGCGAAGTCCACCAAGTCCACCAAGTCCACCAAGAACCCTGCCTCGAAGTCCAAGGGTTTCACCGACGACGAGAAGGCCGCGATGAAGGAGCGCGCCAAGGAGCTGAAGGCGGAGGGGAGCGGCGGCGGCAAGCGCGCCGGGAAGGCCGACGGGGAGAGCGACGTGCTCGCGAAGATCGCCGAGATGACGGAATCGGATGGCGCCATGGCCAAACGCCTCCATGCGATCGTCATGGCCAGTGCGCCGGATCCTCACGCCCCGGACGTGGTATGGGATGCCCGCATATGCCAAGGATGGCCACGTCGTCTGCTTCTTCCAAAGCGCGGAGAAATTCAAAGCCAGGTATGCGACGCTTGGCTTCAACGACGCAGCCAACCTCGACGACGGCACGATGTGGCCGACCTCATTCGCGCTGAAGGAGTTGACCGCTACCGACGAGGCCAGGATCGGCGAGCTTGTGAAGAAGGCGGTGAGCTGAGGTCGCTACCGCCTGGGCTGAGGTCTCTCCGAGCGCCACGATGGGCACTACCCGGGCGTCGCGCCGGGCACCACCCGAGCGCCGTGTTGCGTACTAGCTCAGTGCCGCCATGAGCGCCATCGACGCCAGGCTGATGGAGATGACGGCGATGACCACGGACATGCGCACCCGGCCCAGGCGCGAGGCCAGGACGGCGCCCGGAAGCATCGTCGCCAACGAGGCCGTCAGGATCGGCGGCAGCAGGATCCACTCGGGGTCCACCTCGTCATACAGACCTGGTGTCACGAGGACGACCACGGCCGCGCTAAGGACCGCCGCCGCGGCCATGAAGATGCGCCCGAAGACCGAGGAGCCGACGGCGATGCGCGGCTCGATGCGCGACAGGATGAGCAGGGTCACGCCCATCGGGCCCCAGCCCGCGCCGGCGATCCCAGAGGCCATGCCCGACCCGGCGCCGATCCCCCAGATACGGAGCGTCGGCAGGTCGCCGGCCGGGCGTGACACCTGCATCTGCTTGAGAGGCAGGCTCACCAGCAGCAGGATGGCCGAGGTGATGATCAGGATCTCGACCCCCAGGCGGATGACGTCAGCCTCGAAGTACGAGGCCACCAGGGGGCCAAGGATCGCCCCGGTGACGCCACCGATGACCAGGGGGATCACGAGGGGCCGTGAGACATTGCCCAGCCGAACATGGGCGCCGGCCCCGAACGGCACGATAAGCACCTGCAGAAAGAGCGAAAGCGGTGCAGCGAACAGGGGATGGACGCCCAGCAGCAAGAGACCCGGCACGAGGACTCCGCCGTAGACGCCCACCGATGTCAGGGCTGCGCCGGCGACCAGCGCGAGGACCGACGCGCTCAGGACGAGCCCGCGTTCGTCGGTCGGGGCCAGGATGACCGTCAGGCCCACCACCAGCACCGCCAGGAAGACCGCCGCGACGGCCGCCGTGAACAGGCGCGGACCGACGTCGATCTTGTAGCGGAAGCGGCGGATGACCGCCGGCTCATGCTCCCAGATGCCCGGTAGCTGCGCGGGCTTTCCGGTCGGCCGATCGGCCCTGGATAGCTCCGCTCGTGACGGCTCCGTCGCTGTCATCCCGCTCTCCTGTCCCTGCTTTGGCTACGGTGGAATGGCTCGCTCAGCGCGCCACTTCGATCGTGGGTATACTCCCACTTACTTGACTATCCCGATAATGTCTATCATATCGGTAGGGAAAGCGTAGCATAGTGCTGTACAGGTCACGAATCCACGTATAGAGGTCGTTCCCCCACGATGATCGAAACGAGACCAGCCGGTGAGCGCGCGCTGCGACGTCGCGTCAGTCACCTGGATGCCCTCGAGGCGGAGTCCATCTTCATCATGCGCGAGGTCGCGGCGGAGTTCGAACGGCCGGCGCTGCTGTTCTCCGGCGGCAAGGACTCCATCGTCATGTTGCGCATCGCGGAGAAGGCGTTCCGACCCGCGAAGTTCCCGTTCCCGATGATGCACATCGACACCGGACACAACTTTCCCGAGGTCCTCGAATTCCGCGACCGCCGTGTCGAAGAGCTGGGTGAGCGCCTCATCGTGGCGTCCGTGCAGGAGTCCATCGACAAGGGCCGCGTTCGCGAGGAGCCGGGCAATCCGTCTCGCAACCGGCTCCAGACCATCACCCTGCTCGATGCCATCACCGAGCACAAGTTCGATGCCGTCTTTGGGGGTGCCCGCCGCGACGAGGAGAAGGCTCGCGCCAAGGAGCGCGTGTTCTCACTCCGCGATGAGTTCGGGCAGTGGGAGCCTCGTGCGCAGCGACCTGAGCTGTGGGCCCTCTACAACGGCCGCCTCCGTCAGGGCCAGCATATGCGCATCTTCCCCATCTCCAACTGGACCGAGATGGACGTCTGGCAGTACATCGAGCGCGAGGGCATCGAGGTGCCTTCGGTCTACTACGCGCATGAGCGAGAAGTCTTCCGCCGCGACAACATGTGGCTCTCTACCGGCCCATACCTCTCGCCCGGACCAGACGAGACCGTCGAGCGGATGGTCGTGCGCTACCGCACCGTCGGCGACATGACCTGCACCGGCGCGGTGAGTTCTGATGCCGCCGATCTCGAGGCCATCATCGCCGAGACTGCGGCGGCCAGGATCACCGAGCGCGGCGCCACCCGCGCGGACGACTCCTTCAGTGAGACGTCCATGGAAGATCGCAAGAAGGAAGGCTACTTCTAGCATGGATCTACTTCGATTTTCCACGGCCGGCTCGGTCGATGACGGCAAGTCCACGCTCATCGGCCGGCTGCTCTATGACTCCAAGGGTATCTTCGAGGATCAGCTCCAGGCCATCGAGCGCACCAGCGCCGCGCGAGGCAACCACCAGGTGGACCTGGCATTGCTGACCGACGGCCTTCGAGCCGAACGCGAGCAGGGCATCACCATCGATGTGGCCTATCGCTACTTCGCTACGCCCAGGCGCAAGTTCATCATCGCGGACACGCCCGGCCATGTGCAGTACACCCGCAACATGGTCACCGGTGCGTCTACCGCTGACCTCGCCATCGTGCTCATCGACGCCCGTCGTGGCGTGCTCGAGCAGTCGCATCGCCATGCCTTCATCGCCGCCCTGTTGGGCATCCCGCACCTCCTGGTGGCAGTCAACAAGATGGACCTGGTCGGCTATGACGAGGAGGTCTACGAGCGGATCACGTCGGAGTTCTCCGACTGGGCAGCCAAGCTCGACGTCCACGACATCCAGTTCATCCCCATCAGCGCCCTGCACGGCGACAACGTGGTGCAGCGCTCCATGGCCATGCCCTGGTACCAGGGTCCGTCGCTGCTCTATCACCTCGAGCATGTCTACACCGGCTCGGACGTGAACCTCATCGACGTGCGCTTCCCGGTGCAATGGGTGGTGCGCCCCCAGAGCGAGGAGCATCACGACTTCCGCGGTTACGCCGGGCAGGTCGCCTCAGGCACCTTCAAGAAGGGCGACGACGTCATCGTGCTGCCGTCGGGCAAGCGCTCCAAGGTCAAGCAGATCCGCACCTTCGATGGTGAGCTTGAGGTGGCGTCACCTCCGCTCTCGGTGATCATGCAGCTCGAGGACGACATCGATGTCGCCCGTGGTGACCTCATCTGCCGGCCCCACAACCAGCCCGACGTCACCAGCGACTTCGAGGCCATGGTCTGCTGGATGACCGATGAGCCGCTGCGCGCTGGGGGCCGCTACATCATCAAGCATGCCACCCGCACGGCCAAGGCCATCGTCGAGGACATGCGCTATCGCATGGATGTCAACACGCTCCAGCGCGACCAGGAGGCCGACGAGCTGGGTCTCAACGAGATCGGGCGCGTCCGCATCCGCACCAGCACCCCGCTCCTGCTCGACGAGTATCGGCTGAGCCGTGCGACCGGGGGCTTCATCCTCATCGATGAGGCTACCAGTGACACCGTGGGTGCCGGCATGGTCGTGCGCACCCAGCCCGAACCCGAGCTCGACCTCGAGCTCGACGCCGCCGAGACGGTGGCCGCCGCCTGACACACCCCCGCGGTGGGCCCGGCTGCCCAAGGACTCACCGCTGCGCCACCCCGACGACGCGGAGCCCCCTGCCGGGCTCCGCGTTTCGTCATCTTCCGCGGATATCTCTCCCGGTCGCCAACAGTCGCCGTCGGGCGCGGCGGCTCGGCGCTTCCGGTGGGTCTCCGACCGAAGGTGGCGCGGCCCATCCGCCGGCTGGGGCAGTGGGCCGTATCATCGGCAGGTGACAGATTCGGGACAGTCGCCGGGCGCCGGCCCCTCGGTCTGCCCCTTCGTGGCGCTTGCCGAAGATCGTGATCGGCGAGCCGATTCACCCGACGAGGGCAACCGCTGCTATGCCGAGCGTGCTCCGCGCCAGCGCGACCTCAGCTATCAGGCCGAGTACTGCTACTCGCAAGGTTTCTCGTCGTGCTCCGTATTCCTGGGCTGGGCCGCGCGCAATGCTGCGCAGCCGGCGTATGCCAGTGATGCCGCGCAACGAGCCTGGAGCACCGGCGACGCCTCGCCGGATGGTCAGCCCGAGCCGACCGATCCCGGTGACGGCAACGAGGGTTCCCCTCCCGCCCCGACGCCCGAATCCGGGCTCTTCGGGCTGGTGGACCCGGGCGCATCGACAGCCCACTCGCGCAGCGAAGAGGTCGACTGGGTCTCTGCCTCTGCCTGGGCCGAGGTGCCCTGGGACGAGCGCGCTGAGCTGGAGGCCGACGAGTTCGACGAGGACTTCGAGGATGAGCCGGCCGAAGAGGAGGACGAGGAAGGGGAAGAGGAAGATGACGGCTTTCGCGGCGAGGAGGCGACCCAGGCACCCAAGGTCCCGGCCGCGGTGCCCATCCGCAAGCGAAAGCGCAAGCAGCCGGTCATCCGCTCTCGAGGGTCAGGGGAGTGGTACTACGCCGACCCGCCGGGACGCGAGCCGCTGGTCAAGCGTCGCTGGGGAGTGACCCCGGGCATCCTGCTCGGCGTCCTGGGCGTGCTCGTGGCGGCACTGGTGGTCTTCCTGATCCCAACGATCTTCCTGGGCGGCGGTCAGTCCGGGACCGCGGCGCTGCCGTCGCCGCCAGTCGATGCCAGCAGTCGCCCGGCCGCCACGCGCGCCCCACAGAGCACGGCCGCGCCGAGTGCGGAGCCCAGTCCCACGGGCGAAGACAACCCGCGCTTCTACCGCGTCAAGGCAGGCGATTCGCTCTCGGGCATCGCCGCCAGGTTCGACGTCAAATTGCAGCACCTGCAATGCATCAACCGCATCCAGAACCGGAACATCATCGCTCTGAACCAGCGCCTGGAGATCCCACCTGATGGCTTCAGCTGCCCGACCGGCTGGCGCAATGCCACGCCCGAACCATGACGGTCGGCTCATCCTGATCGGCTCGCACCCGACGGTCGGCGGAGCGAGCCCGGGTCAGCGCGAGGAGAAGTTGATGCTGGTGATCAAGCCGGCTTCGATCCGGAAGGTGGCGTCGATATGCTGCGACGGGGCGTCGGGTCGCAGGACCAGCAGGTCTGCCTCGTAGGTATTGCCCATCTCCCGGACCTCGCCGGGCACCATCTTCAGGCCGGGATCGGCCCGCAGGAACCAGCCACCCACCTGTGCGATACCGCGCAGGGTGCGCGAGCCATCACGGACATGGACACGCATCTCTGCGCGCTCGTCCATGAGGTTGACCGCGCCCTGGCGGTCACCATCATTGAGCTTCTCGAAGAAGATCTCCATCGTGTCACTGGCACCCATGGGTACAGACTATTCGACTCCGCTGATCTGCGTCTCGTGACTCCGTCAGGACCGTAGCCACGCCCAGGCGTCGGCCAGCTGGGTCGAGCCGAAGTGGCGCGCCTCCCGTGCATAGAGCGGCTTGGCTAGCGATCCGACGGCAGCGCTCACCATCCCGTCACCGACGACGGCGAGTCGCTCGATGTGATCGTGGAACTCGCGCCCGAGCTGCCAATCCGACCACAGTGCGCGCAGTTCGATGCCGCCCAGGTCCTCGAGTCGGAGGAGCAACCGCACGTCCACATGGCTCTTCATCACCTCCTCAAGGTCCATCGAGAGGGTCTGGTAGTCGGTCACCCCGAGCTTGCCCGCGACTCGATAGCCGACGACGTTGCCGGCACTGTCAGGGAGGCGATGGAGTGCCGCGGTCCGCAGGAAGCTGTCGCCCATGAACTGCTTCTTGAGCAGGCCCGAGAAGGCCTGGTAGGTGATGAGTTTCATCAAGGCGGTCTGCATCCTGACCCCGGTCTGGCTGCCCGGCACGAACCGCTTGGCGAAGTCCCGGGCGTTGTGCTGGCGCTCCTCGATGTGCGGCTTCACGCGGTGCTCGTAGTTGGCTAGCGCCTGGGCCACGTCAGGCTCGCGCCCGAGTTCCTCGGCCAGCACATAGCCGCTGGCCAGCGCCATCGAGGCGCCCTGGCCGGAGATCAGCGTCATGCACCCGGCGGCATCACCGACCAGGACGACGCGCCCCGACCGCCACGTCTCCATCCGGATCTGGGTCACGCTATCCATCAGGATCTCGTGTCCGTCCACCGGCATGGCATCAAGGAGCGCGGCGGTCTTCCAGCCGACGCCGGCGAAGGCTTCGCGTAGGCGGGCCCCGCGCTGGATAGCCGGGATCAGGCCGTCGTCCTCCGACTGCCACAGGAACAGAGTCACCAGGCGTTCCGGATCGTTGCTCGAGTACAGGCCGACCTCGTGGCCTGGCTCGACGTAGTTGTCCCAGGCGGCCGTACGCTCGAACGTGGCGGGCACGAAATAGCTGGCGACGGAATAGCCCATGAAATGCGCGAAGTCTGCCTCGGGACCGAAGGCCAGCTCCCGTACGTTGGAGTGGATGCCATCGGCCCCGGCCAGCAGGTCGTACGTCTCGGTCGTCCCGTCGGAAAGCGTCACCGCGACGCCTGTGTCCGATGTCTCGAACGCCGTCACCGAGATGCCGTAGCGGACGTCGACGTCGTCCTGCAGGGCACCCGCGATGGTCGCGACAAGCTCCCCGTGCATGAGCGGCAGGTAGCGACCATCGAGGGTTTCCCGGATGGTGTCGATCCGCAGCTCCGCCTGCGCCTTGCCGTCGGCATCCACGAAGGCGATACCAGCCTCACCGGGCATGAAGAGCGGTCGGCGCCCCAGCTCCTCGATGATGCCCATCAGCTCGGCGACGTCGTAGCCGGTCCCGAAGAAGTCGATGCCATAGCCATCAAGGCGAAGCCCTGGGGCGACCTCCACGAGGACCGGCTGGTGGCCGTAGTGGCGCAGCCAGTAGGCCGTAGTGAGGCCGGCCAGTCCGGCCCCCGAGATCAGCACACGCATGATGGTCAGCTCCTCGTTCGCGGATGCCCGTCTACCCGTTGATGCTATGGCCGCGGCTCACGACCGGTCTAGAAACCTCCACCGGCACCACCTCCACCGCCACCGGAGCTGCCCCCACTGAAACCGCCTCCGCCGCCGCCCGACGACGCGGGAGGGCTGCCGATCGATGACAGCGCCGCGGTCATGGCGGTGAAGTCCGGTACCACGCCGCTCGAGAACAGTCCGGCCGTCGGCGTGCGAGCGCCGCCGCTGATGCGGGCCCCCGAGCGCGCCCCAAGCGAATACCACAGCGGGAAGTAGGTGCGTGTCGGTGATGCCCCGCCGGTGCGTACGTCCTCCATGGAGCGCTCCAACACCTCCTCGGCTTCTTCATGGAGGCCGAGTGCATACGACCACACCACCGCCTGGTCGGGCGTCTCGACCCAGGGCAGGACGTGGCTGGAGACGACCTGGTCCATGGTGCGCGATTGCTCCAGCGTCTTCTGGAGGGTGCGCCGATAGGCAGCCAGTTGTGCGAACAGGCGAGCTCCCTCCATCGTCCGTTGCGGCATCGTGCGCGAGATGATGAACATGGCCACGGCACCGGCGATCGCCGCGGCACCCACCAGGAGCAGACCGTTGCTGGGGAGTCGGAGCCCGAAGAAGGCGCCCGCGATACCCGCGATCAGCACCACGGCGGCACGACGGGACCAGCGTTCGATGGAGTCGCCGGGCGACTCGCTGAACCAGCCATGCTGCGCCACGGCGTCCTCGATCCGATCGTCGAACTCGCCCACCGACTTGGCGAAGCGGGGTACCTCGTCGGGATCGATGGTGCGGATGGCACCGCCGAGGCGTCTGAGCTCCGTGAGCGCGAACTGCTCGGCATCACCCAGGGGCAGGCGTCGGTTGCGGGCCAGACGGGCATCGCGCTGGTCGGGCACGGTGATGTCGATGGAGATCTGGGCTGGATCTTCCTCGGATGCCCGGAAGCTGATCTCACCACGAGCCGCGAGGTCGACCATCGCCGTGGTCAGGGCATGGCGCCTGGCTCGGCCGTCGACGATGACCGCGGCCGCGGCAGGTGACAGCCCGGGCGGCGGGGCGGGCATCAGGATCGAGTCGTCGTCAAGGTAGACGGGATCGCGCCCGTAGCGTAGCCACGACCATCCGGCCCAGGCCACCAGGCCCACTAGCAGCAGCGGCGCCACGATCAGTCCGGCGACCGCATCGACCTGCCGAGCCACCTGCAGCTCGCGCGCGTGCTCGGCGGTGGCCGCCTCGTCGATGCTGGCCATCGCAGAGAGCAGGGCGGCGTTGAAGTCGCAGTCTCGAAGCGCCGGCAACATCTCATCCTCGAAGATGGCCTGGCGCTGCTCGTTGGTCAGGTAGGCCGCTATGAACCCCGGGGCCGCATAGAGCTGCACCTGGCCATGGCAGTCATCGGCAAGGTTGAAGAAGATGGCCATGCCGTCATCGAAGCCTTCACGCCCGACGCCCCACTGGTCGATCAGGGCGATGGCGTCCTGCTCGGTGGCGGCCGGGTCGTCGGCCTCTGGCTTGACCTGCGTGTAGATGACGATCTCGGCGCCGGTGCGCTCCTCGATCGTGTCGATCTCGGCCTGGAGCTGATCGAGGACGTCGCTATCGACGACGCCGGCGTAGTCGTACACGCTGAGGCCGCGGATGGGATCGGGGAAGTCCGGCCCCGGTAGCGGCGTTTGACCGAGCGGCGGGCGCGTCGTTGACGTGGTGTCCGTGCGCGTCGCTGACCTGGTGCCGGGTCGAGGCGTGGCCTGCGCGACTGGCGGGGGCGTCGGCTGCGTCTCGAGCACCAGGAGGTCCTGCACCTCCAGCCAGCCCACCTGGAGTGCGGTGGCGAAGTCCTCGGCGCTCAGGGCTGGCTTGACGACGCTGTTGACCGCCTCGTCCACCTCGGCCGGGTCCAGCTCCGGAAAGCCACTGCCGATGGCCACACCGTTGCGTGTGACCGAGCCATCGGCGTTGATGTTCCAGAACATCACCGCACCCGTGCCGTCCTCGCCACCGACGCCCCATTCATCGAGTAACGCCTGGGCTTCTTCGCGGGCACCCTTGCGAGCCCCGACCTTGCCCTTCTCCTGGGTGTAGACGACCACGTCCACCCCGGTCTCCTCGAGCAGTCCCTGGAGGTCCTCCTGGACCGATGTCTCCTCCTCGGCGGTGAGTACCTTGGCGTTGTCGACGATGTGCGTCCCACTCTCGCGCTGCGGATACTTCGGATCCTGTGCGCTGGAAAGGGGCGCCACGGTCAGCAGCAGGACCCCGAGCAGGGCCAGGGCATGCAGCAGGCGAGACCGGCGCATCATCGACCAGACACCCCGCCGGCGGCTGCGCCGATCAGGTCAGAACGCACGCGTCGCACCAGCTCGGCTGACTGCTCGTAGCGGCCGAAGCTGGGCATGATGTACGTGCCGTCGACCAGGGGCCGCATCTCCTCGAGCAGCTGCAGGGATGTCTCCAGCCCCACCTCGGCGCCTCGATCCCCGGCGGCCTGCATGGCAGCTCGGACGTGGTCGGGGATGGTGATGCCGGGCACCTCGTTGTGCAGGAACTCGGCGTGGCGCGCGGAATGCAGCGGGAGCACGCCGAGCAGCACCGGACGAGGCAACCGATCGCCCCAGCGTGCCACCGCCCGATCCATGAAGCGCTCCCACTGAGCCGGCGCATAGATGGGCTGGGTCATGATCGAGGTGCGCGCCGGCCTCGACCTTGCCGCTGAGTCGGTCGAGCTCGCGATCGACGTCCTCAGCGGTGGGATCCAGGGCGCAGGCGATGGTGAAGCCGGCCGCCGCGCCGATGGGCCGGCCCGCCTGGTCCTCGCCGCGATTGAGCCGGGCCAGGATGCCGATCAACCCCGTGGAATCGATATCCCAGATGCCGGTGCCGCTGGGATAGTCGCCGACCCTGGGCGGATCGCCGGTGAGGGCGAGGATGTCGCGGATGCCCAGGGCATGGGCGCCCAACAGCTCCGACTCGAGCGCCATGAGATTGCGATCGCGGGTGGTGAAGTGGATCAGCGACTCCAGGCCGAGCTCGCGCTGGATGGCGAAGCCGACGGCCATGGCACCCATGCGGACCCGCGCCATGGCGCTGTCGCTGACGTTGACCAGGTCGGCGCCGGCGTCTCGGATGAGCGCCGCTGATCGCAAGGTGCGCTCGATGTTGACCGAACGGGGCGGGTCGATCTCCACGCTGACCACGAAGCGGCCTGACGCGAGCGCCTGTGCCAGCCCCGTCGGTTCCGGTGCGTCGGTGGCTGCGCCAGGTGCGTCGGTGTTGAGCCGAGGCGCCGGCGCGGGGATGCGCACCCCGGTCGCCGAAGGGTGGTCCGCCGCCGCCGTGCCGGCCGCGCCGGCCGCGCCGGCCGTTCGAGCTGCCTCCCGGTCGAGTGCCTGGCGCATGGCCGCCAGATGCTGCGGCGTGGTGCCGCAGCACCCTCCGATCAAGCGTGCGCCCGTGGCCAGGAACCGCGGCACCTGTTCGGCGAAGTAGGCGGGCTCGGCGGCCCATACGAACTCGCCGCCGACCCGGCTGGAGAGACCGGCGTTGGGCATGATCAGCATGGGCGTGTCGCCGGCGGCCAGGGTCATCTGCTCGAGGACATCGATCCCGGCGATCGGGCCGGAGCCGCAGTTGACTCCCAGCGCGTCCACGCCCGCCAGGCGCAGCGCCGTCGCGGCCGCTGCTGGATCGGTCCCATCGGCCACGCTGAGGTCGTCGCCAAAGGTCATCGAGGCCACGACGGGCAGGTCCGAGAGCGCCCGGGCTGCCTCGACCATCGCCAGCAGGTGCTCCAGATCGCTGGATGTCTCGATCTGGATCAGGTCGACGCCGCCTTCGAGGAGGCCTTCGATCTGTTCGGCCGCCGCGGCCGCCGCGATCTCGGCCGAGACGTGGCCAGGACCGTGGAGTGGCGAGCTGACCGGTCCCACCGATCCCGCCACCAGGACGTCCTTGCCCGAGACCTCCCGAGCTTCACGCGCCAGCTGTGCGGCACGGCGATTGATGGTGGCTGCCTGGTCCGCCAGGCCATAGTCCTCGAGCCGGATGCGACTGGCGCTGAACGAGTCGGTCTCGATGATGTCAGCACCGGCGGCGATGTACTCGCGATGCACCGCGCCGACCACCTCGGGCCGGCTGAGCACGAGCTCATCGAGCGAGGCCCGCTGGGGTGTACCGCGGCTGTACAGCAAGGTGCCCATGGCCCCGTCGAGGAGCAGGGGACGTTGCGCCAGCCGTTCGGCGAAGACCCGACGAGCGTGTGAAGGGGAGGACTCGACCACGCCCCGAAGAGTACCCCGAGAGCGACGAGATGACGGCCGGCTGCCGGTCGTCTCAAGGCGTCGTACGATGCCTTCAGGTTGTCCGGAGCCACGACGCGCCATGGGCAGCCGCCGACCACAGGGAGGATCAGTGACCGAGACACCACGCCCCGATGGGCTACCCCGACCGAGCGACGCCTTCGAGGCCGCGGTCATCGACTTCATCGTCGACCTGTTCACAGCCTCGCCGGTGTGGGGCACGGCGGCCGGCTACCACGCCGTTGACAGCGAGTGGCCCGACCTGACCGAAGGCGGCCGCCTGGCGCGTCTGGCGATGTACCAGCGTCACACCGACCGGCTGAGCGCCTTTCCCCGGGATGCGCTGAGCGCAGAGCAGCGGCTCGACCGGCGCATCCTGCTCGAGGAGATCGAAAAGGCCGTCTTCAGCGACACGGTGCTGCGTAGCGAAGCCTGGGACCCGCTGGATGCGGTGTACCTCATGGGCAGCGGTCTGTTCGGGGTGCTGTCGCGGGAATATGCACCGTGGGCGCAGCGAGGTGCCGCCCTGCTGGCGCGTATCGAGGGATTGCCTGCAGCTGTCCCGCGCGGCCCTGGCCGCATTGACCGGCCTCGATGGTCGCCCCGTCGCGCTGCTCCAGCTGGACACCGCGCTGGCGCAGCTGGGCGGTATCGACGAGCTGGTCGCGGCGACCGTCTCCGAAGCCACTGCTCGCGCGGCTGCCGGCGAAGCGACCGACCTGGTCGAGCCGCTCAGAGGCCGCCGCGGCCGAGGCGACCGCAGCCATCGAAGGGTTCCGGGTCACGCTCGATACCGACGTGCGAGCCCGAGCCACCGGTGAAGGCCGTCTGGGCTCCGAGTTGTTCGCCCGGAAGCTGTGCCACACGCTGGGTAGCGAGATCACGCCCACGCAGCTGCGGGAACGTGCCTGGGCTGACTATCACGCGGTGCGTGGTGAGATGCTGCGCCTGGCACGTGAGACATGGTCGCAGTGGGTGCCGGACGAGCCCTTGCCGCAGGTGGCCGACGACGACCTCGACGGCACGGCGGAGCTGGTGAAGCGCGTGCTCGACGCCATCGCCGATGAGCACCAGGAGCCAGACAGAGCTGCTCGCCTACTGCGAGCGCGAGATGGCACGGATCGAGGCCTTCTGTCGCGACCACGACGTCATCACCCTGCCCGACGAGCCACTGACCATCACCTGGACGCCGGTCTTCATGCGCGCCTACGGGCGGGCCTTCCTCGATAGCCCGGGCCCACTCGATCGCGGCCAGAAGTCGCATTTCTGGATCAGCCCGCCCGAGGAGTCGGAAGGCCCTGAAGCCGTGGCCTCGTACCTGCGCGAGGAGAACGACCGCATGCTGCGCGATCCTCAGTATCCACGAGGGCATCCCCGGCCACTACCTGCAGCTGGCCGCGTCGAATCATTGTCCCTCGTTGGCCCGCACCATCTTCACCAACGGCATGTTCGCCGAGGGCTGGGCCGTGTACGTGACCCAGGTGATGCTCGACCTGGGCTACGCCGCCGACGATCCCGGCTTCGCCATCACGCACTGGAAGATCTACCTGCGAGCGGCCGTGAATGCCATCCTCGACGTCGAGACCCACGCCGGCGACATGACCGAGGCGGAGGCCATGGCGCTCATGGTCGATGGCGCCTGGCAGGAGGCGGACGAAGCTCGTGGCAAGTGGCTTCGCGCTCGCATGACTTCGACCCAGCTATCGACCTACTTCGTCGGCTCGCTGGAGATGTGGGACCTCGAGATGGAGGTGCGGCGTCGGGCCGCGGTAGCCTCCGGCGGCAGCGCCGATGACGTTGCGGCCGCAGCACATCGCGGGCGGCATCGGTGACTCGCCCGGCTTCGACCAGAGGGCGCACCTCGAAGCGGTCATCGCCCACGGTACGCCCGCCATCAAGTGGTGCCGGGCCATCGTCCTCGGCGAGATGGACGCGGTGGCGTGAGCGAGTTGCGCCCGGACTCGCCGGCCCGTCGGCCTGAGACGGCGCGCCCGCGCGAGGAGACCGTCCCCCAGAGTCGATCCGCCCAGCGGCGCCGAGCTGGAGGCGATACAGCGCCACCTGGTGAGCCTGCCCGGACTCGAGGAGGGAGCGTCCGCGACGACGCCGAGCTTGGCGTCGTACTGGTGCAGGGACCCGGTTCGGGGCCTGACGTCAGCTACGCGGCCATGCCGCGGTGGGGCGCTGCACGACTGGCCATCCAGGCTCGCCGCTACCTGTGAGCGGATGCGGCTCGATGGAGCCTGGCCATCGCTCTTCCTGTGCGAGTCGCTCGACCGGCCAGGCTGACCTGGCTTCGCGAGCTGGAACAGCAGGGTTGGATCAAGGTCAGTGGCGAGACCATCATGTGGGTGGGCCATGCGTCGGTCGTGCCGCACCTGGACCCGCTGATGCGCATCGAGGCCGTCCAGCCACGGTCGATCGCGACCCACCAGGCGCTGGAGCGTGCAGATCTTCGGCATCGCCCTCGACGGAGATGCCCCGGAGCCGCAGGGACGCCAGGGTCGCCGCCCTGGAGGCCGGCCAGCTGCGCGCCTGGATCGTCTGGCTCGACGATGAGCCGGTCGCCGTGGCCGGCTGACCCAGGGCGAGGGCGTGGCCGGCCTCCAGGGCGTCGGCGTCATCGAGGCACGGCGCGGCCAGGGCTTCGGCACGCTCATCACGACCATCGCCACCCGCGCCGGCATGGCCGTCGGCAATCGCATCATCTGGCTCTCGGTCGACGACGACAACGCGACCGCCGTCGGGATCTACGACGGCTCGGCTTCAAGCCCGCCTTCGGCTGGTCTCGCTGGCTGGCGACCGAGGACCCGCGGCCGCGCCAGGGGCTCCGTCTGACGCTCGACTGCGCCAGCCGTCTCAGCCGGCGCTTGACCCCGGCAGCGGTCGGCAGGTAGAGCTGCTCGACGTACTCGGACAGCATCCGCGACGTCGAGAACTGCCACAGCGAGGTCGCTGCGGAGTTGCGCATCCGCTCCAGCCAGCCCCGGGCAGCGCCGTCTGCGTCGCGCTCGTACCAGAGCGGCACGATCTCCTCCTCGAGCAGTCGATAGAGGTCCTGCGCGTCGGCCCAGTCCTGGGCGCCCTCGTCGGGATCGGCGCTCGCGCCCGCCGATGGCCCAGCCGTTGTCGCCGTCGAAGCCCTCGTCCCACCAGCCGTCGAGGATGGACACGTTGATGACGCCGTTCATGGCGGCCTTCATGCCGCTGGTGCCCGACGCCTCCAGCGGGCCGACGCGGGTTGTTGAGCCAGACGTCGACGCCCTGCACGAGCTAGCGCGCCACGCGCATGTCGTAGTCCTCGAGGATGAAGACGCGGCCGCGCAGCGCCTCGGAGCGGCTGTGGTCGAAGATGGTCTGGATGACGCCCTGTCCGGGTCGGTCGGCCGGATGGGCCTTGCCGGCGAAGATGAACTGCACCGGTCGGTCGGCGTGGTCGATCAGCGCGGTGAGTGCGGTCGATGTCGCTGAACAGCAGGGCGGCTCGCTTGTAGGTCGCCATGCGGCGGGCGAAGCCGATGGTCAGGACCTCGGGGTCGAGGATGTCGACCAGCTCGGCCAGCACGTTCGGGCGACTCGCCATGGCGCGCCAGCTGGCGCCGCAACCGGATCGCGGCGTAAAGCGCTGCAGCGTCGGCTTCTGGTCCAGGTGGGCCTTCCACAGATCGCCGCGTCGGTCGACTCGGTCCATGTGCTCCCAGAAGCGGGTCGACTCGTCTGCTCCGCATCCTGGTGGTCGAGGTCACCGCCGAGTCCCTTGTATACACGCCGCGCATGGCCGGGCCGACCCAGGTGGGCGGATGCACGCCGTTGGTGATGCCGCGGATGGGGTGATCGATGAGCGGTGACCAGGTCTCGTTGGCGACCTCGCCGTGCAGCTGGCTGACGCCGTTGGCCTCGCGTGTGTTGCGCAGCGCGAAGGCGGTCATGTCGAACTGCCCGGGTCGCCGTCGATGCCCAGACCCATGTCCAGGATGTGCTGCGACGTCGATTCCCGACGACAGCAGCTCGGGTGCCGTCAGCTTGCGCACGAGCTTGGCCGAGAAGCGCTCGTTGCCGGCCGGCACCGGCGTGTGGATGGTGAAGACCGATGACGGCGCACCTGCGCGACGGCCTCGTCGACGCTGGCTCCGCCGGCCACCAGCTCCCGCGCCTGCTCCATCAGCAGGAAGGCGGAGTGGCCCTCGTTGAGGTGCCAGGCAGACGGGGCGATGCCCAGGGCGCGCAAGGCGCGCACGCCACCGACGCCCAGGATGAGCTCCTGGTGGAGGCGCATGGAGCGGCCACGCACGTAGAGGATGTGGCTGATGGGCCGGTCGCTGTCGCTGTTCTCGGGGATGTCGGTGTCGAGCAGCAGCAGCGGCACCCGGCCGACCTGGACCAGCCAGACCGCGGCATAGACCGACGCGACCGGGCAGCTCCACGCTGACGGTCAGCGGCTCACCGCGCGCGGTTCACGGCGCGTCGCAACGGCAGCCGCTCGGGGATCGAGGTTGAAGTAGTCGTGCTCCTGGTGCCCGTCGGCATCGATGGTCTGGCGGAAGTAGCCGCGTCGATAGAAGAGGCCCACCGCCACGAACGGCAGGGCCATGTCCGAGGCGGTCTTGCAGTGGTCACCGGCCAGCACGCCGAGGCCGCCCGAGTAGATGGGCAGCGTCTCGTGCAGGCCGTACTCGGCGCAGAAGTAGGCCACCGGACCGTCCAGCTCCTCGCCGTGATGGCGCGCGAACCAGTGGTCGCTGCCATTGGCCATGTAGGCATCGAAGTGCTCCAGGACCGTCTGGTACCGGACCATGAAATCGGGATCGTCGAGCAGCGAGGTCCAGTCGCGTGAGGCACGCAGTACGGCCACGGGACTGCGGAAGCCGAGCCCAGATCTGTCGGTCGATGCGCGCGAAGAGCTCGCGCACCTCGGGGTGCCACGACCAGTACATGTTGTAGGCCAGTCGATCGAGGCCCTCGAGGGCGGGCGGCAATGCGATGGTCAGGGTAGGGAAGGGTGGGGATGGAAGGTTGAGACGGCATCACCGGCAGCATGCTACACAGCATCGCGCCGTGATGCGGGCGCTGACGGGCGGCCAGTGCTGCCCGATGCCGTCATCGCACCATCCACGGCGCGGCCCTCAGGCGGATGGCCGAATCGATGGCCGCGGACCCTCGATAGACGTACCATGCGCCTGCCATGCAGATCGCCATGATCGCTTCGGAGTGCGAGCCCTGGGCCAAGACGGGTGGACTGGCCGACGTGGTCGATGCCCTGTCGCGGGCCCTGGGACGACCCCGTCCGGCCGGACTGGGTCACGAGGTCGACGTCTATCTGCCGTGGTACCGCGGCCTGACACCGCCCGCTGGCCTCGTACCCCTCGAGCTTCGCGTACCGGTCGGCGGGCGTCGGCGGCTGCGCGCAGGCGAGCCGGTCACGCTCTGGAGCGGCGCAGCCGACGGCTATCGCCTTCGCCTCGTCAGCACGGCCCGTCGTTCGACCGTGACGGCCTCTACATGGATGGCGATCGTGGACTACCCCGACAATGCGGCCCGCTTCACGCTCCTGGGCCGCGCGGCGCTGGAGGCCATCCGAGCCGAGGCACGACCGGTCGACATCATCCATGGCCACGACTGGCAGGCCGGCCCCGCGTTGCTGTCACTGCGCCATCGCTATGCCGCCGACCCGCTGCTGGCCCGCTCGGCCACGATGCTGACCTGCCACAACCTGGCCTATCACGGCTGGACGCCCCGCGCCAGAGGCGTGGCAGCTGGACCTGCCCGATGACGTCGGCGCGCCGGACGGCGTGGACCTGCTGCGCGAGGCCATCAGGGCCGCGGACATCGTCAATACCGTCAGCCCCAACTACGCCCGCGAGTCGCTGACGCCCGAGTACGGCGCCGGGCTCGACGACGACGCTGCGCGCACGAGGCGACGACTACATCGGCATCATCAACGGCATCGACACCGGCCTCTGGAACCCTGCCACCGACCCGACCCTGGCGGCGCCCTACGACGCCGCGGACCTGGCCGCCAAGGCGCGAACGCGGGCCGACCTGATGGCGCGCCATGGGCTCGATCCCGACGGCCCGCTGCTCGGGGTCATCGGTCGGCTGGACCCGCAGAAGGGCTTCGACCTGGTCACCGCGGCAGCTCCGGCGCTCGTGGACCTGGGCGCGCGGCTGATCGTCCTGGGAACGGGCAACGAGGCAGCTCATCTCGGGCCTGCTGACGCTATCGCAGCGGCACCCAGACCGGATCGCGGTGCTGGATCGCTTCGATCGTGACGAGGCCCGCCGCATCTACGCGGGCTCCGATCTCTTCCTGATGCCTTCGCGCTTCGAGCCTTGCGGCCAGGGCCAGCTCATCGCCATGCGCTACGGCACGCCGCCGGTCGTGCGTGCCAGCGGCGGCCTGGCCGACACCGTCGTCGATGCCGATGCCGACCCTGGCTGGCGGCACAGGCTTCGTCTTCGGCCCGGCTGATCCGGAGGCGCTCATCGGCGCCGTCCGTCGCGCGCTCGACGCGTTCGCCGACCAACCTCGCTTCGCCAGCATCCAGGCGCAGGGCATGGCGGTCGATCATTCGTGGAAGGCACCAGCGCGTCGATACCAGTCAGCCTATGAGCGGGTGCGCCGCACCGCTCCCGATGCTGCCTCGGAGTCGCCTACCGGATGATGAGGATGGCGTCGATCGCGGTCTGACCCTTGAAGCCCTCGATCTCGAGTCGATGGCTGCCGTCACCGACACGGCGGCTGAAGACGACCCGCCGCTGGGCGCCCTTCGCTGCCTTCAGGCTGACGTCATTCCACGCCCCGCCATCGAGGCGAAGGCGGATGGTGCCGCGGCTCGGTCCCACCGGCGCGACCACCGCGAAGGCCTTGCCCTGGAAGGAGGTGGCGATGCCGTCGGTCGGCTTGTTGGCCAGCAGCAGCGATCCGCCGAAGGCCTTTCTGGCCGACTTGGAACGCCAGCCACCCGAGGCCGGCTGCACCAGCTGGGTCGACTCCGAATCCCGTACCGACAGTCGCGCACCGGTCGCGTTGCTGCGGGTCCTGATTGCCGAGCGAGTCGGTGGCGATGATGCGGAACTTGTTGCGCTGCCGCGGCTTCAGCACGACCTTGGCGCTGGAGCCCTTCTGCGAGCCGAGACGCTTCCAGGACCGCGAGCCGATCTTGCGCTGCAGCACGACCCTGGACACCTTGCTCAGCGTGTCGCTGGCGTCCCACTGGATGAACGTCTGCGCGGAGCCGCTCCGGCCCAGCGGCGTGCCTCCGGCTCGAGCGTGCGCACCCAGATGAACGACCTTCGGTCCGGTCCGGTCGACCTTCAGCGTGAGGGGTCGAGATCCAGCTGGGGTTGCCGCCTGAGCCCTTCGCCGTGATGCCGGTTTCGTAGATGCCGTCGGGCCCGTTCTTCTTGAGGGTCAGGGTGACGTTGGTGCCCAGCCCGGTCAGCTTGTCCAGGCTGCCTTGGTCGAATGCCGCCGAACCGACCGAGCCGGGCAGGCCATCGATCCCAAGGGCGACTTCGCCGGCGTACCCGCCAGCTCGCTGCACATCCACGCGGTTGGTGCGCCTGCGTGGCGCTTGCCGCCCACGCTGAAGCTATCCCGGAAGAGCCACACCTTGACATCGGTGCTGCCAGTGAGGGCCTTGACGTCGAGCACGCGATTGGGCTCGTCCTTGTCGCTGACACCGGACCAGTACGGATCGCTCTTGGGGTTCCAGTCCATCCGGCCCGATGCTCGCACCAGCTTGCGCATCTTGTCAGGCGACGTGCCGGGGTGATCGGCGAGATAGCAGGGCCACCGCGCCGGCGACATGTGGTGACGCCATGGAGGTTCCGGTCAGGACCTTCGTGGCGGTGCCGTCTCCCGTGGTCGTCGAGCGGATACAGGTGCCGGGCGCGACGATGTCGATGTCCTTGCCGTAGTTGGAGTACCGAGCGTAGGTGTCGTCCTTCTCGTCCTGGTAGGCACAGCCGGCCTTGGAGGTACCCCCACCCAGACCGTCGAAGTCAGACAGCGCGCCGACGGTGATGACCTGGTCGTACCCTGCCGGCGAGGTTCGGCGCGCGTTGGAGCCGTTGTTGCCGGCTGCCACCACGACGGTGATCCCCGCCGCGACGGCCTCGCAGATGGCCTGGTGGATGATGTCACCGGCTGCCCCGGGGCACTGCTCCTTGATCGGGCCACGCGGCCCCTGGAGGCTCATGTTGATGACGTCGATGGGCTGCGTGTTGGGAGGTGGGTTGGGGCCGTGTGTCGAGATGGCCCACTCGATACCACAGGCCACGGTGGCCTCGTCGCCGAAGACGTCATCGATCACGCGTACCGACCAGAGTCGCGCACCCGGTGCCACGCCCACGACGCCGATGCCGTTGTCGCGTGCGGCTGCCGTGCCGGCTACGTGTGTACCGTGGCGCCCGCTATTGCTGTCCTGCCAGTCATCGGGATCGTGTTGGGCCGTCCCGACGGGGCCTGTGCAGTTGTAGCCGCCCATCACGTTGAGCTCATTCCCGCCGACCGGACCGATGCCGGTATCCAGGATGGCGATATCGACGTCGACGTCGGGGCCGGGCGGACCCTCTGGCTCAGCCTTGATCCGGGCGATGCCACTGGGGACGACCTGCGTCGCTGCGATCTTGAAGCGGCGTGCCGGCCGGACGGTCGCGACCTTCTGGTCCCGAGCGATGTCGGCGGCCTGCGTCGAGGTCAGGCGGGCGGAGAAACCCGGCGCCGCGCGCTCGAAGCGGTGTCGCGGACGGAAGCCGTGCTGGTCCGCCAGGCGGTCGGTGACATCTTCGGTCCGCTCGGCTCGCAGCCGGATGCGCTGGCGCGCCGTGCGACTCTGGGGACTGAACGTCTTGTCAGCATCGGGGACGGCCAGCGTGACGATGAAGTTGCGCGTGCGGCCATCCGATGCCGCGAGGGCGGTTACCGGCAAGAGCGCGGCAAGCACGACCAGGCACAACCCCACGACCAGGGCACGCATCCGGGGCAACCCCGTGGAAACGGCTTCCCCCATCATTCGCATCACTGCCACAGAGTATCTGAAGCTGGAAGAATCTCTTCAGAACGGGTTGCCCACCGGCACCGCGGGTCGAAGACGACGGTGGCTGGCTCGGTGCCGGGCGAGCGATCGGCACCAATGCGAACGAGGGGCCACCTTCCGGCTTCCGAGCATCGCCGGTCAGTGACCCCTCGATCGTCTCCGAATGCTGCGTCCTGGGCAGTCGGTGCCCATACCACCCGTTCGTCCCGGGGTAGTGGTCCTGAAGGCCCGGTCATCCTTCGTATCGGCGTCGTCGGCCCGCAGCGGGCGCCTCCGGCCTTCCCGCGTCGCGTCCATCCGGTGCATCCTTAGGCAGCCACCGCGCGTCGGCCACTCGCTCGCACCGCGGACACAGGGAGGTACACACGCATATGGGTCTGCTGGAGGGCAAGCGAGCGCTCATCTTCGGATTGGCCAATGACCACTCCATCGCCTGGGGCATCGCCCAGGCACTGCACCGCGAGGGCGCCGAGGTCGGCTTCTCGTCGGTCGAGATGCTCATGGAGAAGCGGGTCAGGCCGCTGGCGGCTCGGCTCGACTCGCCGTTCGTCGAGCCATGCGATGTCCAGAGCGACGAGGATATCGAACGCGTCTTCGCCAAGTGGAAGGAACAGTTCGGGACGCTCGACATCCTGGTCCATGCCGTCGCCTTCGCCAACAAGGACGAGCTCAGCGGGGAGTTCATCCGCACCTCGCGCGAGGGTTTCGCGCTGGCACACGACGTCTCGGCCTATTCGCTGGTGGCACTGGCGCGCGAGGCGCGGCCGATGATGAGCGACGGCGGCGCCATCCTCACGATGTCCTACTACGGAGCGGAGAAGGCCGTCGCCAACTACAACGTGATGGGCGTGGCCAAGGCATCGCTTGAGGCCTGCGTGCGCTACCTGGCGGTCGACCTGGGCAAGGAAGGCATCCGGGTCAACGCCATCAGCGCTGGCCCGGTGCGGACCCTGGCGGCCTCGGGCGTCTCCGGGTTCAAGAAGATGCATCGGCTCTTCAATGAGATCGCACCACTGCGCCGCCCGCTGTCGATCGACGACCTTGGCAATGCTGCGGTCTATCTCTGCAGTGACATGAGCCGTGGCACCACCGGTGAGATCCACTATGTCGACGGCGGCTACAACATCATCGGCGTGCCCGAGGTGGTCGAGGTCTGACGCCGTGTCGACGCGGCTGCCCCGCCTCGGTCAGCGTGGTGAAGGCTGGGTCGCGATCCAGCTCATCCTGCTGGGCGCCATCGCGCTGGCCGGGCTGGAGTCGGGTGGAAGCTGGAGCGGGACATCCGCGGCAGTCAGCGCGCTCGTGGGCGTGGTCCTGATGGGTGGCGGCGCCGGGCTTGCGGCCAAGAGCCTGATCGACCTTGGCCGCAACCTCACCCCGATGCCCCACCCGCGTGACGACGCCCAGCTCGTCGAGTCGGGAGTCTATGCTCTGGCCCGCCATCCCATCTATGGCGGGCTCACCGCGGCCGCACTGGGCTGGAGCCTGGCCGCCGCCAGCCTGCCCGCTTTGCTGCTCGCCGGTGTCCTGGTCGCCTTCTTCGAGCTCAAGTCGAGACGCGAGGAGGCCTGGCTGCGCGAGCGCTTCGCCGACTATGCGTCCTACATGTCGCGGACGAAGCGATTCATCCCCTGGCTGTACTAGCGCGGACGCAAGAAGAAAACCCGGTGGCGAGGTCGGGAGGAGGGGACCGACCTTGCCACCGGGCAAAGAGTACGCTTCACCATATCCACCCCCAGTCGTAAGGGAGAGGGGTTCCTCACGACCAGGGCCGTGCAGTGGAACGGTGTCGCTATAGGAGTGATCTGGCGTGAACTATGCGGCAGGTCGCGCCGATGCCCAATCCTTCTTTGGTACCGCCGGGGTCCGTACCCGCGTCCCAACGCGGTTGCGGTCCGGTGTGGTCCGGTGCGATGGCAGCCATCGAGGGTGTGGTCAGGACGCACCACAGGAGGGAGATCCGTGCCCAGACCACTGAAGGTCGGAGTCCAGCTGCCGGAGGTCGAGTACCAGCCGCGTTGGTCCGAATTGGCCGAGATGGCCCGCCTGGCGGAGGACATCGGCCTCGACTCGATCTGGGTCGGTGACCACTATCTGTATCGCTCGGAGGGGCGGTCGCGAGGACCATGGGAGGCCTGGACGCAGCTGGCGGCCATCGCGGCCATCACGTCGCGCGTGGAGATCGGGCCATTGGTGGCTTCGATGTCGTTCCATGAGCCGGCCGTGCTGGCCAAGTTTGCCGCGACAGTGGATGAGATCAGCGGCGGGCGGCTCATCCTGGGCCTGGGTGCCGGGTGGAACGACGTCGAGTACGCCGCGTTCGGCCTCCCGTTCGACCATCGCGTCTCGCGCTTCGAAGAGGCCTTCACCATCGTGCGCACGTTGCTGCGGGACGGGTCGATCGATTTCGACGGTCGCTTCTACCAGCTCCGCGACTGCGAGTTGGTGCCCCGCGGGCCCCGGCCCGGTGGTCCGCGCCTGCTGATCGGCTCCAACGGTCCGCGCATGCTCCGGATCACCATGCCCCATGTCCAGGCGTGGAACGCGTGGTACTGGTGGCACGGGAACCGTCCTGCGGGGCTCGGGGAGCAGCGAGACCTGGTCGATGCGGCGTGTCGCGACGTCGGCCGGGATCCGGCCGAGGTGGAGCGTACGGTGGCTGCATTCGTGAAGCTCCCGGGTGCCACCGGTGCTCGCGACTTCGACCGCGAGAGCGCGCCACCCATCGAGGGGTCGCCCCACGAGATCACTCGAACGCTGCGTGAGTTTGTCGCCGCGGGGGTGAGCCACGTCCAGCTCGTCATCGATCCCATCACGCCGGCTGGCATCGAAGCACTGGCGCCAGTGCTGGAGGTGTTGGACGCGGGCTGACCCGTCCCTCGCGGTCGTGGTCAGCTCGGCAGGACACGCGACGGCCGATCCCCGGCACAGCGAACCGGCGCGGCGCCGCTACGCTAGGGTGTCGATCGCGGGATGCTGACGCGACCCGACAGACCAGCAGCGAGGAGGACTGGATGCTCAAGGGGATCGATCACCGGCTCAACGCGGAGGTGCTGGCATGCCTCCGGGCCATGGGCCATGGAGATGTGCTGATCGTTGCCGACACGAACTTCCCCTCCGATTCGGTCGCGCGTGCGACGGTGCGGGGTGAGCTCCTGCGGATGGAGAACCTTACGGCTGCTGAGGCGGTGAACGCCATCCTCTCGGTCATGCCGCTGGACACCTTCGTCGACGACTTCGCAGGACGCATGGAGGTGGGCGACAAGCCCGACGAGGTGGTCCCGGTGCAGGCCGAGGTCCAGGCAGAGATCGACGCGGCCGAAGGGCGACCGCGACAGATGATCTCCATCGAGCGTTTCGCCTTCTACGACCTGGCGCGCGAGTCCTACGCCGTCATCCAGACAGGCGAGCGGCGCTTCTACGGCTGCTTCATGTTGCGCAAGGGCGTCATCGCTCCGGACGAGTAGACGCCAAGCCCGCAACGGTCGTCGGCACACACACCGTCACGGCCCCGGCGGCTTCGGATCAACCGAAGCTTTGGCGCAATCGCGGCAAGACGTGCTGGGCATACAGGGCCATGGCGCGTTCCTGGTCATCGCCGGGGAAATGGAAGACCAGGTGGTTGAAGCCCCAATCCAGGTATGGCTTGATCCGCTCGACGTGCTCGTCGGCGTCGTCCGAGACGATCCAGCGTCGATGGGCCACGTCCTCGACCGTCTTGGCCAGGCGCTCCATCTCCCGCGGGTCTTCGACGCCCATCTTCTGATCGCCTGAAAGCGCCAGTGCGGCCCAGATCTTGGTGTCCTCCATGGCTCGTGCCTTGTCCGTGTCGAAGCTGACCTTCATCTCGATCATGCGGTCGATGTCGTCATCCGCGCGACTCGCCTTCTCCAGCCCCTCGGATACGGCCGGGAGCAGCTGCTCGGTGTACAGCTCGCCGGGCTTGCCGGACGTGGAGATGTAACCTTCGGCGATCCGACCAGCCAGTCGCGAAGCGGCCGGTCCTGATCCAGCGATGTACACGGGCACTGGATCGTTCGGCTTGTCGTAGAGAGTGGCGTTGTGCGTCTGGTAGAACTCGCCCTCGAAGCTGACGAAATCCTCTCTGAACAGCTGCTGCGATCAGGAGCACCGACTCCTTGAGGCGGTGGAAGCGCTCCTTCTGGTCCGGCCACTCGACGCCGACCACGACCTCGTTGAGGGACTCGCCGGTACCCACGCCGAGGATGATCCGGTTCGGCGCCAGGCACCCCAGGGTGGCGAACGCCTGCGCCACGACGGCGGGGTTGTAGCGGAAGCCGGGCGTGAGCACGCTGGTGCCCAGGACGATGCGCTCGGTGGATGCCGCTGCCGCACCCAGCCAGGCAAGGGCGTTGGGGGCGTGGCCGTCGGTGTGTCGCCAGGGCTGGAAATGGTCGCTGGTCCAGACCGATTCGAAGCCGTGCCTCTCGGCCGCGATGGCGAAGTCCAGGAGTTCCTTGGGGCCGAACTGTTCAGCCGAGGCCTTGTAGCCGAGTCGAAGCATCGTGTCCTTTCAGGGATCGGTCGTCAGGGCCGGATCTGGCCAACTCACCTCGAATCATGGCGCCCCGCGGCAATCGTGTCGAGCGGGCACGGCGGACGCGCCTCCCGGTGAGGCTGCAGCTTCCTCAGCGGTCTCCATCGGGCGTGGCGGCCAGTGGCTCACCCGTCTCGCGATACGGATCGCGCATCTGCAGCGGCTTGCTGGTGTTCGACGAGCGTCGGATGTTCAGGAATTCCACGAGGACCGCGAATCCCATCGCCGCATAGACGTAGCCCTTGTCGATGTGCTGCCCGAGCCCGTCGGCCACCAGGGTGAAGCCGATGAGCAGGAGGAAGGAGAGGGCCAGCATCTTGAGCGTCGGATGCTTGTCGATCAGGCGCGTCATATAGCCTGACGCCACCAGCATCACGCCGACCGAGATGATGACTGCGGCGATCATCACCGTGACCTCGTTGACCATGCCTACCGCGGTGATGACCGAGTCCAGGCTGAAGATGATGTCGAGCAGCATGATCTGGACGATCACGCCCACGAAGGAGACCTGCCTGCCGACCTCCCGGACGTGGTCGTCGCCCTCGAGCCGACCGTGGATCTCCCAGGTCGCCTTGCCCACCAGGAACAGTCCACCCCCGAGCAGGATCAGGTCGCGCCCGGAGAACTCGTGGCCGAGGACCTCGACCAGCGGTTCGGTCAGCGTGACCACCCAGCTGATGCCAAGCAGCAGCAGGATGCGCATGCCCATCGCGGCCACGATGCCGACCCGCCGAGCGTTGTCGCGCTGCTCCACCGGCAGCTTGTTGGCGAGGATGGAGATGAAGACGATATTGTCGATGCCCAGGACGATCTCGAGCGCCGTCAGCGTCAGCAGCGCGACGTAGGTCTCCGGGTTCGTCAGCAGCTCCATGCGATCTCCGTGGCTTGCGCGGTCCCAGGGAGGCTAGCGCCTGGTGGCGGTGACGTTGAGGCGCACATAGTCGATGGTCAGCACGCCCAGGCGGTCGGCGGCGTCACCCGCTACCCGATATAGCTCGTCGTCGGGCAGGCCGGTGGCAGGTCGCAGCCACGGTGTCACCATGTAGTCAAGCATCTCTTCGCGGGTGACGAAGGTGATGGGATAGGGCTGCAGCCAGGCCTCGATGTCGACGAAGCCGTTGACCTCCAGGCGGCGCGTCGTCTCCTCCACGCCGGCCATGTGGAAGGCGTCCGCGGTCTCCACACCCGCGGCGCGGACAGCCGCCATGGCGACTTCGACATTGCCCTCGCCACCGCACTGGAATGAGAGCCGACCGCCTGATCGCAGCACGCTACCCAGCCCCTCGAAGAGGGCATCGTGATCGAGGACCCAGTGCAGGGTGGCCGTGGACATGACCGCGTCGACCTGTCCCTCGATGGGCAGCGGCGGAGCAGCCAGGTCGGCCTGGACGTACGTGACCCGGTCGCCGAAGCGCACGAGCCGTCGGGCCGCTTCTTCGAGCATGGAGGCGGAGCCGTCGAGCGCGATCGCCGAGCCGTCGGGCAGTCGCTCCATGAGTCGCTCCGTCACCCGGCCCGAGCCGCAACCCACATCGAGCACCCGCTCGTCGCCGGCCAGGTCGAGCCGATCCAGGGCCGGCGTGCCCATCTCAGCATGCGGTCCGGAGATGCGATCGTAGTGTTCGCCCTTCCATGCGGTCATCGACAGAGCCTAGCGTGAGTTGCCGCAGCATCCGCCCGCTGCCTTGACGCTTCCGCCATCATGGCCGACGGAGGGTCACCCTTTCCCACGTCGTGCCTTGCCGAGGACCAACGATGCTCGATACGGATCCACGTTCGAACGAGGCCATGATCGAGCTCATCCGCGCAAGCGTCGTCGGGGATGACGAGGCCTTTGCGGGTCCCTTCGGCGTGCGGCGCGTCACCTATGCCGACTACACCGCTTCCGGCCGCAGCCTCACCTTCATCGAGGACTTCATCCGCGACCAGGTCATGCCGCTGTATGCCAACACGCATACCGAGTCGAGCGGTACCGGGCGGCAGACGACGCGCTTCCGGGAGGATGCTCGAGACATCATCCGGGCTGCGGTCGGCGCAACGCGTGCGGAGCATGCCGTGATCTTCTGTGGGTCCGGATCGACGGCCGCGGTGGACAAGCTCATCGGCATCCTCAACCTGCGTATCCCCGCCGACCTTGATCGGCGCTACGACCTGCGCTCACACATCCCGGCGGCGGAACGCCCGGTCGTGTTCATCGGGCCCTACGAGCACCATTCCAACGAGCTGCCGTGGCGGGAGTCGATCGCCGACGTCATCACCATCAGGGAGAATCCCAACGGCCACATCGACCTGGATCACCTCGGCGACGAGTTGAGCCACTATGCCGCCCGGCCGCTGAAGATCGGCTCCTTCTCAGCAGCGTCCAATGTGACCGGGATCCACTCCGGGACTCGCTCGATCTCGGCACTGTTGCACCGGTACGGCGCGTTGACGTTCTGGGATTACGGTGCGGCGGCTCCGTACGTCGGTCTGCGCATGGATCCCCATCGGCCCAGCGCCGACGGCGACACGTCCGAGGCCGACCTCGACTACAAGGACGCGGTCTTCATCTCGCCACACAAGTTCATCGGCGGGCCCGGTACGCCAGGTCTGTTGGTGGTGCGCCGGGACCTGCTCACCAACACCGTCCCGACCGTCCCTGGCGGGGGCACCGTGGCCTACGTCACCGCGGACGAGCATGTCTATCTCAGTGACCCCGAGCAGCGTGAGGAAGGGGGGACGCCGGCCATCATCGAGTCCATCCGAGCCGGTCTGGTATTCGGGCTGAAGGAGCGGGTCGGCGCCGAGACCATCCGGCAGCACGAGGAATCCTTCATCCAGCGGGCGCTGTCGCGCTGGCACGCGGTGCCCAATCTGGAGATCCTGGGCGACCTCGCCTCGGACCGTCTTTCCATCGTGAGCTTCGTGGTACGCCACGATACGCGCTACCTCCATCACAACTACGTGGTCGCCCTGCTCAATGACCTGTTCGGGATCCAGTCGCGTGGGGGCTGTTCATGCGCGGGACCCTACGGCCACCGGCTGCTGGGCATCGACATCGAGACCAGCCACGGGTTCCAGAGCGAGGTCACCCGAGGTTGCGAGTCCATCCGGCCAGGTTGGGTGCGGGTCAACTTCAACTACTTCATCAGCGAGACCGTCTTCGAGTACATCCTCGACGCGGTGGAGCTGATCGCGCGTGAGGGCTGGCGCCTGCTGCCGGCGTATCGTGTCGACCCGGTCACGGGCCTGTGGCGCCACGGCGGCGGTCGGGCCGAAGCGCCGCTCTCGCTGCACGACATCAGCTTTGGGCCCTCGGGGATGGACTACCAGGACCAGCGACGCCAGGAACCCGAGTCCCGCCTCGCCGACTACCTGGCCGAAGCCCACGCATTGATGGCCGATCCACCGTCACCAGACGAGCCCCCACAGCAGGCCGCCGACCTCGTCGTCGGCGACGACTTCGAGGGGTTGCGCTGGTTCCTCCTCCCGGACGAGGCGTCGGTAGAGCTGGGCATGGCCGGCCGAACCGGATGACCAGGCAGTTCAAGCAGATGACTGCGGCCGAGGCGCGGACCGCGTTCTACATCGACTTCGAAGGTGGCAAGGACCAGCCGCCGGTGCTGCTGGGCTACCTGCGCAAGGGACCCGTGCAGCAGTACGTCGTGGACCGCGTCTTCAAGCCGGCAGGACCAGGCTTCCTGGAGCTGCGCCAGGCGGTGTCGACCGTGGTGACCCGTGCTCAGAAGCAGGATCGGCGCATCGTCTCGTGGAGTGAGCACGACCTTGAGATCGTGCGTGGACTCACCAACGAACCCGGGCTGGTGCACGCGTTCGAGGCGCGCTACGCCAACGGACGCGCGCTGGCCGCGCGCTGGGCAACGCGGCTGGACGGGGTGGCCAAGCCAGCCGAGGGCGACATTGAGAATTACTTCCCACTCGTCGGCTTCGAAGTTCCCGACCATGCCGGGCCGGGACGCGTCGGCAAGACCCTGCGCAGCCTGCGACCGAGTCTGATGGCCGGACGGTCGTTGACCGAGCCTCAAACGGCAGCCTGGGCCGACCTGCTCGAGCACAACAGCTACGACTGCGAGGGAACGCGCGCGATCTGCGTCCGTGCCGCCACCGACCTGGAGCGCCTCGACGACCGCATTCGCAAGGCCCGCAAGGGCCGCAAGAAGCGCCGGCCGCGCTAGCGGGCTAGCCGTTCGAGTCGGCCGTGACCTCGTGGAGGGGGACGCCATCTCGCTCGAAGGCGTCGAGATTGGCGATGGTGGTCTCGGCGATGTTCTGCAGCGCGTCCTCGGTGAAGAAGCCCTGGTGTGCCGTGATGAGCACGTTGGGGAACGTCAGCAGCCGCGCGAAGGTGTCGTCCTGGATCACGCTCAGGCTCTGGTCCTCGAAGAACCCGACCTCGTCTTCCTCTTCGTACACATCCAGCCCCAGGTAGCCGATGCGACCGTCCTTGAGCGCCTCGATCGCTGCCTCCGTGTCGATGAGGCCGCCGCGGCTGGTGTTCACGATCATCACGCCGGGCTTCACCAGCTTCAGGCGCGCGCGGTCGACGAGGTGATACGTCTCCGGTGTCAGCGGCGCATGGAGCGCGATGATGTCCGATGTCGCGAAGAGCTCGGGCAGCTCGACATAGCTGGCGCCCAATTCCCGTACCGCCGCATCGGGATAGGGGTCGTAGGCGATCAGCCGACAGCCGAAGCCGCGCATGATGGAGGCATAGACGCGGCCGATGCGACCAGTGCCGATGATGCCCACGCTGCGCCCATACAGGTCGTAGCCAAGCAGTCCGTCGAGGGCGAAATTCCCATCGCGGACCCGGTTGTAGGCGCGGTTGGTGCGCCGCAGCAGGGTCATCATCAGGGCTACCGAGTGTTCCGCGACCGCGTGCGGGGAGTAGGCCGGCACGCGACCGACACTCAGGCCCAGCTCCCTGGCGACCTCGAGATTGACGTTGTTGAAGCCGGCGGCCCGGAGCGCCACGAAGCGGGTGCCGCCGTCCGCAAGCTTGCGCAGCACCTTCCCATCGACCTCGTCGTGGACGAAGACACAAACCGCCTCGTAGCCATCGGCCAGCGGGGTCTGGTCGATGTTGAGCCTGGCCTCGAAGAAGTCGAGGGTATGGCCGGAGCCCTGGGCTGCCGCGGTCAGATACCGCTTGTCATAAGGCTTTGAGCTGAATACCGCCACTCGCATGCTTCGAGCGTAGCGCTCCGGACATGAAGACGGGGCCGGCAGTGCCGACCCCGTCGTTCGCCTGGATCAGGTTTGCTACCCGATCTGGTACTCGATGAAGACGCTGATCGAAAGCTCCACCTCGCCGGGCAGCACCGGCGTGCTGGCGTCAGCGGTGTCGAACGAGGCCTCGGCACGAGCGAAGTAGACCGGCTGGGGCGCCTGGCCACCAGACTCGGAGATGGATTGGACGCCGATGATGCTGACGCCGGCCGCTTCGGCGAGCTGGTCAGCCTTGGCCCTGGCATCGTCGACGGCTGCAGTTCGTGCGGCGACCTCGGATTCCGTCGGGTCCTCGACACGGAAGCTGATGCCGTTGATGTTGGTGGCACCCGCTGCGGTAGCAGCGTCGACCACATCACCCACCGACTCGATATCCCGGACGGTGATGCTGACCATGTTGCTGGCCTCCCAGCCGACGATGTTGGGCGGGTTGTCCTCCCAGTCGTAGGTGGGATCGAGGTTCAGGCTGGTGGTCTGGATGTCGTTCTCTGCGATGCCAAGGTCGAGCAGGGCCGTGATGACCGACTCCATGGCCTTGGCTGCCTTCTGCGAGGCTTCGCTGGCATCCTCGCCCTGCTTGGTCACGCCGATGGTGACGTCGGCGACATCCGGTGCGGACTTGACGCGACCGACGCCGGTAACACTGATGGTGGGGACCGGATCAGCGGTATTGGTCTGGGCCTGTGCGACCCCGACGCCGGGCCCGGCCAGGGCCGCAGCAAGGAGTCCTACCGTCAGACCGCTGGCCAGCCATGGCAGTCGCCGTCGATGGGAGTGGCGCGTGCTATTCACCGTGTTCGTTTCCTCCGGGTATCCGTTGATGGGTTTCGACAGGGCACCGTGACGGTCTTCGTCACCTCGCCGCTCTTCCTTGACGTCGGCACGAGTCCGACGGTTCCATGGACGTCAGGATTGGCGCAGCGGATAGATGATCTCGGTCAGCCACTGCCTGGGATCCGGTTCTGCCGACGGGTCGGTCAGGTAGATCTCCCAGGGGCCACCCCTGGCGCTGCGACTGGTACGCGCCATCCAGGCCTCCAGGGCGTCGTACGTTGACCTGAGTCCTTCGTATGGGCCGGCGTGGATGGCGATGGCGGCGGGTCCGCCGGGCAACTCGCTGGGCTTGACGTTGCCATCCTGGATGATGGGCGTCTTGACCATGAGGCCTGCTTCAAGGTCGACCTCCTCACCGAAGGCGTGCCAGCGGGCGAATGGTGAGCCGTCCGCTTGCACGCCCTGCTTGGCCAGCGCCTCCTTGATGTCCTGGTAGCACTGACCCAGCGCCTGGGTCACGTCATCGCGCGAGATGGTGTCCCTGATCGACGCCGTGTGTCGAGGCTGGAGCACGCGGATCTCGATCCTCGATGACGGTCCTCTCGAGTCTGCCATTGCCTGGATACCTCGTTCGTGGCTGCCCGTTCAGGGTGGTCGATCTGGCACGGACCGGCGGTCCGCCGTAAGCGTGGCTGTTCCGGCGCCCGAGCGCAACCCATCGATGGTCCGGTGAGAGCCATCACGACTTCGCTCGCCGACTACCATGCCCACGACGAGCCACGGGCAGGTACGCTCCACGGGCTGCGTCCCGCTGCGGTGGTGAGCGCCGACGAGATGAGAGGGATGTGATGAGGCTGACGATCCCATCCGGATCGCTGTTGGGTGCCAGCATGCTGATGGCCGCCTGCCTGCTGGCGGCCTGCACCACCACTCCGGTCCCGTCTGCGAGCCCACCGCCATCGCCCACGCAGCAACCGAGCCAAACGCCGACCGACGCTTCCGACGCCCCTGCTCACTCTGCCCCCGACGGAGCCTCCGACGCCGCGACCGACCCCGACTCCGACACCGCGACCGACCCCGACTCCGACACCGCGACCGACCCTGGCCCCGACTCCGCCTCCGACACCGAGTCCCACACCCGTCCCCCAGTCCAAGCGCCACGCCGAGCCCGAGTCCCAGCGCCACGCCGACCGCGCGCCCGGAGGCGCCGACCGAGCCGCCCATCCAGCCAGCCGACGCATCAACGGATGCTCCGGGCATGTCGCCACTCACCAGCGGGAGCCCTTCACCGTCTCCGACCGCCATGCCCACCCCGCTGCCCACGATGGCCCAGAGCCAGGTCCCGAGCATCGCCCCGGCGACGGCCCCGACGGTCGGCCCGACGATATCCACCACTGCGGCGCCGACCCCGGAGGTCACGCCACGCCCCAGTGCCTCTTCATCTTCGGTGCCGTCCGAGGTCCCCACCCACGCTCCGACCGCAGTCCCCGCCGCGACTCTGACCGCCGAGCCCAGCCTGTCGCCGAGTGCGCCAGCCGCTCCGAGCCCGAGCATCACTCCAGCCCAGGCGTCGTCCAGCCTTGCCCCTCCCAGTGGCCCGCCCGCCAGCAGCAGCCCGGTCGATTTCGACCTGGGCTCGGACATGCTCGACCCCACCGTCGTGACGGGTTCCGAGCTGATGGCGCTGCTTGACCCTGAGGATCCCGAACAGGCCGCCAGCATCGACGACATCAATGCGCTCCTCGCGGCGACCGATGCCGAGACTGACCAACTCGCGATGCTCAACGCCCAGTCGGCTGACGGCACCTTCGTCGGCGCTGTTCGTGTCGTCGGCGCTGCAACCGAAGCCATCAAGGGCGCGTACGTGGACTCGATCATCGAAGACCTGGGCGACGGGGCCCGCGTCGAAGAGGCTGAACTCGGAGGCAAGGCTGTGACCCGTATCTTCGACGACGCTGCGCCTGACCAGCCGCCCCTGATCGTCTATGCCTCGGGAGACACCGTTTGGGTGGTCAAAGCCAGCGATGGGTCTGATGGGTCGGTCAGTTCCGCCGAGGCAGTCCTCGCCGGCCTTCCATGAGGGTTCGGTCGTCCGCCGCTGCGCTGCTCCTGGTCGTCTCGACCCTGGGCATCTCCTCGGCCACCACCCCTGCGTTTGCCCAGGAATCCTCGCCGACACCGGCCGCCACGGACGGGCGCGACCTGTACCTGGACATGCCCTACACGTTGGGGGGGTTCGACACCAAGGTCGTCATGGCCCGTGGCGAGGAGCACTTCGCCAATCTCGAGCCGGGCGATCAGGCCGATGATCAGACTCGGGCCGACCTTGAGCGTCTGCTGGCGGAGGTGGGCGCGGGGATCGACGACATGGTCTCCGGTTACGCGCTCGTCTCCCAGGACGACTACTTCTCCTTCGTGGTGGCCATCCGGATCCGCGGCATCGAGCCCGGCACGCTGTTGCCGGCCTACCTACCCATCCTCGAGCGAGGCTTCCAGGACGTCACCACCTCGGACGTGACGATCGGCGACAAGTCAGTGCTCAAGGTGACGTCGCTGGGCGCCGAGGGCGCCTATGCCGATGTCTTCGTCTACGACGCGGGCGACACGTTATGGATGGTGCAGGGGCCAGACGATGTCGTCGAGACCGTGCTATCCGACCTGCCGTAGCAGGAACGGGCCGCGGTGCACGCACTAGGCGAGGGTGGTGCGGCGCGCGAGTCTCTGGAACTGGGCCGGGACCCACCACTTGAGGAAGTACATCCGACAGCCCAGGCAGTAGCCGGTCGCCGCCAGCAGGAACTGCAGTGAGCCCACCGCGGCTGCGACGATCCAGCCCAGAGGCGACAGCCCCAGGACGAAGAACACGGCCGCCAAGCTGAAGCCGACGAAGCCGAGCGCCTGTGCGAACCGCGGCGGGTACTCGTGCTCGAGCTCGCTCGGTGGAGCGATCCGCAGAGCTTTGCGCACATAGGGCCAGGGTCGTCCAAGGATCGAGTACTTCGTCCCGAAAGCCGCACTCAGGCCGAGCGCGGTGGCCAGGAAGACCGTGGTCAGCAGCGGCATGTCCAGGATGAAACCAGCGATCAGGATCACCACCGACGTCCCGGCGCCGAAGCGCTGGCCGCGCGGGTCGATCATGCGGCCCTCGGCGGACGCGGTGCTGGAACCTGGCTGACCGGGACTCGTCGTGGTGGCAGTCATGTCGGTAGCGTAGGCGCGAATCTTCGCGCGTCCAATCGAAGTATGCGACTCTGGTGATCGGACTCATCGTTCACCGGTAGCCGCTGACAAAGGAGACACTCGAGCCCATGGATGTCCCTCGCCTGGAAGCCTTCCTCGAGGTCGCGCGCCTGGGTTCGATGCGGGCTGCGGCGCGATCGCTGCACCTGGGCCAACCGGCGCTGAGCGCCCGCATCGTGGCGCTGGAGCAGGAGCTGGGTGCTCGCGTGTTCGAGCGGACCAAGCGTGGTGTCCGCCTGACGCTGGCCGGACGCGCCCTGATGCCGCATGCCGAACGCGCGCTCGAGGCCGTCGAGGCGGGCCGCTCGGCCGTCAGCCAGGTAGAGCAGGGCGATGACGGCGAGCTGATCATCGCAGCCGCCTCGGCCATCAACGCCTCGCTCGTGCCGGAGCTCGTGGCCCGTTTCCGCCGCTACCACCCGGGCGTGCACCTCTATGTCCATACCGGTTCGGCAGCCCGGATCGTCGAGCTGGTGGCATTCGGGAGCGCCCAGATCGGGCTCATCCGCGAGTCCGCTCCGATGCGTGACCCTCGCCTGCGGGTCACGCCGTTGTACGACGAGAAGCTGGTGCTGACAGCCCTGCCGGAACACCCGTTCGTGGCGGAGGGGCCCATCCCCATGGCCCGCCTGGGCGATGCGACGCTGATCTTCTACGACCGTGCCTCGGATGACTATGACCTGTCGCAGTCGATCCTCAAGGAGGCTGGGGTGGCGCCGTATGGGGTCATCGAGGTGGACAGCGTGGACACGGCCCGACGACTGGTCGCGCGAGGATTGGGCGTCGCACTGTTGCCATCGACCTCGGCGGTGCCGGAATTCGAGGCCGGTCGACTGGCAGAAGTGGGCCTTGCCGACGGCCCCTCCGTGGTGCGCCGCATCGTGGCCCTGGAGCGCGCCGAGCCGTCCACCTGGGCACCGGTGGTGACCATGCGGGGCCTGCTGGCGGAGGTGGCCTCGTTCGTCCCGGGTGCGACGGGCATCCCGCACGTCCCGCTAGTGTTTGCGCCACGTTCCTACGAGCGACTGGGCGGGATGTTGTGGTTGAGCCGGAAGATGTTGTCGGGGTCCCATTCGTCCTTGAGCGCGACGAGGCGCTCCCAGGTCGCCCGGGGGTAGGAGTCGCGCGCCTGGAGACCGGCCTCACCGGATTCCTCGTGACCCAGGAAGTTGGTGTAGTGGCCACCGCGGGCGTAGGGCTGCATGGCGTCCCAGAAGTCCCGTACCCAGGCGATCTCAGCTCTGTCCTGCGCCGGATCCTTCCACACGCCCCAGACGTTGAGAAGGTACCTGGCATCGCGGTTGCCGAAGGCGGTGGCATCCTCGGGCACACGACCGAACCGGCCACCCAGCTGATGGATATCCGTGCCGGCGATCGGTGAGCGGCGCTTGAGCGAGTGCTGCGCCAGGACTTCGATGACCTCGTCGCTGAAGTCGTCGAAGTAGATCGACTTGAAGTAGGCGTGGACACCCTTGGGAAAGAGATCATCGGCAGACGTCTGGAGGTCCAGCCAGGGTGTCATCCCCGCATCGACTCCATCGAGGATCCGTGTCGACGAGGTCCTGCACAGCCCGTTCGCCCCTCGCCGTCATCCTGCCCCGGCCCAACACCACGTCAGCATCAGGATGGGTCTGCCGCTCAGATGCTTCGGGAAGCCCCAGTGCTCCATGGGGGTCAGCCACGTGACGATGGTTGTCAGCTCGTCGGGGATCGACTGCGACCACTCGGCATAGAACCGCAGCGCGTCCTTCCACCTGGGTGGCAGGTAGAAGGCGCCGCCGGCGTAGACATCGGGACCCAGGGGCACGCCCTGCGAACTCGAAACGGGTGACCACGCCGAAGTTGGAGCCGCCGCCGCTGGATGCCCCAGAAGAGCTCGCCGTTGCTCCTGTGGGCTGGCGTGCACCTGCTGTCCGTCGGCGGTGACGAGGAGAGATGGCAAGGAGATTGTCGATCGAGAGGCCGAAGGCGCGCGTGAGCCAGCCCATGCCGCCACCGACGGTGAGTCCGCCGACACCGGTCGTGGAGACCACGCCGGCCGGGACCGCGGTCCGCGACCCGACCGTGCCGCGGTCGAGCTCGCCGAGGGTGGCACCACCGCCGACGGTGACGATGCGCGTGCCGGGGTTGACGCCGACATCATGCATGGCCCGAAGGTCGATCACCAGGCCACCTTCGATGGTGCTGTTTCCGGCCACGCTGTGTCCACCGCCTCGGACCGCGAGCGGCAAGCCGTGCGACTTCGCTGCATCGATGCCCCTGGCGACATCTTCGTTGCTGGCGGCCTGAAGCACCGCCACCGGCTGGCGGTCGATCATGCCGTTCCAGACGGCACGGGCCGCGTCCCAGGTTGCGTCGCCCGGGAGCACGACGCGGCCGTCGAGATCGAGCGTGCGCAGGCTGGACGAAGGGTCCTGGCTAGGCATCGGGGCTACCTCGGTGCTATCGGCTGCATCCGTTGGGGTGGATTATCCAGTTGGGGCGCAAGCCGCGAGAGGGTCGGCCGCGAGCAGCGAGCGTGAAGTCGGGGCGGCTAGTCTGGACGGGTGACAGAGACCGACCACATCCTCGAGGGGCTCAACGACGCGCAGCGTGCGGCCGTGACCACCGTCAGTGGGCCGGTCGCGATCATCGCCGGAGCCGGGAGTGGCAAGACGCGGGTGGTGAGCCACCGGGCCGCTTATGCCGTGGCGACCGGAGTGGTGGACGAGCGGCAGATCCTGCTGGTCACCTTCACGGAGAAGGCGGCCGGCGAGATGGCCCAGCGGGTGAGCGGTCTTGGGCTGGGGCGGGTGACGGCGCGGACATTCCATTCCGCGGCGCTGGCGCAGCTGCGCTACTTCTGGCCTGACCGACACGGTGGCGCCGACCTGCCGGAGGTCATGGCTGACAAGTGGCGCATCGTGTCGCCGCTGGCTCGATCGCTCCCGGGTGGCTATCGATTCACGCCGGCTCGGGACCTGATGGATGAGATCGAGTGGGCCAAGAGCCGACGCCTCACACCCGATACCTACGAGGCCCGTGCGGTGGGGCGCACACCACCGACGACCATGGACCTCTTCGTGCGGCTCTTCCGCGACTACGAGCGCGCCAAGCAGCGGCGTGGCCTGATCGATTTCGACGACATCCTGGGCCTGACCGTGGAGATGCTGGAAGGGGACGCGGAAGCGGCCGCCACAGTGCGGTCACGCTATGCCTGGTTCACGGTCGACGAGTACCAGGACACCACGCCGCTGCAAGCCCGCTTGCTGGAACTGTGGCTGGGTGACCGGCGCGACCTGTGCGTGGTCGGGGACGAGGACCAGACCATCTATACGTTCGCCGGGGCGACACCTGAGCACCTGGTGGGCTTCGCGCGACGCTATCCGGAAGCCGTGGTCATCCCGCTGCTGTCCAACTATCGGTCCAGCCCGCAAGTGCTTAGCCTGGCTAATCGGTTACTCGCGGATGCTGGTCGCGAGAAGGTGCTGGTTCCCACCGTCGACGATGGGCCGGAGCCGATCGTGCGTTCGTTCGGGATGGATGCCGAAGAGACGGCCTGGGTGGTGGCCCGGTCCAGGACGCTGATCGCTGATGGCGTGGACGCCAGCGAGATCGCGGTGCTGCTGCGACTCAATGCGCAGACCGTCGGTTTCGAGGAAGCCTTTGCGCGAGCCGGGATCCCGTATCAGCTGCGCGGCAAGCGCTTCTTCGAACGGCGCGAGGTGAAGGCCGCGATGCGAGCCCTTGAGCAGGTCTCACCGGAGGCTGGTGGTGCCGGTCTTGTCGCCGAGGCTGGCCGGGTCTGGAACTCGCAGCTTGGGTTCGACGCGGATGAGACGCCTGATGGCCGCGAGGCCAGGGAGCGCCACGCCACGCTCTCGACATTGCTGGCCATCGTGTCCGAGCTGGCCCAGGCCGAGGGCGGTCGCGACGCTGAAGCCGTCATGGCGGAGCTGGGCGTCCGCGCGGCACGCGAGCTCTCCAACGAGGGTGGCGGCGTGGAGCTGTTGACCCTGCACCGGGCCAAGGGGCTGGAGTGGGACGCGGTGTTCCTGCCAGCCCTCGAGGAGGGAACGCTGCCCATCAATCACGCAGGGAACGACGCCGACGCGCTGGCGGAGGAGCGGCGGTTGCTCTACGTGGGCATCACGCGGGCACGTCGCCACCTCGTGTTGACCTGGGCACAGCAGCGAGTTTCGTCGAGTGGAGCGTTGCAATCGCGAACGATGTCCCGATTCCTGGGGGCACTCGGGGCAGCGCCGCCGGTGCCGGTCGCCCGTCCGCCCAGCGAGCGAACACGGGCAGAGCCTGGCGCCGCACGGGCTCGCCTGGGCGCCGATGACGCGATGCTCTTCGACGCACTCCGGGCGTGGCGCCTGCAGAGAGCTCGGGATGAGCAGGTGTCTCCGTTCATCGTGGCGTACGACACCGTCCTCGCCCAGATCGCGGAGCGACGGCCGCAGTCGGACCGCGAGCTGCTGGCCATCCCGGGGATCGGTCCGGGCAAGGTCGAGAAGTATGGCCAGGACATCCTGGCCATCGTGCGAGAGGGCTAGCGACTACGGCACCAGGTGGAGCCAGGTGAGGCCCTCAAAGTGCGCGAAGTCGGCGTCGAAACTGACGAGTCGACAGCCACTTGTGATCGCGAATGCAGCGAGGTAGGCATCGGTCCAGTCACCGGCACGGAGATCGATGGCATCGCACCAGTGCCTGATGAGCGCGTCGATATCCGACGGTTCATGCAGGAACGTGACTTCGGGTCGACTGGTCCATTCATGGAGGACTTGCCAGGCCGAAGAACCGCCCAGGGCGGCCTCACCAAAGGTGCGTCGATCACTCAGCAGGCGCGGCAGCGCCAGCCAGGTCATCCGGCTGAACGCGCGGTCGCTGTGTGCCTCGTTGTGCCAGTAGTTCGCCGCGCGCGCGTGATGCGGGTGATCCGGCACGCTCAGGGCCAGCCAGATGTTGGCGTCAGGAAGATCGGTCAAGCTTCGCCAGATAGTCCTCGACCTCGAGGTCGTCGAGGTCCTTGCTCGTCAATCCCTTGATGGGTGTCCCTGTAGCAGCGATCGCCACGGGCAGCCGTGCCTCTGCCCCTGATGAGGTCGTGGTGTTGCTCACCACCCGGTTCAGTCCCTGCTCGATGAGCTCCTGGACGAGTACTCGAAGCGTCACCCCCCGGATCGCCGCGCGCGTCTTGAGGGTGCGATACAGCTCATCAGAGATGTCGATCGTAGTTCGCATATCCGCATATTGATGCGTTGGTGTGGATGGGTCAAGAGCATGTCGCGGACGGGACATGCGGACACGGTCGCGATGGGCAATCGACTGGCATTTACGCGGCCGACCCCGTGGGCAGGAGAAGGCGCTGAGCGTTACGCCTCGAACGGCACCGGCAGCTGCTCGTAGAGCTCGATCGAGAACTGGCCCTTGCCATCGCTCAGGTAGGGGTGTCCATCGGCGAGCTTGAGCGCAGCATCCATGTCTTCGGCTTCCACGATCGAATAGCCGGTGAGGGACAGGGCAGTGCCGATGGAGCCATCGTCCACGAGTGACGTGCCTGGACCGAAGGGAGTGCCGAGGTCCGCGAGTGCACTGCCGACCCTGGCCATCCACTCGTTCCACTTGGCCAGCACCTCGGCGCCCTGCTCCGGTGTCATGTCAGCCATGTCGGTCGCCTGACCCTTGTAGATCATCATGAACTTCGCCATCTGTTGGATCTCCCTCTCCCCACCATTGGATACGTCATGCTATCCGACGCCGGTGTCGATGCGGTGACAGGGGATCGACGCGGCCAGTGGCTCAGGTGCGGATGATCCAGTCGGGCTCCCCGCTGCGTTCATAGACGAGGCGTGCGTTGGGCAGGTCGTTGTCCTCGAGCTTGGTCCGGATGTCGGCCTCGGCCATGTCGATGTCCACCCAGCGCTGCCGATTGCGCGCCTCGAGCGTGTCCATGTCTGCGACCACCAGCGCGGTCTGGTCGAAGAACGGGCGCAAGCTGGGCCAGGGCTCGTCGTCAAGGAGCAGCCAGTTGCCCTCGCTGACGACGAGCCTGACGCTCGGCTCGATGAGGATGGCACCGGCGCGGGCGATCTCGATGGTTCGGTCGAACCGGGGCACTGCCACGGACGGCTCATCGTTCGCCTTCAGACGCCGGAGTGCGGACGCAAGACCGCCGACATCGAACGTGTGCGGCGCACCCTTGCGTGGGCGCCAGCCGCGAGGATCAGGACCTCGTCATCGTAGTGATAGCCGTCCATCGGGAGCAACGCCGTGGAGCCTGGGTTCGTTTCATTGAGTCGACGCTCAAGCTGCGACGCCAGCGTCGACTTGCCCGACGCGGGGGCCCCGGCGATGGCCACGATGCGGCGCTCGCCGGACGGGATAGCACCGAGGTAGGCGCCCAGGTGCGCCAGGAAGCGCAGGTTGTCGAACTCGATGGCTGGCACCGGAGAAGTCTATGTGACGTTGTCGCCTCCGCTCCCCGTGGATGGGGCAATCGTCCGCGGCGGTTTCCCACTGGCGCAACGATGAACGGTGCGTTACGCTTGGGCCATGGATGGACGCGCACGACAGAAGCTCACGACGCTGGTCGCCGATATGGGCAGCCAGGCGCAGGTAGCCCGGGCGCTGGACGTGGATCGCTCACGGGTCAGTCGCTGGCTGGCCGACGAGGAGCCAGACCGAGACAACCTGCTCAAGCTGGAGGCGGTCGAGTTCGCCATGTCGCGGTTGCAGCTGACCTACCAGCGTTCCACGGCGATGAAGTGGTTGTACGGCTTCAACGCCCATCTTGGCAACGCGCGACCGATCGACCTGCTCACGCGCGGTCGCGTGTCCGACGTGCTGCGGGCCATCGAGGCCGATGAGACCGGTGCCTACGCGTAGCGGAGACTGAACGCGGATGCTCTTCCGGGTGTTTCGCGCTATCGATGGGGCCCAGAGGACGGCACGTGGCGGCGCCCTCTATGTGCCCCGGGACCGCCAGGGCGCGGGTCGGCATGACAGCCCGGGTCGATATGGCGCCTTCTATGCCGCTCGCTCCGCCGTGGCTGCCGTGGCCGAGACCATCCAGGCCTTCCGCGGTCGAGACCTCTCGGTCGAGGACCTGGAGCTGGCCGACGGCTCTCGACTGACCCTGGCGACGCTGGATGACTCGACATTGGGGGCGATGGTCGACCTGGACGATCCGGCGGTGCTGGTTGAGGAAGGCTATCGACCGTCGGGCGTGGCCAGTCGGGACCGGATGATCACGCAGGCGATGGCGGTCCGGGCCTTCGACGCCGGAGCACTGGGGCTCAGCTGGTGGTCGACGCTGGACGCGGTGTGGACGAACGTGACGCTCTTCGCGGAGCGAACGCTGGATGCGGGCGCGGTCACCGTCGAGGGCACACCCGAACCGCTGTCGATGCGCCATCCGGCGGTCGAGGCTGCAGCGGAGCATTTGGCCATCCCGCTGGTCTCGAAGCGCCGACGGCGGTGATGCCCGGAGTACCGGTGCGCTCATGATCATCGACCTCCACACGCACGTGGATGAGATCCCTGCCCAGCACCGCTTCGACCCGCCGGAGAAGCTCATCCCGTTGCTCGACGAGGCCGGGATCGAGCGTGCAGCGATCATGACGTACGTGGATCTGCCCGGTGCCGATCCGGCGGCGCTCGACCTCATCGCCGATGCCGTGGCTCGCTACCCTGATCGTCTCGTCGGGTTCGTCCGACTGGACCCCAGACGAGCCGACGAGGCGCGCCTGATCCTGGATGAGGCGATCGTGGAGCGTGGATTTCGGGGACTCAAGCTGCACCCCACGACATCGCTCTCGCATCCTTCGAGTGAGGGGACCGTGGCGCTGCTGGAGCGGTGCGTCGAGCTTGGCATCCCGGCTCTCTTTCATTGCGGGGATGACCCGTATACGACGCCCCAGGCCATCGAAGCCGGGGCGCGCCGGGTCCCCGACTGCACCGTGGTGATGGGGCACATGGGCGGCTACTTCCACGTCGATGACGCCATCGCCGCAGCCGAGCGTCAGCCGAACGTGCTGCTGGAGACCTCGGCGATGCCGTATCCGTGGAAGATCGCCGAGGCAGTAGCGCGGTTGGGAGCGCAGCGGGTGCTGTTCGGAAGCGATGGACCTGGCTGCAACCCGGCGCTCGAGGTGCAGAAGATCACGATGCTGGGGCTGGACGCCCGCGATGAGCGGCTGATCCTTGGCGGGAACGCGGCGCACTTGCTCGGCCTGGAGGCGGGACCGTGATCGACGCCCTGATGTTGCTCGGCGAGAATCGCTTCGGAGCGAGCCTCACGGTCGACGACGCACTGGTCCTGGCCGATGAGCTGGGGCTGGTCGGGATCGTCGCGGCGCCGGCACGGCCGCCCGACTACCACCTGGAGCCGGCCAACGAGGCATTGGCCGGTCGTGCCGGGGGAAGCCGCGGGCGACTGGCTGCCCTTGGGCGGATCGATCCGACCGACGGGGATCGCGCTGTCCGAGCGGCGGAACACTGTGTGCGCGAGCTGGGCTGCGTGGGGCTGTTCTTGCATCCAGGCGAGGAGGCGTTCCCGGTGCGGGCGGCACGGGGGGTGGTGGAGGTCGCTGCTGCGCTCCACGTGCCTGTGGTCGTCGCGACCGGGTACTACTCGCTGTCAGAGCCGCTCCAGGTGGCGGAGCTGGCCGCTTCGTTCCCGGCCGTGCCGGTCGTCATGACCAGCGCTGGCCAGATCGACATCTCCGGCCTTTCGATGGTGGATGCCTGGCTGGCACTGACCACGACGCCGAACCTGCACGTGCTGACCAACGGGGAGTACCGCCAGGACTTCATCGAGCGGCTGGCGACCGAGCTCGACCCGGCGCGCGTGCTGTTCGCTTCGTTCGCGCCGGTCTTCAGCGCGGAGTTCGAGATGGCCAGGATCCGCTCCGCGAAGCTGTCCGATGAGGCGCGGCAGGCGATCGAGCACGTCAACGCGACGAGGTTGTTCCGGGCTGGCGAATGATCCACCTGACAGCTCGGTGACGAGTGGGTGACCATATATGGCATGAAGAAGACGACGATCTACCTTGAGCCTGAGCTCGACCAGGCCATCGGCAGGCTTGCGGCCCAGCAGAAGGTATCCAAGGCCGAGGCCATCCGGGCGGCGCTTCGCCAGGCCACCAACGATGTGGAGCGGCCTCGCATCAAGGCCATCGGTGTGGCACATGGGCCTGGTGACGTCGCGAACGACGTGGACCGACACCTCCGCGAAACCGGCTTCGGCGGCGAGTGATCGTCCTTGATACGTCAGTCATCTACGCGTTGTTGGACGCCATGGACCATCTCCACGAGCAGGCCCGGGACTGGTACGCCGAGGAACGCGACGAGCTGGTCACCACGCCGCTCGTCCTTGCTGAGGCTGATCACCTTGCCATGACCCGTGGTGGCGAGCGTGCTGTGCGTGCGTTCCATGACGATGTCCGATCCGGTGCCTATCCGGTGGACTGGTGGCCCAAGGCGGGACAGGAGTGCGCCGATGTCGCCGACCGGTATCGCTCGCTTGGGATCGGGATGACCGATGCTTCTCTCGTCGCCCTCGCCGCCCGGGTGGAGACGCTGAAGATCGCGACCTTCGACGAGCGACCTTTCCGGGCTGTCCGCCCACTCATCGGTGGCGCTGCCTTCCAGTTGCTGCCGATGGAAGCTGCGACCGCCTGATCCCAGGGGATAGCGTCAGGACGCTCCGTCCTCGTTTGGTGGCAGGTCCAGGCCGAGGTGTCGCGAAAGCGCACTCCTGACGCCGCGGCGAACGTCCGGATCGGTGACGTACTGTCGATCGCCCTGGATCTCGAAGGCGGTGACGCGCTGGAGGTCGATCGTGCGGAGCTGATGGCAGAGGACGACCGCATCGCTGGTCTGGCCGGCACGACCCTGAGCGATCGCTACCTCGCCCGGATACCTGGGTGCACGCGTTGAGATCGGGCAGACGGCGGCCATACCAGAGCGATGGAACGGCTCGTACGAGACGACCAGCGCACGACGATGACCCGCCTGCTCGTGCCCGACGGTGGGGTCCAGGTCGACGAGGACCACCGCCCACCGGAGCCGCTCACTCACTCAGGCCACCCCTCTGGTCCGCCGTAGTCGTCGGCGACCCGGCTCATCTCCTGCCTGAATTCGCGGTCTTCCCTGGACTCGCCCCACCGGCGCGCCTCTTCCTCGTCGAGGACCTGGCGATGGAGCCGCTCGACCGCGAGCTCCACGACACCATCCTGGGTCGGTGCGGTCCCGTATCGCCCAGCCAGCTCACGGACGTGATGGACGGTCTCCTCGCTGAGATTGTACGTTCGTTTCGACTTCCCGTTCATGGGTTCAGGATAGACACGTCGCTCGTACGTGTCAACAAGCCTCGCGCCGGCAAGGACCTCACTCTGGAATGGCTGCAAACCGTAGGTTGAAAATGCTGCATCTGATAGGTTGAAATGGCTGCATCTTGTAGGTTGACGGTTGACATGGGGTCGTCCTGGGCGAGGCTCCGGCCGCGCTCGGCGTCATCACCGGATCTGGCTACTCACTGACTCGACCCGACGGCGTACTCCAGATCGCGGTGGGATCGCTCGGCGCCTGAGGTCGGTGGAGTGTCTTGACAGTTGCACGTACTACTGTCACTATACGGCCATGCCGAACGATCAGGAGTACTCGCTCTCGGAGTTGGCGACGCTCGCAGGGGTGACGCCAAGGACCATCCGCTACTACGTCTCGATCGGGCTGCTGCCATCGCCGCCGCAGGCCGGACCCAGGACGAAGTACTCGGACGGCCACCTGCAGCGATTGCGCCTGATCCGTCGACTCCAGCGACAGCACCTGCCACTGGGCGAGATCGGCGGCCGCTTGCAGGGTCTCGACGATGAGGCCGTGGAGGTGGCGCTCGATACGGACGCCGTGCCTCCCGAGGACTCGGCACTGGACTACATCGGCCGACTCCGGGGCGCACCGGCGCTCGCTCGGATGGAACTGAAGGAGATCACTCCCAACCGATCACGGGGCAGAGGTCCCGACGATGTCGATCCCGGTTCGCCGGATCCCAGGATCATCGGCGAGACACGCACGCGCTGGGAACGCGTGCCGCTGGCAGACGACATCGAACTGCATGTCCGCCAACCGGTGGGCCGGCAGAAGCAGAAGCAGATCGAGCGGCTCATCCGACTGGGACGAGAGATGCTCGAGGAAGGGGAGTGACCATGACTCGAAACGACCCGTTGACCGTTACCCAGGACCGCACGCTCATCCGACGCCGCTGGCACAGCAAGCGATTCGTCGTGGCCCACGTCACCGCGCCTACGGCCGACACCGGCGCGGCTCGGCCGCCCGTCAACCTGGCCTTCGTGCTCGACCGGTCGGGTTCCATGGGCGGGCAGAAACTGCAGCTCGCGGTGCAGGCCGTCGAGGAAGCTATCCGCCGACTCAAGCCGAGCGACCGCTTCTCGGTGGTCACCTATGACGACCAGATCGACACCCTGGTGCCTGGGACCTTCGCGACGCCGCAGTCCCGGAACGCCGCCATCGAGCAGCTGCGCACGGTCGACGCACGCGGTGCGACCGACCTGTCTGGCGGCTGGCTCCAGGGCTGTGAGCAGGTAGCTCAGACGCTGATGACCGACGGGGTCAACCGTGCCCTGCTGCTGACCGATGGGCTCGCCAACCATGGCATCACCGACCGCGACGAGCTGGCCCACCACGCGACTGAGCTGCGTCGTCGCGGCGTATCCACGTCCACGTTCGGGGTCGGCAACGACTTCGACGAGGTGCTGCTGCAGGGCATGGCATCGGCCGGTGGCGGCCACTTCTACGACATCGCTGGTGCGGCGCAGATCCGCGACCACATCGAGAGCGAAGTCGGGGAGACGCTCGAGGTGGTGGCCCGGGACGTCACGCTGGATATCCAGCTGCCCGGCGAGGTGCGGATCGAGTCGCTGGGGGCGTTCCCGGCCCGGGATGGGAGGGGTCGCGCGCAGCTTGACCTGGGCGACCTGGTCTCAGGCCAGGAGCTGGACGTGCCGCTGCGATTTTCGTTCCCGTTCGGAGAGATCGGCGACACGATGCCGGCGGTATTCACGCTCTCGGACCGTGACGAGGTGCTCGCCGGTGCCAGCGCTCGGCTGTCCTGGGAGTACGCGGACGACCGCGCCAACGACGCGCAGCACCGGGACCGCGGGGTGGACCGCCTGGTGGCCGGCATCTTCGCGGCCCGGGCTCGCCGTCGTGCGGTGGAGCTGAACCGTCGAGGCGACTACGAAGCTGCCAGCGATGCGCTCAAGGCCACGGCCAGGAAGATCCGTGCCTATGCGGGCAAGGACCAGGAGCTGGGGGCCACCGTGGACGTGCTGGCGCGCGAGTCGGAGATGTTCGGCAGGGTCATGCACGAGCGGACCCGCAAGGTGCACTTCGCGACGAGCGCGAACCTCATGCAGAGCCGGGATGCGGCGGGGAGAGCACGGCGGCGCGCGTAGAGTGGCGCGGTACCGCCAGGCTCGTGACTCGCCGCAGCCCGCGACAGGCCTGATGGGACGACATGGAGGATGAGATGTCAGAGCAGGGACTCAGCGGTCCCCGACTGCACTATCGGTCGCCGCAGGACGGGATCGCGGCCCCGGAGGACTACCCCGACGCTCCCATCAGCCTGGTGTTGGAGCGAAGCACCAGGGGGGCGGATCTCTTCGGCGTGGCCGTCGCCATCGGCGGCGACATCCCGCTTCACTATCACTCCATGATGGAGTTCCAGTATGTCGTGAGCGGGAGCGGGCTGGCGCTGAATGCGGACGGAGCGGAGATCCCGATCTCCGCGGGCGGCACCGTGATCAGCCCGGCAGGCCCGGCAGGCGCGCATGGCTTCCGAAACCTCGGCCGGCTGCCCCTGACGCTCTTGTGTCTCTACCCTTCGCCCGGGGGCGCGACGCCCGACCGCAGCGCCTTCGACACAGCGACTGACCCGGGCGCGGGACCACGGACCACGTATCGCTCGCCACATGAGCTTCGACCGTCCCGCACCGGTGATGGGACGCGCGTTGCCCGCATCCTCGACGACACCGATCCGGGCGCGGAGCTCTATGCGTTCACGACCGCGATCGAGTCCCAGACCGTCCGCCACCACCACTCTGCGTTCGAACTCCAGTACGTCGTGACCGGTGCAGGTGTGGTCACCGACGTTGATGGCCGCGAGACTGAGATCGGGCCTGGCGGCGTGGTCGCGTGCCCTGCCGGCCCCTCCGGCGCTCACGCGTTCAGACCCAGTGGCTCGCTGCCCTTGCAATTGCTGTGCGTGTCTCCGACTCCGATGGGGGCGGCACCTGAAACGATCCTGAACGAGTAGCAGTCTGCCCGCTGCTACCTGTTGAGCGCCCTCGCCACGTCACTATCCGTGATGAGGGTGTTCACCCAGCCACCGAGCAGCGCCGCGCGGATGGCCTTGGTCTTGTCGACGCCTCCTGCCACGGCGATGACATCCGGTACCGCCCGTAGCTGCGCCCCGCTGATGGCCAGGCGCCGCTCATCGACCGGAGTCCGAACGGAGCGACCGTCACGATCGATGAGCGAGGCTCCGATGTCGGCCACCACTCCGAGCCTGGAGATCCGCTGTCGCATCTCAGGTTCGAACGATCGCGCCATCATCGAATCCATCGGATCCCAGCTCCCGATGGCAACGATCGCGCAGGTCAGGCGCTCGAACTGCTCCAGGCTCCGCGCAACCTCGGGGTCGCGTCTGAGACTGCGAGCTGTCGCCGTGTCCGGCGCGATGAGCGGAGCGTGGAAGGCATACACGGCGCCACCGGAGCGCCCGGCCACGCGGCGCACGACGTCGTGGGAATTCAGGGAGATACCGACGCCGGTGACAGCACCGATGATCTGGACGACCGTGCATCCCGGCAGTGCTGGCAGTGTGGTGGCCATCTGGTCAAGCGTGCGACCCCATGCGATCCCGACGACCGAGTCTTCGTCCACGGTTTCGGCCAGGACCGAGCTGGCCACGGCACCCAGCTCCTGACGCCTGAAGTCGGGAGGCATGTCCTGTGCCGCCAGTACCACTGCCTGACGCAGACCGTATCGCTCTCGCACGGACTCGCTGAGGGCGAGATCCAGCGGGGACTCCGGCATCGACACGTCGATCCGCACCAGCCCGCGCGCGATGGCCTCGTCGATGAGGCGGGCGACCTTGAAGCGGGATAACCCCAGGTCCTTCGCGATCGCTGACTTGGTTTCGCCTCTTCGGTAGTAGCGTTCCACCGACCTGGGCGAGTTGAACGAGGTGGAGCGGACCATCCGCCCGGCGAGGGCCGCGTGGCCCACCGGTCGATCCGGTCGCCGATCCACGTCTGCCACGACTGACTCCAGCAGGATCGTCGTCTTGTGGTGAGCCGCTGGTCGCGCCCATGTCATCCCCACGTTGACTCGTGATACCCGAGGGGCCTACCATGTCCAGATGAGCGTTTGCGCGCTCATGTGAGCAGACTAGCATGCCAGGTCAACGGCATGCCACGTGGGCGATGGGCCGAGTGGAGCGGCCCAGGCCGCGAGGGAAGCGGTCCTTGCGGTCGCTCGTGCGGGAGGATGAGGAGGAACCGCAGATGAGTGCTGTGTCCGTGCTCGAGCGGGCGCGTTCCGTGCTCGAGAGCGACCGGCATGCCATCGACACGGCGGCCAGGTCGCTCGGGCAGGGTTTCGTCGATGCCGTGGCCATGCTGCTCGACGTGCAAGGCAAGACGCTGGTAACCGGGATGGGTACGTCCGGCGCGGTCGCACGCCGCATCGCGCATCTGCTCTCCTGTGGCGGTACGCCCGCCATCTTCGTCAGTGCCGCCGACGGCCTGCACGGCGGACTTGGCGCGATCGCGGAAGGCGACGTCCTGATCTCGATCTCGAAGGGCGGCGAGAGCGATGAGCTCATCGAATTCACCGAGCGTGCCCGAGGGCGGGGCGCCCGGGTGATCGTGATGACCGCAGATCCGGGTTCAAGCCTCGCCGCACGCGCTGACTGCGTCATCGAGATCCACACGCCGCCCGACACCGACCCCGGACACATGATGGCCATGGGCAGTGCCATCGCGGCATCTGCGGTCGGTGACGCCCTGGCGCTGATCCTCATGCAGGAACGAGGGTATGCGTGGGAACGGTTCGAGCTGTCGCACCCCGGCGGCGCGGTCGGCAAGGCCATCGACGCGCGCGGATGACCGGCAACACGGCCGCGACGGCACGGACCCACGCCAGATGACTGGTTCGGACGACCCGGTACCTCGACTCCGGGTGCGCGGCTTGTCGAAGCGGTTCGAAGCGGTACGCGCCCTGACGGCCGCGGACCTCGAGGTCCAGGCCGGCTCGATCCACGCGTTGGTCGGGGAGAACGGTGCGGGCAAGTCCACACTCGTCAAGATCATCACCGGACTCGAGACTGCCGACGAGGGCTCACTCCTCCTCGATGGACGCGAGGTCCACTTCGCTTCGCCCATGGACGCGAGGTCGGGAGGCGTCACGGCCGTATACCAGGACCCCAAGCTGTTTCCCCATCTCGACGTCGCCGAGAACCTGCTCATGGGGATCCAGCCCACCAACGTTCGGGGCCTGCGCGTGGATCGACGCGCGATGTACCGCCAGGCAAGTGAGCTGCTGGCCCGGATCGGCGTGAGCATCGACACGCACACCCTGGCCGTCGGCCTGTCGGCCGCGGACCTGCTCTTCGTGGAGATCGCGCGCGCCCTGTCTGCCGACGTCCGCCTGCTCATCCTCGACGAGCCGACTGCGGCACTCACGCCGGCAGAAGCCGACCAGCTGTTCACGGTCGTCCGTGACCTGAGGGACCACGGGGCGTCCATCCTGTTGATCACCCACCGACTCGAGGAGCTCGAAGGGCTGGCCGATGCCATCACCGTGTTGCGGGACGGCGCGGACGTGGCCTCGATGCCGATGGCCCAGACCGAACGCGAGCAGATCGTCCAGCTGATGGTCGGGCGTACCCTGGCGGCCGAGGACAGGCGGACGAACAGTGACGTCGGTGAGGAGCGGCTCAGCGTCGTCGACCTCACCAGCATCGGGACGTTCGACTCGGTGTCGTTCTCGGTGCGCGATGGCGAGATCGTGGGCATGGCCGGGCTGGTGGGTTCAGGTCGCTCGGAGATCGCCCACGCCATCTTCGGCATCGCGGGCTACGACTCGGGCACGGTCTTCGTCGACGGCCAGGCCGTGGAGGTCAGGGACCCCATGCAGATGGTGAGTCTTGGCGTGGCCTACGTTCCGGAGGATCGCGACGCGCAGGGGCTCGTTACCGCGTTCTCCATCACCGACAACGTCGCCTTGCCGCTGCTCCGGACCCTCTCGCGATTGGGCCTTCGGTCCCGTGGGCGCGAGCGAGCCATCAGCGAGCAGTACGCCGACGAGATGGCCATCAAGGCGCCCACCATCGATACGCCCACCTCCGCCCTTTCGGGTGGCAACCGCCAGAAGACGCTGTTGGCGAAGTGGCTGGCCACGCATCCCAAGGTGCTCATCCTCGACGAACCCACTCACGGGATCGACGTCGGGTCGAAGACCGAGGTCCACGCCATCATCCGGGAGCTTGCAGCCCAGGGCATGGCCATCCTCATGATCTCGTCCGACCTGCCTGAAGTGCTGCTGCTCAGCGACCGCATCCTGGTCATCGCCGACGGTCGCCTCGTCGCCGAGATCCTGGTTCGGAGGCGACCCAGGAAACGGTCATGAGCGCGGCAGCCATCAATACCAGGCAGTCGGCGGCGTGAGCACCGGAGTGGCGTCGGGCCCAGGGCCAGCGCTTCAGCCTACGAGGCGCGCCGAGCTGGCACTGCGCGTGCGCGTGCTCGGCGTCTCCGGCTTCATGGTCGCCCTCGCCATCGTCTTCACGCTTCTGACCCCGCGGTTCCTGACCGTGGACAACCTCCTGGTCGTGGCCTTCAACGCCGCCATCCTCGCGATCGTGGCGACCGCGGTCAGTGTCGTGCTCCTGACGCGCAACCTGGACCTGTCGGTCGGATCGGTCATGGGTCTGGCTGGCTACCTGTGGGCCGACATCGCGGCGCAGGCACCGGACGCCGGGCCGCTCCTGCTGCTGGTACCGCTGCTCGTCGGTGCCGGTTGCGGCGTCATCAACGGCCTGCTCGTGGCCTACGGCGGCATCCCGTCCATCATCGCCACGCTGGGGACCCTGTCGGTCTATCGCGGCCTGACCTTCATCTATGCCGGGGGTCAGCAGGTGACGTCGAACGTGCTGCCCGGCTGGATGCTCGAGGCGGTCGACATCCGCCTGCTGGGCATCCCTGCGCTTGCCGTCGTCGCCTTGATCGTCGTCCTCGCCGTCGCGACATTCCTGCGGCAGGCGCCACTGGGTCGTCAGATCTACGCCGTCGGGTCAAGCGCCGAGGCGAGCTACTTCTACGGCCTGTCGGTCAAGCACGTCGTGGTTGCCGCGTACGTCATCTCCGGACTCCTCGCCGGCCTCGCCGGCTTCCTCCTCGCCGCCCGCGTCGGCACCGTGTCGGTGGCCCTGGCCAGCGGCTGGGAGCTGGCGGCGCTGTCCGCGGCGGTCATCGGTGGTGTGAGCGTGCTGGGCGGGTCGGGGAGCGTCATCGGCGCCGCGCTCGGGGCCATCGTCCTGGCGATGATCGATAACGGCCTGGTACTCCTTCGAGTGCCGGAGTTCTGGCGCATGTTCCTCCAGGGGAGCGCCATCGTGGCGGCCGTCACCGCCGACGTCATCATCGAGCAGCGCATCCGCCGCGTCTTCAAGACGCATGGAGACCGCGCCAGGTGACCGCTCCACGATCGCCCCGGGGTCCCCGCACGGAGGGCGTCACGACCTCCGCCACGGCGACCCGCAGCCGCCTGGCTGGCCACGGCTGGGAGGCGGGCCTGGTCGTGATGCTCGTCGTCTCGGTCATCGTGGCAGCGCGATTGTCGCCGTTCTACCTGGACCTGGACCAGATCCTGCTGGCGATGCGCTTCACCATGGTCGCCGGCATGCTGGCGCTTGGGCTGATGGTCGTCGTCGTCCTGGGCGAGATCGACCTGTCGCAGGCAGCCATCGTCGCCTTTGGCGCCATCATCTTTGCTTCGTGCTCACAGTGGGGTCTGCCGATCTGGGCGGCCGTTCCCATCGTGGTGGTGCTGTGCATGGTGCTGGGGCTGCTCAACGGTGTCCTGGTGGCGCGCTTCGGCCTGCCGTCCCTGGCCGTCACCATCGGCACCCTGGCGGCGTACCGCGGCCTGGCTTTCATCATCGGCGGCGACAGGGGCTACACCGGCTTCGACGAGAGCTATCTCTGGCTTGGCCGGACGACCAATCCCATCGCGCCAGCGATCGTGCTCTTCCTTGCCACCGCGATCGTGCTGGCCATCGTCATGTTGCGCTCCAACTTCGGAGCCTATTGCTACACCATCGGCAACAGCGCCACGGTGGCGCGTTTCTCCGGCGTCCCGGTGAACCGCGTCAAGGTGCTCGCGTTCATCCTGTCCGCGACGATCGCGGCGCTGGCCGCCTGGATCCTCATCGGCCAATTCGGGTCTGCCCGCGGCGACAACGCAGACGGCATCACGCTCCTCGTCGTCACGGCCGTCGTCCTCGGCGGGGTCGACATCTACGGGGGCCGCGGGTCCATCCTCGGGGTGGTTCTTGCGGTGCTCATCCTGGGCACGCTCAGCAACGGCATGGGCCTCGCCAACGTGGCCGGACCGACCCAACAGGTCGTCTTCGGTCTGCTGCTCATCGGCAGCATCCTGCTGCCACGCATCGTCTCCCGCCTGACATCCAGCATGCGCACGCGCACGTCAGCTACCGAGGTAGCCGGCTCCGCGCAGACCTGACGGTGATGGATCCCTAGAAGGAGGTATAGCTAAGAAGACTGAGTCGCCCATCCAACCATCTGGAAATCCGAGGAGTCTTGAAGAGATGAATAGCCACTTCAACCACCACACCAAGGCGCGCCTGGCGACGCTGCTGGCCGCGGCCATCGCGACCACGGCACTGGGCGGACCGGTCCTGGCCCAGGACGATCAGTCCGGGGACAGCTGCACCGGACTGCGCATCTTCCATACCGGCAAGTGGACCGGCTTCCCGTACTTCGAGCTGGCGCAAGTGGGCGTCGTCGAGGCCGCCGATGAGCTCGGTGACACCGTGACCTACGGTGGCGCGTCCGAGCCCGATACCCAGGCGCAGGTCCAGACACTGCAAAACTTCGTGGCGCAGAAGCCCGACGCCATCGTGCTCGCCGCGATCGACGTCAACGCGGTGGCTCCGGTGCTCGAAGACGCCCGCGCGCAGGGCATCAAGGTGGTGACCTACGACGCCGATGCCGCGGTGCAGGCGCGCGATGCCTTCGTCAACCAGTTGAGCTATCGGCAGGCCGCCCAGGTCATGCTCGATGCAGCCCTCGAGAACGCGCCCGAGGGTGGCGAGATCGCGTTCGTCGCCGCGTCTCCGACCTCGCCCAACCACACCGCCCACATCGAGAACATGAAGGACCTCATCGCCACCGACCCCAAGTACGGCGTGTTCACGGTCGTTGACACGCAGTACGCGGATGACGACGACGCCAAGAGCTATGACGTCGCGGTCAACCTCATGCAGGCCCATCCCAACCTGCGCGGGATCATCTCCTCCTCCGCGGTGAGCGCACCGGCTGGCGCGCGCGCCATCGAGGCGACGGGCCGTGCGGGCGAGGTCTTCTCGACGGGTTTCGCACTTCCGAACGCGATCAAGAGCTATCTCGAAGATGGCTCTGAGAAGGCCTTCGCACTGTGGGACCCGCAGGAGCTCGGCTATGTCGCCGCCCAACTGGCCCATCAGCTCGTCTGTGGTGAGACCGAAGTGGTCGAGGGCGACACGTTCACCGCTGGCAAGGCTGGTGACTTCACCTACGGCGTCGATGGCGAGGTCGTGTACGGCCGTCCCTTGGTCTTCACGCCCGAGAACATGGACGAGTACGACTTCTAGCCGATAGGTGAGGAGTCCCGAGGCGAGGCAACGATGAGACTGAGCATCTTTCTGGATCCCCAGGAGGGCATGACCTATGCCGCGATGCTGGCCGCCGCCCAGGCGACCGAGCGTGGCGGGTTCCATGGGCTGTACCGCTCGGATCATCTCGCCTCGACCTTGGGGCTCTTCGACCGCAATGCCACGGAGGCGTGGACGACGCTGGCGGGGCTGGCTCGCGAGACATCGCGGATCAGGCTGGGCACGTTGATCACCCCGTTGACCTTTCGTGAGCCGGCCGTGCTCTCAAAGATGATCAGCACCGTCGCCGAGATGAGTGGAGGGCGCGTCGACGCGTCCATCGGCACGGGCTGGAACAGCGGCGAGCATGAGGCCCTGGGACTCACGTTCGAGTCGCTGGGCGTCCGCTTCGACCGACTCGAGGAGTACCTCAGCATCCTCACCGGCTTCTGGGGCGAAGAGCCGTTCTCGTATGAGGGCACCTACTACAAGGCCAGGGACATCCTGCCGCGACCACTGCCCCGGCCCCGGCCCCGGCTCATCATCGGAGGCCATGGCAAGCGCAAGACCCCGCTGCTTGCGGCGCGCTACGCAGACGAATACAACATCGACTGGCCATCACCCACGCAGTGCGCCGAGCTCTTCGAGCGTCTCGATGGCGCCTGCGAGGAGCTGGGTCGCGACCCAGCATCCATCGCGCGATCGGTCCTGCTCGGGGTCATCGTGGGCGAGACCCCGTCGGACCTGCGCCGGGTGCTGCCCGCCGGTGTCAGGGAACTCGGTGGCAGCGATCCGGACTCATGGCTCGCGGAGAGCGCTCCGGGCTGGGGGGCCGGGACGCCCGCCCAGGTCATCGACCGGCTGCGCCGCTATGAGGCGGTCGGCGTCGAGCACGCCATGCTGATGTACGCACCACATGCCGACGTCAGCACCATCGACCTGCTGGCCCGGGAAGTACTCCCGGCGTTCGACGGAGGCTGACATCGATGAACGATCAGGCACGCTACGTCCTCGGTTTCGACTTCGGGACCGAGTCGGGGAGGGCAGTCCTCTTCGATGTCGCAGACGGGCGCCTCGTTGACAGCGCCATCCATCCATATTCGAACGGTGTCATCGATGAGCGATTGCCCGAGTCCGGCCGAACGCTCGGACCTGACTGGGCGTTGCAGGATCCTGACGACTACCTCGCGGTCCTGCGCGATGCCGGTCGTCGTGTGGTCGAGGGTTCCGGGGTCGATCCCGCCCGGGTCATCGGCGTCGGCATCGACTTCACCGCCTGCACCATGCTGCCCACGACGGCCGACGGGACCCCGCTGTGCACGCTCCCACGATGGCGCGACGAGCCCAACGCCTGGGTCAAGCTCTGGAAGCATCACGCCGCACAGTCGTACGCCGATCAGATCAACGCTGCGGCGGAGGCCTCACGTCCCGACCTCCTGGCCCGGCACGGTGGACGCTACTCATCGGAATGGTTCTGGTCCAAGGTGCTGCAGACGGTCAACGAGGCCCCAGAGGTCCACGCGGCGGCGGAGCGTTACATCGAGGCCTGCGACTGGGTCGTCTGGCAGCTCACCGGGCTGGAGCGACGTGCCGCCTGCGTGGCGGGCTACAAGGCATTGTGGGATCCGGAACTGGGCTTTCCGGACGAATTCCTCGCGGGCCTCCACCCTGGACTGGCCGGCATCGTCGACACTCGGATGCAGCGCGATCTTCGACCACTGGGTGAGCGCGCCGGAGGGCTGACCGACGAGTGGGCCGCGGCACTCGGCCTGGCTCCGGATACGGCGGTGGCGATCGCGACACTGGATGCGCATACGTCGGTGCCCGCGACGGGAGTGACCGAACCGGGTCGCATGGTCATGATCATGGGCACGTCCATCTGCCACCTGGTCATCGGCGAGGAACGTCGCGAGGTCGAGGGCATGTGCGGCGTGATCCAGGGTGGCATCACTCCCAGCACATGGGGATACGAAGCCGGCCAGTCCTGCGTCGGCGACCACTTCGCCTGGTTCGTGACGTCCCAGGCGCCAGCGGAGGACGTGGCTGCGGCTCAGGCTCGAGGTGTCTCGGTCAACCAGGTGCTGGAGGAGCGTGCCGCAAGGATCGGACCAGGCGAGAGCGGCCTGGTGGCGTTGGACTGGTGGAACGGCAACCGCTCGGTCCTGGTCGATGCTGACCTCACCGGACTCATGTTGGGCATGACGTTGCGCACGAGACCGGAGGAGATGTACCGGGCCCTGATGGAAGCCACGGCATACGGGACGCGCACCATCATCGAGGCGTTCGAGCGGCAGGGCGTACCGGTCACGCAGGTGGTCGCCTGTGGGGGCCTGCCCGACGAGAGCCCGCTGCTGATGCAGATCTTCTCCGATGTCACCGGCCGCGAGATCTGGGTCGCGCAGTCGCCGCAGACCCCGGCGCTCGGTGCGGCCATGCACGCCGCGGTGGCCGCCGGCAGCGAGCGCGGCGGGTACCGATCGATCGAGGATGCGGCCGCACGCATGGGACACCTGCGCGATGTTCCCTATCGCCCCTCTCCCGAGCGGAGCCGGGTGTATGACCAGCTCTATTCCGAGTACCAGGTCCTCCACGACTACTTCGGCCGAGGCGGTAATGACGTGATGAAGCGCCTCAAGGCCCTCCGGTCCGAGCGGCTGGCCGCTCGCGTGGAAGGGGGATCGGGTGCTTGACGCCCTGCGGCAGGAGGTCTGTGAGCTGAATCAGGAGTTGCCGCGAAACGGCCTGGCCGCCTGGACGACCGGCAACCTGAGTGCCCGAGACCCCGGGAGCGGTCTCATCGTCATCAAGCCGAGTGGGGTCCGCTACGAGGCCATGTCCGCCGAGGCCATGGTCGTTATCGACCCCGACGGCGTGGTCGTGGAAGGACCACTGCAGCCATCCGTGGACGCCGCCTCGCATCTGTACGTCTACCGCCATCGGCCAGACGTGCACGGCGTGGTCCATACGCACTCGCCATACGCGACGGCATTCGCCGCGGTGGGCCAGCCGCTCCCGGTCTGCCTGACCGCGATGGCCGATCAGTTCGGGGGGCCGGTGCCGGTGGGTCGATACGTGGCTCCCATCGGAGGCGAAGCCATCGGCGCAGAGATCGTGGCGTCGATCGGCGACTCGCCAGCCATCCTGATGCAGAACCACGGCGTCTTCACGATCGGAACGACCGCGACGGCTGCCCTCCAGGCGGCGGTCATGCTCGAGGAGAACGCCAAGACGATCGCGGTCGCGTTGACCATCGGAACGCCGACGGAGATCCCGGCCGAACATGTGGCTCGTCAGCGACGAGTTCTATCAGACCCAGTACGGGCAGAAACGAGGGGGACCCTCAAAGGTCCTCGATGGCCAGGGCTGACCGAGCCTGAGGCACTCTACAGCTCGGGGTTCGACGTCGGCCAATGCGTGGCGGAACCTGCGAATGTCGACGATGGTGGACATCTTGGCTCTCAAGCCACGGTGTCCACGTGCATCGATATATGGTTTTGATGGTGCAGATGTCAACAAACATCGACACCACAGCAGCGAGCGATCCAGGAGGCCTACGACGCCGAGCGGTTTGGTCGGGCGATCGGCCGCACGCGCCGAGTGCGCGGCTGGACCCGGCCCACTCGGCATGGTGGCTCGGCGCCAACCGCCGGATGCTCGGGAGCAAAGCGACTATCACGCGTCGGTTCGGCAGTCAGCGACGTCGTTGAGCCCTTCGCTCCATGCTGCCCCGGATCGTCCTCACAAGGCGCCGCAGATTGTCCCGATCCGAAAGAACATCTGCGACTGCGCTGAACAAGAGCAGCAGCCCGACCGCACCGGTTAGCGCGAAAGGCGAGACGTTCAGGATATCGAGCGCGTTCTTGACGAGTGTCAAGAACAGAACTCCTACGAAGGTTCCGGTATGGAGCCGCGGCCGCCATAGAGGCTGGTGCCACCAATTACGACGGCCGCAATTACGTCTAGTTCGGCCCCTGTTCCCAAAGTGATCGAGGCCGCATCGATTTGGCCGGTCATCAAAGTCCGGCCAGCACGGCCAATGTTCCGACAACGCAAAGACCTTCAGCACATGTCGCTCAACACGAATGCCGGATCGGCGCGATGCGTCCTCATCGGTGCCGATGCTATGGTGTAGCGGCCAAACCTAGTGCGAGTCAGCAGCCAGTGCGAGGATATGTACACAGCAATCATCACAAAGGCTGGCACTGGAATCGGCCGATAGAACCTAGGCCGAGCCACGTGAACTCAGGCGGAAAACCACGCGCCACAGTGAGCCACCTGAGAAGAAGAGACAAAACCTCTCACTGCGTACAACATTCCCAGTGTCATATCAGCACGCACTCTAAGTAGCGCACCCCAATGCCATTGATTACCCCACATTGCTCCAACAGCAATGCAAAGTACTGCTATTGAACAGACCCCTGTTTGCATCGTTACCCCACCGTAAAGCACCAGAGCCAGTACTGATCCACCAGAATCAATCCCCCCACAATACTACAAAAGTCATTCCGCTGCCATATTGCTATTTGTACATCTCACAGAAATATTGCGAGGTTCTCTATTGAAGCGAATTGAGCTCGAGAGCCAAACAAAGCAATCATAAGATGAGCGCGCCATGGTAACGCTTGCCGCGTTGTGTGACCCAGCCGCGTTCGCACTGTCTTCGCCAAATTCCGCGCTGGCCGCCATCACAACCTGCCTCCCCATCGCTTGTCCCGCTCGCCAACCATACAATTACATTTCCTCAGCTCCTGTCCGCCACACTCAACCCTACTACTCGCCGTTCTTCATACTATCACGCGTCGCACATCAACACTACTGATCGTGCTATCATCAGCACGCCAGTTTGTCTCTACCACTAGCGCTTACAGTTCAAGTCGCACAGTCTCGCACTCCCAGGCACTGTCGCTCGTCTAAACAATCTTCGCCTCTAACTGCGAGCACTGCAGGCACTGCTTGCCGCTGTCCGTCACAGCCTCAACAGCTACCAACGTATTCAACCCCAACTCCGCCATATCTACCCGCGCAACCATCTCCTTCTCATCCAGCCACGCAGAATCGCGCTCCCGCAGTTCCTCTCTGCCAAGTAGATATTTTCGCTGCGTCTAGGTGTCTATCAGCAGTGCTTGAAAACGTCTCATGCCGCAGCTCTCGCGTCCTGAATCCAGAGTAGCGCACCTCTCTTCATAATTTGCCGCATCTGCAATACCCCACAACATGCTACACCGTCTATTTTCCGCGCCTTCCCACCACCAGCGCAACTTCCCCAGCAATAGTTCAAACTAACATCCTGTACCGCATGTACCCCGCCGTAGCGCTTTGAATTACACACCCGCATATTGGTGCACATCAACTCCATTCCTACTCCGCTTAGCTCGCTCAAACCATCCTTTTTAGCAGAACCGCTGCTGCCTCACAGCAGCAGCACCGCCGCTACTATCCCAGTTCAACCTAGCTGCGCCAGCGCACCAATGCAGCCAAGCATCCACTTATCGCTCACATATCCGCATTAACTGCTCTCATCTCTTGCCAAGTAGTGTCTACATGCCTTCGCCGCTTATAGCCCATAACTTACACGCATCGCGCCTAGCCACCATCTCTATGCTCTCTAGCACTTCATAGCCACAGCCTCTAGTACCACACCAATCCTTGCCAGCCGCTCCCAGCCTAAGCACCAAGCCCATCGAGTCGAACGTCGAATAGACGCCTGCCAAATCCGGTGGCGACGATGTCCTTAATTGCGTTAATCCCTTTCTCGTCCGGTGGCCAACGGCTGTCCAACCAACTCGATGTCCGGTCTGTTCAAGAGCTGCCAGAGCCCTCCCGGACCGTGCGGCAGGTCGAAATCGTAATGCTGCACGTCGTAATCGCGACCTTGCCTTCGCCTCCGATGGTCTCGGCGAGCAACATCGTGGCGTCGAATGCACCTTGATAGTCCGCGGCACCACATTAGCGAGTAGCTCGCCTCCGGCAACGTGGTGTCGAAGTAACGACGGAACGTTTTGCTCGTTTGCCCTCTCGACTGAGGAACCATCCCGTCAAATCGATTGCTGCCATCGCAATCCCATTCACGCCCTTGGTAAGCGCATTCGCAAAGGCGTTGACTTGAGCCTCAAGCTCGTATCACTTGTACCGCTAGTGACGATCAGATCAAAATCGAATTCTTCGCTGCCCGCTCACAGCCCTTGACGGCCTCTTGCCAGACCGTAGCCGAGATGTCCTTGACGAGGCACGTTATCTTCAGCTTGCCGTCGGCCCATCTGGACCCGGTGCGCTCGACTCATCTTGGCGACAACGCAGACGAGGCGCCTACCACGCCTCGGCCACGGCCATCACCTCGCCAAACAGCGTCCGATGTTTGCTTTGCACGCCTGCAACCCTCCTTCGCGTTTGCTCATATGAGCGTCTCCACTTCCAATCTGACCTGGCATTCCACCATACGGTCCGCGACGGTGTCAAGTGCGATCGCCATTTGTGCGCAATAGCGCTCAATCGAGCGCATGGAGGTAGCATGTTCGGCGATATGGATAGCCCACTCAAACCTACCGAGTTGGTCCGGTCCGCTGCGATCGCGCGCGCTACTACATCGACGGGATGTCCAAGTCGCAAATCGCGACCGAGTTCGGGATCTCACGGTTCAAGGTGGCTCGCACGCTTGACTTGGCCTTGGAGAAGGGGGTCGTGCGCATTGACATCGGTCTTCCGCAGAGCTGGATGCCGACCTGTCGGATCGCCTGCGGTTCGTTTGGGCTCCACCACTGCCTTGGTCGTAACGACACCCGATGAGCCAGAGCCGCAGCTGCGGGCGCATCTCGGCGAGGTAGCTGCCGGGTTGTTGACCGAGATCGTGGTCGAAGGTGACGTGCTGGGTCTTGCCTGGGGTCGAACCGTCAATGCCACGACTGGCGCGCTTGTCGTCGCTGGCCCGCTGCACGTGGTGCAGATGACCGGTGCTGCCGGAAACGTTGGGGTCACCGAGGACACGCTCGAGAATGTGCGTGCCATCGCCGCCGTCAGCGGAGGCCCCGCCTTCCCCATCTATGCACCGATTATCCTCGACGACGCCGAGACCGCCGCGCGGATTCGGCGGCAGCCACATGTCGCAGAGACGCTCGCGACGGTTCGATCTGCTCACGAAGGCGCTGGTTGCCGTTGGCTCGATGGGACCCTCCCAACTCACAGCTGCGAAGCTCGATGTCGGCAGCGGATCGCGCGTACCTAGAGCCGTTTCACGTTCGGGCCGAGGTGTGTGCAACGCTGTTGGACGACGACGGAGCCACTGTTGCCCCTGTCCTGGCAGAACGGACGATCGCGAATCAGCACCGCGCAACTCAGCCGGTCCCGGAAGTCATCGCGGTCGCGGGTGGCCGGACCAAGATCCGCCGCCGTACGCGCCGTCCTGAAGGCCGGGTTCGTGACGTCACTGGTGACCGATGCGATGGTCGCCAACGCGCTTCTGCACCCAGGAGGGCCCCCGGCACGCCTGCCGTGGGTCCCGTGGTATGAGATAGCCTGCCCGCAGGCCCGAGCCTCCACGTGGGACCACGCACCCGAGGCTGTCTGTCTTGGAATGGTGGTCAAAGAGCGAGCCGTCATGAAATTCTCAGCGTCGGTCTCGTCAGGACGCCAGCTGTATGGCTCTCGCTCCGTCCATTTCCGCTCGCGGCCTGGTGCCTGCCACCCTCGACGCCCTAATCGCGTAGGTGCTACTCGTTGCACCATGCCGAGGCGTCGCTGGGGTGAGCTCAGCCGCTTGCCGAAACTTGAGCGGACCAGTCGTGCGTTAGTTCACCTAGAAGGTCAATAAGCTCTACATCAGATGGCATGAAGTCTTGAAGCACGATGAGGTCGGCACCGGCACCAGCGAACTCACGTACACGTCCGAGGGCCTCATCCGGAGTGCCGGTGATCCTCTCGCCAGAGCTGGCCGCCTCCCACTCAGCGACACTGCCGAACCCGAGTGTCTTCGCAGCGATCTGTCGGCGCTTGTCCGCCTCTGCGCGGTCAACCCCCACAGCGACGCCACAGAGCACGGAACGCTCCACGTCGCCATGGTCGCGGCCGACCGCTTCGCAAATCTGCTCGAAACGATCGAATGCGTCAGCGGCAGCGACCAGATCCACGGTGTAGACATTGAGATGGTCCGCCCATCGGCTGCCGCGCGCAATCCACGGTTGGCCCCTTTCGTCCCCATGATGAGTGGCGGACGAGGTTCCTGAACAGGCCAGACCAAACCGCAATCATGAACGACGTAGTGCTTCCCTTCAAACGACCAACCTGGATCGCTTGTCCACAAACCACTAATGACTTGGAACTGTTCCTCCATCATCTCGATGCGTGTCTCGCGATCGTAGAAGTCCAGGCCGTGTCGACGATGCTCGTCTTCGTGCCATCCAGCTCCAATCCCTAGTTCCACCCGTCCGCCGCTCATCTCATCGATCGTTGCCACCACCTTGGCGAGGCTACCAGGTGACGGAAGGTAGCGGGCGATACCATCGTGCCGTGGCGTAGTCTCGTTGTTTCGTGAACTAAGCCGGCAATGGTGGCCCAGGCGTCGGTAGAGCGCCTACCAGCAGGGCCTGGAAATGACTCGTAGTGGTCCGACCGATATAGCGTGCCGATCCCCGCGGTCTCGGCCCGTTGTGCGATAGAGACGTTGAGGTCCCACGTCACGTCCATGTTCGGTTCGATCATCAATGCAAAACGCAAAGTGCAATCTCCAATTGGTATCAGCCAGTGGGATGCTTGCATCGGTGACCCCGTCACACTCGCCTCCGAAGCCTACACCCCCGGCGTTTCTGCGCGCCCGGCCATATCCACCCGGACTCGGCGTCCATGCAGGACGCGTGCAATCACCAGATGTTCCAGCACACGGCCCATGGGTTCCTAGGCACGAGATCGGCGAGCGCTCGGCTCACTCGCTCGTTGCCCGACCTTCGGTGCGACTTCGTCATGGCTTCCCAGTGTCCCGACCGCCTCCGCGTGCTCGACATAGGCAAGACACTCCCTAATCAGGACGACGCGGCAGCCTGCTGATGCGCACTCTCCCCGCGGAGGGTCGCTACGCTAGCCGCATGCCAGCCGAATTCATCTACACCGCGTACAAGCTCGCCCGGCACTATCCGCCCGACCGGACCGTGCTCGAGAACATCTCGCTGTCCTTCTATCCCGGCGCCAAGATCGGCGTCATCGGGCCCAACGGCGCCGGCAAGTCGAGCCTGCTCAAGATCATGGCCGGGCTCGACGACGGCTACAGCGGCGAGGCTCGGCTGACCCCGGGCTTCACCGTCGGATACCTCGACCAGGAGCCCCAGCTGGACCCCGCCAAGGACGTCAAGGGCAACGTGCTCGACGGCGTCCATGAGGTCCAGGCGCTCATCGACGAGTACAACGCGGTCATGGCCCGCTGGTCGGATCCCGAAGCCGACTACGACGCCATCGGTGCCGAGCAGGCGGCCCTCGAGGACCGCATCGACGCCGCGGATGCCTGGAACCTCGAGCGCAACGTCGATATCGCCATGGACGCGCTGCGTTGCCCGCCCGACGACGCCGACGTCAGGACGCTATCGGGCGGCGAGAAGCGCCGCGTCGCGCTGGCGCGACTGCTCCTGCGCCACCCGGACCTGCTGCTGCTCGACGAACCCACGAACCACCTCGATGCCGAGTCGGTCGAATGGCTCGAGCGCTTCCTGTCGGAGTACGCCGGCACCGTCGTCGCGATCACCCACGATCGCTACTTCCTCGACAACGTCGCCAAGTGGATCCTTGAGCTCGATCGTGGCCGCGGCATCCCGTTCAGCGGCAACTACTCGAGCTGGCTCGAGCAGAAGCTGGAGCGCCTGGCGACCGAGCAGAAGCAGGTCGATGCCCGCCAACGGACGCTCGCGCGCGAGCTCGAATGGGTGCGCATGGGTGCGAAGGCGCGCCAGGCCAAGGGCAAGGCTCGATTGTCAGCCTACGAGCGACTGCTGGCGGAGGCGAACGACGACAAGGGCAGCGCACGCGAGCTCGAGATCGCCATCCCTCCGGGGCCGCGGCTGGGTGACCAGGTCATCGATGTCGCCGGCCTGCGCAAGGGCTACGGCGAACGGCTGCTCATCGAGGACCTGACGTTCTCGCTGCCGCGGGCCGGCATCGTCGGCATCATCGGGCCCAACGGTGCCGGCAAGACGACGCTGTTCCGGATGCTCGTGGGGCAGGAGGCACCCGACGCCGGGTCGATCACCATCGGTGACACCGTCGCGCTGAGCTATGTCGACCAGGAGCGCGACGACCTGGCCGCCGACAAGACGGTGTTCGCGGAGATCACCCAGGGGGCCGAGTTCATCAAGACCGGGGCACGCGAGGTCCCGGCCCGGGCCTATGTCTCATCGTTCAACTTCCGGGGCACCGACCAGCAGAAGCTCGTCGGTCAGCTGTCGGGTGGCGAGCGGAACCGGGTGCACCTCGCCAAGCTGCTGCAGACCGGTGGCAACGTGCTGCTGCTCGACGAACCGACCAACGACCTCGACGTGGACACGCTGCGAGCGCTCGAGGCCGGGCTGGAGTCGTTCCCGGGCTGCGTCGTGGTCATCTCGCACGATCGCTGGTTCCTCGACCGCATCGCGACCCACATCCTTGCCTTCGAGGGCGATTCCCAGGTGCGCTACTTCGAGGGGAACGTGAGCGACTACGAGGCGTTCCGGCGGAAGGAGCTGGGGACCGCGGCCGATCAGCCGCACCGGATCCAGCTACAAGAAGCTCGCCAGGGCGTAGGGGCGCCGCATGTTGCTGCGGCGGGCTGTCGGCTGTGACCGCTAGGTCGTAGATTCGAACCCTACCGCCGGAGCCACCTTCCGTGGGTTGGGCGCCCTTCGCAGCGGACGGCGTACCGGCCAAACCGGTCGAGTCTCTTCACGTGGCGTGATGGTGTGGTCCGGTACGCTGGCCATGAGCGAAGCGCCATGTGACCGTCGCCAGCCTCGCGTTCGTGGACAGCGCTCAGGCGGTCCGGTCAGGTGGCCCGAAAGGAGGCGACGGATGGTCGGTGATCAAGGGACGGGCGTGGCGACGATCCTGCTTCCGGGTGGCGGCACGCAACTGGAGGCTCGCGGCAGCGAGATGCTCTTCAAGGCGGTCGGAGCCACGACCGGCGGCCGCTTCTCGCTGATGGACCGCATGATCCCGCCACGCGGACGCGCCCCGGTCGCACACCGCCACCCCGACGCCCTGGAGATGTTCGTCGTCCTGGAGGGGTCGCTGACGTTCACCCTGGATGACCAGGACACGGTCGTGGGCGCCGGCGGCTGCGTCATCGTCCCGGGTGGAACGAGTCACACCTTCGTCAATGCATCGGACGAACCGGCTCGCACGCTGATCATCCACGCGCCCGCCCTGGACGGATACTTCGAGGATCTCGCGGCACTCTGGTCGCGGCACGACCCGCCGACCGTCGAGGACGAGATGGCCACCATGCTGAGACATGGCATCGAACCGGTGGGGTAGGCGATAGCCGGGAGCCATGTCGAGCGGGCGGCTGTTAACCGATTGGTCGTACGTTCGAATCCTGCTGGGGACGCCATTGTGATGAGTCGCGACATAGGAGACACCTGAGTCGGGACATCGGCGACAACCGGTGTTCCAGCCCAGCGGTCATGGAGTCGCTTGGGACCCCGGCCATCGGCCGCGGTCTCGTCGTTGGTCGCGCCAGTAGCCTCGGTCGGGCTCGATGAGGTGGGTCCAGAGGATCTCGCCGCTGCCGAGGTCGACCATCGTGACCTCCTGCGCGTCGACGACCGCGAGGACACGCCGATCGCGCTGGGCCGCCCCGATCCCGTGGTGATGCAGCCGACCGGCCTCACGCAGGGTCATGGCGCCGGCCTTGTCGACGGTGTCGTAGCGCAGGCGGAGGTGGCCCCGGGCACGGGGACCGGCGGGCAGCGCCTTGGGCGTGGCCCGGGCCAGCGGCTCCTCCTGCGGGACCTGCGGCCCCGGATGCGCCACTCCCTATACCACCGACTGGACCGCGACCCGCTGCCTACGCTCGGCGGCTTCGCTGACATGATCTCGCGCGACCGGACTCTTCCTGGAGCCGGAGATCCGCGATCCGAAGCCGCGGTCAGGATGGAGGTGCCGCCAGACCGGAGACGATCCGCTTGGCGTCGCTGACCATTCGCTCGATGACGACGGACGCAGGCAGGCGCTCGCGGACGATACCCACCGACTGACCCGAATAGAGGGCCATGGCCTCCGCGGCTCCTTGCCCGACCCCGTCGACGATGGGGTGGTTGACGGCGTATCTGGTGATGGGTTCGCCGTCCAGGTCACGCCCGATGGTCTCGCCTTCGCCCGGCCGCGCGCCGGTCGGCGGCGAGCCGGCCGCCTGCCATGCACGTACCGTGCTGTTCACGAGCGTGCGGTGGGGCGCATCGGGCCAGCCGTCGTCGAAGAGGGTGCTCAGGATCGTGTCGGCCTCGCTCGCCTCGAGGGCGACCCCCACATGGTCGGGGTGGACCGGCGATTCGTCGGTCAGCAGGAAGCGCGTACCGATCCACGCCGCCTGGGCTCCCAGGGCAAGGACGGCTGCGAGGCCGCGGCCATCGGCGACGCCACCGGCGGCCACCACGGGCGCGGGCGCGACGGCGTCGACGACGGCCGGCACGAGCGGGAGGGTCGCGACGGTGCCCCACACGTGACCACCGGCCTCCAGCCCCTGGGCGACCACGATGTCGACCCCCGCATCCACGGCCCGGCGGGCATCCTCGCTGCTGCCGACGGTCAGCATGACCAGGGCGCCGGCGGCATGGGCCTCCTCGATGTACGGGTCGGCTGGCTCGAGGCGGCGCCAGAAGTAGGAAACGATCCTCGCACCCTCGGAGAGACACCCCTCCAGCTGGGAGCGTTGTTCGTCCTGCAGGATGAGGTTGACCCCGAAGGGCCGCTGCGTCCGTTCACGCATGGCCGCCATCCGCTCACGGATCTCGGAGGGCTGCGCGTTGCTCATCGTGAGCATGCCCAACGCCCCGGCCTCGCTCACCGCGGCCGCCAGCGCCGGGACCGCGGCACCGCCGATGGGCGCCTGGATGAGTGGGTGCTCAACGCCGAGCAGGTCACACAGCGGGGTCCGCAGGGTCATCGCATCTCTCCGGCCAGGTCGGGTCGGGCGGACTCATGTCGAGCATGCGAGTCAGCCGCGCCGACCGGCCAAGTATCGCGCAGCCGCGCGTCCGACCGGCGCAGCAGTGGAAGCTGCGTAGATGCGCACGACTCCACAATTCGCTCCCACACCGAACGTTTCTTCGGTGCGCGCGAAGCCATGGAACGAGATGGGTCGTCTGGGCCATGGCTGATGGAAACTCGCAGCATCACACTGGAGCATGGCATCTCGAACGCGCCGAACTTAGTCTCCATCCTGAACGCCTCATTCGGCTGCAAGCGGTCCACCACCGCTCGATATACCGTCTAGTTCGACGTAGCGTAGGCAACAGTGATTCCGCGGGCCGCTTCACCCGGGCTCGCGGCACGTAGTGAGCGCGGGAACGTCGCCGATGAATGTACCTCGCGCACGGGATATCGATTGCGGAATCCCCCTGCGGAATTGAAGTCTCGACTCACTTGGATACCTCCCTGATGTACGTGCTAGTCGCCCGAGCAGTCAGGCGACCGCGGCGAGCAACTCCTCGACATCTGGACCGACCGGATCAATGCTCCACATCCGGTTCTGGTTTCCGAGACTCCGTCGCAGTGCTGGCGAGATGCGCCGGTCGTTCACTTCGATGCCTGCCGAGCTCGTGAGGAGTTCGACTGGAAGGATGTGCCGATACTCGCTCCACCCCTCGGCGGACCGTACTCATACGGACCCGTGACCCTGACCAGCGAATAGCGCCTCTGGGCGGGCTGGTGGGGCAGCACGATGATGTCGCCGATCTTGATCGAGTTCGGCTCGTCGCTGAGCATCCGTCGGTTGCGCCTAGCGGCGCTCTGTCAACTCCGACCACGTGCCGCCCGCAAGTGCAACGCGTCGGAGCTCCCGAAGGTCCTGGTCGTCTGCCCATCCCCAGCCCTGCCGGAGACGACCCTGCTGGATCTCTGCCCAAAGCGCAGCACGATTGCCGCGGTCGGTCACGCAAGACCCAGTAGCGCCGACCGGTCGCGGAGTGGGCCTTCCATGTGAAATGGCCTTTACCAAGGGGTGTGAAGATCGCGGGGGCATTCGAGAGGATGCCGTGCATCCTGGGTGCCGAGTCTCCGCGCACCACGGGACCCACAGCCTCGACCGCACGGAGAATCTCGTAGTAGTGGACCCCAGATGCCTGTGCTGGATCGGCATCGCGTAGGAATTCGTAGGCGATCGAACGCATCTCGTCAGGGCTGAGCAATCCATCATCGTCCGGCTCGCGCTTCCCGGTGTCTTCGCGACGGCAAGTGCGGGCTTGACCAGCTGCGGAGGAACTAGCTCGGTCCTCGAAGGCCCAAGCGTCGATATCTGAATCCCGGGCGAAGACGCCGATCCCGGGAAACTTCTGCATGATCTGAGCGCCCATGCGCGCGGAACGCTCCATGACGAAGCGTTCGAAGTACACCATTCCTTGGTCGACTTCGTCCCGGCGCAGTCGCACCTCTGCCTGCAGCAGGTTCTCGCGTTCTTCGTCCGATAGAAACCCCAGTTCGGGCCAGCGGGAAGGCAATCTTCGGGCCACGTCGGGCAGTGAGTCAAGCATCGCAAGCTTGACTGATGGCCATTCGTCGGACGCCTTGAGGTTGATCGTTCGTCGAGCGCCCACAGGCCGGGGGAGGCGAAGTAAGTCTGGAACTTGATGGAGCGGCGATCCGCATCGAGCCCATCGCCGGGTCGGAGCTCGTCGAAGAAGAAGGGCTCCTGGTCGTGCCGGCCACCGGATCCAGCTTCGGCTCGGCCCTGGTCCGGGAGCTGGTCGACGCTGATCGCCATCGGCATGGATGAGCGCCCTGTCCTGCTGCTCGACACGAGCGTGGCCATCCCGCTGGTACTCGCCGATCGCCGCGCCGCGGCCAACAATTCGCGGTCGAGCTGTACGAAGTTAGGACTCTCCGGGCACGCGTCGGCCGGCCGGGGTCACTCGAGCAGTCGGCGGATACGGTCCGGATTCCATCATGGCCTGTGCGCCAGGCTGGCGGTTCTGCCAGGCCATGTCGTCCAGCATCGCCTCGAGCTCCTCGCGCCACTCAGGGTCACCCATCGCCTGGCGCGGTGTCAGTCCGCCGAGCGCTGGGATCTGCTCGTCGACCCAGCTTTCCTCCATCTGGCGCATGACATCGGCCATCATGGCCGCGATGTCCGGGTTGGTGGCAGGATCCAGGCGCGGGTCCGGCGTGCGCGTGATGGCCCCCTCCTCCTCGGAAACCTGCTCCAGCGTTCGCTCGACACGCTTCAATAGGACCGCGCCCGGAGCCGCCTTCTTCAGCGTCCGCTCCAGGCGATCGGCGCGCTTCTTCGCGTTGCTCTCGATGGTCGCGACGTTGCCCTCGACCTTGATCGACCCGCGGATCCACTCACGACCACGCCGTTTCACGAACTCCCGGAAGACGCCATCGTCTCTGTCTCTCCTGAGCTTCTTGCCAAGTGCCTCCCTGGTCGACCCGGGATCAGGCAACCGGTACGTGATGGTCGTGAACAGGAGCTCCTCGCCCTCCATCGTCTGCATGTGGGGTGTGGGCATCGGATCCACCAGCCAGCGCAGCAGGCCGATGCCGTCGTTCGCCGCGACGAGCGATGCCACATACTGCCGCCGCGGACGGGGCACGGAGATCCCGCCCAGGCTGGTGATCTGGCCGCTCCCATCGGGCACGAGCCGCGTGAGGAACAGGTCGAGTGGCTGCAGCTGCCGTGACAGCGAACGGTCGTTCAGCCGAACCTCCAGTCCACCGTCGACCTCGTCGAGGGTCAGGCCGGTGCCGGGCTCGACGCTCGTGACCGCGTACAACGCACGCCGCGAGAGCAGCCAGTTCTTCAGCAGCGCACGCTCCGAGTCCGGCAGCAACACGCCGCGCACGTCCAGGTAGTGGCGCAGGCCGCCCGCGTCCCAGAGCATCACATCGGCGTGGAGCAAGTCATCGAGCGGCGCATCGTCGAACGCGCCGTCAAGCCCGGCCCGGACATCGTCCTCCACCTGCTCCAGGCGCTCGGCGCCACCCAGACGCAGCTGCCAGTGGCTCAGCTTCCGCAGCACCGCCTCAAGCGCATCCGGCGCCGAGACCTCCAGCTGATCGAGATGGCATGCCTTGTACTTCCGGCCAGAACCGCAGGGGCACGGTTCGTTGCGACCGATGCGGGCGGTTCCGGTGCCGAAACTGATGGAGAGGCGTTCGAGGGTCTCTCGCGGCTCCTGGTCGGCTTTGATCCCGATGGTCCGATACAGGCGCAGCGCGGCCGCATAGTCGCCACGCTCCTCCTCGTGGACGGCGAGTGTGAGGCAGGCCTGCGCGAAGTATGGGTCAGCCGCCACGGCTTCTCGCAGATGCCGCTCCGCTTCGAGCACGTCATCACGGGCCTCGGCGCAGGCGGCAAGCACGGTCAGGGGACCCGCGCGTACGGCCCCGCGCGCACCTGCCGCGACGTCAGAGAGGAATGGTTCCAACCGCGGCTCATCCCAGGCCACGGTACTGAGCACATCGGTGATGACGGGCATCGAGATCACGTCGGCCAGCTCGTTGGCGATGACCGGATTTGCCGAGCCGAGTCCGCCGTCATGATGATGGATCTCAAGGGCGCCGATGACCATGCCCAGTGCCTCGACCTCGACCGGCTCCAGGCCGAACTCGTCCGCGATCGACCGGATGAACGCAGCTTCTTCGTTCGATGGCTTGTGGGCGTTGGTTCGCGGTTCCATCCCAATGACCTCCTCGCGGCCCGATGCTATCAGGCACCCGTCCGCGCCTCGAGCTCGGCGTCAGCCGCGATGCAGGGGCACGCCTACGCACTCTGCAACAAAGCCACAGCCGCGTCGTTTTGACCGATACCTGCACTGGTTCTTCACTGCTGAGCTGGCCATTCCTCGCTCAAGCGTCCCGCGAGGTCCTCGACAGGCCGGAAGTGGACCGTTCGTCCTACCTTGCGCTGCGTGAGATAGCCCTGTTCCGCGAGCTCCAGCAGATCCATACGGGCGGACTGGCGCACGACGCGGTGGCTGGTCGCGTGTGAGTGGTATGTGTAGTCGGCGTCCGGGTGCCGCAGGGCGTGGCTCAGCAGCGCGAGCTGCCTGTGGTTCAGCTCTGATCGCCACAGCAACTTCTCCGTCTGCTGGAGTTCTCGCATCTTGTTGCGGAGGTATGCGTGCAGCGCCTCGATCGCACGGATCAGGACATCCAGCTGATAGGCGATGAAGTACGTCGCGTCGAACTCGTCCATCTCTGTCAGCAGGAACGACCGCCGGTATTGAGCCTGGGCTCGGTTCAACAGTCGTGAGATGGACACGTACTCCGTGAGCCAGTAACCCTGCGCGACCATGACCCAGTAGAACAGCGCTCTCGCCGTTCGCCCATTGCCATCCTCGAACGGGTGGTCGTACGCGAGCCACAGGTGGACGACGACCGCCCGAACCACCGGATGGACGAACGGATCGGGAGGATCCGCGTTCGCGAATGCGCACATCTGCTCGAGGCGGCCCGGGAGCTGGTCCGCCGGGGGAGGGGAGTGAAGGAGCGTGTTGTCTCGAGGGTCATAGACGGCCACTCTCTCCTCTCCGGGCTGCTGCAGCCGTCCCGCGGCTGCCGGATTCTCCAGGGTCCCGTCCGTCACGATGCCATGCAACTCGAGGACGCGATCCGGGGTCAGCGGCTCATCCCTCAACTGGCCGATCCGCATGATCGCCCGGTGGTTGTTCAAGATCATGCGCTCGCTGACATCCCTGGGGCGCCGCCCCGTCCGCAGCATCTCCTTTGCCACCTTGCGCGTCGTGCTGGCGCCCTCGATCTGGCTCGAGGCGATCGCTTCTTCCATGAGTGAGTTGACGAGGTACCGTCTCCGACTGCCCTCATCTGCGACGGTCTCGGAAAGCACGATCTCGCCACTCGCCCGTTGGTCCACCGTGTGGAGCCGCTCGAGCACACTGTCCGGGAGGTTGTAGGTGAACCGAGAACCGTCAGTGCTTCGCAGCGGAAGCTCTCGTCGCTGGCCTAGCCGAGACAACTTGACCGCCAACCACCACTCGGTCACGGTCAGACCATCCGGCGGCCGACGGTGTCTGAGATCGTCCCAATGGAGGTAGGCCCCATTCGTCGCGGACGTGCGCTGAGCAAGGATCGCCGCGAACCGCTCTGGGCTTTCGGACGTTCGCTGAAGCAAGTGTTGGAAGTTCGGCGGGCGCTCTGGAAGTCGCATGGCTCTAGCTGCTAGTGAACTGCTAATCCGCGCTAATTTAGCATAACAGCCCAAGTGCTAACCGAGCAGTGGGTAGCACTTGGTGCTAGCCAATGCCCCGCACCCTTGGATTGTCGTAGGGTCCGCACATATGTACCCGCGAGCGAGCAACGGGCTGCCCGAAAGCGAGGACGCGCTCCGGGTCGAGGCCGCCGTCGAGGCGATCGGTCGAGACCAGCCGGCGCAGGAGCGCTGGGTCGGCCTGGCCGCCGACATGCTGACCGCCGGTGAAGGGGCCGGAATGATCGGCGATGCATGCTTCCGGCGTGGAACCTCCGGACACCGACCTGCTCGAGTGGGGCGCCACGATGGGCACGAATGAGTTCGTCTGCCAAGAGAACGTCTCGCGTGCGCTCGAGGCTGCCATCGCTGCCGGGGAGCTGCACCCGGCAAATGGGGCTGGCGGAAGCAGGCCGACCTGATATGTGAACGTGCCCTCCAGGCGCGGGTGGCCGACCCCGGTTCGCCCAGTGCAGCGCCGCCCCGGCGGATCGATCTCGTCCTGTCGGAGCGCATCAAGTCGTGGGTGAGCGGTGCCCGTGAGGAGTCGCTCAAGGAGTGGCGTCGCCGAGCAGCCGAGAGTTTCCTGGTCGATGGACTTCCCGTCCTACCGCCAGCGCCGTCCACCGACCTGATCACGGAAACCATGGCATCGATGACCTGGCTGCTCACGACGTGTCGCGACGGTGTCAAGGCCACCGCGGTCGGCTATCTGCCACCGACGCTCGTCCCTGAAGGGGCTGATCGCTTCGGTTGGTGGCCGTTCCCGGGTCAACCGCGGACCGAGGCCGACCTCCACAAACTCCATCATCCGCGCGAGATCTCCACGCGCGTCGGCTGGCTGGCGAAACGCTCAGGGCGGATCCGCACGACACGCTCGCTCATCGCGGCCTCGACGACCCACTCGTGATGTGGCGGTCCGTCACTGCCACCGTCGGGCGGGAGGATGAGTTCTCGTCCGCTATCAGTGAGGTCATCGCCCATCGACTCCTTGAAGGCCCGGCGGGAAGGCTGGCGAATGACGACTTCGAGGAACTGGCGAAGGCCGTGATCCCCACCATCCTGGCTCAGGGCTGGCAGAAGGGAGGCCACCCCATCGATCCGCCGGATATCGACCACGCAGTTCACGTACCGCTGGGCGAGTGGCGGCGTTTCGGCTTCCTGCATGAAGAGCACCCCCGCTGGGTCGACGGCCGCTCCGTCGGCAGCTACGTCACCTCCCTCAGCGAGGCTGGCCGCGCCGCCGCAATGGCCCACCTGTACGCGAGGGCCACGGAGCCGCGCCAGAACCCCTTCGATTGATCGGACAGGAAACCCGAGGACCCGAGGCTCTGGCCGAGCGCGAGTCCTGACATCTTGCGGATGCCTCACGGCCGACCTCCCATTTGGGCGCCCACGACGTTCGCCAGTGGGTGTCCACGCCATTCTTTGTCCCTGGGCGCTATGTCATCGATATGGTAGTATGGCCATAATATGGCAACAGTGAAGATGACCTTCAGCTTGGACGAGGCGACAGCATCGCGGCTCGATGACACGGCGGTTGCTCTGCAGAAGCCCAAGAGTGAGATCGTGCGCGAGGCGATCCGTGACTATGCTGATCGGGCCGGCCGCCTCAGTGAAGTCGAACGGCTTCGTCTGCTCGGGGTGTTCGATGAGGTGGTGGCTGCGATCCCAGAGGGACCCGCGGACGCTGTCGACAGCGAGCTCGAAGCGCTCCGCCGCTCACGCCGGCGAGGGGGACGCGGGCACCGTCGAACGTGATCATCGTCGACACCTCTGCGCTCATCGACAGCCTCGTCGGGCCCAGGCGCTCAGCGGCTCACATGCGACAGCTGATCGAGGCTGGCGAGCGGCTCGTGCTGCCCACCATCGTGCTGTACGAGTGGTGGCGTGGCCCGCGCCAGCATGAGGAGCTCGCGGCCCAGGAGGCACTGTTCCCGAGCGAATCGGGTCTGGCCTTCGGCGTGGAACAAGCCGAGGTCGCCGCTCGACTCTACCGATCCGTTAGCCGTCCGCGTGGTCGGGAGATCGACCTTGCGATCGCTTCCCACGCCATCAGCCGAGTTGCCACGCTGTGGACCCTCAACGCGCAGGACTTCGCCGACTTACCGGACCTGGAGCTGCTCAGCATGGACTGATGGGGTCAGGGAATCGATATCGGTGATGTTGATCAGGAGCGACCGCCAGCGAAGATGCTTGGCGCTATCCCGAGTGCGTCCAGCGTTGCAACGCCGCTGCGAGATCGCGCACGAACTTCGCGCGCCACTGGCGGACAGGGAAGGGGAGCGCGAGCAGGTCAGCGTCTGAGCCCGCGACCTCCATCGCGCTTCGGACCTCGTCGTCGATGGTGGCTTTCACGGCCACGATGTGGATGGGCGCAACCTCGGCGATCGTCGTCGCGAGACCTGCAACACCTGCGCTGACGAGCGTCTCGCGCTCTTCGTCCGACAAGTGATTCACCGGTCGGTCGACGAGATCGACCAGCCAGCAGCCATGGTCCTGGAACTCGTGCAAGAAACGCGGACCCTCGGACACAGCCTCATCGCCGAATGCCTGCGCGAACGCCGCCCGCGTCGCGCGGAACAGGTTGGAATCGGCTCGATAGAAGTGCGTCCCGCCCCCGGAAGACGACTCGCCAACGAATAGGGTGGTCACCATCCGCGGCTTGAACTGCCTCCGCAGCTCGTCGATCCCGGACTGCGCATCCGATCCGTATGTCGCTGGCGCTTTCCGGACCGCGGCCGTGTCCTTTGCCAGGACTCCGACGCGATCGAGAACGGCAGGGTCGAGCTCGTAGGCGATGCCCTCATCGTGGATCCGGGTCGAGCATCTCGTACAACGAGACGCCGGCGATCTTCGGCGGCACGCCAGGACGTCACCGAACCGGCTCGATAGGCATCGAGCGCCTGCCGCATCCGTTGCGCCCCGAGGCCCGTGTCGAGGAGCCGGCGCGCCATCTCGCTGCGATCGATCGACCCCGCATCGGCCAGGCGGTCGAGCTCATCGATGAGGTCCTGGTCCAGCCGGATGTTCACCTGGATCCGTTTGCTCATCGTCCCGTCTCGCGTGCGTATCGGTCGGATCGGGCCCGCGCCAGCAACCCGATCACCTGCTCGGTCTTCATGTTCACCATCCCAGCGAACCGCAGGATCCGTTCCTCCATCAGCCAGCTCTCAGCTGTCCCCCGACGAGCAGCTCCACCACATCGACGAGGTCTGCACCGAGCGACCGCGCCACCCGTTGAGCCCGGCGCTCGAAGATGACCGCCGAGAGCGACCGACCGATGGCCGCTGCCAGCACCTCGGCCTCCCCTGCGTGGAGGCCCGGGACCCGCTCGGCGATCGCACCTGCTTGCTTGACTTCCGCCTCGGTCAACACGAGGCGTTCGAACTCGCCACGTTGGATGGCTGCCTCGATCTCGACCGCGTCCGGATGTCGGTACGCGACCTGCGGCCGCGTCACCTCTTCGAGGACCGCCGGTGTCACGAACGATCGTTCTACCATCGCGGCCAACACGTCCAGCGCCTCCAGCTTCGCGAGGTAGATGAGTGGACTCGCGTCCAGGATGAGGTTGTATGAGCACCAACGCAGTGGCGTTGCGTTCCTGTTGTCCCGCCGCCGCGCCATCCTCGCGGACGACATGGGGCTCGGTAAGACGCGCCAGGCCATCATCGCCCTGCGCGAAGCCCAGCCCCAGGGTCCCTTCCTCATCGTCTGCCCGGCCGGTGTGAAGCCGACCTGGGCGCGTGAGATCCAACTCGTCGAACCCGGGGCAGACGTCCATGTCGTTGCCGGCAAGGATGGGGCCCGTGCAGACGTCCGCTGGACGGTCATCAACTACGACATCGTGGGGCGTCATGCCAGGCAGCTCGCGACCATCGATTGGGCCGGGCTGGCCATCGATGAGGCCCACTACATCAAGACGATTCGGCCCGGACCAAGCACGTCCTGAAGCTCGCTGGTGTCGGCGACGCGAACCGTGAGCCGGGCGCCGTGTACCTGTTGACCGGCACGCCCATGACCAATCGACCGCGCGACCTCTTCAACCTGCCTAAGGCCGTGCGTCACCCGCTGGCCAACTCCTTCCACAGCTATGCCAAGCGCTACTGCGGCGCCTTCGACAATGGCTACGGCCTGGACAGTCGCGGCTCCAGCAACGTGGGTGAGCTGGCCTCGATCGTGGCGGGGGTGATGCTTCGCCGGACCAAGGATGAGGCGCTGGACCTGCCGCCCAAGGTGCGCACGTGGCAGCCGGTGGACATCGACGCACGCGAGGTCCGCAAGGCAGAGGCCGCCGCCCTCCAGTTCTTCAGCGACAACCCCCAGCGCGATGGACCCTCCTGGGCTACGTTCCTGGGCAAGCTGAACCAGGCTCGCCACGCGCTGGCCGTCGCCAAGCTCGATGCGACCATCGAGGCTGTTCGCGAGCGCGTTGAGGCGGGTGAGAAGGTCGTGGTCTTCAGCAGCTACAGCGCGGTCATCGAGCGGCTCGCCAGCGAGCTCGGTGAGAGCGCACGGACCATCACCGGCGCCACCTCATCGGCTCATCGGCAGCGTGCCGCCGACGCCTTCCAGGAGGACGACTCGGTCCGTGTCCTGCTGGGCAACCTTGTCGCGGCTGGCGTCGGCCTCACGCTGACCGCGGGCACCCACGTCGTCTTCAACGATCTCGACTGGGTCCCGGCCAACCACTGGCAGGCGGAGGACCGGATCTATCGCATCGGCCAGACCCGCCCGGCCTTCGTGACCTACCTCGTCGCCGATGGGACGCTCGATGACTACGTCGCGGCACTGCTCGAACAGAAGGCCCGGCTGGTCGGCGTGCTCGAGGCAGAAGCAGCCGACAGCGCCACCCTTGTCGATGCCGTGGTCCAGGCGGCCATCACCGGAGAGCGTCCCGATCGGGCCACCCTGGGCATCACGCAGGCCGAACGCGTGGCGGCGGCAAGTGACGGCGGGTCCATGGGTCTGCTCGGCGACATGCTCGACCTGATGGCCAGAGCCGGTCGCGGCCTCGGAGCCGTCAGCGACGAGCAGGTCATCGAGTTCCCCAGCCGCTCACGTCCGGGTGAGGTCAACACCGTCACCATCGTCGGCGGCATCGCGACCTGCACCTGCAAGGGCTTCGAGTACCGCGGCGATTGCTCCCATGCTCGCGAAGCCGCCAAGCAAGCGGCCGCCTGAAACAGGGCGCGAGTCAGACGCAGCCCAGGGTCAGGCTGAGCACCCGGCACGCTTCATCCATACGAGCATCGGACAGGCGGCAGATCCGACTCCTGAATTTGCTCCGGCGCAGCGTGTGGATGTTGTCGAACGAGGCCACGCATGGCTCGGGCAGTCCATCGTCGACCCCAAGGGCCAGCTCGCTCGTCACTCCGCGTACCGTTCGGGTGCAGGCCACCACGACGACGGCGCCGATGCGATCGGCCACCGGGTCCCGCGTGAGGACCAGTACCGGCCGATCGCCTCCCGGCGCAGCAGCCCACCAGACCTCGCCCCTTACCACGTGGGCGTGCCACTCCAGGCCCGGGGATCATCAGCCAAGGCGAGTTCGGCGTCGGAGAGCGGGTCGTCGTCGTATCGATCGGCGTCCTGCTCACATGCCAATCGGTAGAGGTACAGCTCGATCGATCTGCGGATCGCATCACTCCGGGTGGGGTGGACATCCGGAACGAGTGCGTCCAGTCGAGTCGCGATGTCATCGGGGAGTCTGATCGCGATCTGCGTCGTCATGCATTGAGTATACCGTTGTGTATGACGCAACGTCCGACACCAGTGCCTCAAAGTCCTTGGCGCGGCGACGCCTACAGCGCGAGGTGCAGGCGGAGTGCTTCGTCCAGCTCGAGCATCACCGGGCCAGGCAGGGTGCCCAATCTGCGCCCGACGCGCTGGATGGCCACTGATCGGACCTGCTCCGCCTGGGCCTTTGACTCGCGCTCGAGTCCGGTGACTTCGCTTTGCAGCCGAACCTGGAACCGGTAGATGGGTTCCACGTTCGACGTGATGGGGACCACCATGACCGTGCCTCGTCCGAGGCGAGATGCGGCTGAATTTGCGCCGTCGTTGCTGACGATGACCGCAGGACGGCGTTTGCTGGCCTCCGAACCGATGACCGGATCGAGGTCCACGACGTGGATATCGCCGCGCCGCATCAGCGCGTCAGCCCGTCACTCGCGGTCTGCTCCCACCCCCGGTTTTGCTCATCCGCGTCCCATTCATCCCAGGCGCTCTCGTACTCGGCGCCCAGCTCGGCCGCACGGAGCAATCGGACGGCCTTGTGGAGCGCCGCAGACCTCGACCCGAGCTGCTGCGACAGCGCATAGGCGTCCAGGTACTCGACGTCCTCGTTCGGGAGGCTCACGCTTAGCTTCATACTGAGATACTACCAATAGTAGTACGTTGGTACGACCGCCTTCGACGTCTTGACGAGCTTCTGCGTTCGCATCACCGTGGTTCCATGAGAACCACCTTGACGCTCGACCCGGACGTCGCGCGCCTCATCGATGAAGCGGTCCACAGGGAACGACGACCCATGAAGCAGGTCGTCAACGACGCGCTCCGTCGAGCGCTGGCTGTGGTTCCCGAGGCTGGGCGGGAGCGTGTCCACGTCGTGCCTTACGAGTCGGCCGTCCACGCGGGCGCTGACGTGGCGAAGTTGAATATCCTCGCGGAAGAACTCGAGGATGAAGCGATCCTGGATCGCGCTCGATACGACGGATGATCGTCACCGGGCGTTAGATTCGCTTGGCGATTCCTCGACCCGTCGCGCGACGCCCTATCGACCTCGTAGTCGCTGCGCCAGGCCCGGCGGCGCGATGACCACCACGTGCGTGGTCGCCCGCGTGAGAGCCACGTAGAGCAGCTCATCGAGCCGTTCGCCTTCCTCAGGCAGCTCCACGAGCACGATGACCTCTCGCTCCAGACCCTTGAAGCGACGGATGGTCTCGAACAGCACGACGTCATCCGGCTCGTCGGGCACCCGCTCCGGCGGCAGGCCCCTGGATCGACCGTCGTCGTCGATGGCTTCGTTCCATAGGATCGCGTTCCCGAAGTGTCGCTTCTTCCAGACGTCGCTCCGGGGCGCAGATAGCCCGGACAGGACGGCGATGCGATAGGTGGGCACCTGCTCATCGACCACTAGCCGATGGAGCGTCTTGCGCAACGCCTCCACGGTATCGGCACCCGGCGCGGCGTCGATCACCTCGGCGGGCGTGCCTTCCATCCGCATCGTCTCGATGGGCATCCGGTCACGGCGGAAGCGCGCCGCCATCTGGGCCACGAGGGGAGGATTGCGATGGTCCTCGAACAGCTCCAGTCGCTCCAGATCGAGTTTCTCGACGGCATCCGGTCGGGACAGCGCCTGGGCCGGGTCGTGGAAGACCCAGAAGACGCCATGCTTGCTGTCGACCAGTAGCAAGGCTAACGACTCGAGCCAGCCCAAAGCGAAGTCCTGCCCTTCGTCGACGATGACCGCGTGGTATCGGGAATCTTCATCTGCGCCGATGGCCGCATCGAGCGCACCCGGGAGCGTCTGCGAGAACCAGTCCTCGGGGATCGGGCTGGGGCGAACCGGCAGCGTCCCCGCGCGCTCGCCGAGCAGCTCGCACAGCCGGTGGAACGTGGTCACCTCCAGGCCGGCGGGTGCCTTGGCATCGGCCAGCTCGCGCTGCATCGAGCTGGCCAGTCGCTGGTTGAAGCACACCAGCAGCGTCCGATAGCCCTCGGCCGCGAGCCGGCGTGCCTTCTCCGCCGCGAGCATGGATTTGCCGCTCCCAGCGGGACCCAGGACCTCCACCTGTCGCATGGAGCGCCACTGGTTGAGCACCAGCGACTGCATGCGGCTCGCCCGGACCAGCTCGTCGCGATCGTCATCGATGCGCCCGCGAACCAGCCGATGCAGCGAAACGATCGGTCGCAGCAGCTCATCGACCAGCGCCGCACCTCGTTCACCAAGCGGGCTGCGCATACCGCCATCTCCGCTCCAGTAGTCGAAGACGTGATCGAGCCAGGCCTGGATGCCATCGACCGTCTCCAGCGCGGTGGCATCAAGCACGAGGTCCGTGGGGGCGTCGAGCCCCAGGAGCGCGTGGCCTCGAGGCAGGCTGGCCAGGTCGACATCGGGAAAAGCGACGGCGTGTCCTGCGAGGGGATCAAGACCGCTCGGCCAGTCGGGCAGATCGACCAGCTTGGCCCGCAGGTAGTGCTTGCTGGTCTCCGCCTGGTGGAACGGCGACTCCTTCAGGGTGATCGGCCCCACGTGCCACTGTCCGTTGTGATCGATCGAAGGCTCCCCAGCCTTGACCTCGAGCACGAGGAGCCCATGATCCGGATGGGTGATGACCGCGTCGGCCTCACCGTCGCGCGCCGGGCCACGCTGACGCACGGGACCGGTCCAGTTGACGTTGACGTAGATGCGGTACCCAGGCTCAGGCAGAGCCTCCCGCAATCGTGCCTCGACCAGCCGTTCGGCATCTCCACCACGCGACATGGAGCCGAGTATCTTCGACCCCAAAGACGCAGCACAACAGGAGGGAAGTCCCGGGTAAGCGGGTATCGCCTGAGCCGTTCACCAGCCGTCACATCGGGTTGCCGTCCCATCGAGCATCCTCGACGTTGAGGCTTGACACCAGAACACTGCGATACGTAATCTGTCGTCAATCGATTATCGATTGCCAGGCGGACGGTGAACGGGAATCCCGGGCCGGTCCCACCGTGGACGACTGGGGGGACCGGTCATCGATGTCGCCCGTGCCAGCATTGGTGTGGTGGTCGTTCGCGTGGGTAGCGGGCATCGCGCCTGATGGGATGGAGAGGTGGTGCGAATGCCCGAACCCTTTGCCTTGGATCTGGACTCGGTGCTCAACCGCAAGTATCCAGGGACCGAGCACATCGATCCCAGGAAGACCGCGCTCATCGTGGTCGACATGCAGCGGTTCTTTCTTGAGCCCGGGCAGCCGGCCTACCTGCCAGGCGGCGATGGCGCTCCCTCAGCCGAGTTAGTGGTCGAGAACACGGTCAAGGCCGTTGACCTCTGTCGGCGCTACGGCATCCAGGTGATCTGGTCGCGTTGGGGACTACGCGGTGATGGTTGGGATGTGGGTCGGTGGGCACCCAAGTGGCCGACCTGGCAGTCGGGTACGCCCGAAGGGCCTAGTTGGACGAACCCCGCGACGGAGATCGTGGACGCTCTGAAGCCTGAACCCGGTGAGCCGGTGTTCGACAAGAGCCGCTACTCCTCGTTCTGGGGGACCCCGCTCGACACGTTCCTCCAGCACCTCCCAGACGTCGACACCCTCATCATCCTGGGCGTCACGACAGGCTTTTGCGTGCGCTACACCGTCGAGGATGCGTTCTCGCGGGACTACGGCGTCGTGGTCCTCGCGGATTGCACGACGGCCATCAACGATCCCCTCGGGCCCGAGCATCCGGGCAGCGGGCAATACATCGCCGCCCTTCGCGACTTCGCGATCGGCCTTGGCGACGTGTGGACGCTCGAAGAGCTGAAGCAGGACCTCGAACGTGGCTGAGAAGACCTACACAACCCAAGGAGTGAATGGCGTGGCAAACCCGAATCGGCGAACACGGTCAAGCGGACTACTCAAGGGCGCGTTCATCAAGGCATCAGCGGCCGTCCTCATGGCCACCCTGATCGCCCCGATCTCGACCCTGGCGCAGGAAGGCGACCCCATCAAGATCGGTGGCCTGTTCCACCTCACCGGCGTCGGTCAGATCTGGGGTCCACTCCAGCAGCAGCCGGCGACCCTCGCGGTCGAGGAGATCAATGCTGCCGGAGGCGTCCTCGGACGACCCCTGGAGCTGATCTCCGAAGATGACCAGACCGAACCAGACATCTCGGTCCAGCGAGGCACCAAGCTCGTGCAGGAAGATGGTGTCGAGGCGCTCTTCGGACTGGTCTACTCGAGCACCCGGTCAGCGGTCGCGGCGAACGTGGCCGAGCGCTATCAGGTGCCGTACTTCTACCCCACCTACAGCGAAGGCGGGGTCTGCGGACGCTACTTCATCAACCTCGGCGCGCTTCCCAACCAGCAGCTCGACTTCTTCATCCCGTACCTGATGGACAAGTACGGTCCGAACTTCTATTTCGTGGGGCAGGACTATGTCTGGCCTCGCGACTCGATCGAGTACAGCACGAAGCTCATCGAAGAGCTGGGCGGCAGTGTCGTCGGCACTGAATTCGTGCCCTTTGGAACGACCGACTGGGGGCCCATCATGGGCCGCATCCGCGAGGCCGCGCCGGACGTCTACTTCCCCTTCATCGGAGGCGATGACCTCGTCTCGAACCTGCGTCAGTTCATCGACTTCGGCCTGAATGAGGACATCGCGCTTTCGAGCACGCTCCTTGATGAGTCGTTCATCCCGACGTTGCCGGAAGATGCTCGGGGCGGTATCCCGACGGCGGCCTCGTACTTCATGGCCATCGACTCGCCTGAGAACCAGGACTTCCTTGATCGTTTCAAGGCCCGATGGGGCGACGACGCCATCGTCACGAACATCGGCGAGGGAACGTATGACAGCATCAAGCTCTGGGCGGCTGCCGTCGAGGAGGCCGGAACGCTGGACAAGGAGGCGGTCATCGACGCTCTTCCGAGCGTGACCCTCGACGCACCGCAGGGTGAGATCTCGATCCAAGCCGGTAGCAACCACGCCAACCTGCATCAGTACATCGCCGAAACGCAGCCCGACGGCACCTTCGAGGTGCTCCAGGACTTCGGACTGGTCGAGCCCATCTCGGACTGCCAGATCTAGGTGTTGGGAGGCGTCCTCATCGGGCGCCTCCAGACTGACGGACCACCAGGTCACGAGGCTGGACCATCCGTGGTCATGGTGATGCGCCGCCGTTTGGCTAGGGCCCATCGGCGGCGCATGTATCAGCCCATCCAGGAGCCGGATCACCCCTGATGGATACGATCGTCTTTCAGGCGATGAACAGCGCGACCCTGATCTCCATCCTGTTCCTGGTGTCACTGGGCCTGGTGATCACGTTCGGGTTGATGGGGATCATCAACCTCGCGCACGGCGAGTTCTTCATGCTGGGTGCCTACGTCGTGGTCGTGGGAAACGAGCTGGGACTGCCGTTGGTGTTCTCGCTGATCATGACGCCGCTCGTGGTCGGCGCCTTCGGCTTCGTGCTTGAGCGATCCATCATCCGCCGCTTGTACACGCGCCCATTGGACACGTTGCTCGCGACGTGGGGTCTCAGCCTGGTCATCCGCCAGGTCATCACCATCGTCTTCGGCGCCAAGCAGCGCGGGACCGACGCGCTCTTCAGCGGCACCTTGTCGGTCCTGGGGGTCGAGTACCCCATCTACCGCATCTTCATCATGGTGATGGCGGTGCTGGTCGGCATCGCCTTCTTCTGGATCGTGTTCCGATCGGACTTCGGCGTGAAGCTCCGGGCCGTCATCCACAACCGCAGCATGGCTGGCGCGCTCGGCATCAACTCGGGCCGTGTCGATGCACTGACCTTCGCCGGTGGCGCCGGGGTAGCCGCTCTCGCCGGCGCGATCATCGCCCCACTCGGGACGGTGAACCCGGGGATGGGCCTGCCCTGGCTCATCGATTCCTTCCTCGTCGTCATCGTGGGCGGTGAGTCCGCCCTGGGGCCAGTGGTGGGGGCGTTCTTCGTCGGTGGGAGCGAGTCCACGCTCGCATTCTTCATCCAGCCGGTCACAGCGTCGATGCTGGTGCTGCTCATCGCCATCGTGGCGCTCCGGTTCATGCCCCAGGGACTCGCGGGTGGGCGGCGGCGGTCATGAACGACGGCGCGTGCCTGTCGCGGCTTGGCTTCCGATGAACTCGCGTAGCCGCCGGCTGCTGATCGTGCTGGTCATCGCGGGAGTGGCCGCCTTCCTTCCGTCCGTCCTATCGCCCTATGCGGTGGGACTGGCGACCCGGTTCATGGTGTTCAGCATCCTTGCGGTCAGCCTCGATCTGCTGTGGGGCTATGGCGGTGTGGTCAGCTTTGGCCACGCATTGTTCTTCGGGCTTGGCGCCTATGCCGTGGCCATCACGCTTTCGCATGTCGGAGGTGTGGGGGGAACCATGGTCGCGCTGACCATGGGCATGGCCGTCCCGGCGCTGCTCGCGCTGGGACTTGGCCTCTTCCTCTTCTACTCCAAGGTCTCGGGCGTCTATTTCGGGATCGTCACGCTTGCCCTGACCGTGGTGTTCGAGACCCTTGCCACGGTGAACCGGGATATCACTGGCGGCCTTGATGGCCTCTACGGATTCGATATCCCGACCATCTGGTTGCCGGGACTTGGCGAGATCGAGCTATGGGGCACGGTCAACCCGTTCTTCGCGTCCCTCATCGGCCTCGTCATCGCCTTCCTGCTAGCCCGATGGATCACCGAGTCCTCATTCGGCGTGGCCATCAAGGCCATTCGCGATGACGAATCCCGCGTCGAGATGCTCGGCTATGACACGGCGTTCATCAAGACCGTCCTGCTGGTGATCGCCTGTGCCATGGCCGGCTTCGGGGGTTCGCTGTACACCACGGTCGGCTTCGTCTCACCGTCGCTCCTGGGCGTCTTCTTCTCCACGCAGGTCCTGGTGTGGGTCGGGATCGGCGGACGCGGAACCCTGGTCGGACCCATCCTCGGGCACGATCCTGGTGGGTGTCCTGCAGACCTACCTCAGCGGCCAGTACGAGGACATCTGGCCGCTCTTCGTAGGCCTCGCGTTCCTCGCCGTCGTCCTCTTCTGGCCAAGTGGCCTGTACCCACTCCTGTTGAACATGTGGTCCCGGATCACCTCCCGACGACGGCCGGCCCAGGCGGCATGACCGACGACGCGACCGTTGCCCCCGCCATCAGCGGCACGGGCCTGCACAAGCACTTCGGAGGAGTGGCCGCGCTCGACGATTTCTCCATCGCGGTCGACCCCAACGAGATCCGCTGCATCGTCGGTCCCAACGGAGCAGGCAAGTCGACCCTGTTCAAGGTATTGGCCGGCCTGACATCGCCCGATGCCGGCAGCGTCAGCATCCTTGGTCGCGATGCCACCGGTCTTCGCGCCCGTGAGGTGGCCCGCCTGGGCGTCGCCACCAAACTGCAGACCCCGCGCGTCTTTCCATCGCTCACCGTCCGTGAGCACCTGACCCTGGCGGCCAGAGCCAGGCACCGTGTGCACGCACTGCTCGGATTGGGGCGCCGCACCGGATCGCACGAGACCGATGAGCTGGTCGACGAGCTCCTGGAAGAACTGGGTCTGGCCGATTCGCGCGACCGCCTCGCCGATGAGCTCAGTCACGGAGAGAGCCAGTGGCTGGAGATCGTGATGATGCTCTCGACCCGCCCCAGGATCCTGCTGCTGGATGAACCCGGGGCCGGGATGGCCGGCGAAGAGAAGGCGCGAACGGCATCACTGTTGCGAAGGCTCTCGGAGACCATGACCATCGTGGTCATCGAGCACGATCTCGCCTTCGTTCAGCTCATCGCGGACAAGGTCATGGTGATGCACCGGGGACAGCTGCTGACCGAGGGACCGTTCGAGGTGATCTCCGCTGACCCGGACGTTCGACTGGTCTACCTCGGGAGTGCCTACTGATGCACCTCCTCGATGTCGAGCGATTGCGTTCCGGGTACGGCAGTGTCGTGATCTGCAGCGACGTGGATCTCCATGTCGATCCCGGTGAGGTCGTCGCCGTGCTGGGACGGAACGGCGTCGGCAAGAGCACGCTGCTCAAGACGATCCTGGGTCTGGTGCCCCTGATGGCTGGATCGGTGAAGTTTGCGGAGCAGGACATCACGGGCTGGAGGCCAGACCGCATCGCCAGGGCTGGCATCGGCTACGTTCCACAGGGACGCCAGTTGTTCGGGAATCTCAGCGTGCGCGACAACCTCCGCATCGGATCGATCGCTCGCAGTGGCCGCCTGGACGAACCCAGTGATGAGATCCTGAGCTACTTCCCGGTATTGCGAGATCGCCTGAGCCAGAGCGCGGACACGCTCAGCGGCGGTGAGCAACAGATGGTCGCCGTGGCCCGCGTCCTGCTTGCGCGCCCACGGTTGTTGGTATGCGACGAGCCCTCGGAAGGCATCCAGCCCAGCATCATCGACGAACTTGGCGTGGTCCTCGCGGCCGCGGCACGCGATCTCGGTGCTGCGATCCTGCTGGTCGAACAAAACATCCGCCTGGCCAAAGCCGTGGCCACGCGCGGCTACGTGATCGAAGGTGGGACGGTCGTGCGACAGGGGCAGATCGACGAGATCACCTCGGAGGAGTCGCTGAGCCGCCACGTTGCGTTCTCGCAGATCGGCCGTGACGTCGATGCGGAAACCAGCGGAGACGATCGGGTTATCCGCGACGTGTCATCGCGGCCCCAGCGTTGACCGTCGACTCAAGGCACTCGCCGCAAGATCCCATCTCCGTCGGTGTCCTGCTCTGGAGCCAGGGGACCGACTGGCCTTCGTTTCGTCGCGCTGCCGAGCAGGTGGACCGGCTGGGCTACGCGCACCTGTGGACCTGGGACCACCTGCTCCCCATCTTCGGAGACGTGCGCCAGCCCATCTTCGAAGGCTGGACCGCGCTCGGCGCGCTCGCTGCCCTGACCCACAACGCACATGTGGGACTGCTCGTCAGTGCCAACACGTTTCGAAATCCGGCCATCGTGGCCAAGGCCGCGGCGACCATCGACCATATCAGTGGTGGTCGCAGCATCCTGGGCTTGGGCGGCGCCTGGTTCGAGCCGGAACACGAGGCCTATGGGGTCGACTTTGGCAGAGGCGTGGGCCAACGCCTCGGATGGCTCGACGAAGCCGCCGGGCTGGTCCGGACACTGCTCGATGGCAACGAGACGACCCACGCCGGCCCCCGATATCAGACGAACGGGTTGACGCTGACTCCGACTCCCCAGCAAGGCCGGATCCCGATGATGATCGGAGGCGTCGGCGAACAACGGACGCTCCAGACGGTGGCCAGATATGCCGATATGTGGAATGCCTACGGCGGACCGAAGCTATTGCGCCACAAGGCGACGGTCCTGCGTGACCACTGCGACCGAGTGGACCGCGACCCGGCCACGATCGAGTTCAGTGTCGCCTGCAAGCCCTTCATCCGCGACAGTGAACGCGAAGCAAGGGCGTTTCTCCGACACGCCATGGACGCGAACCGAACGCCGATGCAGGACATCGCCGCCGACGACTCCTTCTGGGCTGGCACTCCCGAGCAGATCACCCAGAGGATGCTGGAGTTTCGCGAGGCCGGATTTGGCACGTTCATCGCACAGGTGCCGGCACCGTTCGACATCGAGACGCTGGAACGCTTCGTCGGCGAGGTCAAGCCGATGGTCGACCGCGCTTGACCGGGCCTGGGTCACGATGAGCACGGCGTGAAGGGTCCCTGCGCCCTGGCTCAAGGTTTCGACCCGCGAAGGTGCTGGTCGCAGGCATACGAAAAGGCCCGGGCGATCAAGCCCGGGCCTCGTTCGCTGCGAGAGTCGAGTCTAGTTTCCGATCTTGCTCAGGAGCCGTGAGCCGGTGCTGGCTTCGGGCTCGCTGGCAGGCAGGCCCCACGGATCGGCGATGCCCGTATCGTCCTTGTTCTCGGGTGCCTGGTCGCTGTCGTCGCTGTCGTCGCTGTCGTCGCTGCTGGCCTCGACGGCCGCGACTGCCTCGGCGCCGAATGCGGCATCGTCATCGACGGTCTCGGTGACCTCCGCCTGGGCATCGCCGGAGGCGGTCTCTTCGACCGGCTTCGCCGCAGCCACCGACTTGGCAGCCTCAGCCGCCTTGGCCGCTGGCGTCTCGCTCAGGTCCACGTCCTCGCTCGAGAGCGAGACATGCGGGACCAGGATGGCCTCGTTCTCACCACGCCACACCTGCAGCTCGACCACGACCAGCGGCAGATGCTCGGCCAGGGTCTCGAGGGTGGGGCGATAGCGGTCGCCAGCCGTCTCGGTGACCAGTACCGCGACATGGGTCTTGTCCGGATGGCGCACTCGGTTGCGAGCCCAGTTGTCCAGCAGCTGGAAGCCGGCTGAGGCGTCCATCTCACCGAGTCGAACATCGACGCTGAAATAGCGATCGTCGTCAGCGGCGATGAAGGCCGGATTGCCGTTGTCATCCTGGACCGGATCGTCATCGGCCACACTCAGGTCGCCCAAACCCAGTCGGTTGGGCTGTTCCTTCAGCCAGCCCTGTAGCCAGGCTTCGTCCTTGCCCAGGTCGGCCATGGTGGAGATTCCACCAGATACGATGTTGGGGGTTGCCATCGTGTTGCTTCTCCTCGCAGCGCGCAGACAGGGTGCCGGCGAGGGGGTGCCGGTCACTACCGTTCCAGTACAACGTCGAGGGTGCGTTGCCGCACGAGGCCGAAGGTCCTGTCCCCGGAGGGTGGAATCTCCAGCGGCGACCCCACCGCTCCGCAGGGGACTGCTCCAGACCGACCCGGACCGCAAGCAGGCTGACACGGTGGGAATTGCGCTTGTGTGTCACGATTACTACCCCTACAGACGCCTCCGCGCTCGCTCCTGCCCGCGCTCCCGAAAGGAGCCCCTGATGCCCACCAAGGCAAAGTCCCGCTCTTCCAGCAGTACCAAGGCTGAAGCCAGTCCACTTGATGTCGTCAAGCCGCTCATCCGAGTCCGGCAGATGCGGGAATTCACCGGCAAGCGCGTGACCAACGCCGAGATGGAGGCCATCACTGAGGTCGCCCGATGGTCCGGCAGCAGCCGAAACGAGCAGCCGCTCCGCTTCATCGTCCTGCGTGACAAGGACACCATCCAGCAGATCGCGGAGTTGGGTCTGCCCCAGACCCGGGGTCTGCGGACGGCCAACGCTGCGGTGGCCATCGTGGTACCCGATGAGCCCGAGCGAGCCATCTCGCGGGCATTCGATGATGGTCGAGCGGCCGAGCGCATGCTGGTCGCGGCGAACCTGCTCGGCCTGGGCGCCGGCCTCTCACGAGTCCGAGCTGATGTCCGCGGCCCCATCAACGAGTTCGTGAACTTGCCGCCGAACCGGTCGGTGCGCACGATCGTGGCCATCGGTCATCCCACGCCCGAGGCGCTCGAGCTCAAGTCCGAGCCCGGCACCGCTCGCCTTGAGCGCGACCGTGTCATCTGTGAGGATCGCTGGCCCGACGCCACCAGCTGAGCAAGGTTTGCCCGGGGCGTTACGGGCCGATCGCAGCTCCGACAGACCGTGTGATGGCATCCCTGATCGCCGGAAGCGCATCATCACGTTCGCCGCTCGCCTCGTTCATGTACAGGCCGCGTCGGACCTCGATCATCACCGAGCGCACCCGCTGATCCATCCCGTAGTAGCCGCTGGGCACGAAGGTCCCTGCGTACGGTGCGTCGCGCTTGACGCCGTAGCCTTCCCCCCTGAACGCTGCTTCCAGTGAGGCCGTGAGCTCGGCCGGCGTGTGCGCCTTGTCCGTGCCGATGCAGATGTCCGGTCGGTCGGTCGACTGGTCGACCTCTGTGGGCAGGGGAGCCGTCGGGAACGAATGGCAGTCGATCAGCGTGCACGTCCCGAAGCCCGCCAGCGTCTCCTCGACCACGCCGTCGAGCGCTGTGTGATAGGGCCGGTACAGCTTCTCGACCCGCGACCTCAGCAACTCGGCATCAACTTCACGCAGCCGCTGTCCGGACGACCCGTGTGTGTAGACGACGCCCTGACCTGCCGCCGCGGCCGGCTCATCGGCATCGTCGAGGAAACGTTCGGGGTCGAAGACCAGCCGAGACAGTCGGTTCACGAACAGCGTCGCGCCCAGGTCGGCCAAGCCGGCGAAGAGCTCATCGGTGTACCAGTCGGTCAGTCGAAGCAGCTCGACCACCAACTCGTCGTCGCTGAGCAGGAGTTCCGCTCGCACGCCGGCCGGGATAGTGGTCGAGGCGTGGGGCACATGCGCCACCAACGGCGCCAGGGCACCCGATGGCGGTTTGATCTCGAACGAGCTCAAGCCTCCTCGGAGCGACGCGTCAGCAGGAACAGCGCGGTCTTGGGCTCCTCGGTCATGCCGTCAAGATGCTCGATGTCCCAGTGCGCCCCGAACTTCTGCTCCAGCTCGCCCGGCTCGATGCTCCTCGACACCCGCCCCTGGAGCACCCGCGGCATGTCCTCGGCACGCCCATAGAAGCACCACAGCAGGAACCGGGCACCCGGAGCGGCGAGGTGGGTGATGAGCTCCGCCATGCGCGACCGATGCGGCTCCTGGAGATCGTCGAGCGTGCCGTAGTCGAGCAGGAAGTCGAAGCCATCCTCGGCACCGGGGATCGACGCGGCGGACAGGTTGGCCACCACGAAGTGCAGGTTGTCCGGCCCGCCGGCATCACGAACCCTGGCCTCGGCCTTGTCGATGGCCACCGGTGAGAAGTCGACACCAACAGTGTCCCAGCCGCTCTGGGCCAGGAAGATGGTGTTGGCACCGGTGCCACAGCCCAGGTCGATGGCCCGGTCGCCAGGCTGAGGCGTGAGCCGCCCGCTTTCGACGAGCTGCTGGAGCTCCGAGCGCACGCCCAGCTCCCAGGGGTTGCCGAAGCGGTAGACCAGGTTGTAGAACCAGGATCCAGGCATACCTGCTCTTTCCTACTGCGTTCGAGGTCGGAGCAGGCGTCGTCCGTGGCTGGTCGGTACTGCTGCGTGCATCACCAAATCATAGATGCCCACGCTGCCCTGCAGCTTGGCGTCGTCGGTGCCATCCTCGGGTGAATGGGAATCAAGCAGGGAAGATCGATGCGACGGTTTGGCGGCCTCCTCATGTTCCTGGTGCTTGCGATGGGGCTGGCCGTGCCCATGGTTGCGCTGGCGCAGGTCTCCACCCTGCCCCCTGAGGGTGAGCTGGTCAGGGTGGTCGAAGTCATAGACGGCGATACCATCCGCGTCCAGCGCGCCAACGGAGATATCGAGCGAGTCCGCTACATCGGCATCGATGCGCCAGAGCTCACCGATGAGGACGAAGAAGGCCCCGAGCCGTACAGCCGCCAGGCGAGTCTGGCCAATGCCGCGTTCGTGGAGGGCAAGGACGTGCTGCTCGAGCGCGACACCAGCGATCGCGACAAGTTCGATCGCCTGCTGCGCTATGTCTGGGTCGATACCGGGGATGGCTGGGTCATGGTCAACGACGAGCTGGCCGCCCTTGGTCTCGCTGACGTGCGCTCCTACGAACCCGATACCCGCAGGGCGGGTGAGCTACTCGAAGCCAAGGACCAGGCTGTCCAGACCGGGCGCGGCATGTATGACCCGGTCGCTGTCACGCGAGGGCTGGTCGGCGCCGAAGCCATGGCTTACCTGTTCGCTGACGCCTACGAGGCGCGGGATGTGCCGATGCTCCGTCGGCTGATGCATCGCAACGTGGTCTACATCACGCCCGATGGGGAGCGGTTCAGTGGCAAGGCGGCCGTGATGGCCCGGTTCCGCGAAGAGTGGGCGGTCCTCGATCCGTCCGTGACCATCAAGCGAACCATCGCGCAGCCACAGGTCGTGCTGGTCGATCTCACCATCAACATCGCCACGACCGAGGGCCCGCCAACATCGAGTCCGTCGCCAGGCATAGCCCCGATCGGGGTCGCCGGCGAGACGATCGACGCGACCGCGCTTCAGCGCTGGCCCGGCGACCGCCTGCGGCTCTTCCGCCTGTACCGGGACGACTAGCCCGGTCGTGCCACCCAACCTGGCACAGGCGGCCGGCAATCTCGGGGCATGACTGGCGCGCTCCACGCCCAGCACGGACGAGAGACGTCGGGCGTGGAGGCTCTCGAACACGCCGGTCACCACCCCGGGCAACGACGAGGGGTCGCGGGTGTTGCCCAAAAGCACTAGCCTGAGCAGATGATCGCTGCGCTGCCGCTGCATCGGCGCCTGCTGGCACTCGTTGCAAGCCTGATCCTGGTGTCCCTGGCGGGGTTTCCAGCGGTGACCACGGCCCTGTCCGCTGAAGATGACATGTACGCCCGGCTGGAATTGCCGCGTGGCTCCATCGATTTCGATCTGGAGCCCGGTCAGCTGCAGTTCTTCGATGAGGAGAACGCACCGTTCGCCGTCCAGATCATCGACGGCTGCTCGGTCAACGGCTACTACTGGATCTTTGGTGCCGGACTTGGCCCCGAGGCGGCATCGCTCACGGTGATCGACCGGCAGAGTGGACAGAGCCAGCGCATCGTGTTGCCTGCCTTCGAGCCAGGCGACCCGGTCCCCACGGTCCTCGATGCCGAAGCGCTGCCGCTGTGTCGCGGATCCGAGGCCGGTGGGCTGCCGGCGCTGTCCGGCGTTGGCACCTACACCTCGGCGGTGCCGCGCTGCTTCGATTCTACCGACGGCATCGAGCTGTTGTCCGACGGCCGGGATGACGCCTACCGAACCCTTATCCGCAACGGCTTCGAGGTCAATCGCGTCATCCGTGACAAGCCCATCAGCACGGTCGACGAGAGCACCGATTTCGATGAGCTCCATCTCTTTGCCGAGGGCCGCACACCGCGCCAGTTGGAAGGTGTCGTCATCTCGGGTGTCGAGGGCATGCTGCCGCCCCGCACTCAGCTCGACAAGGCGCTCAAAGGGGTCACCAAGGCGCGCATCCGACGTGCCTTCGAAACGGCCAAGAACGGACGTGTTCCCAAGGGCATCCTGGAGGACCTCAAGGTCAAGGGCGTGGAATGCGTCCATCACGTCAGTCTCGACTTCGACACGCTTGGCGCCGATGCCTACCTGGCCGCAGCCGGCTGGATCAAGGACGGTGGACGTCCCCTCGAGCCGCCCGAGATCGTGGCTGATCGCTTCACGGTCGAGACCCAGCGTGCCGACGGCGGTTCCACCGCCCTGCCGCTCATCGGTCCACTCGTGGGCAGTCCTGAAGCCGGCACGATGTGGCGATATGGGGACGGAGATGTGCTGGCCGAGATCGTGGACGGCTGCTCGCTGACCGGCTCGTTCTGGACGATCGCCGCTACCGAGACGGATGAGCCCTTGCAGCTCGTGGTCACGGACTCGCAGACAGGGGTGACGTCGTCTTCCCTGTTGTGGACCGATCGTGCCGAGCCGGCCTCGGTCGCAGACACCTCCAACCTGCCCATCTGCTCCTAGGACGGTCGCCCGCCCCAGACGGTCCTTTTAGGTAGGTTGCGGTGCACTTGAGGGTCGCTACCCTCTGGGCCATGGGAAAGGCCACGTGGTGGGTCTGCGATGACTGCAAGAGTCTGAACGATCTGCCCGCCAACAAATGCTACAACTGCCGCACGGCCCGGCCGGTCGACCCGGTGCTGATCGACGATCAGTACGATCAGGTGAACGCCGGAGCGAAGAAACGCGTCGGCATCAGCGTGGACCTCTCGCAGGTCGGGAGCCTGATCGCACCGGACCCACTGGAGCGACAGCAAGGTGGCAGCATCATGGAGGCGTTCCCCCAGGCACTCGTCCAGCCGTCGCCCGGCTCGGAAGACGCGGGCCAGCCAGCGCCTTCGATCCCCCCGATCCGTCCTCCCAAGACGCGCGGCATCGCCGAGGTCGGCGGGTTGCATTGGACCGAAGAGGGCGAGGCCAGGGTCGATCCGATCGGCGAGTCGGGCACGCCGGATGCTCGTGCGCGAGTCTTGCCGCCCCAGCCCGGGTTGACGCCGCCTGTGCCCCCGGCGCCAGCAGCTCCTCCCCCCGGCCAGAGCACGCCCGCGGGACTGGCCTCGCGACTGGCTCCGCGGGGCGATGCACCAGCACCAGCGGGATACCCTCCCCAGACGTCACAGGTGTACCCAAACCAGGCGCCGCAGGGCTACCCTCCCCAGGGCTCCGCCCCCCGGCGGTCCGCCGATGCCTCCATCGAGTGGTCTGCCGCCTCCGCCTGGACCGGCCCCGGGGGGTCCGCCGATGCCACCCACGGGTGGCCTCTCACCGAGCGATGCGATGTCTGCGGGCTCCGTACCGCCTGGTGCATCACCGCCACGCTGGGATGAGCCAGCTCCGCCGCCGTCCGCGCCACCTCGCGAAGGCGAGGACGCCTAGCCTATCCATCGATGGTCCGGCTGTGCCGGTTTGGTGCGGCGTCAGCCCTCAGGATGCGCTATCGAGTACATTGCTCGAACGGAGAGGGGTTACTCGGGGGAACTGACCAGCGTGTTCTGTACCGACTGCGGCAGCGAGAATGACGCCGGCGCCGCGTTCTGTGATCATTGCGGCGCAGGGCTGGCGTCGGGTTGTCCCAGGTGTGGCTCAGAGAACCGGCCGGAGGCCAGGTTCTGCCGCAACTGTGGCGCTGGGCTGGCGTCCGCAACGAACGTTGCCGCGGCGAACGCCGCCGCGATCAGCACTGCGGCTTCGGGTACCGCGACCCGTCGGTCGTGACGAGTCGGTCGCAGCTCCCTCCGCCGAGCGGCGCCTTGTCTCGGTCCTGTTCGCCGACCTGGTCGATTTCACCGCCTTCAGCGAAGGCCGTGACGCCGAGGTGGTACGCGAGACACTGACCCGCTATTTCGAGGCCGCTCGGGCCGTCATCGAATCCCACGGTGGCCGAGTCGAAAAGTTCATCGGTGATGCCGTGATGGCAGCCTGGGGGGCTCCCAAGGCCAACGAGGATGACGCCGAGCGTGCGGTTCGAGCTGCGCTCGAGGTGGTCGAGGCGGTCAGGAACCTCGACGCCGGCCTGGAGGCACGCGTCGCGGTGCTCACCGGCCAGGCCGCAGTGACCCTCGGCGCTACCGACCAGGGCATGGTCGCGGGGGATCTCGTCAACACGGCGTCTCGGCTCCAGGGCGCCGCCGCTCCGGGGACCGTGCTCGTTGGGGAGGCCACCATGGCGGCGGCCGCATCGGCCATCGCCTTCGAGCCGGCCGGCGAGCAGCTGCTCAAGGGCAAGGAGGCGCCGATCGCGGCCTGGCGCGCGCTCCGCCTGATCGGCGACCGGGGTGGTCGCAGCCGAGGCGAGGGCCTGGATCCGCCATTCGTGGGTCGCGAGCTCGAGCTGCGCCTCCTGAAGGACCTCCTGCACGCCATCGGCGAGGAGCGCCGGCCTCGACTGGTGTCGATCACGGGTCCCGCCGGGATCGGCAAGAGCCGCCTGGCCTGGGAGTTCGAGAAGTATCTCGACGGCATCGTCGAGGACATCTACTGGCACCGCGGACGAGCGCCCAGCTACGGCGAGGGGGTCACCTTCTGGGCGCTCGGCGAGATGGTCCGCAAGCGGGCTGACCTGCTCGAGAGTGACGACGAGACCACCACCAGGCGACGCATCCACGAGACGGTCGCCGAGTGGGTGCCGGACCAGGCAGATCGCGAATGGGTGGAGCCGGCTCTCCTGACGCTACTGGGCCTGGAGCCGGCGCCGGCTGGTGGCAGGGACGTCCTGTTCGCGGCGTGGCGCATCTTCTTCGAACGCATCGCGTCCGCTGGCACCACGGTCTTGCTGTTCGAGGATCTCCAGTGGGCCGACGGCGGTCAACTCGACTTCATCGATCACATGATGGAATGGGCCAGGGGCGTGCCGCTGCTGGTCGTCACGCTGGCGCGACCTGAACTGCTGGAGCGACGACCCGGCTGGGGCACCGGAGCCCGGTCGTTCAACGCCATCGGCCTGGAACCGCTGACCGACGGCAACATGCGCGACCTGCTCCTGGGCCTGGTCCCCCAGATGCCTGCCGAGGCCATCGAATCCGTGCGGGCACGCGCCGATGGCATCCCCCTGTATGCCGTCGAGACGGTGCGGATGCTCATCTCTGACGGTCGTCTGACCAGCAACGGCGACGGCACCTACAGGCCCACCGGTGACCTGGGGGAGCTGGCCGTCCCCGATACGCTCCGCGCCCTCATCGCCTCACGCCTGGACACACTCGACGACGCCGATCGCGCCCTGCTCCAGGACGCCGCCGTCCTGGGCAAGACCTTCGGCATCGACGCCCTGGCCGCGATCTCCGGCGAGGACCCGACGACGCTCGAGCCGCGCCTGCGCCCGCTCATCAAGCGCGAGCTCCTGGAGATCTCGGTCGAACCTGGCTCGCCGGAACGTGGCCAGTATGGCTTCGTCCAGTCGGTCATCCGGGAGGTGGCGTACGACACGCTGTCCCGCCGCGACCGCCGTGCTCGGCATCTGGCGGCAGCGCGGTACTTCGAAGGCCTTGGTGAGGACGAGCTGGCCGGTGTGCTGTCGACGCACTACCTGGCGGCACACGAGGCGTCGGATGAGGGCCCGGAGACGGACGCGATCCGCGTCCAGGCACGTCTCGCCCTGCGCGGGGCGGCCGACCGGGCGGCCGCGCTCGGCGCGGTCGATCAAGCCGTGACGTTCCTCCGGCAGGCGCTCGACATCTCCACCGCGCCGGCGGAACGGGGCGAGCTCCTGGAGCGGGCGGCCGTGGCCAGTGATTTCGCGGGAGGCTATGAGAGTGCCGAATCCTTCGGCCTTGGCGCCCTCGAGGCGTATCGCGAAGCCGACGACCGCATCGGCACGGCACGGATGTCAGCGATCATGGGCGGCATCCTGGCCGATGCCTCCAAGCTGCCCCAGACCGTGGAGTTCCTCGAAGCTGCCATCGCCCAGGCTGACGAGCCCGAGGTCGAGGAGTATCGGGCGGACATGCTGGCTCGACTCTCGCGGGCCCATATGCGCCTCTCCGAGAACGACAGTGCCATCAAGTGCGCCAATGAAGCACTCGCCATCGCCGAGCCACGACGCCTCACCCGGATCATCGCCGAAGCTTTCATCAACAAGGGTGCCGCGTTGGGGGCGTCGGGCGGCATCCGCGAGCCGGAGGTCCTGATGGCTGCCGCGATCCAGCTCGCAGCTGAAGTCGGCGATACCAGCCTGGAGCTGCGGGCCCGAAACAATCTTGCCGCGGTCCTGTCGGTGAACGACGGTGATCGCTCTCAGGTGGTGTGTCGAGAGGCCTACGTGCTGGCCACCCGCCTGGGCGTGGGTCAGATGTCGCAGTGGATCATCGGCGCGATCGCGGGCGGGGCACTGGCCGAGGGGCTCGACTGGGACGACGCCCTCCGGGGTCTCGACGCCGAGCTGGAGGTGACACGATCCGCCGCCGATCGCAGCCGCCTGCTCTCCATCCGCGAGATCTTCATGCGCTGGCGAGGGGAGGATGTCACGGGCGTCGTGGCCGACATCAAGGCCAACGCCGGTGCCATCTCCGACCCCGACGCCGAAGCGTGGCTGGTCTATTCGGAGGGGGTCACGGCACTCCTGCAGGGCCAGACGAAGGAGGCCTACGCGACCATCCGCCGTGCGCTGGCCTACCAGTCCCAGAACAGGACCGACTTCCGCTTCGGACTGGCACTGAGCGCGCACCAGGTCCGGGATCTCGAGGTCGCCCGGGAAGCGCTGGCCGGGCTTCACGAGGAGACCATGGTGGGTTACCTCGTGGAAGGCGTGACTGCCTGTTGCGCAGCTGGCGTGGCGGCACTCGAGGAACGCACGGCGGATGCACTGGCTCACTTCCGCACTGCCATCAGGGCGTTCGAACGCAGTGGCAACCGCTTCTACGTGGCGGTCACGCAACTCGACGCCCTGGCGTTGATGCCCGACGAGCCTTCCATCGCCGAGTGGGCCGACGAGGCGCGCGAGCGGTTTCGAGATCGTGAAGTCGCCGCCCCTCCTGGCGCTCCTCGACCAGGCGGTCCAGGCGAGGGTGCCGGCCTAGCCGTCGCCTGCGGGTTTCGCCCGTCCCGGGTACCCTCGGCACTCGACATGCCACTACGCCGTGTCGTCGCGCTTGCCCAGGCGCTGACGATGATCCTGCTGCTTGCGCCTGGGCTCGACCCGGTTGGCCCTGCCCTGGTTCAGGCCGCCGCCGTGCCGCCGCGGGACGCGTCCGCGACGAACGTCTTCGATGCTTCCGGCAAGGGCATCGGCTGCCAGGCCGGGACGCGCAAGTACAAGGGTCCCGGCTTGCCCAAGGATCCGCCGTGGCCGCCCGGCGCTGAGCCGACGCCATCGCCGACGCCGCAGCCCAGCCCTGGGCCGTCTTCGCAGCCCGAAGCATCAGCGGTCCCATCATCGGCAGGACCTGACCCTGAGGCCACGACCGAGGCAGCCCTGGCGTTGCTGGCAGCCGAGGTCGAGGTGCCCGTCACCCAGCCCCCGGCAGCCGCTGAACCGACACCGCGACCGCGACGCAGCAAGCTGCTGACCGGCATCGACATCAGCCACCACAACGGCAACATCGACTTCGGTGCGGTGCGCGATGCCGGACACCGTTTCGTCTTCGTCAAGGCCACCCAGGATCTTGATTTCGTCGATTCGATGTTCCCGACCAACGTGGCGCGCGCTCGAGCCGCCGGACTGGCGACGGGTGCCTACCACTTCTTCGACTACACGCTCGACGGCAAGGCCCAGGCCGATCACTTCCTCAACCGCGTGGAGGCGGCCAACGGCATCGACGGTTCGCTGCCGCCGGTGGTCGACGTGGAGTGCTGGGTGCCCATCGGCAGCTCCATCCACGCTGTCGCCACGGCACGACTGCGCGACTTCGTACAGCGTGTCTATGAGCGCACCGCACGCATGCCCATCGTCTATACCTCGGTACGCATGTGGCAGGAGGTCGTGGGCAACGCGGAGGGTTTCGAGGGCCTGCCGCTGTGGGCTGCCTGTTGGGGCTGTGACGTGCCGCCCTCGCTGGCCCCCGGTTGGGATGACTGGGTCTTCTGGCAGACCGGGCTGTCGCGCATCCCCGGCGTGGGACGGGTGGATGGCAACTACTTCAGCGGCAAGCAGAAGGACCTCGACGCCATGAAGCTGCGTCCCTTCAGCATCGCCGGAGGTGCAGTCGCCAGCGGCGGTGGCAAGGTCGAGCTGGACCTGGGCGGCCGCGACGCCACCCACCTGCGCACCTCGCCCGATGGCGAGCAGTGGTCCGACTGGAGCCGCATCCGGACGGTGCCCACGGCGACCATCCCCACCGATGAGGGCGAGCACACCATCTACGCGCAGTTCCGCAACGGGCCCGGGCTGCGCTCGCCGGTCTTCAGCGATTCCATCTTCGTGGACGCCACGCCACCCGAAGTGTCGACGCCCGCCGTGGCCTTGCGACTTGGCCCGGTGGCCGCCTCAGACGCCACCATCCCCATCTCGGTGACGTGGCAAGCCCGCGACGCCCACGCCGGACTGGCTGACGCAACCGTGCAGGTCTCCTGCGGCCCGGGCCGGGACGCACGCAGCGACGCGCCCGGCTCGGCCGCCGCCGCCAGGACCGTGACCTGGGACGCTGCGGCCGCGCTGTTCTCCGGTGCCACGTGTGAGGTCACGGCCGTCGCTCCGGACAACGCCGGCAACCAACAACGTGCCACCTCGGACCCGGTCGTCACGGCGGTGATCGAGGTGGGTCCGGACCAGCCACCCACGGCTGACGTGAGCGGCAGCCAGGTCGGGATCATCGCGCGCCGGGGTCCCGACGGTGGCCGGGCGTCGATCTCGGTCGACGGACAGGCGGTGGGGCTGGTGGACCTCTATGCGCCCACGGCCGGCAAGCCGGAGATCGTCTACATCGCCGATCTCGATGGCACCGGCCAGCAGGTCTCCGTGGAGCCGACTGGCACGGCTGATCCGTCGTCTACCGGAACCAGCGTCATCATCGATAGCTTCGTCAGCCTGGGCGCAGGCAGCTAGCCCGGCTTCGCCCGGATCGGAGTACTACCTGGGCTTGACGCTCTTGTCCTTGCTGTCCTTCTTCTTGCCGCGACCCAGCAGCCGCCGGTCCTTCTTGTCATCGACCCAGTGTGGCTTGGTCTGGCGGGCCCAGGGCGGACCGGCCTCACGACGGAGCATCAGCCACAGGCCAAGCACGCCGACGATGGCCACGCCCAGGAAGATGACGCCGGCCAGGCGAAGGCCGCCGTCCGATGACGCGCTGTTGACCGCATTGATGACGATTGCTGCCTGGGTGAAGGCCTTCTGGCTGTCCCCATCGACGGCTGCCTCGATCGCCTGGTCAAGGATGGGCTGAAGGTCGGTACCCCAGAGGCCCAGATCGGCCAGGAGATCACGGGGTCGGACGATGGCCGCCTGGGCCTCGGCTACCCGGTCGGCTGCGATGTTCCAGTTGTTGGCGCGCTCGGCACCGGCCTTCAGGTCGGCCTCCGTGGCGGCCTGTTCGAAGTCCTGCTGGGCCCGGTCGATGGCGTTCATGGCCGGGAGCTTGGTATTCGCCTCGTAGGCATCGTTGATCCAGCCCTGGGCGATAGCCGCCACTCGTGCCGCCGTCGCGAAATCCCGCTGATCGATGGGTGTCCGGATCACCGCCGGGAGCTGCCATTCCGGAGCCTGCGACTCCAACGCGCCCAGGGCGTCGCCGATGGCCTGGGCCTGGTCGCGCATGACTTCCGTGTCCGCGCGGAGCGTGGACATCTGCGTGCTGTCCTGGACCGCCTCGAAGCGCGTCCGGATGTCGGAGCTGAGGTCGTATCCAGGCAGGGCGCGATTAGCATCACCTGCGGCCTTCACCACCGCCCGGGCGTCGGTGATGATGGCGAAGCCGGCCGCGATCTGGCCGTTTTCGAGCGGCTTGGTCACGGCATCCGGGATCTGCCACTCTCCGACGGAGGTCTGCAGATCCTGCAGTGCCGTCGCGGTCCGCTGTGCCTGCGCCCGCACGTCGGTCACCTCGTCGGCCAGCTCCTGGAGGCCGGTCACGGTCGCAGTGGACTCGTAGCGATCCTTGTACTTCTCGAGCAGTCCCGCCTGGGGCATGGCCTCGTTCGCCGCGGAGACGTCCTGGACGACCTGCAGGGACGGTCCGATCGCCGCCATGATCTCGTCGAACCGCTGGCCTTTGATAGCCTCGCTGATGGCCATCGGCAAGCTCCAACCCTCCGGCGAGGCGACCTGCAGCTGGCTGAGCGGTGCCCCGACGCCGGATGCGGAGTCACGCAACGAGAGTGTCTGCTTCAGGACAGCCTCAAGCGCGTCGTCGTCCGAAGCGCCCTCGAAGGCCGGCTGGATGAACCCGAGCAGCCCGGCGGTCGGTAGCAGTGCGTCGGCATCCCGGAGTGCGTCGAGAACCTCGTATGACTTGTCGAGCGCAGCGTTGGCCTCGTCGAAGAACCAATCGTCCATGGCCTTTCGAACGGACAGCGGTGCGCCAAGCGGAGCAGCGTCGATGAGGAACTGGTGGTATCGGGCGCGGGTCGCAGAGCGCTGCTCCAGGAGGACCGGGTCGACATCCGCGCCGAACTGGTCGATCAGGTTCTGTGCGAAATCGAGGTCGAGGCCGGCGACATCGCCGGTGTAGCCCGGGTCGCTCTGGCGAGCTGGGACCAGGCCGCGTTCGTCGACGGCATCGAGCCATTCCTGGTAGTCCACGACGTTGGTAGAGGCGATGCCGGGACCGCTGCTGCCGATGTACTTGGTCTCGCCATAGAGCATGGAGCCCAGCACCTCACGCCACTGCTCGTCGCTCATCCGCTGGGCCATGGCGCTGACGATGCCGCAGGCGGCGGCCTCCTGGGCCGCGATCTGCTCCTCGATGGTGTTCAGGTTGGAGGTCGGTTGCTCGACCTTCCAGTCGGACAGGTCCACACCGTTCTGGTTGCTGTCGACCGGAGCGCAGACCTCGCCGCTGACCTTGCCGGCGGTCCACTCGGCCAGGCCCTCACGGAGCCAAAGTTCCAGGAAGTTGTCCGTTCCGAACCAGACGTGGGCGAATTCGTGCTCCGGGTCGGTGCCACCACCGTTCTGGCCTATCCGAGGCGCACCACCGTTCTCGTCCAGCTGCACGATGCCTGGCGTGTCATGGTCGCTGGCATACCCGCCGATCGATCGTGCAGGGGCCTCGCGGATGATGATGGGGCCTTCACCTGGGATCTTCAGGCCCAGGGTCGCACGGATATCGTCCAGTGCGGGCTGACCGTTCGCCTCTGCGGCATCGAGCCAGCCGGTGTTTGGGCCGGGCCAAGCCTGCAGGACGATCGTGCGGTCGTCCGGCCCAGGGAAGTTCCTGGTCGCCAGCTGGCCATCGCGCGTGCCCTCGACACAGGTGAAGAGGTCGGTGGGCGCCCCTGGGTTGTCGGATTGGAGGTCGCCCTGGCTGTTGGGGACAAGGATGGAGCCGGACTGGTCGATCTCGAATCGTGAGCCGTTCTTGATCTTCAGAATCGTCGTGCCCTGGTCAGCAGCCTGGCCGGGGACACAGACATAGACGTAGCCCGCGTCGACACGTGCGGGTGTGTCTTTCAGCTGCCGCGAGTCCCGGCTCGTAGCGGCCTTGAGGGTGTACGAGATGGTGAAGATCTGTATTGGCTTCTTAGAGTTCGGGTCGACCTTCGGGCGGAGTACCTCGATCGCCTCCCACGGCCCAGGGAGGTCCCTACTGCCATCGACGATCTGGTACTCCTCCTTGGGTTCGACGACTGGCGTCGCGCGCTCCTCGACCACGATGGGTCCCCATGTGCCTGGCGGGACCGCTCTGCCATTCGCGGACTCCAGTCTGACGATGATCTTGACATCGACGTCGCCAGTGTTGGGGTCGACTGTGTAGGTGACCCTCGAAAGCTCGTTCAGCCTCGCTTCTTCTGCGGCGACGGGCAGCGTCAAGCCGATCGTGGCGACGAGCGTAAGCAGCAAAGCTGCGAGGGCGCGGCAGGCCCCAGACGACATGGGTCGTTCCTCAGGGTTTGCGGTTGGTCATTGGTGCAGTCAGGTGCGGTTCGGACCGTAACCCCTTCGCCAAGAGGCCACAAGGTGGACTATCGGCAGGCATGGGACAGGACCGCTCACCCATACTCGGAGCGTGACCATCCGGCGCCTTGATCTGATCTACGCCGTGCAGGGCGTCGCCTTCGGGACCATCATGCCCTTCCCTGTGGCGCTGCTCGTGGAGCGGGGTATGGACGCGGCCGAGATCGGTCTGATCTTGGGGCTGTCGGGGCTGGTGGCGCTCCTGGCTTATCCCGTCTGGGGCGCCATCGCCGACGGCTGGCTGGGCCGACCCCGAACCATCGCCCTGACCGCGGTCACCGCCGCCGTCGGTGGGCTCCTGGTCTTGGCCAGCGGCAGCGATCCGGTGACGCTGGCGCTGGTGATCTCGGTGGTCATGGTCGGTGCGGTCCCCTGGGGTCCGCTCATCGACGCCCTGGTCCTGGACGAGCTCGGCGACGACTCGACGAGCTACGGCCGGATCCGGATGTGGGGCTCGGCCGGTTGGGCAGTCTCCGCAGTCGTGGCGGGCGCGGTCTGGATGCTGGTCGGGCCGGCTCTCGTGTTCACGGCGTTCGTGGCGTCGTCGCTCCTCCTGGCCGCCATCGTGCTGTGGTCACCACGGCCGGGAGCGGCCGAACCTCCCGTCGAGCGTGCGCCGCGGACGGTCAGCGGCGCCAGGTCGGCCGTACGGAGCTGGCTGCCGCTGTTCCTCACCCCGGTCCTGTTGGGGTTCATGCTGGGCCTGCTCATCACATCGGTCGGGGAGCATGCCTCGTGGCAATTCATCGGCCTGCGCATCCTCGACCAGGGCGGTGGCGTCTTCCTCATCGGGCTTGCCGCGGCCCTGCCGGCCCTCGTGGAGATCCCGGTGTTCGTCAGCTCACGACGGCTGGTGGCGGCGTGGGGCCTGCGGTCGCTGTTCGTGATGGGCGCTGTGATCGCCGCCATCCTCATGGCGCTCGTCGCGCTCGCTCCCGAGCCGTGGATGGTCACGGCGCTGCGGACGGTGGACGGCACGTCCTACGCGATGCGCTACATGGCCATGGTGATGATCATCGGGGTGCTCCTGCCGAGGCACCTCTACGCCCTCGGCCAGTCGGTCGCCTGGCTCGCCTACGCGGGCGTGGCGCCGATCATCGCGGATATCGCAGGCGGGCTCATCTACGAGGTGTTCGGCGCGACCGCCCTGTTCGCGGTCGCGACCGTGACGCTGCTCCTGGGCGGTGCGGTAGTGTGGCTGGCACTGTCCGGACCATCCTTCGCTCGACGGATGGCACGGACCGACGAGCAGGCCATCACGCTGCCGGTGCCACCACCTCCGGCGGCCTGATCAGTCGCCGATGATCCAGGTCCCGGCGCGCATGACCCGCCTGACGGTGCAGTCGACGTCCAACTCTACGAGATCGGCGCGCAGGCCTGTCGCGATCCGTCCCCGGTCCGTGAGGCCCAGCATGCCGGCCGGATTGGTCGCCGCCGCCGCGACGGCGTCGGCCAGCGGGATGCCGGCTCGGACCGCGTTCCCCAGCTCCAGGTCGAGTGCCGTCACCGATCCAGCGAGATTGCCTCCCTCGACCAGGGTGACCCGGTCGCCATCGACGCGGACCTCGAGCTCGCCGACCCTGCCGCTGGTGCGGCCGGACCCGGCCAGTGCGATGGCGTCGCTGACCAGCAACACCCGGGATGCTGGCTTGAGTCGCCAGATGAGCGGCCACAACGCCGGGTCCACGTGGAGGGTATCGGCGATGAGCTCCACCCAGATCTCGTCATCGAGCAATGCCTCGAGCGCGAGCCCGGGCTCTCGGTGGACCACCCCGACCATAGCGTTGAAGAGGTGGGTGGTGGTAACGGCTCCGGCCGCGTAGCCGGCGCGAGCCTTGGCCACGTTCGCCCCGGAGTGTCCCAGCGACACCCGCACGCCGACTCCGCTGAGCCTCCTGATCAGCTCGGGGGCACCGCGCAGCTCCGGCGCGATAGTGATGACCCGGAGCCCCTCGATGAAGGTGGCCAGCCGCACCTCGTCCAGGTCCGCAGGATGGCGCAGCAGGTCCGCAGGATGGGCGCCCTTCTTGTCCTCGGCCAGGAATGGCCCTTCCATGTTGAAGCCCAGCGGCTCGGCGCCATCAGCAGGCGCGTTGGGCATCCACGATCGGACATCCTCCGCGAAGGTCGTGAGCTTTGCGAACGATGCGGTCACGGAGGTCGGCAGGAAGGAGGTCACGCCGTGCGCGGCCAGCGCCCGCGCCATCCCGGTCAGCGCATCGGGCCCGCCCATGGCGTCGTAGCCGCCCCAGCCGTGCACATGCACGTCGATGAAGCCGGGCGCGATGATGCGACCGCCCTGGACAGAAGCGTCGACCTCGATATCGGCGATGGATCCACCTTCCACGGTGAGTCGACCCGGCACGATGCCATCGGGCAGGACCAATCGTCCCGAGAGCTCAGGCATCGTCGGCCCCCCTGGCCGACGTCCCGTCCTCGACCGAGAAGCCCACGTTCAGGCCATAGCGGTCGGCCGCATACCTGGACTCGGTGCGCTCGATGGGCCGGCCACGCTGATCGAGGATGAGCCGACGCTCCACGAGCATCGGCTCGCCGATGGCCACACCGAGCGACCTGGCATCCTCCACACTCGCAGCCTCAGCTCGGATGGACGACGTGCCTCGCGTGGGCACGATGTCCGCGCCGATCAGTGCCTCGTGCAGGGAGCCGACCTCGAGGTCGGCCTCCGCGACGGAGGCGATGCAAGATGGAGCGAGCACGGCGAGCTCGAGCGCCATGGGCACGCCATCGGCCAGCCGGACCCGCCGCAGCTCCACGACCTCGTCGGCCCGGCTGACGCGCAGGTCCAGCCGCTCGGCATCGGTCGGGGTGCGGATGCTGCGGTTCTCGACGCGCGAGCTGGGCACCCGGCCCTGGCGGCGCATCTCATGACTGAAGGTCATCAGGAACGTGGCGCGCCGGTGCGTCGGTGGCTCGGCCACGAAGGTGCCGCGTCCCGGATCGCGGCGTACCAGACCTTCCTCGGCCAGCTGCGCCATGGCATGTCGCGCGGTCATGCGGCTGACCCCGAACTCGACACACAGATCGGCGTCAGAGGGCAGCCGCTGGCCGGGGCGCAGGCTGGCGATGCGCGCGCGCAGGGCCTGCTCGATCTCGCGATAGCGTGGTGCGTAGGTGAGCTGGGTCATCGCGCGAGTGGGGACTGTTCGGCAGCGTGCACTGCCGCCCCGATGGCACCGGCGGCGGTGCCCAGCTCGGCCTGCACCACGTCGATGCGCTCGACCGGCGTGGTGATGATGCGGCGCCGCATCTCGGCCTTGATGGGTCCGATGATCAGCTCACCGGCACTGGCCCAGCCGCCGCCGAGGATGACGCGTTCCGGCGTCAACAGCGTGACCGCATTCGAGATGCCGATACCAAGGTAGCGGCCGACTTGTGCCAAGCCATCGATGGCCCGCGCATCACCAGCCCGTGCCGCCTCCACCGCTTCCCGGGGTGTCTCCGTCCCGCAGGCGAGGGCTACCTGGTCGGCCCGTGCGTAGGCCTCCAGACAGCCGCGGTTGCCGCAGCCGCACCAGGGCCCATCGGGATCGATGGTCTGGTGGCCCAACTCGCCCGCCTGGCCGCGATAGCCCTGGATGACCTGGTTGTCGAGCGCGAAGACGCCCCCGATGCCGGTGCCCAGCGTGAGCCCGACGAAGGCGTCGACATCGCGTCCGGCGCCGAAGCGCAGCTCAGCCAGACCGAAGGCCCGGGCATCGTTGATGAGTGCGGTGGGCAGACCCGTGGCAGCCGCCAGTGGTCTGCCGACCTCGGTGGCGGACCAATCACCGGGCACGTTGGTCAGGAAGGTGACCACGCCGCTTTCGGGGATGTACAGGCCGGGAACTGCTACGCCGAGGCTACCGACGGTCCCGCCGACTGTCCTCGCGCACCTGGGCGGCCAACTCCGCGAGCTGCGGTACCACGCTGTGCTCGCCGCACGCGAGGTGTCGGTCGCGACCTGGCCCCGTCTGAGCGTGTGCCAGCCGTCCGGACCGCCCCGCTCGACCACCGCCCACTTGATGTTGGTGCCACCCAGGTCCAGCCCGATATGACGCGTGGCATGGCTCATGGCATTCGCGACTAGCGCTCCTCCGTCACACGGACGTACAGCGCGGTCACGGCGAGGATGATGCAGGCCGAAGATCATGCGGCGGGTGCCCTCGGGCATCTGCAGCACGGTCAGCATGGTGCCCAGCACGACCAGGATGAGGGCACCCACGATGGTGCCGCCGTACCCGCCGCGGCCGCCGAAGATCGAAGTGCCGCCGATCACCGCGGCCGCCACCGACGGCAACAGCTGGGGCACCGCCAGCGACAGCGATGGGCGTGTTGACGAGGCCCACGTAGACCAGCCCGCCGATGCCCGCGAGGACCGCGGCGATGACGTACAAGGTGATGAGGACCTGCCACACCCGCACGCCTGAGAGGCGCGCGGCCTGCTCGTTGTCACCGACCGCATAGAGCAGTCGTCCGAAACCCGAGCGCCGCAGCCCGAAGATGATGACCAAGCGACAGTGGGACGAAGACGAGCAACGAGTTGGGGATGCCGAACGAGCGGCCCGTGCCCAGCCAGCGCAGCACTTCCGGGACCTCGGTGGCGGTGCCCAGCGTGCTCACCTGGTAGACCAGCAGCAGGCCGGTCACGACCAGGCCCACAGCCAGTGTCATGATCAGGGGGTGGACGCGGAAGATGCCGATGCCGATGCCGCTCACCAGTCCGGCCAGCGCCGCCGGCACGAGTGAGAGCGGGATGGCCAGGATCGGGTCCATGTTGCTGACCTGGGAGGCCATCACGAACGCGCTCATGGTCGCGACCACGCCGACCGATAGGTCGATGCCACCGGTCAGCATGGTGAGCGTCTGCGCGGCCGCGAGGATGGCCAGTGGCACGGCGGACTTGATGGTGTTGCCGATCCAGCGTTCGTTGACGATGCCCGGCTGGATGAGTTCGAGCAGCACGACCAGCGCGGCCAGCAGCACCACCAGCGGGATGATCGGCTTGTCGCGCATCAGCGCCTTGAGCGATGCTCAGGCTGACAGACGGCGCGCTGCATGCTCGCGGCTTGCGCTTCGTGCTCATGCTCGCCGGTTCCGGATGGCCACGACGCCTCCGAGCATGACCACCACGACCATGATGGTGCCCTCGATGACCTGCGAGACGTTGGGGTCGATGGACAGGAAGGTGAGGTCCTGGCGGACAAGGCGCAGGATGAGGACCGCCACGATGGGACCTACCAGACCACCCTTGCCGCCCGCGAGACTGACGCCTCCGAGCACGACGGCGGCCACGCTGGCCAACAGGTACGGGCCCTGGACAGGCGTACCCACGCCGGTGTTCATGACGATGGCCAGGCCGCCCATGGCCGCGAAGAGGCCGGCCAGCGAGTAGGCCACGACACGAGTGCGGTCGACTGGAACGCCGCTACGGAACGCCGCCAGCCGGTCAGATCCGACCGCGTACATCGACAGACCCAGGCGCGAACGTTTGAGCGGATCCACACGATGCCCAGGGCCACGACCATGATGATCAGCGCCTTGGGCGCCCAGCTCGTGATCTCGGCGGGCAGGAAGTCGGCGCCGATCGTGCCCAGGATGAGCTCCTTGAGCCAGAGCGATGTAGCGCCCCCCGGGTGGTCGAGCACCATCAGCGCCGCGCCTTCCCAGATGAAGTAGAAGGCCAGCGTGACCACGATGTCGGGCACACGGGTCAGCACCACGGACAGGCCGTTGATAGTGCCCACGACCAGGCCCATGAGCAGGATCAGCACGACCGCGACGAGTCCGAATTCCTCCGATCGACCCTGCATCAGGACGGCCGCGGTGACACTGATGAAGGTGATCATCGCGGCGATCGAGAGGTCGACGCCGCCGGTGATGACTGCCATCGTCTGACCGGCCGTGGCGAAGGCGTATGGCAGTGCCGCGAGCGTGAGGATGGCGAACGCGCTGGCGCCCCAGTTGGGCTGGATGATCTTGGTGAATGCGATCAGCAGGCCCAGCAGGACCCACAAGCCGATGACCCAGCCATTGCGTTTGAAGAACCGGGCCAGACTGGCCGCGGCCGAGCCGCCGCTCATCGAACGGGTCGCGGGCGTGGCGGTACTCAAGCCATCGCCTCCGGATCGTGGTGGGCGCTCGGCAGCCGCGCGTCAGCCACGTCGCGGGGGAGACCGTACGCCGCGCGCATCAGGGCCGCCTCGTCTGCGGTCGCTGCGGGCATCTCGTCGACGACCTCACCGCCGAAGATGACCACGGCGCGGTCGCATGCGAGCCTCACTTCTTCGAGCTCCGACGTGTACAGCAGCACCGCCGAGCCGGCCTCGGCGAGCTCGCGCAACAGATGATAGATCTGGCGCTTGGTGCGGATATCGATGCCGCGCGTCGGGTCGAAGCACAGCAGCGTCTGCACGCCGCCCGCGATCCATCGAGCGATGGTCACCTTCTGCTGGTTGCCGCCGGACAAGCGGCGCACCTCGCCCTGCGCCCGGGTGTCGATCTGGAGGCGCTCGATGGCCATCTCGACGTTCTTCTTCTCCGACGCCATGTCGATGGGTCCCCAGCGTCGGGCCGGCGCGGTGTACGGCAACGCGATGTTCTCGCGCACCGAGCGCTGCATCAGGAGGCCTTCGACACGGTCGCCGGGCACATACACGAGCCCCTCTGCGATGGCGTCTCGAGGGTGGCCGAAACTGACCTCGCGTCCATCCACGAGCAGGCTGCCGGCGGATGGTCGCGAGCTGCCCGAGAGGATGCCGAAGAGCTCATCCTGGCCCTGGCCCTCCAGCGCGACCAGGCCAAGTACTTCGCCGACGTACAGATCGAAGGAGACATCCTTGAGCTTGTTGCCGTGACTGATGTCGCGCACCGAGAGCCGCGGCGTCACGGTCGCTGCAGCGTTCGGGCTGTCGCTCGTGCTCACGCGCGCGACGCTGGTATGGATATCGGCTTCGTCCTCGTCGGGGCTACCGAGCATGAGTTCCACGACGCGTTCCTCGGCGCCGAGTGCCATGTCCACGACGCCGACGGTCTCGCCGTCCCGCAGCACCGTGGCGCGGTCACACAAGGTCGTGATCTCAAGCAGGCGATGGGAGATGAAGATGACCGAGCGTCCGCCCTCGCGGTAGTTGCCGACCTCGGTGAGCACTTTCTCGGCCAGGTCCGCAGGCAGTGCTGCGGTCATCTCGTCGAGCAGCAGCACATCTGGCTCGATAGCCATGGCGCGGGCCAGGTCCATGACGCGCAGGATGGCCAGGGGGATGTCGCTGACCATCTCGTGTTCGTCGAGGTCAGAGACACCGAGCGCATGCAGCCGATCCATGAATAGGCCCACGGGCGTATCGGTCAGACGCAGGTTGGAGATGACGTCGAGATCGGGGATGAGCGCAGGTTCCTGGTAGACCGGCACGAGTCCGTTCTTGCGCGCCTCCGACGGTGAATGGACCACACGCTCCTGCCCGCGGATGACGATGCGACCCGAATCGGGATGCACGGCCCCGGTGAGGATCTTGACGAGCGTGGACTTTCCCGCCCCGTTGGCACCCATGAGGGCGTGCACTTCGCCCGGACGCACCGCCAGGGATGCATCGCGCAGCGCCACGACGGCGCCATAGGTCTTGACCACGCTGCTGGCGTCGAGCAGCACGGTCGTGGATGCGTCGGAAGCACTGGGAGTGGTCTCGAGCGTCAAATCAGATCTCGCTGAAGTGGCTGGATGAAAGGGGACGCGAACTGACGTCCGCGTCCCCTTCGCATCGCTAGAAGGCTGGGACTATTCGCCCGGGCCGAGGCAAGCGATGAGCTGCTCGTCCGTATAGGTCGTCCAACCGGGGATCTGCAGCATGACCGGCCAGGTCGCACTGAGATCGGGGTTCTGGGAGGCCGCGATCATCGCGAGGCCTTCCTCGTTGTCGTTGGCCATCAGCGTCGGGTCGACGGTGACGGTGTGCTCCTCGGGGGCGTTGCCATCGAGGATCTGCAGCGCCAGCGCAACGCCTGCGCCACCGACGGTGCCGGGGTTGGTGACCAGCGCGCCCTCGAGACCATCGATGGTCAGGAGCTGCGAGACGAAGCCGGCGTTGTCGGCACCCACCACGGGCACGAACGGCTGCTCGGACTCCTGGTAGGCCTCAGGAATGATGTTGTCGATGCCCGATGTCCACACGCCATCGACGTTCTGGCCGGAGGCGATCATGTCAAGCATCTGCTGCTTGCCGGTGTCCTGGGACCAGCTGGTGAAGACTTCGTTGACGATATTGATGCCGGGGTAGTTCTCGAGTGCAGCCTTGAAGCCGACGTCGCGAGCCGTGTCAGCCGGATGTCCGGCGATGCCACGCATGTAGAAGACGTCACCCTCGCCACCCAGCTTCTCGAATAGCCAATCGGCGCCAAGGCGGCCGTACTCTTCCTGGTCGTTCGAGAGGTTGTAGGCCGACGGCTCGGTCACGGGCGCGTCGACCGACACGACCACGATGCCCTGGTCGGTGGCTTCCTTGATGGCACTGTTGAGTGCTTCGCCGTCTGATGGGTTGAGGACGATGGCGTCCACCCCGGCAGCGATCAGGTTGCGGATGTCTTCGAGCTGGCCGGCCGGGTCTGTATCGCGATGAACGATGTTCATCGAGGCGACCTCACCGGACGCGAGCGCCTGCGCCTTGGCGGCGCAGATCTGCTCCTCGCGCCAGCCGTTGCCGACGCCGCCCGGGTTCGAGAACCCGATGACGTAGTCGCCGCCACCTGCGGCCATCGATTCCATCGGAGCCGCGCTCTCATCCTGCGCGACGACCGTCCCAACGCTCGCGAGCGCCAGCGCGACCGCTGCGCCCCCGGCGAAGATCTTTGCGTATTTCCTGTCCATGTGGCTCCTTGTCCTCCTCACACGAAGGTCGAGTTCGAGTGGCTCGCCGAACGACATTGGCGCCCGGTCGATGCCTGGGATTCAGTCGATCAGAGCGTCCCGTGGCACCTCCTTCTGCTCAGGCGTGTCTGACTGGTTCGTCATCTGGCTCGCGGACGATGGTCCGTGACACACGTCGCGCATGTTCCCGATAGGCGCTGTCGAACAGCGCTCGCGAACGCTCGGCGCCCACGACGGATGCACGCGTGATGACAGGTGGCGTCACGCCCTGCTCCACGAGGAGCTGGGCGATGCGCACCTTCAGAGCGTTGACGATGGCCACATAGGCCAGTGTGCTGCCGGGGCCGACGGGCGTGTCAAGGCCGGGGACCAGCACCATGGCGTCGGCCTCGGGCGTGCACAGATCGATGACCAGGTCGGCCTCGTCGAGCAGCCGGCCGCCGACCGCGGGATCGGGCTCGCCGCCGAGCGACTGGGTCACGCCGGTGACGCCGATGACCTTCATGCCCCGCCGACGTGCTCCGCGCGCCATCTCCACCGGCACCGCGGTCAGACCGTTGGCGCTGAAGATCATCATCACGTCGCGAGGCTCGAAGCTGAAGTTGTCCAGGATGACCTCGGCAAGTCCGGGCATGCGTTCGATGAACATGGCCTGGCGCTGGCCGTTGGAGCCCACCACGTCGGTGTGGTACGTCATCGACAGCTCGACGATGGGGTGGAAACCCGGAAAGCTGCCGTAGCGCGGGAACATCTCCTCGACCGGGATGCGCGAGTGACCGGTGCCGAAGAGGTGCACCAGGCCGTCCGCGGCGATCGAGTCGGCGCACAGTCGCGCCACCGCCTCCATCGCCTCTGCCTGCGTTGCCCTGATCCGGTCGAGAAGTGCCTCAGCCTCGTCGAACCAGGCTCCGATGCCGTTGAACTCCGTCACTGGGCTCCTTCGTTAGCCTTGCTCACTTGATATAAGGACGCAGCACGTCGCGAGCGACGAGGAAGCCGCGTTTGACCTTCTCGTCGGTACCCTCGAAGACCTTGTCCTCGTGTTCGATGATGATGGGGCCGTCGTAGCCACTTCGGTAGAGCGCCGAGAAGATCTCCGCCCAGGGTGCGTCGCCGAGCCCGGGGATGCGCGGGATCTGCCAGCCGATGCCGCCGGACAAAGAGCCGCGTTCGTAGAGTCCATCGCGGTCGATCATCACGTCCTTGGCCTGGAAGTGGAGGATGTAGTCGCCGAATTCGCGGATGAAGCGGCCCTGGTCGATCATCAGCCAGACCAGGTGGCTGGGATCGAAGTTGAGGCCCACCGTGTCGCCCCACTCCTCGAGGATGCGCCGCCAGATGTAGGGCGACCAGGCGATGTTATGGCCGCCCGGCCACTCGTCATCGCTGAAGATCATGGGGCAGTTCTCGAAGGTGATCTTGACCCCATGATCCTGTGCGAAACGCACGATGTCCGGCCAGACCTTGAGCGCCTCTTCCCAGTTCTGGTCGACGGTCTTGCGGGCATCGCCGCCGCAGAACGTGTTGGTCAGCGGCAGGCCCATCCTGCCGGTCGCCACGATGACCGACTTGAGGTGCCCGATGGCCGCGGCACGGGTATCGGGATCGGGGTGGAGGGGATTGGGATAGAAGCCCAGGCCTGAGATATCCAGACCCTTGCCCGCGATCTGCGCCCTGATCTCGGATGCCTGTGCATCGGTCAGGGCCGCGACGTCGATGTGCGAGGTGCCAGCGTATTTGCGCGTGGCGCCACTGCTCCGCGGCCAGCAGGCGATCTCAAGGACCTCGAAGCCTGCTGATGCTGCCCAGTCGGCGACGTCTATCAGCGGCGTCTCCGGGAACGGCGCTGTCAGGAAACCGAGCTTCACGTCGTCCTCCCCATCTTGAGCATCGCTAACGAGTCTTCATCAGGCTAGGCCACCTCGACCCAGTGTCCATCGCGCGCACTCCTCGCGATGGCGTCTCCGACCAGCATCTCGTGGTGCCCATCGGCGAATGTGGCGTAGAACGGCCGTTCCGGCGCGCGCCCAGCATCAACAGCGCGGTAGATCTCACGGAACAGGGCATGGAAGGTATCACCGAAGCCTTCGACGTGGCCGCCGGGCAGGCTAGCCGCCCGTGTGCCCGTCTCATTCATGACTTCGGCGCTGCGGAAGACGATCTCGTTGGGCCGGTTGCGATGGCCGACGTACAAGTGGTCGGGTGTCTCTGAATCCCACCACGCCGCGGAGCTGGAACCGTCGATCTCCCACTGCAGCGAATTCTTGCGGCCCGCGCTGACCTGGCTGATCGCGACCGAACCCCGAGCACCGTTGGCATAGCGCAGCAGGATAAGCGCAGCGTCCTCGGTACTCAATTCGGTGGGGACGGTGTCCGTAGCTCGCTCCTGGCTGAACGTCTCCACCGGTCCGGTGGGTCGCTGACGGATCTTGACGAACGTGGAGAGATCGGCCATCACCGAGTGGACCTTGAGCCCGGTGATGAAGTTGGTCAGGTCGATCCAGTGCGAGCCGATGTCGCCGACCGCGCGCAGGCTGCCGCCCTTGTCCGGCTCCAGCCGCCAGTTCCAGTCGGAATCGAGCAGCAACCAGTCCTGGAAGTAGTGGCCGGTGATGAGGCGTGGTTCGCCCAGCTCGCCGTCGCGCACCATCTGGTGGGCATGCTGGTTGAGCGGATAGAAGCGGATGTTGAAGTTCACGGCGGTGATGCGGTCCGAAGCCGCCGCCAGTTCGACCAGCTCCGCGGATTCGGTCGATGTCACCGCCAGGGGCTTCTCACAGACGACGTGGCGACCGGCATTGAGGATCTGCTTCACCTGCGGGTAGTGCAGCTGATTGGGTGAGGTGACGTGCACGACCTGGACCTCCGGGTCCTCGAGCAGCGCGTCGAGCGATGGGTAGGCCGTGGGCAGGCCGATGCGCGTGGCGGCAGCCTGGCCACGCCCGGGATCGCTTCCCAGGACACCGCGCACCTTGACGCCCAGCCGGCGGAGGTTCTCGGCATGCACGGTGCCGATGAAGCCACTGCCGATGACGGCCGCGCCGATGTCACTGAAACTCATGCCCCTCCTCCCCAAGACTGGACGCAGTCATCTAGACGGCTAGATGGGTGCGCGCGGTGCAGATGATGCACCATCGGCCCCGCCGGCGTGTGACGATGATCCCTGGGCGAGATCAGGATGTTGGTCATGCCGCCACGATCTCCAGGCCGGTCGGGGCTCCCTTGTCGATCCAGTGCCCCAGGTGCTCGGCGCTGAAGAGTTGGTCGAGGACCATACTGGCGGCGCCGATCACGCCAGCCCGGCCGCCCAGTCGCGAGAGCTGCACCAGCAGGTCCCGCGTGGCCAGGGGCGCGCTCCGCTCGTAGATGATCTGCCGGATGGTCGCGAGGTAGGCATCACCAGCACCGGCCACGCCGCCGCCGATGACGATGAGCGACGGATTGAAGAAGTTGACCAGGCCCGCGAGCGTCTGGCCCAGGAGTCGCCCACTTCGAAGGAACAGCTCGAGTGCGGCGGCATCGCCCATGGTCGCGACGCGCACTGCATCCCGGGCACTGATGCGTCCATGCTCACCCATGGCCGTGGCTAACCGCGGGCTGCGACCGCTCGTGGCCAGTGTCTCCGCGTCCCGGGCGATAGCACCGCCCCCGGCGAGGGCTTCAAGGCAACCCACCTTGCCGCAGCGACACAGTCGTTCGGTCTCTCCGATCACCTGGATGTGTCCGATGTCGCCGGCGCTGCCCTGTGCGCCACGATGGATCTGCCCGTTGCTGATGATGCCGGAGCCGATACCGGTGCCGACCTTGACGAAGATGAAGTTGGCATGCCCCCGGGCGGCGCCGGCGCGTAGCTCACCCAGTGCCATGATGTTGACGTCATTGTCGACCCAGACCGGGACGCCGTGACGCTCCGTGAAATGCTCGCGGACGGGATAGCCATCCCAACCCGGCATGATCGGCGGCGAGGCGGGGTGGCCGGTCCGGAATTCCACGGGCCCTGGCAGGCCGATACCCAGGCCCCACAGGTCGCCCGCAGGCTGCGTCTCGTCCAGCAGTCGATCGAAGAGTTCCTCCACGCGACCGAGGATGGCCACGGGACCGTTCGCGACATCGGCCGCCTCGTTGTGCCGGCTGGTGATGCGACCGCTGGCGTCAGCCACTGCGACATCGATACTGGTGGCTCCGACATCGGCTACCAGCAGGTGCCCAGCATCAGCCCGGAACTCCAGGCGCCGGGGCGGGCGTCCGCCGGTGCTGGGAGCGGCTGACTCGAACAGGAAACCGCGCGACAGCAGCTCACCCACGCGCTGGGTGACGATCGCCCGCGATAGGCCGGAGCGCTCGATGATCTCCGACCGCGAGTGCGCACGACCCCGACGCACCAGCTCAAGGATGGCCACGATGGCGTCGAGCGACTCTTCTGGGACCGGACGCGGCGTCGGCACTCCCAGAGCATACTTCTGCTTGTCAAGTGCAAAAGTGTGCTTCTGATGTGGATAACTGGGTGGTCAGGCGGTGCCTAGCCTAGTTCGAACGTGGTGATCCCGAAGATGCTTTCGTTTCGAAGCGGGGGCGGTGGTCCGAGGTACATGCGCGCCGTTCCAAACACCTCCACCATGCCCCGGTCCGCCGCAAGCGCCATCCCGGCCGGGTTGTTCTCAGGCACGTCGAGGTAGATCGGCTCGCCGGGAGCGATGGCCGCGAGAGCGTCGAAGAGCGCCTCGGCCGCGTCCCGGTCGTCAGCGAACAGGGGACCGACCTTGGCTCCCTCGCCGCAGCGCCGAGCCACGCCGAATCCTCGCAGCTCGTCGCCGTCGGCGATGGCCAGGGCGCGGCAGTCGGGCTGGGCGACCCAGGTCGACAGGAACCGCTCGCGGGGCGCGGGGAAACAGGCTCGATCGTAGGCCGCGACCAGCCCGAACGGGACGTCGGCGAGTGGCAGGATCCCCGGGGACAGCGTAGCCGTCGCACCGGGCGACCGATAGCGGATCGAACGGTGAGCGAAGACGAATCCGCCTCGGGCATACCAGTCCTGCATCTCGAAGACGCCGTCCATACCGATGGTCGCACTGGGTGCGAGTCGTGCCTTCAGACGCTCCAGGCGCGCCTGCCAGAGCTGACCGCCGAGCCCCTGGCCGCGCATATCCGCCCGGATGATGAACAGCCCCATGAACCCGAAGGCCCCGGCGTAGCTGACGATCGAACCGCCACCGATGAAGTCGCCGTCCAGCTCCGCCGCGATGAAGGCTTCCGGGTCGGCCTGCCAGAAGAGTTCAGCGTCATTGAGTCCGGGGTTCCAACCCTCAGCAGCCGCCCAACCCACCAGTCGGCCGACCTCGGCTCGGGTCATGGCCCGGATATGCAGTTCACCTGGCATCGTCCCGTCCTCCGGGCCCACCTTGGTCCTGGCTCCATGTGGATGGCGCGAGCTCCAAGGCTAGCGCCTCGCCGTTCGTCGGACCTGCCTTCTCGGAGCGCGGACCAGTGCAACCCACATTCCGTGATGCTCGCCTATGCTCGGCGCTGACCCCATGGGTCGATCGAAACCCTGAAGCCTTGTTGCGAGGAGCCTCATGCCCCACCCCAGGATGCTGGCCATCGCGGCCGCCCTCTCATTGATCGCAGCTGCCGTGGCCGCCCCGGTGATGGCCCAATCCGAGTCGCCGGCCGCGTCTGATGCGCCCACCGGCCCAGCCCCGTCCTTTGGCCCGCCCATGGCCACGCCCAACCCCGTGGCCATGGACGTCCCTGCGGGGGATGGCACCGCCGTGCGGCTGACCACGGAGGAGGGTGATGTCGTGATCGGGCTCTTCAACGAGTCCGCTCCGGTCGCGGCTCAGAACTTCCTCAACCTCGCGTCCACCGGGTTCTACGATGGCGTCGGCTTCCACCGCGTCGTCCCGGGGTTCGTCGTCCAGGGCGGCGATCCCCAAGGCACCGGGCAGGGTGGCCCCGGGTACACCATCGAGGACGAGGAGGTCGTCGGCCAATACGGGCGCGGGATCGTGGCCATGGCCAGGACGCCACAGCCGCACTCGCAGGGCAGCCAGTTCTTCATCGTCCTCGATGACGAGAACACTGCCGCACTCGAGGATGCGCGCACGTACACCATCTTCGGGCGAGTCGTGGAAGGCATGGACGTGGTCGATCGCATCGTGGAGGCCCGCCCGCCCTCCGACCTCATCGAGGACCCGGTCAAGATCCTGTCCGCCTCGGTCGAGCAGGTCGAGCTCCCGCCGGAGCCGACGCCGGCGCCACCGACTGCTGCGGAGCTTGCCGCATCCGAGCTGGCGGCACAGGTGCCGGCGGAAGTCCTGGGCTACTCGCTGGAGCAGCTCGCCTTCAGCGGAGATCGAGATCGCGGCGCAGGTGCCCGACGCCATGTCCGATTTCGAGGCCATCGCCGCCGACAACGGCGCCGACGCCGGGCTGCTCTCGGTGGTGCAGGCAGGCGGCGGCAGCGGCGATGGCTTCGTCAGCATCGCCGGCGGGACCCTCCCGGGGGTTCCCGGCGAGCAGACCGCCTCGGCGTTGACCTCATTGATGCTGGGCGTCGGTGACGATGCCATCCTGGGTGAAGAGGTCATCGGTGGTCGCGACGTCACCCGCATCGGGCTGACGCCAGAGGCCGGCGCGGGCGAGGTGGCCTACCGCTTCGTCAGTGGTGAGACGGTCTGGTTCGTCATCACCTCCAACGAGGATGTCGAGCCTGCCGTCGCGGCGCTCCCGTAGCCGCAGCAGGCACTTGGCGGGACCGGCTCACGATGGCCGGGTCCCGACCGGATCAGACGATGCGGTCGCTGAAATCCCCACTGTCGGGGTCCTTGAGGATGAGCTTGGAGCGACCATCTGGCAGCAGCTCGCGCTTGATGACCACCAGGCCCTCATGCAACTCGGGAGCCTTGCCGATGCGCTCGGTCTTGCCGGCACGCCATTCCAGCTCGACTGGCTCCCAGGCGCGGCTCTCCGCCGAGCGATAGCAGGCGTCCATGATGGCGTTCACGACGTAGCCGTCGTAGAGCGTCTCCATGGGCTCTCGGCCCTCGTCGATGGCGTCGAACATGTCACTGAACATGTCGGTGTAACCCAGTTCTGACACCTCGTCGCCTACCGGGAAGAGCCAGCCCGCATTCGTCTCGGCCTTCTCCGCGACGTAGCCCGCACCCGCGCCGCTGGTGAACATCTCGAGCCCCGTCCGCAGGAAGTGGTTGATCCAGATGGTGCCCTCGGTGCCAGCCACTTCGTCGCGCAAGTCCATGCCCCCACGGAAGGTCCAGCTGACCTCGAACTGAGCGATGGCGCCCGACTCGTAGCGCACCAGGGCGATGGCGTTGTCTTCGGCGTCGATGGGGTGCACCAGCGTATCGGTATGGCACATCACCTCGACGGGCCGGTTGCCCTTGCCCACGAAGACCCGGCCGATCTCGATGCAGTGGCAGCCCAGGTCGATGATGGCGCCGCCCCCGGTGAGCCGGTGATCCCAGAACCACGCCGAGTGTGGCCCGGGATGCGTCTCTCTCGCGCGCACCCAGGTGACATCGCCGATGGCGCCACCCAGGGTGGCGTTCATGGCCTTCAGTGACTTGGGGGTGTAGACAAGGTCCTCCAGGTAGCCGCCGAAGACGCCGGCCCTCTCGACCGCGTCGAGCATCCGCTTGGCCTCGCCGGCGTTGCGCCCCAGCGGTTTGGTGACCAGCACGGCCTTGCCTGCCGCGGCCACGGCGCTGACGGCTTCCTCATGCAGGAAATTGGGCAACGCCACGATCACGACGTCGGTATCAGGATGTTCGATGGCGGCGCCCATGTCGGTCGTGGACTCCGCGATGGCGTGACGTGCCTTGAACGCCTGGCCTCGCTCATCGGAGCGCGAATAGACCATCTGGACGCGATCCCGACTCCGCTGGCTGTGCAGGGTGGTGGTGTAGAAGTCGCCGATGAGCCCCGTGCCCAGCATCGATACCTTGTGCTGCTTCACAGCGTCTCGTCCTCCTCAGATTTGGTCGAGCTTCGACCATAGCGCATGAACGTTCGGCGGCGACAAGCCCGCGACTGGCATCCTGTGACCATGCGTCGACGCCTCCCGGTCCTTGTCCTCCATGGTCCTGGTGGGACTGCTGCTCGCTCCGGGGACGGCCGTGGCACAGGTCGCCGGATCCGCCCTCGTCGATGTCTCCGTCGAAGACTCGCCCCTGATCGGGGGCAGCGCTGGTGCGCCTATCGAAAGTGACCACGGCGCTGTCCGCCCCGGCCGAGCTGCGTCTTCGGATCACCGACTTCGACGGGCGCACGGTGCGGGAGCTGTTCACCGGAACACAGGATGCCGGTGTCCTGGACAGCACCTGGAACGGCCGCGACGACAGTGGCCAGCCGGTGCCCGCGGGACCGTATCGCGTAGCGGCCACGGCCAGTGCCGGCGGACGAACGGCCCGCGCCGGCGAATGGGTGACCGTAGCCGACCGCACCATCTACCCACGGCGTCCCGGGTACATCACGGTGGCCGTCGATCCTGGCCATGGCGGTGAGCTGTCGGGCGCGGTCGGTGCCGACGGGACTCGCGAAGCCGATCTCAACCTGGACATCGGGCTGCGCCTGGCCCGCATGCTGGAAGGGGCTGGTCTCGATGTCGTCATCACCCGCACCAGCGACGCCTTCGTCAATGATCCCGCCGAGGATCGCACCGGGGACGGTGTCATCGATGACACCGACGAGCTGGCCGCGCGCCCGGATGCCGCCAATGAAGCGCGCGCCGACCTGTTCATCGCCGTGCACAACAACACCGCCGTCAACAAGTCCGTCGGTGGACCCTCCACCTATTTCTACGATGAGCGTCCTTTCAGCGCACGCTCGGCGAGATTGGCACGGATCATCCAGGAAGAGATGGTGGCGGCCCTCGACGCCGTCGACGGGGAGGGGCACGAGCCCTACGACCACGGTGCGCTGATCTATCCCTACTACGTCCTGCGTGGCTACGACCCGCCCCGACTGCGCCGTCCCACGCAGATGCCTGGCGTGCTCAGCGAGGGCATGTTCCTGTCCAACCCGCGCGAGCTCAGGCTGCTGAAGCGACCAGCCGTTCGCGCGGCCATGGCGGTGGCCTACTACGACGCCATCGCCAGGTACCTGGCCCGGCGCCAGAGCCAGGCCGGCTACGACCTGGTCGATGGGCCGACCGCTCCGCTGGTCGCTGGCGCGTCGGCTACCTACCGCGTGCAGGTTCGCAACGCAGGCAACGAGGAGATGCGGGGCTGGGACATCGTCGTCGGCGCGCTTCCCCGACCGGCGCGCTACGTGGGTCGCCTGAAGGCCGGCCAGCCCGTGGGCCGGGCGCGGGTGCCCAACCTGAAGCCTGGGACTGCGGCCGTGGTGGAGATCGAGGTGACGGCCCCCGAGCCCGGGGGCGACTGGATGTTGGTGTTCGACGCTCGCGATCGTGATGGCCGCCGAGCGTCGCGTCTCGGCAGCCCGGTGCTACAGGTCCCGCTCACCACGACCGATCCACCAGCACCGTCGTCAAGCCCGCCCGCACCGTCGTCAAGCCCGCCGGCACCGTATGAGGCCGAGCCTGCAAGCACCTAAAGCTATCCGTGCTGCACGAATGAAGGCCGACTTCGCGAGAACTAAAGGTCTTCCCGATGTATGAGGCCCATCTTTAGACGCATCGTTCCGACTACAGCCGACCAGCCCCCAAGGTCGACCAAGCAGTAGCCAGGACGGACCGATGAACGACTTCGAGATGATCCAACTTGCCAGCGCACGCAGCCACGACTTCAGACGAGAGGCCGACCAGCAGCGACTGGCCCGGCTGGCCAACGTGCACAAGGCCTCGACCCAGGCGTCACGCAAGCGCACGCCCGGGGTGCCACGGAGCTCGCTCCGACTGACCCTCGACCATCTGCTCGGTCGCGTTCACGCCTAGCTGGCACCTCGTGGAGCGGAGCCCTGGAGCTGACGATCAAGGCGTGTCAGACCGTATGATCGGCGGCATGGTCCACAGGATGACCAGCCCGGTGCTGGTGGGTCGCGAAGCGGTGGTGGGGCAGTTGGGGGCTGTCCTCGATTCGGTCCTCGCGGGCCATCCTCGTCATGTCGTCATCGGCGGCGAGGCGGGTGTCGGCAAGACGCGACTGCTTGATGAAGCACGCAGCCAGGCCGAAGCACGGCACATGCGCGTCCTGCTGGGCGGATGTGTCTCGGTCGGCGAGGAATGCCTGCCGTTCGCTCCCTACGCGGAGATCGATCCGGACCCTGATCGCACAGGACGGCGCCGCCCAGGTCAAGGCCGTGGCTGGGAGAGCCGGAGCGGATCTGGCCCGCCTGGTACCCGCGCTCGCTGCTGGTGAGCTCCCTCCGGAGCAGGAGATGTGGGCGCAGACGCGACTGTATGAGGCCCTGTTCGAGCTGTTCCGCCGGTATGCCCAGCGCTCGCCCCTGGTCATCGAGCTCGAAGACCTGCACTGGGCCGACTCCGACACGCTCGCGGCCACCGCCTTCCTGCTCCGCGCCATCCATGACGAGCCGATCTCGCTGGTGGTCACCTTTCGCGCCGACGAGGTCACTCGCAAGCATCCGCTGCGTCCATGGCTGGCCGAGGTGTCACGGGCTGGAGACGTCGATCGCATCGACCTCGAGCCCCTCGACGGGGCGGACGTCGCCAGGCTGGTTCACGAGATCCTGGAGCGCGAACTCTCGGCCGTCGAGCTCGACGAGATCCAGCTCCGTTCGGATGGCAACCCGTTCTTCATCGAGGAGCTGCTGGCCTCCCGCGAATTGGTCGGCTCGTCCCTGCCGACATCGCTGCGCGACGTGCTGCTGAGCCGGATCGACAGGCTGCCCGAGTCGGCGCGCGAGCTGCTGGCCATCGCAGCGGTGGGTGGCCGCGTCGTGGAGCACGACTCGCTGGCGAGTGTGAGCGGGCTTGACGAGGCGGCGATGGCCGTGGATGTGCGACAGCTCGTTGACGCGGGCTTGTTCGTTCCGACCCAGGCGCTCGACCACGACGATGCCTATGCCTTCAGGCACGCCCTGCTGCTGGAGGCGGTCTACGAGAGCCTGCTACCGACGGAAAGGCGCCGGCTGCATCGGGACTGGGGCGATGTCCTGGCTGCCCATGACACCGCCGCGGTCAGCGGCGCGGGCTACCTCTTGCAACTGGCCCACCACTGGCGCGAAGCCAGGGATGAGCGCGCCCTGGCGGCCACCATCGACGGCGCGGCGGCCGCCGTCCGGGGCTTCTCATTCGATATCGCCGCCCGCGAGCATGAGGAGGCGCTGCAGCTGTGGGACGAGGACGACCCACGTGTCCACATCGACCATGTCGAGCTGCTTGAACGGACGGCCCGCGCCTCCTACCTTGCGTCCCGCTATCGGCCGGCGGTGGTGGCGTGCCGAGCCGCCATCGATGAGCTCGGCGAGGGCGACCCGGCACGCCTGACCGGACTGCTGATCCTGCTGGGTCGGACCCAGTGGGTCTCGGGCGACTGGGCTGGCGCCATACCGACGTACGAGAACGCCCTGGCCACCGCCCCCACCGATCCACCCATCGTGCGGATCAAGGCGCTGGCCGGACTGGGACAGGTGTACATGCTCCACGCCCGGCTATCCGAGGCTCGCCCCCTGTGCGAGGAGGCGATCGCCGGTGCCGTGGCCATCGGTGACCGCGTCATGGAGGGACATGGCCGCAACACGCTGGGGATGCTGCTGGCTGGACTGGGGGAGACCCGGGCCGCCCGCGAGTCACTGGCCGAGGCACTGCGTATCGCTCTCGAGGTCAGGGAGCCCGACGATATCGCGCGCGCCTACGTCAACGGTGCGGAGACCGAAGCGTGGGCCGGCTATCCGGAGCGAGCCTTCGAGATGAGCGTCGAGGGCATCCGGGTCGCCGGCGAGTGGGGCGTAGGCGCCAGCTACGGCGCCTACCTGGGCTTCGGCGCGGCCAGCTTCGGCTTCGAGGCGGGACGCTGGGACGAGGCCTTCGCGATCCTTGCCGCTGCCGACCGAGTCGCCAGCCATGCCGAGGGCACCTACGTCTATCGATCCACCTACGTCCTGGAATTGATGGCGTGTAGCGGCGATGAACGCTTCGCCTCGCTGTGGTCGGAGACGCTGCGACTGCTCCCCGAGGTCGCGAGTGACAATGCCGGGCTGATCTACATGGCCGGTATCGAGGACCGTGCCTTCAAGGGCGACTTCAGGGCGGCGGCCGACTTCGCCTTCGAGTGTATCGAGCTGATGCGCGGAGCAGAGCTGTGGCTGCGGCTGGCCGAGTTGTCACGCGTCGCCGCATGGCCGGTGGCTGAGCTGGGGCGCACGGCTCGCCTCGCCGCGGATGACGACGGCCTGGCCGCGGGCGCGGGCTGACATGCAGCGCCTGATAGAACGCTCGGGTGACGTTCCAGCCGGACTCGAGCCCGAGGAGCGCCTGGCGACGGTCCTGCGCCTCGATGCGGACGAGGTACAGGCAGCGCAGGCCCGGATGGAGGGGGACGACGATCCCGAACGCTGGGCGGCGATCGCCGACGGTTGGGGGGACGTGGGCCGCCCATTCCGCTCCGCGATGGCCCGGTGGCGGGCGGCCGAAGCCGCGGAAGCTGCGGGCCAACGTGACGCGGCGGTCGAAGCCCTGCGTGAAAGCCACCGGCTGGCCTCTGGTCTGGGTGCCAGGCCGCTCCTGGATCACCTCGAGGTCCTGGCCCGACGGCTCCGCGTTCGCGTCGGCGCCGGCGCGTCCGCCCCGACCGCGGTCCCTGGCTCAGCCTTCGGGCTCACCCGGCGAGAACGTGAGGTGTTGGCTGAGGTCGCGGCAGGTCACACCAACCGGGAGATCGCGGCGGCACTGTTCATCAGCGAGTCGACCGCGGGCGTCCACGTCTCCAACATCCTGGGCAAGCTTGGCGTGGCAACGCGGACCGAGGCAGCCAGGGTCGCACTCGACCAGGATCTGGTCGCCTGACCGCCTTTCCAAGCGACACGGTCAGGTGCTCCTGGGCCATCATGTAGCGATGCTGAGGGAGCCCTGGTGAGCGCGACGGCCGACGTCATCGTGGTCGGCGCTGGTGTCCAGGGCGCGGCTCTGGCGTTCCATCTCTCGGGTCGTGGCGCCCACGTCCTCGTGCTTGAGCGGGACACGGTCGGAGCTGGATCCACCGGCCGATCCTCAGGCTTCGTGCGCAGCCACTACGACCTGGCCTCGGATTCCGCGTTGGCCTGGGCTTCACTGCCGTACTTCGAGCACTGGTCGGACCTGGTCGGAGCGGGTGACTGCGGGTTCGTCGCCAATGGCTTCGTGCAACTGGTCCCTCCCCACATCACCGACCGCCTCCGCGCCAACGTGCGGATGCTGCAAGCACTGGGCATCGAGACCTGGACTATCGGACCCAGCGAGGTCGCCCAGATGGTGCCGGGCATCATCACCGACGACATCGAGGCTGCGGCCTTCGAACCACGATCGGGGTATGCGGACGCGGCGGCCACGGCCCGCGGGTTCCTGTCGGCGGCACAGTCACGCGGCGCCCGTCTCGAACAGGGCCGGACGGTGACGGCCATCACCACGGAGGCAGATCGAGTGACCGGCGTCGACACCGACCGGGGCCACCTGTCCGCGCCGGTGGTCGTCAATGCCGCCGGGCCATGGGCGCCCGCGCTCGCGACCACCGTTGGTCTCGACCTCCCCATCAGGGTGTGGCGGCACGACACGTTCTATTTCGAGTTGCCCTCGGGGCGCGATCCGCGCTTTCCGACCGTGCTTGACCACGCACGCCAGGTCTACTTCCGGCCACACGGGGACGATGGGATGCTCGTCGGGCTGGAGACCGCCAACGAGCTGGGTGGCTCACCCGATCGGCCCTACGGGGAGATCGCGGCCGAGGCCACGGAGATCCATATCGACAGCGCCTGCCGGCGAGTGCCATGGATGGCGGGGGCCATCCTCCGCACCGCACACGGCGGCCAGGACGGCATGACTCCGGATCAGCGGGCCATCATCGATCGAGTCGGACCGGAGGGCCACTACCTCCTGTGCGGCTTCTCGGGCAGCGGCTTCAAGACAGCCCCGGCCGTCGGTCTCGGGATGGCTGAGCTGATCCTCGATGGAGCCTCCAGCTCGGTCGATGTGAGTCCCTACACACTGGCGCGGTTCGAGCGTGGCGAGCTGCTCAGCGGTGAACACGCCTACCCTGACCTGTGGCAATAGACAGGCGCTGACGCCGCGCTTACCTCGTCCGACGATCCTCGCTGTGCATGGGCTGGACCTGTGGACCGTATCCGGGCCCTCAACCATGTGATCGATCCGAGCGACGAGCCCCGGGATCCAGCTCAACCGGGTGCTAGCGGGATCTCCCCGGAGCCACGCTCGATGATGTGGGTCGGGAGGACGATCTTCTCGGGCTCGCCATCCCAGCCGCCCATCCTTCGAAGCAGCAGCTGTGCGCCCAGGCGTCCCAGCTCACGGACATCCGGCCCGACCACGGTGACCGGTGTCGCCAGGGCGGCGGCCAGTTCGAAGTCGTCGAAACCCACCACGGCGATGCGGCGCCCGGTCAGGGCGATGGCCTGGATGGCGCCGATGCTCATGCGATTGTTTGCCCCGAAGATCGCCGTCGGCGGCAGGTCGCCCGCGAGCAGACCGGCTGTGGCTCGTGCCGCGTCATCGGCATGCTGCAGATCCTGTCGCACAAGCTGCTCCGAAGGCTCTATCCCCGCATCGGCCATGGCGTCTCGAAAGCCGCGCATCCGCTCGGCCACGGTGTGGACCGACAGCGATTCGGCGAGGATCGCGATCCGCCGGTGGCCGTGTGAGAGGAGGTGCTGGGTCCCGATGCGCGCTCCGCCGTAGTCGTCAGCGGTGACCGTATCGGCGCGAAGGTAGCCCTGGGGCCGATCGAGGAACACGACCGCCGTACCCAGCCGCATCTCGCGAGCCAGGTAGCGATGATCCCGACCCACGGGCACCACCAGCAACCCGCCAAGGCGCTGCGCCACCAAAGACTCGATGACGGCCCGTTCCCGTAGCGCGTCGTGGTCGGAGCTGGCGATGATGACCTGCAAACCCTGGGTCCGGGTGACGTCCTCGACGGCGCGCGTGACGGTGGCGAAGAATGGATTGGAGACGTCGTCGATGACCAGGCCGATGGTGTCCCCACTGACACCGCGCTTGAAGTTCGCGGCGACCGCATTGCGCCGGAATCCCAACTGTCTGACCGCTGCCATGACACGCTCAGCCGTCTCGGGCCGGACGCCGGGCTCGCCATTGACCACTCGGGCGACCGTCTTGAAGCTCACACCAGCCACATCGGCGACATCGCGGACCGTGGGGCGTCCACGTCCGTGCACCGCACGGCGAGACGGCTCCTGTCCCTTGCGGCTCATCTGCTCTCCCTGCTCCGCCCGGTGTCCTGACCCCTGTTGATGGCCCGACTCCGGTCTGCCTGGACGCATCCTACCGGGCCGACCCCTGCGGCCCTTGGGATGACACGTCTGACACAGGACGTTGACAACGGTGTCATCTACCGGCACCATGCCACAGTCATGACACCGTTGTCATGCACGACCTGATCCCGCGACGGGCTCGGGCTGGTTGCGATGGCGTGGGGTCGGAGACATCGGGGAAACGCGGTCGGGCACAGGGCGCCGATCGTCAGGAGCGACCCGACGCAGGTCTGGGTCGATAGGCAATCGAAAGGGAGGCCTCAGGATGAGAAGGCAACGGTTCCTCGCTGCGGGTGCGCTGATGACCGGCACCGCGCTGCTCATGGCGACGGGCGTGAGCCCCGTCGTGGCACAGGATGACTCGACATTGATGTCGGAGCCCGGTGCGGAGTGCACCCCGGGTACAACCGGCAAGATCGCGTTCATGCTCAAGCAGCAGACGGCGTTCCGCTACCTCAACGCGGACATCCCGTTCTTCACCGACGCGGCCAACGCAGCTGGCTATGAGGTTCTCGTGCAGTCGGCCGAGAACGACGCCCAGAACCAGGTGTCCCAGGCTGAGAACGTCATCACCCAGGGTGTCGACGCCATCGTCATCCAGCCAGTCGACTTCAACGTGGCCGGGCAGATCGCGGAGATGGCCACCGAGGCTGGCATCCCGCTGGCGTCCTACGACGACATGATCCTCAACGCGGACCATGCTGCATTCATCGGCCGCGATCCCAGGGAAGGTGGTCGATCGGCGGCACGCGCCGTCCTCGAGGTCGTGCCCGAGGGCAACTACGCGCTCATCGGCGGCGATCCCGGACAGACCGGTTCGACGCAGTTCCAGGAGGGCTACCACGAAGTCCTTGATCCGCTCGTCGATGAGGGCAAGGTCAACATCGTGCTCGACTACTTCACGCCGGCCTGGAAGACCGAGCCGGCCCAGGCTGCGGCCGAGAATGCGCTGACGGCCAACGACAATGACATCGATGCCTTCCTGGTGACCTACGACGGCATGTCCGTGGGTGTCCTCAACGCCGTCGAGCAGGCAGGGCTTGAGGCCGGTTCCATCCCCATCACCGGACAGGATGTGGAGCTGCCGGCAGCCCAGGCCATCGTCGAGGGCCGCATGTTCGGCAGCGTCTGGCCAGCTCCCGACGAGATGGCCAAGGCCGGCGCCGCGGTCGCAGTCGCCCTGGCCAAATGCGAGCCGTTCGCGTATACCCGCGGCATCGATGGTGGTGCCAGCGAGATCCCCTTCGTGGAGACGCCCATCTACCTGGTCTCTGATGCCGACATGGCGGAATTCGCCTGCCGCACCAGCTCGTGGTGGCACTCCATCGCGGATGTCTATGCCAACGTTCCGGATGCCGCGCCCGACTGCGCCTAGACCCAGGTCGATCGTCCTCCTGGTCGCCTGGATGGAGGCGTGAGTCCGCGCGGCAATCGCAGCGCCTCGGCCGGTAGCTCCCTCGTCGAGCGGCCGGCCGAGGTCGCTCCTGTGCTTGCCACGCGCGGCTTGACCAAGCAGTTTCCGGGTGTCCTTGCCGTCTCGGATGTCGACCTTGAGATGCGTGGCGGTGAGTATCGTGGCACTGCTTGGTCCCGACGGCGCGGGCAAGTCCACGTTTATCCAGGTCGTCTCGGGGGTGCATCCGGCTGGCACGTACGAGGGCCAGATGTGGCTGGACGGCAACGACTTCCGTCCGGGCAGCGTGGAGGATGCGGAGCGCGCTGGTGTCGTGCTGGTACCGCAGGAAGTCAACGTGGTCCCGGACATGACCGTGGCCCAGAACATGTTCCTCAACGCAGAGCCGACGCGCTTCGGCCTCATCGACGGGCCCGGACTCTACGCAGCTGCGACCACGGAGCTGCGTGACTTCGGCATCGAGATCTCGCCGACGGCACGGATGGGCTCACTCGACCTGGCCAGCCAGCAGCTCGTGGTCATCGCACGGGCCCTGGCCAAGCACGCCCGGTTGCTCATCCTTGACGAACCCACCGCAGCCCTTACCGAAGGAGAGACCCAGCGCCTCTTCGAGCACCTGCACGAATTGCGGCGACGCGGCATCGCCATCGTCTTCGTCAGCCATCGGCTGTCAGAAGTCTTCGCCATCGCGGATCGCATCCTGGTCATGCGCGACGGTCGCCTGACCGGCGACCACCAGGTCGCACAGGTCTCCCGCGAACAGGTCATCGGCGAGATGGTGGGCGCCATGGGCCGTGGTGTGAGCCGGACCCGTGCGGCACCCGGCGCGCCCATCCTGGAGATCGAGTCGCTTTGCGTGCAAGACCCGCACCGCAAGGAGCGAGACCAGGTCGCCGATGCCGATATCGTCGTCCGCAGCGGCGAGATCGTGGGGCTCTTCGGCCTGGTCGGGGCCGGTTGTTCCGCGTTGGTCCAGGGCCTCTTCGGCTCCTGGGCCGGGGCGGTCCGCGGGTCGGTGCGCCTCGGCGGGCAGCCTTACGGCCTGGGTACTCCCAGCGACGCGGTGGCTGCTGGCATCGGCCTGATGTCGCAGGATCGCCGCGATTCGCTGGTGGCTGACCTTTCCATCGCGGACAACATCATCCTGGCCAGCTACGGCGCGGTCTCACGCTGGGGCTTCCTTGACATCGAACGCAAGCGTGTGGTGGCTCGCGACCAGCTCGTTGCGCTGCGTATCCGGGCGCCGTCGATCGATACCACGGTGCGCTCGCTGAGCGGCGGCAACCAGCAGAAGGTCCAGGTGGCCCGATGGCTGACGGCAGGTACCCGGGTCCTGCTGCTCGACGACCCGACGCGAGGCGTGGACGTCGGCGCCCGCGCCGAGATCCATGCACTGCTGGGCGACCTGGCCGAGTCTGGCTGCGGCTTGCTCTGGGTCTCGTCGGATGCGGAGGAGTTGGTCGACGTGGCTGACCGCATCATGGTGATGCGACACGGCCGCCTGGTGAGTGAGCTCAGCGCATCCGAGGCCAGCGAGGAGCGCCTGCTGGCCGAGGCGGCGGGCGTATGAACCTGGCGGCCCTGCCTGGCACGACCGAGAGCGGCGGGAGTCCGGACGGGCCACGTTCCACGCTCGACAAGCTCCGCGGCCAGGCGGGTCGAGTGTCGCTGCGCAACTACTCGCTCATCGCCGTCCTCATCATCACCTGGGCCGTGCTCGCCTGGCTCACCGATGGCATCTTCCTGAGCCAGCGAAACCTCACCCTGATGTCATTGCAGAGCTCCATCACCGGGCTCGCAGCGATCAGTGCGGTCATGCTCATCGTTACGCGCAACTTCGACATCTCGGTCGGCTCGGCGGTGGCCCTGGTCGGGGTGGTGGTGGCCTGGATGACCGTGAGGTGGCAGATCGACCCGCTCTTGGCCGTCCCGGCCGCCCTGGCCGCGGGTGTCGTGCTGGGCGGCTGGAACGGCTGGTGGGTGACCCGCGTCGGCGTGCCCTCGTTCATCGTCACGCTGGCCGGCATGCTCATCTTCCGCGGCATCTCCATGATCATCACCAACGGCGCCACCATCTCACCGGTGCCGCCATCGATGAAGGAGTTCGCGCTGGGGTTCTTCCCGGCCGTACCCTCGATCCTGCTGGTGGCCGCGGCGCTCGGCGCCTACGTCGTCTTCGTGATCGCCACGGCCAGGCGGGCGCGCTCGATGGGCCTCGTGAACGACATCAAGCCGGGTGTCATCCGGGCTCTTATCCCGGCCGCCATCGGTGCCTTCCTGGCCATGTACATGGGCAGCGCCAAGGGCTTCCCGTACATCGTGCTGCTTCTGGCGGTGTGTGCACTGGTGGCCGAGGTGATCATGCGCCGGACCACCTTCGGCTCGAAGCTCTATGCCATCGGCGGCAACCCGGAGGCGGCGCGCCTGGCCGGCATCGATATCAAGCGGGTCATCTTTCGGGATTGGGTCATCGCGGGTTTGATGTACGGCATCATCGGCATCGCCCTGACCGCCCGGGTCAGCGGCGCCGTCGCCGGCAGCGCTGGTCTCTTCCTGGAGCTTGACGCCATCGCCGCGGCCATCATCGGTGGGACCAGCTTCGCCGGCGGCCGGGGCACCATCTTCGGCGCCCTGCTTGGTGCCCTGCTCATGGGCAGCCTCAACAACGGCATGAGTCTCATGAACATGCCAACCTTCTACCAGGACACCGCTCGAGGTGTCGTCCTGCTCATCGCCGTGGCGATCGATGTCGTCAGCCGTCGCCGAGCAGGCTCGCTTTGAAGCAGTTCACAGGAGGAAGCCATGACCGTCGAGGCAGCCGGGAGGGTGGCACGGGCCATCGCCAGAACGGCACCCGAGGAGCTACCCGCCACTGAACGCCCGCCCTTCGTAGCTGATGCGGCTCGGTACGACGTCATCGACTACCGTCGCTGCGGTCGGAGCGGTGTGCAGCTGCCGGCCATCACCCTGGGGCTGTGGCACAACTTTGGCGATGACATGCCCTTCGATGGGCAGCGAGCGCTGGTGCGTCGCGCGTTCGACCTGGGCGTCAACCAGTTCGACCTGGCCAACAACTATGGCCCGCCGTTCGGCGCGGCCGAGGAGAACTTCGGCCGCATCTTCGCCAAGGACCTGCGGCCCTACCGTGACGAGCTCATCATCACCACCAAGGCCGGTTGGGACATGTGGCCTGGCCCCTATGGCTTCCTGGGCTCGCGCAAGTACCTGCTGGCCAGCCTGGAGCAGAGCCTTGGGCGGATGGGCCTGGATCACGTCGATATCTTCTACTCGCATCGTTTCGATCCAGACACGCCTCTCGAGGAGACGATGGGGGCGCTGCACACGGCGGTCCAGGAGGGCAAGGCCCGCTACGTCGGGATCAGCTCCTACTCGCCGGAGCGCACGGCCGAGGCCATCGCCATCCTGCGTGAGCTGGGGACGCCGCTGCTCATCCACCAGCCCAACTACTCCATGTTCAACCGCTGGATCGAGGACGGCCTGCTCGACGTGCTGGGCGAAGCCGGCGTGGGCTGCATCCCCTTCAGTCCGCTGGCCCAGGGCTTGCTCACCGACCGCTATCTCGATGGTGTACCGCCCGGATCACGTGCCACCCAGGGCAAGTCGATGAGCGACGAGATGCTCAACGACGAGACGCTGGGGCGCATCCGGGCCTTGCACGGCATCGCCCAGCGACGTGGGCAGTCCCTGGCGCAGATGGCCATCTCGTGGGTGCTGCGTGACGAGCGCGTGACCTCCGCGCTGATCGGCGCCAGCTCCATCTCTCAGTTGGAGAACAGCCTGGGCGCACTGGACAGCGCTCCCTTCGATGACGAGGAGCTGGCCCAGATCGAGCAGTACGCCAAGCCCTCCGTTGGCGTGGATCTGTGGACGGACTCCTCGGCGCGATAGCCTGCGTCAGGCCGGCACGAGCGGTCTGATCTCACCGGAGCCACGGATGACCAGCCGCGTGGGGATGGTTCGGTGCTGGCTCTCCCCGGCGTAGCCATCGAGTCGGGCGAAGAGAAGCTGGGCGGCTGCCCTGCCCATGGCGTAGGGGTCCTGCGCCACCATGGTGACTCCGGGATCGAGCATGTCGGCTAGTTCGACGTCGTCGAAACCGACGAGCGCGATGCGGTGCTGCAGGTCGCGGTCGTAGAGCGCGCGCATCGCGCCGATGGTGATGAGGTTCTGGCTCGCGAAGATCGCGGTCGGCATCCGTTCGGCGGGCAGGGCCAACAGCTCCTCGGTCGCCAACCTGGCGGCCTCGCGTCCCTGCAGGCTGGGGCGCATGTGTGTCGCCTCGATGCCGACCCCGGCCGCACGCATGGCATCGCGGTAGCCGCGCTCACGATCGCCAGCGGTCGAGATGGTGGCGAGGTCGCCGAGGTAGGCGATGCGGCGATGTCCCACGTTCAGCAGGTGTTCGACCGCCTCCCGTGCGCCGTCGTAGTTGGTGGCCAGCACACTGTCGGCGTCGAGGAACTCGGGCGGGCGATCCACGAATACCGTCGCGAGGCCGGCCTGCATCTCGCGTCGCAGATAGGCGTGGTCGCTGCCCGCGGGCATGATGATGAGCCCGTCTACGCGCCGACGGATCATCGCCTGGGCCACTGACCGCTCGCGGTCCGGATCCTCGTACAGGCTTGTCGCCAGGACGGCCAGGCCGCGCTCGGCGGCGGCATCGTCGATGGCTCGGTGGATGGAGCTGGAGAACGGGTTGGAGACATCCTCGATCATCAGCCCAAGCGTCTCCGGCCGGCGCGTCGACCGTCGCAGGTTGGAAGCCGCTACGTCGGGGTGGTAGCCCAGGCGGTCAGCTGCGGCATGGACGCGGCGCATCAGATCTGCGGAAACGCCGGGTTCGTCGTTGACGACCCGCGACACGGTCTTGATACTGACCCCGGCCAGCGCGGCCACCTCACGCATCGTGGGGCGGGTGCGTCGAGACGGCACGCCTCCCGGCATCCCTGACAACGTTGTCTGGATGGGTCTCGCCATTCGGCGCACGATAGCGTAGGAGGTGCCCCGCATCAATACCTTGACACCGCTGCAAGCGCCGGTCTAGGCTGCGGGACAACGTTGTCACCTAGACAGCGTGGGGGGACGGAGTGAGGAGGCTGGCTACAGCATGACCGTAGACATAAGCCGCGCCAAGCGGCTGACCGTGTTCGCCGCCACGGTGGCGTTGACCGCGGGGGCATTCGGCACCGCCGTGATGGCCCAGGATAAATCACCTGCCGCCAGCATGGCGGCCGAGGAGCCTGCCGCCAGCATGGCGGCCGAGGAGCTCAACGGTGAGGGCGTCAGCATCGAGCTGATCGTCAAGGAAAACATCAACCCGTTCTGGGTCTGGATGATCAAGGGCGCGGAAGCCCGGGCGGCAGAGCTGGGCGTGTCCGACTTCCATGCCTGTTGGGGCGTCCAGGACCCGGATCCCGAGGGCCAGACTACGTGCATCGAGAACGCCCTTTCGCGCGGTGCCACGACCATCCTCATCGCTCCCGCCAACGCCGGCGTGACGCCGGCGATCGAGCAGGCGCGTGACGCCGGCGCGATGGTCATCGCGCTCGACACCAAGACCGATCCGGCCGACGCGGTCGACGTCACGTTCGCCACGGACAACTTCCAGGCAGGCCTGCTGATCGGCCAGTGGGCCAAGGCCAAGCTCGGCGATGCCGCGGCTGATGCCGTCATCGGCCTGATCGACATCGAGGGCGGCCTGGGCGAGCCGGTCGTCGGCGTGCAGCGCGACCAGGGTTTCCTCCAGGGCTTCGGCATCGACGTCGGCGACATCAACGTCATCGGCGATGAGACCGACCCCCGCATCGCTGGCCAGGAGGCCGGCCATGGCAACCAGGAGTCCAGCGTCGGCGCGATGGAGCGCCTGCTCCAGGCCAATCCGGACATCAACGTCCTCTACACCATCAACGAGCCCACCGCTCGGGGTGCCGTGCAGGCGTTGGAGACGTTCGGCAAGACCACGGATGACGTGATGATCATCTCGGTCGACGGCGGCTGTGAGGCGATGCAGGACATCGAGGACGGCATCATCGATGCTACCTCGCAGCAGTACCCGTCCCTGATGGCGTCGCTCGGCGTCGAGTGGGGTGTCCGCAACGCGATGACCGGTGAGATCCCGTCGCCCGAGGACAGCCCGAACTACTCGCCGGGCCTCGACATCTATAACACCGGTGCCACGCTGATCACCAACGATCCGCAGGACGGCGTCGAATCCCTCGACACGACTGCTGGCCGTGATATCTGCTGGGGCAACTTCCGGGGCGAATAGTCACCGCAGGCCAAGCAAATGTACGGGGTGGCCGCACGGCCACCCCGTACATGTATCTATCATCGCTCGACCGTGGGACGTCCCGCGATGCACGTATCGTGCGGCTGAGCGGAGAGGACACGTGGAGGGACACGTGAGGAGGGTCAGGCCATGAGCAGCCCCCAGGAACCGAACCTGGATACGGCCCAGGCTGACCGGGCCGCCGCTGCCGTCGTGGGCGAGATCAGCGAACACGATCGGCAGCAGGCATCGCTTGTGCAGCGCGTCCAGCGGATCCTGCACCGCTACCCGGCACTCGGCCCCCTGGTATTCCTGGTGGTACTGCTGGGCATGTTCAGCCTGATGTCCGATCGGTTCCTGCAGCCGTTCAACATGAGCCTGATCATCCAGCAGGTCACCGTCGTCGGAACCCTGGCCATCGGACAGACCATCATCATCCTGACCGCGGGCATCGACCTGTCGGTCGGCGCCATCACCGTCTTCGTCTCGGTGATCATGGCCAAGCTGTCTGCCGACTACGGCGTTCCCGGCATCGCGGCCCTGCTGGTCGGGTTCACCTTCGGCACCGCCTGCGGTCTCCTCAACGGCCTGCTCATCACCCGATTGCGGCTGCCGCCGTTCATCGTCACGCTGGGCACGCTGAGCATCTTCTTCGCCCTGAACCTGTACGTCTCGGGCTCGACCACCATCCGCGGCTCGGACATGGACTCGCTGCTGACCACCACGGCCGGCAAGCAGGGCAACATCATGGTCCCCATCATCGACACGCCCATCCCGCTGGCCTCTCTCGGCATGCTTGCGATGTACGGGATCATGGCCTACGTCCTGCGCTACACGGCGTGGGGGCGTCACATCTACGCCACCGGCGACGACCCCGAGGCCTCGCGCCTCACCGGCATCAAGGTGAACCGGGTGCTCGTATCGGTCTACGCCGTAGCCGGCCTCATCTATGGCATCGGCGCCTGGTTCCTGATGGGACGGATCGGAGCCGCCAGCCCGCAGTCAGGGCTGGGCTACAACCTCGACACCATCACCGCTGTCGTCATCGGTGGCACCAGCCTGTTCGGTGGTCGTGGTGTGGTCATCGGGACCTTGCTCGGCGCCATCATCGTGGGCATGGCTCGCAACGGCTTGAGCCTGGCCGGGTTCGATCCGCTGTGGCAGGACTTCACCATCGGCGTCCTCGTCATCGTGGCTGTCACCATCGACCAGTGGATCCGGAGGGTGAGCGCATGATCGCCACCGATACGACCAACGAACTTCGACCGGTCCTGCAGGCGGCCGATCTCGTGAAGAGCTACGGACGCGTCGTGGCCATCGACCATGCCAACCTGGAGCTCTATCCGGGCGAGGTGCTGGGCGTCATCGGCGACAACGGGGCTGGCAAGTCGACGCTCATCAAGTGCTTCAGCGGCGCGGTCATCCCTGACCAGGGTGCCATCTACATCGACGGTCAGAAGGTCAACCTGGCCTCACCGACCGATGCCATGGACGCCGGCATCGAGACGGTCTACCAGACCCTGGCGGTCTGTCCGGCGCTCGATATCGGGACCAACCTGTTCCTGGGCCGGGAGCGTCGCAAGCCAGGCATCCTGGGTTCGGTCTTCCGCATGCTCGACCTCAGTGGCATGCGGGAAGCGGCACGCAAGGAGATGTCCGAGCTGGGGCTCCTCACCATCCAGGACATGAGCCAGGCGGTCGAGACCCTTTCGGGCGGACAGCGCCAGGGTGTTGCCGTGGCTCGTGCCGCTGCCTTCGGCCAGCGCGTGGTCATCATGGACGAGCCCACCGCGGCACTCGGCGTGAAGGAGTCGCAGAAGGTGCTCCAGCTGGTTCGGGACGTCCGCGACCGGGGCATCCCCGTGATCCTCATCAGCCATAACATGCCGCACGTCTTCGATGTTGCCGACCGCATCCACATCCAGCGGCTGGGACGGCGGGTGGCGGTAGTGACACCACAGAGCCACTCGATGTCGGAGGCCGTGGCCATCATGACCGGTGCCATGCAGGTCGAGATGACCGAGGAGGAGATGGCACGACCGGCGGTGGCACGAACCGCCGCGGCATAGGGGCGCGCCGCTCTATCCCGAGTGCTTGCCACGACTCCAGCCCTTGTGCCCGATGGCGGCGTCGGCGAAGGACGCCGCCGTTTCCTCCAGCGGCGTCGCCAGCGAGTCGTTCCACCGATTCAAAAACCCGTACAGCGATACGGCCGCGAGGATCTCCACGATCTGACCTTCATCCCAGTGCTTCTTCATCCGATCGAAGTCGTCGTCGGTGACGCCGTTGGGCACCGAAGCCGCCTTGACCGAGAAGTCGAGGGCGGCGCGCTCAGCCTCGCTGAATAGCTCGCTGGTCCGGAAATCCCAGACCGCCTCGAGTCGTGCCTGCTCAGCTCCTGCTCGTCCCGCTCCCTGCAGCGAGTGTGCCTGACAGTACTGACAACCATGGGTTCGGCTGGCGAGATGGGCGCAGAGGTTCTTGAGACTCTGCCGGCACGGTCCCCGAGGCAGGGTCGAGCACGGCTCGTCGGAGCGCGATGAAGCCGCGCACGATATCCGGGCGACGGGCCATGATGCGCAGCCCATTGGGCACGAAACCGAGCGTGTGCTGGTAGGTCTGTTCGACCTCCTCGAGCCCTGCCACCTCATCCAGCGAGAGCGGATCGAGTCGAGCCATGGCGATAGTCTCCATCGACACAGGGGTGGTGGTCAGGTGCGATGGTCCCATGAGGCCCGTGCTTCGGCAGGCCCGCCTAACCTGGCCCCTGACGCGTGGCCGGCACGGGATTCGAGAGGGGCCGATATGCTGCGCCGTCCCAGTCCCAGCTTCAGGAGATCGACGTGCACCAGGCTCAAGTCCGTCCCTTGCTTCAGCAGCGTGGCTTCGTGCTTGCGCTCATCGCCGCCATGGCCATGGTGGCCGCCCTCATCGTCGGCAGTCGCGGCGTCTATGCGCAGGAGTCCCAGGAACCGACCGCGTCGGCCCTGACCGAGTCTCCGGCAGCGGTCCAGTCCCCGGTGACCGATAGCACCGGCGCTGGTGGCATCGACGGAACGTGGACGCTCGACACGGAGCTCGGCGATTTCGAGGACTTCACGAGCAGCTGGGTCGGGTTCCGCGTGGCAGAGGTGCTGGACAACATCGGTGAGTCTGAAGCGGTCGGTCGCACGCCGGCCGTGAGCGGCGAGCTCACGGTCGCCGGTACGACCCTTGAGTCTGCCTCGATCGAGGCCGATCTCACCGGCATCCGGAGTGACCAGTCTCGCCGTGATCCTCCATCCAGCGCGCCCTTGAGACGTCCGACTTCCCGACCGCCACGTTCACCTCGAGTGCGCCGGTGGACCTTGGGGCCGTGCCCGTCGAGGGTGAGCCGTTCATGGCGACGGTTCCGGGCGTGCTCGATATCCACGGCGTGGACCAGGAGGTCTCGCTTGAGCTCACCGGTCAGCGTGTCGGTGATGTGGTCGCGGTCGTGGGCACGCTGCCGCTGGACTTCACCTCGTTCGGGATCACCATGCCCACGGCTCCGATCGTGGTCTCGGTCGAGGACAGCGGAGATCTCGAATGGCAGCTGTTCTTCAGCAAGGGATAGGTGCTGGAGCGGCGAGCTCGATCAGCGCGGCATGACCGCCGCCTCCCTGTTGCGCGATGCTGGACTGGATGCCAGGTCGAGACCCCGGCTGACCCTGAGGGTCGATGACGACTGATCGCCGACTTGTCGGCCACGACCGACAAGCGCGTGCCTGGCTCATCACCGCCATCGTGGCCGGCGTGATCGCCGTCGGTGCGCTCATCGGGCAGCTGATCGCCGTGGCCATGACCGTGGCGGGCGTCTTCCTCGAGGGTCGCTCTCTCGAGGACGTGATGCCGTTGCTGGCGGTGGGTCTGGGGCTCCTCGTGGTGCGAGCGGGGTTCGGTGCCCTGGCCGAACTCGCAGCCCGACACTCCGCCTATTCGTTGGTAGGGAGCCTTCGGTCCGACCTCAGCGGCCAGGTGCTTCGGCTGGGCCCGACCTGGACGCAGCGCGAGCGCAGCGGCGAGATCTCTGGCGTGTTGATGGCCGGGCTCGACGCCGTCGACGACTATGTGACCCAGTTCCTGCCGGCCCGATGGCTGGCCATGTCGGTGCCACTGTTGGTGCTCCTCGTGGTGCTGGCCCTGGACCCGCTATCGGTCCTGGTCCTGCTACTGACAGGTCCGTTGCTGGTGCTGTTGCTGGCGGTCATCGGCGGCCGCACCGGAGCCATCACGCAACAGCGCTTCGTGGAGATGCGCACGCTCAGCGCCTTCTTCCTTGACATCCTGCGTGGCATCGGGACGCTCAAGATGTTCGGGCGAAGCCATGAGCAGGTCGAGAACCTGCGCCGCATCAGCGAGCGCTATGGCGACACCACCATGGACCTGCTGCGGACCGCATTCCAGACGTCGCTGGTCCTGGAGTGGGGTGCCACCATCGCCATCGCGCTGGTCGCCGTGGAGATCGGGCTCCGTCTCCTCCAGGGGGACATCGCCTTCGAACGTGCCCTGGCGGTGCTTCTGGTCACGCCCGAGTTCTTCCTGCCACTCCGTCAGCTGGCCATCCGGTATCACGTCGGCACGGCCGGTCGGGCCGCCACCACCCGGATGTTCGAGGTCCTCGATGAACCCGCTCCCCTGGGCGAGGCACTCGACGAGATGGAGGAGGGTCCAGCCCGACCGGCGCTCCAGGCTCCGCCGAGCATCCACTTCAACGACGTCCGCTTCACCTACTCCGGTCGCGATGCTCCCGCCCTCGACGGCATCAGCCTGGAACTCGAGCCCGGCAGGTCGTTGGCGCTGGTCGGTGCCAGCGGCGCTGGCAAGTCGACCGTGGCCAACCTGCTCTTGCGCTTCATCGAGCCTGATGGTGGCACCATCGAGATCGACGAGCACCTGCTGGCTGATCACTCGCCGCCTGCCTGGCGCGCCTGCCTGGCGTGGGTTCCGCAGCGTCCGCACCTCTTCGCCGGTTCGGTCGCGGAAAACATCCGCATGGCCCGACCCGGTGCTGACGACGTCGCGATCGAGGCCGCCGCCCGGGCTGCCAACGCGGCCGACTTCATCGCCAGCCTGCCCCGGGGCTACGACACGCCACTGGGGGAGGGCGGTACCCGGCTCTCAGGTGGCCAGCGGCAACGCATCGCCATCGCTCGAGCGTTCCTGCGTGATGCCCCGTTGCTGCTGCTCGACGAAGCGACCTCGCACCAGGATGAGGCCAGCGAGATCGCCATCGCCGACGCACTCGACCGCCTGGTCGCAGGCCGAACGGTCCTGGTCATCGCCCACCGGCTTCGGCTCGCGCAGCGCGCCGATCGTGTGGCTGTCCTCGAGGCCGGTCGCGTGGTCGAGATCGGCTCCCCGGTCACGTTGCTAAGCGGCGAAGGGAAGGGTGCCTATGGGCGCCTCATCCGCGATCACGGTGAACGAGCGTATCCGGCATGACCGACGTGCGACGGCTGCTGGTCCTGATCACGCCGCATTGGCCGTGGCTGGCCATCGGTGTCCTGCTCGGCGTGATCGCCATCGGCGCCAACATCGCGCTGATGGCGCTCTCGGCGTATCTCATCTCGCGGGCCGCCATCGCCACCAGCGTCGCCGACCTGGCGCTGGCCATCACCGGTGTGCGCGTGCTGGCGATCTCCCGCGCCGGGTTGCGCTACCTTGAGCGGCTCGCGACGCACCGCGGCATGTTCCGGATCCTGGCCACGGTGCGGGTCTGGTTCTACGCGGCCATCGAGCCCCTGGCACCGGCTCACCTGGTCCACCGCCAGAGCGGGGACCTGCTGACGCGCGCGGTGGCCGACGTGGATGCCCTGGAAGATTTCTACATCCGGGTGGTCATCCCGCCGCTGGTGGCGGCGGTCGTGGTGACCGGCCTCTCCATGCTCTACGGGCTCTTCGATCTCTCCCTCGGGTTGGTCCTGGCGCTGTTCCTGCTCCTCACGGGTGTCCTGCTGCCGCTGGCCACACGATGGCTGTCTACGGGCTCGGCCGCCGCCCTGGCGCCCATCCGTGGAGACGTGGGCGCGCTGATCGTGGACGAGATCCACGGCGTCGCCGACCTTGTCGCGCTTGATGCCGCCGGAGACCATAGACGGCGGTTGCTGGCCCGTGGCGCCGAAGTCGACCGGATCCGGCGGCGGTTGGGTACCATCGAGGGTGTCAGCACCACGTTGTCGAGCCTCTTCGCCTCGTTGGCCGGATTGACCATCCTGGCGCTGTCCATCCCCCTGGTGACATCGGGCCAGATGGAAGGCGTCTTCCTCGCCGTGCTGCCGTTGGCGGCCATCGCCGCCTTCGAAGCGGTCCAGCCGTTGTCGCGATCGCTTCAGCTGCTGGACTCGACGCGCGGATCGGCACGTCGACTGTTCGAGCTCATCGATGAGCCTCCACCCGTGGTCGACCCTCCGGTGCCGTCGCCCATGCCCAGCACCTTCGACCTCGACTTCCGTGGCCTCGGCTTCCGCTACGTCCCATCCGAGCCGTGGGTGCTGCGCGACTTCGACCTCCATGTCGAGGCTGGTGAGCGTGTCGCCCTGGTGGGGCCCAGCGGCTCCGGCAAGACCACGCTGCTGTCGCTGCTGCTGCGCTTCTGGGACTACGAGGCGGGGTCTGTCGCTGTGGGCGGTCACGAGCTGCACGAGCTTGCCCAGGACGAAGTACGAGCCATGTTCAGCGTGGTGCCGCAAGACGTCCATCTCTTCAATGCCACCATCGAGGACAACCTGGCGGTAGCGGCCGCCGATGCGGACCGGGCCAGGATGGAGCACGCCTGCCGGGTGGCCCAGCTGTCGGACCTCATCGGCGGGCTGCCCGAGGGCTATCACACCGTCATCGGCGAGGATGGGCTCCTGCTGAGCGGCGGCGAGCGCCGTCGGCTGGCCATCGCGCGCGCCGTCCTGAAAGACGCGCCGATCGTGATCCTCGACGAGGTCACGGCCGATCTCGACAGCACGACCGAGACGGCACTGTGGTCGGCCCTGGACCCCTGGCTGACCGGTAAGACCGTGCTGGCCATCTCCCACCGGCCGACCATCGGAGCGCATGTCGACCGGGTCGTGAATTTCGGGGGATGACCGCTTCGCCAGAAAGTGCTACGTTTGTGCTCGCTGCATGTCGCAGCCCGCCCGCGTGGTCAGCCCCTTGTCTCGAACGGACCGTGCGTACTGCGTCCCTGGTTCGGGATACTCAAGGAGGCCCATATGGCCACCGGATCTGTCAAGAAGCTCGTCTCTGATCGTGGCTTCGGTTTCATCGCTGCTGACGACGGCAAGGAATACTTCTTCCACCGCAACGAGCTCGAGTCCTCGTCGGACTTCGACCGCCTCGCCGGTGGCGAGAAGGTCGAGTTCGAGGTCGGCCAGAGCCCCAAGGGCCCGCAGGCCCAGAAGGTTCGCCTCGTCTAGCTCGAGCTAGCAGCCGGCGGCTTCACGCCGTCGACCAGATGCGAATGGGCCCGACTCCCCCAGGGAAGCGGGCCCTTCTTCATGCCCGCGCCCGGCGACCCGACCGATCCGTGAAGATGCCACCGTGCCCGCCGCTCGCACCTCGAGCCCCGAACGCGCCACCGCTGTTCAATGGTTACGATGGCCAGACATGACCTCCTCGGAACCCCTCGTCGATGCCATGGGTGGCGCCGGCTACCGTCTGACCGAGCCTCGTCGTGCCGTGGCTGAGCTGGTGGCTGCCCGCGATGGGCACTTCACGGCCAATGACCTGATGGACGACGCGCGCGCCCGCGACCTGGATATCGGCCGCGCCACGATCTTCCGCGCCCTCGAGTTGTTCACCGAGCTCGAGGTCCTCGAACGCATCGATCTGCCCAGTGGCGATCATGCCTACGTGCCCTGTGCCCCCACGTATCACCATCACCACATGGTCTGCGATGTCTGCGGGCGGGTGACCGAAGTGGAGGACATGGGCCTGGGCCCGGCCATCGACGACATCCAGGCACGCACGGGCTGGCAGGTCGACTCGCATCGACTCGAGCTGTTCGGCCGTTGCCCACGCTGCCAGGGCCGGGGCCGCACGCAGGCTGGACCGACCTACTGATACTGAGTATCATATAGCCCATGAGAAAGACGATCGCGATCGCGCTAGCGCTTGTCGTGTGGGCTGGCCCTGCGTCAGGACCCATCGCGGCCGAGGAACCGGATCGACCGGTCGTCGTGGTCACGACCGAAGTCCTCGGCTCGGTCGTGTCAAGCCTGGTCGGTGATGCGGCCGACGTGACCACGTTGATGAGCGGCGGTGCCGACCCGCATAGCTGGCAGCCATCGGCCCGGGATAGCCAGGCCCTCTTCGAGGCCGACCTCATCGTGGCCAATGGACTGGACCTCGAGGAAGGCCTGGTCGGCGTCCTCGAACAGGCTGCCGCGGACGGCGTCCCCGTGTTCTATGCGACCGACCACATCACCGTGCGCGACACGGACCCGGCCTTCGCCGAGCACGAGGAAGGCGAAGCAGGGCAGCAGGCCGAGTCGGGCGATCCGCACTTCTGGCTGGATCCCCTGGCCATGCGTGATGTCGTCCTGGCCCTGGGCCAGGTGCTGTCGCAGGAAGGCATCGACATCGGTGATCGGGCCGAGACGTTCGCGGACGAGCTCACGGCGCTCGATGCGGAGCTGGCGGCCTCCCTGGCCACCATCCCGGACGAGGACCGCCGGCTGGTGTCCGGACACGGCGCCCTGGGCTACCTGGCCGACCGGTACGGGCTCCAGATCATCGGCACGATCGTCCCCGGTCTGAGCTCGTCCGACGAGCCGTCAGCCCGGGAGGTCGCTGCGCTCGTGGAGGCCATCCGCAGCACCGGCACGACCGTCGTGTTCACCGATGTCGGAACCCCACCAGCAGTGGCTCAGGCGATCGCCGAGGAGACAGGTGCCCGGATCGTCGAACTGCGGGTCGAGCAACTGCCTGACGGGGGCGACTACGCCGACCTCATGCGAGCGCTTGTCGGCTCCATCAGCGACGCGCTGGGGACGGGCACAGCGACCGGCTGAGTCAGCCCTCGCGGGTGATCAGTCGCGGGCCGGCAACCGCAGCTGGTGGCTCGTCGTGAACAGGATCCGCCGCAGGCCCAGGGCGATGACGCTCGTGGTCACCGCCACCGAGCCGAGGACGAGGTACATGATGACGAGCTGCGCCTCGACTGCTCCCAGCGGGGTCACGCCGGCCAGGAGAAGGCCAACCATCATGCCCGGCAGGAATACGATGCCGACGGCCTTGGTGGACTCGATCTGGGGGATGAGCGCGGTGCGCAACGACTCCCGCAGATAGGGGGCCGCGGCCTGGGAGGACGGCTGACCGAGAGACAGCCTTGCTTCGATCTCGAGCCGCTTGTCATGGAATTCGGCGGTTACGCGGCGAGTCACCAGCACCGCGGCGGTCATGGAGTTCCCGATCATCAGCCCTGCCAACGGCACGATGGTGGTGCTGCTGACGGGAAAGACGGCCGCACCGAAGAGGATCCCCAGCGTGATCACGGCCGATGCCGCGAAGGCGGCCATCGACAGCAGCCCCAGTCGCGGCACGCCGGGCACACGACGCGCGACCGTCCAGCCGGCGAACACGATCATCACCAGGACCCACAGCCAGGAGAGCAAGACAGGGCTACCTGGCGCCAGGATGGCCGCCAGCACCAATCCGAGCAGCGCCAGCTGGGCGAGCGCCCGGAGTGCCGCCGCCAGGAGCGACCGCTCCAACCCCAGACCAGCCCACGCCGAGACCCCGACGGCCAGGAGCACGAGCAAGCCGGAGGCGGCAACACCAAGGATCTCGACCGGGCCGCCCGTCACGCCGGACCACTCGCCATGTGGCTCCGGCTGACTCGACCCTGGTCGAGGGTCACCCGGTGGTCAGCGATCCGATCCGCCTGGGCTGGGTCGTGGGTGACCCACAGGATCGGAACGCCATCACGCGACAGACCTCGCGCGAGCTCTTCGAGCGTCCGGGCCGAGTCTTCGTCGAGCGACGCGGTGGGTTCATCGGCGACCAACGCCTCAGGCCGCATGAGCAGGGTTCGGGCCAGGCAGACCCGCTGTGACTCGCCGCCAGACAACGTGTTCGCGGCGCGCTCAAGGAACACCGGCCCCAATCCCACCGACTCCAGTACCGCAGCGTGCGAGTCGGGGTCCTGCACGCCGGTGGCGGCCAGGTTGTGGCGAACCGAGCCATCGAAGAGTGTCGGTCGCTGGAAGACCATACCAACGTGGCGGCGGAGTGCCAGCACGTCGAGGTCCATCACGTCCTGGCCTCGGTGGCGCACGACCCCCTGGCTTGCGTCGAGCAGCCGGTTGCAAAGCCGTGTCAGCGTGGACTTGCCTGAACCCGACGGGCCGCTCACGACGGTGATCCCGCTGCTCGGGATATGGAGGTCGATCCGGTCGAGGACGACGGTCGTTCCGAAGGTCACGCTGACCTGCTCGAACGCGAAGACGTCGCCACCGTGGACCGAACCGCGTATCACCCAGCCATTCTGGCACCCGTACCGCACTCGTCGTCACACCTGGAGCCATCCACGAAGCGAGAGCGCCGGGTAGTGAGCCCCGGCGCTCTCGCAGGCATCTGCTCCGATGAGGGACTACGGAGCGATGTCGGTGGAGATGTCGTTCTCGCAGTTGGCGGCCACGCTGTCGATGTCGTCCGCTGTGTAGTCGTCATCGCCGGGACCACAATCGACTCGGTCGGCCTCACCATCGGCGGCGTAGATGATGTCATCGCCAGGACCCCCGAGCAGGAGGTCGTGGCCGGGACCACCCGTCATCGTGTCGCTGCCGGGACCACCCGCGACCTTGTCATTCCCGTCGCCGCCGCCGATGCTGTCGCCGCCGCGTCCACCGCGCACGAGGTCGCGTCCGTCGCCAGCATCGATGGTGTCGTGACCGGGCCCACCAAGGACTCGGTCATGGTCGTCGCCACCGTAGATGACATCGTCACCAGGTCCACCGACCAGTAGGTTGGGGCCCGCGCCACCGGCGATCCTGTCGTCACCGCGACCGGCCATGACGCGGTCCCGGCCGTCTCCGGCGCGCACCCCGTCGTTGCCCGGTCCGGCCAGGATCAGGTCGCTCCCACCCCCGCCATAGATGAGGTCGTCTCCGCGACCGCCGTAGACACGATCATGCCTGTCGCCGGCGTCGAGCTCGTCATCGCCAGCCCGGCCGATGATCAGATCGCGGTCGCCGGGCGCGGCCGTGAACGTGTCCGGCCCGGTGGTGCCGATGTAGACGTGGTCGAACCGGTGGCCGGGATGTGCCGCGGCCACCGACGAGAAAGCCACCATCGAGACTGCTACCATCGCCGCCGCTGCACCGAGGTGTCGAAACTGGGGCATGTCACCTTCCTTCTGCTTCCGGAGCGCCGGTCTGGGGCACGGCATGAACGTCCGTAGCGCTCCTCGTTGCCGGCGGAACCGTACCATACGACAAGTTGTCGTACAATAACGACGTTCAGTCGTACTAGCCCGCCGAGGACCGATGCCGACGCGACCGCCTCTCGCCAACGCCGAGCTCGCGATCATGGATCTGCTCTGGGACGAGGAGCGACTGACGGCGCGCGAGATCCGCGAACGGCTCTATCCGGAGTCGCCGAAGGCGCAGCACGGCACCGTCCAGCGATTGCTGCAACGCCTTGAGGAGAAGGGCTACGTTCGCCGCGATACCCGGCTCGCCGTGCACCTGTTCTCGGCTGCCGTGGGACGTGAGGACTACGCCAGCAGCCAGCTCGAGTCGCTCGCCGAGCGCCTGACCCACGGGTCGCTGGCTCCGCTCGTCACGCACCTGATCGAGCAGAACCGTCTCTCACCTGCTGAACTACAGCGGCTGCGCCAGATCCTCGATGAGGAACCGGAGCCCCCACTGGACGAGGCATGACGGCGTTCCTGGTCCAGGTCGCGCTCAGCAATCTGCTGGCATCTGCGGTCATCGCGGGGTTCGCCTACGCGGTCCATCGCCGAGGGCAGTATCCGGTGCTGGCCCACCTGTTGTGGGTGCTGGTACTGGTCAAGCTGATCACGCCACCGGTGCTGTCACTGCCCATGGCGCATATCCCCGCCACGAGCGCGCTGCTGGGGGGGCCGGCCGCGGCCGGCGGCGGGACGCTGCTCGAAGCCCCGTTCGGGATGGGTGCGCTCATCGACGACGCCCTGGTCGGGCTGCTCATCATCTGGGGGATCGGCAGCGGCATCGTCCTGGGGGTGTCGGTGCTGCGTATCTACCGATTCGATCGATTGCTGTGGCGGACCACGCGGCAGGCGCCCGGATGGATCCAGTTCATGGCCCAGGACGCAGGAGGACGCCTCGGGATCCAGTCGGTGCCCTTGGTCTACATCACCGAGGCCCGCCTATCGCCGATGACGTGGTGGACCGGCGGCCGCGTCCGGGTCGTCCTGCCAAGCGGGCTCGCGCAGGACATCCAGAGTGACCAGCTGGCCTGGGTCCTTGGCCACGAGCTTGCTCATGTCAAGCGTCGCGATCACCTCGTCCGCTGGCTGGAGTGGCTCGCCTGCGTCGCGTTCTGGTGGAACCCGGTGGCCTGGTGGGCCCGACAGAACCTGCGCCTGGACGAGGAGGCCAGCTGTGATGCCTTGGTCATCGAGCACCTGGGGCCCCGTCCGCGGTCCTACGCACGAGCCTTGCTCGCCGTGGTCGAACACCTCGCGCGCCCGGCCGTCCAGCCACCCGCGGTGGCCACCGGGATCGACGGCGGCGTGTCACTCGAGCGGCGGTTTCGACTGATCATCGCCAGCCAGGGCGCCAGGCGAGCACCTCGCTGGATGGCCATCGGCCTGGTCGCTGCTGTGGTCCCCCTGTTGCCCGTCGGTCTGGGCTACGCGAATGACGTGGACCAGGCTGCCCCTCGGAGCGCGGCTCAGCCATCCGGTCTCATGAGTGACAGTGAACGAACGATCCTTGCGGGAACGGGCCGCGCCGCTGTTCAGCCGACGGGAGCGGTCACCATGGATCCTGAAGAGGATCTGGCGATGCTGAGCGCAAGGGTGAGCACCACGTCCGGCAAGATCGCTGGCACGAATGCCGCGAAGGCCGGGCAGCCCCGCCAGGCCAAGGCTCGGCAGTCCCGCCAGGCACGTGAGGCCAGGGCCAGGAAGGCGGCGGTTCGCGCCAGGCAGGCCAGGGCGAGGCGCCGTGCCGAGCGCGATGATGGCGACCCGGTGCCGACCGTGATCCGCTTTGAGCAGGTGGACCGAACGGCGCGTCAGTAGCGGACTGACGCCCGGCGGTCGCCTTCGGTGCGACCAGGCCTTAGGGCGCCACGCTTGCCCGTCGCGGGTATGGTGGGCTGAACCTGCTGACCGATGTGTAGCCGACGAGAGCTGGAGGTGACGCCCGATGCCATTCCGAACCCTGCCCATGACCGGCGCGAGAAGCCTGGCTGTGTCACTTGGCTTCGCCCTGTCCCTGGCTCTCCCGGCCTCGATGGCCTTCGGCGCGGAAGCCTCCACTGGCGGTTCCTTCTGTGACGCCATCACGGTCGACGCGCTCCAGGAGCTAAGCCCGCTCCGTTTCGACCCGCCCGATCCCTCCGGGGCTCCTGGGTGGTGCAGCTTCCAGGCGTCATCACCATCGGACTCCTACTCGCTGGCGATCCTGACCAGCGGGATGTCGTTCGACCTGATGCGGCAGGCAGCGCCCGACATCGTCGAGTTCAACATCGGCGACCACCCGGCCATCATGGTCGATGGATACCTGCACGTCGGACTTGACGACGGCATCCTGTCCATCATCCTGGAACTCGACGACCCCGATGCCGTGCCCGGGCTCGACCCCGTCGCATTCGCGACTGGTGTCGCTGAGCTGGTGCTTCCCGCGATCGACGCCACGTCAACAGGGGATGGTGCTGTGGCCGAGGCGGCATTGGCGCCCCCGCCGGACGTGGACGGCATCGAGTGGGGTCGCAACCAGGAGGTGCTGAGCGCCCAGGAGCTCATCGAGGCCGATGAGGGGCAAGCCGCCGCCTGGCAGCCGCTGGCCGACGCGCTGGGTGCCGACCTTGGTGCCATCTTCATCCTCAGCGTCAACGGGTCCGACGCGGGATCAGGGGAGGGTCTCGGAAACTACTCGGCGATTCGCGTGGTCGGCATGGACGGATCCAGCCTCCGATCCGGTATCGTCGAATGGTTCCGCAACGTCACTGGCCCCGGGGGCGTCGAGACCGAGGACCTGACGCTCGGGGGCAAGCAGGTGACCAGGCTGTCGTCGGATGGAGAGTCCCGGGGCCTCTTGTATGTCCAGGGTGACACTGCCTACGCCATCGGCATGAGCGACGATGACACCGCGAGGGTGCTCGAAACCTTGCCTTGATCGAGGATTGATCTGAGCGGGAGACGGGATCCGGACCCTCGACATCAGCTTGGAAGGCCGCGTCCGCGTAGCGCTGTGGCAGGGTGCTCGAGGCGAGAACGTATCTCGTCCAGTCATCGTCTGGTACAGGGCATGAGGACCGTCTCCCCACCGATCGGCCCGGAGGGCGAGCATGGGGCTTCCTGTGCCTTCTCTTTCGGCGCACACTCCGCGTCCTGATCGCGAAGCAAGGGGGGAGCCTCACCCAAAGACGGAGGTCCCCAGATGGCCCGAGCAGAGGTCAGCACCACGATCGAGCGGCCGGTGGAGGAGGTCTTCGCCGTCATCAGCGACGCCTCGCAGGATGCGAAGTGGATCTCATCGGTGAACGAGACCACCAAGACCTCGGACGGGCCCATCGGTGTCGGCACGACCTGGCACAGCGTCGGCAAGTTCCTCGGCCGGCGCATCGAGATGGACATCACCTACACCGAGTTCGAGCCGAACCGCAACCTCACGTTCGATATGACGGGGCCGTTCGCGGCGACGATGACCTTCACGTTCGAGTCTGGGGCGGGCGGCACGCGGGTCGTCCAGGTCGTCGACGGGGAGCCCGGCGGGTTCTTCAAGCTCGTCGGGCCGCTCTTCACCTCCGCCGCCAAGCGCCAGTTCCAGAACGACCTCGACAACCTCAGGGACCTGATGGAGCGGGACGCGCTCGCCGACTGACACAGCGATCGTGTCGCCAGGAGCGTGACAGAGGGGAGTGGAGCGGCAGACGGGATTCGAACCCGCGACATCCAGCTTGGAAGGCCGCGGCCGCGTACCGTTATGGCAGCGTGCTCGAGGCGTGAGCGAACCTCGTCCAGCCATCGTCTCCCGTGCTCCCAAGCAGAAGCGCGCGGCGCCGAGGAGGACGAGCTCGTGCTCGCGGGAGCTCCCGACCTCGAGCGCGGGTCCAAAGACACGACGGCGACCCCCGGACCCCAGCGGGGTTTCGGCAGCCGCCGCCGTCGGTGGTGCTATCGCACTAGTCAGCGAGCGCGAGCGCAGCGTCGGGTGCGTCAGGCACCGGTGGGACCGGAGCGCTGAAGATGACCGCCTCGCCATACGGATCCTCGAGGTAGTCGCCGGTGGTCCACATGGTGAGTCCCTCGCAGGGTCCATCCCCGGTGAGCATGGCGGCCTCGCTGTCGTACACCGGTGGCTCGGGCGGGATCCCGAACCTTACCGCCGTGCTCTCTCCGGTCCAGGTGCATCCGAGCTCATCGATGAGACGGAACGAACGTGACTCGACGATCGCGACGCCATCGTTACCCTCCTGCTGCTGGAGGTTGACCGTGACCCAGGCGGTGGAGTTGAATCGTGGGTCACTGGCTGTCACCGGGATCGAGCCGGCGGACATACCGGTGAGAGCGCCGGTCTCCTCGTCGAACGTGCCTGGCACCATCTCCGATTTCAGGCCACTCTCCGTTCTCCCAGGTGTAGTAGATCGGCGTCTCTGGGGCGAGATCGAACGCCCGCCCTGAGTAGTCGACGGCAGCGCTCGCCGGCAGCTCCGGGCTCGTCGACATGAAGATTTCCCGCAACTGTGGCAGGAGCTCCGGCGGCCGCGTCTCCTCGTCTTGCGCCGCGACCCCTACGGCCGAGCCTGCGAGCAGGCCGATGCTCATGAGTGCGATGGTGGTGGTCGTGATGGCCCTGGCGAATGCCTTGCCGTGCTCCGGTCGTTCCTGGTGCTGCATTCCTTGGTGCCTCCGTTCGGGTTGGGGGATTGGACGCTCCGCAGCGTCCTCCTTGGCCCTATCGAACGGCTTGCAGCGCCTTGCAGGGACCTATCCGAGCGAGCGTCAGCCGCCTTCGGTGCTCCAGGACTCCACGATGGAGGCGGCGACGGGGTGGGTATCGATATCGGCGTTGTTGGCGAGCACGACGGCGATATCGCCCGTCTCGGGGTCGACGACGATGTCGAAGCTGTAGCCGGAGTAGTCACCGCCCCGTGTGCCGAAGACTCGCCTGCCCGGGTAGCCCATGGCGTCAGGGAGGAAGAAGGCGCCGAGAGTGATCGGACCGACCTCGTCGGAGAAGACCTCCGAGAGCAGCTCATTCGAGACGACCTCTCCGGCCAGCAATGCCTGGAGGAACCGCGCCAGGTCCGGGGCGGTGGTGCGGAAGCCGCTGATGCGGTCCAGCCCTCCGATGTCCGGCTGCCCCTCGAGGCCGAGACCCAGGAGCCAACCCGCGGCCAGCCCTTCGGGCATCCGACTGCCCGGATACGACGTCCCTTGCAGATTGAGCTGATCGACGATGCGGCGGTCGAACGCGTCGGACATACCCCCATCGACGACGTCGACCAGTTCGGTCAGCAGGAAGTACTCAGTAGGCCCGAGCTGATCGACGCGCGTGCCTTCCTCACGAGCTACCTCGGCGGCGATCTCGACGATCTCGTCGATCGTCCACAGGTGGGCCGGATCCTGCGAATAGCGGCTGATGAGTTCCGGCAAGACGTTGCTCAGGCGCGCCTGCTGCGTCAGCAGCTGCCGGATGGTCGCGTCACCTCCGAGCGGAACGTCAGGCAGATAGGTCGCGAGTGGTGTGTCGAGATCCACCCGCCCTTCATCAACGAGCTGAAGCACCAAGGCAGCCACGAACTGCATGTCGAACCAGCCGACCCGGAACCCGGACTCGACGGTCATCGGGTCACCCGCAGCGTCGGCGTAGCCGACAGCGGCACTGCGCGTCTCGCCGTCATGCACGGCCAGGGCCACGGCCCCGCCGGACTGGAGACCGACCATGTCACCGAGCTCGGCCTCGAGGTCGATCGGGTCAGTCGCCTCGGCGGCCGCCATCGGCGCGGTACCTGCCACCGCGAGCGCCAGGACGGTCGCGATCACCAGGGCGAACGAGCGCATCGTTGCTCTCCGCGTCGGCTCGTGTGTCTTTCGTCGAGTCATCTCCTGACCTCCATCCCCTCCAAGTAACCGCCATCCACGGTCGTCCCCCTCATGCGTCTGCTGGGCAGGCCGGGACCTGCGCCTCGGCGCCGGGCACCAGCTCGGCCCACTCGCTCGCGGTGAGCTCCCGGGTCACGCTGGCGCAGGCGTGCTCACGCCACGCGGACGGGTCGATGGGAAGACGAACGAGCTGCTCGCGCGCGGCTACCCAGATCGAATCGGTTGCCTGGTCGTACCAGGGCGTCCGCAGCTGCGTGCCATCGCCGTCCCAGAGGACGCCACCGGTCACCCCGCTCTCGACGTCCATGAGCCGGACACTGCCATCGACCATCTGCAGCGCGAGCAGCTCCCCATCTCGAGCGAAGCCCATCCAGTTGACGAGGCCGGGAGCGGTCCGCTCGATCGTCTCGCCGCGCTCGAGATCGCGAACCTCGATACGATTGAGGCCTCCGGGGGCGTCTGCTCGCACGTAGGCCACGCGGCCGTGCTCATCGGCGGCGAAGATGCTGATCCGCTCTGCGTCGGGGACGGTAAACGATTGCTCCTTGAGCAATTCGCCGGATGCATCCCAGCGCTCGGCCAAGCCATCTCGACCGACCCGCCAGAGCCCGCCATCGGACATCGGCCAGATCCACACCGTGGGCGTTCCCGTGACCGCGAACCGCTCCTCGATGCGGTCGTTGCTGAGGTCCAGCAGGTGCTCGTCCTCGATCGTCATCGGCCCGTCGGCCAAAGTCACGATGAGGAACGGGTCGTTGCTTCGCGTCCCGACGAGGCCACCGCGCCGGTCGCTCTCGATGACGACTTCGTCGGTCTCGACATCGTCGATCCACAGGCCCACTCGCTGGTCGTCGGTGACGGCCACGAGTCCTTCTCCTGCTGCGTACGCGCGGGTCTCCGGGAAGTGCCGGCCATCAGGTGTGTGCAGGGAGACGAACCGGCCCTGACCCTCGGAGAGGTCGACGACCGCGAGTCGCCCGCCCTCATCGGTGGAGCAGCATCGTCGCCTGCTGCCCGTTGACGGTGACGATCTGCTCGTTGTCGCCGAGTGGAGCGTCGCCGATGGCAAGGCTCACCGTTTGCTCCACGAGCGGATCGGATCGGGGATCGATGACAGCGAGCTCGTGATCAGAGCGCCACGTGACGATGGTGCCGTCGGGCCGTGTCCGCCCACCGATCGACTCCGCGAGCTCGAGGATGGGGCCCCGTGGTTGGCCGCTGACGCGGTCGATGACCTGGACGCCACCGTCCGGACCACTCGAGATGAGGGTGACGAGACCATCTGCAGTGATGCCGATGCTGCCCGGCCCTTCGATCTGCATCCCGTCGACGGCGACGTCGGCGATGACGGCACCATCGCTGAGATCGACCGTGCGCAGATGACCGTCGCTCGCGGCGAGGAGCAGCTGCGCCCTGTCGTCGTCGAACGCCAGCGCGGTGACACTCGACGGGATGGCTGTCCGCACCTGCTCGCTCCCGTCGCGTGCGTCGTGCACGATGACGATCTCCCCGTCCGTGTGGGGGTCGCTGGCCACGACCGCGAAGCGTCCCTCGTCTGGGCTGAGCTGGGCGCGAGGCTCTTCGGCCAGTCCGAAGATCGGCGGGGCCACCAGCCGACCCGCCACGCTGTCGACGAGGGAGACCGTGCCGGGAGCCTCGAGAAGCAGCCGTGTCGGACCGAACGCATGCGGTCCCGAAACGATGCTCGACCAGGGCCGGTTGACCATCACCTCCCACGGCCCGTCGAGTCGTCCGAGCCAGAGGCTGGCGCCGTCGAGACCGGGGTTGCGGTTCTGGTCGTACGCGTACCGCCGACCGGTGGTCTCGTCGCCAAACCAGCGTACGCAACCGTCTGTCGGGATCGGCCCGCGCTGGCGCGTCTGACCTGTGACCAGGTCCCGGGTCGAGAGCATGCCGTCGACCGTGGAGGACTCCGTCAAGCCGTCACGTGACACGACGCTGCCGGCTACCGCGGCGCAGCGCCCGGAGGCCAGGGCCGGGTACGCGGCGACGAGCCGCCCTCCTCCGGCACGCCGGAGCGCGGCGAGCAGGACGTCGTCTGACTCCGGGCCTGGGTCGCGACGCTGGGCCTCCAGGGCAAGCAGCAGTCCGACTCGTGGCTCACTCTCGGCCGCGCGCCTCTGCAGGAGCGCCAGGTCGGCGCGGTCCTGCGCCGCCCCGGCCGCGCGCATCTCATCGTCTGCCCTCGTCTGCTGCAGCAGCGCGAGTCCGCCCAGCACGACGGCGGTGACGAGCGCCAATGCGACACTCGCACCCAGGACTCGCACCCGACGCTGATGGGAGCGCTCGGCGGCATCCGCTACCTCCGCGGCCACACGCGACGCTGCGATGTACTCGCTGTCGAGCTCCCGCAGACGTTGAGGATCGGTCCCGGCCAGCTCGATGGCCTGTTCAAGTCGGAGCCCGCGAAGCAGGTCCTCGTCCCGCTGTCCGTCCGCATCCCAGCGACTGGCGCCGTCGGCCAGCTCCTCGGTCGCCCTGAGGACCTCGCGATCCGCCTCCAGCCAGGCAGCAAGGCGCGGCCACTCGCGCAACAGGGCCTCGTGCGTGATCTCCACGGTGGGGTCGCGGCTGGCGGCATCGTGGTCGAAGACGAGCAGGCGTGCGGCACCGAAGTGGTCGATCACCCACGTGGTCGCGGGGTCGGCGCCAAGATCGGCCAGACGGACACGCCGTCGCAGATCGGCGCTAGCCTCGGCCGGGTCTGCGAGGGCGCCGAAGACGCGGCGTACCGCTGCTCGCTCGTCGGCTTCCGCTTCGACGTAGATGGCCTCGGCCCGCGCCGCCAGCGCACCGGCGAGCCCACCGATCTCATCGTAGGCGTCGACCGTCATCGTGCGGACCCGTCGGCGCTCGAAGAGCTCCGTAAGGGCGTACTGCAGCATCGGAAGCGGCGAAGGTTGGCCCATCGTCTCGGCAGCGATACGCGCCACAAGGCCGGGCCCGAAGTTCACGCCGAGGCTGCGTGCCGGCTCCACGATGGCCTGCTCGAGCTCGTCGCCCGCGAGCGGCGTGACATTGACGGTCGCTGCGTCAAGGACTGGGGCGAACGTGGGGTGCTCCAACGGGTACTGGTAGTAGTCGGCACGCAGCGTCATCGCCAGCCGCAAGGGCGACGTCGGATCCGTGACGGCCACCGCGAGAGCGTCCAGGAACTCGTCGGCATCTCCAGCAGAGCGGCCCAGGAACAGCTCCTCCGTCTGGTCGACGAGGAGCAGCAGTCGATCTTCGTCGGAGGGAAGGCAGCGCCGGATGCCGCGCAGGATGCCTCGGCGACCGTCGCGGAGCTGGTCCAGGAGCGTGGCGGGCGGGTTGACGGCGATCCGCAGCAGCGCGGCCTCGAGCGACTCGTATGGATCGTCGCCGGGTGTCATCGTCGTCGGGAACCAGTCCGCGGAGCCAGCGACCGCTCCCTCGTGGAGCTTGGGCAGGAGTCCCGCACGGGCAACCGACGACTTGCCTGAACCGGACGGACCGACGATCACCAAGCAGCGCGAGGCCGTGCCGTTGCCATCCAGCCTCGCCAGCAGCTCGCCCACGAGTCGATCCCTGCCGTAGAAGTGGTCCGCGCTGGCATCGTCGAACGCGAGCAGGCCGAGGTACGGGTTGGGCAGGTCCTCGAGCGCGGCGTCGACCACATGCGGGGTCGCCGGTGTGTCCACTGCGACCGCGGCGACATCACCGGACGTCAGGGCGGCGACGAAGGCATCGACACTCGCGAATCGGCTGGCAACGTCCTTGGCAGTGGCCTTGGCGATGGCTGCCGATACGGCTTCAGGGATGTCGGGCCGGATATCGGCAAGCGCGGGGTACGGCTCGGTCAGCTGCTTGTCGACCAGCACATCGAGCGGCGTGTCAGCGGGGAAGGGAAGCGATCCGCTGAGGCTCTCGAAGAGCACGACGCCCAGGCTGAACACGTCGCTGGCCGGCCCGAGCGCCTCGCGGCGGAGCTGCTCCGGGGAGGCGTAAGCGGGTGAGCCCGGCGACAGCGCCGCCTCCGGACCACCGGGGTCGGTGCCCTCCATCGCGATGCCGAAGTCGGTCAGGTAGGCGTTGTCGTCCTCGTCGAAGAGGATGTTGGCCGACTTCACGTCGCGGTGGATCACGCCGCGCGAATGGGCCGCTGAGAGCGCGCCACCGATGTGCTGAGCGAGCGCCATCGCCGTGTCGACAGCCAGCGGGCCATCGTCAAGTCGACGTTCGAGGGTGCCTCCAACCAGCCAGCGCATGACCAGATAGGCCGAGTCGGGATCCCGCCAGTAGTCGATGAGCGGCACGATGTGGGGGTGCTCGAGCCGAGCCACGAGGTGCGCCTCGGCCTCGAAGCGGCGGATGAAGCCAGGCTGGGTGGCGAGCTCTGCCCGGATCTGCTTGATGGCGACCTCGCGGCCGACGGACGGCTGGATCCCGCGCCAGACGACCGCGAAGGAGCCCATACCGATCTCCTCTACCAGGCGGTAGCCGCGCAACGGACGGCCATCCCTCTCGACCAGCAGTGCCGGGTCGTCGTCGAGCAGCGCCTGTTCGAGATGAGTGATCTCAGCGGAGGTGTCGAGGCCGAACTCCTCGACCATGACGCGACGGTGCTCGCGGACGACGCGCAGGGCCCCCGTTGTCTGACCGCTGCGGTGGAGCGCGAGAGCGTACTGCCGGACTGCTCGGTCCCGTTCCCCGTGCTCAGAGGCGAACGCCGCCAGCTCCCCGGTGATCTGGGTGTGCCGACCGAGTGCCAGGGCCGCCTCCCAGCGTTCTTCCATCATGTCGAGTCGATCGAGCTGCAGCCGTTCGATCTCGGATTCGGCCAGTTCCAGGTCCCCGATCTCGCGGAAGGGGTCGCCGCGCCAGAGATCCAGCGCTTGGTCGAGCAAATGCATCGCCGTCTGCGGGTCGCCCCGCTCGCGCGCCTGCGTCGCGCTGGCCCGAAGCCGACCGAACCGGAGGTGCTCGATAGCGTCGGGCGGTGCGTCCAGCCGGTATCCCTCCGACTCGGTGACGACCCACTCGCGCGCGCGGGATGGGAACGCCGCGCGCAGCCGCGACACGTACGTCCGTAGCAGAGGCTCCGTTAGATCAGGCCGGTCCTCGTCGTCCCAGAGGTACTCTGCGAGCCAGTCGATGTCGAGGACCTTGTCCGCTCGAAGCGCCAGCAGACCGAGGAGGCGTCGTTGCCGCGGCCCTCCGATACTGACCGGGCCATCGGCATCCTGGAGCCCGATTCCCCCGAACACGCGGATCGACGGCCACCTCGAGTCGATCCCACCCGTGCTGCCGTCGACCGAGGAGGCCCTCACTTCGGGTATCTTGCGCCACGGACCTTGGTGCCGTCCATCAACACCGTCCGCGACCCATCGCGGGACGCGGCCTCGCCCCACTGATACCGAGCCCGTCCGCAGCCGGCATCGACCAGGCGACGTTCCCGAGCTTGCTTCCAGGGCCTGACCGTAAGGTGGGTCAAGCTGGGGCCACCCCTCTCGCCCCGACACAGCCAGCGTCTTGCCACGCGCGTGACACGAGGGATTGGAGCGGGAGACGGGATTCGAACCCGCGACATCCAGCTTGGAAGGCTAGCGCTCTACCAACTGAGCTACTCCCGCCCGGAGGAACCTGAGCCCCCGACGTCGATATGTTCGATCGCGATGGCAGTTCGCACACACGATATCGCACTTGGCCACTTCCGCCATGATCCGTGCGTCTCCCGCTCGGCCGATCATCCTGCTGACGGTGTAGTTCTTGGACGACGGATCTCGATGGTCAAAGTCCATGGTCGGCACCAACGCACGATCAACCAACGACAGGAGAGCCGGCCGCGCCAGAGGTCGTTGTCTGGGCTGCCGTACCCGCAGGAATGAGAAAGAGCCACCAAGGCCGGCGGTGGCCTTGGTGGCTTTGGGCGGACGCGACCTATTCGGTCGCGTCAGATGGCCGCTCCCACGAGGTGAGTTCGCTTCCGCTCCCCATGTTCAGCCCGGTCGCCGCGTAGCCGTCACCGAACGCGATCGGCGGCGCGATGAGGTCAGCCGCATCGCCCATGATCTCGGGATCCGCCACGGGCTCGCCCGGGGTAAAGGTCCAGATCCCTGCCGCGTCGGTGTCGTCCCCATCGACTGCGCCGAACGCCTGGACCTGTCCATCGATGTCGGCCATCCACTGCACCGCGCCCGCGATGATGCCAGGCGGACGCGGGGCCTCGGTCCACTCGATGCCGTCCACGCTGGTGTACATGGCGTCCGGGTTGGTGACCACGTGTGGCAGCAGGATCCACTGGTCGTCGAGGGCAAAGACTTGCGTGTCGACCAGGAGATTGGCGCCGCCCTTGCTTACCTTCCGGGGGAGGCCCACCTCGTTCCAGCCGGCGAGATCGGTCGAGTGAAGCATCGTGGCCACGTCGGCGAACTGCCACGCCAGGTACCCGCCCGGGCCCTTGGCGATAGACATATTCACGAGCTTGGTCACGAACGTCCATGCCCCATCGCCGTTGGTCCAGAGCTGCTGGCCGCCGCGGACCACCAGCGGCGCCTCGGCGGAAACGATCTGGTCGACGCGCTTGAGTTCCGCGGGCGCGTCCACCTCGGTCCAGTCCACGCCATCAGCCGAGGACCAAATCCGGGAGACCCGCGCACCGTCGACCGTGTCGGAGCCAGCCGCGATGAGCCCGTCGCTCGTGGTGGCCAGGTCCGAGATGGTCGGTTCGTCACCGGGCACAGCCGCGGGGACCCAGGTGATCCCGTCGGCAGAGGTGAAGATGGCATCGTGATCGCCCTTGCCCGTGTCCGGGCTGTGGTAGGCGCCGATGGCGACCAGCCGGTCTCCCATGGCTTGGAGATGGCGCATCTCGGCGTAGTGCGTGTTCTTCGCCGGATTCGCGCTGACCCGTCCGATCTCGGTCCAGCCAGCCGCGCCCTGCTGGCTGCTTGCGGACATGACCAGCGCGTCAGCGGCCACAGGCCCTGCAGTCGGTGGGGTCTCGCTCTGTGGCGACGCCTCCGGTGAAGCTTCGACCGGTGCGGCGCTGGGTGACGATGATGCCGTCGCGGCAGCCGGTGGGTTGTCGCTGTCCTGCGGTGTCAGCAGGCCCGCAGAGAACAGGAAACCGCCGAACGCCGCGAGGACGATGCCAGCGCCCAGGATCTTGGTGGCATTGAACATGGTGAATGATCTCCTTGTGGTGAACGGTCGCCGCCAGCGGTGCTGCTGCGGCGTCAGATGGACCAGCTGCGCGGTCCGAGCGGTGTCGACCTCGGGCAACCAGATCGGTTCCTTGAGCCAGGCCTCGACGAGCGGGGCATGGTCGAGCTTGTCGGACTTCATGCCACGTGTTCCTTTCGAGTCTTTGCTCGCGCCTCGATATCGTTGTGCAGCGCCAGGCGTAACTGCGCCATGGCCCGGTTCAACCGGGACTTGGCCGTGCCGGCGGAGATGCCAAGGGCCTCCGCGGTGTCCTCGATCGTAAAGTCGAGGTAGTAGTGCATGACGACGACGGCACGGTGATCGACTGAGAGACGGCGAAACCCCCGCTCCAGCTGGTCCCGGTCGTTTACCTCGTGCGTCACATCGGGATGGTTGATGACCTGTTCGCCGGGCAGCTCCCGGAACGCGTCCCGGTAGCGCTTGCTTTCGCGATAGCAGGCATGGACGAGTAAGCGGTAGCCCCAGCCATCGAAGCGTTCGGGGTCCCTGAGCGTGGGCAGCTTGCGCCAGATCTCCACGAGTGCCTGTTGCACCGCGTCCTCGGCCAAGTGTCGATCGCGCAGGATCCGGAAGGCGATCTGGTTGAAGCGCGCGCTCACCTCACGGGTGATCAGCGCGAACGCCACCTCATCGCCGCCCTGTGCCCTAGCCACGGTTGACGGGTCCATGCTTCCTCACATGTCGTGCGCCGCACTTGGGCGCCTCTGCTATGTAAGAGGCCCAGGTGGCCGCCCTATTGTTCCGTGAATTCTTCGTGGGAGGGCACCGGACGAGCTGCCGTGACCAGCGGATGCGCCGAGTCTGGCTCGGGGATGACCAGCATGGGGATGTCGAAGACCGCTTCGAGCAGGTCGGCGCGGAGGACCTCGACCGGGCCTCCCTCAGCCACGACATGCGCATCTGCCATCAGGACGATGCGGTCTGCATAGGCCGCGGCGAGATTGAGATCATGCAGCACGGTGAGGACGCCGATCCCAGCGTCGGCCTGCCGGCGCAACAGCTGCATGGCCAGGTGTTGGTGCGCCAGGTCCAGGCTGGAGGTCGGCTCGTCGAGGAGGAGATACCGGTCGACCGAGGGGACTCCGTCCACACAGCAGACCTGGGCGAGGGCGCGTGCCAGCCGGACACGCTGGCGCTCTCCGGTGGAGAGGGTCCAGTAGACGCGGGCCGCGACGTTCGAACAGTCGACTGACGCCAGCAGGTCATCGATGATCCGGGCATCCAGGTCGGTCGGATCGCCGCCGTGGATGGGGAGTCGGCCCAGCATCGCGATCTCGGCAGCGGTGAACGAGAAGGCAACGTTGTCGTCGGCGCTCATGACAGCACGGCGCAGTGCCAGCTCAGCCGGGGAATGCTCGGCCAACGGTCGGTCATCGAGCCTGACCATGCCGCCTGTGACGTGGCGATCGCCAGCGAGTGCCGAGATCAGCGTGGACTTGCCGGCGCCGTTCGGACCCGTCAGGGCGACGAGCTCACCAGGTCGCACCTCGACCGACACGTCCTCGAGCAGCGTCGCGGAGCCGATGCGAACCGAGATGCGCTGTGCTGAGTAGGTCATCGCGCCAGGAGCCCGCGGTCACGTAGTAGCAGCCACAGGAAGAACGGTGCGCCGATCAGTGTGGTGATCACGCCGATCGACAGTTCGACCGGGGAGAACAAGCTGCGTGCCAGCACGTCGGCGATGACCAGCAGCGTGGCGCCAAGGAGCCCGGACGCGACGGCCACGACTCGATGCGACTGGCCCACTAGCGGGCGGACCAGGCTCGGCACCATCAGCGCCACGAAGGCGATGACGCCGGCCACGGCCACGGCCACCGCTGCAAGCAACGCGAAGATGACGCTGACCACGATGGTCAGGCGACGCACGTCGACCCCCAGGTGGCGCGCTTCGGCCTCGCCCAGCGCCAGTGCGTCCAGTCGCGGGCCCAGTCGCGCCAGGACGGCGATGGTCGGGATGATCACGATGGCAGCGACCACGACCTCCCGACCGACCACGCCGGCGAACGATCCCAGCGACCAATACGCGATGGAATTCGAGTTCAGGCATGCGACCGGCGGCAACCACGAGCGCCGTGAGTGCCGCGAAGAATGCGGTCAGGGCGATGCCCGCCAGCAACATCGACGCGACGACCACGCGCCCTGATGCCGACGCCACACGAAAGACGACGACGGCTGCAACGGCAGCGCCGATGAAGGCCGTCGCGGTGACCACCGCGGTGCCCTCGTAGCCCGCCGTGATCCCAAGCGAGACCGACGCCGCCACGCCCAGCGCCCCGCCCAATGCCGCTCCGCCCCCGATGCCCACCAGCGCCGGATCCGCGAGCGGCGTTCGATAGAGCCCCTGCATGGCCACGCCGGCCGAGGCCCAGGCAGCGCCGACGAGTGCAGTGGCCAGGACCCGGGGCACGCGGATGGCGGTCAGGACGGCCTCCTGCTGTTCACTGTGGCTGCCCACATCCACTCCCAGCGTGCCGAGCAGGATGGCCAGGACCTCCCCCGGCGAGATGGCCACCGCTCCGATTCCCATGGCCATCACGATGGCCGCGACCAGGGCGACCGAGAACACGATCAGCCAGAGACGTGGCCGGGCTACTGCCCCAACTCCGGGTGCAGTAACCTGGCCAGATCAGCGATGGCCCGTCCGGTGCGTGGACCGAAGCCCATCAGGTACAGATCATCCATGGCGACGATGCGCCCATCCCGCGCAGCCGGGGTCTGGGCGATACCGGGGAGCTCGAGGAAGGCGTCCCAGCCGCCCAGCCGTTCGACCGAGTCGTCCGTGGTCAGGATGACATCCGGTGCGGTCTCGACGATGCCCTCGGGCGTCATGGGGATGTAGCTGGCAAAACCGGGATAGATGTTCTGACCGCCCGCCAGCTCGATCATCGACCCGGCCGCGGTCACAGCGCCGGCCACCAGCATGGGCGCCTCGGGCGGTTGCAGGACGAACAGTACCCGGGGGTTGCTGGTCGCCCCCGCCACCAGCTCCCTGGCTGCCGCGACGTCAGCGTCAAGCTGGGCGAGAAGCTGGGTCGCCGCATCGTTGCGGTCGAAGATCGTACCCAGCGTCGTGATCAGGTCGCGGGCGGCCTGGACATCGTTGTTGTCGGGTAGCAGCAGGATGGGCACACCGGCATCTCGCAGCTGTGAGACCACGTCAGACGGCCCGGTCTCCTCGTTTCCGATGATCAGGCTTGGTGCCTGGGCCAGCACCGGTTCCGCCGAGAGGAAGCGGTAGTAGCCCAGGTTGGGTTTGTCCGCGAGCGCCTCTGGTGGATAGAAGCTCGAGGCATCGACCGCGCCGATCTGATCCTCGGCGCCGAGGGCGTAGGCAGTCTCAGTGAATACGCCCCCGAGCGTAGCTACATTCGAAACATCCTCGATGACGATGTCCTGTCCGTCGACATCGGTGACGACCAGCGGATCCTGCCCCATCACCGGAAGGGTCCCCACGAGCGCCAACAGCCCGGCCAGGGCAAGGCTCGCCAGGGCTGCTGATCGCATGTGCATGGTCCGATTGTGCGCCGGTCCGGCACAGCCCGCAGACGACGAGCCGCGGCCGGCCCGCGTCGCCGGTCGCGCTGATCTGCCTAGCCCAGTACTGCCCAGACGGCGATCGCGGCCCACAAGACCGTGGCCACGACAAGCACGATGGTGAACACCGGTTTGGACGTCTTGTGGTGGAACACGCCACGTCCGGCCCATGCGCCGATGACGCCGCCGATCAGGGCCAGGCCATGGAGCACGACCTCGGGGACGCGCCAGCCTCCAGTCTGGGCCTGCCGCTTGTCGATGCCGTACATCGCGAACGCCGGCAGCGTCCAACCCGCCAGCCACGCCAGAAGGGGCGAGAGGCCCAACCACCACAGCACGACGAAGGCACCTACGCCGCCGAGCAGCGAGCCGATGAGGGCCGGACGATTCCGTGGGCCGATCACCTGCGCATCGTAGTGGCTCGCCGTACGATGCAGGCCCGCCTATCGCACCTGAGGAGCGACCCATGACCGAGCCACGAGGACTCACGCCCACCGAACTCGATGGCGAGGCATTCGACGCGGCCAGGAAGGCCGCCAGCTCGGGCATGGCCGGGTTGCTCGAGAAGGTCGCCGACCAGGTCGGCATGCAGGCGGGAGCCAGGGCGGTCTTCGGTGATCCCATCGAGCGAGATGAACGGACCATCGTGCCGGTGGCGCAGATGATCATCGGTGCCGGCGCCGGCTCCGGCACCAACGAGGACACCACTACCAGCACCGGGTCGGGCGCTGGCAGCGGCGCGCTGACTCGACCCATCGGTTACATCGAGATCACCGAGGCCGGCGCTGAGTTCGTGCCGCTACGACGGCCCTGGCTCGACGGCGGATTGATCGTGGCGATCGCGTTCAGCTCCTGGCTGGCTGCAAAGGCCCTGAGCAAGCTCATCCGCGGCTAGGGCGCACCTTCGACCACTGGGAGTGACGGGCATGTGACCTGAGCCGAACGCTAGCCGTCGAACTCGGCCACTGCTTGTCCGTGCCCGACGAGCCATGCCACGGCGACGTCCTCGCGTGACCAGCCGGCGGGGTCAGTACCGACCGCGACGCGCATCAGGTCACGCCCGCATCTGGCTGGCCGGCCATCGTGCCCTTGTCGCGGTCGCGGTAGGAGTCCCTGATGATGCCGACGATCTCGTCGACGTCGTCGCTCACCAGCATGAGGCCGAGATCATCCTCGTACACGTTGGCTTCCCGTGCGACGGTGGAACGCAGCCAGTCGAACAGGCCGGACCAGTATTCGCTGCCATACAGGATGATCGGGAAATGATCGATCTTGCCGGTCTGGACCAGCGTCAGCGACTCGAAGAGCTCGTCGAAGGTACCGAAGCCGCCCGGGAAGATGACGAAGGCCTGCGCGTACTTGACGAACATCGTCTTGCGCACGAAGAAGTATCGAAAATAGGCCGGCAGGTCCACATAGGGGTTCAGTCCCGTCTCATGGGGCAGGTCGATGGCCAGGCCGACGGACACACCGTCGGCCTCCTTGGCACCCCGGTTGGCTGCTTCCATGATGCCTGGACCACCGCCGGTGATGACCGTGAAACCCTGGGCCGACAAGCCCCTTCCCAGCGCTCGTGCCTGTTCATACGCGGCATCGTCGGGCTTGGTCCGGGCGCTGCCGAAGATGCTCACGGCCGGCCCCAGTCTGGCCAGTGCATCGAAGCCGTCGATGAACTCTCCCATGATGCGCAGCGCTCGCCAGGCGTCCGAATCAAGAAAGGATGGGTCAGCGAATGGTCGCTGCATGAGCAGCTTGCGATCGTCCTCCGATCGCGAGCGGGGACGGATAGGTCGGTCAGTCACCTGCCGAGGATACGCGTGCCACCTGATCTTCGGCGCAGCCCAGCTCCGAGGCGTCCCGATCGAGGCTGATCCCGGTGGGGCCGCAGCGCAACAAAGTGGTAGCGCTCCCGTGAAACGGTCGCTATAGTCCGTAGCGGTAATCTCAGGAACGCTCTCGTGATCCCGTATCCCGCTCGAACGTCCCTGGTCACAGTTAGGAACCCGGAGGTTCGTTCGTTCGTGTACGAGGATAAGGCCATCACCTGTGCCGATTGCGGTCAGGAATTCACATTCACCGCATCGGAACAGGCCTTCTACGCCGAGAAGGGATTCACTGATTCGCCCAAGCGCTGCAAGTCCTGCCGGCAGGCCCGCAAGGCCCAGCGGAACACAGGCAGCGGGTATGGCGATGACAGCTACGGCGGCGGCGGTGGCGGCGGCTACAGCAGCGGTGGCTACGGCGGTGGTGGCAGTAGCTACGACCGGCCTCCGCGCCAGCTCTATGATGCCGTTTGTGCTGATTGCGGCAAGACAGCCCAGGTTCCGTTCCAGCCGACCGGGAGCCGACCCGTCTACTGCAACGACTGCTTCCGCGCTCGCCGCTAGAGCGTCGACACGGCCTGGGGCCGCGTTCAAGAACCCGTGAGGCGCCTTCTTCGGAGGGCGCCTTTCTTCATTCCCGGCGAGTTTTCCACACAGGCGTAAGTCATCGTGAAGATCGCGTCGATCGCGCCATAAGCGATCGTTCCTAGTGTCGCTGCCATCAACCCACAAGGCAGCACAGGGATGGAACGACATGGTCACCGCAACGGGGCTCGCTTACCACATCGATCGCCTGAAGAACGGAGTGCCGGCACTCGCGCTCAGCGCCGTCGCACTCGCACTCATCCTGGCGACCGGCGTCGCCATCATCGTCAGCCTCCTGCCCGTGACGTCTGAGCCGGTCGTCATGGCACCGCTGCGCTGGTTCCAGTAGCACACCCCGGGACTGACCGGCCGCCACTCGGCTGCCACGGACGCGTGTCGGCGTGACGGCCTGGGAGCCGGCGACCTTCGCCGCTTGCTCCCAGGTTCAGGTTGGCGCGTTCGACGTACGCTTGCCCACGTGCAGAACCAGCGGATCTCTCGCGCTCCCGTGGTCGTCGTCATCGTGTTCGGGATCATCGCGGCCGTGCTGGTGCTCATCGGCGCACAGCGTCCGGGGGAGCCACCGCCCGATGTCGTCATCACGCACGCTGGGACCCCGGACGCGCCACGTGAGCTGGTAGTGATCATGCGCGACTACCGGTTCGATCCCACGCCCATCGTGCTGGTGCCGGGTGAGACGGTTCGGATCAGGGTCTTCAATGCGGGGCTGGACACGCACGATCTGGTCCTTGGTGATGATCCGGTCCAGCGTGCCTGGTCCAAGGCGGACGCTGAGGCGACCCCTCCGAACCTGTTGGCTACGGCACCTCCGGCCAGCGTCCCGCCGGGAACCGGAGGGCTGCGCGTCCAGCTTGGCTCGGGCGATTCTGCGGTCGTCGACTATGTCGTGCCACGAGGGGAGGCGCTGGCCCTGCTGTGCCATATCCCGGGCCATATCCAGAAGGGCATGGTGGGAGCGGTGCAGCTGCAGGATGCCGTCGGCGACTCCTGATACCGGGCGCCGCGGGCGGCCATTCACTTGGGGCACCATGGTGCGGCGGGCCTGAGTAAGATGGGCGCTAGCGACGAGCGATCGAACACGCCGGGGCATGCGTCTCGGTCAAAACCGAGAGAGCGAAGGAGTTACGTCCATGACTTACGTCATCGCCGAGCCGTGCGTTGACACGCTGGATCAGTCCTGTGTATCGGTCTGTCCGGTGGATTGCATCCACTTCGAGGAAGGCGTCGACAGGATGCTCTTCATCGATCCCGACGAATGCATCGATTGCGGCGCCTGTGAGCCCGAATGCCCGGTCGCGGCGATCTTTCCCGAGGACTCGGTGCCTGCGGACCAGGCCAAGTACACCGAGGTCAATGCGGTGTGGTTCTCTGACAAGGAAGCGGCTCGTGCCAAGATCAACGAATGGAAGCCCGCCTGAGCTAGAGACAACCATTCCACCCAGAGCACATCGGATTTCCTGATCCCGCACCGGCAGCGTGGGTCGTTCTCGTCCAGGCTGGGCCCCCTACGGCTCCTATCTGGGTGACCGGATGGCGGCCACCAGCTGACTGAGGCTGGGGCGGACTCCGTACAGCAACACGGTCGCTCGGAAGATGCGCGCTGAGGCCCAGGTCGCGAGGATGGCGAACAGGGACAGGCTGACCAGCGACGCGCCCACCAGGGCCCATGGCGTCGACTCCGAGAGGCCCAGCACCAGCAGCATGGCGGTAGGCGTGGTCAGGGGGAACAGCGTCAATGCCAGCACCACCGGTGAGGTCAGGTCAGTCAGGAACGCCGAGAAGAGGATGAACGGGATGGCTGCGAAGAAGCCCAGGAAGCCAGAGTACTGCTGCGCCTCGCGGTTCCCCGGCGAGATCGCTCCGATGGCTGCGAAGATGGCCCCGTAGGCCAGGTATCCCAGCACGAAGTAGACGAGTGCCAGCACCAGGATCGTGGGATCAAGCTCGATAGGCCCAAGATCCGGAACCTGGCTCGAAAGCAGCGGTATCGCCACCAGGGCAGTCACGACCCAGATGGCGACCTGGGTCAAACCGGCACCGCCGAGCCCCAGGATCTTGCCCGCCATCAGTGGCATCGACGGCACCGAGCTGAGCACGATCTCGACGACGCGATTCTCCTTCTCCTCGGTGACCGACTGGAGCAGGTAGCCGCTGGTGATGAAGATGCTGATCATGAAGATGGCTACGAACACCATCGGCACGGCGATGCCGGCAGCGACGTCAAGGCCCGATACCTGGTTGCCGTCCGTGGTGACCGCCACGATGCTGACACCCGCCAGCAGCGCGTTGGCCGCTTCCGGGTCCAGCCCAGCTTCCTGCAGCAGAGCAGATCGAACCAGGAAACGGAGCAGGTCCTCCTTGTTCTGCTGGCTCTCCAGCCGGGAGACGCTGAGCCCCGAATCGGGCTCGACTCGGGTGGCCTGTCGCTCGGCGCGGAAGTCGGCGGGCAGGACGTAGTACTCCGCGATCGCGCCGGACTCCAACTGCGCTGTCGCCTCAGCGTCGGACAGCGCGGTCACCCGGATCGGGCCGCTGTCGAGGACAGGCAGCTGAAGGTCGGAATCGTTGACGATGACGATAGTGCCACTGACCGGGCCCCCGGTCCCGCTCTTGCCATTGACCGAGAAGAACGTGGAGATGGCCATCAAGGCTGCGATACCAAGCGGCAGCAGCAACGTCCCGAAGATATAGCCACGGCGTCGCACCGTCCGCAGGTACTCGCGGCGTGCTACCAGTCGGGTCAGGCGAAAGCGGCCTTGATGCTGGCTCCGCGAGTGGCTCATCGAACCGCCTCGGCGCGAGGGTCGCCCGCCACCGTGCGGATGAAGACCTCGTCAAGGCTCGGCGCCTGCACGGCGAACCGTTCTACTTGGGCACCGCTCTGGGCGAGCTCACGAAACAGGTCCTGGGGCGTGGCATCATCGCTGATCAGGTAGCGCACCGCACCGTCCACCTCATGGACATCGGTCACGCTCGTCGAGCTGGTCGGCGCTCCGGGGCAAACCCGTGCCGCTGACCTCGACAGCTCCGTCGCTGAAGGCGTCTCGGATCGTATCGACGGTCCCGTATAGCAGCCGCTTGCCCTTGTCGATGAGCAGGATGCGGTCGCACAGCGTCTGGGCATCGCCCATGTCGTGCGTGCTCATGATCACAGCCGCGCCACGGTCACGCTGTGCCCGCATGACCCCTTTGAGCATGTCCGCATTCACCGGGTCCAGGCCCTGGAAGGGCTCGTCGACGATGAGCAGGTCTGGATCGTTCAGGATGGTCGCGATCAGCTGGGCCTTCTGGTGCATGCCGCGTGACAACTCGGCTGCCTTCTTCTCCGCCGCGTCGGCGAGCTCCATCTCCGTGAGCAGGGCCATGGCACGGGACCGGGCATCCGACGTGGACATACCCCTGAGCGACCCGAAGTAGGTGAGGGTGTCGATGATCTTGACGTCGCGATACAGGCCCCGGTCCTCGGGCAGGTATCCGACACGATCCTGGTGCTCCACGCCCGGGCGGCCACCGAACACGCTGATCTCGCCGGCGGCGGGCCGAACGATGTCCAGGATCATGCGCATCGTGGTGGTCTTGCCCGAGCCGTTAGGCCCCAGGAAGCCGAGCACCTCGCCGGGGCTGACATCGAATGACAGGTCGCTGACGACGTCGGTATCGCCATAGCGCTTCCGGACAGCGCGAACGTCGACGGCCTTGGTAGACGCGTCGTACTCGGCTGTGGGTCCTCGGGAAGCCATCTACTAGAGGCTACTGCATCGCGTCGGCCTGGCCTGCCTGGTCGCGTTGCGGACAGGACGTTCGAGGCGGGTGACAATGGGGGAGCCATGCGCATCGTCTCCCTCGTCCCGTCCGCCACCGAGATCGTCTATGCCCTTGGGCTCGGTGACCAGCTGGTCGGACGAACCCATCTGTGCGATTTTCCCGCCGAGGTGCGTGATCTCCCCGCGGTCACCATCAGCGCCGAGCCTGGAACGACCGGCACGACATCTCGACAACCGGCTCCTGGCCGAGTTGCAGCCCGACCTGGTGCTCACCGATGGGGATGACGACGATGGCGTCGTGGGGTACGCCGAGGCGTCGGCCGCCGTCGGGGCCATGGCCGCGGATGTGACGCTGGTCGCGCTGGCAGCCTCAGTCCGTGGAGGGCATCCTCAACAGCATCGCCACGGTGGGGGCGTTCGCGGAGGCCGAAGACGAGGCTGTCGGCCTGGTCGAGATCCTGCGGGAGCGCCTGGGCCGTTCTGGAGAACGGCATCCTGGAACGTCGACTCCAGGGCATCGCCTCGCGCCGCGCGGTGGTCATCGAGGGTCTGGAACCGCTCATGAGCGCGGGACGCTGGGTACCGGAGATGGTCCGCCGCGCCGGGGGCTGGGAGCTTCTGGGCCGGGAAGGAGAACTCTCTCTGGCCACCACCTGGGAGCGGGTCCGAGACGTGGAGCCGGAGGTCATGGTGTTGGCCTTGCGCGGCTCCGACGCGGCCGCCGCTGCGGCATCGCTGACGGAGGCCCCGTTGCCTGACTGGTTCGATGGGCTGGAGGCCGTTCGCGACGGGCGAGTTCTTCGCAGTCGATGGCGGCGGCCTCTTCTCACGACCCAGTCCTCGCGTCATCGACGGCATCTCCCTCCTGGCCGAGCTCTTCGATCCCGAGGCGTTCGCCGGCTCAGGCCCGTCGGACGCCTGGATCCCCCTTGGTCCGCTCGGGATCAGGCCCGCAGCTCGCGACTGACCGGTCCGCGGCCGCATGCCATTTCGCCACGAATTCGCCTGTCTCTGGTGCGGCCAGGACTGGACGGTCCGGTCCGACGATGACCTCGAAGGCTGGGCCGCGCTCTGCCCCGACTGCCTGGGCAAGGCCGACGACAACGGATTCCTGCGCAGCCGACTGCGGACCGCACTGCGCGACCGGGCCAGCGCCGCGATGCCGGGCGACGCTGCCGCCCCGCCAGGGCCAGGGCGATCGTGCCGCGTGCCAGCGCCGAACCCCATCGAGCCGGCATACGACGACTGGTATCTGCGCCGGGGCCGTTTCTCCCGGGGCCCGCTCCACGACGGACCGTGGTCCATGGAGCTTGACGAGGCAACACGCTGGCTGGATGGGGTGCCCATCTCCGGCACCATCGTGGAGCTGGCCGCGGGCACAGGATGGTGGTCGACGCTGCTGGCCGAGAAGGGGGAGCTTTGGGCCTACGACGCGTCGGGGTCTGCGCTCGAAGCGGCGCGCCAGCGGTTGGTCGCCCATGGACTCCTGGCGCATCTGCACCAACGGGACCCGTTGTTGCCCGCCGACAAGCAGGTCGATATCGTGGTGTCGGCGTACCTGCTGGCCGGCGCGTCGACTGCGGTCGAACTCCGCGCACGCGTCGACATCGTGCGTGGTTGGCTCAAGCCGGGCGGAACGTTCGTCTTCCTCGACGCACAGTCAGACCTGGGCGGCCGATCCCGTGGACGGGCCGGCGGGCCCGATGTGGCCACGTGACCCTGAGATCCTCCGAGCGGCGCTTGTCGAGGGTGGACTGCAGCCGACGGAGCTGTCGCATACCCACCGGCTTTCGTGATGGGCCGGGCGATGCCCGGAACTAGACTGTGCGGATGACCGACTTCGCGAATCGCCTCGGGCCCATCGGCATCTGGGGACACCTGCCTTCACTTCCTGCGGCTGAGCTACGGCCCTTCGTGGCACGAGCGGCTGAACTGGGCTACGGCTCGCTCTGGGTCGGGGAGGGGTCAGCTCGGGATCCCTTCGCCTTGCTGGGGGCGATCACGGATGTCTCCGGGGACATGGTCCTGGGCACCAGCATCGTCAATATCTTCGGGCGTGATGCGATGTCGTCGAAGATGGGCGCGATGACGCTGCACGAGCTCAGCGGTGGGCGGTTCGCGCTGGGCCTCGGCGTATCGCATGTGCACCTCGTGCAGAAGATGCGCGGCCACGTCTACGAGAAGCCGTATACCCGGATGCGGGAGTATCTGGAGGCATACGACCAGATGCCGTATCGCGGCCCGGTCCTGGGTGATCCTGCCACCCTGATGAACCACCGGTCCTGATCGCCGCGTTGCGGTCCAGGATGCTGGCGTTGGCGGCATCGGAGACCGACGGCACGCTGCCGTACCTCGTGTCCACCGCTCGGGTCGCCTGGATGCGAGACGTGCTGGATGCGAACACGCCGGCCAAGCGGCCACGGTCGCTCATGATCCCGGCGGTCGCGGTCGTCGTGGAACCTGATCCTGAACGGGCCCGCGCGGTCGCCCGCGACTACGTGGTCCCCTACTGCCGGTCGATCAACTACCAGAACAGCCTCGGCGAGCAGGGCTTCGACGAGTCCGACTGGGAGCCCCCATATTCAGACCGGCTGGTCGACGACATCGTGGCCTGGGGCGACCCTGACCGGGTTCGCGCTCGCCTCGATGAGTATCAGGCGGCCGGCGCCGATCATGTCGCCATCATCCCGCTGACGTCACCCTCGGCCGGACCCATCGAGGTCCTGGAGGCCCTGGCACCACGAGACTGACACGCGCGCGACCTATACTCGCGAGCGTGTCATCACTCAAGGGAGCGACCGTCGCCACCGTAGGCACGGGCGTCATGGCCGAATCGATGATCACCGGGCTGCTGGCCGGCGGGTCATCTCGAGGTCGCCCAGATCATCGCCAGCGAGCCACGCGAGGAACGTCGCGAGGAGCTCGCCGCCAAGCACAAGATCCGAACCACCGGCTCCAACCCGGAGGCGGTGGAGGCGGCCGACATCGTGGTCCTGGCCATCAAGCCACAGGTCCTGGTCAAGGTCGGGCGCGATATCTCGGGCGCCTTGCGTCCTGACCAACTGGTGATCTCCATCCTGGCCGGTCCCACCACCAAGGCGCTCAGCAACGCCCTGCGTCACGACGCCATCGTGCGGGCCATGCCCAACACACCCGCACAGATGGGCAAGGGCATGACGGTCTGGTACGCCACCCCCCGGGTGAGTGAGTTGCAACGGGACCAGGCGGCGGCGCTGCTGAGCAGCCTGGGCAAGGAGCTGCAGGTCGATGACGAGAAGTTCGTGTCCATGTCGACCGCGGTGAGCGGGACCGGTCCGGCCTATGTCTTCATGGTCATGGAAGCACTCATCGACGCCGCGGTGCACCTGGGGTTCTCGCGCCACATCGCCCATGACCTGGTCATCGAGACGCTGCTCGGTGGGACGCTGCTGGCACAGGCCAGTGGTGACCACCCAGCCTATCTGCGGAACATGGTGACCTCTCCCGCCGGCACCTCAGCGGCAGCCATCGCCGCGATGGAGAAGGGCCGGTTGCGGACCGTACTCTCGGATGCGGTCTTCGCCGCCTATCGACGCACCGAGGAGCTGGGCCGCGAGCTCGAGGAGCAGACAGCCGCGGAGGACTAGCTGGTTTCCGGACCGGTGGGGTCGAAGACGGCCACCTCATCGAGGGACTTCCGCCGCAGGTCGGGCACGGTGGCGTCATCGGCGGGATAGCCCACCGGGAACAGCACGAACGGTCGCTCGTGTCGCGGGCGGCCCAGGATGTCCCTGAGGAAGCCCATCGGGCTGGGCGTGTGCGTCACTGTGGCCAGGCCCATGTGGTGGATGGCCGCGATGAACAGGCCCGCTGCGATGCCTGCTGATTCTCGCGCGTAATAGTGCTTCCGAAGGCTGCCGTCGGGGAACGTACCGTGGATCTGCTCGAACAGCACGACGATCCAGGGCGCGGTCTCGAGGAACGGCTTGTGCCAGTCGGTCCCGATCTCGACCAGGGCTTCCAGCCACTCCTGCGACATGCGGCCCTCATAGGAGCGGCGCTCTTCGGCTTCGGCGGCGACCCGGATGCGCCGCTTGATGACCGGATCGCTCAGCGCTACGAAGGTCCAGGGCTGCTGGTGGGCGCCGCTCGGCGCGGTCGACGCGGTTCGGATGGCCCATTCGATGAGCCGGCGTGGCACCGCATCAGTGCTGAAGTCGCGGACGGAGCGACGACGGTCCATCTCCTGGTACAGGGCGGCCGCGCGGGCGTCCATCTGGGTGGGCTCGGTGCGCTGCGGTCGGTACGGGATGTGCCGGTGCTCTGGGCTCATCCGATGCAGACTCGTGGCCGCGTCGGAGACCGACCGGATCACGCACGGGCGAACTGTCTCGGACTTGCCTTTGACGGGTCGCGCGTCGAGCCATTCCAGTTCGGCGCCGTCGTCGAGCAGTTCAGCGGTCGACGGTCCCGTCACCACCTGGCCCGGTTCGGCCATCGTCTGGAATCGTTGGGCCATGTTGACGGTGTCACCGATGGCCGTGAAATTGCGAAACTCGTCGCTGCCGATATTGCCGACGACAGCCGGTCCGGAGTTGAGCCCGATCCGGAAACGCGGCCACCCGGGATGTTCCGCGGCCAGAGCGCGACCGCGATCCTGGATGGCGAGTGCGGCTCGGGCCGCCCGCTGCGCATGATCGCGCATGGCTCGGGGCGCACCGAAGATAGCCATGACGGCATCACCGGGGATTTGGATGGGCGTCCCGCCCTCACGGATGATGGCCGGCACGGCCTCTGCGAAGATCGTGTTGAGGAGCTCCACGACCTCGTCTGGCGGTCGGTCGCCCGCGTAGGTCGTATAGCCACCCAGGTCGGCGAAGAGGACCGTGATCTCAGCCACCTCACCTCCCAGCTCCTGGCGTCCGGGGTCCGACAGGATGGCATCGGCGACATCGCTCGAGAAGTAGCGGCGGACCACTCCGCGCATGGACTCCAGCGACCCTTCGCGACCACCTGACGACGCATCGACAAGGACAAGCGTGATGCCGCCTACGGCGACGACGTTGAGGACGAAGAGTGTGACGATGACCTCATCGGACAAGCTGTTGGCCGGATCAAGGCGCGGCTGGACAAGCGCACTGATGATGAGACCCAGCGCGAAACCAGTGAAGAGCAGGACGGCGGTCCGCCGGTGGCCCACGATGCGCGCGCCCAGCGGTGAGAGCCACGACCACAGCGCGACTGCGCTGCCGCTCACGAATCCACCGAGGGACCACATCAGCAGGAAGGGCAGGATGAGGAACGTGATGAAGATGACACCCGCGAAGACCGGATAGTTCTTGGTCCGAGCCAGTGCCACCATGGCGACGGAGCTGATGAGCACGAATGACCAGGGAACCAGCGCAGATCGTGACTCGCCGAATGCCAGGTACATCAGGCCCCACAGAGCGGCGGCGGGCATGACCAGGGCCGCGGCAGCGACCACGAGCGCTCGTCGTAGCCGCTCCTCGGTATCCTCTCCGTCGGTCGCACCGATCGATAGCAGGCTTCGGATCCAGTCCGTCATGGCAGACGCAGCATAGGTGACGCTACGGCTGCGGTTCGGGCGGGCTCGTCCGAAGATCGCGACGGGGCCACGATGGTGATTGTGCGTGTCTCGAGCACCTGTGCCACAGTGGCCACGGATACTGGGGTGGAGTATCCGAGCAAGCACTCCCATCGGTACAGGACATGACCGACAAGCACGACATCCGTCCCGCCCTCCAGCAGGGCGGCCTCATCGACATCACCACCATCGGCCGCAGATCGGGAGAGCCACGCCGGATCGAGATCGTCTTCTTCAACGTCAACGGTCGCATCTACATCTGTGGCTCGCCCGGGACCAGGGATTGGATCGCCAACCTCAAGGTTGACCCGCGGCTTACGTTTCACCTCAAGCAGGGCGTCCATGCCGATCTGCCGGCCCGGGCTCGGATCATCAGCGACCCGAGCGAGCGCCGGCCCATCATCGACCACGTGGTCCGCGCCTGGAAGCGACAGCCGCAACTGGATGCGTTCCTCGACGGGGCTCCGCTTGTCGAGGTCACCTTCGATGACACATCCCTGATGGCCGCGTAGCCCACGCATCTCTGTGGGTATCCGTGGCACACTCCGGCAACGTGCTGCGCTGACCGGCTCCACCGGGATGCATCTCAAACCGGGAGTCTCGCGCCGCCGATTCGAGGAGACAACATGGCAGTCGACACCAAGGGCACGCTGAGCGCCGAGGAGATCGTGGCGCTCTCCAAGAAGCACACCATGTTCGAGTGGGTGGCCCAGAACACGGTCGACCCTATCCCGGTCGACCACGGCCGAAGGCTCCTACTTCTACTCGACCGACGGCAAGCGATATCTCGATTGGAACAGCCAGCTGATGTCCGTCAACATCGGCCATGGCGACCAGCGGATCATCGACGCCATCGCAGCCCAGGCCCAGAAGCTGGCCTACGCCAACCCCTTCATGGCCCATGAGGGCCGTGCGCGACTGGGGCAGAAGCTGGCCTCAGCTGACGCCCGGCAACCTCGACGTGATGTTCTTCACCAACGGCGGCGCCGAGGCCAACGAGAACGCCATCAAGCTGGCTCGCCAGTACACCGGCCGGCAGAAGATCCTGGCCCGCTATCGCTCGTACCACGGAGCTACCGGCCAGGTCATGGTGGCCACCGGCGACCCGCGCCGCTGGGCGTCGGAGACCGGCGTCTCCGGCATCTATCGCGCACCCGATCCGCACCGCTATGGCCGCAAGGACCCCGAGCCGGTCGACCGCGCACTGGCCGACCTGGAAGAAGTGATCATGTTCGAGGGTGGTCACAACATCGCCGGCTTCATCCTCGAGCCAGTGGTCGGCACCAACGGCATCCTCATCCCGCCCGACGGCTATCTCCAGGGCGTGCGCGAGATCTGCGACAAGCACGGCATCGTCATGATCGCCGACGAGGTCATGAGCGGCTTCGGGCGCACGGGCGAGTGGTTCGCCATCGACAACTGGGGCGTCGTGCCCGACATCCTGACCATGGCCAAGGGCCTGACCGCCTCGTACCTGCCGCTCGGCGCGGTCGCCATGAAGCAGGAGATCGCCGACTATTTCGCCGACGTGCCCTTCGGTGGTGGCCTCACCTACAACAGCCATCCGATGGGCTGCGCCACCGCGCTCGCGGTCATCGAGGTCTATGAGCAGGACGGTCTCATCGAGCGGTCCAAGCGCATGGGCCAGGTGATGCGCGCCCACATGGAGCGCCTCTACGAGAAGCACCCCAGCCTGGGCGCACACCGCAACATCGGCCTCTTCGGCATCCTGGAGCTGGTACGTGACCGCGAGACCTATGAGCCCATGGCGCCGTACGGCGGCATGACCGACGAGATGAAGGCGGTAGCCAAGCACCTCAAGGACAACGGCCTCTACACCTTCGTCCGCTTCAACACCATCCATTGCAATCCGCCGCTCACCATCAGCGAGGAGGAGATGGCCGAGGGCTTCGAGATCCTCGATGGCGCACTGGAGCACGCCGACAAGGGCGTCCGCGCCTAGCGCCTGACGCTGGCAGGGGGCAAGACAGCGACCAAGAGAACATGAGCAGCGATCCACCAGTCCACTCCCCGCGCGATGGGGCTGCACGGCCGACTGGCGTTCCAGTAGCGCCCCAACCTCACGTGGAGCCGGGTGAGTCCGGCTGGGACCGCCACGCCGACCCTCTCACGGATCCCGATGCCATCGACGCTGCGCTCGATGTCGAAGGTGGCGCCGACCAGCTCGCCAGCGCGGCAGACCGCGGTCTGGCAAGCGTGGTCGGACACTGGTCGACACCCGTGGGGCGTCTTGCTCGCACCGCGTTCGCCATTGCGGCCTTCCTCCTCATGGTCGCGGTCGTGTGGGAGGTGTTCAAGTGGCTGTTTGGCGTCCCGTGGCGCCTGGAGAACATCTTTGGGACGGGTATCGGCTACTTCCACGACCCACCATTCCGCCTCAAGCAGGCGAGCGACCTGCTCCTTCCTCACACCTGGGACATTTGGGCCGCACTCGCCGCGCCCGTCCAGCGTGGCTCCGAGACATCGCTCTTCGGCCACCTCGTCGGTGCTTCGCTCGAGACATGGCGCAGTGCCATCATGGGTTTCGGCCTGGGGGCGGTGATCGGGATCGTGCTGGCGACGCTGTTCGTCCATTTCCGAACGGTAGAGCGCGCTTTCACGCCGTACGTGGTGGCCAGCCAAGCGATCCCGATCGTCGTTATCGCCCCGATCCTCGTCGTTGCTCTTGGACAGGGTATGGCGGCCATCATCATCGTGACGACGTATCTGACGTTCTTCCCGGTAACGATCTCGGAGATGCGTGGCTTGCGTGCCATGGATCAACGAACGCTCGAGCTCATGCACTCGTATGCGGCATCGCGCTGGGACATCTATCGCAAGCTCCGGATCCCGGCGTCGCTGCCGTATCTCTTCACGGCCCTCAAGATCGCTGCCGTCGCCAGCATCATCGGAGCCATCCTCGGAGAAGGTCCGGGCGGCGTGAAGCAGGGTTTGGGAAGAGCCATCATGGTGTTCTTCCAGCAGTACATCACGGCGCCCGAGAAGCTCTGGGCGACCATCCTGGCGGCCGCCCTCGTAGGTATCGTGTTCTACATGCTCGTGCGCATGGTCGAGGTCGTCTTCCTGCGCCGGCGCAACCAGTCGGCTGGCTGAAGATGCGCGAGCAACCGACTCAGCATGCGGTCGTCCTGGAGAGTGTGGGTCAAACGTTCGAGTCCCGGAGTGGTCCGACCGTGGCGCTCGACGGTGTCGATCTTCGGATCCGTGCCGGCGAGTTCGTCTCGCTCATCGGACCGTCCGGCTGTGGCAAGTCGACGTTACTCCGGATCATCGCCGATCTGATCGAGCCGAGCGCCGGGTTCGCCCAGGTGAACGGCAAGCCCGCCCATCAGGCCCGTCTCGATCGGGACTACGGGATGGTCTTCCAGACCCCGGCGCTCTTCGAGTGGCGGACCGTCGAGGCCAACGTCCGCCTGCCCCTCGAGGTGATGCGACGTTTGGACGACCACTCCCAGCAACGCATCGACGAGATGCTGGATCTGGTCGAACTCGGAGGGTTCAAGAAGCACTATCCCAACCAGCTGTCGGGTGGCATGCAGCAACGTGTCGCCATCGCCCGTGCGCTCTGCTTCGAACCTTCCATCCTGCTCATGGACGAACCTTTCGGAGCGCTCGACGAGATGACCCGGGAGCGTCTCAACTCGGAGGTGCTCCGCATCTGGTCGACGACGGGCACGACGGTGGTGTTCGTGACGCATTCGATCCCCGAGGCCGTGTTCCTATCCACTCGCGTGGTGGTCATGAGCCAGCGGCCCGGTCGTATCAGCGAGGTCATCGACATCGACCTGGCACATCCTCGAGACGATGAGACACGCGAGAGTGAGCGGTATTTCGAACTCGTGACGCGCGTCAGGGAGAGCCTTCGCGGCCGGACCGGCGACATGCCCAGCGGGCTGTCGACGACGGACGTCTCGAAGCGACAGCGCGCCGATGGCGCCTTCGGCTGATGTCGGCGGATACTGAAGCGGCGGCCTCCCGCCGATGGCAGTCGCTCATGGATCAGGTCGTCGTGCTCGCCCGCGAGTACGGCCCACCGTTCACCGTGTTCATCTTGATCCTGGTCATCTGGGAGATCATGACCGCGGGAGAGGGTCGACGGACGGTCCCGCCGCCCTCGCGATTGCTCGAGGCTGTCATCGATGACCAGGGTCTTATCATCGATGCAGCCATCGCGACGTTCACCGAGGCCATCGGCGGTCTCATCATCGGCAGTCTGCTCGGTGTGGGCGTCGCTTTCGCCATCTCTCGTTGGATCGTTCTCCGGGACGTCCTGCTGCCGGTCGCTATCGGAGCGAGCGCCATCCCCCTGGTAGCGGCGGCGCCGATCATCACGAACTGGTTCGGGTCCACGAGCCAGCTATCGATGATGGTCATGGCCTCCCTCCTGGTCTTCTTCCCGGTGATGGTCAACGCGACGCGCGGGCTCGTCGAGGTCGAACCAGCGTCACTGGAGCTCATGCGCTCGTACGCAGCCTCGGAAAACGACGTGCTGCGACGGGTTCGCGTCCCGCACATGCTTCCATTCCTGTTCACGGCGCTGAAGGTCGCCTCCACGCTCGCGTTCATCGGCGCGATCGTGGCCGAGTACTTCGGCGGCTCTCGTGGTGTGCTAGGCAAGGTCGTCCTCGAGATGGTCAATTCCGGACGGAATGGTCTTGCCTGGGGAGCCATCATCATCGCTGCGCTCGGAGCCATCACGGCGTACCTCATCGTAAGCATCGTCGAACGACTGGTGATCCCCTGGCACGGGACCCTGCAGGACGATAGGCACTGACCGTCGCGGCCCGCCCGAGCGTGACCACCGCGGCCTGACGCTGTATCGTCCCCCGGTAGGGAACGACGCATCGAGCGTCTCGACAGTGCGTGGGTCGCCATACGGCGCCCGAGAAGCAGAGGGAACGACACATGAGGATTGCCAGAGCATCGATGGCGCTCGCCCTTGCCGCGAGCCTGCCATTCGCGGTCGTGGCCGGGGTCAGCGCTCAGGACGATGGCGCGATGGGCGAATGCGACCTTGAGGGTACGACCCCAGTCACGCTTCAGCTCCAGTGGGTCACGCAGGCACAGTTCGCCGGCTTCTTCGCGGCGCATGACATGTGCTTCTGGGCCGAGCGCGGTCTGGACGTGACGCTGCAGGAGCTCGATACCACCGGGCCGGGCCCGCAGGTCATCGGATCCGAGCCGAATGGTCCGGAGTTCACCATCGCCTGGGTGCCCAAGGTCCTTCAACTGCGACAGAGCGAGGACACCCCATCGGACCTCGTTGACATCGGCCAGCACCTGACCCGATCCGGTACGTTGGCCCTGGCATGGGCAGACAGTGATCTCGCCACGGTCGAGGATTGGGCCGGCAAGACCGTCGGAGTCTGGCCAGCTGGCAACGAGTTCGAGATGACCGCAGCCATCAAGCAGGCGGGGCTGGGGCCCGCTGACTTCAACCAGGTCGACAATTTCTTCGACATGAGCGATTTCCTGACCCGCGACCAGGATGTCGCCGCTGCGATGATCTACAACGAGTACGCCCAGGTGCTGGAGGCTACGAACCCGGAGACGGGCGAGTTGTATCAGCCTGAGGACATCACCATCTTCGACTTCAAGGACCCGTCGATCGATACCGCGATGCTCCAGGATGCCATCTGGGCGCGCGAAATCATGGCTGGCCGAGGAAGGCAACGAGGACATCGCCGTTCAGTTCCTGGCCGGAGCCTACGAGGGTTGGCAGTACTGCCGCGACAACGTGGAAGCTTGCACCGACATCGTGTTGGCCAACGCGCCCATCCTCGGGAAGAGCCACCAGCTCTGGCAGATGAATGAGATCGACGGCCTGATCTGGCCAGCGGAGGGTGGCATCGGTACCATTCCCGAGGCCAGCTGGGACAAGACCGTCGAGATCGCTATGGACGCGGGCATCATCAGTACTGAGCCTTCGGACAGCGCCCGTCGATCGGACCTGTCCGAGCAGGCTCGTGCGCTCGTCGATGGTGATCTCGTCGGTGCCGACTTCCAGAAGATGCAAGTTGATCTCCTGCCCGGCGGCGAGTAGGCGACTCGTGCCGCCATGGCGGCGCAACCTGAGCTAGAGGCCAAGGGCCGGTCCACCAAGGACCGGCCCTTGACCATGCCTATGGGTCGCGCCGGGCGGTGCGGCGCCCCAGAACGAGGTCGCGACCCGCGACCATGGCCGCCAACTTGGGCTTGGTAGCCCAACGGGCGGTCTGGCTGAAGCCGCAGTCCGGCACGATCGAGAGTCGCGCTTCCGGGACACCAGCCGCGAGGACCTTCTCGATACGCTCGGCGACATCGTCGGCCGACTCGATGTAGTAGTTCTTGACGTCGACGACGCCGGCCGAGAGGTGACGCCCCGCGGCGGTGATGTCCGCAGCCACGTCAAGCTCGGCCATCTCGCGGTTGGCCCATTCGAGCACGAGTTCAGCGACGTCGAATGCCAGCGCCTGTTCCAGTACCGGCCGGTAGACACGCTTCGAGAGCGGTCGACCGAAGAAGTTGCCGAAGCACAGGTGCGCAGCCAGATGCACTCGGCCCTGCACGCCTGCCGCGGCATCGTTGAAGAGCGCGGCGAACTCGTCCGATGCCTCGGGGTGGATGGCCGGGGACGGCTCGTCGATCTGGATGTAGCTGGCACCGGCATCGGCCAGCCCGGCGAACTCAGCCGCCAGGATGGGCACGAAGGCCCGGGCGGCAGCGATGCGGTCGGCGTACACCTCACCGCTGCCGTAGCTGAGGCGGCCGGAGAGCGTGAACGGTCCCGGCAGGGTCACCTTGATCGGCCGCGATGTGCGCGTGGAGGCGTACCTGAACTCTTCGATCACACCCAGCCCGTCGGGCGCGGCGATGGGCTCCAGGACCCTGAAGCGGTGCTGCTGGTCATGGCCGGCCGGCCCCAGGCGGCGTTGCGGCTCGAGCGGTGCCACGCCGGTGAGATGCCGGTAGAACTCGGCAGTGAAGAAACCGACGCGGCGCATCTCACCCTCCGACACCACGTCGACGCCGGCATCCTCCTGGTCGCGAAGTGCCATATCGACCGCATCGTCCTGGACCTCGCGGATGTCGCGCGGTCCCAGCTCGCCGCGTTCGGCGGCAGCCACGGCGAGGTCGAGCCAGCCCGGGTGGGCATGCGAGCCGACGACGGACGTGGTCAGCGGACCGGGGCGGTACGGCTGGGGCATCGAGATCCTCCTCTGGGGTCAGTCAGGTGGCGTCGATGATGGACCAGCCACCGTCGACCGTGAGTGTCTGCCCGGTGACCGCTCGAGATTCCGGGGAGAGGAGGTACAGGGCAGCGGCGGCGATGTCCTCGGCCGGCACGAACCCGCCGGCCAGGGGCTGCTTCCGCATGGAAAAGGCTAGCGTGGCCTCATCCTCGGCGGCCCGCTGCGACATGCGCGACGTGGTCAACGCCGGTGCCACCATGTTCACGCGGATGCCATGGCCCGCGTAGTAGGCCGCGAGGGTGACCGTCAACGCGGCGATGGCACCCTTGGCAGCCGCGTACGCGTGCGTGGCGAACAATCCGGGCACCGGGCGCGACGCCAGCACACTGCCCGTGTTGACGATGGCGCCACGATGGCCGTCGGCATCGGGATCCTGCTCCAGCATGGCCCGGAGCACCGGCGATGTGATCAGCACATGGCTGGTGGCGTTGAGTCGCATCGTCGCCTCCCAGGCATCTGCGGTCATCGCGTGGAGCGGTCCATCTCCCATCCGGCGCCCCGAACCCCCCGCGACGTTGAACAGCCCGTCGACTCGGGGTAGTCGGCTGATGGCCTCTGCGGCCGCGGCCTCGGCAACGCCCGGGTCGATCAGGTCGGCCACGACGTAGCTGGCACGGCCGCCCGCGTCGGTGATCGCCTCCGCAAGGACGCGGCAACTCGATGCGGTCCGCGAGATGACCACCACCGTCGCGCCTTCGGCCGCGAAGCGGCGCGCCGATGCTCCTGCGATGCCCGTGGCACCGGTGATGATGACGCCCCTGTCCTTCAGCCGATCCATGGGTCCTTCACCTCCCGGTCATCGTCGCGATCACGTCCCGCTCCAGCGCGCGCGCCACGCCGGGGTCCAGCATGGCTCCTTCGAGGCTCAAGGCGTTGGCCGAGCCGGCTGCCACGCCCCTGGTCAGTGCGGTCGTGATGTCGGCCCCGGCCATCAACGCTAGCGACATGGCTGCGTTGAACGAGTCGCCCGAACCGACCGCATTCACGGCGTCGACCACCGGCACGGTCACGCTCCAGGTGGCGTGCCGGTCAGCTGCCGCGACGTCCAGCGCGCCATCGGTGACCACGGCCAGCTGGGCGCCCGCATCCACCAGGGCGATAGCCGCGTCGATGGCATCGGCGGAAGCTTCCACCAGGGCGGCCTCGACGGCCTCGATGCGCCCGATCTTGACGATGTCCGGGGTCGCCGGGAGCGCCGCTCGCAACCCGGCTCCCGACGCATCCACCAGCAGCGGCCGCCCCGCACGCCGGCACACCTCCACGACCTCGGCATGGCCACGGGCATCGATGCCAGCGGGGACGCTGCCGGCGACGATGGCCCGTTCGCACCGGGGCAACAACTCGTCTTCGAGCAACCGCAGGAACGCATCGAACTCACCGTCGGTCGCGACCCCCGGGCGCTCGTAGACGATGACCGAGTCGCCATCGTCGCCAACGGTGACGTAGGTGGTCCGCGATTCGGCTACCGCGTACGACCAGTGGGGATCGAGTCCCTCCGCCAGCAGCGCTTCCACGATCCATCGACCGGCGTGGCCACCGGCGACCCCAGTCGTCATGACTCGGCCACCCAGCCGCGCCGCCGCGCGAGCCGCATTGACACCCTTGCCGCCGGGCAATGCGGCCAGTCGATGCGGTCGCAGCACCTCACCGTGGCGGATGTCCGTGACATGTGCGGTGCGATCGATGGCCGGTGCCGGCGTGATGCAGAGCAGCACTCCAGCGGCGGGCCTGACCACCTCCGACGTCCCGGCTACAGGCCGGTCCCGAATTGCCGGTCTCCGGCATCACCGAGGCCGGGCTCGATATAGCCCTTCTCGTTGAGCTGCCGGTCCAGCGCGGCGCAGTACATGGCCACATCCGGATGTGCCTCCGCCACTGCGGCGACGCCCTCTGGGGCGGCGATGAGGTTGACCATCTTGATGCGCTGGGCGCCCCAGTCCTTGAGCACCTCGATGGCTGCGGTCGCGGAGCCGCCGGTGGCCAGCATGGGATCCAGGATGAGACAGGTGTCGACCGTGGTCTCGTCGGGCAACTTGTTGTAGTACTCGACCGGCCGTAGCGTCCGCTCATCGCGGAACAGGCCAAGGTGCCAGACCTCTGCGGTGGGAAAGAGCTCCAGGAATGCGTCCACCATGCCCAGTCCGGCTCGCAGGATGGGAACCAGGCCGATGCGCTCGGCCAGCTCATGCCCGGTGGTCTCTTCGAGTGGTGTTCGCACGGTGATCTGATCGAGCCGGGCATCGGCGAGTGCCTCGTAGCCCACCAGCCAGCTGATCTCACGGACCAGCTCCCTGAACTTCTTGGGTTCGGTGGACTCGTCACGCAGGAGTGCCAGCTTGTGAAGCACCGCCGGGTGCTTGGAGATGAACAGGTTCGGTCGGTCGGGCACGGCCGCCTCCGGGCTACGTCGGGATGGCGAGTCCTGATTCTACGACCCCCGACGTCGAAGGGCCATCCCCATCGATGGCGAGCCGTGATACCGGTCACGCCCGCCCGCGATACCATCGGGATGTGCCGGAGCAAGAGTCCATCCCCGCCTTTCCCGCGGTCGACGCACACGCGGCTGCCGACGTCCTGAGCAGGTCGGCGTCAGCGACCGCAGCCCAGCCGCGCGGGAAACCGTCGACGCGAACCCGCAAGGGCTCGGCGCCGCCCGTGATCGTCGAGGTGCAGCGCGGGGACACCGTGGAGAGCCGGCACCGTGGGCACGTCGTCCAGGTCGATGCCGCAGGCAAGGTCATGCGGGTGGTGGGCGCGCCATCCACCGAGGTGATGCTGCGTTCGACCGCGAAACCGTTCGGCGTGGTGCCACTCATCGAATCCGGGGCCGCGGACGACCTGGGCCTGACGCTGGCCGAGTTGGCCATCATGTGCGCCTCCCACACTGGCGAAGACAAGCACGTTCGCACCCTCCAGGCCATCTTTCGACGGGCCAACGTGACCCAGGCGTCGCTGCTGTGCGGTGCCGAAGGCGCTCCCAGCGACGCCCTCACCTCAGCGCGACTGGCGCGGGACGGCGAGACACCCGGACCCATCCGCCATGGCTGCTCGGGCTTCCATGCCGCGAGCATCCTCCTGAGCGCGTACGCGGGCTGGTCCATCCATGACTACCTGAGTCCCAAACATCCCAGCCAGGTCGCTGTTCGCGAAACGGTAGCCCGGCTCTTCGGCCGCAAGCTCGAAGAGCTCAAGGTCAGCGCCGACAACTGCGGCGTCCTGACCTACCAGGTCACGCTCCTGGAGCTTGCCCGTGCCTATCTGCTTCTGGCGGACCCCGAAGGCCCCTCGGTCGACGGGGATCGAGTCCAGTCGGCACCGGCGCTGCTGCGCATCCGGAACGCCATGATGGCCGAGCCCGATATGGTCGGCGGCACGTACGACAATCTCGACACCGAGCTCATGCGCCGGCGTCCCGGTCGCCTGGTCGCCAAGTCCGGGGCGGACGGCATGCGTGCCATCGGCATCGTCGCAAGCGACGGCGCAGAGGCCTCCGCCATGGCCATCAAGATCGAAGATGGCGACATGTCGCGCCGGGCCATCAAAGCGGCCACCGTCGAAGCGCTGGCCCAGGTCGGCATCCTCGACCATCGAGACCTGCGCGTCCTGGCCGGCTACCACCATCCGACCGTACGCTCGCCGCAGGGCGACGAGGCGGCTATGGCACTGCCACGCTTCGAGCTTGCGCGGCTCGGCGGGCAGGCCTAGCGCGCCGCCCGGGGACCAACGTGCCGACCACCAAGCCGATCACCGACCCGTATCGCATCCTCGGCATCCTGCGGGGCGCGGACCTTGCCCAGATCAAGGCTGCTCATCGCCGTCTCGCCAAGCGCTACCACCCCGACGGTGAACGTGGCGATGCCATCCGCTTCCTGGCTGTGCAGGCTGCCTACCAGCTGCTCTCGGATCCGATCCAGCGTCGCGACTGGGATCGACGCTACGGGCCTGGACCCGTTCGCGCCGCTTCGAGTGCCCGAACGACCGCAAGTCCGCGGCCCAGCCGCCGGCCCCCGGCTCCACCGTCGCGCCGGCGAGGCACGCCGCGGGAGGAGCGTCCACGACCTGCTCCCGGGCAACGCAAGACCACCTGGTCGGCCGAGCATGTGCCCTGGTGGGATGAGTTCAGCCCGCGGTCGCAGCGCGATGCCGATGGGGACCCGGCCGCTACCACGAAGCCGCCCGACGCGAGGCCAGCCCACCGGCCGCCGTCAGGTCCGAGCATGGACTTCGATGTCTTCGATCGCTCCAGCGGTGCGGCATGGTCATCCGCCGCTCGGCGCCACTTCCGCCGTGGCACCGATGACCTGCCTTCGCGCGGAGCGTGGCGATACCGCGGCACGCAGGTGGTGACCGGTGCCGAAGCGCGCAAGGTGGCGGCCGAGGAAGAAGACGAGAAGCCTCGACGGTGAGCACCCGTTGCCGGATCGCGCCCAGCCCCACCGGACCCTTGCACATCGGGACGGCACGAACGGCGCTCTTCAACTACCTCTTCGCGCGGCAGACCGGGGGTTCGTTCATCCTGCGACTGGAGGACACCGACTCGGCGCGGTCCACGGCTGAAGATGAGCGGGACATCCTCGAGGGGCTGCAGTGGCTCGGCTTGAGTTGGGACGAAGGCCCGGGCGTGGGCCAGGCATCTGCGCGGGGTGACTACGGCCCGTATCGCCAATCCGAGCGGGGTGACCGATATCACGAGGCTATCGAGCGACTGCTTGCACGAGGACCTGGCCTATCCCTGTTTCTGCACGGCCGAGGAGCTGGCCGCGGACCGCCAGGCGCGCCAGACGGCCAAGCTCGATCCCGCGTACGTCGGCCGCTGCGCCAACCTGACGGCCGTCGAACGCGAGGCTCGTCGATCCGACGGCCTCGCCTCGGTGGTGCGATTCCGGATCGGCGAGGGGACCGTGGAGTTCGACGATCTGGTCCGCGGCCACGTCAGTATCGACACCAGCGCGCTCGGTGGCGACCTCGTCATCGCCCGATCGGATGGCTCCCCGCTCTACCATTTCGTCGTCGTCGTCGATGACATCGCCATGGAGATCAGCCACGTCATCCGCGGTGAGGACCATCTCTCCAACACACCCAAGCACGTATTGCTGTTCCGGGCGCTGGGTGCCGACGTGCCGGTGTTCGCCCACCTGCCGCTGATCCTCAACCCGGACCGATCGAAGATGAGCAAGCGCAAGAGTCAGACCGCCATGGCCGACTATCGGGCACAGGGCTACATCCCGGAGGCGCTCATCAACCACCTGGCCCTGCTGGGCTGGTCGAGCGGTGACGACGAGGACCTCTTCAGCCTTGGCGACCTGGAGTCCCGCTTCGACCTGGCGCGCGTGCAGCCCAGCGGCGCCATCTTCGACGCGGACCGACTCGAATGGCTCAACGGCCAGTGGATCCGGCGCATCCCGGAGGCAGAGCTGGCCGAACGCGCGCTCCCGTTCCTCGTCGCCTCGGTGGGAGCGGCGGCCGAAGCTGGACTCGAGGTGCGGATCCCCGCGGCGGAAGACCTCGCGCCGCTGCTGCCGATGGTGCTGGAGCGGCTGCCGCGCCTCGATGCCATCGGCCCGATGCTTGACTTCGTGTTCATCGAAGACCTCGACGTGGACGCCGCCACCCTCGTGCCCAAGCGCTGGGATGCATCGACCACGGCGTCCGGTCTGGCCGAGGCCGTCCGAGTCGTGGCAGCGCTGGGTGAGGATGGCTTTGACGCCGACCGGCTGGAGCCTGCGCTGCGGGGCGTTTGCGAGACACATGGCTGGAAGGTGGGCGACTTGTTCATGGCCATCCGCGTTGCCATCACGGGCCGGACGGCCACACCGCCGCTGTTTGATGTCATGGCGGCCATCGGCCACGACCGCACCATCGCCCGTCTTGCTGCTGCACAGGAACTGGTGAGCATTGCTAACGAGGAGTGGAGAGATGCATCTGACACGTGATCAGTTCGCCGCCTGGCTGAGCCGCTATGTCGAAGCCTGGCGCAGCCGGGACGCAGGGCACATCGGCGCGCTCTTCAGCACGGACGCCTCCTACAGCTTTCGGGGTGGCCATACCTCGGTCGTCGGGCGCGAGGCGATCGTCGAGGCCTGGCTGAAGGAGCTGGCCGAGGAGGAAGGCACGTGGGAAGCTGCGTACGAGCCGCTCGCCATCGAGGAGATGGTGCATGTCGCGATCGGCTCGACCAAGTACTTCGACGAGGCGGGCCTGGTGCGCGACGAATACAGCAACATCTTCGTCTGCCGTTTCGATGACGGTGGTGCTTGCTCCGAGTTCAGCGAATGGTGGATGCGCGCGCCCGGGCCGGTCGCCCGGCTGGATTGAGCGTGGCACGGACGATCCTCGTCGTCGATGACGAGACCACGCTGCGCGAAACGCTCGCGGAGGCCCTGCGGCAGGACGGGCTCGGAGTCATCACGGCCGCCGATGGCAAGGAGGCGCTGGAGCAATTCCGCTCTGGTTCGCCCGACCTGGTCCTGCTCGACCTGATGCTGCCGCAGATCTCGGGCATCGAGGTCTGTCGCATCATGCGTCGCGAATCACCCGTGCCCATCGTGATGCTGACGGCCAAGGATGGCGAGATCGACAAGGTCGTGGGCCTGGAGTTGGGTGCTGACGACTACGTGACCAAGCCCTTCAGCCTGCGGGAGCTGATGGCGCGTATCCGCGCGCAGCTGCGTCGCCTCGACAGCGTGGAGGCGGCCGGTGGCGCGACGGCCGAAAGGTCGAGAGACCCCCAGTCAGTGCAGCTGGGGGCGGTAACGGTCGATGTCGCCGGACACCGGCTTCTGCGCGACGGTGAAGAGCTGCCGGTCAAGCCCAAGGCGTTCGAGCTGTTGGGATTCCTGCTGCGCAATCCAGGCCACGTCTTCAGCCGCGATCAGCTGCTCCAGAAGGTCTGGGGCTACGACTACGCCGGCGAGACGCGCACGGTGGATGTGCATGTGCATTGGCTCCGCTCGGCCATCGAGGCTGACCCCAGCACACCCCGCTACCTGCAGACCGTCCGCGGCGTCGGCTACGTGCTGCGAGTGCCGACCGAGTGAGCCCCAAGTAACACAACGTTGATATGGCGTTGATGGTGCGTTGACGTGGAACCTCCATCTTCCTCGCAGTGATCGACTCCCGTTCCACCAGGGTCCCGCACATCGCCCGTCCCTCCGGGCAGCTGCGTACCGGCGCCTGGCTTCCCACGCGTTCCGTGCGCCGCCCGCATCAACTCCCCGCGGGCTGGCGCCCGGAGCGCGTTTCGAGCGCGGCTCATCGAGCCTGCGCCGGGTGCGGGCCCGTCGGACCCGTCGCCTGGCCAGCCAGGTGCGCCGCCCGCGGCGGGCGCTCCTGTCTGGTGGATCGCATGGCGCCTACGCGCCACCGAGAGCACGGAGTGAGCTCCAGCCTATCCTAGGGACATGTCCGATGAGCATGCCGATGTCCTCTTCGGGGAGATCGCCCAAGTCGCCGATGACGCCGATCTCGGCCTGATCCGCTTCGACGCCAATCTGCGTGTCCAAAGCGCCAACGAGGCAGCCCACGAGGTCCTGGATCGCCGGCCCGGATCGCTGATCGGCCGATCCGCGATGGAAACGTTCGTGGATCATCGGCTGGAATCCATGGTCCGTGCGGCGGGTTCTGGCCAGTCCGGCGTCCACGCTTCCGAAGGGACCGACCGCACCAGCATCGTCGTCCGCGCTCATCCCGCTGTCGCTGGGGGAGTGTGGGTCACGCTCCAGGACGTAACCGAGCTACAGCACCTCCGTCGGATCCGCAGCGAGTTCATCGACAATGTCAGCCATGAGCTCCGAACGCCGCTCGCGAGCGTCCGTCTGCTGACCGAGATGCTCATGGACGATCTCGCCGACGCCCAGGTGCCAGATCGTGTCCGTGAGCGTGTCGCAACGATCGACATCGAAAGCGGACACCTGGTCCAGATGGTCAACGAGCTCCTCGACCTGTCACGCATGGAGCAGTACTCGACCCATGTCCGTGACGACGTGGTGGCATTGCCACCACTCGTGGACGCGTCACTCGGTCGGCTCCAGACCTTTGCGGACCGCCAGGGCGTCGTCCTCATCGCCCAGCTGCCACCTGACCTGCCCTTGGTCCGCGGCGACGAGGAGCGACTGGATCAGCTGCTGATGAACCTGGTCCACAACGCCATCAAGTTCAGTTCCGAGGGCGGGAAGGTGACGATCATGGCGGATGAGCACCCCGACGCCGCGGTCATCTCCGTTCGTGACCAGGGCGTCGGCATCCCGGCGATGGATCGGGACCGTGTCTTCGAGCGCTTCTACAAGGCCGACCGAGCACGGCAGCGTGGCCTCGGCGGCACCGGCCTCGGACTCGCCATCGCTCGCCACATCGCGGAGGCCCACGGTGGTCGCATCTGGCTGGAGTCGACCGAGGGCGTGGGTTCTACCTTCAGCTTCTCAGTGCCGTTCGCCTGAGCGGTGGTGGCCTACCGACGATCGGTCAGTCGCCGCCCAAGAGGTCGGGTGGCAGCAGCCAGCGCAGTTCGCCGTCCCCGTCGCTGAGCTTGGTGTTCAGGTCGATGGTGGCCAGGGCACCCTTCTTCATCGATATACCGGCCGCATCGATGAGATAGGCGAGCAGGTCCGAGAAGTCCGGGTCGTGGCCGACGAACATGGGCTCGCGAGCCCCCAGCTCATCGAGCAGCTCCCAAAGCTCACTCTTGCCGAAATCAGCGCCCAGGCGTTGATCGGTCTTCACCGTCATGCCGAACGTGGTCGCCACGATCTCAGCGGTCTGTTGGGCACGGACCTTGGGACTGCTGATGATGACATCCGGTCGCACCTTGTGGGTCTCGAGGAACACGCCGAGGCGTTCGCTTTGGGTCCGGCCCTTCTTGGTGAGCGGCCGCAAGTCGTCGTCACCGACCCAGTCGAAGGCATCTCCGGCGTGGGCATGTCGCAACAGATGGATGCGCACGGACATGGCGCCTAGAGTGGCACGTCGCATACCCTGCTGCGCGCCCGATCAGCGCGACATCGCGGCGGCGGCTACGCGAGGACCTCGTTCGGGCTGCCGACCGAAAGAAAGAGGTCGATGCGCTGGCTGATCGCGGTGAAGACGCGCCGGAATGCCTCCATCCGCTCTGCCTCGGAGCCGGCGACCGCCGAGGGGTCGTCGTAGCTCCAATGGAGACGCTCGCCTTCGCCCGGGAAGACGGGGCAGTTCTGACGGGCCGAATCGCACACCGTGATCACGTAGTCAAAGTGTTGATCCATGAATGCGTTCACGGACTTTGAGCGCAGGCCAGCGGTCGGCAAGCCGGCCTCATGGAGGCATCGGAGCGCAAGAGGATGGACCGCCCCCGCCTCAGTGCCCGCGGAGTGGACCTCGTAGCGGCTTCCGCCTCGGTCGCGCAGCAGCACCTCCGACATGATGGAGCGGGCCGAATTGTGAGTGCACACGAAGATGACGCGGATCGGGAGCTTCACGGGCTCCATGCTCATGGATTGAGGTCCGCGACCTCACCGGTCGCAAGGAAGACGATGTCCTCCGCGATATTCGTGACGCGGTCGCCGACGCGCTCCAGGTAGTGCGCTGCGAATAGCACGCGCGCACCGGGATCGACATTCTCCGGATCCCGGCGCATCAGCTCGAGGGTCTCACTGAAGATGCGGTGGTATAGGTCATCGACATCGTCGTCGCGCTCGGCGACCTCGCGGGCCCTTTTGGCATCGATCTCCACGACGGCATCCAGGACATCGCGGACCTGGTTGGCCACCATGCGGCCCATGTCCGGCAGGTGCACGAAGTCCTTCAACGGAGCGTGCGGCGCCAGTTTTCGCGCCTGCTTGGCGACGGAGGCCGCATGATCACCCATGCGTTCCAGGTCGTAGGCAGTGTGGTCGAGAGTGAGCAGGAAGCGCAGGTCTCGTGCCACCGGCTGCTGTGTGGCGATGGTCAGCGAGATGAGGTCGGAGATCTGGCGCTGTTGCCGGTTGATGTCGTCGTCGCTGGTGATGACCGCCAGCGCACCTGCCTCATCGTGCTTCTCAAGGGCCACGATGGCGGCGATGATGCGCTCGGCTACGAGGCTGCCCATGCGCAGGATGCCGTCCTTGATCTCGCTTTCCTGGGCCTCCAACGTGGCACGCGTGAATGGCTTGGGCGCCTCGATGCCCCCGCGGTCCTCGAGGCCGGGAGGCGGGTCACGGTGCTCGGTCGGCTGGGCTGCCTCCGTGGAGATGGGTCGGCCGGTCGGGTCGGTCATGTTCGGCTCCTCATCCGAAGCGACCGGAGACGTAGTCCTCGGTCAGCTGGTTCCTGGGGTTGGTGAAGAGATCCGATGTCGGGCCCTTCTCCACCATGTAGCCGGCCCGATCTTCGCCCATGGTCAGGAACACGGTCTCGTCAGATGCGCGCGCCGCCTGCTGCATGTTGTGCGTGACGATGAGGATGGTGTAGTCGTCCCGGAGCTCGAACATGAGCTCTTCGATCTTCAGCGTGGCGACCGGGTCGAGGGCCGAGCAGGGCTCATCCATGAGGATCACGTCGGGCTGAACAGCGATGGTGCGGGCGATGCAGAGTCGTTGCTGCTGGCCGCCGGATAGTGCCGTCCCCGGTTGCTTCAACTTGTCCTTGACCTCGTCCCAGAGGGCGGCGCGCCTGAGGCTGGACTCGACGAGTTCATCCATATCGCCCTTGTAGCCGGCGATCTTTGGTCCGAAGGTGATGTTGTCGTGGATGGACTTGGGGAACGGATTCGGTTTCTGGAAGACCATGCCGATGCGGCGGCGGACCTCCACCGGGTCAACTCGCTTGTCGTATAGATCGACACCGTGGTAGTTGATCCGGCCCTTGATATGTGCGCTCGGAATGAGGTCATTCATGCGGTTGAAGCAGCGCAGCAGAGTCGACTTGCCACATCCGGATGGCCCGATGAAAGCCGTGATCCGATTCTTGGCGATGTCGAGGTTGATGTCCCGGATAGCTCTGAAGTCGCCGTAGTACGAGGCGAAGTCACGGACCTCGAACACGTATCCCGTGGCCGCCGCGGTGCCGGTGCCCGGGTTCTGGACGCCCGAAACGTCGACGGCCGGCCTCCTGCCGTCGCTCGCTGCCCCCACTCCCTGTGCCACTTCCTGCTCCCTGGTCATGGTCATCGCCTTTCCGTCCCACTGCCGTACGGCACCGTCGTCATGTCTTACCACTTCCTGGCGTATCGGTTCCTGAGGATGATGGCGAGGGCGTTGATGATCAGCACCAGCACCAGCAGCACGATGATGGCCGCCGCAGTCAACTCGCGGAACTCGGGGCGAGGCTGGCGTGACCAGCTGAAGATGATCGTGGGCAGGGAGGTATACGGTCCCTGCAGGCGATCGACGACTGAGGCGTTCGCGGCGACCGAGAAGAAACCGGTCACGGCCCCGACGAGGAGGAGAGGGGCTGTCTCGCCGAAGGCCCGTCCGATGGTCAGGATCGTCCCCGTGAGGATGCCCGGCATGGCATAGGGGATGACATGCGAGCGGATGACTTCCCATTTGGTCGCTCCGACCCCGTAGCCGGCTTCGCGGATGGTGTCGGGGACCGCGCGGATGGCCTCAGCGGAGGCGATCACGACGATGGGCATGACGACGATGGCCAGTGTGAAGCCACCCGAGATGACGCTCGGTCCACCCGTGACGTCAGCGAAGAGCACCACGAATACGGCGATGCCGAGCAAGCCGTACACGACGGCTGGCACGCCGGCGAGGTTGCGGACCGTGGTATTGATGAATTGGGTGACCGCGTTGTCGGTCGCGTACTCCTCGAGGTAGACCGCGGATGCGATCCCGATGGGGATGGCCAGGATGGCCACGAAGAGCATCAGCAATACCGATCCGAGCAGCGCCTGGGCGATGCCGGCGTTGGCCGGGTTCTGGGACACCGGCGAGGTCATGAAATCGATCAGCCCGCGTTCCCGGAACACCGGGAGCGCACGGATGAAGATGTCGGTGATGAGCCACACCAGAACGCCAAGGGCGATGAGCAGCGACAGCACCAGCGCCACCTCGAAGGCGATGCTGCGCCAGTCACGAGGCTGGCCCATGATGGCCCGCTGCACGGCTTCGGTCGTCGACTGCGGCGGTTCCATGGGTCGGGATGAGGCAGCCACGTCAGTATCCCTTCCGCATTCGGCGCACGAAGGCTTCACTGAAGATGTTCAGGGCCAGGGTCATGAAGAAGAGCAGCATCCCCACGAAGAAGAGGCTGTTGAAGGCCACACCGCCGCCCACCGCGTCGGAACCGATAGCGATGACCGTCATGGCCCCGGTCATGGTCTGGCCTGGCAGGCAGGGATTGAGGTTGAAGGAGCCACCGCCGACGCCACCGGCCGCGATGGCCACGATCATCGTCTCCCCGATGGCGCGGGAGAATCCCACGATGAGCGACGCCACGATGCCGGAGACCGCCGCTGGGACCACCACGCGCAGGCTCGTCGTTCGCCTGGTGGCTCCAAGTCCGAAGGACGCTTCGCGGAGGTTCTGCGGGACCGCGTACATGGCGTCTTCGGAGATGGACGCGATGAGCGGGGTGATGAGGACGCCCACGGCGATGCCGGCACTGGCGAGACTGAAGATGGGCGTGTTGCCGGGGCAGATGTTCTGGACGATCGTGGGGCTGATGACGGTGAGTGCAAAGAAGCCCAGCACGACCGAGGGGATCGTCGCCAGGATCTCGAGGATCGGCTTGAGCGTGCCGCGCATCCTGGGACTGGCGTATTCCGCGAGATAGATGGCTGCGCCAAGTCCGAGCGGCGTGGCCACGATCATCGCGATCACCGCGATGACGAACGTGCCGGAGATGATGGCCGCCAGGCTGTACTCCCCCGAGCGGGGCTGCCAGACAGTGGAGAACAGGGCGCTCAGGTCGATGCCCTGGATGAAGACGATGCTATCGCCGAGCAGCGACAGGACGATGGCGATGGAGATGACGATGGCGAGGGCCGCCGAGAGGAAGAAGGCGGTCCGGATGATCCGTTCCCGCCTGCGACGCGAGACGTCGCCCTTCAGGTCCTCGATCGTGATCTGCTGGTTGGCCGCCATGCGGTTCGCTCGCTACGAGTCTGGAGAACGGTCGGAGGACCGGACCCTGGGACGCGGGTCCGGTCCTCTCACGACCGCGGGAAGTCGGGAAGGTCGGGGAACGGTGTCCGCTACGAGGCGCCGACCGAAGCCTTGGCCTCTGCCCAGGCGGCACGGGATGCATCGAGGACCTCTGGGGCGAGCTCCACGTAGCCGGCCGCCGAGACGTTCTGGATACCCTCGTCGCTGAGATAGAAGTCGACGAACGGAGTGATCGCGGCGTTGTACGTGTCGGACGTCGGGTCGATCCGGTTCACTGCCGGGTAGATGTACAGGTCGCGCGAGATGGGGTACGTGTTCGCCGCCACGGTGTCCTGGTCGGGTCCGATGCAGGTGCCGTCGCCGCCGTCGATGGGGATCATGCGCACGCGGTCAGCATTGTTGATGGCGTAGGCGTAGCCGACGAAGCCGATCCCGTTGGGATTGTTGGCGACACCGTCGATGATGACGTTGTCGTTGGGCGAGGCGACATAGATGTCGCCGGGCTGACGCGTATATGGCTCAGCTTCCGGATCGACGTTGCCGGCCTCAGCACGAGCTTCCTGCATCTTCTGCAGCGTGATCTCGATGAACGATCCCCAGGTGCCAGACTCATCGCCGGGCGCAGTGATGGCGATGTCGCCGCTCGGCCATGATGCAGTGGTGGAGCCAAGCTCGGCTGCGAACGCGGCGATATCTTCCCAGGTCCGCAGGTCATCGGACTCGATGCCGAAGATGGCATACAGATCTGTGAAGTTCAGGCACTCGATGGTGTCGTTCTGGGTGCTGACGATGACGGCGAGTCCGTCGATGCCGATCTTCAGCTCGACAGGACTGACGTCGGCCCCGTCGCAGTTCTCGGCCTCGATATCCTTGATGGCGCGCGAGGCGTCGGAGATGTCGGTGTCGCCGTTGCAGAAGAGTTCGAACCCGACCGTCGTACCCGGGCCGTCGACCGAGACGGTGACATTGGGGCTGGCGCCCGCGAAGGCCTCGGCGACGAAGCTGGAGATGGGCTCCACGGTCGACGAGCCGGAGATGCGGATGCTCCCGCTCTCGTCCTGGGCCAGCGCGCTTCCGGCGATGGTGGTCAAGAGCATGGCCGAGCCGAGCACGGCGGCTCCGAGGCGGTTCCTGTTTCGCATGGCGGGATCAGATCCTCCTGCTTGCCCGGGCCTTGGCCAGTCCCGGGCCTTGTGTTGGACGTTTCCGACTCTCGAGGGCACCGATGAACGTCGCATTGCAGGTCGGTTAACGTCGCGTTAACGGAGTGGGTTCCAGTCGGTATCCCGCGCCCGTCAACTTCACGTGAACAAAGGCAACGACCGTACAATTGCGCGACCTGCACGCTGGCGCCGGGACGGCAAGGCGCCAAAGGTGGGACGAAAGGGACGAACATGGCCAAGACCAAGGGTGGCAAGAAGGACAAGGCACCCGCCAGGCCGAAGCGACTGCGCAAACAGTTGCATGAAGCTGAGGCGGACCTGCGGCGGGCTGAGTCCAAGCGTGACAAGGCCCAGGCCCGTGTCGAAGCACTGAGCATCATCGCTGACGAGATCCGGGCTCAGCTTGCAGAAGCCGACAAGACCGATGCCGTCGTCGATGAGAAGAAGCCCAGGACGCCCAAGTCACCCAAGAGCTCAGCGCCATCAGCATCGCCAGCCAGCACTGCAGCGCCCCGGCGCAAGTCTCCGGCCCCCAGCGCCCCCAAGCGTCGCAAGCCCACCCGCACTGCAAAGGCACCGCGACCGGCGGCAGAGCAGGAGTCCTCCGCGACGGTCGACTAGCCGATCTGCGTGATGGCCACTCCGAGGGCCTTGCGGAAGGCCGGGCCGGTGATGCGACGCCACAGCGGCCGGAAGCTGCGGCGGAGCCGTTCAGCATCCGCCTCGCGAGCGTCAAGATAGAGGCCCACGGCTTCGCGCGAGTTCGCCGGAAGCTGCGGCGCATTGAGGTTCAGCCAGGCTCGCGTCGTCGTGGCCGCCACATCGGCGTCGTTCATCGCGCCGAGGTGATCCTGGACCTCGGTGATCTGCGTGATCAGCTTGCGCGAGGTGACCGGCAGGACCTCGGAGAAGTACTCCATGGTGTAGCGCAGGCGCTTGCACTCGATGCGCAAGGCGTGCAGTGTGCCGACGTCTGCCCACGCGATGATGGTCTGGTATGCCCGTACGTGCTCGTAGGCGGCGAGGATGCGCGATCCCGCCGTATCCCGAACCAGACTCGGCTGCCCCAGCGGCGGCTTTCGCTCTGCGGCACCGGGTGACTCGGTGAAGTCGAGGTAGTCGTCGACGAACTGTCGATAGCCCCGTGAATCGAGCCGTGCCAGCATCCGCTCGCGCGCCCCCTCGCGCTGGCGACGCCACGCGCTCCGCAGCGGCTCCACGGCATCGCGTCCCGGGCCCGGGAGCTGCGCCACGTAGGCATCCAGATCCTCGAGCAGGACGTCGATGTCGCGGACCTCGCCGAGGACCCTGGCGATGCCGCGCAATTCCTTGACGTAGGTGCGCTGGACCTTGGGTCGATAGGCGCCATCGAAGACCCGCCAGGCTGCTCGCATGCGGCGGGTCGCCACGCGCATCTTGTGCAGGTCCTCAGGGTCATCGCCGGTGCGCGTCCCGGCCTCGAAGTGGAGCATCCGCGCGAGGTGCATCCGCAGCACCTTGCGCCCGGCCTCGCTCAGAGCATCGTCGGCCTTGATCCCGGGTGACGTCGGCACCGGGGGCAGCCGATGCGTCGGATCTTCCGCTGCCTTGGCGACATAGTGGCGCGCGATCTCTTCCTTGGAGCGCGGTTCCGGTGTGACGAAGCCGGTGGCCTCGATGAGTGAGGCCAGGCGCCCCAGGTCGGCGCCACTGCCCTTGGGTGTCTCGACCTCGAACACCGAGAATGATGCGAGGGGTCGGGCACCACGGAAGACCGACACGCGATCCAGCGTGATGATGACGGGGCCGTCGTCGAGTGCCAACGTACGCCGCTCGCGGCGCTGGCTGATGGTGAAGAGGATCCGCAGCCGCGCACCGTCACGAACCTCGTTGATCAGCTCTCGGGCGGCGCTGGCCTGCCAGGTGTTCGGGTCCAGCCGCTCGCTGGCCAGGCCCTCCACCTCGACGCGCTGCGACAGCGCCCTGGAGGCCTTCTTGTCCTCGCGGCTCTCGGGCCGGACATGTGAGGCGGACTTGACGTTGATGCTGATGGGGCCACCGCCTTCGCGCCGGAGTCGCGCTCCGAAGCCAGCCTGGGCCAGCGCTCCGTAGGCGGTGTCGATGTAGCGGTCCTCGACCTCGACCGTCTCGTCATTGCCGAACTCGACCCCATCGAGCGCCCCGCCCCAGTCCCTGGCCAGCCAGGCGCGCAGTGCCTCGAGATCGCGGACGAGGTACTTGAGCTCGACCTCGCGCGGGATGTTCGACCGATCGTCGCCCATCGCAGCCAGCGGCGGCAGGCCGTCGATGAGCCGCACCTTCGTCCCGATGCCTCGGTCATCCTTCGGTCCGTCGCAAGGCGGCGGACATCAGCGTCTCGAAGGTGTCTGTGTGCGACTCACCGTCGATCGTGGATCTCGACCCGCCGCCACTCCGCGTCATCGCCGAGGATCCAGGCCCGGCGATCGTCCCGCCGCATCACCGCGAGCACGTCCCTGAGTCGCTCCGTGAGCGCCGCATCCTTGATCGGAGCCATGGCCTCGATGCGCCGGTCAAGATTGCGTTCCATCAGGTCGGCCGAACCGATGAAGTAGCGCTCCCGCTCGCCCTGGCCGAAGCAGAAGATGCGCGAATGTTCCAGGTATCGACCCACGATCGAGCGTACCTGGATGGATTCGCTGAAGCCGGGTACGCCCGGCTGCAAGCGAGCACATCCCGCGCACGATGAGGTCGATCGGCACGCCGGCCTGGCTGGCCTGGTAGAGCCCCCGGATCATGTCCGGATCGACACAGGCATTGCACTTGATGATGATGCGGCCGTCGCCGTGTGCGCGGTGCCGCTCGATCTCCGCCTCGATGAGCTCGTCGATGCCCGAGCGCATCGAGACCGGCGCGACCAGCAGCTCGCGGTAGCTGTCCTTGCGAGCGACCCCGGTAAGGACGTTGAAGAGGTCGGTGACGTCGCCGGTGATGGTGTGGTCTGCGGTCAGCAGTCCGATGTCGGTGTAGATGCGCGCCGTCTTGCTGTTGTAGTTGCCGGTGCCGATGTGGGCATAGCGGCGCAGGCCACCCGACTCGCGCCGGATGATGAGGGCGCACTTCGAGTGGGTCTTCAGGCCCAGCAGTCCATAGGCGACGTGGGCGCCAGCTCGCTCCAGCGCCCGTGCCCAGACGATGTTGGCTCGTTCGTCGAAGCGAGCCTTGATCTCCACCATGACCACGACCTGCTTGCCGCTCTCGGCGGCGCGGATGAGCGAATGCACGATGGCTGAGTCGCCGCTCGTCCGGTACAACGTCATCTTGATGGTCAGGACATCGGGATCCTCGGCGGCCTGCTGGATGAAGCGCTGTACCGAATTGACGAACGACTCATAGGGGTGATGGAGCAGGATGTCGCCATCGCGGATGCGAGCGAAGAAGTCGACGCCTTCATCCTCTTCCTCATCTCGCTGTAGCAGGCGGGGCGGCGTGACCGGCGACCACGGCTCGGGCTGCAATTCGGGGATGTCGAGTTCGGCGATGGACTCCAGGCCGCGCAGGTCGAGCATGCCGCGGATCTCGTAGATATCCGACGCTTCCAGGCCCAGCCCGCGTTGCAGCAGACTCCGCGTCTCATGCGGCATCGAACGCTCGACCTCCAGCCGAACGACCTTGCCGAAGCGTCGGCGACGGAGCTCCTCCTCCATGGCCATCAGTAGGTCGTCCGCCTCGTCTTCCTCGATGTCGAGGTCGGCATTGCGGGTGACCCGGAAGAGATGATGTGCCTCGCACCTCCATGCCCGGAAACAGCATGTCCAGGTTGGCGGCGATGACACGCTCCAGTAGCACATAGGTGCGCGGTGCCACCTCCCACATCCGTGGCAGCACCGGCGGCACCTTGACTCGCGCGAAGCGGCGCTCTCCGGTGGCCGGGTTGCGAACCGTCACCGCCAGCGAGAGCGACAGGTCGCTGATGTACGGGAACGGGTGCGATGGGTCTACGGCCAGCGGCGTGAGCACCGGGAAGATCTCATCGAGGAATCGCTGGCGAAGCTCCTTCTGGCGTTCCGGCCGGTCCTCCAGGGGCAGGATGCGGATGCCTTCCTCGGCCAGCTCCACGGCGATGCTCGTGAGCAGGTCGGAGTGCTGTGCCTGGAGCTGTAGGACGCGACCTCGGATACGATCGAGCTTCTGCCCCGCGGACAGGCCGTCCGGCGTGGGCCGGGAGTGCCCGGCGGCGACCTGTTGCTTGAGGCCGGATACGCGTACCTGGAAGAACTCATCGAGATTGCTTGCGAAGATGCTCAGGAAGCGCACGCGCTCCAGGAGGGGGTTGCGTGTGTCTTCGGCCTGATAGAGCACGCGCTCATTGAAGTCGAGCCACGAGAGTTCGCGCGTGATGAATGGGAAGCCGGGCTTCCGCGCGTTCTTTGCCGTTCTGTTCCTGGCGCGTGAGGGCTCACGAGTAGTGGTCACGGTTGCCAGATGCTATCAGGGCGGACCCGAAACCCGAATCTGGTCCGGCAGGAGCCGACCGGTCAGTCGTGCGTGTGGCCCGCCGGTGGCTGTGTGATGGAGTCGCCCGGGCTCGAGGACCGGCGAGCGCGGTCCTCCGGGCACGAGCACTCCCGTCGCAGATGCATGAACGAGTAGAAGCCGGTGCTGTGGCCGTCGGCCCAGAATGGCTGAACGGCGTAGTTCCCGACCATGGCGATGTCACTCAGCGTGACCTGGCCCTCATCCAAGGTGGGGTTGGAATCCAACCAGCCCGGTTGCCCCGCCTCCCCACGGCAGAAGGCGCACGGGCAGAGCCAGCGCAACGCCGTGAAGTCGTACACGGAGCGGTGGCCGTCAGCCCATTCGACCTGGAGCTCGCGGGCCGGGCGGTCGGCATGGATGCGACGCGGCGTGGTCCGCTCGCTCTGCTTGGGGTCGGCATGCATGATCTTGGGACTGTGCCACAGACCCGTAGCGGCCACCCGTCAGGCCTGGTCGCTCTCCCTCGGGAATATCTTTGGGACGAAGTGGAAGCCGCTGCTGTAGTCGGGTGTCTGGTAGCCGCGAGCTTTCTGGCGTGGCGGCAGCTTGAGCTTGGCTGGCGTGAGATCTTCGTAGGGGATCTGCTCGAGCAGATGGCTGATGAGATTGAGCCGTGCGTGGCGCTTGATGTTGGCGTCCACGATGTACCACGGCGCGTGCACGGAGCTGGTCCGAGCCAGCATGGCGTCACGTGCCCGCGAGTAGTCCACCCAGTGGGCGCGCGCCAGGACATCCATGGGGCTCAGCTTCCAGCGCTTGCGCGGGTCATCGATGCGCGCCTGGAACCGCTCCTCCTGCGTCTCGTCGGCGATGTCCAGCCAGTACTTGATGAGGATGGTGCCCGATCGGACCAGCGCCAGCTCGAACATGTTCACGGTGGCCATGAACTGCTCGTACTCGGCATCCGTGCAGAACCCCATGACGCGCTCGACACCGGCGCGGTTGTACCAACTGCGGTCGAACAGCGCCATCTCGCCACCTGATGGCAGGTGCTGGACGTAGCGCTGGAAATACCACTGCGTCTGCTCCTTCTCGGTGGGCTTCTGGAGGGCCACCACGCGAACCACGCGGGAGCTGGTGCGATCGGTGATCCGCGAGATGACGCCGCCCTTGCCGGCCGAGTCGCGTCCCTCGAAGATGACCGCGACCTTGAGACCCTTGGCCGTAATCCAGCCCTGCAGCTTGACCAGCTCGATCTCGAGGCGCGTCAGTTCTGCCTCGTAGTCCTTTGCGGACATCTTTCGTTCGTCGCGTCCCGCCCAGAACGGCGGCTGGATGCCCGCCCCCCGATACTCGCTGACTGCAGGGTCTTTCGACGAGCCCTTCTTCGACTTCCGGCGCGATTTGGCCATCGACGATCTCCTTGTCACTGGGACCCGTGCACACTTCCTCGGAACGCCCATGGTGCCATGGACCAAGGCATCGCCTACCGTTAGGGCCCACGCCGACGATCAGTCGCAGTTTCGCCGCCGCGCCACAGGAGAATCTCGCGTCCCACGATCTGCGTGATCGCAGTTTCATCAAGGAGATCGACCACAGCCCCGACGAGCTCCGTGCCCTGCTCACGCTGGCAGCCGAGCTCAAGACCGCCAAGTCGGCCGGGACAGAGCAGCCGCGCCTGACCGGCAGGAACATCGCCCTCATCTTCGAGAAGACCTCCACCCGCACGCGCTGCGCCTTCGAGGTGGCCGCGTTCGACCAGGGCGCACATGCCACCTACCTGGACCCCATGGGCTCGCAGATGGGCCACAAGGAATCGACACGGGACACCGCGCGTGTGCTGGGCCGTTTCTTCGACGCCATCGAGTACCGCGGCAAGCGCCAGGCCACGGTGGAGATTCTCGCCGAGTACGCTGGAGTACCGGTCTACAACGGGCTCACGGACGAGTGGCACCCCACGCAGATGCTGGCCGACTTCCTGACCATGGGCGAGGTCAGCGGCAAGGACTTCGCGCATGTCTCGTACGCGTTCGTGGGGGACCAACGGTTCAACATGGGCCGCTCGTTGCTGGTGATGGGGGCCCTGATGGGCAGCGACGTTCGCATGATCGGGCCGACCGACCTGGCACCGCCCGCAGACGTGGTGGCCATCGCGCGTGGCATCGCCGCCGAGACCGGCGCCACCATCACCATCACCGATGATGCCGCCGCCGGAGTCGACGGTGTCGACTTCATCCACACCGACGTGTGGGTCTCGATGGGGGAGTCAAAGGATGTCTGGATCGAGCGCGTCGAAGCGCTGCGCGAATTCCAGGTCAACGCCTCCATGCTCGCGGCAAGTGGCAATCCGGACGTCAGGTTCATGCATTGCCTCCCCGCCTTCCACGACCTGGACACCGTGGTCGGGGGCGAGATCGATGGAGGCCACCGGCATGCGCGACGGGCTGGAGGTCTCTGACGAGGTCTTCGAGTCGGCTGCCAGCGTGGTCTTCGACCAGGCCGAGAACCGACTGCACACGGTCAAGGCGCTCATGGTCGCGACGTTGGGCGCCTGATGACATGACCGGGTTCGGTGCCTATTCGGAAGTCGGCAAGCTGCGCAAGGTCATCGTGCATCGCCCGGGCCTGGAGATGCGACGGCTCACGCCGGCCAACGCCGCCGAGCTGCTCTTCGACGATGTCATCTGGGCGCGCCAGGCCCGGGCGCACCACGACCAGTTCGTCGAGCTCATGCGCCACGACTACGGCATCACCGTCTACCACGTCCACGAGCTGCTCAAGGAGGTCATCGACGATCCGGTCGGCCGCGCCTACGTACTCGATCGCAAGCTGGTCGAGGACGAGGTCGGCGTGCGCGGTCTGCCCGAGTTGCGCGCCTGGATGGATGAGATGGAGTCGACCCGGTTGGTCGGCCACCTCATCGGTGGCGTCACCGTCGAGGAGCTTCCGAACGAGTTCAAGGAGTGGGCGACGCAGGCGTACTCAGGCACCGACTTCGTCATGGCACCACTACCCAACCAGATGTTCACCCGCGACAGCTCCGCCTGGATCTATGGCGGGGTGACCATCAATCCGATGTTCTGGCCGGCGCGGCGGAAGGAGTCGCTGCATCTCGCCGCCATCTACAAGTTCCATCCCGCGTTCCGCGACGGTGATTTCCAGAATCTGGTGGGGCGATCCCGACGATGGTGGCCATGGCAGCGCCATGCTCGAGGGCGGTGATGTCATGCCCGTTGGGAATGGCCTCGTCCTCATCGGCATGGGTGAGCGTACTACCTACCAGGCGGTCAGTCAGGTGGCCAGGGTGCTCTTCGAGCGCGGCGCCGCGACACGCATCCTGGCCGCCAAGATGCCGGGCGAACGGGCGAGCATGCACCTCGACACCATCTTCTCGTTCTGTGAGCGCGACCTGGTGACCGTCTACGAGCGGGCGGTCGCAGCCATCCAGCCCATCAGCTATCGGCCCAGTAACGGGGACTCGACGTCACCGTCGAGAAGCAGGGTTGGGTCGAGACCGTTGCCGAGGCGCTGGGCCTGGCCAGGCTCCGCACCATCCCCACCGGCGGTGACGCCTTCGTCCAGGCGCGCGAGCAGTGGGACGACGGCAACAACGTGGTTGCCCTGCAGCCCGGTGTGGTCGTCGCCTACGACCGCAACGAGTGGACCAACGCGCGGTTGCGCCAGGCTGGTGTCACGGTGCTGGAGATCGACGGATCCGGAGCTGGGTCGTGGACGCGGTGGCGGCCACTGCATGACCTGCCCGGTGTGGCGGGAGCCTGTCGTGGATTGACCCACGAGGTCGCGCTCGGGCACTACTATCCGGGACATGCCCAAGACCCCTTCCCCGCAGGACCTCGCGTCACTGCGGGTACCGACCGATGTCCGACTCTCCCCCGACGGTTCGAAGATCTGCTTCGTGGTCAAGGGCAACGCACCTGACCTCAGCGGCTATCGCAGCGCCCTCTGGATCGTACCCTCCGATGGCTCCGAACCGGCGCGGCAGCTGACGCTTGGCGCCAGTCATGATGCCGCCCCCCGGTGGAGCCCTGATGGGCGCTGGCTGGCCTTCCTGAGCGATCGCGGTGGCGTGCTTCGCCGTGGCGGCGCACCACGTGATACGGCTGACATGCGCCGGGACGTCGGCAGCAGCCAGGGGCCTCAAGGACACGGTCGGACGAGACATCCCACACGGGGGCAGCCAGGTCTGGCTGCTGCCCCTGGCGGGCGGTGAGGCGCACCAGTTGACCGACCTGCCCGAAGACGTCGGCGAGCTCACCTGGAGTCCCGACAGCACCCGGTTGTGCGTCGTCTCTGGCGCCACGACCGCAAAGCCAGCGGAGTCGCCGGCTCAGCCTGGCGAGCCGCCGCGCCGGGATGCCAGGCTCATCGACGAGCTCAACTACCAGCTCAATGGTGCGGGTTTCATCTACGAGCATCCGTCCAAGTTGTGGATCATCGATGTCGAGGATGGGGCGGCGCGGCGACTCACCTCGGGCCGCAGCGTCGATGAGCAGCCAGACTGGAGCCCGGACGGCAAGCGGATCGCGTATATCTCGAACCGGGGCAGCGACCGGGACCTCGTGTGGCGCTCTGATGTCACCATGGTCGATGCCAGGGGCGGCAAGCCCGTGCGCATCAGCGACGGCAAGGAGCGGCTGTTCCAGCACCCGCGCTGGAGCCCCGACGGCAAGCGGATCGCGGCGGTGGGCCATCGCCTCGAGGCGGGCAACCCGACTCGTGACGACGTGCACGTCTTTCGCGCCCGCGCCGGGCAGGTCGGCCGGAACCTGACCGGCCACGCCGACCTCTTCGTCGATACGCCCATCAACAGCGACATCTTCAGCCCACCTGGGAACGGACCGTGGTGGGCACCCGATGGCGCTTCGATCTACTTCAACGCGCCCATCGAGGGAGCCTACGAAGTGTGGCGCACGCGTCTCGATGACGGTCGCGTGGAACGACTCACCAAGGGCAAGCACATGGTCGTCCGGCCCGATGTCGCGCCGACTAGCGATGGCCTCGTCGTCGCGGCCATCCGGGCGACCACGACCTCACCCCCCGATGTGGTGGCATTCGGCATCAGCGGGCCTGGAAACGAGGAAGCCGCTCCGCTCAAGGCCACCGCGATGCGGCGGCTCGAGCGATCTCATGGGCACGGCCTGGAAGGGCATCACCCCCGTCGAGCCGCAGGTGCGCTGGCACAAGGTCGACGGCCGGCGCATCCAGGGCTGGTTCTACGAGGCCTCGGCGCGGCGAGGCAAGCCGGCGCCACTGGTCGTCCAGATCCACGGCGGCCCGGCCACGCTCTATGGCTACGCTCCGATGTGGGAGTGGCAATCACTGGTCGCCAGGGGCATCAGCGTCTATGCCTGCAATCCGCGTGGCTCGACCGGCTATGGACAGGCATTTGCCAAGGCCAACTTTCGTGACTGGGGTCCCGGGCCACAGGCGGACATCGAGGCGGGCATCGACAAGATCATCAGCGAAGGGAGGGCCGACCCCGATCGGCTGGGCGTGACTGGCGGCTCCTATGGCGGCTACCTGACCGCCTGGATGGTCGCGCACAGCGACCGTTACCGGGCGGCTGTCGCCTGTCGCGGCGTCTACGACCTGACCGCCGAGATGCTCAGCGGCGATCTCGGCGGACCGATGTTCGGCCACTACGAGCTCGATGCGCAGCCGTGGGAGGATCACGAGTTGTACCGGGAGATGAGCCCACTGACGTACGCTGCCCAGATACCACACGCCGTTGCTCATCCAGCATTCCGAGCAGGACCTGCGTTGTCCGATCACCCAGGCCGAGGAGCTGTTCTCCGTGCTGCGATCCTGCGTCGTCCGGTGCGCTTGCTGCGTACTCCTGGAGAGAGCCACGAGCTCACTCGCAGTGGCACCCCCTTCCGGCGCATCGAGAACACCGAGCACATCGGTGACTGGTTCGTGCACTACCTCATCGACGGAGCGCGTACGCTACCCCACACGTAGCGCGGGGTACTCGGCATGAGCGACCAGGTTCGGATCGGGTCAGCCATCGACGTCGGAAGCAATAGCGTCCACCTGCTCGTATCCGAGCTGGGCGGAGACTCACCGCGGGTGCTCCGTGACGAATCGGTGCTGCTGGGACTGGGCGCCATGGTCGACCTGGAGGGATTCATCCCCGAGCATGGCGCGGCGGCCGCACTCGAGGCACTCATCGAGTATGTCGAGATCGCCGACGAGGAGGGTGCGGATTGGGTCATGCTCGTGGCCACCGAGCCGCTGCGTCGGGCATCCAACCGAAGTCATTTCTGCGACCGTGTGGAAGAAGCGACCGGCCGGCCCCTGCACGTGCTGACACATGATGAAGAGGCCATGCTCACGGTCCTGGGAGTCCTCGACGGGGGCGCCATCGAGGAACCGCTCCTGGTGCTCGACATCGGGGGAGGCTCGTCCGAGATCGTCCTGTTGGAACCCGGAGCGGATCCGGTCGTCGGTGTGATGCCCATCGGGTCGGCACGATTGACGGCCCAACATGTCGAGGACGACCCGCCTACGCCCGAGGAGGTGGCGGCACTGCGTGCCGAGGCACATCATCTGCTGTCGGGCATGCCGGTCGGCCACCCGCAGCGCGGCATCGTGGTCGGCGGGTCGGGCACCAACCTGGTCCGCCTCACGACTGATGACGATGACGAGGACGAGGCCGGGACCACCAGCATCGATCGGGAGCGCGCGGCTCGAGCCATCGACATCGTGATGTCCCGGCCATCGCAAGAGCTGGTCGACGAGTATGGCCTCCGCGAACGACGCATCCTGCAGATGGCGGCCGGCGCCAGTCTCATCGAAGCCACGCTCGACTGCTACAACCTCGCGCAGCTCGAGGCCTCCGACGCCAGCCTCCGCGAGGGTGCCCTGATCGCCCGGACGCGATCGGGTGCTGCCTGGCGTGATCGATCTCACCGCGCTCGTCACCGACGACTGACGCGAGGACCAGGAAGGGAAGCGATGGCCGCCGCATCAAGTCCCAGACCAGGGAATGCCGTATGGCCTTACGCCCCAGGAGGCCTCGGCCCGGGCGCAGGTTGACGCCGCCACCGGCCTGAGCGCCATCGAGGCTGCGTCCCGGCTCGCTGAGTACGGTCCCAACCGGTTCGCCGAATCGCCGCCTGAGCCGACCTGGCAGCGCTTCCTGCGCCAGTACCGGGAGCTGATGCAGATCGTCCTGGTCGTGTCCGGCATCATCAGCATCGTCGTCGTCGGTTCCGTGAGCACGGGCGTGCTGTTGCTCGCGCTCACCGTCTTCAACGCGCTCATGAGCCTGAGTCAGGAAGGCAAGGCCGCGGCTGCGGTCTCGGCGCTCCAGGAGATGATGATCCTGACCACCCGCGTCCGACGCGATAGTGAACTCCTGGAGCTGCCGGCAGCGGACCTGGTGCCCGGTGACATCGTGCTCATCGAGGCTGGTGACCTCATCCCCGCTGATGGCCGGCTGCTGAGCTCAGCCACCCTGGAGGTCGACGAGTCGCCGCTGACCGGCGAATCCTTGCCGGTCGCCAAGGACGCGACCGTCGTCTCCGAGCTTGACACTCCACTGGGCGACCGACTGGGCATGGTCTTCATGAACACCAGCGTGACGCGCGGTTCGGCCACGCTCGTGGTCACGGCGACCGGGATGCAGACCGAGGTCGGGCACATCTCCGAGCTGCTGGAGTCCGCGGATGACCTGGAGACGCCGCTGACCCGCCAGTTGAACCAGCTGACCCAGCGATTCATCGCCATCGCCGGGCTGGCGCTCATCGCCTCGACCATCATCGGCCTGCTCCGCGGCGAGGAGTTCCAGGCGCTGTTCGTCGCCGCGGTAGCCTTCGCCGTCGCGGCCATTCCCACGGGCTTGCCCACCATCGTGACCAGCATCCTTTCGCGGCGGCACGCGGACCCTGGCCGACGCTGGTGCCATCGTGAAGCGGCTGCGGTCGGTGGAGACGCTTGGCTCGACCTCGGCCATCAACTCGGACAAGACCGGCACGCTGACGCTGAATCAGATGACCGCGGTCGAGATGGCCACCCTGGGACAGCATTACGAGATCAGCGGGACCGGCTACGGCACCACAGGCAAGGTCCTCCACGAGGGCGGTTCAAGGGCCGACGAGGACCTGGAGTCCCTGTTGCTACCGATGATCCTGGCGTCTGATGCGGTGGCCCGCAACGGCGAGCTGGTCGGCGATCCCACCGAAGGTGCCCTCGTGGTCCTGGCCGGCAAGGGCGGCGTCGGCACCGAGGTCACGCGGGAACGCTATCCGCGGCTGGCGACGCTCCCGTTCGACGCCGCCTACAAGCTCATGGCGACGTTCCACGCCATGACCGACGAGGGGGGCAACGACGTCGTTCGTGCCTACGTCAAGGGTGCTCCTGATCGATTGCTCCAACGCGCCTCCGCGAATCCATGCCGGCAACAGCGAGGACGTCCTGGTCGATGACAAGGCTCGTCAGCGGTACATGGAAGAGAACGATCGACTGGCGGCCAAGGGCCTGCGCGTGCTGGCCACGGCCTACAAGGACTTGAAGCCATCCGAGTTCCGACCCCAGGGCGAGCTGCTCGAGCAGATCGAGGGGCTCACGCTGATGGCGCTGGTCGGCATCATGGACCCGCCACGGCCCGAGGTGAAGGACGCCATCGCGACCGCCCATCGGGCCGGCATCGCCGTACGCATGATCACCGGCGATCACGTGGTCACGGCGCAGGCCATCGGGAACGACCTGGGCATCCCTGGTCGTGCCATCAGCGGCGCGGAGTTCAGCGCCATGTCCGACGAAGAGGCACTGGGCCAGCTCGACGAGATCGGCATCATCGCCCGTGTCACCCCCGAGGACAAGGTCCGCCTCGTGCAGTTGCTGCAACGCGAGGGTCGCACGGTGGCCATGACCGGCGATGGAGTCAACGACGCGCCGGCGCTCAAGCAGGCTGACATCGGCGTGGCCATGGGCATCACCGGTACGGAGGTCTCCAAGGAGGCCGCGGTGATGATCCTGACCGACGATGACTTCTCCACCATCGTTCGAGCGGTGCGGCTGGGACGCAACCTGTACGACAACCTCACCAAGTACGTCCGATTCCAGATGGCCGGACTGTTCGGCTTCATCGCCACGTTCCTGGGCGCCAGCATCTTCTGGATCGCGGGCGGCCTGCCGTTCCTGCCGATGCAGACCATCTGGGTCAACTTCTCGGTCCAGGTCGCGGCGGCCTTCGGACTCGGCTTCGGAGCGCCCACCGCCGGGCTCATGGATCGCAAACCACGCGCAGCTGACGCGCCGATCCTGTCGCGCGCGATGCTCATCTACCTCGCGGTGATCGGGCTGTTGATGGGGATCGGGACCCTGCTCGTGATCGACCTGGCTTCGCGGGAGTGGGGCGGCGACGTGGGTCGCTCGATGGGGTTGGCGACGTTCTCGTTCATGAACGTCGCCTTCGCGCTGGCCATCAAGGACATGCGACGCTCGGTCTTCAGCTACGAGACGCTGGCCGACCGGAACCTCTTGATCGGCACCGGGGTCGGGCTGCTGGTCACCGTCCTGGCCTCTGAGATAGGGGTCCTGCGGCGGGTGCTGGGGACGGTCGCCCTGACGTTCGATCAGTGGGTGATCTGCATCCTGGTCGGCTTCGCCCTCCTCGTCGTGTCCGAGATCCGCAAACGCGTCTGGACGGGGCCGCTCGAAGACGAAGCCGAGACGACCCCAGCCTGACGTCACGTCAGGGGCCCGACCATCGTCTGCATCCCTTTGCGTTGACACCCTCAGAGCGCGCTGCCTAGACTCGACTCGTCGTCGTCACCCCGGGGGAGAGCCAGCCGATGGATCGCCGAGTCTCGCGCCGCGCCGTGCTCCAGTCCGGCGTCGCGGCTGCTGCAGCCCTCGCTCTGGCTCCGATGTCGAGTTCGCGCAGCCTTGCCCAGTCCACCTTGCCCTCAGCGACCCCGACCCCGGCGTACGTCCCGACCAGCCCACTGCCGCCGGTGGAGTTGCCCCATCCAGAGGTCCTGCACAGCGTCGACGGCGTGCTGACCACCAGCCTCACCGCCGGCTCGGCGAGCGTTGACATGCGTGCCGGTGGGCCCGTGCAGACGTGGGCCTACGACGGAGTCGTGCCGGGACGGACGTGGGAAGTGGACGCCGGGGACACGCTACGTTTCGACGTCGTCAACGAGCTGCCGCTCATCGGCCAGCAGGGCCCCGTGAGCATGACGCGGCCGCACGAATGGACCACCACCAATATCCATACCCACGGGCTGCACGTCTCGCCGACGGCCAATGCGCGAGGCAACGGTGATGACGTCTTCGTCCGCATCCCACCGGGGGAACGGGCCCACTACGACATCCCCATCCCATCCGACCACACCGGCGGACTGTTCTGGTATCACCCCCACAAGCATGGCGCCGTGTGCCAGCAGGTCCGCGCCGGGATGGCAGGCGCCATCGTGGTCCGCGGTGCCATCGATGAAGTCGAGGAGGTGGCGGCGGCGAAGGAGCAGCTGATGGTGCTCCAGGCCATCGAGCTAGGGGACCAGTTCCAACTCCTCGATCCCATCCCCGACCCGAGCAGCAGCGAGGCATTCTTCCCCCGCACGCAGATCCTCTACACCGTGAACGGCGTGATGACGCCGAAGGTCACCATGTATCCGGGTGAAGTGCAGCGCTGGCGCTTCCTGAATGCGGCCGAGGGCAAGTTCATGTCGCTACAGCTGCAGGGCCATGGCTTCCACGTGCTGGCCTGGGACGGCCTCACCCAGTCAGCTCCGACTGAGGCAGAGCACCTCATGCTTTCGGCGGCCAACCGGGTAGACGTCCTGGTCAAGGCCGGGCGACCCGGTGACTACCCGCTCGTGCTGACTCCGGGTTCCAGCCAGCATCCGGATATCCCGGGCATGCCCGATCCGATCCGCTGGCGATCCCGGCCAACCCGCGCCACCGGCACCCGTCTCGTCCGCCGAGCTCGAGGAGCGCCCCATCCTCACCCTGGAGGTTCGAGGTTCCGGTCCGGAGATGGGACTGCCGACCGGGCTGCCCGCCTACGACCCGCCCATCCGGTCGATCGCGGCGCGGCGCGAGGTGGCCTACACCGTCCAGCGGCAGGCAGATACCGAGTTCATGAGCTTCGGCATCGATGGCTTCCCGTTCGATCCAGCACGGGCGCCATACCAGATGAAGCTGGGAACGGCCGAGGAGTGGACGGTCTACAACAGCATCGACAACAAGTTGCCTCGGCACGCGCACAACTTCCACATCCATGTCAACCCGTTCAAGGTGACCAAGATCAACGGCGTCGCCCTCGACGTACCCCTGTGGCGTGACACCTGGGTGCTCACTGGAGGCACCGGTGACTCATTCACCTTCCAGACCAACATCGACGATTTCACCGGGACGTTCGTGGAGCATTGCCATGTGCTCTCCCACGAGGACCTCGGGATGATGGAGTCGCTCGAGGTCATCGGCTGATTACCCGGAGGCTGCCTGATGTCATCGATCTCCCGCCGACGATTCCTGCGCGACAGCTCGCTGGCCGCACTTGGTACCGGCGTGGCGCTGGGACTGGGCGCGCTCCGCGGCGGCCTCGCGGTGCTGGCGCAGGACGCGCCCGAGGACGGCGCGCTCGATGACCTGCGCCGACGCCTCCACGGCACGCTGATGACGCCAGGTGACAGCGGCTACGAGTCGGCGTACGAGCCTGCCAACGGTCGATTCCACGGTATCCGACCGATCGCCGTGGCTCGATGCGCGGACGAAGCCGATGTCGTGACCGCGGTGAAGTGGTGTGCTGAGCATGGGGTACCACCGGTCGCTCGTGGCGGCGGCCATAGCTATGCCGGCTTCTCGACCAACGAGGGGCTGGTCATCGACCTGCGTCGGCTCAACCGGCTGAGCGTGGACTACGAATCCGGCACGGCGTATGCGGGGGCAGCAGCACTCAACAACGACCTTTTCATCGCCACCGAGGACAGCCCGTTCTTCCTGCCCGGGGGTACCTGTCTCGGCGTCGGCCTCGGCGGGCTGGTGCTGGGCGGTGGCATCGGCTACAACGCGCATTGGGCGGGTGTCACCTCCGACAAGCTGCTTTCGTCGCGCATCGTCACCGCCGACGGAGAGGCACGTGACATCGACGAGACCTACGACGCCGACCTCTTCTGGGCCTGTCGAGGAGGGGCCGGCGGCAGCTTTGGCATCAATACCGGGTTCGAATTCCAGCTCGTCGAGTCGCCCCAGAGCGTGGCCTGGTACCGCTTCCTGTATCGAGGCGCCGACGCGGCCGAGGCTGTGCTGGCAGCCTTCGACCGCATCATCCAGACGGCGCCGACAGCCCTCAACGCGGTAGCCATGGCGGCCGCCTTGCCGGTCGGCACCGGTGGGCCGCGCGAAGCCATCGAGGCCATGTCGCGGGGTCAGTACATCGGGCCGATCGACGAACTGCGTGACATCATCGCGCCGCTGCTCCAGGACGCTGAGCCCACCGACCAGACGCTCCAGGAGATGTCCTTCTGGGACGCCCAGCGCATGATCGCCTCGACGGAGACCGTCTCACATTCGTGGGGTGATATCTCACGCTATGCGGACCGGCCCATCCCCGAGTCGGTAACCACACAGCTGGTGGACCTGCTCGTCGATTGCCCCAGCCGAACGGTGGTCGCCAACGGCTCGATCTGGAGCCTGGGCTGGGTCGGTGGCGATGTCATCAACGCCATCGGCCGAACCGACACGGCCTACGTCCATCGCGGCATGACCGCGCTGCTCCGCCCGACCACGGTGTGGCCCAACGACGCTCCCGCCTCGGTCGGCGATGACCTGGACGCCTGGTCCGAGGCCGTCATCGCCACGCTCGCGCCACACACGCCGAACGAGAGCTATCAGAACTTTCCCAACCGGCTTATCGAAGACTGGCCCCAGCAGTACTATGCCGAGAACTTCGATCGTCTCGTGGACATCAAGACCGCGGTCGATCCCGACGACCTCTTCCACAATCCCCAGTCGATCCCACCTCGCGCCTGACGGAGATGGCGGATCTCCTGCAGTCGTTTCATGGTCCGACCGTACGTGCCGATGTCACTCACTGACCTAAGTTCACCCAGGCACGGACTCCGTCCACGCCGGCCTCGATGCGGTAGTGGCGACGGGCACGACCGTCTTCGAGCGTCTGGACAAGGTCCGCATCCCGGAGCACAGCGAGGTGCTTCATGACCGCCCATCGAGAGAGGCGGGGAAACGCCGCAGTCAGTTCGCTCGTCGACGCACCGGGATGCTCGCCCAGGATGGTCCAGATGTGGCGCCGCGTCTCATCGGCGAGGGCACGGAACGTACGATCGAGTGTCATGGTCTCTGCATCATCCATGTGACCATACGGTCACATGTAGGACCGGAGGTGTCAAGGGGTGGGCGGTGGTGGCCTTGCGGTGTAGCATCACCCCATGAGTGAGGTCATCGAACGCACATCGAGCAGCTCCGAGGACGCGCAGCAGCGTGTCGAGGCCAATGCGGCCAGCCTGGTACGGGCGTGGGTGGGACGGCCCGGCTCGCTTGGCGCTCTGCTCGAGGGTGTCGGCGGTGTCGACCAGGTCGGTGTCACCGAGCGCGCCGATGCGCTCAGGAAGCGCTCCATCAAGAAGGCTTCCAAGGTGTGGGCCCTGGAGATGGCGATCCGCATGATCGACCTGACCACGCTCGAAGGCAAGGACACCGAGGGCAAGGTACGAGCGCTGTGCGCGAAGGGCTTGCGGCCTGACCCGACCGACCCGTCCATTCCCCAGCGTGGCGGCGATCTGCGTCTACCCGGCCATGGTGCCGGTGGCGCGCGAAGCACTCGGGCATCAGCGGTGTCCACGTCGCCAGCGTGGCCACCGGATTCCCGTCCGGTCAGACGTTCACCGGAATCAAGCTGGCCGAGACGCGTGAGGCCGTCGAGGCAGGCGCTGACGAGATCGACATGGTCATCGACCGTGGTGCCTTCCTCTCCGGCGACTACGCCACCGTCTTCGACGAGATCGTGGCTGTGAAGGCTGCCGCAGGCGAAGCCCACCTCAAGGTCATCCTCGAGACCGGCGAGCTGGAGACGTTCGACAACGTCCGCCGTGCCTCGGTCCTGGCCATGGCCGCGGGAGCCGACTTCATCAAGACCTCGACCGGCAAGGTCAGTCCGGCCGCCACGCTGCCGGTGACGCTGGTGATGCTGGAAGCCATCCGCGACTTCCACCGCCGCACCGGTGCCGTGTCGTGGGCATGAAGCCGGCCGGCGGCATCCGCACGGCCAAGGAGGCCATCGGCTACCTCGTCACGCTGTACGAGACGCTGGGTCCCCGCTGGATGACCCCGGACCTCTTCCGTTTCGGCGCCAGCAGCCTGCTCAACGACTGCCTCATGCAGTTTCGCAAGGAGAAGACCGGCAACTACCAGGGCGCCGACTACTTCACGATCGACTAGCTGGGGATTCGCCTCCTGGCTCCATGGGCTTTGCCACGAGCTTGCCTCGCCCTGATGCCCTGACGGCCTCACCGCTGGGTCCCGCAGGGTGGCCCGAGGCAGAGGGCCACCGTGCTTCCTTCAGCATCGACCCCGACCGCCATCGCTGTGCGCCAGGACGTCGACTCCGTCACCAGTGATGCGCCTGCCGTCGCGGCCAGGGCATCGGCCGGCCCGGAAGCGACCAGGCCCGCGACGGGGACGTCGTCCCCATGTGGCCCGAGCGCCCGCCTCGCGAAGGACCGCAGCGCCGTGTGGCTGACCTCGTCAGGCGTGGCCACGACGAACCGCTCGACATCAACGGCATGTCGGCGGGCATCGGCGAGGGCGCGTCGGACGGCCCGAGAGGCTTCGATCGGATCCTCGCCCAGTGGCAGGTCTGCACCGCCGGTCTTGGCCCGGCCCAGCTCACATGGTTCAGCCAACTCGGTCGCTGCTCACGTAGGCGACAGGACGCCATCGCCGCCGCGATCCGTTCTTCGCCTGGTCGGTAGCCGATCACGTCTCAGCCTCCTTCGCTCTGCCCCGATGCACCGCGTCCGCGCTGCTGGCAGATGCGTCGACTCTGCCGTATCCGAGGACATGGCACAACCCGCGATCGCCTTGCGTTCGCCACCAGGCGATCGTGCCGAAGACAGGTGACCGAACAGTCACCTCGATCATCGCATGCTGGGCGACCTCGGGTGTATCCTGTCCGTCATGGCCGCTTCCAAGACACCCACGAAGACCAATGTCCCCGTGCCCGGCTCACGTTCGGAGGCCGTGGGGCGTGGCACAGGAAGCCCCAACACCTGGTCGTTCGGCGACGGCCAGGCCATCCCCTGGGAGTACGCGCCGGCCCCCGAGGCTCGCGACATCGTCAAGCTCCAACCACGCTACGGACTCTTCGTCGGCGGCAAGGAGGTCGCGCCCAGGAGCGGGGAATGGTTCACGACCATCGATCCGGCCACCGAGGAGCCGCTCGCGGAGGTCGCCCTCGCGGGCGGCGAGGATGTCGACAGGGCCGTGGCTACGGCTCGACGCGCCTACCGGCGCACGTGGGGCAGCATGCCGGGCCGCGAGCGGGCCAAGTATCTCTTCCGCATCGCCCGCATCCTGCAGGAGCGCAGCCGCGAGTTCGCTGTCCTCGAGACGCTCAACAGCGGCAAGCCCATCAAGGAATCGCGTGATGTGGACGTGCCGCTCGCAGCGGCACACTTCTGGTACTACGCGGGCTGGGCGGACAAGCTCGCCTACGCCTTCCCGGGTCGCGACCCCAAGCCGATGGGTGTCGCGGCGCAGGTGATCCCCTGGAACTTCCCGCTGCTGATGCTGGCGTGGAAGGTCGCACCGGCGCTCGCAGCCGGCAACACCATCATCCTCAAGCCTGCCAGTGCCACGCCGCTGACAGCCATGCTCTTCGCCGACGTCTGCCGCCAGGCGGACCTGCCGCCGGGTGTCGTCAACATCATCACCGGCCCTGGCGAGATCGGGCTGGCGCTGGTCTCGCACCCCGACGTCGATAAGGTCGCGTTCACCGGCTCGACCGCGGTGGGCAAGCTCATCGGGCAAGGCGGTCGCCGGCACCGACAAGGGCATCACCCTGGAGCTCGGCGGCAAGGCGGCCAATATCGTCTTCGACGACGCGCCCATCGACCAGGCCATCGAGGGCGTCGTCAACGGCATCTTCTTCAACCAGGGCGAGGTCTGCTGCGCCGGCAGCCGACTGTTCGTGCAGGAGTCCATCGCCGCCCCGTTCATCGAGCGACTGAAAGACCGGCTCTCCACGCTGCGCGTCGGAGACCCGCTCGACAAGAACACCGACGTCGGCGCCATCAACAACGCCGCCCAGCTGGCCAAGATCGAGGAACTCATCGAGGCCGGCGTGGCCGAGGGTGCGGAGATCTACCAGCCGGCGTGCGACCTGCCGGCCCGCGGCTTCTTCGTCCGGCCTACGCTCTTCACCAATGTCGCGCAGTCACACCGTATCGCCCAGGAGGAGGTCTTTGGCCCGGTGTTGTCCGTGCTCACGTTCCGAACCCCTGCCGAAGCCATCGAGAAGGCCAACAACACGCCATACGGGTTGTCCGCAGGCGTGTGGACGGAGAAGGGCAGCCGTATCCTGTCCATGGTCAAGCAGCTGAGGGCCGGTGTGGTCTGGGCCAACACGTTCAATCGCTTCGATCCCACCAGCCCCTTCGGCGGCTACAAGGAGTCCGGTTTTGGGCGCGAGGGCGGCGTCCACGGCCTGCTGCCGTACCTCGATACCGGGGAGGACCATTGATGGCCGCGGTATCGGTCGCCGACGCCGTCGTGCAGATCACTGAGCCGTGGCAGCCCCGCGATCTCGCGGTCGCCAACGATGCCGTCGTCCGGATCGCGCGACTCGACGGCGAATTCCCGTGGCACAGCCACGATGAGGATGAGCTCTTCCTGTGCTGGGATGGGGCTTTCCGGATCGAGCTCCAAGGGTCGGACCCGGTGGCACTCGAGGCGGGCCAGCTCTTCGTGGTCCCCAGGGGGATCCGGCACCGCCCCGTGGCCGATCGCGGCCCCGCCCACACCCTCCTCCTGGAACGGCCGGAGACGAAGCAATATGGCAACGACTAGGCGCCCTCGAGCGGTGACCGGGGGCGCTCGAGCCACCGAGGCGCGCATCGCTGTGCGCAAGACCTACAAGATCTACATCGGGGGCGCATTCCCGCGTTCCGAGTCCGGTCGCTCATATGTCGTCCGTGCCGCCGACGGCACGCCGCTGGCCAACGCGGTGCGCGGCTCGCGCAAGGACACACGAGATGCGGTCAAGGCCGCGCGCACTGCGTTTCCCGGTTGGGAGGCACGAACGGCCATGAACCGAGGCCAGGTCCTCTATCGCGTGGCCGAGTTGATGGAGGGACGGCGAGACCAGTTCATCGCCGAGGTCGGCGCTGCCGAGGGTCGGACCGATGCTGCTGCTGCCGAGCAGGTCGACCGCGCCATCGACCGCTGGGTCTGGTACGCCGGCTGGGCTGACAAGATCAGCCAGGTGCTGGGCACGGTCAACCCGGTCGCCGCCAGCTATTTCGACTTCAGCATCCCCGAGGCCACCGGTGTGGTCGGCGTGGTGGCGCCCGACGACTCGTCACTCCTGGGCCTGGTGTCCCGGCTGGCCCCGGTCGTGGTGAGCGGCAACACGGCTGTGGTGCTGTCGTCCGAGACACGGCCGCTGCCCGCGGTGACGCTCACCGAGGTGCTGGCCACCAGCGATGTACCCGGCGGTGTCATCAATCTCATCACGGGCTACAAACGCGAGCTGGTGCCGTGGCTGGCGGCACATATGGACGTCAACGCGCTGGACCTCTTCGGCGTACCGCCCGACCTCCGTACCGAGGCAGAAGTGTCCGCTATCGATTCGATGAAGCGAGTCGCCCGGGCCCCGCGTGACGCGGACAAGTTCGACTGGCTGGACGACGCCCGAGCCCAGCGCCCCGAGTGGATCGCCCGCTTCATGGAGACTAAGACGGTCTGGCATCCGGTGGGCATCTAGGAGTTGGCCCGGGACCCGCGGTCGCCGGACGCTGCCGACAGCCACGACCTGATCCGCGTGCAGGGCGCGCGCGTGAACAACCTGAAGGACGTCAGCGTGGCCATCCCGAAGCGCCGGTTGACGGCGTTCACCGGCGTGTCTGGCTCGGGCAAGTCCTCGCTGGTGTTCGGCACGATCGCGGCGGAGTCGCAGCGGCTCATCAACGAGACCTACAGCGCGTTCGTCCAGGGTTTCATGCCGACGTTGGCGCGGCCGGAGGTCGACCGTCTGGAGGGACTGACCACGGCCATCATCGTCGACCAGGAGCGGATGGGCGCCAACTCCCGCTCCACGGTCGGCACCGCCACCGACGCCAACGCGATGCTGCGGATCCTGTTCAGCCGCCTGGGCCAGCCCCACATCGGCTCCTCCAAGGCGTTCGCCTTCAACATCCCCTCGCTCCGGGTGAGCGGAGCGATGACCGTCGAGCGGGGCGATGGGAAGACCATCGAAGCGAACTTCACCGTCAGCGGCGGCATGTGCCCGCGCTGCGAGGGCATGGGCACGGTGACCGATATCGACCTCACGCAGCTATTCGACGAACGCAAGTCGCTGGCCCAGGGCGCCATCACCGTCCCGGGTTACACCGCCGACGGCTGGTACGTGCGGATCTTCGGCGCAGTGGTGCCGATCGACGTGCCCATCGCCGACTTCAGCGAGAAGCAGCGACAGGATTTTCTCTACGGCGAAGCCCGCAAGGTCAAGCTCGAGAACATCAACATGACCTATGAAGGCCTCGTTCCCCGGCTCCAGAAGTCGATGCTGTCCAAGGACGTCGACGCGATGCAGCCGCATATCCGCGCGTTCGTGGAGCGGGCGGTCACCTTCTCTGCCTGTCCCGAGTGCGGCGGCACGCGCCTCAACGAAGCGGCCCGGTCATCGAGGATCAAGGGCATCAATATCGCCGATGCCTGTGCCATGCAGATCAGCGACCTGGCCACGTGGGTGCGTGACCTCGACGAACCGAATGTGGCGCCGCTGCTGAAGTCGCTGGGTGAGACACTCGACTCGTTCGTCGAGATCGGGCTTGGCTACCTCAGCCTCGACCGCCCGTCGGGCACGCTGTCGGGTGGTGAGGCACAGCGCACCAGGATGATCCGCCACCTTGGTTCATCGCTCACCGACGTCACCTATGTCTTCGATGAGCCCACCGTCGGGCTGCACCCTCATGACATCGCACGCATGAACGACCTGCTGGTGCGGCTGCGGGACAAGGGCAACACGGTGCTCGTCGTGGAGCACAAGCCGGAGATGATCACCATCGCCGACCAGGTCGTCGACCTTGGCCCCGGCGCCGGCCCGGCCGGTGGCGAGATCGTCTTCGAAGGCACGGTCGCGGGCCTGCGGGCCAGCGGCACGCTGACCGGGCGACACCTGGACGACCGGGTCAACCTCAAACCGTCGGTGCGGACCCGGTCGGGCGTGCTGGAAGTGCGGGGAGCGAGCGCCCACAACCTGCTGGACGTCGACGTCGACATCCCGCTCGGTCTGCTGGTCGTCCTGACCGGTGTGGCCGGATCGGGCAAGAGTTCGCTCATCGACAGCTCCGTGTCCGGGCGCGACGGGGTCGTCTCGGTCGATCAGACCGCCATCCGTGGATCACGACGGAGCAACCCGGCGACGTACACCGGATTGCTGGAGCCGATCCGCAAGGCGTTCGCGAAGGCCAACGGTGTGAAGCCGGCATTGTTCAGCGCCAATTCCGAGGGCGCCTGCCCAGGCTGTAACGGGGCCGGCGTCATCTATACCGACCTCGCGATGATGGCCGGCGTGGCGACCACCTGCGAGGAGTGCGAGGGCAAGCGGTTCGGGGCCGCCGTGCTCGAGTTCGAGTTCGGCGGCAGGAACATCGCCGAGGTCCTGGCCATGCCAGTCAACGAAGCCGAGTCGTTCTTCGGCGACGGCGCGGCGCGCACGCCGGCGGCCCACGCCATCCTGGAGCGGCTCGCCGATGTGGGACTGGGCTACCTCAGCCTGGGGCAGCCGCTGACGACGCTATCGGGGGGTGAGCGTCAGCGGCTCAAGCTGGCCACCCAGATGGCCGGGAAGGGCAGTGTCTACGTGCTCGACGAGCCCACCAGCGGACTGCACCTCGCGGACGTCGAGCAGCTGCTCGGCTTGCTCGACCGGCTGGTCGACTCCGGCAAGTCGGTGATCGTCATCGAGCACCACCAGGCGGTCATGGCCCACGCGGACTGGATCATCGACCTCGGCCCCGGTGCCGGGCACGACGGCGGCCGGATCGTCTTCGAGGGCACCCCCGCTGACCTGGTCACCGCCCGCTCGACCCTCACCGGGGAGCACCTGGCGGTATACGTCGGCACCTGACCGTCGACGGCTCGGACGCCGCGTCGACCCGTGGCTTCAGCCGGATGGCGTCCCCGTTGCGTGCCCGCCGTCATGGCTGCGCTGGTGGTTCCTGCTCCTGGCGGTCCAGGAAGGTAGCGAGCGATCGGTCGAACATGACGGCAGCATCGAGGTTGGAGATGTGCGCAGCACCCTCGATGATGGCCAGCTCGCTGCCGCTGATGCCATCGTGTAGCCGCCGTGCCTCGGATGGCGGCGTGGGCTTGTCGGCGCTTCCGGTCACGACCAGCGTCGGGACGCTGACGGCGTCGAGCTGCGGACCCAGGTCGGAGGTCGCGAGTGCCGAGCAGCACCCGATGTAACCCTGCGCTGAGGTGCTGAGCAGGCGCTCGCGAGCGGCCGTGTAGCGCTCACGATCCGTGGACGAGAACGAGTCCGAGAACCAGTTCGCCAGCACGCCCTCGGCGATGGAGGCCATGCCCCCGGCTCGGACCGCGTCCATCCGCTGGGTCCACGACGCCTCGCTTCCGATGCGAGCGGCAGTGTCGGCGAGCACCAGGGATCGCAGCCGCTCGGGACGATGGACGGCCAGCCACAACGCCATCTGTCCACCGATCGAGAGGCCGCACAGGTGGAAGCGCTCCAGCCCGGCGACATCGGTGACGGCGAGGACATCGAGTGCCAGATCAGCCATCGTGTACGGGCCTGGTGGTGCATCCGACATCCCGTGGCCTCGCATGTCCATGACCACGACCCGGAATCGTCCCGCCAGTGTCGCTACCTGGGGCTCCCACATCGCCGAGTCCATGCCCAGCGAATGCAACAGCACCAGCGTCGGTCGTTCCGTCGGTCCGTGGGAACCCCACGCGATCAAGGTGCCGCCGCGCTCCACGACCTCACTGGCCAGTCCGGCCGTCACGTCAATCGCTCTCCGACCAGCCCGCCAGAGTGCGATCGACGAGGATCCCGGCTGCACGAAGCTCGTCCTCGCTCGGCGAGCGGCTGAGGTTGACTCGCATCCTGTCGGCGTCCACCTCGAGCGACCCGACGGCCGCCGCGAGCGCCTCCACGCTGGCACCAGCCGTCTGGAACACGAGCGGCCACGCGAACCACTCGGCGTGCCAACCCCCCGCAGCACGCTGCAGCTCAGGTGCTCGCGGTGCGGTGATGATGGCGGCCACCGCCGTGCACGCTTCGGACGCGGCGATGGCGTGGACCGCGTCGGCGGGGTTGCGCTTGTCGGGCACGACGCTGGAGCCGCCCGGGCGCATCCGTATCTCGGCGACCTCTGTCTGCGCGAGAAGGACGAGATCGACGGCGACCTTGGCGGCCGATCGCGCCACACCTGCGACCGCCGACGCGACGTCGGCGACGATGGCCCGATCGGTGTGCCACGGGTGGCGCGGCACCGCCAGATGGAGTCGTGCCGCGAACGCGGTCGTGACGTCATCGACCTGTTCGCCCAGGCCTGATCGTGTGCCCAGTGGCCCAGCCAATTCGACGGGCAGACGGGACTGGAGCTCATCAAGGGCCGCGGCACGCTCTGCCAACGCCGCTTGCCATCCCGCGGTCACTGCTCCGAACGTCGTGACACCCGCATGCTGCAGGAATGTCCGCGCCGCCATCGGCGTGTCCCGCTGCTCCGCGGCGATCCGGGCCAGGTGCCCGGCGACGTGTCGAACGGCGTCGCCCAGCGCCGCCAGGCCCGCACTAGCCTGCACCATCATCGCGGTGTCGAGGATGTCCTGGCTGGTGGCTCCGCGGTGCAGCATCGAGGCGGCTTCCCCGTCGAGCCTCCGGCGCAGCAGCGTGAGCAGCGGGATGAGTGGCGTCCCGGATTGCCAGCCCTCGCGAAGGATCTCGGCGGCATCCTCGATGGACGCGGCACAGGCGGCCTCGATGGCCTTGGCCACGCCTGGCTGGAGTTGTTCGTTGTCGGCCTGGGCCCAGGCCAGGGCCGCCTCGACCCGGCACATGGTTTCAACGCGTGCACGGACCGAGAAGATGCCGTCCATGGCTGTGGAAGAGAACCCCGGATCGAACACCGGTAGCTGTGGCCCGTCCGTGTTCACCCACTTGCCCTCCTAGAAGGCAAGAAAGACGGTCTCATCGTCGCCACCGAAGCGGATGTCAAAGCGGTAGGTCGCACCCTGCGGGGTGGTTTCCATCAGGCTCGCGATCAGCGTCGCACGTCGTTCCTCGGGGACCTGCGCCAGCACTGCGTCGCCAGCGTTGGCCTCCGCCTCATCGGCGAAGTACAACCTCGTGAAGGACGGGTTGAGCATGCCACGCGCCTGCACGATGAGGTTGAGGTGCGGCGCCTGGGTGGCGCCTCCAGGACCAGCCGCGGAGCCGGGCTTGACGGTCTCGATCTGGAACATCCCGGTCTTGAAGTCGGTCTGGGCCCGGCCAAAGCCCGTAAATGGGTCTGCTTTCGAGTCATCGGGCCAGTAGTCGTCGGGATGACGGTAGCGGCCTGCCGCGTCGGCTTGCCATACCTCGATCAGGGCGTCCTCGATCTTTTCGCCTCCGCTATCGAGGACCCAGCCTTCGATGCGCAGGTGCTGGCCAGGCGTCGCCGCATCGACCAGGACGTCCTGGCCCTGGCCACCCAGCTTCATGCTGAAGTACGGGCCCACCGTCTGTGACGGTGTCTCTCCCAGTCGCCTCATGCGTGCTCGTCCTGCGGCGTTGCCAGGGGCCCACGCAGCACGATGTCCCAGCGGTAGCCGAGCGCCCAGCTCTCGACCGTGACCTCGTTGTCGTACGCAGCGACCATGCGACCCCGGGCGTGCTCGGGCACTGCCAGCGAGATGGGATCGAATGGCATCAGCGGATCGCCGGGAAAGTACATCTGTGTGACCAGCCGTGTCCCCAGTGCGGGGCCCATGAGGGAGAGGTGGATGTGCGAGGGTCGCCACGCCTTGGGGTGGTTCACCCACGGATACGGGCCCGGTTTGATGGTCGTGAAGCGGTATACGCCCTCTTCGTCCGTCTTGCACTGACCGACGCCCAGGAAGTTGGGGTCGAGCGGAGCCGGAAAGGCGGTCTCACGCCAGTGGGCGTAGCGGCCGCTGGCGTTGGCTTGCCAGATCTCGATGAGTGTGCCTTGCAGCGGGCGCGCCTCTTCGTCAAGCACGCGACCGGTGACGATGATGCGCTCCCCGATGGCCGTCCCGCCGGTGCCGGCGTTGGTCGTGAGGTCCGCGTCCTCCTCGGCCATCTCGGACCAGATGGGCCCGGGCCCGGTCGCCTCGGAGAGCGTTGCCACGATCCTGAGCATGTTCTTGTCAGGCGACCGTTTCACGGTGGAGCGATAGTCCGGGTAGCGAAAGGGCGGATGATCGTCGTACGCCTTGGGACCGTAGTGGCTGATCGTCCGGTCACTCATCGCTGCCCTCCGCCTCCAGCTCCTGCTCGATGCGCTTGGCGACACCGAAGGCCGCGTGAGCGGCCGGAACCCCGGCATAGATACCGACGTGCATCAGGACCTCTGCGATGTCCTCCATGCTGGCGCCGGTATTACGCGCGGCCCGAAGGTGCAGCTCCACCTCGTCCCGACCCAGGGCCGCCAGGATAGCGATGGTGACCAGGCTCCGCGTGCGGCGGTCGAGTCCCGGTCGTGACCATACGCTGCCCCAGGCCATCTCGGTGATCCACGCCTGGAAATCACGATCCAGGTCGGTGATCGCCTCCGTGGCGCGGTCGACATGCTCGTTGCCGAGGACCTCGCGTCGCGCCTTCATACCCCGCTCGAACATGGACTCACTGTAGCGGACTGGCACGGCTCAGAGAGCGAGGCCCACGTAGTTCTCGGCGAACGCCGACTGTGCTGCCACCGAGCCTGACAGGTAGTCGAGCTCGGCGTCCTGGACGCGCTGCCCGAAGTCTCCGTTCTCCGGGAATCGGTGCATCAGGTTGGTCATCCACCAGGAGAACCGCACCGCCTTCCAGACGCGTGACAACGCCGTATCGGAGTAGCCGTCGAGCAGCCGGTCGCCGCCGCGATAGTGCTCGACGAGCGCGCGCGCCAGATAGGTCACGTCGGCGATGGCCAGGTTGAGGCCCTTCGCACCGGTGGGCGGCACGACATGGGCCGCGTCGCCGGCCAGGAACAATCGCCCGTGGCGCATCGGCTCGGAGACGAAGCTGCGAAGAGGGGCGATGGATTTCTCGATGGAGGGCCCGACCACGAGATCGTCGGCGACATGCTCGGGAAGCCGTGCCCTGATCTCACCCCAGACCCGATCGTCGGGCCAATCGTCGACGCTGGCATCGAGTGGGCATTGCACGTAGTAGCGGCTCAGGCGCGTGTTGCGCATCGAGCAGAGGGCGAAACCACGCGGGTGATTGGCGTAGATGAGCTCGTGGCTGAGCGGCGGGGTCTCCGCGATGATGCCTAGCCAGCCGAATGGGTACTCGCGCTCGTACTCGCGGCGGACGGCACTCGGGATCGACTCGCGACTGATACCGTGCGAGCCGTCGCAGCCAGCGATGAAGTCGCACTCGATGCGCTCCTCGCGGCCGTGCCTCGTGAACGTGACGACTGGCGACCTGCCTTCGATCCCGCCGAGCCTGACCTCGCTGACCTCATCGAGGAGGCCGATCCCTTCGGCGTCCAGCGCCGCGTAGAGATCCTTCTGCACCTCCGTCTGGCCATAGATCCGGACACCGGCGCCGGCCCGCTCCTGGAAGTCGACACGGAACCGCCGACCCGCGAAGGCCAGGGACACGCCGGCATGCTCGAAGCCCTCCGCATCCATGCGCTCCCCGAGGCCGTACCGACGCAGGATCTCGCAGGACCCGGCCTCGAGAACGCCCGCCCGGATGCGAGCGAGCACGTACTCGCGGCTCCGCTGCTCCAGCACGACCGCTTCCACGCCATCGCGATGGAGCATGTGCGCGAGCAGTGCTCCGGCCGGGCCGCCGCCGATGATGACTACGCCCGTGCCCAACGCGGTCTCGCTATCGGCTGGCCGGTCGGCTCGCGAGTGCGACGCCCTAGATGGTCAACTGTGAGCGCAGCATCCATTCCGCCTTCTCAAGCTCATCGGTGATGCCGATGAGGATGTCCTGACTCACCGGGTCTGGCTCAGCCAGCCGAAGGATGCGTTCCTTCATGCGGACAGCGATGGTCTCGATCGTCTTGCTCACTCGCTCGACCGTCTCGGTCGCGGCCACGAAGCCGTCCGGGTAGGGCGGCAGTTCACTGTTGGTACCGACGGTCTCGGCGCGGCCATCGGGCGACGTACCGATGGTGGCCAAGCGCTCCGCGACCCGATCCGACGATGCGCGGGCCAGGGCCACGATCTCATCGAGCTCCAGGTGGACCGAGCGGAATTGGGGGCCAGTGACGTTCCAGTGTGCCTGCTTGCCGAGCAGCGCCAAGTCGACCAGCTCGACAAGAGCGGCCTGCAGGTCCGTGGTGACGATCTCGTCAGGTGTGTTCATCTCTTCTCCTTGTGCGTTCTATCGAATCCTACGCGGTCGCCATCACAGCGGCATAACCTCGTTCACGTTGGCCAGCAGCGACTCGGCTTGCAAAGCCATCTCACCATCCTCGTCGTGACGGAAGAAGGCGTAGACGTCCACGCCATCGGCGAGGAACGGCTCGATGCGGCGCGCCCAGCGGGCGATATCCGCGTCCGTGTAGGCAGTCCGTCGGAGGCGCAGATAGATGAAGCGCCCGCCGCGTCGCAGCGTGGGCTCGTCCGCGTCATCCCAGTCATTGGCCACCAGCGTCACGCCCCGGTCGTCGAGGCGCTCCAGGACGACGTCGTCCCGCCAGCTCGGGTGGAGCAGCTCCAGGGCCAGCGGCATGTCGTTCGGCCAGGCGCTGAGCACCCGGCCCAGTCGATCGTCGTCGCGCTCGACCGTGCCCCGCGGGGACATCAACACGCAACCCAGTCGATCGCCGAAGCCGCGCAGGGCGTCGGTCAGCCAGCTGATGGACTGGGTCGGATCGGACTCCGACCACGCCCGCCAGGCAGTGCTGCGCTGGGCCTTGGGGCAGAAGCGGAACCCCTCCGGTGTCTCGCCCAGCCACTTGATGATCTGCTGGTCGTTGGGGCGGCGATAGAAGGTGTTGTGCAACTCCACCGCCGGGAGTCGGGCGGCGTAGGCCACGAGCAGCTTGCGGCTGGCCTTGCCCGGCTCATAGAACCTGGGCACCCAGGATGGATAGGAGAAGCCGCTGGTGCCGACGTAGAACCGACCTGGCCGGCCCGAAGTGGTCACGGCGTCGGGCCGGGACCAGCGCAGCCAGCGTGCCGCGTTGGTGTTGACCAGGATCACGCCGCTGATGATGAGCACTGCGCCGATCACCTCCAGGGGCCGGAGGCGTTCACCCAGCACGAGGAACCCGAGGACGATGGCCACGACCGGCATGACGTAGGCGATCAGCGTGGCTCGCGTGGCACCCCAGCGACCGATGATGGCGAAATAGAGGAGGAACGCCACGCCGGTGCCGAGCAGGCCCAGCCAGACCATCGAAACGATGGCCGCGGGGCTCTCCGGCAGCACCAGCAGTCCGCCGTCGGGCCGTTCGAACAACAGCGCCAGCCCGGTGATGGCGATCATGCCCACGAAGACCTGGCCGAAGGAGATCTCCAGCGGGGTGGGTGCCCGGAGTGAGCCGTCCGCGGCGGCCATGACGGGCTTGCCGGACAGCCGCTTGCGCGTGGTCACCGCAGCGACCGCGTACGAGGCGGCTGCCATTCCGACGGCCAGCATACCCGCGACCGAGAGCATCCCGTCGCCGCCGGTCGCCGAACTCAAGCTGGGAATGGCCAGCACGATGACGCCGCCGAAGCCCAGGGCCAGCCCGACCGCACGCCCTGGTGTCACCGGCTCGTCGCGCAGGACGAAGGCCGCCAGCACCACCGTGAACAGCGGCACCATGGCGGTCAGGATCCCGGCCATGCCCGAGGAGATATGGAGCTCTCCCCAGGTGATGAGCGCATAGGGGATGACGATGTTGGTCAGGCCCACGATGCCCATGTACGACCACGTTCGTGGGGCGCGCGGCAGCCTCGCCCCCTGCCAGCGCATCACCAGCGCCAGGAAGGTGGTGCCCAGGATGGTTCGGATGCTGACCAGGGTGAATGGCGTCATGCCCTCGTCCAGTCCGATCTTGATGAACAAGTAGCTGCTGCCCCAGATGAGCGCGAGCAACAGGAACAGACCCCACGTCTGGGCCTCACTTCCCTTCCGCATCAGGGCTCGATGTGGCGTTCAGCCGTCGTACGAACGAACAGTGGCCGCTGGCCGATGTGGGCATTCATCAGCACGACACCGAGGATGATCAGGATGGCGCCCCCGATCTCGAGCGGTCGCAGCCGCTCATCGAGCAGCACGTAGCCCAGGACGACGGCCACCACCGGCACGACATAGGTCACCAGCGTGGTTCGCGTGGCACCCCAGCGCTCAAGGATGCCGAAGAACAGCAGGTAGGCGAGACCGGTACCCAGCAGCCCGAGCCAGAGCACCGCGAACCAGCCGGCATCGCTCGGCGGCAGGGGCATGAGCCCGCCTGCCGGTCGCTCGAAGATGATGGCCAGGACCGTGATGATGACGAAGGCCACGCCGGTGCTGCCCAGGGCGATCTCGACCGGCGTGGGCGTTCGGGAAGTCCCGTCGGGGAGCGGGATGACGCGATGACCGCTGATCCGCCGGCGTGAGTAGACCACCGCGACGCCGTACACGAACGCGGCCGTTGCGACGGCTACCATGCCGGCCACCGCCAGGACCGCATCGGCATCGCCACGTGCAGCGTCCAGGTTGGGCACCGCGAGGACCACGACACCGGCGAACCCGATGCCGAGTCCCGCCAACCGGGCAGCCGTGATGGTCTCATCGCTAAGGATGAATGCCGCGAGCACGACGGTGAAGAGCGGCACCAGAGCATTGAGGATCGCCGCCATGCCGGTGGGGATGTACTGCTGTCCCCAGGCGATCAGGACGAAGGGGATGACCAGGTTGGTCGCCGCCAGGATGGTCAGGCGCTTCCAGAGGTCCCAGCGCAGGGGCAATCGTCCGCCGCGCACCAACAGGACCAGCGCCAGCAACAATGTGCCGAACAGCGTCCGGAAGCTGACGATGGTCAACGGGCCGACACCCTCATCAAGGCCGATCTTGATGAACATGAACGAACTGCCCCAGATGACCGAGAGGAGCAGGAAGGACGACCAGGTTTGGGCGTCGTTGTCCAGGTTGGTGGTGGGCGGGGCCGGGTCTGACACGTGAGGCCTGATGCTAGTGCAGTTCGCCCATCGACAGAACGGCGCGCGCTACCATCGCGGCGTGTCTCGATACGATGCCTCGTCTGCCCTCCTCGTGGTGGATGTGCAGAACGACTTCGCCGATCCTGCCGGTTCGTTGGCGGTGAGTGGCGGCGCCGAGGTCGTCCCCTACATCAATGCCCAGATCGAAGCGACGCTGGCGGCTGAGGGCCACGTCTTCTACACCCAGGACTGGCATCCGCCCAGCACACCGCACTTCGAGAAGGATGGTGGCATCTGGCCGGTGCACTGCGTAGCAGGCACGTGGGGAGCGGAATTCCACCCTGACCTCGTGGTCGCCGGTCCGATCGTCCGCAAGGGCAGCAACGGCGAGGACGGCTATAGCGGTTTCAGCATGCGTGACCACGCGTCTGGCCAGACACTGTCGACCGAACTCGAGCACCTCTTGCGTGCGGCCGGCGCGACGCAGGTGTTCATCGTGGGGCTGGCCACCGACTACTGCGTTCGCGCGACCGGTGTGGATGCACGAGCTCTTGGATTTCCGACCACCGTCCTGGCCCCGGGGATCCGGGCGGTCGACCTGGTCGAAGGGGACGGGCTGCGAGCGCTCGCGGAGCTGCGAGCGCTCGGTGTCACCGTGGGAGCAGGTCCGGGATGAGTCGCCGCGGGGAGACGCTCCCCTACGTGGCGCACTAGACTTCGGGCCATGACGACCCCAGACGACCGACCCTACTCACCTGGTCTGGCGGGTGTCCTCGCGGGGGAAACCGCGCTTTCTCTCGTGGACGGCGCCAACGGCCGGCTGCTCTATCGCGGCTATCCCATCGGCGAGCTCGTTCGGGAGGGCAGCTTCGCCCAGGTCGCGCACCTGCTGTGGGCTGATGAATGGCTGGCCGAGGCGCACCTGCCGTGCGCTCCGCTCGACGACAATGTCGTATCGGCCCTGCGTGAGCTGCCCGATGGCGCCCATCCCATGGACGCCCTGCGCACCGCCTTCTCCGTCTGGGGCGCCGGCCACAAGACGGTCTGGCCACCGACCGTCGAGCAGGCCCGGGAGATCACGGCCATGGCGCCCTCCGCGTTGGCAGCGTTCGGCCGCTTGCGCCAGGGCCTGGAGCCCATCGAGGCAGATCCCGACCTGGACACCACGGCTGGCTTCCTGTACCAGCTCAATGGCCAGGAGCCCGACCAGGCCGCCGCCCGAGCGCTCGATGCCTACTTCATCGTGGGCGCCGACCATGGCTTCAACGCGTCGACCTTCACCGCCCGCGTCATCACCTCGACGCGTTCCGACATCGCCAGCGCCGTCGCTGGCGCCACCGGCGCGCTCAAGGGTCCGCTCCATGGGGGTGCTCCTTCCGAGGTCGTCAGCCAGCTCAATGCCATCGGCTCCCCTGAGCAGGCCGAAGAATGGATCAACGGCGCCTTCGATCGCGGCGAGCGTCTCATGGGCTTCGGGCACCGCGTCTACCGTGCCTATGACCCACGGGCAGCTGCGCTGCGCGAAGTCGCGGAGCAGATGCGTGGCATCGCCGATTGGCTCGAGTTGGCGATCGCCGTCGAGGACGTTGCCCTGCGCATGCTTGAGGAGCGCTACCCCGACCGCCCGCTCAAGACCAACGTGGAGTACTACACCGCAGCCGTCCTCCAGGGCGTGGGCCTGCCCCCCGACCTCTTCCCGGCGACCTTCGCCATGGCTCGTACCGCGGGATGGACCGCACATGCCATCGAGCAGGCAGGTGTCGACAAGCTCATCCGTCCCGACGTGATCTATACCGGCCCGGCCGAGCGCCACGTGCCGACATCCTGAGACCCCCGACCAACGGCAGGGCCCCAGGCATGGCCGTCAAGATCTCCGGTCTCATCAACACGTGGAATGAGGCCGAGACCATCCGCTATGCGATCGAGTCGCTCAAGACCTGGTGTGACGAGGTCCTCGTCGTGGACCAGCAGTCCAGCGATGACACTGCACGGATCGCGGCTGCCTGTGGCGCCAGGGTGGTCGAGGTCGAGGCCACCGGCTACGTCGAGATCATCCGCGAGATGTCCGTGGCCATGACCGAGCACGACTGGGTCATGGTGCTCGACTCGGATGAGGTGGTGCACCCCGCCCTTGGAACGCGTCTCCGCGAGATCGCGGAGACAGGCGAGGCCAATGTGGTTCGGATCCCCCGCCGCAACATCATCCTGGGTCGCGAGATGGAGCATGGCCAGTGGTGGCCCAACGCCAAGCGCCGCTTCTTCCACAAGGACTTCATCGATATCCGCGTCGAGATGCATGGGGGTTTCCACGCCGCGGCAGCGGCCACCGAGATCATGCTGCCCATGGATCGCGACTGCTGCCTCTGGCACTACAGCTATCACAACATCGCTGACGTGGTCTGGAAGTCGCAGCGCTACACGACGGTGCAGGCGTGGCAACGAGCGCGAGCCGGCCGTCGACCCGGCCCACGGCGATGGTTTCGGGTGGCCCTGCGCCAGGCCTGGAAGGAGTTCGTCAAGGGCAAAGCCTGGCGGGATGGCGGTCCCGGGATCGCCGTCTCGGTCATCCGCATCATGGATCGCTTCCTGGTACAGGCCAAGCAGTGGGATGAGGTCGCATCGCACCATCGTGCAGAGGAGTACCAGCGCATGAAGGAAGCCATGCTTGGGCTGGATCACGATCCTGATCTGGCACCGATCGATCACACCGACCTGGAGCGACTGGAGAAGGCGCCTGAAGCGGTCGGCGAGGTGCAGTTCTAGCCATGGCCACCATCAGCGGTGTCGTCATCGCGCTCAACGAGGAGCGCCAGCTCCACTACGCGCTCGCTACGCTCATCCCGTGGTGCGATGAGGTCATCGTGGTCGATCAGCACAGCGAGGATGCCACGGCCGCCATCGCCCAGGAGATGGGCGCCACCGTGCATCAGCACGAACGCACGGGCGGCATCGCGGACCCGGCGCGGCGCTTCGCGGTCTCCAGGGCCAAGGGCGACTGGATCCTCATCCTCGACGCCGACGAGATGGTGCCGCCGAGCCTGGCAGCCCACCTCCGAGCGTTCGCCGACAGCGAGCCGGCAACTGATGTGGTCATGGTGCCCAGGGCCAATGTCATCCTGGGCCGCTGGATCCGATATGGCAACAACTGGCCGGCACGCCATGCCCGCTTCTTCCGACCCGGTTCGCTGCTCATGACCGATCGGATCCACAAGTCCATCGAGCCGGCACGCGGTGCCCGTCGACACAAGCTGGCGGCCGACCCGGCGCTGGCTATCTGGCACTTCCCGGGCGGGAATCTGTCCGACCTCGTGCGGAAGGTCGACCGCTACACCGACATCGAGGCGCACCAGGCGTACGCGCGTGGCCGCCGCGTGAATCGTCCGATCGAGCTCTTCCCGGAGGCGCTCCGCTATTTCTGGCGTCAGTACCTTCGCGGTGGCGGCTATCGCGACGGCACCATGGGTCTGGCAGTGGCGATCACGCGGACCTTCTATCGCGTCCTTACCGCGGCAAAGTTGTGGGAGCTGCCTCGCAAGAAGGCCCGTGCCGATGAGGTGGCCGCCGTTCGCGAACGGATGCTCGCGCGGTGGAGGGCTGACGACCCGGGCTGAGCCATGCCGCCAACTCCATGGCCGGTGGCACCGATGGGCATTCGACCAGGGTGAGGCTCGGCGCGATCAGGCGTCCTCGTAGTGGGAGAGGCCCTTGCCCCTGGGGCCGATAGTGATGCAATCACAGGTCCGCTCGCCCGATCCATCGGTGATGCGCATGCGATGGTTGATGACAGTGTCACCGGTGGCCAGGCTGGCGCCCACCACGCAGTACCGGGCTGCCGACAGCTCGATGGCTCGCGCGACATCCCGGTCCCGGATCGCCGCGCCCGCGACGATGTGCTCGACGACGATGGAGGTGAAGGATCGTGGGTGGTCCTCCCGCTGCTCACCGTGGACCTCCACCCGATAGCTGTCGAAGACCACTCGCATCTTGGTCAGGATCGAGACAGCGTCCATACCGGTGCACCCGGCCAGGGAGGCCAGGACGAGAGCCGACGGCCCGAACGCCGTGTCAGTCTGTGACATCTCGACGACGGCGCCGCCGTCGTCCGTCGCCTTGAAATCGAGTTGCCCGGTCCAGCCAGCAGAGACGTGTTTGGTCATGGGGCAAGAGTAGGGGCCTGGACTCGTCCGGGCGTGAGCCGTTCGGACGAGTCGCCACAGGCCATTCGAACCGACCGTCTCCGCAGGCCTTGATCGATCGAACCGTGCCCGCTGTGCGGTGGCGTCAGCCCCGAGCGACGTTGGCCAGTGTGCCTGCCAGCTGTACCCGCTCCGGCACGGCCGGAACATGACGGCCAGCGGTGGTCGGCTCGACCGGCTTGAACCAGCTGGGTAGATCCTTGACGAGGTCTGGATCGCCGAAGACCTCGATAGAGCCATCGGCTAGCGCGTCGGTCCAGGCAAGGCGGCCCCGTGCCAGCGTCATCAGCACGGTGATCCCGGCCTCGACATACACGTAGCGAGACTCGTCGAGCAGGGGATCCTCCATGCAACCGTGCGGCTGGACCCCAGCCTCGAGCACGATCCACGTGCGGAGGTCCTGTTCATGCCGCATGGTCAGGGCCACCACGACCTGCCGATCTGGCAGTCCATCGACCTGCACTCGCTCGCCCAGCCAGGCCAGGATGATCTGCGGGTCTCGTTCGATCATGGCTGGATCGTCGGGAAGCCAGGCGTCCGCCCAGGCGCGCAGTTCAAGAAAGGCCGGTGTGAGTGCTCGTCCCGGACCGGCCAGCTGATACGAAGGGTGGCCGCCGCCGTTCGTGTTGCGCGAGATGAGTCCAAGGTCGCGAAGGCGATGGAGTCGATCGGCGAGCACCGACCGCGAAACATGGCCCGGGATAGCGCCGGCGAGCGCATTGAAGCCCATCGGCCCACCCAGCATCAGCTCTCGCATGATGAGCAGACTCCAGCGGTCTCCGAGGTGCTCGACCATCTTGGTGAACGAGCAGTATTCGGTGTCCACGCTGGCAGTCATCCGCCGATTCTCCCACCGCTGGCGAATCCGGTCGGTTCGATAACCGAACTTGGCGCATGCGTCCGTCCGGGCCTAGCTTGGCTCCTTGACGCCACTCAGTCACCGGAGGCTTCGACATGCACCACCCGCAGACGTCCGAACGGCACGAGGTCATCGTCATCGGTGCGGGCCAGATCGGGCTTGCAGCCAGCTACCACCTTGCCCGGTTCGGGATCGAGCACCTCGTCCTGGAGGGCGCGCGCCGGGTCGGCGACAACTGGCGCGCTCGCTACGACTCCTTGCGCCTGTATTCGCCGGCCCGCTACGACAGCCTGCCGGGCATGGCATTTCCCGGCGACGGCAATGCCTTCCCATCCGGCCGGCAGATGGCCGACTACCTGGAAGCGTACGCGGCACGATGGGAGCTGCCCGTGCGGACCGGCGTCCACGTCGACCGCCTGATGGCCGCCGAGGGCGCCGGATACGAGGTTTCGAGCGAGTCGGGTCGGTACTTGGCGCGTTCGGTCATCGTCGCCACCGGTGTCTTCCAGCAACCCAGGGTGCCCGGATTCGCGGCCGAGCTGGACCCGACGATCGTGCAGCTTCACTCGTCCCAGTACCGCAACGCCGACCAGCTTCCCGATGGGCCGGCGCTGGTGGTGGGGGTCAGCCACTCGGGTGCTGACATCGCCTTCGAGCTGGCTTCGTCGAGGCAGACGTTCCTGTCCGGCCGCAGCCACGGTCAGCTGCCCGTCGCCATCGATAGCCGCGCTGGGGTCCTCCTCTGGCCGGTCGCGAAGTTCGTCTTTTCGAAGCTGATCACCTTGCAGACGCCCATCGGACGCAAGGCTGCGCCCCACGTTCGCGGGGGCGGCGGGCCGCTACTGCGCTATCGGCGGGTGGACCTCCTCGACGCCGGCGTGGCGTGGTCAGAGGCACGCACCGTCGGCAGCACAGACCGAAAGCCCAGGCTGGACGACGGCACCGTCCTGGATGTCGCCAGCGTCATCTGGTGCACGGGCTATCGGCCCGACTACTCGTGGATCGACCTGCCGGTGCTCGATGATGCTGGCTGGCCGAAGCAGGAACGCGGAGTGGTCCGCTCTGCCCCGGGTCTGTACATGCTTGGGATGCCGTTCCTGAACGGCTTTGCCTCGATGCTCGTCCTCGGCGCCGGTGCCGACGCGGGCTACGTAGTCGATCATCTGCGCATGACCATGGGGCAGGGATCGTCGCTACAAGCAGCTACCGTCAGCGCTCACTGAGCCCCTGCCAGCGAAGGGCGGACGACCTAGGCATGGACGGGATCGAACGGGCGCCCGGCGGTCGCTTCGGTCTCGAACTGCTCGTGATAGAGGCGTGCGTAGGCGCCGTCCTGGGCCAGCAGTTCGCCGTGGGTGCCGCGCTCCACGATGCGGCCGCGCTCGTAGACGAGGATCAGATCGGCACGCAGGATGGTGGAGAGCCGGTGCGCGATGGCCAGGGTGGTGCGACCCTTCATGGTCGTCTCGATGGCGCGTTGGATGAGTCGTTCGCTGACGGTGTCGAGGGCGCTGGTGGCCTCGTCGAGGATGAGGATGCGCGGATCCTTGAGCAGTACGCGGGCCAGTGCCAGGCGCTGTTTCTCGCCACCGGACAGCTTGTAGCCGCGCTCGCCGACCACCGTGTCGTATCCGTCGGGCAGCTCGCGGATGCGGTCGTGGATGGCGGCCAGTCGGGCCGCAGTCTGCAGCTCGCGGTCGCTGGCATCGGGCTTGGCGTAGGCCAGGTTCTCACGCACCGAGGCATGGAAGAGGTATGCCTCCTGGGTGACGAAGCCGATGACGTCGCCGAGGCTCGTGAGCTTGATGGCACGAACATCCCGACCGTCGATCTCGATGGCGCCATCGTCGACGTCATATAGCCGTGGCACCAGGTAGGTCGACGTCGTCTTGCCCGCGCCGGAGGGGCCCACCAGGGCCACGAGCTGCCCCGGCTCGACCTCGAAATCGATGTCGACGAGCGCGAACGGCGTGCTATCCGGCGCGCGCCGCTTCGCAGCCATCCCCTCCAGTGCCCCGATCGCGGCGGCATCCAGACCGGACTCGCCATCGTGGCTCGAGCTGTCGGTCGCGAGTTCGGCCTCGGCCATGTCCATCGCGGGCGACGTCTCTCGATAGGCGAACGAGACATGGCGGAACCGCAGTCTCCCGGCGACCGTTTCCGGTCGGAGCACGACGGCGTCGTGGGCATCCTGGATCTCGGGCTTCATGTCGAGGTATTCGAAGATCCGGTCGAACAGCGCCATCGCTCCCTGCACGTCGACCTGGACATTGAGCAGCTGTCCAAGCGGGAAGAAGAGTCTGGCCTGGAGGGTGGTAAAGGCGACGATGTCACCGACCGTCGGTGCCGAGGGATCGCTCTGGATGACCAGCACGCCGGCGACCCAGTAGACCAGCGCCGGCATCACGCTGAAGACCGTGCCGACCAGCATGAAGAACCAGCGACCCACCAGCGACTGACGCAGCTGCAATCGGGCCAGCTTGTTGTTGGCGACCCGGAAGCGACGGACGGATTCCTCCTGCTGACCGAAGGTCTTGGCCAGCAGGATTCCGCTGACCGACAGCGTCTCCTCGGTCAGCGCAGAGACATCAGCCAACGACTCCTGCGTCTGTCTGCTGGCCTCGCGGCGAACCTTGCCGACACGGAAGGTCAGGTACATGAAGACCGGCAGGATGGTCAGCGAAATGACCGTCAGCCGCCAGTCGAGCCAGATCATGGCTAGCAGCGTCGTGACCACGATGGTCAGGTTGGCGAACACCGAACTGGCCGTGTCGGAGACCACCGACTGCACGCCACCGACGTCATTGGAGATGCGGCTCTGGATCTCGCCGGTGCGGGTCTCGGTGAAGAAGCGTAGCGGCATCTTCTGGAGGTGCGCGTAGACCGCGTTGCGCAGGTCCTCCATGACCGCCTGGCCGACGCGATTGTTGACGTACGTCTGGCCGACACCGATGAGCCCGCTGATGATGGGGATGGCGATCATCGCGACGACTGCCACGTTGAGCAGGAAGAAGTCCTGGTCTGGGATGGCTACGTCCAGCAGGAACCGCAGCAGGTATGGGTTGACCACGCCGAGCAGGCTGGTCACCACGATCGAGACCATGACCACCAGCACCTGCCAGCGATACGGTCGGAAGAAGCCGGCGATCCGGTACGCAGTGGCCCAGCGTCGGCCTTTTGGCACCGGCGTGAAGTCGGATCGATCGAAGCCGTGTCCGCCCCGTCCATGGAAGCTCACGGCGTCACCCCCGCTAGACTCCCCAACCAGTGGAACGACCGACCCGACTCGAGGGCGAGCCCGAGGCCATCTTCATCGTAGGCGTCAGCCGCAGTGGTACGACGCTGATGCGGCGCATCCTCGACAAGCACAGCCGCATCGGCATCGCCACCGAGAATCACTACCTGGGGCACCTGCTGGCGTGGGAAGGAACCCGTAGCTACTTCCGTCGCGTCGGCGACCTGCGTGAGGACGCTTCCATCCGCCGGCTGGTCGAACTGATCTACTCGGGCGACCTGCAACGTCGCTCTCGCTTGCGTGAGCTCAGCCCTTACTGGCGGTGGCTGACCGAGCGGGTGCCGCGCGAGGACATCGAGGCGTACCTGCTGGCGTCCGACCGCAGCGAACGGGGCGTCTTCCAGGCGTTCCTGCGCATTTACGCGGATCGCCGTGGCAAAGTCATCATGGGTGAGAAGACGCCGGCCCACCTGGCCTACGTGGACACCTTGCTGACGTGGTTTCCTGATGCCCGGGTCATCCATTGCATGCGTGACCCGCGCGCCATCTATGTATCGGAGCTGCGCCGTCGCTCCGAGCATGCCGTCGGCTTTCCGTACCGTCAGCTGGCGCGGATCCGGCGCTCCTGATGCGCTTCGTGTTGCTCCAGGTGGTGTGGGCCTGGGCGAACGCGGTCAAGCGTCACCGGGATCTGCGAAGGCGAGCGCCCGGGCGGTACATGCTGGTCCGGTTCGAGGACCTGGTGACCGCGCCCGAGGCGACACTCGACGGTGTGTGTGGGTTCCTGGGCGTGGCAACAGAGTCGCAGATGTTGCAGCAGAAGGTGACGTCCCGCGGCGCCCTCGTGGGCGAGGCCGGCTTCGACGCGGGTGCGGCAGACCGCTGGCGATCGCGGATCGACCCGCACGCCAGATCGGCCATCGAGCTGTTGCTGGGGCGACGCCTCGCGGAGATGGGCTACCGGAAGTAGGAATGCTGGACTAGGCGAGTGAGACCGCCTCACCCGCAGATGCCGCGGTGCCGCCCGTGGCCACCTCGGCCTGCTCCTCGAGCCAGCGTTCTGCGTCGATGGCAGCCCGGCAGCCGTCACCCGCGGCCGTGACTGCCTGGCGGTAGCGATGATCGTGGACATCACCGGCCACGAAGACGCCCTCGACCCCGGTCAGGGTGTGTTCCTCGACGACCAGGTAGCCCTTGGCGTCCGTTTCGAGGTAGTCCCTGAACACCTCGGTATTGGGCTTGTGTCCGATGGCCACGAACAGACCACCGACGGCCATCTCGCGTTCCTCACCAGACCGGGTGTCCTGGAGTCGGAGACCTTCGATCTTGTCCTCGCCGAGGACATCGACCACCGCCGTGTTCCACTCGATGCTGATCTTGGGATGCATCCTGGCGCGGTTCTGCATGATGCGGCTGCCACGGAACTCGTCGCGCCGGTGGATGAGCACCACTTCGCTGGCGAACTTGGTCAGGAACAGGGCCTCCTCAAGCGCGCTGTCGCCGCCGCCGACGACGGCCACCTTCCTGTCGCGGAAGAAGAACCCGTCGCAGGTGGCACAGGCGGAGACGCCACGCCCGCGCAGGCGGGTCTCGTTCGCCAGCTCCAGCCAGATGGCCGATGCGCCGGTGGCCACGATGACCGAATTGGCGGTGTACTGCGTCGCACCGGCGGTGACCTTGAAGGGCCGCTCGGAGAAGTCGACCGACTCGACATCGAAGTCGTGGAGCCTGGCGCCGAAGCGCTCAGCCTGGGCGCGCATGTCGGCCATCAGTTGTGGCCCGTCGATGCCCTCTGGAAAGCCGGGGAAGTTCTCGACCTCCGAGGTGATCATGAGCTGGCCGCCCGGCGCGAACCCGGCGATGACGAGTGGTTCGAGATCCGCGCGCGCCGCGTAGATGGCGGCTGTCAAGCCAGCCGGGCCACTGCCGATGATGAGCACGCGAGCATGACTGCCGGGTCCACCGACGTCCCGGGCAGGCGCCGCTGTCTCCGCCCCTTCCAGCGCGATCGGGGTGAGCGCCGTTGGGGAGGACACCATAGCGCCGTCGTCGTCGTCGAGGATGTGCAGGCCGCCGAGACCTGCGGTGTCTTCACTCATCCAGACCATCCTAGCACGAGGTGATGATACTCCCGGGGGGTATCGAGAGGCAGCGCGCCGATGTGATGCCGAGGTGCCGACCCCGGATGCGCCCACCGGCACCTGGTGAAGTCCGGGGTACGTACTGGCGCCGCGGGTTCATCTGTTCGCAGCCGCGGGTTCAACTGTTCGCAGCCATTGAACGCGCGATGCCCCGAACGCCGTCTGGTGCCGCCATCCTCGACCGGGTGGGCCGCGCTCCCTCGCGGACCACGCCTGGCGAGCATGGACACCTGATGCCGCGGGCACATTCACCCCTCGGATCGATGCTCGAACGGTCGATTCTGCGCCATCCGTTCAATGGTTGCGACCGACCGACTCTGAGGCGGCCGTTGTGGTCCACTGGAGGTCAGCATCGGCAGGGATCGACAGGCTCGGCACATGGCGCCTCGTGCCACTGGCGGTTCCGCGCATCGATGCGGCACTGCACTTTGCCAGCATCCAGGGATCGGACGGCTTCCAAGCGGTCCGGTTGGACCGGCTTGCACTCCAGCCTCGCCGCTCCGCGGCGTGCCACCTCAGGGGAGGGGTGAGGGAGTCCCCAGATCGCGGAGCTGGGGGATGACGTCACGCCCGATGAGCTCCAGCTTCGAGAGGTCGTGGACATCGCGAACGCTGAAGATGGCGTGCTGTGCGCCGACCTCGGTGGTTCGTCCCAATCGCTCGACCATGTGATCGGGTGTCAATGAGCGCCTGGCGCCATCGGGTGTGATGGAGACTGCCGTAAGCAGCGATTTCTCGATGCCGTCGTAGTCACGGCCCACCGCTTCGCAATGGCGCCGCAGAACGTCGAACTTGTGTCGAAGCTGATCGGGGTCGGTACCGAAGACGTTGCAGGCATCCGCGTACCTGGCCACCAGCTTCAGGGTGCGGCGCTCGCCACCTCCGCCGATGAGGATGGGCGGATGCGGCTTGCTCAGCGCCTGCGGACTGTTGAGCAGTTCGGCCGCGCGGTAGTGCGCCCCGGCGAACGATCCCCGAGTGCCGTTCTCGTCCTGCCATGCCGACGTGATGATCTGCAGCGTCTCCTCGAGCATCTCGAAGCGATCGCCCAGCGGCGGCATGGGGAAGCCCAGGGCACGTGACTCCTGCTCGTTCCAGGCAGCCCCGATGCCGAACCAGGCACGGCCGCCCGAGAGCACGTCCAGCGTGGTCGCCGCCTTCAGCCACAGGCCGGCCTGGCGATAGTGGATACCGCCGACCATCAGGCCCAGGCGGGCGCGACTGGAGTGCGCGGCCATGTACCCCAGGGCGGTCATGCCCTCGAGCATGGGCTCATCGACCTTGCCGACCGAGCCGATCTGGAAGAAGTGGTCCATCACCCAGATAGAGTCGAAGCCGACGTCGTCGGCCGTGCGGACGATGCCCGCCAGGGTCTCGCCGATGGCAGCATCGCCGCCGGGCCAGGTGAATGAGCTGATCTGGAGTCCCACCTTCATGCCGGGAGTCTAGCGACGTGCTACCACCAGCGGAGCGAGTCGGGGTAGCTCGGCTCCGGTTGGGGCGAGTGCGTGCTGGCGCCCTCGCGCACCCGCCGCGCGGCTCGGGGAAACGTCCAGGGACCCGCTGATGGCAGCGCCTAACGGAAGAGATCGTCCTCCGCCGGCATCACCACGTCACCGACGACCGTGCCCTCGCCCGTGGGCGTCATCGCCCCACGGATCAGCACCAGCGGGCGACGACTGACCTTGCCCGAGGCCAGCTCGGCGGTTGAGGCGAGCTGGTCGGCCACCGCGACGATGGTGGCCTGCATCTCGCGACCGTCGGTGTCGACCTGGCCACGCAGATCATCGAGAGGCAGAAAGCCCGCGACGCCAAGGGCCACGTCGGTGATACCGCGTCGCCACGGCCGACCGAATGAATCGCTGACCACGACGCCGACTGGCACGCCGAGTGCATCGTGGATGGCCCGCCGGATCGCTGCCGCCGAGCCGTCCGGATCCTCCGGCAGCAGGGTGACGACGTCTTCACCGCCCACGTTGGAGGCATCCACGCCGGCGTTGGCACAGACGAACCCGTGGCGGGTGCGGCTGATGATGATGCCCCGCTCCATGCGCACGATCTCGACGGTTTCGCGCAAGACCACCTCGACCTGGCGCGGGTCCTTGTCCCACGCCTGCGCGAAGGCCACGGCTTCAGGTCGGGGCTTGACCTCGTCGAGACGGACGAGACGGCCTTCGGACTTGCTCACGATCTTCTGCGTCACCACCAGCACGTCGCCTGTCTGCGGCGCCAGCTCCGGTTCGGTTCGAGCCAGCTCGGACCAGGCCATGGTGGCTGCCTTTCCCAGGTCGTCGCCGGGCTTGATCTCGGGCAGGGCAGGAAGCGGGATGGCAAGGAGCCGGCGATCGGCTCCCCGGCTCACACGCCGACTCCGTCGGCAGCTTCACGCCCGAGGGCCATGAGCTCGCGCAGGCGCGCTGGATCAAGCCGTTCAAGGTCATCGGGCGTGTCCAGGTCGAAGCCGAGCGCTGGGTCGTCGATCACCTGGACGGCAGCGCCGGCTGCTGCCGCGGCACGCAGGTGCGCTTCGAAGCTGTCCAGCCCGAAGAGTGGCTCGATGACGTCCAGTGGGCGTAGCAACAGGGCATTGGTGCCACTTCGGGCGTCCGATGGAGCGATGGCCACCAGCGGCCCACCCGCCGCCGCTGTCATCGCCGCATCGGCCGCCATGATGAGCTGATCCAGGGACTCCACGGTGAGAAGGGGCAGGTCGCCCGGCAGGACCAGCAGGCTGGATGCGCCCTCGACGCGGGCGGCCTGTACGCCGAGCTTGATGCCCTCGTTGAGACCCTCACCGTCCTGGGGGTGGATGCTCACGTCGACGCCGGCCTGCCGGGTGGCAGCATCCACGACCGGGTCGGGGCTCACCAGGTGGATCCTTCGGCAGGCTGACCAGGCGCCAAGGACCGATAGGGTGTTCAGCAGCATGCCCAGGACCAGCTCCTCGCGTTCCTCGGCGTCGAGGGCGCCGCCCAGGCGAGCCTTGCCACCCGAGACGGTGCGCATCGGCAGCACGATGTGGATCGGCTCGAGTGCGTGGCTTGGGCGTGGCCGCGTGGCGCTCATGGCTGCCGCGAATGGTAATCGGGGCCGCGGCTGGTCGGGCTCATCCGGCGTGGCCCGTGTCACGCGGGCAGGTGTGCGGCGATGATCTCGCCCACCAGGCGCCCCCGGTCGGCGTAGTCGCGCATGACCGTGTTCCGCACCTCGATCGCGGTGCCGGCATCGCCCAGTGCCACCGCGGCCTCCCGGTCAGCCTCATCGAGTACGAAGGCGTCCACCAATCCCGGATAGTGGCCCTGATAGTGCTGCACCACGCCCTCAGCAGAGGCGTGACCACCCAATGACTCGAGCATGCGGTCGGCCGGCCCGCGCAACGCCTTGCCGCCCACCACCGGGCTGATGGCCACGATCGGAGCCTGCGCAGCGAGCAGGGCGTCAAGCACGCCGGGCACGGCGAGGATGGTGCCCACCGACACGAACGGATTGGATGGCGCCAGGACGATGAGCCGAGCCGCGGCGATGGCGAGCAGCACCTCGGGAGTGGGGCGTGCGGACTCGATGCCGCGGCGTCGGATCTCCAGCACCGTGTCCTGCTGACCACGACGCACGAAGTAGTCCTGGAATTCCAGCCAGCCGGCGGGCGTACGGATCTCGGTCCGCACCGGGTCGTCCGACATGGGCAGCAGCCGCGCCGTGACGGCAAGGCTCCTCGCCAGCTCGGCAGTCACATCGGTGAGTCGCCGGCCCGCCCTCAGGCCCTCCGTCCGGCGCACATGCGTCGCCATGTCCTGGTCGCCCAGCTGGAACCAGGTGTCAGCGCCGTAGCGCCGCAGCATGGCAGAGGTCGACCACGTCTCGTCGCGCAAGCCCCAGCCCGTCTCGTCGTTGGCCAGGCCAGCGAGCGTGTACATGACCGTATCCAGATCGGGCGACACCGACAGCCCATGCAACTCGAGATCGTCACCGGTGTTGACGATGACCGACAGGTCGATGGGCGGTTGGTCCTGGGCCACCTGCGCGGCCGACGCCAGGACGACACCGTGGCTGAACTTGGCACCCCCGTACCCTCCGGCCAGGACCGTGACAGGGCGCCCGGCTGCGACCGACGGGAGGTCAGACATCAATCGTCAGGATGCTCCGTGATGGAGGCCGGACGGAGCACGAAGCTGATGCGTTCCTGCTGGGTGAAGCGAGCGCTGATGAGTCGTTCGGCCTTGGCGGGGTCATCGGCATGGTAGCGGCGAGCCATGGCCGCGATGTCTGCTTGCGCCGTGGCCTGATCGGTGATGGCTTCGGCGCGCCCACGCACGCCCAGCCACGAATAGCCATCCTCGATGGAAAAGCTGAAGCGCGGGTCACGCAGCAGGTTGGTCGGCCAGGCGCGCCCGACCGCTGAATTCACGATGATCGCGTCATCGCGAAAGGTGTACCAGATGACCGCGGAGATGGGCGAGCCGTCGCTCATGACCGTGCCCAGCGTGGCAAAGCTGCGCGGACGCCCAAGGAACTCGCGTGCCCAATCGCCGATCTCCACTGCCATGCTGAACCTCGTTGTCTGGTGCTACCGATCGAGCCTCGATGATACGGGCCCATGTCCGGGAACGCGCTCGACGCTAGACTCGTGTCGCCCAACCTGAAATGCCACGGCGACTCGCCGGGAGTGCCCTTCATGCCCCAGATCCACCTCCGTGCCGAGACCGGCGACTACGCCCCGCTGGTGCTCCTGCCCGGCGATCCCAACCGGGCCACCCGCATCGCGGAGTCCTTCGACGGCGGCCTCGCCGAGGCCCGGCTGGTCAATGATCACCGCGGCATGCTTGGCTACACCGGGATGTACCAGGGCAAGCCGGTCAGCGTGCAGACCACCGGCATGGGCACCCCGTCCCTTTCGATCGTGGTCGAGGAGTTGCTCAACCTTGGAGCGCGCAACCTGCTTCGTGTCGGCACGACCGGCGGCATCGGCCGAGGCGTGCGGCTCACCGACCTGGTGGTAGCCACTTCGGCGGCACCGGTCGATGGTTCCACGGCGACCTACCTCCACGGTGATCCCTATGCACCGGTGGCTGATTTCGGACTGACACGGGCGCTCGTCGACGCGGCCAAGGCCAGGGGTGTCACAGCGCATGTCGGCCAGGTCGCCACCGTGGATGTCTTCTACAACCCCGACGCCGACTATGTCAGCAAGTGGCGCTCCCGCAACATCCTGGGTTTCGAGATGGAAGCCGCCGCCCTGTTCACGCTGGCCTCGCGCGCCTACGCCGCCGGGAACGATGTCCGTGCGGCCTGCATCCTGACCGTGAGCGACACGCTGTCCGAGGAGGAAACCTCCGACGATACCTACCTCGCCCTGGATGCCCTGGAGCAGGCTACCGACCGCATGATCGAGGTGGCCCTGGAGGCCGGCCTCTCGATCTAGCCACCGGGCATGCCCATTCCCGTCGGTCTCAACCTCTCATCGATCGGGGTGTCCGCTGGGTGGTGGCTGGACGCGGCGCGTCGAACCGAGACGGCCGGCTTCGGTTCCGTGTGGCTGTGGGACCACTTCATCAGCCGCGGTCGTCTCGATGACCCGGTGCTGGAGTGCTGGATGATGCTGGCGGCGGCCTCTCGCGAAACGTCGAGCATCCGCCTGGGCTCGTTCGTGACCAACGTCATGAACCGTCACCCCGCGGTGCTGGCGCGCATGGTCGCGACGGTCGCCGAGCTGTCGGGGGGGCGCGTGGAGCTGGGGATCGGCGCTGGTGGCCATCCCGCCGAACACGAGGCCTACGGCATCGACTTTCCGCCTCGACCCGTCCGTGGCGAGCATCTCGTCGAGGCCATCGAGGTCGTCCGGCGCCTGTTCGAGGGTGGGCCGGTCGACTACGAAGGCCGTCACTATCGCCTGTCCGGCGCCCATGCCTTCCCGGCACCCCGGCCCGTGCCGCGCATCATCGTTGGTGGCGATACTGCCGCGGGGGCACGCCTCGCGGCTCGCCACGCCGATGCCTGGACCTGCTTCGGAGCCCGCTTCGATGCGCTGCTCCCGGCGTTCGAAGCGGAGCTTGCCGCGGCCGGTCGATCACGAGATGACGTTGCCATCCTGGTCGGGCTGGAGGTTGACGACCTGGCAGCTGGCCTGGGGCGACTCACCCAGAGCTGGCACGCTCGCGGTGTCACCGAGCTCATCGTGCACGACGTCCGCCCGGAACAGCTCGATGATGTCCTGGCGCTCGACCCGAGGGCCCGCTGACGCTCAGTCGCATAGCGCGGTACGCTGCTCGCAGATGACAGATCCGATCAGCGCCACCAGGACCCACGACGACGGCTTCATGGCCCCCAAGGCCGGGTCCAAGCCCGTCGACCACTGTTTCCGTTGTGGCAAGGAGACACCGGCCGGCCAGGGCCTTTGTGACGACCACAACCCGCGCCGGTTGGCGGGTCCCAGCTCCACCCAGATGCACGCCACCATCTTCGGCGGCATCGTGCTCGGGGTGCTGATCTTCTTCGTCATCGCCAGGCTGGCGGTCGGCACGACAGGCCCCTACAGCATCGAGGTTTCCAGGAGCAGCGTCGAAGCCGGCGGTGCGGCGGTGATCTCGTTCGCTGTCACCAACCAGGGCGACTCGGATGGTGTGGCGGACTGCCGCGTGACCCGCGATGGAGTCCCCCGACCCGACGACCTCGCCTTCCGCACGGAACGAGTGCCGGCCGGGACGACCGTCACGTTCGAACGTCAGCTGGTCGCGCCGCCCGTGGGTTCGGTCGCATACGAGCCGGGAGCCATCAGCATCAACTGCCTGTAGCAGGTATCTGGTCAGGCACCTGCTCATCGGGGCGGTCGGCGCGATGCAGGCCGACGGCGTTGGTGACAGCACCCAGCGCCAGGAGTGCCGCGGTCGCCAGCATGGCCAGGTGGAAGGCGTCCGTTGATGCCTGGGTGCTGGCCGCGACCTGTGCCGGGGCCGCGCTATCGGGCGGCGGATTGAGCGGCTGGAAGGCCTGACGCCCGGCTTCGGTATCGGCTGCACCCGGGGCCAGATCGTCCAGGGTGCCATAGAAGGTGGCCGAGATGACCACGAACAGGACGGCCAGGACGAGCGGCTGACCCACTCGTGAGATGGCGTTGTTGATGGCCGAGCCCAACCCTGCATTGCCGGCCGGGATCGAGCCCATGAGCGCGGTCGTCAGCGGCGCCACGACCAGCATCAGGCCGACTCCGAACAGGACGCTCGCCGGAAGGATGTCCACGACCGTGCTCATCGGCGGTACCCAGGTGTCGGGGGCGCCGATCTCCGCCACCCAGGCCTCGCTGTCGGCCGGGATGCGCGCCAGCCACAGCTGACTGGCCGCCATCAACAGCGGTCCCACCACCAGGAAGGGCCAGACCCCGATGCGGCCGGCGATGGAGCCCACCCGCGTCGACCCGAGTGCCAACGCCAGCCCCGTGGGAAGCGCCACCAGGGCCGCCGCCAGCGCCGTGTAGCCCAGGGTCCCCTGGACGAACAGGAATTCCAGGAACTCGCTGACGTACAGCCCGCCGTAGATCAGGAAGGTCGAGATATTGATGACGCTGAAGGCTCGGCGGCGGAACATCGACGGTGGGATGAGCACGTCCTGGCGGCGCACCATCAGGATGGGGAAGGCCACCGCGGCGATCACGCCGATCACGAGCGCGCCCAGCGCCAGCGAATCCGACCAGCCGGTCTCATAGCCGCGGATCAGGCCGAAGGCGATGCCGCCCACGGCCACAGCGATGACGATGGAACCGATCCAGTCCAGTCGCGCCGGGGCATCGAGATCCCTGGACTCCGGGATGTATCTCCAGGCGCCATAGAGGGCCAGGATCGCGAAGGGCAGGTTGATCAGGAAGGCCATGCGCCATGAGATGACGTCGACCAGGATCCCGCCGATCATGGGCCCGAAGATGAGCAGGGCCGAGGTGGCCGCGGCCCACATCCCGAATGCCCTGGCCCTGGCTGCACCATCGAATGCAGCCGTGATGATGGCCAACGAGCCAGGCACCAGGAGCGCGCCTCCGACCCCCTGCAGCAGCCGTGCCACGACCAGGAACTCCATGTTCGGGGCGAGGCCACAGAGCACCGAAGTGACCCCGAAGACGGCCAGTCCGCTGAGGAAGATGCGGCGGCGACCATACTTGTCCGCCAGCGCGCCAGACAGGATCAGGAGCGCCGACAGGACCGCCAGGTAGCCGCTGGTGATGTAGGCCTGCGCCTCGAGTGTCCCGAGCATCGTCGACGGCAGCTCGTCGCCGATGTGCCGGATGGCCACATTGACCACGGTGCCGTCAAGGAACACCATGCCCGAGGCCACGATGGTGGCCAGCAGGATCCAGTCGAGATGGGCGGGCGCGTCGCCGCGAGACGGCGAAGTGGAGGTCACGGCGTGCATGTTGGCGCGTGGTCGGGACGCTCGCAAGCCCGGTCGCGCCGGTCCGATTACGATCGCACGGTGCCTGGCATCGAATTCGCCCGAGAGTTGCGTGTGGCCTCCGACGCCGCGCACGCCGCTGGGCGGATCCAGATGGAACGGTATGAGCGGCTCGAGTCCATCGTCCACAAGAGCGAGAAGGACGTCGTGACCGAGGTCGATCACCTCAGCGAGGAATCCATCCTCGAGGTGATCGGCGGGGCCTTTCCGGGCGATGCCTTCCTGGCCGAGGAATCGGGTGCGTCCGGACCGTCGAGCGGGCAGGCGGCCAGGCTCTGGGTCATCGACCCGCTTGACGGCACGGTGAACTATGCCAACGGCATCCCCTTCTTCGCGGTCAGCATCGGCCTGGTCGTCGACGGCGAGCCGGTCCTGGGTGTCGTGCTCGACCCCTCACGCAACGAGCTGTTCACGGCGGTCAGCGGCGGCGGTGCGTACCTGGACGGCCGGCCCATCCACGCCTCGGCCAAGCGACGCATCGGCGACACCGTCGTCCACCTTGGCTTGCCACGTTCGGGCTTCGCTCGTCGCAACACACGCTTTCGCAAGGCCGTACGGATCGTCCGTGCGATGGGTAGCGCCACCCTGGGCCTTACCTACCTGGCCAACGGCCGGTTCGATGCCTACATCCAGTGGCAGGGCCTCTCCACGTGGGACATCTGCGCAGCCGGCGTGATCGCCATCGAGGGTGGGGCCGTGGTCACCTCACGCCGAGGCGAGCGCTGGTTCGACGTGGACATGCCCACCAAGTCCATCGGCATCGTCGGGTCCGTGCCCCAGCACCACGCTGCGTTCCTGGAGATGCTGCGCTGACAGAATCCAAGTCATCGGCCGGGGCAGGTCAGTCGGGCAGTCGCTCCAGGAGGCGAGGAGAGCGCAATCGTTGCGCCAGCTCCCTGAAGGCGACCTCGTCCACGCCCCGCCAGCGCAGCTCGTTGGGCTGGGTCTGGGGGATGGGGGCGTCGGTGCGCAATGTCGCGAGCTCGCGGAATAGCTCCGCGTCCCGGCGATGCTCCTTGAGTGTCCGCGCCAGACTGGCGGCGCCGCGCACCGAGACATCCCAGGCGCCCACAGAGTCGGGGATATCCTCGAGATGAGGGTACCGCTGCAGCACCGTGGAGGCGGAACGGGCGCCCCAGCCGGGCAGGCCTGGAAAGCCGTCGGCGGCATCGCCGACCAGCGCGAGGTAGTCCGGGATCGACGCTGGGGCCACGCCGAACTTCTCGACCACCGCGGCGGCATCGTAGAACTTGCCGGCGCGTCGATCGAAGGTTAGGACCTTGCCGTCCGTCCGCACGCACTGCGCCATGTCCTTGTCCGGCGACAGGATGACGACGCGCTCCACATCGGGATGGTCGGCGAAGCGCGCTGCGGCAGCGGCCAGTCCATCGTCGGCCTCGAACTCCACCATCGGCCAGACCACGACCCCCAGCTGCCCGAAGTGCGTCCTCCAGCAGCGGAAACTGGCTCAGCAGCTCGGGCGGCATGCCTTCATCGGTCTTGTAGCCGGGGTAACGATCGTTGCGCCAGGAGCGGATGACATGATCGGTGGCGCATCCCAGGTGCGAGACCCCGTCCTCACGCAGCAGCGAGAGCACCGACTCCACCACACCCAGGCTGGCACCGACGGCCTGGCCGTCGCTGCCTGTCCGCGGCGGACGACCGAAGTGCGCACGGAAGAGCTCATAGGTGGCGTCGAGGAGGTGGATCTGCACCGGCCGGGCCTCGATCGATCTCAGCCGCGTGCCCGTGGCGCCGGCTGGCGTGGGCTGCCAGCGCCAGCCGTGCCCCGCCTGCGACCGGAGGCCTGCTTCGAATCCCTGGCCGCGTGGGCGGCCAGGCCGGCGGCATAGGCAGCTCCGATGATGCCGGACGTGTTCAGGTACCTGGCCTTCACAAGCTCGCAGCCGGTCTCGAGGTACTCCCAGTACTTGTCCGACTCCTTGCTCACGCCGCCACCAAGGATGATGCGGTCCGGCCAGAGGAAGAATTCCAACATGGCCAGGTACTCGTTGAAGTCCTTCGACCATGCCTTCCAGCCAAGTTCGCGGCGTTTGCGAGCCGTACCACTGACCAGCCTCTCCGCGGCCTTGCGCCGCATGATCAGATGGCCGAACTCCGTGTTGGGCACCATGCGTCCGTCGCTGATGAGGGCGCTGCCGATGCCGGTGCCCAGCGTAAGCAGGATGGTGGTGCCGGGCTGGTCCTTGGCTTCGCCGTAGGCAAGCTCCGCCATGCCTGCGGCGTCGGCATCGTTGATGACGTGGACGGCGGTTCCCAGCGTGGCGCTGATCTCCGTCCTGGCGTCGTAGTCGATCCAGCCGCGATCGACGTTGGCGGCCGTCTTCATGACGCCCCGCACGATGGCCCCGGGCAGCCCGCAGCCCACCGCGACCTCGCCGTCCGAGCCGTATTCGGTGCGCACCTGTCGTACGACCGATGCGATCGTCTCAAGGACCGCGGCCGGTTCGGATGGTTGAGGCGTCTTCTCGCGGATCCGGGGGCTGACAAGCTCGGCCGTGGCCAGTTCGACCATGGCCGCCTTGACGCCGGTCCCTCCGACGTCGATGCCCAGAGCAACGCCCTTCAGTGGCACTGCCAGCGATGTCGCAGCAGCCGCTGACGAGCTTGGAATGAGGCTCGACGATGCCCTGGAAGCCTCGTTGCCAGCGGGCGAGGGCGTGACATCCTTGGTGCTCATGTCGGGGCAGGATACGCTGCGGCACCCGGACTCGTGACCCTCCGTTCGCGCATCGTGTCGCAGCATCGCCTACGATGCGGCCGACATGTTCGACCCCTATGGTGACTTCAAGCTCCTGCCGCCCGACCCCGATCCGGACGAGACCCAGGACTGGGTCGCTTCACTCGATGCGCTGACCAACGACCTCGGACCCGAGCGGGCCCAGTTCGTTCTCTACAAGCTGCTCAAGCGGGCGCGCCAACTGCATATCGGCCTGCCGCCGCTGACCCAGACCCGCTACATCAACACCATCAGTCCCGAGCAGGAGGCCGCATTCCCCGGCGACGAGGACATGGAGCGTCGCATCCGGCGTCTGGTGCGCTGGAACGCCGCCGCGATGGTCTTGCGGGCCAACAAGAACTCTCCAGGTATCGGCGGGCACCTGGCCACCTTCGCCTCCGCGACCAGCCTGTACGAGGTGGGTCTCAATCACTTCATCCGCGGCAAGGACGCCGCCGGCATGGGCGACCAGGTCTACTACCAGGGTCATGCGGCGCCGGGCATGTACGCGCGAGCGTTCCTGGAAGGGCGCCTGTCTGAGTCGCAGCTGGATCACTTCCGCCGGGAGGTGGTCCCCGGGCAGGGGCTGTCGTCGTATCCGCATCCGCGCCTCATGCCCGAGTTCTGGGAGTTCCCGTCGGTCTCGATGGGACTGTCCCCGCTGGCTGCCATCTACCAGGCTCGCTTCAACCGCTACCTCCACAACCGGGGCATCAAGGACACCTCCGACAACCGGGTGTGGGCCTTCCTGGGCGACGGCGAGACCGATGAGCCTGAGTCGCTCGGGTCGCTGAGCATCGCGGCTCGCGAGGGCCTGGACAACCTCATCTTCGTGATCAACTGCAACCTGCAGCGGCTCGATGGCCCGGTGCGCGGCAACGGCAAGATCATCCAGGAGCTGGAGGCGGTCTTCCGGGGCGCCGGCTGGAACGTCATCAAGGTCATCTGGGGTCGCGAGTGGGATGAGCTGCTGGCCCGGGATCGCGACGGCCTGCTGGTCCAGCGCATGAACGACGTCCTCGACGGCGAGTACCAGAAATACTCCGTGGAGCCGGGCTCATACGCTCGCGAGCACTTCTTCGGCACCGATCCGCGGCTGGCCGCCCTGGTCGCCGACAAGACCGACGAGGAGATCCACAACCTCCGGCGCGGCGGACATGATTATCGCAAGCTGTATGCCGCCTACGCGGCCGCCGTGCAGCCGAATGGGCGACCCACCGTCATCCTGGCCAAGACGGTCAAGGGCTGGACGCTGGGCTCTCACGTGGAAGCGCGCAACATCACCCACCAGGCCAAGAAGATGGGCGACGAAGAGGTCCGCCACTTCCGGGACCGCCTGCAGCTGCCCATCCCCGATGACAAGCTCAAGGACGTCCCGTACTACCACCCCGGCCCTGACTCCCCGGAGGTCAAGTACCTCCTGGAGCGTCGCGCCGCCCTTGGCGGCCCGTCACCACGTCGCGTGGTGTCGAGCAAACCGCTGGATCTGCCCGATGCGTCCCCCTTCAGCGAGTTCGACGAGCGGCTCCGCTGGGCAGGAGGCCTCCACCACCATGGCCTTCGCCAAGCTCTTGCGCAACCTGCTCCGTGACGAGGGCATCGGCGGGCGCATCGTGCCCATCATCCCCGACGAGGCCCGTACCTTCGGCATGGACTCGCTGTTCAAGGAGGTCGGCATCTACTCGGCCGTCGGCCAGCTGTACGACCCGGTCGACTCCAAGCTGGTGTTCTCCTACCGCGAGGACAAGGCTGGACAGATCCTCGAGGAAGGGCTCACCGAGGCCGGCTCCACCGCCTCGATGCAGGCTGCCGGCACGGCGTACGCCACGCACGGCGAACCGATGATCCCCTTCTACATCTTCTATTCGATGTTCGGGTTCCAGCGCACCGGCGACGAGATCTGGGCTTTCGGCGACGCCCGCGGTCGGGGCTTCATGCTGGGCGCAACCGCTGGTCGCACCACGCTCAACGGTGAGGGCCTGCAGCACGAGGACGGCCACAGCCTCGTCAGCGCCGCGAACTACCCATCGTGTCGAGCCTATGACCCGGCCTTCGCCTATGAGACGGCGGTCATCGTCAAGGACGGAATCGAGCGCATGTACGGGTCCGATCCGCAGGACGTCTTCTACTACATCACGCTCTACAACGAGAACCATCAGATGCCCCAACGACCCGAAGGGGTCACTGACGAGGACATCATCCGGGGCATATACAGGTTCAAGGGTGCACCCAAGACTGGAGCCAAGGCGCCTCGCGCCACCATCCTGGCCTCGGGAGTGATCATGCAGCAGGCTCTCGCGGCTCAAGCCATGCTGGCGGAGCGCTACGGCGTCGCGGCCGAGGTCTACAGTGCGCCGTCCTTCCAACTGCTGCGCAATGAGGCTCTTGATGTCGAGCACTGGAACCTGCATAACCCGGGCGACGAGCCGCGTGTTCCGCTGGTCACCCGAGTCCTCGAGGAGGCCGCTTCCGCGGGTCCGGTGGTGGCGGTATCGGACTGGATGGCGGCCTGGCCGGACATGGTCAGCCGCTGGGTGCCGACCCGGAACTGGCACAGCCTGGGCACCGACGGGTACGGTCGCAGCGATACCCGCGAGGAGCTCCGGCGGTTCTTCGATATCGATGTGGACCACGTCGCGGCCGCCGTCATCGTCGAACTGGGGCGGACCGGGGCCATCGGGCCCGACATCGTCCAGGCTGCCATGGTCCAACTGGACATCGCACCGGAGGCACCGTTCGCCCTTGGTCGCTGAGACCGTGCTCCCTGCTGACGGGCGTGGGCCTGCCGCTACGATCTGGTCGTCATGAACGCCCCCATCGCCCCTGGCCGGCCGGCTCACGCCATGCTGGTGGATGCCGCGCGACGAGGGGACCTGGTCGCATGGGAACGTCTCGTTCGCCACTACCAGGAGCCGGTGTTCCGGGTTTCATACCTCATCGTCCGCGACACGGAGTTGGCGGAGGTCGCCACTCGATCGACCTTCGTGCGTGCCTACCGAGCCCTGCCGTCGTACGACGACGAACTGGGGCTACTGCCCTGGTTCATCCGCATCGCGGCCGGCGAATCGCGACAGCAGCGGCGCGAGTCCGGCCGACCGAACCGCTCATCACGGCCCATCGAGCGTGCTGATGGTCCCCGGCTCCCGGCCACCACCTTGCCGGAGATGACAGCCCTGACCGAGCTGTCGCCGCTCGAGCGTGACGCCATGGTCGATGCCTTCGACCGACTGGGCGAGGACGATCGCCTGGTCATCGCGGCGCGGTATCTCTTCGGGCTCTCCAAGCGCGATGCTGCCAACGCCCTGTCGATCGCCTCGGGGTTGGTCGAGCAGCGGCTCGAGGACGCCATCCGTCGGTTGCGTAGCCGGTTGGCCGCCGCCTGATGCGCGCCGAGAGCCGGCCCGGTTCACTGACCGGGATGTCCGACGATCAGATCGCGACAGCTGCGGTCAGCCTGGTCATCTCCGATGTCGAGTGGACCCCAGATGTCGCGCCGGCGGTGATGGACCGCATCTCGCGCGACGCCGTGGCCTACCCCGAGCAATTCGATCGACGTCCGGCAGTCATGGCGGCCGGCGCCGGCCGCTGGCCAGCGCTCGGCCAAGCGGACCGTGGGTCGACTGGCGGTATTCGCCCTGATCCTCATGGTCATCGTGGTGTTCGTGGCGTACGCGGCGACGGCCAATGCTGCCGCAGCCATGCCGGAGGACCCTGGTGCCGATCCGGAGGATGTCGCCGGGGTGGCCACGTAGCGTGCCGACTGACGCGATCGATGGCACGCTAGTGCTGGTCGGCAGCGATGAGGCCGGTGGGCTCTTCGTCGTCGATCATGGAGGCCGTATCTTCCACGTCGTTGCGGAGGCTGCATGATCCACATCCCATCCCGTCGCTATGTCTGGCCAGCGCTGCTGCTGGTAGCTGCGCTTGCGGCGAGTGCGGGCGCCTCCGCGACGGTGCTCGGTGCCGACACCGAGGCCGAGCCCGCGGCAGGTCCTCGCCAGGTGCCGACGCTTCGACTGCCCCAGTCGCGTCAGCGGCCGCGGTGGGGGCCTTCGACACCGACGCCGTGCGGCTGCGTATCGACCTGCTCGCCGATGGCCTTGAGGCGCCGGTGTATGTCACCGATGACGGCGCTCCCGGCAGCTGCATCTACATCGTCGAACGCGGCGGCATCGTGCGGGCCATCGATCCCGAGGATAGTTCCGTCTCGTCCACGTTCCTGGATATCAGCGACCTGGTCAAGGTGGGCCCGGAACAGGGTTTGCAGGCCATCGCCTTCCATCCCGATTTCAGGAAGAACGGTCGCGTCTTCGCCCACTACAACGACAAACGGAATGGCGCCTCTGTCATCGCCGAGTTCAGGGTCAATGGCAAGGTCAAGTCATGCCGCCGCGCCAGCAACAAACCCGTCAAGCCGCTTCTCCTATCGGTGGAGCAGCCTTTCCCCAACAACAACGGTGGCTGGCTCGGCTTCGGCCCGGACGGCTATCTGTACGTGGCGCTGGGAGATGGTGGGGGCCTCTCCCCGGGCGATCCCAACGGCATCGGCCAGACAAAGTCGACGCGGTTGTCCAAGATCCTGCGGCTCGACGTTGACCGTGGCCGGGGTACCAGTGCCCCCAAGTCGAACCCCTACGCCAAGAAGAAACGTGGCTTTGATCCGTTGACCTGGGCCTGGGGACTACGCGACCCGCGCCGGGCCAGCTTTGACCGCAAGACCGGAGATCTCTGGATCGGCGATCTCGGTCAGGACCGCTACGAGGAGGTCGATCGCATCCCGGCCGGCATGACCGAGAAGACGAGGTCAGCTCTGAACTTCGGCTGGTCGGACATGGAAGGCGAGCAATGCCATAACCTGCCCGAGTGTGATCCGGCTGAGTACGAGCCGCCAGTCCATTTCTACGACAAGGTCCCACCCCATGACGGCATCACCGGGGGCTACGTCTATCGTGGGGAGTCGATCCCGGACCTGCAGGGCGTGTACTTGTTCAGCGACATCAACAGCGGCTATGTCTGGGGCATCGATGCGGATGCCGTGGCAGCCGGCGAGCCAGCCATCGCCTACCAACTCCTCGATGCGCCACAGGGCATCGTCTCCTTCGGGGAGGACGACGAGGGTGAGCTGTACCTGGTCGCCGCCGACGGGAGCATCTATCGGATCGAGCCAGAGGAGGCCTGATCCCACCCTCCGGACCTGACCCCGACAGCCTGGCCTACGCTCGCTACTGGGCGCCGGTACTGGCAGACGCAGGGCATCGACTCCTCTCGAGGGTGGATGTCAGCCCAACCGACTACCTCGACATCGGAACCGGGACAGGCTCACTGTCAGTGACAGCTGCCGCGTGCTGGCCAGACGCGCACATCGTGGGGCTGGATGCCTCGGCTGGCATGCTCTCCGTGGCACGCCATCGGGTCGCCACCGAGCGCCGGGGCGACGATCCCGAGCGGTTCACCTGGATCGCCGCCGATGCAGCTCGGATGCCGCTGTCCGACGCCTCATTCGACGTCGTGACCTCGGCGTTCATGCTGCAGCTGGTCGATGATCGAGCCGCGGTGCTGGATGAGGTCCTTCGCGTGCTCCGCCCCGGCGGCATGTTCGCACTGGTGGCCTGGCTGGCGGAGGACCTCGTGCTCCCCGCAGATGAGGTGCTTGACGAGTCGTCGACGAGCTTGGCCTGGTGCGACCGACCGATGATCTCCGACCCCCACCGACGACCGAGTTCAGTGACATCGACGAGGCCCGCCGCGAGCTTGAGGAAGCTGGCTTCGATGACCTGCAAGCAGGTCCCGACGAGCTCATCTTCGCCTGGTCGCGTGGCGGCTACCTCGAATTCAAGGAGAGCTACGACGAGTACGATCTCTTCGAGTCATTGAGCGAGGCAGACCGGTCCCGGATGCGGGACCGGCTCCAGGTTCGCTGGTCGGACCTGCCTGATGCCGCGTTCTCGGTGCGCGGGCCGTTGGTCTGGGCCACGGCTCGCAGGCCAGCTGTCGGCTAGGCTAGGCCGCGAACGGTGTCGCCTCGAGCGGACGGCACACCCGGCAGGGTCGGTATCCAGCGGAGTGCGCCTCTTCAGCGCTACGGAACTGTACCTCGTGCCTGGCTGACGTGCGCCGGGCATGACGGCATGACGGATAGCAGTAGATGTTGGTGCTGTCGCTGCCGGTATATCGCACGCCGCCCCCCGCCAATCGCTCCAGCTCCACGGTATCGATGCCTTCGATGCTCAGCACCTCGCGCTTGGCTTGCGGACCTCCGGCACCGTAGTTGCCGATGTGGCCATCGGCCCGGACCACCCGATGGCAGGGGATCACGAAGGTGATGGGATTGCCTGCCAGGGCAGAGCCAACCGCGCGGACGGCCCTGGGTCGGCCGATCTCCCGGGCGATCCACGAGTAGGGGCGCACCTCACCGTAGGGGATCTCCATGGTCTTGCGAAGGACAGCCTGCTCGAACCCGGTCAGCGTATCGAGGTCGACGGGCGGTCCGCTGGTCCGCTCGCCGTGCAGCCGCTTGTCGACCTGGCGGGCGAGACTTGACGGCATCCCGGCCACCCGGCGCACCGGGCGCCCGTGCCGTAGCCGGTACTCGGCCTCGAAGTCATCCGGATCGCCGGCTCGTTCAGCCGCCGTGATGCCGGTCCGTGCCCAGGCGATGTACAGCGGCCCGATGGGACCAGCCACTTCGGTCCACGAGTCCACCAGCCCGACCTGCGCCATGACCGAATCGACAAGTCCTGAGGGTGCCTTCCTGGTCGTTCCGCGCATCCCTTCCACCATCGCTCGTACCTCCCGCATGCTCATCTCGTCACCTCGTGACCCTGCTCATCGGTCTGTTCAGACGACATCGTGTCCCGCAGTAATCGGACGCCGCGGTGGACATCGGACTTGACCGTGCCGAGCGGCCGATCCAGCGCCGTTGCCAGCTCCGGATATGACAGCCCTGAAACATGTCGCAGCTCCACCGCACGTCGATAGCGCGGCGGGAGCTTGGCCAGCCGCATCGCCCATGTGCGTGCCGCTTCGCGGCGCTCGACCACTTGATCGGGTTGGGGCGCGTCATCGGCTTCCGCCCAGGCCGATACGGCATCGAGCGCTGCCGTCGCGGGGCGGCTGCCGCGGGCCCGGTTCCGCGCAAGGTTGGAGACGATGGCCGCCAGCCAGCCTCGCAGTCGCAGCTCGGTGATGCGCGTCGGGTCGTACCCGGCGAGGGCCCGGTAGGCGCGCACGAAGGCGTCCTGGGCCAGCTCCTCGGCATCTGCAGGCCGTCTGGTCGAGCGCAGGGCGATGCCGTAGACGAGGTCCTGGTGATGAGCCAGGAACACGGGGAAGGCCGCATCCAGGTCCCTGGCCAGTCCGCTCGGGCAGTCAGCACACACGCAAACAGGAACACATCGCAGCACTCATCGGTTGCAGTGTGCGGGGCCTCGCGCATCCGCGGCCCAGCTCGAGGCCAGGGTCACGACCCGCTATCTGAGGTATCTCTTCTCGGCGTAGCACCACATGAAGCCTCGTCCCACCGGTATCGACGCCATGACCTCGTGGCCCGTCTCGCGATAGTGCGTTTCGGCATCGCCCGCCTGTGACTCGCAACAGCCCACGTGGCCACAGGTCGCGCACATGCGTAGGTTGTACGTGCTGCCGCATTCCTCGCACTGCTGTCCCGACGGCGTGGCCAGAGTTGCCGGTACATGCGCGCATTCGGCCTGGCTGTTGCCAGTAAGGGATCGAATCACGTCCATCTGGGTCGATTGTACGCACCGACGGTGACGAGGCGTGACGCGACGAGCAGACCGACGGCTGGGCCGCACACGGGCCTACCGCAACAGGAAGCCTCCGCCGAGCGGGTCGCGCTCATCGATCACGTAGCGGTGGTGGCCGGTGACATAGCCCTGACCTTCGACGCTGGTGATCACCGCAGTGTGCGGGCCCAGCTCTGCGACGCCTTCGATACGCCCCAGGAACGACTCCCCGGTGATGCTGGCATTGACGAGTTCGTCGCCGACATCGGAGGCGCCAAGCGCGTACCGGGCCGCCAACAGGGCGGAGGTGCCCGATCCACAGGGCGAGCGGTCCACCTCCGCGTCGGCAAAGACGGTTACGTTGCGGATGATGGCATCTGTGGCCAGGCCGTCTGGAGAGGTCGCCGGATCGCTGTCCACCAGGATGGTGCCGTAGACGAAGCCCAGCGATGCATCGGTCGGATGCGTCGGGGAGTGGTCGCGTCGGAGCCCCTGGGTGATGGCGGCACCGGCTCGGGTGAGCGACTCGATCTGCTCGGGCACCACTCGCATACCCAGCTCAGCGACATCGACGATGCCGTAGTAGGCACCGCCGAACGCCAACTGGACACCCAGTCCCTTGCGCTCCGCCGCGGCGCCGAACAGGCGCACGCCCCGCGGCCGGATCACCAGCCGCTCCGCGTGAAGGTAGCTGGCCACGTTCACGAAACGCACTGCCTCGACTACCGGCTGCCCACCGCTACCGACACGTACCGCTGCGGTCGCCGTCACCAGACCGGCAGGCGTCTCCCAGCGGATGATGGTGCTGGGTGCCACGGCTGGATACAGGCCTTCCTCGATGAGGCCCTGGGTCAGAGCGATGATGCCGTGGCCACACATCGTGCTGTAGCCCTCGTTGTGCATGAACAGCACGGCGATGTCGGCATCCTCACGATGTGGCGGCAGCAAGACCGCCCCGTACATGTCGCGATGTCCGCGAGGTTCATACATGAGCACGCGGCGGACGTGGTCGGCATGCTCGAGGACCCATGCGCGGCGATCGTTGATGGGCATCGAGGGCACGTCGGGGTAGCCGCTTCGGATCAGCCGAAGGGGCTCTCCAGCGCAGTGCAGGTCCAGCGTCCTGATGACGAGGCGTTCCTCGTCCCGCGCACGGGCCTGCTCAGCGGACCAGGGCACCGGCCGCGACGGGATGGCCTCTGCGGCTCTGCCGCGCCCCGGCTCCTCACCGATGGCAGGCTCCTCGGCGCCGATCGAATAGACCACGGTCAGGACCTGCTCTCGACCTTCTGAACGCCAGCGACGCGAGATCGGCTCCCAGCCACGGCGTGCGGCCTGGGTCCGCTCGCGCTCGAACGACCGCTCGGCCGACGTACGGTCGGCAGCTGCATACGTGCGGATCACCGAGCTGGTCGGTCCGCGTGCGCTCGTCCTGGCCATCTTCCCCGGCCTGACCCTCCCTGGCGTGGTGCCGTCGCCGTCGCCGCGGGCGACGTCAGTGCGTCGCCTCAGGGCCATCATAGCCAGCCGTCGAGAGCGACCGTTCCCGGACGCGTTCGACCTGCGCTCGTCGGCGAAGCCGGATTGGGCTACCGTCGCTGATCATGAGCCAGGAGCCGAACAACGAGATCGGACAGCTACGGCGCCGGATCGGCGATATCTCGCAGCTGGTCTCGACTCGCGCCGCAACACTCAGCGATGGCAACGAGGATGGCGTCCGTATCGTCGACGCGCGGGCCAGTGGCGGGCTGTCTGCGGTCGTCCTGGCCGATCGGGGCATGGATATCGGCGCGGTCTGGGCCGCGGGCTACCAGGTCGCCTGGCAATCCACGACTGGTGCGGTGCATCCGGCCTACTTCCACGAGGCCGATTGGCTGCGCTCATTCCACGGCGGCCTGCTGACGACCTGTGGGCTCCAGAACGTCGGCCTTCCCTCGGTCGAGGATGGCACCGACTACGGCCTCCACGGCCGCATCTCCAACACCGCCGCCCGCAACGTCAGTCATCGTGTCATCGAGCAGGACGGTGCGCTGCTTGCTGAGATCAGCGGTGAGATGCGTGAGACCGACGTGTTCGGATCGGACCTGCTGCTGCGTCGCCGGATCACGCTCCCGGTCGGCAAGACCGTGTTGCGTGTCGAGGACGAGGTCGTCAACCAGGGGTATCGCCCAACCGCCCTGATGCTGCTGTATCACGTGAATGTGGGTTGGCCGGTGGTGGCCGACGAGGCGCTATTGGTCACACCTCCGGCCGATATCACGCCTCGCGACGAGGCGGCTCGCACCGGCATGGCCGATCGAGTCACGTTCGTGCCCCCGCGTGACGGTTTCGAGGAGCAGGTCTTCCGCCATGACCTGCTCGACCATCCCGGGACACAGGTGCACGCCTCGATCGTGAACCCGGCCTTCGCGCCCACCGGCGGCATCGGGCTCACCGTCAGCTGGGATCCGGGCCAGCTTCCCTACCTGTGGCAGTGGCGCATGTTGCGGCCGGGCATGTACCTGACCGGGTTGGAGCCGGCGAACTGCGGGCTGGCAGGGCGCGCGACCGAGCGAGCGATGGACTCCCTGCGTGAGCTCGAGCCCGGTGAGGTCTATCGCAGCGGTATCGAGGTCGAGGTCCGCTTCGGGGATGAAGCGCAGCGTTTGGCGGGGGAGGTGCGGAGGACGGACCGGACCGCCCGTTAGATCGCCGGGCGCAGGAGGGGTCGACCAAGCCATCCCGCCCATCATGCTCGTGGCGACACGGGCGACCGCTCGGGAAAGCGTGTTGCGGAGGACAGGTCCGGCGTCGGGCGCATCCCGTCGGGGTGCGTGCTACCGTCCCTCGACGATGAGTTCCGAGCCGGTGAGTGTGTTCGTGCCCGAACCCGAAATGGGGTCCGTATCCCTCGCCGCCAGCCTCGATCCCTTCTGAGCGGGCGCCGCGGGCCGCTGGCCCATCACCGCCGGGAGATGAAGCGCCTTCATTCGCTCGCAGTCGTCGTGATGATGCTGCTCATCGTGGGCGCCTGTGTGGATGCGCGCCGCGACGAGCCAACGGCCAGCGACGGAGGCGCCACCCCGGCGGCGGGTACATCCTCACCCTCACCAGGTTCCGACGCCAGCACCACAGCTTCAGCCGAAACAGGGTCGCCGCGGGCGACGGATCTGGTATCGGGCGTCTCGTCGCCAACCACCCCGCTGCGGTCGCAACAGCCCAGCATCGGCTACATCTCCCTCGACGAGTCACTACCGTTCGTGCAGGCCGTCACTGCCGGCATCCGGGAAGCGGCCCTGGCGGCTGGCATCGAGCTCCACGAGTGCGATCCTGCGTGGGATCGTGCCGGGGTCGTCGACTGCGCTGCGGAGCTGGCAGCCGTCGGCGTCCACGGCGTCATCAGCTTCCAGCCGTTCCCTGACCTGGCAGCCGATGTCTGTGCGGCGACCGGTGGTGCACCCACGGTCGGCGTGGTCTTCGACCAGGGCCCCTGCCAGGTTTCGCTGCTGACCATCGACCAGGCAGCCTCAGGTCGCCTCGCGGGTGAGGCAGTCGGCGCCTTTGCCGCCGAGCGATGGGATTGCGCCGTCGATGCCTGGATTCTCTCGAGTCCAGCGATGCCGATCCCGATGGCCGGGCCCGGATGCAGGGATATCGAGACGGCTATGCGACGCACTGCCCGATGCCCGAACAGGTGTTCAGCCTCGATGGCGCCGACCGTTTGGCAACTGCTCAGACCCAGGTCGCCGACCTCCTCCCCGAGGTGAAGGGCAAACCGATCATCGTGGTCGGGCTCAACGAAGATGCCATTCTCGGTGCCATGGCTGCGGCCGAAGCTGCCGGTCGCGAGGGCCAGCTCTGGTATAGCGGCCAGCTGGCCGACCCGTCGATCCGCGAGCACATCGCGTGCGACGAGCACTACATCGCGTCGGTGGCGCAGTTTCCCGAGCACTTCGGCACGCCCGTCGTGAGCGCCGTGATCGATGCCATCGAGGGGCGTGAAGTGGCGCCACGATTGAGCGCCGAATTGATGCTGGTGACATCCGCAAACGTTCGACAGTTGTATCCCGAAACACGTACCTGCGGCGACTGAGACCACGCTCGGGTAATGTAGCCCCTGCGCGAGCGTCGCAACCGACGGCCACGAGGGACCGATGAACGACGCCGCACATGCCTGAGGGCAGGAGGGAACTCGTCTTGGACGGTCACCGCGTGCGAATCTCACGACTGGCCAGATGGTCGGCGCTTATCGCGGTCGGCGCGTTGGTCGTGGTCGCCTGCCGACCGGACGAGCCGACGCCTGCCCCGACGCAGGAAGCTTCGACGATCCCGATCCTGGCGACGTTGGAACCAACAGCCGAACCGACCGCTGAGGCCACGCCGAAGCCGACCCCCGAGCCCACCGCTGAGCCCACGCCGAAGCCGACCCCCGAGCCGACCCCCGAGCCCACGGCCGAGCCGACTCCCGAGCCGACGCCTGAGCCGACACCGGAGCCCACGGCCGAGCCGACTCCCGAGCCGACGCCAGAGCCCACGGCCGAGCCGACGCCGGAGCCGACCGCCGAGCCGACGCCGGAGCCGACCGCCGAGCCGACGCCGGAGCCCACCGCCGAGCCCACGGCCGAGCCGACGCCGGAGCCCACCGCCGAGCCGACCCCTGAGCCCACCGCCGAGCCGACGCCGGAGCCGACCGCCGAGCCGACCCCCGAGCCGACGCCAGAGCCCACGGCCGAGCCGACCCCCGAGCCTACGCCAGAGCCCACACTCGAGCCGACACCCGAGCCGACCTCCGAGCCGACGGCCGAGCCATCCGAAGTGGTGGCCTCAGTCGAGCCGGTCGAGAGTGGTGTGCCGATGGCCACCGATGGTGCCGAACTTGAGGCTCCAGCGGTCACCGGGTCGCTGGTCCTTCCCGCGGACGCGGATGTACCGGCAGGATCGACCTGGTCGATCGAGCTCCAGGACACTTCCCTGGCCGACGCGCCGGCGGTGATGATCGGTGCGGACAGCGGGCCGATCGACGCACCCGGCATGCTGGAGATCCCGTTCGAGATCTCATACGACGTCGCGCAGATCACCGACACGGATCGCTACACCTTGAGTGCCCGGGTCGAGGACGCGACGGGCTCCCTCCTATACGTCAACGACACATCGATCCCCGTCCTGACCGATGACCGATCGACGACGGAGGTCGATGTCCCAGTCGTCGAAGCCGCTCCCGTGGCCTCTCCGGGTGCGTCCATCGCTGCGGAGGCCGTGGCAAGCGACACCCCGTAGCCGGCAGGGCGACAGCGGGTAGACTGTCCGTTGCGCCCGAGGACGCATATCCACGCGTGGGAGCGCGTGGCGTGCGTCTTTTGTTGGTCGCTGATCGCCATGTCCGCCATGCATCGCCCGTGCGGATCCACGCCTATTCCACGAGAGGGAGGCTAATGCCCGTGCTCGCAACCAGGTGCTCCCGCTGATGGCCGGGACGCCTTCATTCATCCTTGCCGCCGGCTCGGCGGTCGTCGCCCTGGCCTTCGCTGGCTACCTCGCTCGCTGGGTCCTGGCACAAGATGAGGGCCCTGAGATCATCCGCAAGGTCGGGCGCCTCATCCAGGAGGGCGCCATGGCCTTCCTGCGGCGTGAGTACCTCATCCTCGCCGGTTTCGTGGTCATCGTGGCCGTTCTCGTCGCGGTCCTGGTCGACTTCAACGTCACGGACAACGCCACCTTCGCCGAACTGAATGGGCCGACCCAGGAACGGCTGGGCACGGGTCCCTGGACGGCCATCTGCTACGTCCTTGGGGCCATCGGCTCGGCCGCAGCCGGGTTCGTGGGCATGAGCATCGCGGTCCGCGGCAACACCCGGACCGCGGCTGCAGCCATGCAGGGCCTCAATCCGGCGCTCAGGGTCGCCTTCCGCACCGGGACCGTGATGGGCCTGACCGTCGTGGGCATCGGCCTGCTCGGTGTCACGCTCCTGTGGGTCATCTTCCAGGACGCGACCGTGGTGGCAGGCTTCGCCTTCGGGGCGTCGTCGATCGCACTCTTCGCCCGTGTCGGCGGGGGCATCTACACCAAGGCTGCCGACGTCGGTGCCGACCTGGTCGGCAAGGTCGAAGCCGGTATCCCCGAGGACGATCCCCGCAATCCAGCCACCATCGCTGACAACGTCGGTGACAACGTCGGCGATGTCGCCGGCATGGGCGCCGACCTCTTCGAGTCCTACGTGGGTGGGATGGTGTCCGCACTGGCGCTGGTGGTCGTGGGGGCCGCCACACTCGGGATCGCGGACTCGGGCTTCGACAGCCCGCTCGCGGTGCTGCCGATGGCCGTCGCCGGCGTAGGCATCCTGTGCTCCATCATCGGAACGTTCCTGGTGCGCACCGGCGACGAGGCCAGCATGTCCAAGCTGTTGTGGGCGCTGCGCGCCGGCGTGTTCGGTGCGGCCGGCTTGGTCCTCATCGCCACAGCCGCGGTCATCTTCCTGCTGGACCTACCGTTCCAGCTCTTCTGGGTCGTCCTCACCGGACTCGTCGTGGGCCAGGTCATCGGCAACACGACGGAGTACTTCACGTCCTACGAATATCGGCCCACCAAGTGGATCGCTGCCCAGTCCGTGACCGGCCCGGCATCCGTCGTCATCGGCGGCGTCGCGGTCGGCCTGGTCAGCGTGGTCATCCCGACCATCGCGGTAGCGGTGGGCATCTTCGTCGCAAATGAGCTGGCGGGCCTGTACGGTGTCGCGCTCGCGGCGGTGGGTATGCTCTCGACGCTTGGGATCACGCTCGCGACCGACGCGTACGGCCCGGTGGCGGACAACGCCGGCGGTCTGGCCGAGCAGGGCCACCTCGCACCAGAGGTCCGCGAGCGTACTGACGCCCTGGACTCGCTCGGCAACACGACCGCCGCGACCGGCAAGGGCTTCGCGATCGCGTCGGCGGTCCTGACGGCCCTCGCCCTGATGGCGGCCTATGTCGAGGTCACCGGCATCGAGTCGATGCAGCTCACCGACGCGCACGTGCTGGTCGGACTTCTGCTGGGCGCCATGCTGCCATTCCTCTTCGCAGGCCTGACGATGTACGCCGTGGGCACGGCCGCACGCGACATGATCGAGGAGGTTCGCCGTCAGTTCCGCGAGATCCCCGGACTACGTGAGGGGGTCGAAGGTGTGGAACCCGACGCTGCACGAGCCGTGGACATCTCCACGCAGGGTGCCTTGCGCGCCATGATCCTCCCCGGCGCCATCGCGGTGCTATCGCCCATCGTGGTCGGGTTCGTCCTGGGCGCCGAGGCGCTGGGCGGCATGCTTGCCGGGTCCATCTCGGCCGGTTTCCTGCTGGCCCTGTTCATGGCCAACACGGGAGGAGCCTGGGACAACGCCAAGAAGTGGGTGGAGGCGGGCAACCATGGCGGCAAGGGCTCCGATTCCCATGCGGCCACCGTGGTCGGCGACACCATCGGAGATCCCTTCAAGGACACCTCTGGCCCGTCCATCAACATCCTCTTGAAGTTGATGGCCGTGGTGTCGCTCATCTTTGGCCCGCTGTTCATCTAGCCGGAACGCTCGCCAGCGTCACTATCGACCGCCCGCGGGTTGGGACACGAAACGCTCGGGTTGCTACGCCTCGGGATCCAGCATCAGCGCCGCTGAATTGATGCAGTAACGCTGCCCGGTCGGTTGAGGTCCGTCATCGAAAACGTGTCCGAGGTGGCCGCCGCAGGACTGACACATGACCTCGGTCCGCGTCATGCCGAACGAGCGGTCAGTCTCGTAGGCGATCGCCGTCTTGTCGGTCGCCTGGTAGAAGCTGGGCCAGCCGGAACCGGACTCGAACTTGGTCTCCGAATCGAACAGCGCGGCACCACAGCCAGCGCAGCGGTACGTTCCCGCACGCTTCTCATCGACGAGGTGGCCGGTGAAGGCACGCTCCGTGCCCTTGTCACGCAGGACGTGGTACTGCTCTGGGGTCAGACGCTCGCGCCACTCCTGCTCGGTGACGGGTCGGGCATCCATCTTGTTCTCAGTCATGGCATCAGGATAGGCAGGGGCCGTGACGAATGCATGACTCGTGGACCGAGCGCACGTTCCACTCCCGACGATGCGACGATAGTGACATGACGCTCGTATTCATCGCCGTCGGTGGCGCGGCTGGCGCCGTCTCGCGGTACCTGGTCCAGGGATGGGTCGAGCAGCTCACCGGTGGCCGGTTTCCGTGGGGCACGTTCGCGGTCAACATCACCGGATCGTTCCTGCTGGGCCTGGTCTTCGCGCTGTCCATCGACCGAGCCGTCCTTGCCCCGGAGATCCGCGTGCCCCTGATGGTCGGTTTCATCGGCTCCTACACGACGTTCTCCACGTTGATGCTCGAGTCCTGGCGACTGGTCGAAGAAGGGGACGTCGTGTTCATGCTCGGCAACATCTTCGGGTCTATCGTGGTCGGCATGATCGCCGTAGTCGCAGGATTGGCCCTCGGACGGTACCTGGCCTGATCATGGAAGGACCCGCGCTGCTGGCTCGCATCTACATCGGTGAATCCGATCATCACGATGGCCGGCCGTTGTACGAGGCCATCGTGGCGCTGCTCCGGGAACGTGGCATCGCGGGTGCTACGGTCCTGCGAGGCATCGAAGGCTACGGTCGGGCGGCCCGACTGCATACATCCCGGATCCTGCGGCTCTCGGAGGACCTGCCCATCCTCATCGAGGTCATCGACCGTGAGGATCGCCTTCGGGCTGTGCTCACGGAGGTCGATGCCATGGTCAAGGGTGGGCTGATCACCCTGGAGCCCGTCGAGGTCATGACCTATCGCTCACCCCAACCGGAGGAGGCATCTTGATGTCCGTCCGCCGCTTCGCCGCGGGCCTGCTGGGCCTGGCCCTGGTGCTGATCTCGACCGTGGGCGTGGTGGCACAGGCGCCGCTGGGCACCGCCACCCGGCCGGTCGACGACCCTCTCTTCGAGGTGAGTTCGGTCGTGCCCGAAACGTGGCAGGACTTCGGAAACGGCACCTACACCCGTGGCCAGCCACCGCAGGACGTCGCACTCATCGCGATCCAATCAGCTGACGCAGCCGCCGACGAGGTGCTGCAGAGCTTGCTGCCCCAGCTGGCCCTGACCGAGATCCCCGATGTCACTGGCGAGTTCAGCTCCGATACCTTCGACTGGACGCTGTACGCATTCGAGGTGACGGTGGGGTCCATCGAGCTGCGCCTGGAACTGGCCCTCGCTGAGTTCGATGGCCGCACCTATCTCATCATCCTGCAATCCACTCCCGATGAGTTCGACGCGCTCCGCGAAGCGGTCTTCGTACCGGCTCTCCAGGCGACAGCACCACTGGAGCCGCAGCCGACGCCCGATCCTTCCACCTTCGACTACCAGATCGAGGAGGTCACATTCCCGGGCGGAGCGGAGGATGTCCAGCTCGCGGGCACGCTTACCCTGCCGCCGGGTCCAGGTCCTCACCCCGTCGTCGTCACCATGAGCGGCAGTGGTCCCTCTGATCGAGACGAGTCCCTGAAGCCCGTCACGACGCTGAAGCCCTTTGCCCTCATCGCCGACGCACTGACATCTGCCGGTGTGGGCGTGCTGCGATATGACGACCGCGGTGTCGGCGAGTCCACGGGTGACTACAACAGCGCAACGGTCGAGGAGTTGGCGCTGGACGCCGTGGCCGCCATCGACTATCTCGAAACGCGCCTCGATGTCGACGCTGACCGCATCGGTCTCCTGGGCCACAGCGAAGGCGGCATGTATGCGGCGATCATCGGCGCAAGCGACCCGCGCGTTGCCTTCATCCTGGGTATGGCGCCTGCGGTCGTCGATGGCGTTGACCTCCTCGTCGCCCAGAATGCGGCGCTCCAGGAGGCCGCGGGCGCTTCGGCGCAAGAAGTCGATGCCGCTCGCGCATTCGCTACGACCGCACTACCCGCCGCTCGAGACGGCGACGATGAGACACTCGAGCAGGCCGCCCGTGACTATTTCGGCGGGGTCTGGGAGCGACTCGGCCCCGATGCGCAGGCTGTCGCGGGAGATCGCGACGAGTTCGTGCAGCGCCAGCTCGAACTGCAGCTGCCCGTCTTCAGGTCCGAGTGGTTCCGTTCCTTCCTGGCGTACGATGCGGAGCAGGATTGGGCACGCGTCACGGTGCCGGTCCTGGGGCTCTTCGGCGCAAGGGACGCACAAGTGGTCTCCGAGCAGAACGAACCGGCGCTGCGTGCTGCACTGAAGGCGGCCGGCAATGAGGATTTCGAGACCATCGTGTTCCCCGCTGCCAATCATCTCTTCCAGGCGGCCCAGACGGGTGCCTTCGGGGAGTACTCCAGCCTGGCGCCGGAGTTCACCGACGGGTTCCTCGATACCATCGTGGATTGGGTCACCGTCCATGCTGGAGTCAGCCAGTAACAGGCGAGCTGCGTGAACAAGGAGCCTGAGGACGTCGGCGCGGCGATCGACGTGTCCTGGCATCCCGAGCCTGAGCTCATCGACGTCCGCGATGCTGAGCGCTCACGGGCAGCGCTCGAGGCGCTCGGTGAGGCCGCCTGGGGCACGGCGCTCGACTACCTCTATGAGCACGGTTTCGAGCGGTCCATGGGCGAGCCGACCCGCTACGAAGATGCGCGGCGCGCCTTCTTTGGTCCGAGCCGGAGACCAGCGGCGGCTCCCGTGGCGCCGACGACATCGGATGCGTTGCTGGCCGAGTTTCGTGATCGACTCTCGCCGCACCAGTTGAACGCCTGGTATCCCACGTCGATGGCGTACTTCACGCCGGCACCACTGTGGTCGTCGATCGTGGGCGAGCTACTCGCGCAGGTCATCCACCAGGGCATCGACGTCTGGCATGCCGGCCCGACCGGCGCGCTGGTGGAAGAGGAGGTGGTGCGTTGGTTGTGCGACCTGGTCGGATACGGTCCCGACGGCTTCGGACTCTTCACATCCGGCGGTGTGATGGCCAACCTCATGGCCACCACCATGGCCCGTGACGTCCGGCTGGGGCGCCTGCTGGGCCTGGACCATCCGCCGCGCGGATCGGAGCTGGAAGGCGCCCGGCTGTACGTCTCCGACCAGGCCCACTTCTCATTCAAACGTGCGCTCTCGATCCTGGGCTTCCCGTCCGACACGCTGGTGGTGCTGCCGACGGACGCGTGTTTCCGTCTACAGTCGGCGCCGGTGGCGCAGGCGATCGAGCGTGACCGATCAGCGGGCCTGACGCCGTTCGCCATCATGGGCACCGCGGGAACGACGAACACCGGGTCGGTCGATGCCCTGGCCGATCTGGCTGACCTGGCCGAGCACGAGGGTCTGTGGTATCACATCGATGCCGCCTATGGCGGGGCGGCGCGACTCTCCGAGCGTGATGCCGAACGCGTTCCGGCGCTGGATCGAGCCGACTCCATCACCATCGACCCGCACAAGTGGTTCTTCCAGACCTACGACATCGGCGGGCTGCTGGTCCGGGATGGCGGCCTCCTCGAAGCCACCTACTCGTACCGACCGGAGTACTACCGTGGTGGCGGCGCAGCCGATCGCGCGCCTGACGCCCATGGTTCGGGTGAGCTCGACTTCTACCGACTGGGCATGGAGGGCACGCGTCGTTTCCGGGCCCTGAAGCTGTGGCTGTCGTGGAAGCACCTGGGGACTCGCGGGTTGGGCAAGCTCGTGGAGATGAACGACGACGTCGCCGCGGCGCTATCGCGGCAGGTCGTCGCCAGTCCCGATTTCGAGGCTTGCCTGGCGGAACCGGAGCTATCCGTCGTGTGCTTCCGACACCTGCCCAGTGAGCGCGATGGTGATGACCAGGCGTCCCGCGACGCCATCGATGTCCACCAAGACGCATTGCAGGGCGCGCTGGAGCAGAGTGGCCGCGGATTCATCACGACCACCCGGCTGAACGGTCGCACCTGGCTCCGCGCCGGCGTCCTGAACTACATGGCCACCGCAGCGGACATGGCGACCTTCCTCGACGATCTGCGAGGACTTGCCGCGGAGCTCTGACAAAGCCGGAAAGGATCTTGCGGCCGTGGCCTACCCAGGGGGTTGGGGCACGAACACGGCCTTGCTGCCGGAGGCAGCGTCTACAGTCGAGCCTCGCGGCAGTCGCGACAGATGCCGATGACGGTGAGGTGGCCCAGGTCGACCGCGAAGCCACGGGTGTGCTCGAAGTCCTTGACGAGACCGTCCACGTCGCTGGCGTCGATCTCCCAGGCTCGGCCGCAGGCGGAGCAGTGCAGGTGGCCGTGCTCGCGCGCTGGTCGGACGTGGAACTCCTCGCGGCCATCGAGCCCGTGCGCATGCCGGATGAGCCCGATGTCCTCGAGCACATCGAGCGTTCGATACACCGTCGATGGCGTGGTCTCGGGATCCTGCTCGCGACAGCGCTCGACCAGCTCCGCACCGGTGATGTGGCCATCCGTCAGAGCCAGTACCTCCACGAGTAGTCGGCGCTGTGGTGTCCAGCGCAGCCCTCGTTCGTGCAGCCGTTGACGCACGTCGTCCCAGGCGACATCCGGAGTCAGAGAGGTGGACGGTGGCGACATCCAGGTGAGCATAGCCGCGTCGGCGCTTACCATGCCCTGCTGCTCAGGTCTGCGGACATGGTTGGCCGGCTACGGTCGTGGGCCGGTCATCCTGACCCGAAGGATCTCGCCGGAGGCCACATCGGTGGCGAACAGTCGCCCCGCCGCATCCTCACCGAAGGATGAGATGCGGTGCGGTGTGATCTTGGACAGCTTGACCGTGCCGTTGGCCTTGAGCACGAACAGCCGGCCGCAGTAGTCACCGCCGACATAGAGGCCCCGCCACTTCGGCGCGCTGGGACCGCGATGGACGTAGCCGCCAGTGACCGCACAGCGACCGGCACCGTGCGGGTAGTCGTGCACGGGTCGAATACCGAATGTGCATTTGGCGCTGGTATTCGGATAGCGTCGCTTGCCCTCGCATCGGTACCAGCCATAGTTCTTGCCCCGGCCAGCATTGCGGCCGTTGGCGTTGGACCGGGAACGGTCGATCTCCTCGCGGGCGCCCTGGCCGACATCGCCGATCCAGAGGTTGCCGTTCTTGCGATCGAAGGAGAAGCGCCATGGATTGCGGAGTCCCCAGGCCCAGATGTCGTTCCGCCCGGACTTGCTGACTCGCGGATTCGAGTGGGGGACGCGGTACGCCTTCGGTCCGGCACCGTCCGGGTCGAGTGGGTCGATGCGGAGGATCTTGCCCAGCCGCGTGTGCAGAGTCCTGGCCCGCGGCGCCGCCGCTGCCGCCGTCGCCAAAGGCGATGTACAGGCGTCCGTCGGGGCCGAAGGCCATGTCACCGCCATTGTGATTGCTCTGCGGCTGGTCGATCACCATCAGGACCCGGCTGGAGTCGGGATCCGCCGTGGAATCGGTGAGCGTGCGGTACTCCGCGACCACTGAGTCGCCCCCGGCAGCCCGGGTGTAGTTCACGTAGAAGCGTCCGTTCTGTTGGTACCGAGGGTGAAAGGCCAGGCCAAGCAGCCCTCGCTCCTCGCTCCCGGCCTGGGTCGGGTCAGCCACGATGCTGCTGAGGTCCAGGAAGGTGTTGAGCTTCGTCCACGATCCGCCGTTGTTGGTGGCGCGTTTGATGGCCCCGGTCTGCTCCACGATGAAGATGACGCGGCCGCCACCGGGTGCGTGGGTGACCAGCACCGGATGTGAGTAGCCGGACAGGATCTCGTTGAGCGAGACATGGCTCCTGGCCGCGAGCGCCGCACCGCCGAGTGCTGCCAGGCCCAGAGCGTTGACGACAAGAAGGGCAGTCACGTTCATGATCTTGTGCACGGCAGACCTCTGGTCCTAGTGGATGTACTCGCCACCGCTGCGGCGGGGACATAGATGGCCGGTGGGCTCGAGCGGCTCACCGCAAAATGGGCACGGGGGGCGGCCGTCGCTCACGACGACATCGGCCCGGCGCGCGAATTGTTGCGCCATGAACGGGGTCAGGTGGACGCGCAGGACGTCAGGCCCGATCGGGGCATCGTCAGGGATGTCATCCTCATCGAGGTCATCGTCTTCACGGACCGCGCTCTCCCCAGCGCCGGCGTCGAAGGTCATGGAGCGTGCCTCGATCACCACCTTGTCGACGTCGTCGTCCCAGGCGATGGTCATGGTGCCGACGCGGAACTCTTCCCGTACCGGCTCGTGGAGCGGCCTGGTCTCAGCGATCCCGGCAGGCCCGGCGTCGATCGCGGCGAGGCCACGCTGCTCCAGCTCGTCGATCACCGCCAGCACGCGGTCGGCCAGGATGGCCACCTGCTCCTTCTCGAGCATGACCGACACGATGCGCGGCCCCTGCACCGCCTGCAGAAAGAACATGCGGTCGTCGGGCTCACCGACTGCGCCGGTGGCGAACCGGTCGGGAGCATCGAAGTCCATGATGCGGCGCCTCACGGGCTGGACTCTAGCGGACGTTGTCGAATCGGCCTAGTCGCTGGCGATGACGGCCTCGGCCTCCATCTCCACTTTCCAGCGTGGATCGAGGAGACCGCCCACGACGATCATCGTCGACACCGGACGCACATCACGGAAATAGCGTCCGTGGGAGCGACCGGCGGCCTCCCAATCTGCGGCGTCGATGAGGTAGGTCCGTGTCCGCACCACGTCGGCGGCGCTGGCGCCGGCCTCCTCCAGAGCCGCGAGGATGATCTCGAAACACCGGTCGGACTGGCGCTCGACATCGGGGTCCACGTGTCCGTCTGGCCACGTGGGGGCCGTCCCGGCCACGAGCACGCGATCGCCTACCCGGATGGCACGGCTGAAGGCGATGGGTTCCTCGTACGGCGATCCTGACGAGATGCGTTGGCGTGGTGATTGCGACATGCGGCTCCCTGGACTTCAGGCCTCGGGGATGAGGAAGGCGAGGCCGGTCGACACGGCGCTGATGATGAACGAACCGGCGGCCGCGCTGGTGACCGCGTCGACGCTGACGTCTGGTGGATAGCCGCCGACGACGATGAGCGGCCCCCAGACGAGGTCGACGAGGAAGGCCACCAGCAGGAGCAGGGCCGCATTCAGCACGATCGAGAACAGGCCCAGCGTGGCGATGTTGAGCGGGATCGAGGCCAGCCGCGCGATCGGCCGGATGAAGGCGTTGACCAGCCCGAAGACGATGGCCAGCGCGATCACCGTGACGACGATCCCAGGCGCGTCATCAGCCCACTCGATCTCGATGCCCGGGACCAGCAGGGCGGCGAGCAGCAACGCCACCGCGATGATGACGACGCGGACCATGCGCAGCAGCATCGGCGTCGGGGCTACACGAGCTCGGTCAGGGAGGCTATGACGTGGTCGGCATCCTCGAGCGCTTCCGAGGGATCGCTGGGGACTCCGATGCAGGTCATGCCGGCTGCTCTGGCCGCTTGCACCCCAGTGGGAGAGTCCTCGAGTGCCACGGCGTCACGTGGATCCACGCCGAGTCGTCGGCAGGCCAGCAGGTAGATGTCCGGCGCGGGCTTGGGGGTGGTCTCGTCACCGGTGGAGATGGCCGTGAACCGGTGGCTGAAGGGCGTCTGTTCCAGGACCTTGTCGACCAGGCTGCGCCGCGTGTTCGATGCCAGCCCCAGGGGAACGTCGGCGCTCAGTCGCTCGATCAGCTCCGTGGCACCCGGGGTCACCTCGACACCGGACTCGATGAGCTCGACGATGATCGCCCCGTACTCGTGGCGCAGGTCGTCGATGGCCTCGTCGGGCAGGCCGAAGCGACCCGCGAAGTAGGTCACCGATCGCATCTCGGCGGCTCCGAACACGGCTGCCTGATCGGCCTCGGTGAGCGGCGTCCCATAGCGCTCGAACAGGATGGTCTTGGCCTGCAGCCACTGCCGTTCGCTGTGCACCAGCAGACCGTCCATATCGAAGACGACGGCAGCGAAGGATCCGGGCAGCTCGACGGCAGGACGGGCAGAGGGGGACAACGGACGCTCCGCGTGCGGCGGGTGGTGGGTGACGAAGCAGAACGGCTCCCGGGGCTCCCGGGACGCCGCACCCCAATCCTATCTCGAGTCTGGGTTGCGTTTCGTGCCGTGCGCAGGTAGCGACCGACTGCGCATAGACTCATCTCGATGGAGCAGGAGCACATCGCCCACGAACCGCTGGAAGATGCCACCCTCGTCTGGGATGGCGAGCCCCTGCGCGGCCATGAAGCCACACTCGTCAGCGACGACTGGTCGGATGATGAGCCATTCGACGCTGGACGCGTCACGATGCGATTTCGCGAGGGTAACCAGGCGCTGCTGTCGCTTCCCTGGGATCAGCCACTGGCGCGCTGGTCGGGCGCGGACGTCGGGTTCGTGGACCTGCCCGTCGGCGCCAGTCGCCATACCGTGCGGTTCGTGGTGATCGAAGAGGGCATCATCGCGCTCAAGGAGTTGCCGCTCGAGGTGGGTGAGCGCGAATACGACGTCCTGCGCGAGCTCGAGACGCGCGGCGCTCCGGCCGTCAAGGCCGTCGGGCTGGTCACGCGCAGCGGCGATGGGTCGGCCATCATCCTCACTCGCTACCTGGCTCGATCGTTCCAGTTCCGGCGCCTCTTCATGCGTCTCCCCGAGGGCGAGCGTCGCTATCGCGACCAGCTGCTCGATGCCATGACCGGTTTGCTCGTGGAGGTCCATCGGACGGGCCTTTTCTGGGGGGACTGCTCGCTGGCCAACACGCTGTTGATGCGGGACGGACAACGGCTGCAGGCCTACCTGGTCGATGGCGAGACCAGTGAGATCCACGAGCATCTGTCGGACGGTCAGCGCGAAGCAGACATCGAGATCGCGGTCGAGAACGTCGCCGGCGACCTGGCGGACATGGCGGCCATGAACGGCAAGTCCATGGAGGAAGCTGAGGACGACTTCGAGGCTGCCCTGAGCTTGCGCGACCGCTATCAGAGCCTGTGGGATGTCCTGCACGAGGACGTCAGCTTCAGTCCCGACAAGCGCTATCGCGTCGATCGGCGGCTCCATGCCATCAACGAGCTGGGCTACGTCGTCGATGAGGTCATCCTGGAGCCCGGCGATGGCGGCTCTGAGGAGCTGCGACTCCGCGTCGCCGTCGCCGGCCGCGACTACCATTCGCGGCGATTGCGCCAGCTCACCGGTATCGAGGCAGGGGAGGGCCAGTCGGGCATCCTGCTCAATGACCTCACGGCGTGGGCCGGTATGGGTTGGGCTGGTGAGTGGGACTCCAAGGAAGGTGACAGCGGTCGGGTGCTCACCCGCAGCGACGGCGCGCGTTGGACGCTGGAGATCTTCGAGCCGACGGTGGCCCAGCTGATCGATGCCATGGGCGACGATCTCGACCCGGTCCAGGCCTATTGCGACCTGCTCGAGGTGCGCTGGCTCCTTTCGGAGCAGGCGGGCCACGATGTCGGGAATCTCATCGCGCTGCGCTCGATGGTGGCTGCGGAGACGCCCGATGGATCGTCGGCACAGATGGCCGCCGTGGAGACGCCGTCCCAGCCTCGACGCCTGGGGTGGAACCGCCCGTGAGCGTCGCAGACAAGCTGCGCGGGCTGGTCGGCGGCGGTCCGTCGGGAGGCCCGGAGGACGGGCGCGAGTCGCTCAAAGCCGGCGCCGTGCACTCGCGGTACGACCAGCTCCAACCGTTGCCCGAGTCGCCTTTTGGGTGGCGGACAGGACCACCGGACTTCGTCATCATCGGCGCCCAGAAATCGGGCACGACGTGGTGGCAGGGCCTGGTCGAGGAGCATCCCCAGGTGGTTCGACCGCCCGGTCAGCGTCGCGAGCTGCACTACTTCGACCACTTCTGGGACCGCTGGCCCAGCGACGAGGACTTCGACCGGTACCTGCGCTACTTCCCACGTCCCGAGGGCGGCCTGGTGGGTGAGAAGACGCCCGGCTACCTCTATCAGCCATGGGTGGCGCCGGAGCTGGCCCATGTCGCCCCCGACGCCAGGCTCATCGTGCTCATGCGCGACCCGGTCGAGCGCTATGCGTCGGGTCTGGGACTGTTGCAGCGGGCGGGGGCGCTGAAGGGCGAGATCGGCGCTGGTGAGATCGGCATGCGCGAGCACCGTATCGCCGAGGCCATCGAGCGGGGCCGCTACGCGACACAGCTGGCCTGGTGGCTGAAGCGCTACCCACGCGATCGCATCCTGCTGCTGCAGTACGAGCGCTGCGTGGCTGATACGCAGGGTCAGCTCACGCGCACCTTCGAGTTCCTGGGCCTGCCAGACCACCAGGCGTCGGCAGAGGAGATCGGACGGACCCGAAAGAGATCTGCGGCGCGACCACACGTGCCGCCAGAGATGCGCAAGATGCTGGCCGAGTACTACGGTGCCGACGTGACGCGACTGCAGGTTCTGGAACCTGCGCTGGATTCTGTCCCTGTGGCCCAGCGTTGCCTAGCTCCCATCATGGGTCTGACTGGCATCGGTCGGAACCTGGTCCTCCAGAGCTCACCGCGACGCTCAGCCTGGCCTAGCCCTTGATACCCGAGCGGGCGATGCCCTCGACGATATAGCGCTGGGCCATGAGGAAGACCAGGACGACCGGGATGATGCTCAACGTGGTTGCGGCCATCTGCAGCGCGAAGAATGGCCGGCCGTCCGTATCGGTGTACTGCGAGAGCGCCACCGGGACCGTCTGAAGTGTGTCCACACCAGACGTGAAGACGAGCGGCACGAGGAACGCGTTCCAACTGGCGAGGAAGGTGATCACCGCCAGGGTCGCGAGCGCGGGTTTGGCCAGCGGCATGGCGATGCGCCGAAAGACACCGAACTCCCCGAGGCCATCGACGCGACCCGAGTCCGCCAGTTCTCGCGGCAGGGTGAGGAAGAATTGACGCATGAGGAACGTGCCGACGACCGCGTGGACGCCGAACATGGGTTCGATCAGCAAGGGCAGATGAGTGCCCACCCAGCCTAGACGGCTCATCAGTGCGAACAGCGGAACGATCGTCACTTCCTCAGGCAGCAGCAAGGCGATGAGCAGGATCGGCAGCACCAGGCTGCGCCCTGGGAAACGCAGCCGAGCCAGGGCATAGCCGGCAAGGGAGCTCACGACGAGCGTGCCGACCACGTTGACGATCGCGATGTAGACACTGTTGAAGTACTGCTGCGCGAAGGGTGCGAACTCGAAGATGTCGACGTAGTTCTGCCAGCGCACCGTCTCAGGGATGAGTCGTGGAGGCATCTCGAAGACGTCGAATTCTGGCTTCAACGATGTCGACACCGTCCAGATCAGGGGGGCCAGGAGCGGGATGGCGAAGATCACCAGCGCGACTACGAGGAGCACACGGAATGAGCGTGACCGCTCCCTGCCGGGCGGTGACCCCCGCACCCCGATCGGCTCAGTGCTGCTACTCACCTTCGTAGACCCACCGACGACGAGCGACGAATTGCAGGATCGTGACGATGATCACGAACAGGAACAGCACCACTGCGAGGCTGCTCGCATAGCCCATCTCGAACAGCTGCATGCCCTGGCGGTAGATGTACAACGTCCAGGTCGTAGTCGCCAACCCGGGCCCTCCCTGGGTCAGAAGGAAGTTGGTGGCGAATGAGTTGAACGATGCGATGGTCAACAGGATCGTGACCATGAATGTGAATGGTGCTATCAGTGGCAACGTGATGTGGCGGAAGACATGGCCTTCGCTCGCGCCGTCGGTGCGAGCAGCCTCGCGCAGGTCTTCGGGTACGGTCTGTAACGCTGCCAGGAACAGCACCATGCTGAACCCGAGGACCTTGAAGACACTGACCATGATGAGTGAGTAGAGGGCGATGCTCGGGTCGCGCAACCAGGCGACGCGGTCGAGACCTAGTGAATTCGAGGACCCCGTTCACGAGGCCTCCCGGCTGGAGCACGAGTTGCCAAACCAGGGCCCATGCCGCTAGTGCGATCACCACGGGGATGAAATAGAACGACCGGAGGATCACGAACACGCGTGTCCGGCGATTCACGGCCAGAGCGAGGGCGAGCCCGCCGATCACGGTCAGGGGCACGAAGAGGAGCCCGTAGACGAGCGTCACCCGCGCTACCGTGTCCACTTCTGAGCTGTTCAGTAGGGTCTCGTAGTTGCCCAGGCCCAGAAAGTCGAACGTGCCCCAAACGATGTTCCAGCGGAACAGACTGAACCAGAAGATCGCCGCGATCGGCCCGAGCAGGAAGATCAGGTAGCCGATCATCTGCGGGGCCACGAAGAGCAACCCGTAGATAGCCTCGCGGGCCCGCAGCGATGGATGCATCAGGCGCTCGCCAGGCGGCCGGTGGGTCAGTGCGCCCATCTCGGCCCTGTCCCTTCATGGGTTCCACCCGGTCGCCGTCGGCGCGACCGGGTGGAAGATTGGCGTGACCCGAGCGGCGATCTCACGTTGATCGTCCTGCCCAGTGGGGCTGAGCGTCAGCCCTTGGTCATGAAAACGCCGATGTCGGAACAAACCTGGTCGAGTGCCGCTGACACATCCGCATCAGGCACCCAGATCTGTCCGTCGAAGATGAGCTGTGCGGCCTTCTCCGCAGGAGTGTAGTTCTCATGGAAGTACTCCATCCGGAAGTCCTCAGCCTGGAGGACGGGGATGGTGGCTCGCTCGAGCTGCTCGCGGGTGAACTGTGGGTTGTTCGCCTCGAGGATGTCGATCGTCTGGAGCGACTTGCGCACGGCCGGGGTGTTGACGCCGAACTTGGCCGCATTCTCCTTGTTCATGGCGTGGACCACGAACCCGCCCGCGAGGTCTGGATGGTCGCTATCGGCGAATGCCACGACGCCGTTCTGCGCAAGTGACGGGACAAATCCGGCCGGACCGCTCGGGGGCGGCACGATATCCCACCCGAAAGGTGCGTCCGCGAACCGGGGACCCTCGTCCTGCCGGCCCATCATCATGCCGATATTGCCCGCCGCGAAATCGGCGTTCTCGCCTGGGCCGGGGTGGGACTTGTCCGTGTAGATCATGTCCCAGATGATCTGAGTCGCTTCCTTCGTCTCGGGCGAATCGAAGGTGCATTGCGTGCCATCGACGGTCCATGGGCCGCCGCCATACGCGTTCCAGATCTCGATCAGGTTGCGCCAGCCGTTCGTGAAGATATTGTTGTTGAGATGGAACCCGTAGTCGGCGACCCCGCTGTCGGTCAATGCGGCGGCCGTCGAAACGAGATTGTCCCAGGTCCATTCGCCCTGTTCGAGTAGCTCGATCGGCGTGGGCAGGCCGGCTTCCTCGAACATGTCACTGTTGTAGAAGACCACGTTGCCCGCATTCGTGAAGGGGAGCGCATAGAGCTTGCCGTCATTCATCCAGGGATCCAGGGCAGCCCCGAAGTCCTCCAGGTCATAGTCCTCGGGGATCAGCGGCATCAGGTCCACGAGTCGACCGCTCTTGACCCATTGCGGACCGACCGACGCGTTGATCCAGGCGACGTCGGGCGGTTCCCCACCAGCGAGCTCGACGGTCAGGACATCGTTGTAGCGTGGGAACGGGATCGTCTGCACCTCGACGGTCAGTCCCGGATGAAGCGCCTCGTACGACGCGATGTAGTCGTCCCAGACGGTCTCCATCGTGCCGCCGTGGTACCAATTCCGATATGTGATCGTGGCATCATCCTGCGCCGCCGCCGGCGTCATCCCGAAGGCCACAGCCACCGTCGCCGCGAGCCCTGCGAAGCGAAGTCGATCCCTCATTCCTGCCTCCTTTAGGTCCCACCGATCGCTCACGAAAGCGAACGGCAATGGTCGACCGGTGCAGCGCCGGTCGCTCCTCGAGGGCACACACTAGCGTGCCGGTCTAGACGTGTCTAGGATAGTCGTGTTCGAGCACCCGCTGGTCGCGGATCCCGGCCGTACCCCCATCGGGTGTCTGGTGTGACGCCTTGGGCGCGAACACCCGGGGACCCAGATTGACAGTCCCAGGACGGGACCGCAATATACCTGTCTAGTAGCGTATGCACAGGGTTCAGGGAGGTCCTGGAGCCTCGGGAGGGACGAGAGAAGTCGTGCTGACACATGCAGATGTGGTGGTGATCGGTTCGGGAGCTTTTGGGGCGAGCGTTGGGTATCACCTGACCAGGCTGGGCCGAGAAGTCGTCATCCTTGATCGATTCGACCGCGCGTCGCAGACTTCTCCACGCGCGGCCGGACAGACACAGAAGATCCGGTATGACCAGGTGACCAGCCAAATGGCCATCCGGAGCGTGGAGAAGCTGATCGGCTTCGAAGAGGAGACCGGCGAACCGCTTACCGTCCATCAGGTCGGCGCGCTGAAGTTCGCCCGGACGCCAGAGTATGCCGCCCAGGTACGGGAGGAAGTCGAGCGAGGTCAGGCTTGGGGCATCGACATCGAGCTCGTCGACCAGGCCAGGGCCCGCGAACTGGCGCCCTATGCCGATCCTGGCCGCGCTCTCGCCATCTGGTGGACCGGTTCGGATGTCTATCTGGAACCCGGTGACCTGCCACGGGCCTACCTCAAGGCGGCGGCATCGATGGGTGCTGCCATCCACAGCGGCGTGACCGTCACCGATATCGTCGTCCGCGGTAGTGCGGTCGAACGGGTGGTCACCGATCAGGGTGAGATCGATGCGCCGGTGGTCATCAACGCGGCGGGCGCCTGGGCGCCTCTGGTCGCTGCGATGGCAGGTATGCGGCTGCCGACCTATCCGGTGCGCCACCAGCTGTTCATCACCGAGCCCATCGCTTCGGTCACCGCAGATATGCCGATCGTCCGCGTCGTGGATGCGAACATCTACGTCCGGCCGGAACGCGGCGGTCTCATGGTCGGTGGCTACGAGCCCGATCCCATCGCTGTCGATCCGCGCGTCCTCGCTGCCGGCATGGCCGACCTGGCCCTCGACATCACGCCGCTGAGACGGATCGTCGAAGACGTCGGTCCGGAGTACCCGGAGCTCGTCGACGCCCCGGTCGCAGAGTTACGTGGCGGCCTGCCGACCATGACGCCAGATGGACACCACCTGTTCGGGGAGACCTCAGCGGTACGGGGTCTGTGGATCATGAGCGGCTGCGTGGTGGCCGGTCTGTCGATCTCGCCGGCGGCCGGCGAGATCATGGCCGACTGGATCGTGAATGGCCGAACCGAGTACGACATGTCGCAGTTCGCACTGGATCGCTTTGGCGACCGATACGACGATCCCACTGTCCTGGCCAAAGCGTGCCTTGCGCGCTACAGCCATCACTACGAAACACCCGAATGACGCAGCGCTCGACTTGGCTGGGTCCTCGCTGTGGCTGAATGGTCGGTGCTCATCAAGGTGGCCCGTGCCACCGGCGCGTCGGTCATCCGACGTGACGACCTCGATGTGCTCCTGGAGCGCCTGCCCGGGACCGACAAGGGCGTGACCGGAGGCGATGGCCTCGACGCGACCATCTCGTTCTGGGTGGAGGCCACTGACGCCGCCGCCGCCATCCGCGAGGGCTGGCGCCACATCGAGTCGCGACGGGAGGGACTCGGCATGGAAGCGTGGCGACCGATCCGTACCCACGCAGCGTCCGCGGCTCAGCGCCTGACAGGCTTCAGTGGGGTCGAGTCGCGTGTCCCTGATGGACATGCCTGGAGTGTGCTCATGAAGGCGACGATGCCGTCGGACCAGGAGCATGGGCTGGATGCCGCTGGTCGAGCCTCGATCGCGGAGCGCCTCGGCCCGGATGCGGCCGTAGCGGGTGACCGCCATACCGTCGTGGCGCGCTACTGGGTATCGGCGACCGACGCCGAAAAGGCCGATATCATCGCCCGTGCCGCGCTGCTGGCCGCGATCAATGCTGCGGACGACGCCGGCCGATGGACCATCGTGCGAGCCCACCATGCGGTGGCAAGCGAACGTGCCGAGGAGCTCTATCGCGGGGCTGCCGAGCGTGCCGTGAGGGTAGTCCAGTGACCGAGCCTGCGGCTAGTCACGAGCGCCATGAGTGGAGCGTTCTGACGAAGTCGAGCGGCCCCCGTGACTCCATGGCCCCGACCGGACAGCAGACGGCCGCGCTACTGGCCAGGCTGCCCGGGGAGGACAAGTGGACTCAGTATCCGCCCGCCAGCGGTCGAGGCCATGCCTTCGAGATCCGCTTCTGGGTGATCGCAGACGACGCTTCCGAGGCTGCCCAATCCGGCGCGGCTCTTGTGGCTGGTGCTCAGGCCGAGGTCGGCTTGTCCGACTGGCCGATCGTGCGAGTACACGCTGCCTCCCTTGACGAGCGTCTCATCGAGTACTACCCCGGTCTCGAGCGGCGGGGCCCTGGTGATGCCGACTGGAGCGTTATGCATCGTTCGCTGCGCCCCGACGACGAAGGCGGATTCGACGAGCGGGCTCGAGCACAGCTCCGCGACCTGCTTGGCGGTCACGACAGCGTCGTCTCGGCGTCGGGTCGCATGGTGGAGTCGCGTTTCTGGATGACCGGTCGGGACGCCGTCGATGCAGCCGGAAATGCCGATGCTGCGGTGCGACGCGCCGTCGAGTCGATGGGGCGATCCGGATGGTCGACCGTCCGTGTCCAGACCGCCTCGGTGGCGGAGCGAAATCGAGAGGTCTACCGGGGCGTGGAACGGCGATCGACCGTGGCCAGTGATGGCTAGCGTCGACCCATACCTGCCGGGAGGCCCCGAGTTCATCAGGGACCCATATCCCTACTACGATCGGCTCCGAAACGCCGATCCGGTCCACTGGAGCGAAGTGGATGCAGCGTGGTTCGTGAGCCGATACCAAGATGTCCTGAGCGGTGTTCGTGATCCTCGGCTATCCGCCCGGCGGATGTCGGCGCTGCTCTCTCGGGTCGATCTTCCCGACGAGCATCGGACACTGATCGAACAACACACGCTGGCACAGATGATCAGTGCCGACCCACCCGAACATGGCCGAATGCGCGGGCTCGCGAGCCGTGCCTTCACGCCCCGCAGCATGGCCCGGTTGCAGCCGCGGATCGCCCAGATCGCCGATGCGTTACTCGACGGAGTCCTCGACGAGGGGCGTATGGATGCGGTCGCTGACTACGCCTTTCCGTTACCGATGGCCGTGATCGGCGAGCTTCTCGGTATTCCTGGGGAAGACTTTCCGGTCGTCAAGGGCTGGGCAGACACGATCGCGGGCTTCATGTCGAGCGGTCGGGTCGAAGAGCACGAGGTCGAAGGCTACCTGACGGCGTGGCAGGAGATCGCTGACTACGTTCGCACGCTCGCGTCCCGTCGAGTAGTCAGCGATGAGGACGACGACATCGTCGGCCTCCTGCTGCGACGGCAACAGGCCGGTGATGCCACCGAGGAAGAAGTCGTTGCCAATCTCGTCCTGTTCGCCGTGGCCGGTCATGAGACCACCACGAATACATTCGCGCTGGGCCTATGGACGCTACTCAACCATCGCCCCGAGCTTGAACGTCTGTGGGCCGACCCGGGACTCATCCCCAGCGCAGTCGAGGAGATCCTCCGCTACGAGCCCACCAGCCATCGCACCATCCGCATCGCCAGAGAGCCGATCACGATCGGCGATCGGAAGGTCCCGAACGGCAGCGTCATCGTCTTCCTGCTTGGAGCGGCCAACCGTGACCCGGAAGCCTTCGCCGACCCGTTGCGCTTCGACGTGGGCCGGCACCCCAACAGGCATCTGACGTTCAGCCAGGGTATCCACTTCTGTCTTGGCGCACCGCTGGCACGGCTCGAGTTGCAGGAATTGCTGGCCGCGTTGCTTCGTCGGACTCGCAACATCGAGACGTCCGTCGTGTCGCCCACGTGGCGACCGAACGTGCGGATGCGGGGTCTGCTCTCGCTCCCCGTCACATTCGACGTAGCCTGAGTCGGCCCGCGACTTCGGGCCGTTGGACGGTACCGCAGAGCCGGCCGTATACCATGTTCAGCCAGCACTAGACATGTATAGCGTCAATGCGTAATGTAGCGGCATCCCAGTCCCGCAGCGTCGAGCCCGCGGGTGGGCCGGACCAGTTGAATAGAGGAGGCGAGATGTCCTTGAGGAAGATGCCCGGGGTCGTGGTTGGGCTCTCCGTGATGCTGCTTGCCGGCAGCGTTGGGGTCGCGGCCCAGGAATCCGGCGCCGCAGATGATCGGAATGTCGATCTGACCTTCATGAATTGGTATTACGGCCCCGGCGATCAGGAGAGCTATGACGCCATCATCGCCGCTTACCAGGCCCACGATCCACGTGTCGAGCGGGTCGTCATCGAGGTCCAGCCGTTCGAGCAGTACAACAACGTACTCAACGTCAAGATGGCCGGTGGCAACCCACCCGATATCGCATGGATCGACCTATCGGTGGCTCGCGCATTCGTCGAATCGGGTCGGTTGTACGATCTGAAGCCGACGCTTGAGTCGATCGAGGGATGGGACCTGGCCGACTTCGTGCCGGCGTCGCTGTCCGCATGGAGCGACGGCGACGGGCTCTATGCACTGCCGTTCACCAACGCCACCAACAGCGTCTTCTACAACGCCGAGGCCTTCCGCGAAGCCGGTCTCCCGACGCCCGACGAGATGGTCGCCGACGGTACCTGGACCTGGGAAAACGCACGCACGGTCGCGAAGCAGCTCGTCGACAGCGGAGCGGTGCGCTACGGCTTCACGCTGGCCAATGACATCTACATCAACGGCTGGAACCAGCTGATCGAGGTCTGGGAGCCGTATGGCGGCGGTCCCTGGACGGATGACGGCAAGACCTGCACCTTCGATTCGCCAGAGACCATCGAGGCTACGCAGCTCATCCACGACATGATCTATGTCGATGGCAGCTACCCGGAGCCGGGTGTCGACGTCAACTTTGCCACCGGAGATATCGGCATGGCGTTGACGAGGCCGGACATCGACATGTCGCCGGTCGACTTCGAGTGGGGCGTCGTGAGCCAGCCTGACGGACCCCGTGGCTACGTCCCGTCTGTTGCCCAGAATGGCCTGGCAGTCTTCGACGGTCCTAACGCCGATATCGCGGCGCAACTCGTGGCCTCGATGCTGAGCAAGGAGAACATGCTCGAATACCCGGTCTTCCCGCCCGGAAATCGAGCTTCTCTGCAGACCCCGGAGCTGCTGCTCCAGTCGATCCCAGCGTTCACTCCCGAACAGATCGAGGGCACCGTGGTCAAGGCATTCCAGTCGCCTGATCAGGTGCTCGAGTACAACCACCCCAACTTCGGTGAGATCTGGACGACTGCCCAGCGCATCTTCGACGGGGAGATGTGGCGCGAGGATGCCGATGTCGCGGCGGTCCTCGGTGAAGTCTGTGACAACGTCCAAGACATGCTTGATTGACCGAGCCGGCTAGCTCGGTCGCAACGGAGCGATCGGCGCAAAAGCGCCGATCGCTCTTGCCTGGCTACTGGCAGCGCGATGCGCTAGTCGGGGCGGCCTTCGTGTCGCCCCAGGCGCTCGGCTTCCTGCTGTTCGTTCTTGGGCCGATCGTCGCCATCGGCTGGTTCGCACTCCACGACTGGGACGTCATCTTCGGAACCTTCGACTTCGTCGGTCTCGAGAACTTCCAGGCCATGCTCACGGATCGCAACCTGCCCACGGTCGTGGGCGCCTCGGTGATCTTCGCCTTCGGTTACGTGCCGCTCAACGTGGGCCTCGGGCTCCTGCTGGCGGTGGCCATCAACAAGGTCGTCCGGGGCGGCGGCCTATTGCGCACCATCTGGTTCATCCCAGTCGCCGTCAGCGTGGTGGCTTGGGCGCTGGTATGGCGGATGATGCTCCAGGACAATGGCGTCATCAACGGCGCGCTCGCCAGCCTCGGTGTGGACGGGCCCAACTGGTTGCGCGACGAGGGTTGGTCGATCGCCATGGTCGTCGTCGTTCAGGTCCTGAAGGACCTCGGCTTCAGCATGATCATCTTCTTGGCCGCCATCCAGGGTATCCCGGCGGAACTCGAGGAGGCGGCACGCATCGACGGTGCCGGCGGCCGTCAGGTCTTCCGGCATGTCACGGTCCCCCTCGTGACCCCCTTCATCTTCCTCATGATCATCCTCTCGATCATCACCTCGATCAAGTCGTTCGCGCTCATCTTCCTGCTCACCCGCGGGGGCCCCGGATACGACACCACGACGATCCCCTTCTACACCTATCAAAAGGCCTTTCAGGAATTCGACATGGGCTATGCCAGCGCGCTCGCCGTAGTCCTCTTCCTGATCGTCATGGTGCTGACCGGAGCGCAGTTCTCGATTCGCCGTCGCTGGGTGGTCTATGAGGACTAGTCGCTCGATGCCCGAGCAGGTAAAGAAGCGCCGATCGTTCCGATGGCTGCTGCCGACCGTGCTCCTGGTCCTGGCGATCCCGCTTCTCTTCCCGTTGTGGTGGTTGGTGACGTCGTCGTTCAAGGGCCTCGACGAGATCTTCGCGTACCCACCGCGCCTGCTCCCTGAGTCCTTCGATCTGACCAACTTCGCCCGCGTCTTCGAGCTACAGCCATTCGCTCGCCAGTTCTTCAACAGCCTGTACATCGCGGCCGTCAACGTGATCGGGACGCTGGTCTTCTCGAGCCTGGCCGGATACGCTTTTGCACGGGTGCGGTTCCGGGGTCGCGATGTCCTGTTCGTGTTGATGCTGAGTGCCCTGCTCGTGCCGACTGAGGTCCTCATGGTTCCGCTCTACGCGCTCATGGGTCAGCTGGGCTGGCTGGGCACGCACCTGCCGCTGCTGGTCTTGCCCGTGCTTGGGGTGGACTCGGTCATCGGCACGTTCCTGATGCGCCAGTACTTCCTGTCCATGCCGGTCGAGCTCGAGGATGCCGCACGCATCGATGGCCTGGGTCGCTTCGGCATCTACCGCCGCATCGCCCTGCCGCTGGCCAAACCGGCCCTCGCGACGGTGGCGGTGCTCACGTTCCTGGCAAGCTGGAGCGCCTTCCTCGAGCCGCTGATCTTCGTTTCGGGCATCCCCGAACTGCTGACCGTGCCTGCCGCCATCCCGTTGTTCGCCGATTCGTATGGCTTTCCCGTCTGGGAGGTCCAGATGGCGGCCTCGACGTTGAGCATCCTGCCGATCTTGCTCGTGTTCCTGGTAGCCAAGCGGTACATCATCCAGGGCTTCACTCGCGCAGGCATCCAGGGCTGATGAGGATCCAGAGACGAAGAACGAGATATCGAGTCGAGAGGAGATGACATGACCGGAGCTCGATTGGAGCCGACGGATGGTTCGGGCAAGGCTGCGCGACCTGCGGTAGGCAGGCCGGCTCCCGCGCCACAAACGCCAAGACCCGTGCGTCTGGCCATGGTCGGCCTGGGTTGGGCCGGTACCCGCCAGACAGAGGCGGCCCAGGAGCTGGGTGGCGATATCGAGGTCATCGCCCTCGTCGACAACGATGCCTCATTCCTTGCCGAGCGTGCCGCGGGCCTCGGCATCGAGCGGACCTACGATACGTTGGAGGCCGCCCTTGCGGATTCCGACGTCGAGGCCGTTTCGATCTGCACGCCCCATCCACTGCACCTGCCACAGGTGCTGGAAGCCATCGACGCGGGCCGCCACGTCCTGGTTGAGAAGCCGATGGCCATGTCGGTAGCCGACTCGGTGACCATGGTGCGTGCCGCCGAGGCAGCCGGTGTCACGCTGTTCGTGGCCGAGAGCGAGTGCTATATGCCCTACGCGGTGACCATGCACGATATCGTCGCTTCGGGCGAGCCGCTCGGCGAGGTCACCTTCGGCGGGCTTGTCTCCGGCTACCGTGAGACGGATCCACGCTATCCGGGAAGGCGAGGGTGGTTGACCGTGCCCGAGATGGGCGGCACCGGCACCTGGTTCCTGCAGGGCGTGCACGCTATCGCTGCCATCCGCTACGTGTTCGGCGAGATCGCTCAGGTCCACGTCCGCGAGCACCGCACGCGCTCCTTCCAGCGGCCCGAGCTGGAAGCGACGATGAGCGCGTTCCTCGAACTCGAGAGCGGGCTCGGCGTCTGGTTCACGCAGACCACCGAGACGAACATCCCGCCGCGACTGCGTGGATTCCAGATCTACGGCGAGCGCGGCGTGGCGATAGGAGGGCGCGAAGGCGGCTACGACCTCTACCTGACCGAGTCGGACCAGGATGCGCCGGGCCAGCATCAGCCGTACCCGGAGGGGCTCTCCGAGTACGCCCTTGAACTGGAGGCCTTCGCTGCCAACGTGCGCGGCCTTCGGGACGGACCGACGACCGGGCGCAGCGAGCTGTGGACGATGGCGGTACTGGAGGCCGGCGTGGAATCCGGCCAGACCCGCCGGCCCATCGACCTGCGAGATCGGTTCCCCGAGATCGTGGCATGACGAGACAGTCGACGTATCCGGCCGACGCACGGCGATCGGCCGGCGCGCCAGGCGAAGGAGGATCTTGAGATGGCCCTGAAGGTTACTTCGGAAGAGGCGATGGCTGACGCTGTCGCCAACGCCAGCGTGCGGCGATACGTACGGCGCGACGGTCCGATGGGCATCGGCGTCGGCGTCTCCACGTTCGCGCCGCTCCAGCCGGGCATCGACCCCAAGAGCGTCTGGGAGGCGCACGATGTGCCCGAGATCCACTACGTGCTCAGTGGGCGTGGCGTGCTGCTGGAGGAGGATGAGGAGATCGCGCTGGCAGCGGGTGACGTGGTCATCACGCCACCCGGTCGTCGCCACGTCCTGTGGGGTGAATCTGCTGATGTGCCCCTGACGACCGTCTACGCTGCCGTCTCGCGTGAGGCGTCCTGAGATCGTGCTCTGATCGCGGGCGTCAGGCCGGCCTTCGGCGGCAACGTCGACTCGTGGGGCCGAGGATGGCCTCAGGCCGTTTCTTCGTCGACCATCATCGCGATGACCTGCTGGTGTCGCCAGACCATCTGATGCCGGTCGGGCGCCAGATGGTCACCGATGTACGACTCGAAGGGGGCAGCCGCGATGATGTCCTCAAGCGGGTCACCCAGGTGGGTGATCACGTGCACACGGCATCGAGCCAGGTAGTCGGCTTCCCACAGGATGGCTGAACGGACTGCCGCGCCTCCCCGGACCACGTCACCATGGCCGGGGATCAAGACGTCGCTATCGAGTTCGGCGAGGCCTCGCAGGGTGACCTCGAGGACGCGGCTGTCGCCGTCCTTGAAGTAGGGCGGGATGCCCGTGACGATGGTGTCGCCGCCGAAGAGGATGCCCGCGTCCGGATCATGGATACATAGCGCTCCGGGGGCGTGGCCCGGCGTATCGAGGAGGCGGATGAGCCGCCCGCCGAGATCAAGTTCGCCGCCTGCCTCGAACATGATCGTCGGCCAGCCGAGCCGGGCCTCGAGTGCCTCACGTCCCTCGCCGCTTCGTTCCGCCCAGCCGTCGACCTGGGCCGCCATGTGCGTGGCGATGGCCGGACTGGCGAGGATGTCATGGTCCCTGAAGGCCGTGCCCCCGAACGCATGATCGATGTGGCCGTGCGTGTAGACCAGCTGGACTCGTGGCCGCTTCATGGACCGGGCGGCAGCTACCACTGACGCTCCTTCGGCATCATCGATGCCGGCGTCGACGGCCATGGCCACCCGGTCACCGGCGATGACGCCGACCTTGCCATCGGCGGTGCTGGTCTCGACTACCATCACGCCTGGCGCGATTTCCGTCACGGCCATCTGGGCCCCTCACTCCCGTTCCTGTAGATCACTCGATGAAGCGTACCGTGGCATCTGCTTGAAGCCGACTGATCACCGGCGCAGAGCGCCCGTGGCCTGAGGGAGTGCGGTGCGATGGTCGCGACAAAGACCAACCTGCTCCACGCTCCACCGCGCCTGCGACTCAGAGCTGGTCCAGGGTGGCTCCCGGGGCCCGCAGTGGCTGGAGGTCGAGCATCGTCCGCAAGCCCGGCGCCAGTCCGCCCACGACCTGCGTCACGTTGGCCGCGATAGCGGCGGTCGCGATGTCGCCGTGGAGCCCATCGACGTGCAGGGTCATGGGGGGGTCGCCCTCAAGTCGAATGGTATCCCCGGGGTCTGGTGCGCCCACGTACATCTTCAGGTCCAGGTCGATGAGCTTGCGTCCTCCGACCCATCCGCTACTGCGATGGTGGATCCCCGCCACGCGTCCGGGTTCGACGGTGGCGACGTCGGTGGTGATGGGCTGCGTTGCGACCACCGGGTCCAGGCTCTCATCGATGCGGTCGATCGTCCAGCCCAGTCCGGCGCCGACCATGGCGACCGATTCGACCAGGCCGACGTGCCCGATACGGCGCGCCGCCTTGCGACTCTCGAACTCCTCGGTCGTGATACCAGCCCCGACCTTCATCTGCAGCGGACCTCGCCTCGTGCCCGCATCGACGACACGCCGGATCTCGACGCCATCGACCCTGGCCGCGATGCCAGACAGCGCCATGGCCAGGGCATCCATGGCGAACCCCGGGTTGACTCCCGTCCCGATCGCGACACGCCCGGCCCCGGTGGCGGCTTCGTCGATCCGACGCGCCTCGCTCGGAGCATGGAACCACGGGTAGGAGAGCTCTTCGCAGGTGCTGACGACCGACGCTCCCCATGCGAGGCATCCGACGATCTGGTCGGTCACGCTATCGAGGTGTGAGCCCGTGCAGAGCACGACGATGTCGGCGCTGCCGGCGGCCCCGGCGTCCTCGAGAGATCGGCTGACCGAGACCCCGAGTGGTGCGAGCCCAGCCAGGACCCCTGCATCCTGGCCCTGGAGGTCATCGCTGACATCCACGGCTGCGACCAACCTGGTGCCCTTGTGGGCAAGTGTGCTGGTTATAGCGCGCAAGCCGATCGGCCCCAGGCCCATCACAGCGATCCGTAGGTCCCTGGTCATGCGTACTCCTCTACTTCTCGTTGGCTCACACCCATGGGCTCACGACCGACCCGCTGCTGGCGAGGGGCGCAACACGCCCTCCGTCATGGCCCGGTCCAGCACTCGCCCGAAGGCTGAGACGGCCTCATCGACATCGGAAGGTGTGTGTGCCGCCGATAGCCAGCCGTGGTTTCCGGCGATGAAGTCGAAGCCCTCGAGCAGGTTGGCCTTGTGCAGCGCGCTCTTGATCGATGGGCGCGTGCCTGCCATCAGTCGCTGCATATCGATCTTGTCCAGGAACCCTTCTGCGGTGTCGGCTACGGGCAGATCCTCGTCGTCTCCCACGATGACGCGGAAGCATGAGCGACGACCGTAGGCCAGGCCTCGCACCCCGCGCTCACGCAGCTCGGCATTGAGGCCGGCGCGCAGCCGGTCCGCCAGGTCGGCCGTGTAGTCCTGGACCGTACCGTCCTGCAGCAGCTCCAGGGCCGTGGCTCCCGCCGCTGCCGCAACGGGGTGGGCGCTATACGTGCCCATGTGTGCGACGCGCTCGAAACGGTCGTGCTCAGGGTCGCCGGTGTAAGCGATGTACTCCATGATGTCGGCCCGTCCCACCACCGCACCAGACGGGGCTCCACCGGCGATGGCTTTCGCGAAGGTCGTGACGTCAGGCGTCACGCCGAAGTATTCCTGTGCGCCGCCCGGCGCAAGACGGAAACCCGTGACGACCTCGTCGAAGATGAGGGGCACGCCATGGCGCTGTGTGATCTCGCGGACGGCCTGCAGATAGCCATCGGGAACGGGTACGGTCCCGACCACCGGCCCGTCCGGCTCGAGGATCATGCCTGCTACATCACCGGGCGCAAGGGCCGCTTCAAGGGCGTCCAGGTCGTGGAGCGGGATTGAGCGCACGCCAGCCGCGATGTCTCGGGCGACACCCGCGGACGAGGGCCGGTCGAGCGGCGCGAGCCAATGGATCATGGCCGTGTCATGCCAGCCGTGGAAGTGGCCATCCACGCGCACGATGATGTCCTTGCCGCTGGCCGCACGGACGAGCCGGATGGCCAGCATGGTGGCCTCCGTGCCGCTGAGCACGAACCGGACTCTCTCTGCGCTCGGCACCATCTCGGTCACCAGCTCGGCCCAGCGCACCTCCATCGGCGTCGGCGCGGACGCATGCGTGACCTTGGCTGTCTGCTCCTGCATGGCGGCCAGCACCCGGGGATGTGAGTGGCCCAGGATGAGCGCACCGTGCCCCATGCAGAAGTCGATGAAGCGGTTGTCATCGACATCCCATTTGTAGGCACCGCTGGCGCGGTCGATGTAGACCGGCGCCGGGTCGATGCGGCGGACGTCGTGATTGATGCCCGATGGCATCAGCTGTCGCGCGCGTTCCGCTAGCGACAGGGAACCCGGGAATCGAGCCCGATACTCAGCCTCGATGCTGGTGCTCGTGTTGGTTGCGGTCGTGCCTGCCATTGATGGGTGGACCTCCGTCATCCGAGTACTGATGCGTTGACGCCGGCCTGTTCCGCGATGGTCGCGAGACCCGTGCGTGTAGCGTCGGTGAGAGGCACGCCGTCCATTCGGTAGCGTTCCTCGGTCTCGGCTGCCCGTTCGCCGGGAAGCCAGACGCGATCGACGCCGGGAGCGGGTCGGCTGGACCGTATCTCGCGGATGATGCCGTCCATCCGGGACTTGAAGCGGTCAGCGTCCTCGAACGCGGCCACGCTGATGGCCATCACGAACTGGGCGTCCTTGCCCGGCGCGGGGCCTGTGTCGAAGTCACCGAGCTCGGTGCCATAGGCGCCCCCCGACAAGAGCGATGCGAGAACCCCCATCAGCACGGCCAGGCTGGTGGCCTTGTAGCCGCCGGCCGGCTGGATCAGGCCGTTGAGGGCGGCGTCCGGGTCGATGGTCGGGTTGCCTTCCTGGTCGAAGGCCCATCCCTCCGGAAGGGGCAGGCCCTTCTGCTTGTGGACGACGATCTTTCCACGCGCTGCTGCGCCGAAACTCGTATCCACCACGATCGACCGCTCTTGGCCCGCCGGGATGAAGATCCCGACCGGGTTGATCGAGACGATCCGGTCGAGGCCGCCGTACCAGGCCATCGTCGGCAGACCGTTGGTGGTGGCCAGGAGGATCGAGTCACGACCCTCTGCCTGCAGCGCATACGACCACATGGCACCACAGTGGTTGCTGCCTCCCAATGCGACCGCCGCGATCCCGGTCTCAGCAGCACGCTCGAGCGCGCGCTCGGTCGCGAAGGTGAGTCCGATGTGGCCCAGGCTGTTGCCACCATCCACTCGGATGGCTGCGCCCGAATCCCGGGTGATGGACGGGCGGCCGCGCGGATCGACCTTGCCCGAGAGCATCAGGCCGACATAGAGGGGCACCAGTGCGCAGCCATGTGAGTAGGCGCCCCGAAGGTCGGTACCCACAGCGATACGCGCCAGCGATGCGGCATCGTCACGGGAGGTGCCGGCGGCCTCATACAGCTGTTCAACGAACGCCTGCAGGGCATCGACATCGACCCGCCGGTCTGACTCGGTGCCCACGACCTGGGACATGGCTCCACCTCCCCTTGCACGTTCTTGACGTTCCCGGGACCAGCAGCGAGGACACCTCTGAGCCACCAAAGTCCGCGGACGTGGAGTGTACCTGTATAGACGAATAACGGCAACCGACTCGCTCCAGTCAGTGGCCACGATTGAGATCAGAAGAATTCGAACATCACTGGCGGGGACCCCGCGAAACCCGAGCCGAGGGTCGCGAGGTCATCGGGTTCCCCAGACACAAGCCCAGCCAGTCGGAGTTGCTCGGTGTTCGTGAAGCCCGTATAGAGCGGTCCGAAGCCACGCACATGCAGGGAGACGGCCGCTGTCCTGGCAGCACTCAACTCGCCGCGGCCGCCCGAGATACGCAGGCGCCACGGTCCTCGATTGGCCGGGATCTCAGCGTCATCCACTTCGAATGTCGTGTCCACGTCAACGGTCGACGGATAGCCTCGCTGGGCGATGGCCTTGGCGATATCGAGCGGTCGGACGAGCCAGACCCCGCCGCCGGCACGGGTCACATCCTGCTCCGGTGCCAGGTAGGTCCAGGGATGCGGCACGGGACCCCTCAGGGTCGCTCCCTTGCCCATCGTGCCATGCCGTCCGATGAAGCCGAAGACCGCCTCGAGGCCGCGCGGCGTGGTCGCCGCCCAGTCGACCACATTCAGCGTGTAGTACCAGTATTCGCCAAGGTCGTGGGCGATGTCGTACAGCAGGTACGCATCCACGTCGCCGGGCTCCTCGGCATCGAGGACGTAGCCGAACCGGGCGAGGCGGATGGGATCCCAGTCCTGATCGAGGCGTACGGCCGGGCCGTTGAGGGTCCGCCGCCAGGCGCCGTCGGCACGTTCGATCGCCGGCCAGTCGGCCTCGGTCACGGGCCGCATCGGAAGCCCGACGGGCGGGGCATGACGGGCCTCGAGCGTGTAGACATTGAATGAGCCCGCATGGTCCCAGCCGAGGCCGCGATACAACTTCGTCGTGGTCGCGTACAGCACGCTCAACGCGTCCCCGGACTCGATACCTTGGACCAGCGCCGCGCGCATCGTATCCGAGACCACGCCACGGCCGCGATGTTCGGGTGGCACGCCTACGCCTCCGACATGCTGACACGCGACCTCTCGACCGCCGAACCAGTGCGGCACCGACCACAGCGATGCGACGGCGAGGATCTCGTCGCCGTCGACCCAGCCGAAGATGTCTCCACGCTCCAGCGCCGCACCCTGCGAGACCGGCGCTTCATCGGGTCCGAACCAGCCCCGCTGGCCGAAGGAGACCTCCCACAAGTCCATCACTCGATCCAGGTTCTCGATGCCGAGCCTGCGCAGGGAGCCACTCATGCCCGTCCTCCTTGGTGTCGTGATGGCATCGTGCTTCGCTTCAGCCGGCCGGCCCGGCGTCGTGCTCGAGCATCGCCGAGAGCGCCACGGCCCACGGATGGTCGCGCCGTCGCGAGGGGCAGAAGTTCAACCGGTCGCCCTCGACCCCGAGATCGATCTCCTGGAGTTCGCCGACGTCATCGACGCTGACGATCAGATGGTCCAGCGTCGGTCCCGCGAAGCACAGGTTCGTGGGGTGGCTCCCGGCGACCGGGATCGGGTCGAGGCCCTTGCCGTCGGGGTCGAAGACGTGGATCTGACCCGAGCCCAGATGCGCCACGTACAGTCGACCCTGGTCGTCGAAGGCCATGCCGTCGGGACCTTGGACCTCTACGCCATCGATATCCGGGAGTCGGCAGAAACGCTGCCGTTCGCCCGCCTGTCCGGGGCTGCTGATCCGATATCGCCAGATCGTGTTGGTGAAGGTCTCGGCCACGTAGAGCGAGCCCTCGCGAGCGATGATCCCGTTCGGGAAGGCCATTCCATGGTCGATCCGATGGAGCTCGCCCGCAGCCCAGTCATACCCGTAGACCGCACCGACCGGATTCGCGGCCGAACTCGTCCACGGATCGGTGAAATAGAGATCGCCGCCCTCATCGAACGAGAGGTCGTTGGGTCCGTTGATGGGCTCGCCTCGGTACGAAGCGATGAAGTTCGAAATCTCCAGTCCCGCGGTGACTCGGAGCATCGCCCGGTGGCCCTCATCGGCGACGTAGAGGGCGTCGTCCGGACCGAAGGCGAGCCCTGCCGGGATGCCCTCTACGCCGTTGAACGAGGTCGAGAACACGATCTGCGTGGACTCTGGGGCACCCCGACGAGTGACCACGATGTCTCCACCCTTCGTGGGCCACGCGGGGTCTCGATCGAGGCTGCACACGCTGACAAGCAGCTCGTCGCTGACGATGGTGGGACCTTCGGGAGCCGCGAGCTGTCGGGCCAACGTCGTCCTCGTCACGTCCAAGGGCCATCCTCCTCGCATCGGCAACACAACTAGACAGGTCTAGCCAACGTGGCCTAACCTAGCATATGGTCGCAGTCGGGTGCATCCACCGACGGGCGACCGTGCCAAGTCAGGCGGGACATCGGTGGAGGGTCACGAACCGTGCAGTCAGCGAGCCAGCGGCCCGACCTGGATATCGTGATCAAGGGCGGACGGGTGCTCGACCCGGCTGCAGGACTCGACGGCCGCATGGACGTCGGGATCAGGGCGGGACGCATCGCCGCGATCGAGGTCGATATCCCCGAGGCCCGAGCGCGTAGTATCGTCCCTGCCACTGACCGTATCGTGACCGCAGGCCTCATCGACCTGCACACTCACTGTTTGCCCGATCTGACCTACTGGGGCATCGACGCCGATGCCATCGGCTCGAGAACGGGCGTCACGACATGGGTGGACGCGGGATCGGCCAGCGCGTACATGTTGCCGGGCGTCCGTCGCCACATCGTGGAGCCGGCGACGGTCCGGATCCTGTGCTTCCTCAACATCTCCACGGTCGGACTCGTGGCTCCCAACTTCGAGTTGACCCATCCGGCCTTCTGGGACGTAGACGCCCTGACCACGGTGGCCCTGCAGAACCCGGATCTGGTCCGCGGCATCAAGGTCCGGATGGGCTACCCGACGGCCGGTGATCACGGCGTCGAACCGCTCCGCAAAGCCCTTGAGGCCGGAGAACGCACAGGCCTGCCGGTCATGACCCACATCGCCTACCGACCACCCGAGCTCGCCGAGGTGGTCGAGTTGCTCGGACCGGGAGACATCGTCACGCATGCCCTCACCGGCCTGTCGATGAAGATCGTCGACGATGACCTGCGGATCCGCCCCGAGGTGCTGGCGGCGCGGCAGCGAGGTGTCATCTTCGATCTTGGCCATGGCACGGGCTCGCTCGCCTTTGACACGGTCGAGGCTGTGCTCGACCAGGGCTTCCTGCCGGACACGATCTCGACGGACATCCACCAGGTCAGCATCGTTGGCCCGATGTTCGACCTCCCCATGACGATGACCAAGATGCTCAGCCTCGGCATGTCGCTCTCCGACATCATCACTGCGACGACCACGACGCCGGCGCGGATCCTCGGGTTCGAGGGCGAGCTGGGTACGCTCCGCGTGGGCACGGCTGGAGACATCACGGTGCTTGAGCTCTCGGACGAGCCTGTCACGCTCTACGACTCGCACATGCAGGTGCGCGACGCTGACCGCCGTATCCGAAGTGCCGCGACGATCGTCGCCGGCCGGTTGCTCGAACCGCAGATCCAACCGCGCTCCGCGCCCTGGATGGACATCCCGGTGGCGGCACGCGAGTTCGAGGATCGCATCCACGCGAGCTTGGGCGAGGATCTCCCTGACGTGCTGCGCGACCCCTCGGACTTCCGCGTTGCCCAGCCGCGTGATCTCACCTGAGGACGATGTGGCCTTGAGCGCAGACCCCGCCCGAACCAGTTCGTTCGAGCCATCGCTCCAGGTGCCCCTGGGCGGTACCGATGTCCGCGTCGACCAGCTTGGGATCGGCACCAACCCGCTTGGTGGGCTCCACCAGCGCATCCCGCTCGCGCTCGCCCGCGCCACGGTCGAGACCGCCTGGCGCAGCGGCGCCCGCTACTACGATGTGGCTCCGGTGTACGGCTATGGCTTCAGCGAGCAGGTCGTTGGCGAGGTCCTTCGCACCTGCCCCCGCAGTGAGTACCGACTCACCACGAAGATCGGGCGGCTGCTCCTCGAGGACGGTCCGGCCGGCCGCGAGGATACGATGGTGCTCTGGGAGGGGGTGCAGCTCTACAAGGACACCGCGGCAGTGAGGCCGTACTTCGACTTCAGCTACGACGGGGTCCGCCGCTCCATCGACGCAAGTCGCCAGCGGATGGGGATCGACCGCTTCGACGCGATCCACATCCATGACCCGGACCTGTACCCGGACGAGGCCATCGATGGCGCCTATCGGGCGCTCTCCGACCTCAAGGCAGCAGGTGAGATCGGTGCCATCGGTGTGGGCGTGAATCAGTGGCCGATCCTGGTCGACCTTGCGGGGCGTGCCGACTTCGATGCGTTCCTTCTGGCGGGCCGGTACACCTTGCTCGACCAGGGTGCCTTGGCGACGTTGTTGCCGTTGTGCGAGCGCAAGGGCATCTCGATCATCGCCGGTGGTGTCTACAACAGCGGCATCCTGTCCCATCCCGACCCGGGGTCGATCAGTGGTGTCAGCCGTGGCGCTGACGCCATCGAGACGTGGAAGGACAACGTGACCTTCGACTACGTGCCAGCAGAGCCCAGGGTCATCGCCCGCGCCGCCGCGCTGAAGGCCGTTTGCGATCGACATGGGGTGCCGCTGATGGCTGCCGCGATCCAGTTTCCCCTGCATCACCCCGCAGTCGCCTGCGTCCTCACGGGACCGCGCGCACCGGAGCACGTCATCGTCAACAACGAGATGCTGCGCTTCCCGATCCACCATGATCTGTGGGCGGAACTGAAGCGCGAAGGGCTCTTGCCGGCGGAGGCTCCGACCCCCGCATGAGCTGTCCTCGACGTCTGGTACGCCATGGACGGGAAGACCCGGGGAGAGGAGGGAGGCCATGATCTTCGCAAGCGGGCTGTCAGGCCCGGAGACCCCGAGGCTGTTGCCCTCCGACAAGTCCTGGCTCCTCGTCGAGATGGGCCCGCCGCGCTCCGGGGTCACGCACATCAGCCGCGACGGGGCCGAGCTCTCACTGGTCGCTCGGACAGGCCTGCCTCAGGGCCTGGCCCCGGACCTTGACGGCAACATCTGGACGCTGAACAATGACCCTGTGGCATCGCTCATGCGTGTCACGCTGGACGGTCAGCTCGAGGTGATCGCAGACTCGGTCGAGGGCAAGCCGATGCTGCTCACGAACGATCTGTGCTTCGGTCCCGACCGCAGCCTCTACATCACCGATTCCGGCATGAGACTGTCCGACTGGGTGGTCGACGGTGGCATCAGACCGGACTACCTCACGGCCGAGTTCGACGGACGCGTCTATCGCTTCGACACGGTCAATGGCGAGGCGCGGGTCCTCGATGAGGGCATCCGCTTCACCAACGGCATCGCATTCGGGCCGGACGGCCACCTCTACGTCAACGAGATGATCAGCGGCGACATCTTCCGCTACCGCTTCGAGAGTGGCTCTATGGTGGGTGGTCGCGAGCACTTCAGCAACGTCATGAGCGAGGGCTGGAGCGGCGCCTTCCACGGTCCCGACGGCATGGCCTTCGCCGCTGACGGGAACCTCTACTGCACTGTCTTCGGCGAGAGCAACGTCGCAGTGATCGACACGGCTGGTCACGTCATCCGCCGGATCCCGACCGAGGGGGAACGTCCCACGAACGTGGCCTGGGGCCCCGATGGCGACACGCGCCTATTCGTGACCGAACAGCAGCTGGGGCAGATCGAGGTCCACGAGACTGGCACGACCGCGATGCCGCTCTACTACGGTACCGACGAGCGGATCGCGGTCTAGCCGGACGACCATGCCGATCATCCTGACCTACGGTCGCCGGCAGCGGTTCCGCCACCGCACCCACGATATCAACATCCACGGACGCCTGGCCAACCGGCCGGTACCGACGCGGCAGGCGACCTGGTCACTCAACGGTGGGCCTGCTGTGGCCTTCTACGTGGAGTCCGTCCCTGACCCGGGCATAGACTGGACGTACGAGTACAAGGATTCGCCCGCGGTCAACCGGCTCAAGGATCTCGGCGACTTCAACGTCGAGATCCCTGTCGATTCGTCCGAGCTCCACGAGGGGTCCAACGATCTCACCATCAGCATCGTCGATGGATCCGGGCAGGAAGAGCGTGTCAGCGTCGATGTCAGCTGGGATCCGACGCCGCTCCCAGTCGATCTCGATCTGCGGGATCTCAGCGACTACGCCCACATCCAGCAGGTCGGGCAGGTCGTGAATGGGGCCTTCGATCTCGACCGCGACCAGAACCTCATCCGCTCGCGTGGCCCCGTCTACGTTGACGCGTTGCTTGTGCTCGGCTCGCTCTATGCCAGCCAGGAAGCCACGTACCAGGTCCGATTCACCGATTTCACCAAGGTCAAGTGGCTCGGCCCGAGCGACTTCTTCGCGGGGCACGCTGGCCCGACGCCGTCGATCGGCATCAAACCGGGATGGTCGACCGCTGGCATGATGGCATTGAGCCCACGCAACGAGGCGCGTGGTTTCCTTGCCTACGGCGACCATGTCGGAACCGACCAGGAATGGGTCGTCCAGACGGCGCCACCCAAGCGTTTCATCGTCAGGGCCGGGGTCGACTACCGAGTCCGCCACCAGGTGCGGTTCAGTGACGGCGTCGACTTCGACCGCTACAGGATCTGGCTGGCAGGGGACGAAGAGCCCGCCGAGTGGCTCGTCGAGGAGGATGACAGTTCGGTACCGGACGGCTTTCCCAAGTACACCGAGTGTTCGTTCAGCCTGTTCCAGCACTCCGGCTTTCCGATCGAATGGTCGGACATCCAGGTGCGTGGGCTCGACTAGCGCGAACAGCCTCCGAGTAGACGAGACGGTCGGAGCACCGATCACTGACGTCCGCCGATGTCGGAGGAAGCCCGACCATCAGGCGGCTCCGGCTGGGATCTCGGTCCCGCCCACGACGCCCGAGTTGATGGCCTCGAGCAGTTCGTGCGCCGAGAGGTGCCCGCTGCCCAGCTCGCCACACAGGGCACCCCGGTAGAAGACGACGACACGGTCGCAGACCTCCTCATACTCGGGGAGCTCGGACGAGTACATCACCACGATGCGTCCCTCGGATGACAGGCGACGGACGATCTCGTAGATGTCCTGCTTGGAACCGACATCGATGCCACGGGTCGGGTCGTTCAGGAGGACGATCCGCGGATCGGCGTCCAGCCACTTCCCGATGACGACGCGTTGCTGGTTCCCGCCCGAAAGGTTCCCCACGGGGAGTTCGAGCACGGCCTTCGAGCTGAGCAGACCCTGGGCGATGGCGCGGGCCCGCGCCATCAGCGCACGCGGCGATACCATGAAGCCTTCCCGACCGAGCGCACCCACCGAGACTGTCAAGAGGTTGCTGGCGATGGTGTCGTCGATGGCCAGACCCTCCTGGCGCCGATCAGCGGGCACCAGCGCGAAGCCCGAACGGACGGCTTCTGATACCGAGCTCGGGCCTGGCGCACCTCCCGGCAGCTTGATCGTGCCCGCGTCAGGAGGGATGGCGCCGAAGAGGACCTCGAGGATGGCTTGAACCCCGGAGCCCTCGAGTCCGGCGACGCCGAGGACCTCACCGGGTCGTGCCTCGAACGAAGTATCCCGGAGGCGTCCGGCGACCCGGATCCCTGAGACTCGGAGGCTATCCACGTCAGACGCTGATCCGGCTACGGGATGCGCCGCGGCCTTGTACGGCTCTCGACCCAGCATCATCTCCACGACGGCAGGGATCGATGTTTCCGGGATGGGCATGCTGGCCACGGTCCGGCCGTTGCGCAGCACCGTGACGTGGTCAGCGATCTCGAACACCTCCTCGAGTCGATGGGACACGTAAAGCTGCGCTACCCCGCGTTCACGCAGCCGCCGGATGACGTGAAAGAGTCGATCGGTCTCGACGGCATTGAGCGCCGAGTTCGGCTCGTCGAAGATGATCACCTTCGAGTCAGCCAGCAGCGCCTTGGCGATCTCCAGGAGCTGCCGTTCGCCGAGGCTGTACGCCTCTACAGCTGAGCTCAGATCGATGTGGAGCCCGAGCTCTTCCAGGACGGGTCGGGCCTGAGCTCGCATCCGAGGCCGGTCCATGAGCCCCATCCGTCTGGGTGTCTCGACCGGGTAGAGGTTCGTGAGCACATCGATCTCCGGGAACAGGCTCAGTTCCTGGAACACGATCGAGACGCCTTGCTCTCGGGCGTCACGAACGCTCGCAAGGCCGACCGGCTCGCCACCGACGAGGACGGTGCCATCGTCGGGTCGTTCGGCGCCGGCAAGGATCTTCATGAGCGTCGACTTGCCGGCGCCGTTCTCGCCGACGATGGCATGGACCTGACCGGCCTTCACCTCCAGGTCCACGTCCCTCAGGGCGACGACGCCCCCGTACCGCTTGGATACGGAGGCGACGCCGCAGACGACTTCCCGCTGCGGGGCAGGGGACGACAAGTCGCTAGGGCTCCAGGAAGGCGCCGAACGACTGCACCGACGTGGACATGTCCGCGAAGATGGCGTCGATCTCTGGCTTGAAATAGGCCAGGCTGCCGTCCGGCCCGTCGGCGAGAGAAGCTTCCCGGTCGGCGACCGCTTGCGCGTTCTCCGCCGTCACCACTTCCACGCCGACGTCGATCCAGCCGCGTGGCATGTCGGTTCCGTTCACGAGACTCTCGAGCATCGAGCGCATCGAGACGTAGCCCATCATGAACGGCTTCTGACCAATGGCCGCGAGCGCCGTGCCGTTGGCGACGCCGTCGAGGATCTCAGGGCTGATGCCGACCGAGGCGATCTCGTAGGTTGCGTTCGGGTCACGTTCCTTGACACGGATAAGGCTTGGCAGGTCGTTCTCACAGAAGCCCACGTGGCCGACCGCGTCGGGGTTGTTGTTGATGAGGTCCGTCCAGCGCGCCAGGTTCTCGGTCTGGTCGAAGCTCACGTCGAACGAACCGAGCAACTCGACGTTCGGCGAGAGCTCGGCCATGCGTCGCCGGAAGCCGTCCACACGCTTTTCGAGCACGTCGAGTCCAGGGATGCACAGACCCATGACGACAGAGCCCTCGGCATCGGCACCGCCGATGGCTTCGGACATGACGTCGGCGAGGGCAACGCCCAGATCCTGTTCCTTGGGCGCGACGTGAAGCGACTGAAGCGACGCCGTCGATGGCACGTCCCAGGTGTTGACGATGACGCCCTGGGCGACGGCGTCGTCGATCGGCCGGACCCAGAAGTCAGCCGGGAACGCCGTGACGCTGACGGCCTCTGCGCCGGCAGCGATGACGTCGTTGAACTGGGCCAGGCTCGCCTGAGCGTCGAACGCGGCTGGGCCCTGTGTCGCGATCTCGGCGCCGCACTCGTTGGCCGCGGTCGTCGCTCCGGTCAGGATCCTCCTGGGTGAAGGGACCTTGGAAGTGCACGAGGGCAGCGACCTTCGTGCCATCCGGGCAGGTCATCATCTCGGCGTCGGCGGCACCGACGCCGATGGGTGCCGCCCACAGGGCGGTCGCGACCAACCCGATGGCCAGGCTGGACGCCAACATCTTTCTCGACTTGATCATCTCGCGGATCTCCTCGCGTGTCTTTGTGGAAAACGGTCTGGTGGGACTCGACCGGCGTCCGCTGACGTCGGCAGAGCGATCAACTCGCTAGGCCGCCTCCTCTCCATCCGCGCGTTCGAATTGCAGCGACACTCGTCGTCGCTGACGTCGCCGCACCAGCGAGTCGACCGCGACAGCGACCGTGATGAGCACGCCGGTGACGAAGATGCTGTAGTCGGCACGCACGCCGAACTGGGTGATGGCGCTGCCGATCAGTGCGATGAGGATGGCGCCCAGCATCGCCCCGATGACGCTTCCGCGACCGCCCGACAGGGCGGTACCTCCGATGATCGCGGCAGCGATGGCGAGCAGCTCATATCCAGTTCCCAGGTTCGGGTCGGCCGAGGCGAAGAACCCGAGCGTCATGATGCCCGAGAGTCCGCACAGGAAGCCCATGAGTCCGAGGACAAGCAGCCGGTGGCGATCCACGGCGATGCCGCTCAACGCGGCGGCGCGTTTGTTCGCACCGATGGCTCGCGTGGCGAAACCGAAACGCGTGTAGCGATATACGACATGGAAGACAACGGCCGCGATCGCAAATACCCACACCACCAGCGGGAGCCCGAAGGGCGCACTACCGACGATCTGGAAGAATGGATCGTCGCGAGGCAACCCGTAGACGAACCGGCCACCCGAGGCGATGAAGGAGAGGCCGCGATACGCCGAGAATGTTCCCAGCGTGACGATGATCACCGGGACGCCTAGCCCATTCGCCAACACGCCGTTGATGAGGCCAAGGCCGATGCCGAAGGCCATGCCGCCGGCAGCGGCGAGCCACGGATCCAGTCCGAAGTCGGCCATCATGATGGCCGCGATATTGATGACGAAGGCGTAGATAGCGCCCACCGAGAGATCGATCTCGCCCATCGACAGGAGGAAGACGATGCCGATGGCCAGGATCCCGTACCAGGCGGCCCGCTGGCCGATGTTCGTGAACGAGGCGAACGAGATGAAGTCGGGATTGACGATCCCGACAACGACGACCATGACGACCAAGACCAGGAGGATGCCGAACTCCTGGCTTGAGACGATCGAACGGATGACCCGCTGCCCTGTGCCGATCGAAGGCTGCTCGCTCATCGAGCGGTCACGACCATCGTGGGCACCATCTCGCGGATCGTGAGGTCGGTCGACCGACCGGTCAGTCCGCTAGCCACTTCGATGCCAGCTTCGCTCGAGCCCGTGGATCAGTGCCACCATCGCCTCATTGAGCGGGACGGGCAGATCATGACGCGCGGCGGCACGGACGACGGCGCCGTTGATCGTGTCGATCTCAGTCCGCCTTCGCGCATGGACGTCAGCCAGCATCGAGGCGATCCCCATGCCGCTCGACCCCAGCACGCTGTGGATGGCTTGGACGCGTTCCGACAGCTCGATGGGGTGGCCCTCCGCCACTGCAACGCTCACAGCCTCCGCCGCGATGGCGTCGATCAGGTCGGAGACCTCGCCCGGTTCCACCAGCTCGCAGGTTCGGAGATCGGTCAGGCCGGCAACGGCCAGGCACGAGGCGTTGTGGACAAGCTTGCGCCAGATGTCGGTCCGCACGGCCGCCGAGACGTGGCATTCGAAACCCGCTGAACGCATCATCGCAGCGACCTGCTCGGCGCCGTCCACGGACCCATCCTCAAGATACGGCCCCAAGTGCGTGGGCCCATGTCCGGCATTGCTGATTCGTCCAGGCTCGAGGACCGTGGCCCCCTCGTAGGTCACCCCGACCACGATCCCGGCGTCGTCCATCGTCTCGGCGATGATCTCAGCGTTGCCCCAGCCGTTCTGCAGGGAGACGACGATGGCGTCGGGCGCTGCGATCTCGGCCAGCCGCTCGGTCGCTGCACGGGTGTGCGGCCCCTTCACGAAGACGAAGACGATATCGCGAAGACCGACCGAGCCCATGTCGGTGGCCGCGCTGACCGAACCGTGGATCTCCGTGTCTGCGGCCGTGACCACCGTGATGCCGCCCGTGCGAAAGGCGTCGACAAGCTCGGTCGACACATCGATGACGGCGACATCGACGCCTTTTGCGGCAAGTCGTCCGGCCCAGGCGCCACCCATGGCGCCGCCTCCGACGATCGCCACTCGAGCTGTCGTCACTGCGGTTTGGCTCCAGCCCTCGACGAGCTCGCGTTGTCGGACCCATTCGTCCCGGCGAGGTGCTCCTCGGGGATGCCAAGCTCCTGCATGAGGTCACGGATCAGACCGACCCCCTGCCTGACCTTGCCAACGACGTCGTGGAGCGACTTCTCGTATTCAAGCGAGGCGATCCCTGTATAGAACGAGCCGAGCTCCTCCATGAATGACCGCCAGTCGATGTCGCCGTCACCGACCGCCCATGAAGACCACCAGGTATCGGTAGGCAGGAGGTGCGCATCCTCCTGGCGGAAGTCCTTGAGGTGAACGTAGCGAACGTACTCCCGCAGCGCGCGCAACGCCGTTACCGGGTCCTCGCCGACACGCCGGACGTTGTGGGTGTCGAAGTGCAGTCCCACGTTGGGGCTGGTGAAATGACTAGCGATCGCGAGCATGAGGTCGGTCGAGGCACGATAGTTCTCCATCACCAACACCACGCCGGCTGGCTCCGCGTAATGCTTGGCCAGATCGTTGAGGATCGCCCCGGTCTCGGCGATCTGGTCGAAGACCTCGGACTCCTCGACGCCCGGAGGCGGCCCGGCGATGGCCCCACGCACGACCTCAAGGCCCATCTCACCGCCGATCTCGACGTCCATACGGATCATCGTCTTGGCCCATTCGAGCCAGGAGGCGCTGACGCCCCAAAGCCGATACTCGGCAGCGCCCGCGACCGCTCGTACCCCGGCATCAGCGGCTGCATCGTGGAGACGAGCGACGCCGTTGGCTGCGACCAGCGTGCCCTGCATCTGCGCCGCGGCGAGTGCCCGCCCCGGATCGCCCTGCCAATAGAGTTGCTGAAGAGTGCCGTGCTGCGTGTACCCGATCTCGACGTAGTCCACCCCTAGCCCGGAGGCTGCCTGGAGGTAGTTCTCGAGCCCCCACTGGCGAAATCCGTAGCAGGCTGTGCTCAGTCTCATCCTGCACCCTCCAATGCGCCGCCCGCTCCTGCGAACTGGTTGGTCCAGACTATACGTGTCTAGTCCCAGTGACGGCAAGCAGCAATGGGCCAAGCCATGCCAGGATATACAGGTCCCTACAAGTTGAGACCAACAGTCACAGCAGTTCGAGGGATCTTGGCAGTTGACTGACCAGACGGCCCCATCCGAACGCGCCGCGAGTCTCGCCGGCCGTGTCGGTATCGTGACGGGCGCTGCGCGCGGGATCGGTGCTGCCACCGCTCGAGCACTCTGCGCTCGGGGTATGCAACTCTTCCTACTCGACGTTGATGCGACGCGCCTTGCCGAGGTCGTCGCTGAGATCAAGGCAAGTGATGGCGTCGTGTCGTCTCTGCACTGCGATGTCCGTGACTTCGGCCAGGTCCAGGCCGCCATCGATGCCTGCCGTTCGGCCTACGGGCGTCTCGACGTCGTCGTCGCCAACGCCGCCGTCGTCGAGGAAGGGCCCTTCGCGGAGGGTGATCCTGCTCACTACAGAAACGTCGTCGAGACCAACCTCCTCGGCCTCATCAACACCGCGCGAGCGTCTGTACCGGTCATGCGCAGCGCTGGGACCGGGCACCTCATCCTGCTGGCCTCGGTGTCCGGCCGGGAAACCTATGTGGGCCAACCGGTCTACATCGCCACGAAATGGGGCATCGTTGGCTTCGGCCGCTCCCTGCGAAAGGAGCTGTTGGTCCATGGCATCCGTGTGACGCTTATCGAGCCCGGGCTTGTCGACACGGACCTGGCACGCTCAAGCCCGCTGGGTCGCGAATTCCTAGCGGAGATCCGGCCGCTCCAGCCAGAGGACGTGGCACGGGCGGTCACCTACGCCCTCGAGCAGCCGGACAACGTCGCGGTCAACGAATTGGTCCTGCAGCCACTGGACCAGACCATCTGAAAGAGTGCGTCTTCGGCCGTACTCGCCCTACCGTGCATTACGAGTAGACGAGAGTAGACATGTGTAGTTCACCCTGCTACGGTGAGGCGCGACGCGCTCGGTGACGGAGTGTGGCGTACGGGTCCGGTCGTGGTGCCGATCGTCACGCGTCATGAGTCGCGGCAGCAAGAGGAGGACTTCGGATGATTCGATTGCGCACTCGTTTCCTGATCGGGGCTGTCGCGGCGGCGACGATTTCAGGCGGCGGCGTATCTATGGCAGTCGCTCAAGATGCGGAGCAGTTGCCCGCCGATGAGCGGACGCGGATCGATATGGCCATCATCGTCAACAATCTGCCCGTCGACCAGAACGTCGAGGGCTTCAAGGTGACGATGGCTGAGAACGGCTACGTCGAAGGCCAGAATATCGAGTACACCGAACGCAATGCGTTCGGCCGCACGGCGGACTCCGACCTGATCGCCAAGCAGACTGTCGACGAACAACCCGATCTGATCTACGTGGTCGGCACCCCGATCGTCATCGCGTTGCACAACCGGACCGAGGACATCCCGGTCGTCTTCTCGCTGATGACCGATCCTGTCGGGGGCGGAGTGGTTGATAGTTTCGAGGAGCCTGGCGGCAATTTCACCGGCACCAGCGATGCGGTCTCGCCGCCCATCTACTTCGACATGATCGAACAGGTCCTCCCGGAGTGCCAGACCGTTGGCATCATGGGTAACACCGGTGAGCAGAATTCAGCCTCGCAGATCGCCCAATTCGAGGCAGAAGCTGCCGCTCGTGGCTTGACCACGGCAGTCGCTCCGGTTGCGACGACGAATGATGTCCTGAGCGCTGTGAGTTCGCTCGAAGGGCGTGCGGACTGCCTGCTCGTTGGTGCTGACGGTACCGTGCTGGCGGCGGTTGACGCTCTGCTGCTGGCTGCGTCGGATGCTGGCTTGCCCCTCGTGACCGCCGGTGCCGAGTACGCGGACCAGGGAGCACTCATCGGCATCGGGCCCGATTTCTACGACCTCGGTGTCGCCAGCGCGAACATCGTGATCCAGATCCTCGAAGGCGCCAACCCCGCTGACATCCCTGTCGTCGACGCTGTCACCGGCGGCGGCCTCTTCGTCGCCATCAATCAGGATGTCGCCGATGCTCTCGGCGTCACCATCCCCGACGGTATCGACGCGGAGATCGTCGGCGGAGACGCCGAGTAGCCGGTCCCCGTCGACCGTTCAGAACTTTGTTCGGCCCCCGCGCTGACGTCGGGGGCCGACGCATGCTGAGGGCAGCGTGATCGATTTCGTAGCGCGCTCGGCCGAAGATGGCATCGTCACTGGCCTGCCCTTCACCCTGGCCTTTCTCGGTGTCTGGATCGTCTTCCGCATCCAGCGGGACTTCGACCTCACCGTTGATGGTACGTTCTCGGTCGGTGGCGCCATCGCCGCCAGTTGGATCGTTCGTGACTTGGACCCTTGGTTGGCGTTGCTGCTGGCGGCCCTTGTGGGCGGGCTGGGAGGCCTGCTGACATACTCGCTGATGCGGCTACTCAACCTGAGCATGGTGCTGACGAGTATCACCGTTAGCCTCGGGCTCTACTCGGCAGCGCTATTCATCATGGGTCAGCCCAATCTCGCGGTGATCGGGCACGACACGATCTACACCTGGTTCGGAGACCTCATCGGGCTCGGCCCGCGCGACACGACCACGATCGTGGCGCTCTCCGGTGCGATCGTGATCGCGGTGTACGTGCTCGTCGGGCAGTTCCTCAAGACCGAACTCGGACTCGCGATGCGTGCAAGCGGCATCAATCCCCAGATGTCCAGGACCGTCGGGATCTCGCCCAGCCTGATGCTGATGCTCGCGGTCATCCTCGGCAATGCTCTGGCAGGCATGAGCGGAGCACTCCTCACGCAACAACAGGGCTTCGCCGACGTCTCGATGGGGGTCGGGATCATCCTCTTCGGCATCACCGCGGTCTTGCTCGGCGAGGTCGCGACGGGAGGCTATCGGCCCGGCACGGTGTGGGTCTGGCCGGTCCTGCTCGGAGCATTGCTCTATCGATCGACTCCTGGCCGCTGCCTTCCGCGCTGGCGTACCGCCCCAGTTCTTCCAGGGCATGACGGCGGTCATCGTCCTAGGGTCGGTGGCCATCGGCCAGTTCATCACCCGACAGCGCGAGCGTCGTGCAGCCGCCCGGAGCCGCACCCGCCCACGAGATCGTCCGCCCTCCGGTGACGGACCCACTGGAGAGGCGGTATGAACAGGAACAGGCCAGCCGCCGCGGGCGCGACAGTCGGTCCGCCAGCACTATCTGTAGAGCGCGTTTCCGTGAGCTACCCGGCGCCGGGAGGCTCACGGGTTCGGGTCCTGACTGACCTCGACCTCAGCGTCGCCGAGTCGGAGTACCTGGTCATCATCGGGGCCAACGGTGCCGGCAAGTCGACACTCCTGAACACGATCGCCGGCGCCGTCAGGCCTGAAGGAGGCACCATCCGGATCACCGGCGAGTCCGTGCGATCGATGAGCTTGCGCCGCCGCTCCGAGCTCGTGAGCCGGGTTTTCCAGGACCCCTCCATGGGTGTTTGCGGCGACCTTACGATCGGTGAGAACTTGGCACTGGGTTTGATGAAGGGTGAGCGTCATTCACCGTTTCGGCGCGCGTTGACCAAGGGTCGGAGAGAGCGTGCGCTTGCTTCCCTCGCCGAGTACGGGAGCACGCTAGGAGCCCGGCTCAGCGACCCCATCGCGTCGCTCTCGGGCGGCCAGCGGCAGTTGGTCGCGCTGACCGTCGCGCTGGCTCGTGTGCCGCGACTCCTCCTACTCGACGAGCACACGTCCGCCCTCGATCCGCAGATCGGCCAGGTGGTCATGGAGCGAACGGATGAGGCTGTCCGCGAGCACCGTGTCACGACCATCATGGTCACGCACAACATGCGCCAGGCGTCCAGATACGGGGATCGGCTCCTGATCATGAGCCAGGGCCGTATCGTGGCCGATATCCGCGCAGATGAGAAGGCCGCCATCGGTGAGGACGGCTTGGTGGATCGGTTCAGGCAGGCAGCGGCCGACGAGATGACTGACCGTATCTTGGGGTGAAAGGATGGATGGATCGGAACGGGCCGCCGGTGCGCTGACGGCTGAGGACAAGCTGGAGATCCAGGAACTCATCGCCCGCTACAACCGTGCCGTCGACGGGGGTGACGCGGATGGCTGGGTCGATACGTTCACGGCCGACGGAGTCTTCGAGAGTCTGCTGGTCGGGGTCCACCGCGGTCATGACGAGCTGCGCGCCTTTGCGACGGACTTTGTTCACGGGAGCTACGACGCGTGGTCGGGCGGCCAGCACTGGATCGGGAGCGTCATCATCGATGGCGATCGCTCGAAAGCGGAAGTGTTCTCGTATCACATCATGTACGTGCCAGTCGAGCGCGAGGTACGAGGGGTGCTCATGGCTGCCCACATGGACGAGGCTGTGCTGACGCCGGCCGGCTGGCGCTTCAGCCTGCGGCGTCTTGTGCCGTGGCCCCCCGGCAGCGATCGACACCGCTGGGATGCACCAGGCCATACCGAGTGACGTGAAGATCCGATGGGTTGCCTGACCTACTTCGATATCCGGCCGCGTGCCTGACCGGCCTCTCGTCGCTCCGCTGCGCTGACAGCGATCTCACCCAACCGGTAGCTGATCGGGCGGAGTGCGTCGGTGGCCAGCGCATAGGCCTCGGCCAGATCAGCGTACGTTTGGCGCCACTCGTCGCGCGGCACGATGGTGCGTCGGTCCTGCTTAACCTCGAGCATCGACAGGTCGCTGCCCTCGACCGCGGCGCGGGCCATCATCGCCGCACCGACGGCTGGACCCTGCGGCTCCGCGGTCAGGCACTCCTGGTCCAGGGTCGAGACCAGGATGTCTCGCCATAGCCGGCTGGCAGTGCCACCTCCGGACACCACAGGACGATCGACCTGGACGCCGCTTTCCTCGACCGCCGTCCGGCACATGCGCAGCGACAGTGCAACACCCTCGAGCACGGCACGACAGAAGTGTTCGCGTCGGTGTACTGACGTCAGGCCGACCAGTCCGGCGCGCAGACGCCAGTCCCAGAACGGCGTCCGCTCACCCTCCAGGAACGGCAGGAACAGGAGCCCGCCAGCTCCGGGATCGACATCGGATGCCAGCCGATCCATCTCCTGGTATACGGATGATGGTGGTTCCGGCTCGTGGCCGAAGACGGTCTCGCGGAGCCAGCCGTAGGCGGTCGCCGCGGTGTTGGTGGCGGCGAGCAGGTAGCCGCGCCCAGGCATGACGTGCGGGTAGGCAAGCAGCCGTCGATCTGCGATGGGTCGGTCCGTGACCACCACGACGGTCCCAGTGCTGGCGATCTTGATGACCGCGGCGCCGGCTTCGAGAGCCCCGACTGACACCAGCTCCGCTGCCGTGTCGGTGCCACCTACCGCGACGGGTAGTCCGGTCGGCAGACCCGTGGCACGTGCCCATTCAGCGTCGAGCCCGCCCCCTAGGCTGAGCGCCGGACGTATCTCCGGCATATGCTCGATGGTGAACCCTGTCGGCTCCAACCAGCGTTCCGACCAGGTCCCGCTACCTTGGTCATACATGCCCGTTCCCGCGGCATCTGAGGCGTCGGTGGCGGCGACACCAGTCATGGCGAACCGCACATAGTCCTTGACCACCAGCACCCGTTGGACCCGATCCCACCGTTCGGACATCTGGGTGCGTCGCCAGGCCAGCTGGGCGAGCGTCCAGCCCGCGGTCAGCTCGACCCTTGTGGACGCGAAGTAGGCGTCTCCCAGCTCGTCCCGTAGTTGCTCTGCCACGCCAGCCGGACGCGCGTCGCTCGAGAGCATGGCCCGCCCCATCGACCTACCGTCGGCATCAACCAGGACAGCGTAGTGGGCTGGACCGGTGACGCCGATCCCGAGAGGCGTTCGGCCCCCCAGCTCAGCCGCAGCTTCGCGCAGCAACGTGCGTGCCGCGTTCAGCCAGTCATCGGGGTTGAGCGTGGCTTCTCCGTCGCCACCGCGGTAGATACGGTACGGCTCGCTTCGAGTCCACGTTACTGAACCATATCCGTCGAGCACGATGCACTTCGTGCTGCTGCTGCCGATGTCGAGACCGATGGTCGCCATGTGCTCGCTCATCAGGCGATCCTCCGTCGCGGCCGGCGATAGGCCAAACTATCCTGGTCCAAGCGAGTCTATGCCAAGCACATTGGAGGATATGCCCATGGACCGCAGCGACTTCTGATGGCTGGTGCCACCGTGCAGGCCCTTAAGGCAGGTCGCGGTGATGATCCGAGCCGAGCGAGCACGGCCCTAGTCCGAGCCACAGCCCGCATTCCGTGCCGCCTTTGTTGGATCGCGACGTCGGCGGCGGCGTGCGACGCCAGGCTGCGCGTCCATCGAAGATCGCCGCCAGGGATACACCTTGATACTCGCCGATGGCACGCCACGTCGATACAACCATGCCGCACCACGCTTCTGGCACGGACCTGCGCAAGATCGTCGTCCGCTTGGGGCACGCCTGGACAGCGATCGAGTTCGTGCTCTCGTGCATCACCCATGATCGTCCGGCCAACCCAGCCTCAGGTCTATCGAATGGTGCGTCTGCGCCAGCTCGGACTCGCGATTGGCAACCCTAGCCGTCGCCTCGATCGGCACTCGCAGCGGAGCTCCGATCACCGGGCGTCCCAAACCTCTGGCTGCGATCCTCCGAAACTCCGGTAGTCCGAAGTCTAGACTTCCCGAATGACCACGACCCTTCGGTTCCTCGGCGCAGCGGGCTACGAGATAGCTGGACCGAACCATCGCTTCCTGATTGACCCCTTTCTGACTGGGAATCCGGTTGCTCCCTGCAAGCCGGAAGAAGTCGAGCCGCCCGACGCCATCCTCGTCACACACGCGGCGTACGACCACCTTGGTGATGCCGCCGCGATCGCTTCGCGTACTGGTTCCCCGATCTTGTGCGGCGCAGATACTCGGGCGCTCCTCATCGATGAAGGACTCTCCCCAAGCCTTGTGCGGGCGACGATTTGGGGGATGGTGGTGGAGATCGGTGGAGTGGTTGTCCGGCCAGTCGAGTGCCATCATTGGTCAAGCGCCACCCTCGCGGACGGGCGGATCGTCACCGGCACGCCACTCAGCTTTATCGTCGAGACTGAACCGGATGTCCGCATCTATCACTTTGGCGACACGGCCATCTTCGGAGACCTGCGATTGATCGGGAAACTCTATGCGCCAACGATCGGGCTCATAGGGTGTACGCATCCCAAGCAGTTGCCTGAGCCCGTGCTGGCAGGTCCCGGCACGATCCTAACGGGCGAGATGGGGCCGCGTGAAGCGGCGTTAGCTGCGAGTTACCTCGGTGTGGACGTCGCCGTCGCGACCCACTACCTCGACCACGATGACCCTGAGGTGCATGAGTTCTTGGGTTTGTTGCAGGACCAGGGAGGGGTGCGAGCGGCGATTGCTCCGGCACCGGGTCAGACGACTACCATCGATGGCAACTCGGTCACCGTTTCCTATTAGCCATCTCGTGGGTCGTAGGAACCTGGGACAACGGGCGGGTTGAACATGCATAGAAGGCGTAGTGGTTCACTGCCGCGATTGACGGCGCCGTGCCAAACCCCGACTGGAACCCGAATGGCGACCCCTGGCTGAAGAGGGATCGAGTCGGTACGAGTGAGAAAGCTACCTTGGCCGGTGAGGACGTAGACCTGCTCCTCTTCCATCGGATGGACGTGCAGCGGAGGTTCTGAACCAGGTGGAAGCGTGGCGATGGACATGGTCATTCGCTCGGATTCGCCGGTCTCTGGTCCCAACAACAGTTGCCAGTCGCGCCCATCAAGGTGATAGAGGTGGCGCTCGTCGTATCTACTCACAGCGACTCCACTCCGATCGTTTGACATCGGGACCTCCTCTTGCGCGATGGCCCATCTCCACTGGACTGGCGGTTCGGGGCTCGATGCGTGACACGTAGACGAGCTTTCGATCGGGTTGGGCGACAGTGTTGGCTAGCGCGGGCGTCAAACCGATGGGTTCGGCGCAGCACCCTCTTGCTCGAGCAGCTCCAGCAGGGCGCTATGGTCCAGATCGACCGAGGCCGGCATCGACTAGGCGCTCGAAAAGACTGACAACCAAGTCGAGCATCGGCAACTCCATCCCGCAAGACGCCGCAGCCGACGCAGTGTTTCGCAGGTCTCGGAGGTGGAACCTGGCTTTGCCACCGGGCTTGTAGTCCCTGCGCAGCATCCTTGGCCCGTTGAGTTCGAGCACGCGGCTGTTCGCGAGCCCGCCTGCCATGGCGGCCAGGAGGAAAGATGGGTCGATGACACCTGCGGCGCGCGCAAGCGCCAGAGCCTCGGCCAGCGCCTGGATATTGGAAGCGACGACGAGTTGGTTGCATGCCTTTGCGACTTGTCCGGTCCCAACATCGCCCATGTGAACAACGGTACTGGCGATGACATCCAGAATGGGGCGTGCGACGGCCAGCGCCGCAGAGCTGCCGCCGACCATGACAGCTAGCGAACCCTCTCGTGCGCCCGCTTCACCCCCGGACAGCGGAGCGTCCAGAAAATCAGCGTCGCGCGAACGTAGCATCGTCGCCAGCGATGGCATAGCGGCGGGATCATGCGATCCGCAATCCACGACCACGAGCCCTGGGTGGGCGCCTGCGACTAAGCCGTCAGGACCCTCGAAGACCGCGCGCAGGTCTGACAAGTCCCCAACCACCACGACGACCACCGCGCTGGCCTGCGCCACCTCCCGAGCGTTCGACGCCAGCACGGCTCCGAACGCACCTAGGCGTTCTGCCGGGCCTGAAGAACGCGACTGGACTACCACGTCCAAGCCAGCCGCCAGAAGGTTGCGCGCCATGGGCTCGCCCATCACGCCGAGCCCGATCACACCGACCGCTTCACGTCGTACCTGGTCGACGAGCGAGATCTTGTTGGCGGTCTCACCCACGGCTGCTACCTGTCGCTGACCGAAGCGGAAGGGTGAAGGGCCACTATCGACGACTGTTCACCAGTCATCATCAGCCTTTCACTCCGACACTCGTGAAGCCCTGGATAAAGTATCGCTGGGCGAATACGAAGACCACGATCATCGGAATGACGCTCATGGTCGTCGCGGCCAGTTGCATTTCCCAGTACGGATCCCCGTAGCGATCGTGGATCGTATTCAGGGCCAGCGGCAACGTCAGAAGGTCTGTCTGGCCACCCAGGAAGATCAGCGGCTTGAGGAACTCGTTCCAGCTCGACAGGAACGTGAGGATGGCCAGGGTCGCGACGGCGGGGAGGGCCAGCGGCAGGGCGATATGGCGGAAGATACCGAAGCGACCGAGGCCATCGATCCGACCGGCATCCTCGAGCTCGATCGGAAGCGCCAAGAAGTATTGGCGCATCAAGAAGGTACCCACAACAGCCTGAGCCCCAAAGATCGGCTCGACAAGTAGCGGCAGATGTGTATTGAGCCACCCCAGGTCCTTCATCAGGATGAATAGCGGGATGATGATGACCTCGTCGGGCATGAGCAGCGCTGTGAGGAGCAGGACGAACAATACGGTGGCGCCGCGGAACCGGATACGTGCGAACGCATACCCGCCGAGAGACGCGACGAAGATCGTTCCCACAGTATTGGCCACGCCGATATAGATGCTGTTCCAGTATTGCGTTGCGAATGGGATGAGGTCGAAGACCGCCGGGTAGTTCTCGAATTGTAGCGACCACGGGAACAGGTCCGGTGGCATCGCGAAGATTTCGGTCGGCGACTTGAGAGACGAGGCCACCATCCACCACATCGGGAACACGAGTGGGACTGTGAGGATCACGAGCAAGATCAAAGAAGCCAGATCGCCTCGTCCGTGGCCACAGCCGCGAACGCCTCGGCGTCGTCGGAGCGGGTTCAGTTCTCATAGAAGACCCAACGCTTTCGGACGGCGAATTGGATGATCGTCAGCGCCAGCACACAGATGAAGAGAACCACAGAAAGGGCGCTTGCATAGTCCGGCGCATTGGCACGGAACGCCTCTTCGTAGATATAGAACGCCAGCACCGTCGTTGCCGAGCCCGGCCCTCCGAGGGTAGTCAGGAAGATGAGCGAGAACGCCTTGAACGAGGTGATGACGGCGAGGATGGTGGCAAGGAAGATGAAGGCGGTAATGAGGGGCAAGGTTATGTAGCGCAGGACCTGGTGGCCGGTGGCCCCATCGACGCGAGCCGCCTCTTCGAGGTCCTTCGGGACACCCTGCAGGGCGGCAAGGAAGAGGACCATCGACAGGCCTGCGTTCTTCAAGATCTGGATGACGATGACTGAGGCCATAGCCAGTCCGGGATCACGTAGCCAGTTGGGCCCGTCGATCCCGAATTGATCCAGGATCGCGTTGAGGACTCCCTCGCTGTTCAGGATGAAGCGCCAAACGATCGTCCAGGCGACGAGACTGACAACCACCGGCATGAAGTAGAACATCCGAAAGGCGGCAATGCCCCGGATGGCACGATTCAACGCCAGCGCCATGAGCAGGCCGAGTCCGACCGTCAACGGGACATAGCCGACCGCGAACACAATCGAATTGAATGCCACGGAGGGCATCAGGTGATCGTCGAGGATCGCCTGGAAGTTTGCCGCGCCGATCCAGCGCAGCTCCGGCTGGATCAGGGTCCAATCGTGCAGGCTGTACCAGAAGACAGTGGCGATCGGACCCAAGACAAAGATGACGAAGCCAATGAACAGTGGCGATACGAATACATACCCACTCAGCCTGTCGCGCTGCCAGTAGGCCAACGACAAGCGAGAACGGATCCCGCCCAGCGCCGAGGAAAGCCTTAAATCGTTCGCTGGCTCGCTCAGCGACACGATGGCCTCCTATGTGTGGTGGCGCCCCGTGGCCCGATCCATCTCGTCATGAGAAGGCGTGCAGGCAGGGGGCGCCGACCGCGACTTGGCTATCCGAGCAGGGGCTCGATTTCTGCGCACACCTTCGCGAGAGCGGTGGGAACATCTGCGTCGGCGCGCCAAACGTCGCCGTCGAAGATTCGCTGCGAGTCTGTGAACAAAGGCCCCCAATTCTTGTGGTTGTAGCCCCACGAAGCGTCGGGGTTCGAGATGGCGGCGAGAACTGTCGTCTCAATGTCCTCTTCGCTCAGTACCGGATTGGCAGGCCCCAGGACGTCCATCGTCTGCATAGAGGCTCTTGCCGACGGGAACGACTGGCTGTTCCGTGCTGCCCCTTCGACGTCGGTCGTCTCGGCGAGGAACTCGGCGGCGAGCTGAGGGTTGTCGCCGCCCGCGAAGACGGCGATCCCGTTCGTCGCCGCGGAGGGAACGTATCCGAGCGGGCCAGACGGCTGTGGAGCGATACCCCAGTCGAAATCCACCTCGGTCAGCTTGCCGGCTTGGCTCGGCCGGTAGAGACCCATGCCGATGTCGCCTGCGAAGAAGTCCGCGTCCACACCTGGCTCGGGGTGGCTACCGTCGAGGTAGATGGAGTCCCATACCAACTGCGTCGCCGCCACGGTTTCCGGAGCGTCGAAACGACATTCCGTGCCGTCCGCCGACCAGGGGCCGGCGCCGTATGGTGCCCAGATGTCCTCCAGGATCCGCCAGCCGTTGGTGAAGATGCTGTTCCCAAAGACATAGCCATACCGACCTGCGCCACTATCGACGATCTGCTTCCCAGCAGCGGCTACGTTTTCCCATGTCCAGTCGCCGTTAGCGACCATCTCGTCTGGGTCGGGCAGCCCGGCAGCTTCGAAGACATCCTTGTTGTAATACATGACGTTGGTCGAGTTCGTGAACGGGATGCCATAGACGGCATCACCTACCGACCACGGTTCCAGCGAGCTTGGCCGAAGATCCTCGAAGTCGTATCCTTCGAGGTCCTCCAAGATCGGCCGCAGATCCAACAGTGCCCCCGCATCGATGTACGTCGGGGCCAGGTTGTACGCGATCCACGCGATATCAGGTGGATCGCCGCCCGCGAGCTTGACATTGAGTGCGTCGTGGTACTGCGCGAACGGCTGGGCCTCGACCGTGATGGTCGTGCCAGGATGTTCCTCCTCGAACTTGGCGATGAACTCGTCGTAGGCCGCGCCAATGTCGCCCTCGTAGGCCCAGAGCATGAACGTGAGGTCCTGCTCGTCTTGGGCGACTGCGACTGCGGGCGCCAATATTGATACGGATAGTGCGAATGTCGCCCCCGCCGCGACAGATCGAGCGAATTGACTCCTCATCCAATGCCTCCTGTCGAAAAGCCCCCATCATTCCGGTGCCTCGAAACTCAGAGCGATCAAGCGAGTCACACCGGAGAAAGTGCCATTCAGGTCGGGATGGTCCTCCTTTCGCGGTCAGCCGGACGTTCCAAACTGTGCCGGACTCCAGCGCAAATTCATCCTCGTCGCGCTCCCTCCCTCCTACGCGATGGCTCGCCGACGGCCCGCCGAAGTCTGGCGACGTCCGTACCGTACATGTATAGACGTATAATTGCAACACGTTGTGGCGCCGTTGACCCGCACGCTAGCCAGTGTGGGCCTCGGCTCTTCCAGGCTGTTTTGAGACGGGCCGACTATCGACCTGCTGGTATGCCCTGCTGGTCGCTCGTTCGCCGAGGGCCGGGCCGTCGGTCTAGGTCGAGGCGGACTTCAATTGAGGCCGTAGGTCCGCATCACCCGTTACTTGCAAGCTGAATTGCCAGCGGCCGCCAGGGTACAGCGCCTCTGTGTAGCGGACGGGCTCGTTGCCCACCGAATAGGCGATTCCCCGGATCAGTACCAGCGGAGCACCCTCGGGCACATTGAGCAGTTGCGCCTCCTCGCCGGTAGCAAGCACCGCCTCGACCATGTCATCGGAGCGCTCGACTCGTGCCCCGATGCGGGACATCAGGTCAGACAGCGAACCAGTCAGATCGCTATCGAGGAGGGCCGAGAGGCGGGAAGGCAGATACGAAAGGTGGATGGCAGCTGGCGCACCGTCAACGATGCGCAGTCGCCGCAGGAAGATCGCCTGCCCTCCAGCCGGCAGCGTCAAGGCGCGAGCCACGTTCGATGGTGCGCCGATGACATCGGCCTCAAGTACGCGCGTCTCGCAGGCCAGCCCTTGCGCCTTCATCGCAGCCGAGAACGAAAGGCCCTGCGATGCGCCATGGGCGATCTTGGTCGGAGCGACGAACGTGCCCTTGCCTGGCTGTCGGAAAAGCATCCCGTCGGCCACGAGTCGGTCGAGAGCTTTTCGAGCCGTCATACGGCTGACGCTGAAGTGTTCAGCAAGGTCCGTCTCCGACGGGACCTGTGCCAGCGGGCCAAGCTCACCAGACTCGATCTGGCCGCGGAGCTCCTCATCGATCTGGATGTACAGCGGAACTGGAGATGCTCGCACGACCATCGGCGTTCGGCCTTCCCTTCCTCTGAGCCGGTCACCTCACCCGTGAGGTGCCGTCCATGCAGTACCAGAATATACAGGTCCCGTTGCCTGACGATGAGGCCCGCCGCAGCCGACGCTTGATTGGGACTGGTCCGATCGATTGGCGTCGCGGCTCCGTACTCGAAGGTCTTTCCGATCGACGAGACTGACGGCGGGGATGTTGATCGTCGGCTCCATCGGCCTGGCTGTCGAACATGGGAAGTAGGTGGGAGCAGCTACGGCCGAAGTTCGCCGGCAGAGTTTCGGTGTATACGATGCTAGACAGGTATATTGCAGGTCGGGTACATTTGCTGAAATCGCCAGCCGGGAGGGAGGATCATGACGTTGTTGTTCGACACTCCCGGTATCGATCTGGACGGGCCGATCGACATCGACCCTGTTGGACACGAGCGCGCTGTCGAGCTGTATGCACGGATGGCCCTGATCCGCGAGTTCGAGAGTCGCGTCAATTCGTTGTTCCTGCAGGGTCGCATCCCCGGCACCATCCATCTCTCCCACGGCCAGGAAGCTTGCGCCGTTGGTGGCACCGCCTCGCTCAGGCCTGGCGATCCCATCACCATCACCCACCGCGGTCATGGCCAAGCCTTGGCCAAGGGTTCCAGTGCCCGAGGTTTGATGGCCGAGCTGTATGCCAAGGAGACGGGCTGCTGCCGGGGCATGGGCGGCTCCCTCCATGTCGGCGACTGGGATGTCGGCGCGCTGCCGGGCATCAGCATCGTCGGCGCTTCGATCCCCATCTCGGCTGGCCTCGCGTTCGCGGCCAAGCAGCTGGGCGAGGACAAGGTCGCAGTCTGCTTCACCGGCGATGGCGCGACCACCGAGGGCGACGCCCATGAAGGCTACAACCTCGCCTCGCTTTGGAAAGTACCCGTGGTCTATGTCTGTGAGAACAACCTCTACTCCATCAGCACGCGCGTCGATCGGCAGGCGCCGGTGACTTCGGTCGCAGAGCGCGTCCGCGCCTACGCCCTGCCCGCCGAAGTCGTCGATGGCAATGATGTCGTCGCAGTGACGGTGGCCGTGCAGAGTGCGGTGGCGCGTGCGCGCACGGGGCAGGGCCCGTCGCTGGTCGAGTGCCTGACCTATCGTCAGGGCGGCCACAAGCGCGACGATCCAGCCACCTACCGACCCAAGGCAGAGGTCGAGATGTGGCTTCGGCGTGATCCGGTCCATCGGATGCGGGCGGCGCTCGTGACCGCGAACCTGGAGCAGCAGGCCGACGCTGCCGATGCAGATGCGGTCCGACACCATCGACGATGCAGTCACGTTCGCCGAGGAGAGCCCACTGGCCACTGGGGTGATCGAATGACCACGGTCATAGAGGCACTGCGCAGCGGCCTTGCGGGCGAGATGGAGGCAGATCCCCGGGTCGTAGCCATCGGCGAGGACATCAGCATCGGTGGCTCATTCCATCTGTCCCTGGGCCTGCTCGATCGGTTTGGCGAAGACCGCATCCTCGACACCCCGGTCGCGGAGGCGGGCTTCGTGGGTCTGGCCATCGGTGCCGCGATCGGTGGCCTCCGCCCCGTCGTCGATTTCCAGTACGGCGACTTCCTGTTGCCGGCGGCGGACCAGATCATCCAGCAGGCCAGCAAGTTCCGACTGATGTCCGGCGGCAAGGTCCGCGTGCCGCTGACTCTCCATGCGCCGACCGGTGCTTCGGGGCGCGGGGCCCAGCACGCCAATTCCATCGAAAACCTCTTCCATGGTGTGCCCGGCCTGGTGGTCGGCGTGCCCTCCAATCCGTACGATGCCAAGGGCATGTTCACGACGGCCATCCGTCATCCCGACCCGGTCCTCATCTGCAGCCACAAGCACCTCTATGGCTCAAAGGGCCGCGCCGTGGAGGCCACCGCTCTGGGCGAGGTCCCCGCGGAGCCCTACGAGGTCCCCATCGGCAAGGCGGAGGTACGCCGGGAAGGTGCCGACGTGACGATCGTAGGTGCGCTGCTGATGGTCCATCGGGCCACGGCTGCCGCGGAGACCCTGGCCACAGAGGGCATCGATGCCGAAGTCATCGACCTTCGCTGGCTTAGCCCGATGGACACCGACACCGTCGTCGAGTCGGTCCGCAAGACAGGGCGGTGCATCATCGTCCAGGAAGGCTCGCCGCTGGGTGGCTGGAGTGGGAACGTAGCCGCTGCTCTCGCCGATCGTGCCATCGAATACCTGGACGGGCCTGTCAAGACCATCACCGGGCCCGAGCACGGGATCCCGTTCGCCCCGCATCTCGAGGCTCAGGTCGTGCCAACCGCAGAACGTATCGCTGCTGAGGCGCGGGCCCTGGTCCGCGGCGGCTGATGGCCAGCGACGTCATCGTCCCTGAGGTGGGGGAGGTGGGCATGGAGGTCGTCTTCGTGCGCTGGCTCAAAGCCGAGGGCGATGAGGTGGCCGTGGGCGACCCGCTGTTCGAGGTCGACACCGAGAAAAGCGTCATGGAGGTGGAGGCCTATGCCGCGGGCACTCTCACGGGACTCACCGTGAGCGAGGGCGACACCGTCCAGACCCGGGAGGTGATCGCCCGCATCCTGGCCCCGGGAGAGGATGCCGGCGCGATCGCTCCCTCGAATCCGGTCCAACCAGATCCAGCATCCTCTCCTCCGAGCGGGTCGTCCGGGACTGTCGACTCCTCCTCTGCAGTCCCGTCGACCGGCTCGGACAGCACGGCGCCGCCGGCACCGTCCCGTCGCGGCCGCGTCAGTCCACGAGCTCGCCGGGTCGCCAAGCAGCTCGGGGTCGACCCTGCCGAGCTCAGCGGCAGTGGCCAGGACGGCCTGATCACCGAAGCCGACGTGCGCAAGGCCGCGGAGGCTGCTGCGACTGGGGGCCTGGCCACCGTAACGGATCGGCGTAGCGCAACACCAGGGTCAGCAGACCGTGCACGCCAGGCTATCGCCGATCTGACGACTCGCTCGTGGCAGTCGATCCCACACTTCTACCTGGGGCTCCAGGCTGACGTGGAGGCGGGTCTCTCGGTCGCCAAGCCCACGCCACTGATCTGCGCGTCGGTGGCACAGGCGCTCGTTCGTCATCCTGAGTGCAACCTTGCATGGGACGGCGATAATCCTGTGCTTCGATCGAGCGTGGACCTCGGGCTACTGGTGGACGGACCGGCCGGACTCCTCATCGCTGTCATCCCAGGCGCGCAGGACCTGGACCTCGCCGACATGGCCGACGCCGTCCGGGACGCCGCTGCCCGAGGGCGCTCCGGCAAGCTCACCGCATCCGATATGGGCCCGCGCAGCTTGACCGTCTCCAACCTGGGTATGTTTTCGGTCGACCGCTTCTCGGCGGTCATCAGCCGGCCTGACGTGCTCACGTTGGCCGTTGGTCGCACGCGCCCCGCGCCTCACTGGGACGGCAACTCGTTCGTACCGCGCCAGATCGCCGAGCTGACTCTGTCAGTCGATCATCGGGCGATCGACGGCGCGGCAGCTGCGCGTTTCCTGAGCACGCTGGAAGCGATACTGGCGGACCCCGTCGCCGAGGGTCTGGCATGAAGGAGATCGAAGTCCAGAGCGAGCGGCGAGTGCAGGCGCTCGACATCACCGACCACGTCATTGCGCATAGCTGGCCGGATGGTTGGCTCATCCTGAGCGTGCCGCATACCACGGCCGCTCTGATCATCGGTGAGAACGACCCAGAGATGCTCGAGGACTATGAGAAGATTGCCGTCGGGATTCCCGCACTGTTCGAGCCGTTCAAGCACCATCGCAACGACAACCCAAATGCCGCCGCGCATGTTATCTCCAGCTTCGCCGGCACCCAGCTGGTGTTGCCGGTGGTCGAGGGTGAACTGGTCCTGGGAACATGGCAGCGCGTCATCTTCATCGAGCTCGATGGTCCCAAGACGCGCACCGTTCTTTGCGGCAGTGCGTCGATGCAAACGGTAGCAGGGTAGTGGCCATGCGGATCGCCATGGGGGCCGACATCAGCGGCTATCCACTCAAGGAGTACGTCAAGTCCCATCTTCAGGAGCAGGGTCACGAGATCATCGACTTCGGCGTCGCAAGCGACCAGGACGTGGACTATCCCGAGGTCGCGGAACCGGTCGCTCGGGCGGTCGCCTCAGGCGAGGTCGATCGTGCCGTGCTGGTCTGCGGCACTGGGCTGGGCATGGCGATCGTGGCCAACAAGGTCCACGGTGTCAGGGCCGCGCCGGTCAGTGATCCGTACTCCGCAGAGCGAGCCATCAAGTCCAACGATGCCAGGGTGCTCTGTCTCGGTGCCTTGGTGGTGGGCCAGAACGTAGCACCCCTGTTGGTCGACCACTGGCTGGCAGGCGAGTTCGCCGGCGGTGGCTCAGGCCGCAAGGTCGCCAAGATCCAGGATCTCGATCGCCGAGAGCGCGGACCCCGGGCCACAAGGGGCGACTGAATCTGATCCTTCCGGGTCCTCCCGGCGTCGTCACCCACCACCGTGCACGAATATCCCGCGGCCGCTGGTAGAGTCGCCGATAGCGAGGATCAATGGGCAGGAGGTGCGTGGTTGTCGATGCCGTTGTCACGAGCACTCGCGATCGCAGCCTCCGCCGCGGTCGTGGTGGTGGCATTGATGGTCGGCCCTACGCATTCCCCGTCTGCCGGCGCGGACGCGTCGATATCGCCATCGGAAGCGTCCTTCACCCCGGAACCACCGCGGCCGAACATCGTGGTCATCTACATGGATGACTTCTCTCCCAAAGCGGCTCGACTGTGGAAGGATCACCAGCGCACACCGGATCTGGCTCGTTGGGTCGAGCAAGGCATCACCCTTAACGCCTCTGGCTCCACACCCCTATGCTGCCCGGCCCGTGCCAACGTCCTGACCGGTCGCTACGGCCATCGCAACGGCATCACGCGCAATGAGATGCGCAAGTACGACCCAAGTGAAACGGTCGCGGTGGAGCTACAGGCAGCTGGATACCACACCGCATATGTCGGCAAATTCCTCAACTCGCTCGCGCGATGGGCACCCGACCGTCGCAGCATGGAGCACTATGCCCAGGGCTGGGATGACTTCGACGTCATCTGGGAGAACCAGGGTCACTTCTACGACTATCGTTTGTGGACGCGACACGGGGTGCAGAAGCGGGGGAGTGCCCCGCGCGACCATTCGTCACGGGTGGCCGGCCTCCGGGCCGCAGCGCACATTCGGGCGACTCCCAGGGATGAGCCCCTGTTCATGATCATCTCGCTGTACGACGGCCACCCACCCCAGATACCCATGGCCAAATTCGCCGGCGATCCTGCCTGCCGGAAGGTGGTGCCGTGGGCAGGCCCTGCCTACGATGAAGCCAACGTCAGCGACAAGCCCAGGTTCGTCAGGTCACGCTCACGTCTGCGGGAGCGCAGCTACTCACTACGTCGCCGCTGCGAGGCGATCCTGGGCGTCGACTGGGTCTCGCAGCGGGTCAGTCGCGCCCTCAAGAAGACCGGTCGGCTGGACGACACGCTCATCGTCTTCACCGCCGACAATGGCGTGCTCATGGGAGAGCACCGCCTTGAAAGCAAGGGCTATCCCTACTCGACGCCGGTACCCATGTACGCGTGGTGGCCGCAGCGCTGGGGTAGCGCGGGGCGATCGATCGAGGAGCCGGTCCAGAACGTGGACCTGGCGCCGACGTTCTGCGGCCTCGCCGGCTGCACCATGGAAGACATCGATGGCATGGATCTCATCCCGCTCCTTGACGGAGACGTGGATCGCCTCGACCGAACGTCGATCTACGAGGAGATCCTGCACCCCGGGCATCGGTGGCCCGATCCGGCGGCCGTACCAGCGTGGTATGGCCTGCGGACCACCCTGGCATATTCGGACGTCCGCTGGGTCTATACCGAGTACGCCACCGGTGAGCGGGAGCTCTACGACCTGACGAATGACCCGAACCAGCTCAAGAACCTGGCTGGTGAACGAGCGGTCGCGGACACTCAGCAGGAACTGGCGGCCATGCTCCATGAAAGCGTCGTCGGGCCGGATCACGTCCGGTTCAGTCGAGATCCTACCGCTAGAACGGCCCGTGTCGGCTGGCTCGATGCCAGCCTTTGCCAGCATTGGCGACCCGAAATGGGCCGGGCGTGGCCTGTGACCGAACCAACGGCCCCAAACCACGCCTGTGATGGTGAGGCCAACCGCAGGCCCCGCGCCAGGGTCTACACGGCCGCGGAGGCCTCCTCCTTGGGCGTCTTCTCCTTGCGTGCCGCGCCGCCCCTGCGGATCGTGGCCTCGTCCCGCTCCTTGCCGATGGCCAGGGTGGTCTCGGGATCGAACAGGTGGACCTTGTCCAGCGAGATGTTCAGGGTCAGGTCGTCACCCGGCTTGACATGATGCTCGCTGCCGATGAGGGCGACGATGTCATGACCGCCGACAGACAGGTGGATGAGCTCCTCGTTGCCGAGGTACTCCACCACGTCGGCGTTGCCGCTGAGCGAGCCACTGGGGGGCGGAGCCTCCACATCGAGATGTTCGGGTCGCACGCCGACCACCAGCTTGTTGCCCGTGAACGACTTGAATCCGGCCATGTAGTGGTCGGGCAGGGGGATGTCGATCCCGTCGCCCTTGAGCTGGACCGCATCGCCCGTACGCGTCACGTCGACCTCGAGGAAGTTCATCGAGGGCGAGCCGATGAAGCCCGCTACGAAGCGGTTGTCCGGATGGTCGTAGAGCTCCTGGGGAGAGCCGACCTGCTGCAGCCGCGCCTCGCTCATGACCGCGATGCGCTGGCCCATGGTCATGGCCTCGACCTGGTCGTGCGTGACGTAGACCGTGGTGGTGCCCAGGCGCTGGTGCAATCGCGCGATCTCGGCACGCGTCTGCACGCGCAACTTGGCGTCAAGGTTGGAGAGGGGCTCGTCCATGAGGAACACGGCCGGCTCACGAACGATGGCCCGCCCCAGCGCGACGCGCTGGCGCTGGCCACCGGAGAGTTCGCGCGGCTTGCGGTCGAGCAGGTTCTGGCAGGACAGCATCGCCGCCGCCTCGTTGACGCGCCGCTCGATCTCATCCTTGGGCGTCTTGCGCAGCTTGAGGCCGAAGGCCATGTTGTCGCGCACGGTCATATGTGGGTAGAGCGCGTAGGACTGGAACACCATGGCGATGTCGCGGTCCTTGGGCGCGACGTGGTTGACGACCCGGTCGCCGATCGACAGCGACCCTTCGCTGATCTCCTCGAGTCCCGCGATCATCCGCAGCGACGTGGTCTTGCCGCAGCCCGAGGGTCCGACCAGGACCATGAACTCGCCGTCGTTGATCTCGAGATTGAGGTCGTTCACGGCGACGACTTCGCCGAACTTCTTCCAGACCCCGTCAAAGGTGACAGTTGCCATACCGGCTACCTCCTCCTCCGTCAGGTCGCGGGCCCTTGCATCTGCCGACCGTCTGGCCGGCTGGACGGACCCCGTACGCCTCTCGGTGGATCCAACCATCCTAGCAAACGAACTCAGCGCGGAGCGGTCCGTCGCCGCCAGCTGGAGCACCTGGCCATCCTGCCCGTGATGCTGGCGTTCCTGGACATGAGCCGCTATCGGCAGGCAGGAATCAGCTTCGGCAGCGCCGAGGGCTACTGACGAGTTCAGGCCTGGCTGCCGGCGGCTTCACCCTGCCTATGAGAGCGCTCCCATACATGGGAGGCGCAGGGAGGCGCCGGGGAGCGGGAGAGGAGAGCGGCCAGCGGATGGTCGGAACCCTGGATGACGTGGCCGCCGTGAGCGGTGTCTCGCGCTCCACGGTCTCGCGCGTGATCAACGGCGGATCAGTCTCTGAGCGCGCGCGGGTCAGGGTCCTCGAGGCCATGGAGCAGACCGCCTATCGGCCCAACCTGGCGGCTCGGACCCTGGCCTCCGGACGCTCCGGCGTGGTCGGCGTGGTCATCCATGTGCCGCCCGCGCTGCTGTTCCAGGACGTGTTCTTCTCTCGCCTCTTCAGCGGCATCAGCGCAGCCCTGGCCGAGCGCGGCGCCGGGATGATGCTGTGGCTCGCAGACCTGACCAAGGAGCAGACGCTCGAGCGCATCCTGGGCATGCGCCTCTTCGACGGCCTCATCGTCACGGCCGACATGCTCGACGACCCGCTGGTCGATGGACTGGTGACCTCGAGCCTTCCCACGGTCCTCGTCGGACATCGCCACAAGGACCGTTCGGCCAGCTATGTCGACATCGACAACGAACGCTCAGCCGAAACCGTCACCGACCACCTCGTCTCGCTGGGACGACGACGCATCGGCCACATCACGGGACGTCGCGGCGGTGTCTCCGCTGAGGAGCGACTGGCCGGCTATCGACGGGCCATGGAACGAGCCGGACTGCCGACCGACGGACTGATCGCCGAAGGCGACTACCTGGCGCCGTCGGGCATCTCGGCTGCCATGGAGCTCGTGGAGGCGAAGGCTGATGCCATCTTCTGTGCCAGCGATGCCATGGCGCTCGCGGCGCTCGAGGCCCTGGTCGCGCACGGTGTCCACGTGCCGGAGGACATCGCGGTGGCCGGGTTCGATGACATCGCCGACGCTGCCAGGTCGAAGCCGCCGCTTACCACGATGCGCCAATCCACCGACCAGCTCGGGGCCGAAGCCGCCAACGCCTTGTTCCGCCTGCTCAGCGACGACAGCAAGTCGCCACAGCGGGTGATCCTGCCGACCGAGCTGATCATCCGTCAGTCGACGGTCGGGCCCATCCCATCGGATCCCCTCAGGGGCCGATAGAGCGCGACGAACACAAGGAGGGTTGCCAAGCGAAGTCGGTTGACCGAGGAGCTACTGGACGATCAAGGAAACGACCAGGAGGAGTGATCAGCTCATGAAGAACCGCACCAAGTTGGTGAGTCTCGTCGGAGGTCTCGCCATCGCGCTGACCGCGGTGGTGCCGGCGGCAGCGCAGCCGGCCGAATACCCACGCGACGAAACGCTCTATACCAGCGGCACGCAGTGGGGCCCACCCAGCAGCTGGAATCCCATCCAGGACTGGGGCTACGCCATGGGCACGCTGGGCCTCGTGTACGAGCCGCTGTTCAACTATGACCCACTGACCAACGAATACATCCCATGGCTCGCCGAGAGCGGAGAGTGGACGGGCGACCTGGAGTACACCATCACGCTCCGCGACGGCCTCACCTGGGCCGACGGCAAGCCCATCACCGCGGCCGACGTGGTGTTCACCATCGGGTTGGGCCAGCGCCCCGGCGTGCCCTACTCGGGCCTCTGGGACTTCATCGACAACGTCGACGCGGTCGGTGACCTGACCACCGTCGTTACCTTCTCCGAGCCGCAGCATGCGGAGTGGTCGAACTTCCTCTACAACCGCGCTATCGTGCCCTCGCACCTCTGGGGCGACCGGACTGACGAGGAGATCATGGGCGCCAACGAGAACCCCGTGGGTTCCGGTCCCTACGAGTATCTGACGCACGACCAGGGCCGTCAGGTCTGGCAGAAGCGTGACGACTGGTGGGGTACCAAGGCGCTGGGCCTTGACCCCAAGCCCACCTACATCGTCGATATCGTCAATGGCAGCAACAACGTGGCGCTGGGCCTCGTCCTCCAGGGCGGCCTTGACATGTCAAACAACTTCCTGCCGGGCGTCGCCACGCTCGTGGACGGTGGCTACGGCATCAGCACCTACTACCCCGACCCGCCATACATGATGTCATCCAACACCGCCTGGCTGGCCATGAACAACGCCGAAGCACCGCTCGATGACGCGGCCTTCCGCAAGGCGCTGGCCACATCGATCGACACCGACACCATCGTCAATGTGGTCTACGGCAACATCGTCCAGAAGGCCGATCCCACCGGATTGCTGCCGCCCTGGGAGCAGTACGTTGACCAGGCTGTCGTGGACGAACTCGGCTTCAGCTACGACCCCGAGGCAGCGGCGGCCATGCTCGACGAGGCTGGCTACGTGGACGCCGACGGCGACGGCTGGCGCGACAACCTCGACGGCTCGCCCATCGCACTCGAGATCATCGTCCCCAACGGCTGGACCGACTGGATGGAGGCCATCCGCGTCGTCAGCGACTCGACCAAGGCCGTCGGCATCAACGTCGAGACGGCATTCCCCGACTACGGCGCCAGGACCGAAGCGATCCAGAACGGCACGTTCGACCTGGCCATCGTCAATGACAAGCAACTCAGCAATACCCCGTGGACGTACTACCAGTACATCTTCCGCCTGCCCATCGAAGAAGTGATGAGCAATGAGAACTACGGGCGCTATGACAACCCCGAGGCCTGGGCGCTGGTGCAGCAGCTCAGCCAGACCCCTGTCGAGGACACCGAGGCGATCAAGGCGATCACTTCGCAACTCCAGACCATCCAGCTCACCGACGTGCCGATGGCACCACTCTGGTACAACGGCATGTGGTCACAGGTAAGCGACGCTGTCTGGACCAACTGGCCGTCTGCCGACGGCAACCACTATCTGCCGACTACGTGGCGTGGCTTCTGGCAGATGGGCGGCATCCGCATGCTTGACGCACTCGAGCATCCGGCTCCCGCCGAGGGCTAGGCCCCAGCGCACGCGCCCCGCTTCCGGCCGGAGCCAGGAAGCGGGGCGCCGTCACCCCAGGGACCGTACCGGAGAGCCATGCGCCGCTACTTCGCCCGCAAGTTCCTGTTCTACGCGGTCACCTTCATGGTCGCGGTGACCATCGACTGGCTCATCCCTCGCCTGGCACCGGGCGATCCGGTGCGATCCATGGTCTCTCGCATGTCGCTACAGCCGACCGATGCCGACAACATGATGGGCTTCTTCATGGGCGCCTTCGGCCTGGACCAGCCGGTCTGGCAGCAGTACCTCAACTTCTGGGTGGCTCTCTTCCACGGCGACCTCGGCATCAGCGTCTGGCTCTTCCCACAGCCGGTGACCCAGGTGATCCTGGGTGCTCTGCCGTACACCCTCGCCCTGCTCATCCCGGCGGTCCTGCTGGCGTTCTGGGCCGGTAACAAGTTCGGCGCCTTCGCCGCGCGCAAGCGGTGGCTTGACGGCGCCGTCCTGCCGATGGGCTCCATCCTGACTGCGACGCCCTACATGTGGCTGGCCATCCTGCTGGCCTGGCTGCTTGGCACGGTCTTCCAGGTCTTTCCCATCGCCGGCACCTACGGTTTCAACCTGGCCCCGGTGCTGAGCGTGCAGTTCGCCAGCAGTCTCGTGTGGCACTGGTTCCTGCCGTTCCTGTCGCTGTTCCTGGTGGGGTTCGGCGGTTGGGCCATCGGCATGCGTAACCTGATCATCTACGAGCTCGACGCGGACTACAGCCGTTACCTGGGATCGCTTGGCGCACCCGACCGCCTGGTCCGCAAGTACGCCTATCGCAATGCCCTGCTGCCGCAGCTGACGGGCCTGGCGTTGTCGCTGGGCGTCATCGTCGCCGGCGCCCTCGTGACCGAGGTCGTGTTCTCGTACCCGGGGCTGGGCTGGTACTCCTACCAGGCCATCATCAACCAGGACTACTTCCTGCTCCAGGGCATCTTCCTGTTCGTGATCATCGGCGTCCTGCTGGCCAACTTCGTGATCGACATCATCTATGTCATCGTGGATCCGCGAGTCCGCCTGGGCATGGAGAGCGACTGACATGCCTGGACCAGCTGCGGGCGACACGGCCAGTGCGGGCATGGAGCCTCACGGCACGAGCGCCACGCCCACCCCGCGCAGACGCGTCGGACGCTTGCGTGAGTTCCTCTACTTCGCGCGCCGCGACCGCAAGATCTTCGTCAGCATCGTCATCATCGCCAGCATGGCCGTGGTGGCCCTGGTCGGCCCGATGCTGCGCGACTACGGGCCGAACGAATACATCGGTCCCGGCGCACAGGCCCCCTCCGGTGACTACTGGTTCGGCACGACCACCTTCGGGCAGGACGTCTTCGTCCAGTTCGTGCACGGTCTGGGCGCCACATTCTTCGTTGGTATCGTGGGCGGCGGGCTGGCCTCCATCCTCGGCATGACCATCGGGTTCGTGGCCGGCTATCGCGGTGGCCTCATCGATGAGATGTTGAACATGCTCACCAACGTCGTGCTCGTCATCCCGACCCTCATGGTGCTCATCGTGGTGGTCGCGTATGTCGACGCCAGGGGTCTGCTGGTCGAGGCCATCTTCATCGGATTCACGGCGTGGCCCTGGGCGGCGCGTGCCATCCGAGCGCAGACGCTTTCGCTTCGCTCGCGTGACTTCGTCGACCTGGCTCGGCTGACCGGCGTCGGCACGCGCAAGATCATCACCGGTGAGATCGCACCGAACATGAGCTCATACCTGATGCTCACATTCATCCTGTTGTTCGGCAACGCCGTGCTCATCGCGGCGACGCTGGACTTCATCGGCCTTGGACCCACGGAGGGCATCTCGCTGGGTCTGATGATGAACAACGCGGTGCTGTGGTCCGCCCTGCAGCTGGGCATGTGGTGGTGGTTCATCCCTCCGGGCATCGGCATCGTCGCCATCGTCGGCTCGATGTATGTCATGAACGTGGGCCTGGACCAGGTCTTCAATCCGCGTCTCAGGACGCTGTAGCCGATGACGCTCAAGGTGAACGACCTCAGGGTCTACTACAACACGCTCGCTGGCGATATCTGTGCGCTCGACGGCGTCACGTTCGATGTGGGGGACGGGGAGATCATGGGCCTGGCTGGTGAGTCCGGCTGCGGGAAGACCACCCTGGGCAACAGCCTCATCCGGCTCGATGGGCGGATGCGCCATGTCGGTGGCAGCGTCGAGATCGATGGCCAGGAGATCCCCATCGGCGATAGCCGCGCCATGGATGCATTCCGCTTCCACACTGTCTCGGTCGTGCCGCAATACGCCATGAGCGCCATGAACCCGACCCGCAAGATCGGCCGGATGTCCCGGGAACTGATCGAATCGCGGGGCATCAGGTACGACACCGTGGCCGACGAGTATCAGCGCCGACTGAGCATGGTCGGCCTGCGCGATGGAGTGTTGGACCTGTACCCGATGGAGTTGTCGGGTGGCATGAAGCAGCGTGTCGTGATGGTGCTCTCCACGCTGCTTGATCCGTCACTGCTCATCGCCGACGAGATCACCTCGGCGCTCGATGTGTCGACCCAGAAGGCGGTCGCCGGAGCGCTCGTCGGCCTCCGCGATAACGAGTTCGTGAAGTCGATGATCGTCATCACCCACGACCTGTCGATCCTCCACGAGATCGCGGACACCATCACGGTGATGTACGCCGGACACCTCGCCGAGAAGGCGCCGACCGACGTCATCATCGGCGGGCCGCAGCACCCCTATACCAGGATGCTCATCTCGTCGCTCCCGGAGGTCGGTGTGCGGTTCGAGGACAGGCGACTGCAGGGGATCCCGGGCCGGCCGCCATCACTACTCGATCCGCCGCGAGGTTGCCGGTTCCGAGCCCGCTGTCCGCTCGCCGACGAGCAGTGCCTGGAGCAACCGCCCTTCATCGAGATCGAGCCAGGCCACCAGGTGGCCTGCTGGAAGGTGGCTGATGGCTCGGCTTGAGGTCAGGGGCGTCAACAAGGTCTATCGCGTGGGCACGTTTGGAGGCCAGACGCTGCACGCAGTCAAGGACGTCTCCTTCACCGCCGAGCCCGGCCAGGTCATCTCGCTCATCGGTGAGAGTGGCAGTGGCAAGTCGACCATCGGCAAGATGATCCTGCGGCTCACATCGGTATCCAGTGGACAGATCCTCTACGACGGGCAGGATGTAGCCGCGCTCAAGACGTCCCAGCTCAAGCCCTACCGGCAGCAGGTCCAGGGTGTCTTCCAGGATCCCTTCAGTTCCTACAACCCTATCTTCAAGGCCGACCGCATCTTTGGCATGGTGCGCTCCGAATACCACGGGGGTGTCGGCAATGGCGAATGGGTCGAGCGCGTGGACCAGGCCCTGCGAAACGTGGCACTCGAGCCCGGGAGCGTGCTGGGAAAGTACCCACACCAGCTCAGCGGCGGTCAGTTGCAGCGCATGCTGGTGGCGAGGGCCCTGCTCATGGATATCGACTTCCTGGTCGCCGATGAGATCATCAGCATGCTCGATGCCTCGACCCGCATCGACGTGTTGAACCTGCTGGGCGATCTCAAGGCAGGTGGCCTGGGCGTGCTCTTCATCACCCATGACCTGTCGCTCGGCAACTACATCAGCGACCAGGCCATCATCCTTCGCAAGGGCCGCATCGTCGAGCGTGGGCCCGCCAGCGCGGTCTTCGACCGACCATCCCACCCGTATACGCAGATGTTGCTCGAATCCGTGCCGGCCCTGCATGACGCTCGCGACCGGGAGCACTGGCGCGACATCGCGGCCGCCCGCGAGAACGGCACCTGCATCTATCACCAGCACTATCCGGTCGGTGACGCCACGGCGCCTGCGACCGATGACAACCCCACCATGGTCGAAGTCACGTCGGGGCACCTCGTTACCTGCGCCTCGGTGGACGAGGATGGCGGCTGCCTGCAGGGCGCGGCCCGAGCCAAGGCGGACAGTGGCCTGGCATGACAGAAGGAGCAGCTATGGCGTCGGCAGCAGAGATGACATTCCCCGAGGGGTTCCTGTGGGGGACTGCCACCAGCTCGTATCAGGTCGAGGGCGCCGTCGACGAGGACGGTCGCGGCCCCAGCATCTGGGATATCCAATGTCGGACCCCGGGCATGGTCAGGGACGGAGACACCGGCCGCATCGCGGTCGATCACTATCACCGCTATCGCGACGATGTCGCGCTCATGAAGCAGCTGGGCCTGCGCACCTACCGCTTCAGCGTGGCCTGGCCGCGGGTGTTCCCGAATGGTGTCGGCGACATCAACCAGGCCGGCCTGGACTTCTACCATCGGCTCGTCGATGAGCTCCTCGGGGCCGGGATCGAGCCGGCCGTCACGCTCTACCACTGGGACCTGCCGCAGGCACTCCAGGATGCTGGTGGCTGGCCGCAGCGTGACACGGCGCAGCACTTCGCCGACTACGCCGCGATCGTCTTCGACGCGCTTCGCGATCGCGTGCCGCGCTGGATCACACTCAATGAACCGTGGTGCTCATCGCTGCTCGGCTACGTCGACGCCACGCATGCGCCCGGCCACCGCGACGCCACCGAGGCGACAAGGGCCATCCACCACCTGTTGCTGGGCCACGGCCTTGCCGTGCGGGCGATGCGTTCCATCGACCCAGCACCGGAGCTGGGTATCACGCTCAACCTGCAACCCATCCGCAGCGCCCTGGCCGAGCCCGATGCCACGCTTCAGGACGGCATCCGCCGCATGGACGGTCTGCGCAACCGGGTCTGGACGGAGCCCATCTTCCGGGCCGGCTACCCGGAGGACGTCAGCCACGACCTCGCCGCTTTCGGTGGGCTGCCGGTGGCACCGGGGGACCTGGAGATCATCGCTGCGCCCCTCGACTTCCTGGGCATCAACTATTACAGCGACGAGATCCTGATCGAACCAGACCGGGGCCACCATCCCGCACACCCCGGGCCTTCATGACGTCGGAGCGGTCGATCCCGGACCGGACGCCACGGACATGGGCTGGCCGCTCACGCCTGATGGGCTGCGTGACCTCCTGGTGGGCCTGAAGGCGACGTACCCGGAGCTGCCGCCGGTATACATCACCGAGAATGGCGTGGCCTACGACGATCCGGTCGAGGACGGTGCCGTTCACGATGAGCGACGGATCGCCTACCTCGCCAGCCATCTCCGTGCGCTGCATGCCGCCATCGATCAGGGCGTGGACGTGCGCGGTTACTACCAGTGGTCATTGATGGACAACTTCGAGTGGTCGCATGGCTATCACATGCGCTTCGGGATCGTCCATGTCGACTATGACACCCTGGAGCGCACACCCAAGGACAGCGCCTACTGGTACCGCGATGTCATCGCCCGCAACGGGCTGGCCCAGGCCTGAGCGCCCGGCACGACTGGGATGCGCCTCCGCGGGCCCGAGCGGGCTAGTCGAGATGCGGCGGCGCGGTCGACTCGCGGATGATCAGCTCGGTCGCGAGTTCGGTCCGCCTCGGCGTCACCTCCGGCTCGTCCATCAGTCGCCGCAACAACCGCACCGCGGTGGCGCCCATCTCCTGGAGGGGCTGGCGAACCGTTGTCAGGGGCGGCGTCACCAGCGATGCTTCGGGAATGTCGTCAAAGCCAACGATGGAGATGTCACTCGGTACCGAGAGTCCAGCCTCGCGACAAGCCTTGAGCGCGCCGAAGGCGGCTGTATCGGCGCACGTGAAGATGGCGGTCGGCCGCGGGTCGAGCGCCAGCAGCAGCTGCGCCCCCTCGTAGCCGCGGGTCTCCAGGAAGTCGCCTTCGGCCACCAGGTCGGCGTCGTAGTCGATGTCGGCTTCCCGAAGCGCGTCGCGATAGCCGGCCATGCGTGCGCGTGCGCTGCTGGTCCCCGGAGTGCCGGTGATGAAGCCGATGCGCCGATGGCCCAGCTCGACAAGATACCCGATGGCCTCGCTGGTGCCGCTGCGGTTGGCGGCCGTGATGAAGGTGCTCCCCGGGACATCGCGATCATGGTCGAGCAAGACGAACGGGACTCGTTGCGAGCGCAGCCGATCGACATAGTTGTCGATGTCCACCGCCAGTACGAAGATCAGCCCATCCACGGGTCCGCTCGCCAGCTCAGCGGCGTGCTGGGCTTCCTTCTCCCGTCGGGCGTGAGTGGTGTAGAGCATGAGGTCGTAGCCGGCGTTCGTCGCGGCCGAGTCGATGCCCCGGACGAGCTGGTTGAAGTAGGACGAACCAAGTTCGTAAACAAGCAACCCGATGACCTTGGAACGGCCGCCGGCCAGGCCGCGCGCCTGACGGTTGGCGACGTAGCCAAGGCGCTGCATGGCCTCCTCGACTCGCTGACGGGTAGCCTCCCGAACGTGACGTCGGTCGTTGATGACGCGCGACACCGTGGCTGTGGACACGCCAGCTTCGTGAGCGACCTCGTAGATGGTCACCGACTCACCCGGCCGGCTGCTTCGGCGCGCGCTGCTCCTCGTCCCCATGGCGGCAACTGTACCAGTCTGCAACATCCTGTAAGCGCTTGCAGTCAGGGTGGCAGACGTGTACGATGCCCGCGTCGGGTCATGCGGGAGAGCACGACCAGATGTCTGCAACCGCTACCAAGCGGAGCGGACGATGTGGAACTCGGGAGGAGCCCGGGCCACCGTGGAGGCAGGAGGATCGTCTCGTGAATCGAACTCCCAGGAAGTGGTTTGCCGCTTCGGGCGCCGCGTTGCTGCTGGCGACCGCGGCGTTGACCGGTGGATCGGCTGCAACATTCGCCCAGGATCAGGCGGTGGAGTTCGATCTCTACGACCTGCACAACCTCGACCCGGGCAAGACGTTCCTCGAGAACACGGTCAACGACTACATGGCGGCGCACCCCAACGTCAAGATCAACCTCACCGTCCTCGAGAACACCGCGCTCAAGGACAAGATCGCTGCCGAGATGCAGTCGGGCAACCCGCCCGACCTGTTCCAGTCGTGGGGCGGGGGCACGCTTGCCCAGCAGGTCGACGCCGGCCTGGTCCGGCCCATCGATGACGAGATCGCCGACGTCAAGGACGTCATCCTCCCGGCCGGTCTTTCCATGACCCAGGTCGACGGCGCCCAGTACGGTCTGCCCTACAACCTCGGTGCGGTCGGCCTCTGGTACAACAGCGACCTCCTCTCGCAGGCCGGCATCGACGCGCCGCCCGCGACCTGGGAGGAGTTCCTGACCGATGTGCAGACCCTGAAGGACGCGGGCATCGTGCCCATCAGCCTGGCGGGTGAGGCCTCCAACACATGGACCGCCATGTTCTGGTTCGCCTATCTGTCGGTCCGCATCTGCGGCCAGGAGGGCATGAACACGGCCATCACGACCGGCGACTGGAGCGCCGACTGCTTCGTGCAGGCCGCCACTGAGCTCAAGCGCCTTGTCGACATGGAGCCCTTCCAGCCCGGCTTCCTGGCTGCCACACACGACGCTCAGGAGGGTGAGTTCGGCAATGGCAGGGCGGCCTTCATGGTGCAGGGCCAGTGGGCCGCTGGCGCGCAGAAGTCCAATAGCGAGTCCGGCGAGGGCATCGGCGACGCGCTCGGCTGGGCCAGCTTCCCCATGGTCGATGGTGGGGCCGGCCTGCCGACCGACGTCTTCGGCGGCGGCGACAACTACGTCGTCGGTCGCGACGCTCCTCCCGAGGCCGTCGAATTCCTCAAGTACCTGACCACCGACCCCACCGTCGTGGCAGCGTGGGCCGGCCTTAACGACGGCACGCTGCCGACGGTGGTGGGCGCGGAGAGCCTCGTCACGGATCCGAACCTGCAGTCGGTACTGCAAGCTCGTTCGGCAGCCACGTTCGCGCAGGGCTACCTTGACCAGGTGACCAGCCCGGCCCTGGGTGCGGCCATCAACGACGCGGTCGGCGGCCTCGTGGCCGGCGTCCTGTCGCCGGAGGAGGTCGTCGGGGCGATCACGGAGGCGGCACAATCCGAAGCGTGAGCTCGGCGCTCGATAGGACTGTGAGTGGGTCGGCGTTCGCGTCGGCCCACTCGGTTTCCCAGGACGGATGACGTCCGCGACCAGCCGGGCGGGCACGTCGACGTCGCGTTCCCGCCGATGGCTGACGGTGGTGGCCTTCCTGCTGCCAGCGCTGACCGTCTACGGGCTGTTCGTCCTGCTCCCGATCGTCCAGGCAGCCGTGGTACAGCCTGTACGACTGGAACGGGCTCACGCCACTCACGGACTTCGTGGGCCTCGACAACTACGTCAAGGCCCTCAACGACTCCGTCTTCCGTGGCGCGGCCTGGCACAACATGCTGATCGTCATCCTGTCGCTGACGATCCAGATCCCGTTCGCCCTGTGGCTGGCGCTCCAACTGAACCGACGGATCCGTGGTCGCATGCTGTTGCGGCTGCTCTTCTTCGCGCCGTACGTGCTCTCCGAGGCCACGACCGGCATCGTCTTCCAGCTGCTGCTCTACCCTGGCGGCATGGTCGACCGGGGTCTCGAATCCGTCGGTCTGGGGTTCCTCGTCCACGAGTGGCTGGCCGACCGGTCGATCGTCATGCTGACGATGTTCGTGATCATCTCCTGGAAGTACTTCGGCTTCCACATGATCATCATGCTGGCTGGCCTCCAGGGTATCCCGCGCGAGCTGGAGGAGGCCGCCGCCATCGACGGCGCCAGCCGACGCCAGACGGTACGCAGCATCACCCTGCCCCTGCTGGGGCCCGACCATCCGGGTGTCGGTCTTCCTGTCGATCATCGGGGCCATCCAGCTCTTCGACCTGGTGTGGGCCACCACCAGAGGCGGCCCCTTCCATGCCTCGGACACCATGGCCGTGTACCTCGTCGACTTCGGCATCAAGCGAACGCAGATGGGGTACGGCAGCGCCATCGCCGTCATCCTGTTCGTCATCTGCCTCGTCGTAGCTCTCCTCTACCTGCGCTTCGTGATGCGCCGGGACACCGAGGGCAGCTTGACCGGCACGGCCGGCTGAGTCATGAGCATCCCACGCCGATCGACTGCGACGGCCATTCCGGTGCCTCGCCCGACCCTCGGCTTGCGCAGGCCCGTACGATCGTCGGCGACACGATGCGATGGGCGGCGCTCCTTGCGGTGGTCGTGGCCATCATCGTGCCCATCGCCTACGCCTTCCTGGGCGGCTTCCGGACCACCGGCGCGATCCGTAACGACCCGGCCGGACTTCCCGATCCCTGGAACCCGGACCACTACATCGATGCCCTCACCGGTGGCGCGTACTGGCAGCAGCTGTTCAACAGCATCCTCATCGCGCTGCTGACGGTCATCCTGGTGGTCACGGTCTCGGCGCTGGCGGCCTATGTCTTCGCACGCTTCCAGTTTCCAGGTCGCGAGGCACTGTTCACGCTCTTCGCCATCGGGCTGCTGTTCCCGGCAGCAGTGGCCATCCTGCCGCTCTTCATCCTGCTCCGGACGGTCGGGCTCCTGGACAACCCCCTGGGCGTGGCGCTGCCACAGGCCGCCTTCGGGATCCCGCTGACCATCATCATCCTGCGGCCGTTCTTCCGAAGCATCCCCGCCGAGCTCGAGGACGCGGCGTCCATCGATGGCTGCAGCCGCTTCGGGTTCTTCTGGCGCGTACTCCTGCCGCTGTCGCGACCGGCCCTCGCCACGGTTGCCATCCTGGCGCTCGTCGGCAGTTGGAACTCGTTCCTGCTACCGCTCCTCATCCTCGGCGGGCACGACCAGTGGACACTGCCACTGGGCGTCCTGAACTTCTCGACGCAGTATTCGCAGGACGTGGCAGCCGTGCTCGCGTACGCCGCGCTGTCCATGATCCCGGCACTTGCCTTCTACGCCATCGCCGAGCGACAACTGATCGGCGGACTCACCACAGGAGCTGTCAAGGGATGACCCCGCTAGGAGCATCCGACCTGCCGCCCGGGCGACGTCTGTTCGCCGACCCATCGAAAGGCTAGCCACCGATGTCCATCGACCCTGCACCCTCCATCGCCGGAGTCCCGGACGACGTGCCCTATCGGGACGCCTCGCACCGCCCAGCCGCCCGAGTCGCTGACCTGCTCGCGCGTATGACGCGCGACGAGAAGATCGCGCAGCTCGGCTCGGCCTGGCCGGCCCAGCTGAGTGACGGGGTCACCTTCGACAAGGCCCGGGCGATCAGGGTCCTTTCCGAGGGCATGGGCCAGATCACCCGCATCTCCGGTTCGACCCTACTGCGGGCAACGGAGGCGGCGCAGCTGGCCAATGACATCCAGCGCTTCCTCATCGAGGAAACGCGGCTCGGGATCCCGGCCATCCTTCACGAGGAGTCGCTCCACGGTCTGACCGCGCTGGGTTCGGTCGTCCACCCACAGGCGATCGGTCTCGCGGCCATGTGGGAACCCCAACGCGTGGAGGCGATGGCCTCCTTCATCGGCGTGGCCGCACGCGCCCGCGGACAGCACCTGGTGCTGTCACCGGTCTTCGATCTGGCGCGCGACCCACGCTGGGGACGGACCGAGGAGACCTATGGCGAGGACCCCTACCTGGTCATGGCGCTGGGGGTCGCCTATACGCGTGGCGTCCAGGCCCATGGTGTGCTCGCCTGCGGCAAGCACTTCGCGGCGCATGGGCTGTCGGAGGGTGGCATGAATCGCGCGCCAGTCCACCTTGGTGCCCGCGAGCTCCGTGAGCAGTACATGCTGCCGTTCGAGGCGGCGGTACGACAGGAGCATCTGGGCACCATGATGCACGCCTACCATGAGATCGACGGCGTGCCGTGCATGGCCTCGCATGAGCTGCTCACCGAGATCCTGCGGGATGAGTGGGGCTTCGAGGGCATCGTCGTGGCCGACTACGACGGTATCAACGAGCTCATCGTCTCCCACCGTGTCACCGACGATCCTGCGGTCGCAGCATCGATGACGCTGCGCGCCGGCCTGGACCAGGAGCTCCCCCGGACCCTCGCCTACGGGGAACCCCTGAAGCGGGCGCTGGAGACGGGGCTGGTGGACGAGGCCACGCTCGACCTCGCGGTGAGCCGGGTGCTCAGGGTCAAGTTCGAGCTGGGCATCTTCGAAGCGCCCTATGTGGACCCGAAAACCGCCGCGGTCGATCTCACCGTGGAGCGCAGCTTCGCCCTGGACTCGGCCCGCAGATCCATCGTGCTGCTGGCCAACGATGGCACGCTTCCGCTGGCCTCCGACCTGGGCCGCGTGGCCGTCATCGGGCCCAGCGCCGACGACGCCCGGAACCACCTGGGCGACTACGCCCACCAATTGCACATCGACACGTTGCTGCGAAATCGGGCCAACCTGTCGTCGAAGACCCCGGTCGCCGAATCGTTGCAGCCCAGTCGCGCCTCGGACGACATGCGTACCGTGCTTGTCGAGCTGGACGAACGCCTTGCCGGCGCGGAGGTGGTCCATGCCCGCGGCAGCGGCTTGCTCGACGGCAGCGATGCCGAGGTGGCCGAGGCCGTCAGCGTGGCGCGAGACGCCGACATCGCCGTGCTCGTCCTGGGTGAGCGCTCCGGCCTCACCGACGACGCCATCAGCGGCGAGACACGCGACCGCCTGGATCTGGGTCTGCCGGGTCGGCAGCAGGAGCTCCTGGAAGCGGTCGTGGCCACCGGCACGCCCGTCGTGCTGGTCCTGATCAGCGGTCGCCCGCTGGCCATCCCCTGGGCCGCGGAGCACTGCGCCGCCATCCTGCACGCCTGGGTCCCGGGTGAGTTCGGGGCGCGCGCCATCGTTGACGTGCTGACCGGTGTCACCAATCCGGGCGGCAAGCTGCCGATCAGCGTCCCGCGCCACGTCGGACAGGTGCCGGTGTACTACTCGCACCGCCCCACCGGCGGGCATTCCAACTGGAATGTCGAGTACGTCGATGGCTCGAACCTGCCGCTGTGGCCATTCGGCTTCGGCCTCAGCTACAGCCGCTTCGAGCTGTCCGACCTGTCCGTCACCCCGGACACGATGGCCGCGGACGGATCGGCCACCATCAGCGTGGCCGTAGCCAACATCGGCGAGCGCGCCGGGGACGAGGTCGTGCAGCTCTACGTTCGCGACGTCCAGGCCAGCCTCACGCGTCCGGTCAAGGAGCTGCGGGGTTTCGTCCGCGTTAGTCTCGAGCCGGGCGAGCGCCGCACCGTGACCTTCACCTTGGCGGCCGAGCAGCTGGCCTACGTGGATGTGCCGGGGCGCTGGATCGTGGAACCTGGTGTCTTCCAGCTCATGGTCGGCTCGGCATCGGACGACCTGCCGCTGGCTGCACAGCTCCTGGTCACCGGTGAACCGCGGATCATCGAGTCCCGAACGCGCTATCTGACTCCGGTCACCATCGGGTAAGTGCGCGTCGGCCCCCTGTCAGCAAGGCCGAATTGCTAGCATCGACCGTGCACGAGGAGAGGGAGGCGAGCATCCGATGTCCGTCACGACCACGCGATATGCAGGCTTCGAGGCGATCCAGATCGATGCTGGCCCGGTCCGGCTGGCCGTCACCACATCGGTCGGGCCACGGGTGCTGGGTCTGCTGACTGACGACGGCCGTAATCACTTTGCCGAGCTGCCGGGGATGACCCTGGCCTGTCCGGGCTCCGAACCCATCCACCTGCGTGGCGGCAGTCGGTTGTGGGCCGCGCCGGAGGAGCCGCGCGTGACCTATCGGCCGGACGATGACCCGGTGGGCGTCGAGGAGATCATCGACGGCGTGAAGCTCAGCACGCGCCCGGACCCGGTCGCGGGCACCAGCCGCGAGATGGACATCCGCGTCAGTGGTCCCGGGCGACTGGCGTTCGACTACCGCGTCGTCAATCGTGCTGACCGACCGCAGCGGCTCGCGGCTTGGGCGATCACCATGATGGCCGCCGGCGGGCGAGCGTGGCTGCCCCTGTTGACCGTGCCCTTCGATGCCGGCGGTTTCCAGGCGCAACGGAACATCGTCCTCTGGCCGTACGCGCGTACCTCCGATCCCCGACTCGCCATCGACGATCACGCTATCGAGGTGCGCGCCAGCAGCGATCCGGCCCTGGGCAAGTTCAAGGTCGCGACCACACTACGACGTGGCTGGGTGGCGCACTGGGCGGCCGGGTTGCTCCTGGTGAAGCGCAGCCGCCACGAAGAATCGCTGGAATACGCCGACATGGGAGCCTCGGGTCAGATCTACACGCAGCATGACTTCACGGAGCTCGAGACACTGGGGCCGCTGATGGACCTGGCGCCCGGCGAGGCAGCCGTCCATCACGAGGACTGGGAGGTCCACCTCGTTGATGAGGCGGGTGCGGAAGGACTGGTGACGTCGGGCGATCTCGACGCTGCGGCCTCCGACTCGTGAGCGCCACCGACCTCGTCCTTGGCCTGGACGTCTCGACCAGCGGGACCAAGGCGCTGCTGATCGACCGTGGAGGCGCGGTCGTAGGCAGCGCTGCAGCCAGCTATGACTTCGAGACCTCGCGGCCGCTGTGGGCAGAGCAGGATCCATCCCTGTGGTGGGATGCCGTGCGACAGACCATCGCCCGCGTGCTGCACGACACAGGGGTCGACGCTGGCGACATCGCAGCTGTCGGGCCCGCCGGGCAGATGCACGGGCTGGTGCTGCTCGACGACCAAGGCGAGCCGGTTCGTCCGGCCATCCTCTGGAACGACGGCCGGACGATCGCCGAATGCGACGCCATCAGGCGCATCGTCGGACGGGAGCGCTTCATCAGCATCACCGGAAACGAGCCGCTGACGAGCTTTACCGCCGGCAAGCTGTTATGGGTGCGCGATCATGAACCCGAAGCCTGGTCCCGGGCGCGACACCTGCTGCTTCCCAAGGACTATGTCCGCTACAAGTTGAGCGGCGAGCTGGCTGTCGATGTCTCCGATGGGGCAGGGACGGTGCTCTTCGACCTGCGGGCACGGACATGGTCGGCGGATGTGGTCGAGGCGCTGGGGCTGGACGCGGCGATGCTGCCGCGCACCGTCGAGGGTCCCGAGGTGGTCGGCCTGGTCACGTCGGACGCGGCCGCGGCGACCGGACTTCGGGCTGGCATACCGGTGGTCGGTGGGGCCGGCGACCAGGCTGGCAATGCCATCGGCGTGGGAGCGGTGGCGCCGGGGGTGGGAGCGATGTCGGTCGGGACGTCCGGCGTGGTCTTCGTGCCGACGGCGGCGCCGGCCATCGAGCCCGATGGCCTGCTCGCGGCGTTCTGCCATGCCGTGCCGGGAACGTGGCACCTCATGGGCGTGACGATGTCGGCCGCAGGCTCGCTGAAGTGGCTGCGCGACGAGCTGGCGCCGGACAAGACCTGGGACGAACTGACCGCGCTTGCCGAGCCGATCGCTCCCGGCTCCGAGGGACTGGTCTTCCTGCCCTACCTCACCGGCGAACGCACGCCGTATCCGGACCCTCTGGCGCGCGGCGCGTTCGTAGGCCTGACCCTGCGCCACGGGCTCGGACACATGGTCCGCGCGGTCCTGGAGGGCGTGGCATTCGGGCTACGCGATGTCTTCGAGCTGGTCAACGCGACTGCGCCGGACCCGCTGCGAGAGCTGCGTGCGTCCGGCGGCGGCACCAAGTCCGCAGTGTGGACACAGATCATCGCGGACGTCCTCGGCGTGCCCATCTCGTTGACCCGGACCGCGGAGGGTGTCGCCACCGGAGCCGGGATCCTGGCGGCGGTCGCGGGGGGCTGGTACCCCAGCGTGGCTGAGGCCTGCCACGTCATGGTCGAGGTCACCGACACGATCAAGCCGGGCTCGCAGGCCGGCGCGTACGAACGTGCCTATGTCGTGTACCGCGGTCTCTATCCGGCCCTCAAGCCATCGTTCGCGGCCCTCGCGGAGGTGTAGCGGCACCACCCCTGTGCCTTCCTACAAGCCTTCCTCGTCGGCGCGGTCGGACGCGGCATGGACGAGGTTGGCGAGTGAGACGCTCGTGCTCCGGCCCGGCGCCAGCACGAGCGGCCATGTCCACAGCAGACAGCCGCCCTGGTGGTTGGACTCGTAACCGCTCTCCGACAGTGACATCGTCTCGATGGACGACCACCACGCGGTAGCCGGCGGCGTTGGCCGCGACTCGAGCTCTACGCCGATGTAGTAGTTGCCCATGGCCACGTGATCGGACGAACTCGCTGACCTGCGCTGGTCAAAGCTGCCGGTCTCGCCACCCACCTTGTACCAGGCCGCCGGATTGCCGCCGCCCCCCAGCATGTTGATGGCCCACTCGACACCGAGCAGCGCCTCGATCGATCGGTTCCCGGTGTTGGTGACCTCGACCGTCATGTCGAGCGTGGGTGACCGCCGATGGGCTCCGAACGACATGGTCGTGCGTACCCGCAGCGGTCCGCGTGAACCGTCGCCGTAGTCGACCGAGCCCTCGCGCTCCAGCACGACTACGCCGGTCGTCTGAGTGCATGACCTCGAACGCATCGGTGACGAAATCGCCCAGCTCACGGTGGTCGGTCTGCTCGAAGGCCTCAGCGGTGGTGCCGAGCGGCAGCAGGTGGACCAGGCCTGAACGCCGCTCGTAGTCGTCATACCACAGACGCTGGCTCATGCCGGGATCATTGACCTTGACCAGGTCATGGATCGATACGGCTCCCTCGCCGGCCTCCTGTTGCTGCGACTGGTCGGTGTCGGCTGCCCGCAATGTGTCGTGGTAGGCCTCCGGCCGACGGCGCATGACCGAGGCCAACGCGTGGCGAACCGCCCGGATGTCCCAGCTGCCGATGCCACCACCCTCGTTTGGCTTGATGGCCACGACCTGGCCCGGAGCATTCACGAGCAGCTCGTCGAAGCCGTCGGCATCGAGGTCGGCCACGGAGATGGAGACATCGCCGCTGCCGGCGGCACGGTCGGCGGCATCCTCGGCGGCGATGAGGTGCTCCAGCGTGGCCAGGCGCATGTGCGAGAGATAGACGCCGCCGAAGAGGCCATGCCAGTAGCAATCGTTGGACTGGCCCTGGTAGAGGTGGTCCCGGATGATGGCCAGCTGTCGGTCACCGACCGAGCCGGCCCCCAGGCCATCTACCTTGCGTGAGGTGCGCAGCATCTGCTTGTGCAGGTCATTGATTTCGCGGTAGTTGATCTGGAAGCTGCGCCAGAAGCCCCCGCGCATCCAGCGTGCTTCGGGTCGACCCTGCTCGATGGCGTCGTGCAGCAGGGTCGTGAACTCACGTCGCGCCTCGACCGGGAGTGACCACTCGCCCATCTCGGCATAGGAGCCGGTGGGCAGGTAGACCCGTCCGATGGGCGGATGCTGGGCCAGGGCGTCGCTGGGTCGCAGCACGTTCAGCCACTCGCCGTTGGCTTCCAGCGCCTCGAAGAAGTGCTCTACCCATCGCTCCTGGCCGTAGCAGAGCTCCCCGGTGCCCGGCCAGGTCCCGAACTTCTCGCCGTCGTCGCCCATCATCCCCACGGGCGAGCCGTCGGCTGTCGCGTGCAGACGCAGGTACTCGATGGTCTCATCCACCGGCCTGAAGGGGATGCGATAGCGCAGGCCCTGCTCGGAGCCGAAGACGCTCACCCGGTGGCCCTGGTCATCGGTGGAGTAGTGGCCCCAGTGTCGCTCTTCCGGGATCGCGGCAGCACGGAAATGGGCATCGTCGACGATGGTGAAGGCGTAGCCCGCCTTGGCCAGCGCCCTGGGCACGTCGGGCTCCCAGACGCGCTCTGCCAGCCACGCGCCGTTGGGTCGCCGCCCGAACAGATCCTCGACCTCATCGGCCATGCGTATCAGCTGTCCGATGCGATCAGTTTCGCGGAGGGATGCCAGGACGGGCTCGTAGTAGCCACCGCCCAGGATCTCCACCTGTTCCCGATCGACCAGTGCCCCGAGCCGCTCGATGGCTTCCTTCTTGCTGGACTTGAACCACTCCAGCAGCGGTCCGGTGTAATGCAACCCAAGGCGGACGCCGGGATGTCGCTCGAGGGCATCAAGCATGGGCGCGTAGGCCTTGGCCCAGTTGTCCTCGAAGACCCAGCCGAAGTTGCCGACGGGCTGATGGTTGTGGAGGACCAGGGTGAGCGAGATGCTTCGGTCGTCCATACGAACCCATGCTATCGGATGACCACCGGGCCTCGGGCAGAAGTAGGACATCCGAACCTTCACACGGCGAATTGGGGCGCGTATCATCGCTGCGCTACTCGCTGAGCAGCAAGACGGACACGCCCTGGCCGCTACGACCGGCGCAGCGCACAGGCCACATCATCCGTTGCTCGCCGGAGGGAGAAATGAGCCATCCGCGCTACGGATGGCCACAGGAGGAGGAACCGCTCGACCATGTCGAACAAGTTCAAGTATGCGGCACTCGGTGCCGTATTCGCGCTCACGATGGGCGCCGTGCCAGCCATGGCGCAGGACTCGGGAACCATGCCCGAGGTCCCGGCCACTGATCTTTCATATCAGGGGGATATCACCTTCTGGAACACGATGCGCGACTTCGAGTTCGCGCAGGTCCAGTCGCTCATCGACGCCTGGACCGCGGCACACCCCGGTATCACGGTCACGCACACCGCGCAGTCGTTCGACACGGCGCGCGCCGACTACCAGAACGCTGCACCCGCCGGATCCGCGCCGGACATCCTGCGCGCAGATATCGGTTGGACCATCGGTTTCGCCGATGAGGGCTATCTGCTCGAGCTTGGCGGCCTTGTGGACGACCTGGACGACTACATCGAGACGCCGCTGGCCACGGCCACGTGGCAAGGCGGCATCTACGGACTGCCCCATGTCACCGACGCCTTGGGCTTGCAGTGCAATCGCGATCTCCTCGCAGAAGCTGGCCTTGATGCCGCGCCGACGACGTGGGACGAGCTCGTGCAAGCGGGTACGAACTTCGCCGATCTGGACGCGCAGAAGTACGGCTTCTACACCCGCGGCGATTCCTACTGGGCGCAGCCCTTCACGTGGTCCTGGGGCGGGCAGCTTTACGAGGTCGCCGAGGACGGCAGCGTCACCGTGCTCATCAACAGCCCGGAATCGGTCGAGGGCTGGAACTATCTCAAGGACGAGATCCTGGGCACCATCGCACCAGCCAGCTGGTCGTTTCCTGACGACTACGGCAACATGACCACCGGCTTCAAGGCCGGCACCATCATGTGTGTCATGAATGGGCCCTGGCAGGTGGCCGATCACCTCACCGGCGAGGCCTTCGCCGACCCGTCAAACCTCATCATCGCCCCCATCCCGGAGGGCACCGCCGGCAACACCGGTTCCCCGGTCGGCGGGCACAATTACGTGGTCTACGCACTGGTGGGCCAGGACGAGGCCAAGCAGGCTGCCGTCCTTGACCTGCTGGCCTACATCAATGGCACCGAGGCGCAGGCGATGCTCGCCGACACGCTGGGTCTCCTGCCCACACGCAACTCCGCCTACGCGGAAGACGCGGTTGCCGCCAACCCGGTCATCTCGGCCTGGGGAGAGGTGATGCAGAAGGCCACCAACCGGGCCGGTCATCCCAAGTCGCCGGATATCTATCAGCCGTACAGCAACGAGTATCAGGCGTTCATCCAGGGGGACAAGACCGCTGAGGAGGCATTGGCTGCCATCGAGGCCGCCTGGAACGAGCTCTTCAGCAGCTAGTCCCGCCGACGAGGTACATCCCAAGCGCTCAAGGCCGGGGCCGTCGCGATGCGACGACCCCGGCCCGATTCAGTCGCGCTATCGTGTGCGCCGGAGGAGCTAGCCGGTGAGGTCGAGAACCTGGGTCGCGTGGGCCTTCATGGCACCGACGCTGATCGTGATGGCGATCATCGTCTTCTATCCACTCGTCCAGTCCTTCTTCTGGACCGTGACCGACATCGATCGATCCAACATGGGCACCATCTTCAAGGAGCCCTCATGGGTCTTCGTGGGGTTGGACAACTACGTCAGCGCGCTGCAGGATCCGGCCTTCCAGCAGGCCTTCTGGTGGACCATCGTCTGGACGTTCGTCAACGTCTTCTTCCACTTCACCCTTGGCCTGCTGCTTGCGGTGATCCTCAACCAGAAGCTGCGTGGCAGGACCGGGTTCCGGCTGCTCCTTCTGGTGCCCTGGGCCATCCCCATCTACATCTCGGCGATCGGCTGGTCGTTCATCTTCAATGGCGAGTTCGGATTGCTCAACAACTTCACGGCGCTCTTCGGCATCGATCGGGTCGCGTGGTACTCGGAGTTCCCGTGGTACTACGTGGCGCCCATCATCGTGAATGTCTGGGCCGGCGTGCCCTTCATGATGGTGGCCCTGCTGGGTGGACTGCAGGGCATCCCTCAGGACCAGTACGAGGCCGCTCGTGTCGACGGCGCCAATCGCTGGCAGTCCTTCTGGAATATCACCATCCCCGGCCTTCGCACGGTCAGCACGATGGTCATCCTGCTGGGCATCATCTGGACCTTCAACCTGTTCGCGGTCATCTTCTTCACCACGCGCGGAGGCCCGGCGGGCAAGACGAATATCCTCGTCACCTTCGCCTACGACGTCTTCAACCGGGGTGAGCTGGCGCTGGCCGCGACCTACGGCGTCATCATCTTCAGCATCCTCATCGTCTTCTCGCTGCTCTACCGGCGACTGACGCCGGAGAGGGTCTGAGGTGGGGCAGGTGAGAGAACCGCGCTGGGTCGGGGTCGGCAGTTACACCGTCCTGATCATCGCTTCGCTGATCGCCGTCCTGCCGGCGCTCTGGGTCTTCGTCACCAGCTTCAAGACGGAGAGCGAGATCTTCTCGACGCAGGTCGAGTTCGTCGGCCGCAGCGGCATCACGTTCGCCAACTACGAGGTCCTGCTTACGCGCGGCGATTTCCAGCAGTGGTTCATCAACTCGGTGATGGTGGCTGCCGCGGTCACGGTCATCGGTGTCTTCCTAGCCGCGACCGCGGGCTATGCGCTGTCGCGCTATCGCTTCCGTGGCCGCAATGGGTCGCTCTATGTCTTCCTGGTGGCCCAGATGTTCCCAGGCATCATCCTGCTGGTACCGCTGTTCAATCTCTTCACCACGCTCGGCCTCATCGATCACCTGGCCGCATTGATCATCGCCTACAGCACCATCGCGATCCCCTTCTGTGTGCTCATGCTCAAGGCCTACTTCGACACCATCCCGTTCGACCTTGAGGAAGCGGGCATGGTGGATGGGCTTGGGGTCTTCGGCGGGTTCTGGCGCATCGTGCTGCCACTGTCGGTGCCGGGTGTCGCGGTGACCGCGTTCTACAGTTTCATCACCGCCTGGAATGAGTTCATGCTCGCGAGCGCATTCCTGGTGAGCCGAGGCAACCTCACCCTGCCGGTGGGCCTCTCGACGTTCATCGATCCGTTCAACCAGCCCTGGCACCTGCTGGCCGCAGCGTCGGTGATCATCTCGGTCCCCGTGATGGTCTTCTTCTTCGTTGCGCAGCGGTACCTCATCTCCGGACTGCAGACCGGCGGCGTCAAGGGCTGACCACGGTCCCGAACCTGTGCCCGTGAGCATGGTCGGCTGGCACGAGCGGCAGCGCCTACCGGACGGGCGTCGACCTCGCCAGCCGAGCCCGATCACGGTTGGACGCTGAGCGGGGACGGATGTAGGGCACGTACGACGGCCACCACATGGACTCGTCGACGACGCTCGCGAGGTTCACCTTGGCATCGATGCCGGCAACGCCTGAGGCGACCGCCTCGCTGGCCACCGCCAGCGCCACCGAACGCGAGATGTCACTGAGCGCCTCGATGGACGGATACAGTGAACCACCCTCGAGGTGTTCATCGGTAACGTGGGAAGCCAGGACCCGGGAGGCCACCAGGATCATCTCGTCGGTGACCGTGGTGGCCTCCGCGACGATCGTGCCCATGCCGACGCCGGGGAAGATGAAGACGTTGTTGGCCTGGCCCACCGGTCGCACCCGGCCCTCCCATGACACCGCCGCGAAGGGACTTCCGGTCGCGATGACAGCCCGTCCGTGGCTCCAGGCGAGGATGTCCTCGGGCGTGGCCTCGACGCGGCTCGAGGGGTTCGACAGTGCGAACACGATGGGTCGCTCAGTGCCGGCTGCCATGGCACGGATGACCGGCTCATCGAAGGAGCCTGGGACCCCGGTGGTCCCGACGAGGATGTGGGGCTTCACAGCCTCGACCACGTCCCGGAGCGAAGCGCGATCGGCCGCACCTGGATCCAGCCCCAGTCCGGCGATGGCGTCGGCCGGTGTGGCGATCTCCTGCTTGAATTCATCGAGGTCCGTGCGCCCGGTGTGCACCAACCCCCGTGAGTCGAGGACGGTGATCATGAGGTCGATCCGGGCGGGGGCCACGCCGGCGTCCTCCAGTTCGCGCCGAAGCAGGCGTGCGATGCCGACGCCGGCTGCTCCCGCCCCGGCCAGCACGAATCGCAGGTCGCCGATGTCGCGTTCCAGGAGCCGGCTGGCCGCCAGGACACCGGCCACCGTGACTGCAGCCGTGCCCTGCACGTCGTCGTTGAAACTGGGTACCCGATCACGGAACCGATCGAGGATGCGAAGCGCGTTGGAGCCCTTGAAGTCCTCCCATTGGATGAGGCACCCAGGCCACACCTCTGAGACGGCTTCGACGAAGGCCTCCACGAGCTCCTGGTAGGCGGCACCACGCAGACGACGGGCCCGGTAGCCCATGTACAGAGGGTCATCGAGCAGATGGCGATTGTCGGTGCCCACGTCGAGCGATACCGGCAGCGTCAACGACGGATGGAGCCCACTGGTGGCCGAGTACAGGGCCAGCTTCCCGATGGGGATGCCCATCCCCCCGGCGCCCTGGTCGCCGAGGCCGAGGATGCGCTCGTTGTCGGTGACCACGATAAGCCGGACATCGCTGTACGGCGAGTTGCGCAGCAGCTGTGGGATCCGGTCGATGTCCGCGGGCGTGACCCAGATCCCACGGGTGCGTCGGATGATGTGGCTGAACTGCTGGCAGGCCAGGCCGACGGTGGGCGTGTAGACCACCGGCATGAGCTCCTCGAGGTGGTCGGAAAGCACGCGGTAGAAGAGCGTGGCGTTGCGATCCTGGAGCGCCGCCAGGCCGATGTATCGCTCGAGCGGATCCTCCTTGCGCTCGATGTGCTCGTACTCGAGCTGGACCTGCTCTTCGATGGTCTGTACTCGATCAGGCAACAGCCCTCGCAGCCCGAAGGCCTCGCGTTCGTCCTGGCGGAAGGCGACGTCCTTGTTGAATAGCCGCGCACTGAGCAGCTTGTGGCCCACCAGGTCGATCTCCGCAGGTTGACCCGCAACGATCGAGGCGAAGGGTTCATCGAGCGGCTTCACCAGTCAACGGTAGGGCACTCGCGAGTCTCGCGCAGCGACCCTGAGTGTCGGGCTCCTGGCTTCTCGCCGTCCCCGTGAGCAACGGCTGGACACGCTGCTCCCACGTATCCTGCCCTCATGCAGACCGCGGACGCCGACCGACTCTTCGACTATCTGTACTGGGTGCGCGACGTCATCCTGTCTGCGGCGGCGAACATGACCGACGAGGCGTTTCGTTCGACCGAGTCGGTCGCCACCAGGGATCTTCGCGCCACCCTGGTCCACGAGCTGGACGTGGAGTGGAGCTGGCGACGGCGGCTCATGGCTGGCCCTCGTGAGCGACGAGATCCCGAGGTCGAGCTGAAGCCGGCTGACTATCCCACACTCGACACCCTCGTCGATCATTGGCACCGCGATGAGGCCGAGATGCGCGCGTGGCTGGCAGGCCTCAGCGACGTCGACCTGGCCGCTGCTCCTTCGGATGAACGGGGCCGACTGCCGCTGGCCGACTACCTCTTCCATATCGTCGGCCATGGCATCGAGGAATTCACTGAGGCCGCGTTGCTGTTGACTCGATCCGGACATCCGCCAGGCGAGATCGAATTCCTTCAGTTCGCCGACCCACGAGGCTGATCACGCACAGTCGCCTGGTCCAGCCGACCGTCGGTCATGTGACTGAAGGTGCCACTACTCGCGCCGTGCGCCTCGCACGAAGTCGAAGCCGAAGCGGCCCTTGATGCAAAGGTGTCCTTCCGTGACCGAGGAGTCTAACGGTGACGTCACCTTGACGATCTCGTTCTCCTGGACATGGATGTCCAGCGAGCAGCCCACCCCGCAATACGGGCAGATCGTGTTGGTCACCGACTGGCTGGCCTCGTCCCACGTGCCGTCTTCGCGCATGTCGTACTCGCGCTTCGACATCAGCGCGCCGGTCGGACACACGCCGATACAGTTGCCACAGTAGACGCACGCAGATTCGGGCAGGCCCACGTCGTATTCAGTGGCGATATGGGCATCGAAACCACGACCGGCCGCGGTGATGGCGAAGGTGTTCTGCGCATCCTCTCCGCACGCCTCTACGCACTTGTAGCAGAGGATGCACCTGGAGTAGTCGCGAACGTACAGCTCGTTGTCCACCTTGACCGGTTGGGCCACGGTGGCTACGTCACCGAACCGTCCCGGCTCAGCACCGTAGCGCTCCATCCAGCCGGCGATGCTGCCATCGGGGGTTCGTGCCCCGGCCAGGGTCACATCCACCGACGAAGCCAGCAGCTCCAGCACCAACCGGCGGGAATGGCGCACACGGTCACTGTCGGTCGCGATCTCCATCCCGGCCTCGACCGGTCGCGAACAGGCCGGCACGAGGACTCGGGACCCGGTCAGCTCGACGACACAGACGCGACAGGCATTGACCGGCGTGAGGCTCTCCAGGGTGCAAAGGGTAGGAGTATCGATGCCTTGGCTGCGGCACGCGTCCAGGATGGTCGAGCCAGCCGGGATGCGCACCTCCTGACCATCGACGGTGATGCTCACCGCATCGCGGACTCGCGCCGGTGCCTCAGGTGTCCGGCTCGCACGAGCCGGCGGATCGAAGTAGATGGGACCGGGGTCCCAGGCTGTCTCGCTCATGAGCTCAGCGACTCCGATCGACTCAGGACCGACTCGATGGCCGAGGATGCTGTCTGGCCCAGCCCGCAGATAGAGGCATCACGCATGCCCCTGGCCAGGTCGTTCAGCAGCTGCACCGCATCCGTGCGCGCACGGCCCTGGAGCCTTGGGATCCGCTCCAGCAGCTCCTCCTGGCGCTTGGTCCCGATACGGCAAGGGACGCACTGACCGCACGACTCGTCGCGGAAGAACGCGGCGATCCGCAAGATCGTATCCATGAGGTCGGCCGACTCATCGAAGACCATCACCACGCCAGAGCCCAGGGTTGCTCCGATGGCCCTGGTGCCCTCGAAGGTCAGCTCGGTGTCCAGGGCCTCGGGGCCCACGAAGACGCCCGCCACCCCGCCGATCAGGATCGCCTGGATGGCCAGTCCGCTGGGCACCCCTCCGGCCAGCTCGATGAGCGCACCCAGCGTGGTCCCGAACGGGACCTCGTAGACACCGGGTCTGGCGACGTGGCCGGACAGACAGAACAGCTTGGTACCGGTGGAGCTCGCTGTGCCGATACTGGCGTAGGCCTCGGCACCTCCGTGCTCGGCCAGCACCAGCAGGACGTTGGCCAGGGTTTCCACGTTGTTCACTGCGGTCGGCTTGCCGAACAGCCCGGACTCGACCGGATATGGCGGCTTGTTTCGCGGCTCGCCGCGATAGCCCTCGATGGAAGCGAACAGGGCGGTCTCCTCGCCACAGATGTACGCGCCAGCACCCCGCCGGACCTCGATGTCGAAGGCGATGCCCGAATCGAGGATGTCGTCGCCAAGGAGCCCGACCTCGCGTGCCGACTCGATGGCGTGGCGCACGCGTGCCTCGGCTTCGGGATACTCGCCGCGGACATAGAGATAGCCGCGTTCGGCGCCGACCGCGAAGCCCTCGATGGTCATGGCCTCCACGATGGCGAACGGGTCGTGCTCAAGCAGGATCCGATCCTTGAACGTGCCTGGCTCCGATTCGTCGGCATTGCAGACGACGTAGTGTGGTCGCGCCGACTGGCTCGCCACCGCGGCCCACTTCCGACCCGTGGGGAAGGCCGCGCCGCCACGACCCAGCAGGCCCGATGTGGTGACCTGATCGATGGTGGCGTCGGCGCCGATCGTCAGTGCTCGTGAGAGTGCCCCGTAGCCACCGCGGGCGCGATAGTCATCCAGCGAGGCCGGGTCGACCTGGCCGATGCGAGCAAGCAGCCGCAACTCGGTATCACCCATCTGCGGGACGGAGGCACCCGGGGACTCGTCGCCATCGAGCGGCTCGCCGTCGAGTCGCGCCAGGATCCGTTCCGCATCCGCCCCCACGACGGACTCGGCTCCTGCTGCGGATCCTGCTCGCGTCAGGAGCGCGACCGGCGCTCGTTCACAGCGCCCCAGGCATGGACTGCGCGACCAGCGCTCACCTTGCGGCCCCAGGTGCTTCGCGAGGGCCCGGCACAACTCCTCTGCACCTTCCAGCCGGCAGGCTACGTCATCGCAAACATGGACCACCGATGGTGGTCGGGGAGCCGTGGAGAACAGCGCGTAGAACGTGGCCACGCCGTAGGCATCCGCAGGTGGCACCGACAACCGCTTGCAGATGTGGTTGAGACCCGGCTGGCTGATCCAGCCACTGTGCGACTGCAGGGCGTGCAGGGCCGGCAGGAGCAGGTCGCGCCGTGCCCGGGCCGCGTGTCCACCGTGCGCGGCGCGGCCCCCCGCATCCATGTCCCGTTCACCGCCGCTCCAGGTGCCAGACGGGCCGATCTCCGCGTCGATGACGACATCGATGGCGGCCCGTTCGGCCGGCGAGGCGAGTGGCCCTACGACATGGAGATCCAGTAGTCAGCGCTCCTCACGGTTCGACGCGCAGCGGCGCCGGGGGTCAGCGGACCAGCCCTTTCGCCGATGATACTCCCGACCACCTGGACGTTCGGTGTTCCGGGAGGGCGCCGTCTCCCGTTGGGTGCTGGCGGCTATGCTGGGTCGGTGAGTACCAAGCAGCGCCTCCTGGTCGTCTCCAATCGATTGCCCCTGACGGCCAAGCGAGTTTCCGGGCGGTGGCGGGGCGAACGCTCCTCGGGTGGGCTGGTGGCGGCCATGGCACCCCTGATGGAGCGCTCGGACGGCCTGTGGCTGGGCTGGCCGGGCGATACCTTGCCGGGTGAGCCGGAAGGCCGGAAGAGACTCATGAAGGAGTGGGAGCAGGAGCACGGCTATGTGGCCGTGGAGATCCCACCCAAGGTCTCGCGCTCGTTCTACGAGGGCTATGCCAATGACACGCTATGGCCGCTGCTGCATGGGTTCCCGACTCGGGTGGTGTTCGCTCCGGAGAGTTGGATCGCCTATCGCGACGCCAACGAACGCTTCGCCGATACGGTCATCAGCAAGATGCGCGACGGCGACCTGGTCTGGGTGCACGACTACCAGCTGATGCTGGTCCCGCAGCTGGTCCGTGAGCGTTCGCCGGAAGCGCGCATCGGCTTCTTCCTGCATATCCCATTCCCGTCGTCCGAGGCGTTCCACATCCTGCCCGAGCGCGAAGAGGTGCTGCTGGGCCTGCTGGGTGCCGACTCCATCGCCTTCCAGACGCACGGCCACCTGCACAATTTCCGGCGCTCCCTGCTGCAGGTCCTTGGACTCGAGTCATCGATGGACCGGGTCCAGGTGGAGGGTCGGATCGTCCACCTCGCAGCGCTGCCCATCGGTATCCAGACGGACGAGTGGGAAGCGTTGATCGGAGAGGACCGCAAGGTCGCGCGCCGTCGTGCCGAGCTCAATGAACGGCATCGCGGTCGGAAGCTGATCATCTCGGTCGACCGCCTCGACTACACCAAGGGTATCCCTGAGCGGCTGCGCACCTTCCGGCGGCTGCTACGGTCAGCACCGGCTTGGCGAGGCAAGGCCACGCTCGTCCAGATCGCCGTGCCCTCGCGAGAGCGAGTGCCCGCCTATGCGGAGCTGCGCCGCGAGGTTTCCGAGTTGGTCGGTGAGGTCAACGGAGACTTCGGCACGCCCGAATGGCAGCCGGTGGTGTACCTCCGCCGGTCGGTCAACAAGCAGGAGCTGGCGGCGTTGTACTCGGCGGCCGACGTGGCCTGGGTGGGACCGTTGCGCGACGGCATGAACCTGGTAGCCAAGGAATACGTGGCCTGTCAGCACCAGGGCGATGGCATCCTGGTGTTGAGCGAGTTCGCCGGTGCCGCGCAGGAACTGGGCGAGGCCCTGCGCATCAATCCCTACGACGAGGTCGGGACGGCCGAGACGATCGTACGCGCCCTTGAGATGGGGGCCGCCGAACGGGCCGAACGAATGGCTGCACTGCACGAACGGGTCCAACGGAACAACGCCGTGCGCTGGGCGGAGCGTTTCACCGACGGTCTGCGCGAGGCGACCGCGCCGAACGGCCTGACGATGCGACGGGAGCGCCCGGCGCCGGACCTGACGGCACTGCAGCAGGCCTTCGATGACGCGTCCAGGCGGTTGATCCTGCTCGACTACGACGGCACGCTGGTCGATATCCAGCCTCGTCCCCAGGATGCGGCCCCCACGCCGGCCCTGATCCGACTGCTCGAGGACCTGTCCCGGCTGCCCGATACCACGACGGCGATCGTCAGTGGTCGTTCCAAGGCTGATATCGATGGCTGGTTCGGCGACATCAAGGGTCTCGGGCTTGCCGTCGAGCACGGCGCCCTGATCCGGGAGCCGGATGCACGCCACTGGGAGCTGCTGCGGGCCGGCATGGATCTTTCCTGGAAGGATCGGGTGCGCCCGGTGCTGGAACAATTCGCGGCCAGCGCGCCGGGGTCATTGATCGAGGACAAGGACTACGCGTTGGCCTGGCACTATCGCCTGGTCGACGCGGAATTCGGCGCCTGGCTTGCCAACGAGCTGGTGACCACGCTGGAGAACCTGCTGAGCGGTACCGAGTTGGGCGTCATCCATGGCAACCGGGTGGTCGAGGTCCGCTATGCCTGGGCCAACAAGGGTGAGGTGGCAGCCTTGATGGCGTCGCGCTTCAAACGCAAGTCATTCGTGCTGGCCCTGGGCGATGACCGCACCGACGAGGACCTCTTCCGGCGGCTGCCACGGAGTGCCTGGACCATCCGCGTGGGCGACGGTTCGACCACGGCGCGCTTCCGGGTGCCCGGCCCCAGTGAGGCCAAGGGCCTGTTGCGACTGCTCACCCGCTGAAGGCCGATGGCCCGATCGACGTGGTGATGCCCTGACGAAGCCTGTGCTGCGTTGCCGATGACTCCGGCGTCGAGACCTACCCGGTGGTGCTGGGCCCTGGCATGACCTTCTCGATCCTGATGGCGGTGGCCTTGAATTCAGCCGTGCCCGACTTGGGGTCGGTCGCGTCGATGGTGAGCAGGTTGGTGGCGATGTCGTCCTGGAAGTGGAGCGTCATGAAGGTGAGGCCGGGGCGCAGGCCGGCATCGATGCGGATCGGCGCCTCCACGGATCCACGACGAGATGTGATGCGGACTCGCTCGCCCGGGACAAGGCCGAGGCGCTGGGCATCCTCGGGGCTGATGTCCAGCGACTCACCTCGCCGCAACGGCGACCGGTACCCGGCGGTCTGGACGCCGGTGTTGTAGGAGTCCAGCCGCCTTCCGGTGGTAAGTCGGATGGGGTAGTCGTCATCGAGGCGATCGATGGGCGGGTCATGCACGACCGGGACGAAGGGTGCGCGGTTGCCGGGCACAGGGTCCTCCCACAGCCGCGAATGGAGGAACAGCTCGCCGGGATGGTCCTCGTCGTAGCAGGGCCACTGCAGCCCGTCCTCGGCCTCCAGCCGCGCGTAGCTCATCCCGGCGTGGACTGGTGACAGGCCGCGCAGCTCATCCCATGCCGCCTCGGCGTCGGGCGGTCCCCAATCGTGACCCATGCGTCGGGCGAGCTCGTAGATGATCCACAAGTCGTCACGCGCCTCACCCGGGGGGTCGATGGCCCGGCGGACGCGCTGGACACGGCGTTCCGAGTTGGTGACCGTTCCCTCGGACTCGGCCCAGGCCGCCGCGGCTGGCAGCACCACGTCGGCAAGCTCTGCCGTCCTGGTCAGGAAGAGGTCCTGCACGACCATGAAGTCGCACCGACTCGAGGAGCCGACGCGCACGCGTCTGGTCAGCCTCCGATTGCACGGGGTTCTCGCCGATGACGTAGAGCGTGTCCAACTCGTCATGCTCGATGGCGTCGAACATCTGGCTCAGGTGCAGGCCACGCGTTGGCGGGACCGTGACCCCCCAGGTGGCATCGAAGGGCGCCCGGAGCGCATCATTCTCGACGTGCTGGAAGCCCGGCAGTCGGTCGGGCAGGGCTCCCATGTCTCCGCCGCCCTGGACATTGTTCTGGCCGCGCAACGGATTGAGGCCGCTGCCGTAGCGGCCCACATGGCCGGTGAGCAGCGACAGCGAGATGAGCGCCAGGACATTGTCGACGGCGTTGTGGTGCTCGGTGATGCCCAGCGTCCAGCACAGGATGGCTCGTTCGGCCGTGGCGTAGCTGTGGGCCAGCTCGCGGATGGCTTCCGCGGGCACACCGGTCTCCCGTTCGGCCCAGTCCAGCGTGCATGCCTCGACACCCTCGCGATAGGCCTCGAAGCCGCTGGTGGCCCGCTCGATGAAGGAATCATCGGCCAGACCGGCGGCGATGATCTCCCGTCCGACCGCGTTGGCCAGGGCGATGTCCGAGCCGACGTCGATCCCAAGCCACAAGTCGGCCCATTCGGCCGAACTGGTGCGACGCGGGTCGATGGAGATGACGCGAGCCCCGTTGCGCACCCCGCGCAGCAGGTGATGGAAGAAGATCGGATGGGTCTCCCGGGCGTTGCTGCCCCACAGGAGCACGAGATCGGTCTCTTCGACCTCACGATATGAACTGGTCCCCCCACCAGCGCCGAACACGGTCGCCAGACCGGCGACAGAAGGGGCGTGTCAGGTGCGGTTGCAGCTGTCGATGTTGTTGCTGCCCAGGACCGCGCGAGCGAACTTCTGGGCTGCGTAGTTGACCTCGTTGGTCGACTTGCTGCAACTGAAGACACCGAAGGATGAAAGTCCGTTGGCCGACGTGGCGGCGTTGAACCCCGCCACCGTGCGGTCCAGGGCCTCATCCCAGCTGGCGGGTCGCAGCCCACCAGCCTTGGTATCTCGTACCAGTGGCTGGGTCAGCCGGCGGTATGGCTTCACGCGAGCAGCACCCTCCGATGCGGATGGCTCCGACCCGATGCCGGACCCTGTCCTGGGTCCTCCGAGTCTAGCGTCCGCAGCTAGCTCGGTGCCATCGCGGCAGCGGCCGGTACCGTGGTGGCCGCGGCCGGTGCGACGTCGAAGACCGACTCCAGGTAGGACCGAAACACTCGCAGGTAGCGGACGATCAGGCCGGCATCCTCCAGCACCTTGGCCATGATGAAGCCACCCTCGAAGATGAGCTGGAGCATGTCCGCGGTAGCGTCGTGGTCAAGCGGCGATCGGGGCTCATGCAGTTTCTCGGCCTCTTGGAGTTTCCCGCTGATCGCCTCACGCCACATCAGGAAGACGTGGGCGCCCTGGACCTTGCGCTCCGGCGTCATCAGGTCGTTCTGGTACACGAACGACGCCATCAGGCAGCCAGGGTGTGGTGCTTCGAGAGGGATGAACATCTCCTCGAGCAGGCCTACCGTCACGAGTACCTGCTGCAGCGGGTCGTGGGTCAGCCGCTCCGCGCGTCGAAATGTCTCCTCGAACGTTCGCTCCTCGCCCGAGAGATACTGCTGGTAGAGCGCATCCGCCATGCCCTCCTTGGACTCGAAGTGGTGGAAGAACGCACCCTTGGTAGCGCCGCTCGCGCCGAGGATCTCATCGATACTGGTGGCGGCATAGCCCCGCTCGATGATGATGTCGTGGGCGGAATCCAGGATGCGCTGCCGGGTGGCGCTACCGTCGCGTGGCATGCCACCAGCATACCGCACGGTCCGCTCTTCAGGATGCGACATGCTGATGCCACGTGCTAACGAGCATGGCCGGCCGCTGCCCTTGACACGAGGTGGTCCTTCGTGGAACATACCGACCAGTCGGTATGTAACGACGAAAGATCGCAATGGAGGAAAGATCGCAATGGAGGAAAACGTGTCAGGGACCCCACTACCACACCGATCAGGCAGGCTCTTCCTCAGCGACGGCGGCATGGAGACGAGCCTCATTTACGACCAGGGTCTGGACCTGCCCGCGTTCGCATCGTTCCCGCTTCTCGATAGCGAGGCTGGCCGGGAGGCGATGCGCCGCTACTACGCTCCGTATCTCGACATCGCAGCAGCCCATGGTGCCGGTTTCATCTTCGAAACGCCAACGTGGCGGGCGAACAGCGACTGGGGAGCGGAGCTTGGGTACGACGACGATGACTTGAGGCGAGTCAACCACGAGGCCGTGGACTTCGTTCGCGGACTGATCGCGAATTCAGGAGTGCCGTCGAACCTCATCAGCGGCGTGATCGGACCGCGCGGTGACGGCTACGTGGCCGGCGATCAGATGAGCGTCGCGGAGGCCGCGGACTACCACCGCCCTCAGATCGAGGCCTTCGGCGTTGCCGGGGTCGACCTCGTGACCGCGTTCACCATCACCTACCCCGCCGAAGGCGCCGGCATCGCCCAGGCCGCGGCAGCCACAGGGATCCCGGCAGTGATCGGATTCACCCTCGAGACCGACGGCCGTGTGCCCGGTGGCCAGGATCTGGGGTCGGCGATCGAGCTTGTCGACAACGTGGCTCCAGGGGCCGTGGCGTACTTCATGATCAACTGCGCTCATCCGACGCATTTCGTGGACGCACTGCCGGAGGCGGCTCCATGGCTGAAGCGTATCTCTGCCATCCGGGCCAATGCCTCGACTCGGAGCCATGCCGAACTGGATGAAGCGAACGAGCTGGACTCGGGCGATCCCGATGACCTCGCGTCACGCTATCGAGAGCTCCAGGGGCGCCTGCCGGGCCTTGTCGTCTTCGGGGGTTGCTGCGGGACGGACTTTCGGCACATCGCTGCCATCGCCGATGCGGTCACGCCAGTCGGCCTCGCGGCTTGAGTTGCTGGGTGCGGCTCGCTCAGCCGAGTCGGACCCCCGAACCCGGGACGATCCTGCCGACCACGTAGTTCTCGATATCGGCGTCGTCGAGGCTGGAACGGACTTCGTCCAGCACTTCAGCGGGGATCGCAGCCAGCAGCCCGCCACTGGTCTGCGGGTCGTGAGCCAGGCTGACGATCTCGGCAGGGACACCACGTTCCACATCGAGCTCCGGTGCGACGAAACGGCGATTGTGGCCCGCGCCGCCGGTCTCGACACCTGCCCGAGCCAGGTCGAGCGAACCATCCAATGCCGGTAGCGCAGTCGCCTCGAACTCGAACCGGACGCGTGAGGCTCGCGCCATCTCCAGCCCGTGGCCGAGCAAACCGAAACCGGTGACATCCGTCGCCGCCTGGACTCCAGCCGCGACCATCACTTCCGAGGCGGCACGATTGAGGGACTGCATCTGCGAGATGGCGGCTCCAAGATGCGCCGGGTCCGTCCGACCCTGGCGGTGCCCGGAGACAAGAAGGCCGGTCCCCAACCGCTTGGTCAGGACCAAGGCATCGCCGGCCAGTGCTCCACCTTTGCGCAAGAGGTGCCGAGGATGTGCCGCGCCGACGACGGCCAGGCCGTACTTGGGCTCGGCATCGCGGATGGTGTGGCCACCGGCGAGCACGCCTCCGGCTTCGCGGACTTTCGCGGCGGCTCCGGCAAAGATGGCGCTCATGGCCTCGCGCGGCATGTCCTCCGGCAGTGCAGCGATGGCCATCGCGAACAGCACCCGGCCACCCATCGCGAACACGTCAGAAAGGGCGTTGGCCGCCGCGATCGACCCGTACGTCTCAGGGTCATCCACCAGCGGCGGAAAGAAGTCCAGTGTGCCGATGATGGCGAGATCCTCAGCGACCTGGTAGACGGCCGCGTCATCGGGCGCCTCAAGCCCGGCCAGAAGCTCTGCCGGGCCTGTCTGGGCACCCAGGCCCGACAGTGCCTCGGCGAGCACATCAGCACCGAGCTTGGCGGCACAACCACCACACTCGGTCAGTTCGGTGAGCCTGATGGGTGATGCTCATCCGCTGGGCATCGCCACTTCCAGGGCCTCGACCGCGTCGCTCGCCAACGCCTCGCGGCAGGACCATGAACGCGAGACCAAAGGCCGCCACGGCGAACCCTGCCGCGGTCCAGTACGCCACGCTGAAGCCGAGGTTGCCACGATGGTGCCGATCAGCACGGGGCCGATGACGCCGGCCAGGTTCATGGAGCTCGAGTTGAAGGCCAGCATCGTGCCGCGAAGCCGCTCCGAATAGGCCGCCACGATGGCGTTGATGGCGGGCACCCCGAACCAGGTTCCTGCCGCCCAGAGTGCCAGCACCAGCAATGTCAACGGCAGCGCTGACGTCGTCAACGGCATCAGGAACGCCGCCGATCCCGAAGAGTGTGATGGCGATGAGCACGGCCGTCGCGGCCCGATCGTGCCCATGACGCGGCCTGACACCCGCGACGCGATGACACCCACCAGGCCGACCATGATGAGCGCGAGCCCAGCCTGGGTCGTGGGCACGCCGTGCGTCACGTGACGAACTCGGCGAGGTACACGAAAAGGCCCAGCGGGGCGACGAACCACACCATGGTGACCGACAACAGCTTGAGAGCTGACCGGTCGCCCAGTACCGCTCGATAGCTCTCGAGATACCCCACCGGCTGACCCGTGCGCGGCTTGTCCGCCGGACACAGAGCACGCACCAGGACCAGTGCCACGATGCCCACCAGCGTGATGAACACGAAGGCACCACGCCAACCTGTCAGCGCCGCCACGAGCGCTCCGATCGGCAGGCCCAGCAGCGTGGCCATCGGGAAGGCCGACGACAACAAGCCCATGGCCTGGTCTCGCTCTCGCTTCAGCGGGCAGGTCGCCGGCGTAGGCGAACGCCGCCGGCAGCATGATGGCGGCACCCAGGCCGTTGATCGCCGCGAACGACCAGCAGCACCGCCAGGTTCGGCGCGACCACGCAGGCAGCGGCCGAAGCCACGAAGATGCCAAGCCCGACCAGCAGCGCCGTGCGCCGGCCGCGGCGATCGGAGAGTGGCCCGAAGACCGGAGCCAGCAGAGCGGTGGGCAGGGCATAGGCGCTGGCCAGCAGGCCGACTGCGGCGACCGGCTCGTGCAGGTCGCGCGACACCTCGGGCAGGATGCCGACCACGATGTAGACGTCCACGCCGACGGCGAACACGGCGACGACCAGCGCCCAGATGGGCGAGACCTTCACGGTCAGGTCCATTGGCTGCGGGACACGGTATGCGACGGTCCCGGAGCCACCTTCGCAGGCATTCTCACCTCGGATGTACGGCACTTTTGCGCAGAGCAAACGACGCCTCCCATGTCAGCCAGGTGGCGAATCGTAGTCGAAACGCCACTCCCCCTACCATGTCGGCAAGGGGAGTGGAGGGGTCCCGGTGGGCCCCCTGGTCTTCAAAACCAGTGGACGGGCGCTCCGCGTCGGTCGGTGGGTTCGACTCCCATGCACTCCCGCCAACGGTCATCTCGGTGACCCGGGCTTGCCTCCACCTCGTATGCTTTGCTGACCACGCAAAACGTGGTGTCTGTCCCGTGCCCGGTCAGGCTCAGCGTAGGTAGACCTGGCAGAGGGAGTCCGATCGTGGCACCGAATGTCCTGTCCCGACCCCGTTCGAGCCGCGTCCCGATGATGGACGCCGCCGTCCTCGATGACCGCACTCGTCCGCTGCACCAGGAGTACCGCCGCCGCGGTTCTCGTGCGCCCGGGCGGGCGCATGGGACCACCGCCAGTCGGGCCTGGGCCTGGTTCCGCCAGCTAGGGGGTGGAAGGACCGGCGGCTGACCGTCTCAACTCGCTGCCAGCAACTCCTGCGCCCGGCCGCGAACACGCGCCAGTAGTTCGATCAGGGTCTCGCGCTCAGCAGCGGTCAACGTCTCGAAGACCAGTTCATCGATGACGCCGGACATGAGCGGCGCATAGGCTCGTGCCGCCTCGCGGCCCCTGGGCGTGAGCACCACGTGCTGGGCTCGTCGATCATCGGGGTCGGGCTGGCGCTCGACGTAGCCCACGGCCTCGGCCCGGTCCACGAGTCGCGAGACGCGGGTGGCGGTCATCTGGCATTGCTCCCCGATGTCGACACCGCGGATGCCACAGTCGGCTGACTTGGAGAGACGCACCAACAGGTCGGCCATGCCGATGTCCAATCCCGCTGGACGCACCGCCAGCGTGGAAAGCGCTTCACTGACCGCGGACTGCGTCTCCAGCAAGGCCACGGTGGTGGCCATCCGCTCATCGGGAAACAAGTCAGCGTTATCAGGCGAGGTTCCAGACGCGTGATCCACTTCCAAGTCGAGCTCTCCTGTTGACGAACGCCTCGGCCAATCATCGTGTTTGGCACGGTGCGCTGTCAACTGGTATTGTTGCACGTGACATTATAACTCGCGCAAGAACCTGCAGGAGTGCCCGATGACCGCCGTCGAGTCCAAGCCCACCACCAGCTTCGATGCCCAGCTCATCGACGAGTTCCGAGCCAATGACGGCATCGTTGGAGGCTCCTTCAAGGGCAAGTCCCTGGTCCTCCTGCATCATCGGGGTGCCAAGTCGGGCCTGGAGCGTGTCACTCCGCTGGCGTACTTTCAGCTTGACCACGGCATCGCCATCTTCGCTTCCAACGGCGGGGCGGATCGCAACCCGGCCTGGTACTACAACCTGCTCGCCAACCCGGAGACGACGGTAGAGATCGGGGCAGCCACGATGGACGTCACCTCCAGGGAGGTCCAAGGGGAAGAGCGCCTGGCCATCTGGACGAGGCACGTGGCCACCAGCCCGACGTTCGGCGCCTACGCGCGCAAGACAAGGCGCGATCGCATCCCGGTGATGGTGCTGACGCCCCGGTAGGACAGTCTCCCTTTGCGCCTGCGGATATGTAAACTCGCACCCATGGCTCCAGCCAGGAAATCCGACATCCAGTTCAGAAAGACCACGCCTCCCGGCGCCGGTCAGTATCAGGTCGTGTACGGCGGCGAGGTCATCGGGACGGTCGGACGCTTCCGCCTTTCGGCTGGTCAGTTCGGGTCACGTTGGATGGCGACTACGCCCAGCCGCAAGCGCTCGACCAAGTTCATGACTCGCGATGCGGCAGCGGAGTGGCTCGTTACGCAGGCGCGCGCCTAGACCCTCCTTCCAGGCAGGATCCTCGCCCAGGGCGACTACGCTTCGACACGATGCAGAACCAGGCCCCGCCCCGCCCTCCCAGCGTCGAGGCTGTGCTCTCGTGGCTGCGCCCGTCGCTCGAAGCCGGGACGGACCCGGCCGCGGTCTCGACGCTCGTCCGCGCCGTGGTGGCTGACGAGCGAGAACGCCTGAGGACAGGCGAACGTCCGCGCTCGGCTGAGGCCCTGGCGGACGCAGCGCACCATCGGCTCGCAGCCTTGGTCGCCCCGGCTGGTGCCGGGCTGGTGCCGGTCATCAACGCCACAGGCGTCATCGTGCACACCAACCTGGGCCGCTCATCCTGGCCCCAGTCGGCCATCGACGCGGCCGGTCGTGCGGCCGCAGAGCCGGTGCTCCTCGAACTGGACCGCGAAAGCGGACGACGAGGCCGGCGCTATCACGTCGCCGAAGAGCACCTATCGTCCCTCACCGGCGCCGAGGACGCGCTGGTCACCAACAACAATGCGGCAGCCCTCGCCCTGGCGGTGGGCCTGGCACGTCGGCGAGGGGTGCTGGTCTCACGTGGCGAGCTGGTCGAGATCGGTGGTGGCGTGCGGATCCCCGAGATCGATTCGCCGCGCCGGCGCCCGCCTCGTCGAGGTCGGGACCACCAACCGTACGCGGGTCGGGGACTACGAGGAAGCCCTCGCCGAAGGACGCGCTGCCATGATCCTGCGGGTCCACCCATCCAACTTCCGCCAGGAAGGCTTCGTCGAGACGCCGGACCCCGCGGCGCTGGCCGCCCTGGCGCATCGCCACGATGTCCCGCTCGTGGACGACCTTGGCTCCGGTGCGATCGATCGACACCGCGGCCTTCGGGTTGAGTGCGGAGCCGACTCCTCGTGAGCGCCTCAGCGCCGGCGCCGACGTGGTCACCTTCTCGGGCGACAAGCTGCTGGGCGGCCCGCAGGCCGGGCTCATCGCCGGTCGTGCCGACCTCATCGCCCGGATGCGCCGGGATCCGCTGGCGCGGGCGACTCGTCCGGACAAGACGACCCTGGCCGGAGTCGCCGCCACCCTGGCGATCTATCGTGCCGGCCGAGCCACGCTGGACATCCCGATCTGGCGCGCCATCGCCGCTGATGTGGTCAGCCTGCGTCAGCGAGCCATGGACATCGCAGGCAGGCTGCCCGGGGGCGTCGAGATCGTCGAAACCCAGGCGACCATCGGTGGAGGAGCGCTGCCGGGCGAGATCCTGCCATCGGTCGGCCTGCGCATCGCGGGGGGTTCGGCGACACGTCTGCTGGCGAAATTGCGGCACGGGGACCCCTGCGTGGTCGCTCGGATCGAGGCCGGGGCCGTGATCGTCGATCTGCGCACCGTGACGTCGCCTCAGGACGGACCGCTCGGGCAGGCCCTGGGGGACGCACTCGAGTGACGGTCGTCATCGGCACCGCGGGGCATATCGACCACGGCAAGACCAGCTTGCTGCGGGCGCTCACCGGCATCGACGCCGATCGCCTGCCCGAGGAGCGCCGCCGCGGGCTGACCATCGACGTCGGCTACGCCCACGGCGCGCCCGACGATGGGCCGGAGCTGGATTTCGTGGACGTGCCCGGCCATGATCGATTGGTCGGCAACATGCTCGTGGGCGTGGGTGAGATCGACGCAGGCCTGCTGGTGGTGGCCGCCGACGACGGTCCACGGGCCCAGACCTGGGAGCACCTGGGTCTGCTCGACGCCATGGGCATCGACATGGGCGTCGCGGCCATCACCAAGGTGGACCTCGTGGACGAAGCGCGCGCACGGTCGGTCGGTGATGCTGTCAGGACCGCCCTGGGTCGGACGAGGTTGGCGGGCGCTTCGCTGGTCCCCGTTTCAGCCACCACCGGTCGCGGTCTCGATGGTCTGCGCCTTGAGCTGGCCGCGCTCCGCGATAGCGTCATGGCCCGCCCACCTCGACCTGTCGACACCTGGCTGGCGATCGACCGGGCGTTCTCCGTGCACGGGCACGGGGTCGTGGTCACCGGGTCGTCGCGTGGCGGGACGATCCGAGTCGGTGACATGCTGAGGCTGCGCCCCGGGTCGAGACACGTACGGGTGCGGGCCGTTCACGTTCATGACGAGATCGTCGACGGTCCGGTCGGCACCGGGCGGGTGGCCCTCAATCTGGCAGGGGTGGAGCTGGACGAAGTGCGTCGCGGCATGCTGTTGACCGTATCGGAACCGCGCGAAGACCCGCTCACTGCATTCGACTCGGATCGACTGCTGGTGGCGCTTCAGCCACCGGCTGCCCTGCCTGGCCGCGCACTCGACGATGCCTGGCCACCACGCGACGGTACCGAGCTGCGACTGCATATCGGTACCGAGCAGGTGGAGGCCCGGCTCGGGCGCGGTGGTCGTCTCGCGGAGGTCGCAGCTCATGGCCCCACCGTCGTCCTGCTCCGGCTTGAGCGCGCCATCGCGACCGCCATCGGAGAGCGTTTCGTCCTGCGCCGTCCGCCGCCTGCCGGGCTGCTGGCGGGGGGCGTCGTGCTCGATGCCGACATGCCCCGTGGTCGTGCTCGAACACGGCTGAGCCGTCACCGCCTGGCGGTGCTCCACGATGCCGTCGTCGAGGCTCAGCCAGAAGCGGTGACGGCGGCCCTTGTCGACCTGCACGGTGCGCACGGGGCGGCGCTGGCGCCTGATGTGGAGCTCGCTGCGAGGTCGGCCCTGCTGGCAGCGGTCAGGGTCCACCAGGAAGAACATCCGGACCAGATCGGGCTCCCGCTCAGCTCCGCCCGCACCTCCGTCGGGACGATCATCGGCAGGAACATCTCGACGGACCCGAAGACCCTGGCGGGACTGGCAGAGACCATCATCTCGACGACGCTCGCGGAGGGCGAGCTGAAGCAGGCGGGTGACGCCATCCGAACCGCCGGCTTCCAGCCTGCTCCGCCCGATGCGGCCAGTGCGCAGGCAGCGGCGGCTCTGGTAGCCGCGCTCGACGTCGACGCCCCGCCGCCGTTGGCGGCGGCCATGACGGACGTCGGCTGCTCCCAGGCGACGAGGCGTCAGCTTGAGCGCGATGGCCACATCATCGTCGTCGGTGACGACGTGGCCTGGTCAGCCGGCGCGTTTGGTCGTCTCCGTGACCTTGCCCTGGATCTGGCCGATGTCGCACCGCTGACACCGGCCGCCCTGCGCGACGCAAGCGGCACCAGTCGCAAGTACGTGATGGCACTGCTCGAAGAGTTCGACCGACGTGGCATCCTCACGCGGACACCCCAGGGCCACGTGCGAGGCCCGCGAACGTAGGGAGTAACGCATGGCGCAGCGACATCGTGTCCTCATCATCGGCGGAGGCTACGGCGGTCTCTATGCGGCCAAGGCGCTGGCCGGGTGGGACGTCGAGGTCACGCTCGTCGACCGTCGCAACCACCATCTCTTCAGCCCGTTGCTCTACCAGGTCGCGACCGGGGCCCTGGCGCCATCGGACATCGCGCAGCCGCTGCGCCTCATCCTGCGGCGGCAGGAGAATACCCGCGTCCTGCTCGCCGAGGCCACCGAGATCGACCCCCAGGCCCGCACGGTGCGTCTCGGCGACGGCTCCAGCCTGGCGTACGACTCGCTCATCGTGGCCACCGGGACAAGGCATTCCTACTTCGGCAACGACGCCTGGGCCGAGCACGCCCCTGGCATCAAGACGCTCGAGGATGCGCTGCAGATGCGCGCGCGGATCCTGGACGCCTTTGAGAACGCCGAGCTGGAGACCGACGCCACCCGGCAGCATGCGTGGATGACGTTCGTCATCGTGGGTGGCGGCCCCACCGGCGTCGAGCTGGCCGGGGCGTTGTGCGAGATCGCGCGCGATGTCTCTGCCGCGCGACTTCCGCCGCATCAATACGGAGGAAGCCCAGGTCTTCCTGGTGGAAGGCACCGACCGGGTGCTACCGACCTATCCGCGGTCCCTGTCCAGGGCTGCGGCACGCCAGCTGGCACAGCTGGGCACGACGATCCGCACGCGCACCATGGTCACCGACATCGACGCCGAGGGCGTGACCGTCCAGGGTGCTGAAGGTGGCGCCAGCAGCCGGATCGAGGCCCGCACCGTGCTCTGGGCCGCCGGTGTAGCGGTGGATCGCTTCGGCCAGCGATGTGGCCGAAGCGACTGGGGCACCCACCGATCGGGTCGGCCGCATCGAGGTGGAGGGCGACCTGACCATCCCGGGCCATCCGGACATCTGGGTCGTGGGCGACCTCGCAGCCGCAGAGTCGGCGCCCGGCAAGATGGTCCCCGGAGTGGCCCAGGGTGGTATCCAGGGCGGCAAGTACGCGGCGCGAGCGCTGATCGCCCGTCGCGATGGCGTCACCATCCCCGACTTCGAGTTCAAGGACCTTGGCGAGCTGGCCACCATCGGTCGGTTGCGGGCCGTGGCCGACTTCCGCATGATCCGCGTCAGTGGGCTCGTGGCCTGGTTCCTGTGGCTGGGCATCCACATCTTCTGGCTCATCGGCTTGCAGAATCGGATCCTGGTGATGATGCGCTGGGCGTGGTCGTTCCTGACACGTGGTCGCGGCAGCCGGCTCATCACCGGCCTTCCCGGTTCCAGCCCGGGCGCTGAGCGTGGTGACGGGTCAGTCTGAGTACGGTCGGATCAGCGACGGACTCCGGTCATCTCCTGTTGCCGCAGCAGATAGGAGTATCCGGCCAGACCGAGTCCCGCGACGATGAGCCCGATGCCCAGCAGATTGAAGATGCCCGACACCGAGTCCGACCCGGCCGCGCCCGAGAACATCAGCACCAGGCCCGCCAGCGCCACGATGGCGTTGAGGATGAGCGTGGCCATCGGCAGTGGGGCGTCGTGCTGGCTGCGCACGAAACTAACGGCGATCCCGGTCACGCCGTAGACGATGAACCCGATGCCCACCACCACCGCGAGCGCGGCACTCACCTCAGGCGTGACCGCGGTCAGGAACGTCGCCACCACGACCACCAGACCCACCGTGAGGCCGGATCCCGACCTGAAGGCTGCCAACTGTTCGAGATCGGGTCGAACGTGGTGGCGCCACAGGCGGAACGCGGTGATCAGCGAGGCGGCCAGCAGGATGACGCCAGCCAACTGCAGGGTCGTGCTGGTGCCGCCGAGCGGCTTGAACAGGAACAGCAGGCCGGCCACGCCTACCACGATGCCCTCGATGAGCACGATGGTCCACGAAGTCCTGGGGCTCCACGGCGCCCCTCGTTCGATCAGATCCTCGGCGACGACACTGGCCTGTTCGACGCTCGCTCTGGTACCTGACGTGTTCGACGGCGCGGGCGCCTGGGCCGGAGTCTCTGTAGTCATGAGCTGTACACCCGTGAAGCGGGTTCCGATACGAGCATCCTAGCGTGTCACGAGTGCTCCCAACGTCCCGTTACCCCTCAGTCGCACTGGCTGTGGGTACCTCGCCCACGCTTCCATCGTCGTCGGCTGCGCGTCTCCGACTGCATGAGTGCGACGTCGATGGCGCTGGAGACCGTGCCGAAGTCCGGTGCCTGCAGTGGCGTTCCATTGACGGTGACGGTCGGGGTGGCATTGATGCCGATGGCTGTGGCATCAGCGAGCGCCTCAGCCTGGATGGTGGCGAATTGCTGCCCGCGCGTTGTCGAGCGACAGACCCCGCCGGAACGCATCCATGTCAAGACCCACCGCTTCGCCGATCTCGAGGAACCGGTCCAGGCTGTAGCTGCCTCGGTTCTCGCCTCGCAGGTTTGCGAACAGGTAGTCGTGGAACGGCCAGAACTTGTCCTGGTCGGCTGCCAGGCTGGCGGCGACGGCCGCCCAGTGCGACTCATCCCCAAGGAAGGGGAGATTTCGGAAGACGAGCCGGACATCTCCATCCTGGACGTATCGCTCCACCAGCAGGGGCTCCACCTCGAGCGTGAAACGCTGGCAGAACGGGCACTGGAAGTCCTCCCACACTTCGACCGTGACCGGCGCGTCGGGGCTGCCCAACGCGTAGCCGTCGGCAAGCTCCGCCGGGGAGACGACCGATGGCGCCACCACTGGTGGCGGCGTGACCAGTGGCGCCCAGGTCAGCTCTGGCACCTCGTCGCCCTGACTGTCGTTCGCGGACTCCTGGGCGCCTGCCGTCCCAAGGGTCAGGCTGAGCGCGACCGTGGCAACTGCGACAGGGATGAGCATCAACCGTTGCTTGCGTGACATACGTCTCCTTTGATGGTGCCAGCGCATCGTCAACCGGCGTGGTGGATCCCGGGGTCCTCGACGAGGGCGGAGGCCTGGGTCGTTCGAGTGTATGACAGGAGCGTGCCAGCCTCCGGCACCGCGACTGTGTGAGACTGTGTCTCGATAAGCATCGCCAGGAGACGGCTTGGACGCTCTCGTCGAACCTTTCACGCAGAACGCCTTCATGCTCCGGGCGCTACTGGCCGGTGTGCTGGTGGCCGTGGCCTGCGCGGTCATCGGGACGTTCGTGGTGTTGCGTGGCATGGCCTTCATCGGTGACGCCCTGGCGCATGGCGTGCTCCCCGGGATCGCCGGTGCCATCCTCCTGGGGCTGCCAGGGATGCTCGGTGCGGCCGTCGGGGCCGTGGTCATGATCGGCGGCGTGAGCCTGGTGACCAGTCGTTCGAGACTATCGTCGGACACCGCCATCGGCCTGCTCTTCGTGGCCATGCTGGCCTTGGGCGTGGTGATGGTGTCTGCTTCGGATGCCTTCCATGGGGATTTGCTGGCCATCCTGTTCGGGCAGATCCTGGGCACCAGTTTCGAGCAGCTGCTGATCATGGCGGCCGCTACGGTCGTGGTGGTGGGGATCGCCATGGTGGCGGCTCGGCCGTTCCTGCTGCTCAGTTTCGATCCCGAGGCCGCCGACGTGGCCGGTTTCCCGTCACGCCGGTACCACACGTTGATGCTCCTGCTGGTTGCGCTGACGGTGGTGGTTGCCTTCCAGACCGTCGGCACATTGCTCGTGTTCGGCATGCTGCTGGCCCCAGCCGCGACGGGCGCGTTGCTGGCGCATCGCATCAGCCTGATGATGTTGATCGGTGTGCTGGTGGGGTCGGTTAGCACGTACCTGGGACTGCTGGCGAGCTACTGGTTCGACGTTGCCGCCAGTGCCACCATCGTCCTGGTGGCGGTCTCGATCTTCTTCGCAGTCCTGGCGGCGACCAACCTGCGGACACCTCATCGGGCCCCGGACGCGACCGACCCCGCCACCGGGGAGACCCTGCCGTGATCGCCATCGAGGCGATCGGCCTGGGCATCGGCTATCCCGGCGAGGTCGTCGTCGAGGGCGTGGATGTCAGCGTTCCGGTCGGCGGCTCGCTGGCGCTGGTGGGCACCAACGGCTCGGGCAAGTCGACCTTCATCCGTACGCTCGTCGGACTCGTCGCGCCGGTCGCCGGTCGCTTGTCCGTGCTCGGTCAGCCGCCCGGCAAGGCACCGGCTCGCCTGGCCTATCTGTCGCAGTTCCACGCCAGTGGTTACATCCTGCCCATCCGAGTCGTCGATGTGGTGCGCATGTCTCGCTACGCATCCCTGGGCCTGCTGGGGAAGCTTCGTACGGAGGACGACGATCTCGTCGATCAGGCCATGGAGACGATGGACATCACCGGTTTGCGCAGCCAGCCCATGCGCAACCTCTCGGGTGGGCAGCGGCAGCGTGTCTATCTCGCGCAGGTCCTGGCGCATCGAGCCGACCTCATCGTGCTTGACGAGCCCACGGCCGGCCTCGATGCGGGCGGTCGGGAACGCTACCTGGATGGCTTCGCAGCTGAGCTTCATCGGGGTGCCGCATTGGTCACGGCCACCCACGATATCGTCGAAGCCGTGGAGTACGACCAGGTACTGCTGCTGGCGCGCCGCGTCGTGGCGCTCGGTCCCGGCACAGAGGTGTTGACACCGGATCGCCTCATGGAAACCTTCGGTATCGTGATCCACGATCCACACGAAGAGCACGTCGGCCGGTTCACCATCGCCGAGCGCGCCCACGGATCGCCACAGACCATCGAGACCCGCCGACCGCGGACGTAGACCGTCGAGCTGAACCTCAGCCGGTATCGACTGCCACTGTCGTACCCTTGGTATCGGATATCACGATGAGCACGGCGATCGTGCTTCATGACTAGCCAGACCAGGGGAGACGCATGGCCAAGACGGTGAGTGAGCTGGCCCGAGAGATCATCCAGCGACTCGATCAGGGGGAGCCCCTGGACCAGGCGCTCTCGCTTGCGCTGACCAGCGAAGAGATCGATGACCAGATCCGGGCCGAGCTGCAGGTGGCCGGTCTGCGCGACGCTGTGGTGCATGAAGCCTTCCATGAGCTGCTTGAATGGCACGCCAACTTCGGGGGCCTCGCGGAGTTCCTTGAGATCGACGAGGCCATCCACCGGACGGCAGACCGCATCGGGCACGACTTCGATCAGGATTCCCCCGAGCACGCCGAGATCGGACCTCGACTGGTCCATTGACGGGCACTTCCCCGGGCTTGACCGTATCGACCTGCGGGCTATCATGTAAGACCTTACGCAAGTCATGACGGGACCAGCCGCACGAATGTCCGACTTCCTCGCTGGCCTCGGGGCCCTGGGCTTCACGTATCGGCTGCGGCGCCTGTCCGATCGCCTGCAGGATGGAGGCCGGCGCCTGTACCGGTCGCTGGGCATACCGCTGGAGCCAAACTGGCATGTGCTCCTGCTGTACCTGGAGCATCAAGGCCCGGCCTCGGTGACCGAAGCTGCCGGCGCCCTCAACGTCAGCCATCCGGCGATCAGTGACATGGCTCGCCGCATGGAAGCCGCGGGCCTGATCCGCACCACGACGGATCCCGCCGATCGCCGACGCCGGGTCCTGGCGCTCAGCCACATGGGTCAACGGCTGATGCCCGAATTCAGGGCCATCTGGGAGCAGGCCGGGGACGAGCTTGGGGCCGTCATCGAGGCTACCACTGGCAGCGATAGCCTGGCTGGCCTGGCCATCATCGAATTGGAGCTTGACGACGCCGAGCTCGACGTCCGGATCGCCCAGCGGTTGTCCTCGCCCGCGGCGCCCGCGCGGCCGATCGCGAACGGTGCGACCGGGCCACGCCGTCTCGATGAAGCCGATCGCCGCACGGTCGTCCACATCGCGAGGGAGTTGGTGCGATCGGCTGACACATACGCGTACGATCCCGCCGTAACGGATGACGAACTGTGGAGCTACTGGCGACCGGAGCCGCGGGGCGCAGGTTTCGGGATCGACATCGATGGTGTGCTGGCGGGCATCTTCGTCATCCGCCCGAACAGCCCCGGCCCCGGTGCCCACGTGGCCAACGCCAGCTTTGCCGTTCGCGCTGATGTCCGGGGCATGGGCATCGGGCGTCAGATGGGGGAGGCTTCGTTGCGCATCGCCGCCGAGCTCGGCTATGGGGCCATGCAGTTCAATGCCGTCGTGGCCACCAATCGACACGCCGTTCGCTTGTGGCGGTCGCTCGGGTTCCGCATCGTTGGCACCATCCCCGGTGGCTTCCGCCTGCCTGACGGTCGTGATGTCTCGCACCACATCATGTTCCGGACGTTGCCATGACCGGGACGGATCCAGCTCCGGTGCATGACGGTGGCTGGTTCGACAGGCGCACCATGGTGGCGGGTGCCCGCGCCATCCTGCCCTTGTCGGCCGCGGCATTCGCGTTCGGACTCGCCTACGGCGTCACCGTCGCGGCGTCGTCGTTCGAGGACCTGGCCGGGGTGCTCTCCTCGTTCGTCGTCTTGGCCGGGGCCGCCCAGCTGGCCATCGTCAATCTGAGTGACGAGGGTGCCCCCTGGTTCGTCATCGTGGGCACGGCACTCGTGATCAACGCGCGTCTGACCATGTACTCAGGAGCGATGGCGCCGGCATTCTCCGAGTTTCCGGCACGCTGGCGGATCCTGCTGTCCCACTTCCTGACCGACCAGACCACGGTGACGGCATTGCTGTACTTCGAGAAGCAGTCAGATCCGCATCGGCGGATGGCCTACTTTGCAGGCGCAGCGGGCAGCTTCGCGCTCGCCTGGATCGTGGCCACGCTGCTGGGTGTCTTCATCGGGGCAGCTGTGCCCGACGAACTGCAGATCGGGTTCGCGGTGCCACTGATGTTCGTAGCCCTGGCGGTGCCCACCATCCGCAACCGTGCCACCGTGGTGGCGGCCGCGGTGGGCTTCTCGGTCACCCTGCTGGCACGGGATGCGCCGCTGAACACCAGCTTGCTGATCGGCGCGGCCGCCGGGATCGCCTTCGGGATGTTGGCCAGACTGCGCTGGGACGGCGGATCTGCCGATGGAGCCCCGTCCTGGTCAGCTCCGGATGAGGCGTCATGACGGAGTACCTGTACATCGCCCTCGTCGCCGCCGGGACCCTCGCCATGCGCGCTTCACTGGTCACCCTCCTGGCAAACGCGACCATCCCGCCGCGGGTGCACCAGGCGCTGGGACTGGTGGCACCGGCAGTCCTGGCAGGACTGGTCGCACAAACGTTGTTCCTTGAAGGCGGCGACCTCCGGCCATTCGGCCCCTGGTACGTCGCAGCCGCGGCGGCGGCACTGGTCGCCTGGAGGACGCGCTCGTTCGGATGGACGCTGCTGGTGGGCCTGGGAAGTGTCTGGATCCTGGGGGCGTTGGCGTAGCGTGAACCCGGAAGGGTGCGTAGGATTGCGTAGCCTGACCGTACCTGGTACCAGGGACCAACGGTTGGGCCACAAGTGCCAGTCGTCGGCCCTAGCATGCAAAGCCGTGAGATGGGTGTGCATGCCCCGCCAGTGCCCCTCGGCGATGGCCATCTCGATGCCCAAGGAGTGAGCGGAGACCGGTGCCTGTCCCCAGCCTGACCGCGTGGCCACCCCAGGTCGTGCGCTTCGTGATCGCCATCTGCGCGCTCGCCCTCCTCGCCACCGCGATGGTCGGGTCCGCTGAGCCCATCGCCGGAGCCGACCTGGGGTCGCAGATCTCCAGCGGTCGACGCAGCCAGCAGTATTACGAGTCGCAGATGCAGGCGCAGGACCGACTACTCGTCGGCATCAAGCGACAGGCCAAGGCCGCGCGCCACGCCATGAAGCGCGCCAAGCGCAGCGCCAAGCGAGGCAGACGAGCCCTTGGCGGAGCCAAGCACATCGTGATCCAGCGTCGTCTTCGGGTGAAGCAGGTCAGCAGCCTGTTCGCTGACCCATCGGAGGCGCCCAAGCCGTGGCGCTACGAAAAGCGTCTGCGTCAGGTCCGCACGGACCTCCGCATCGCTGAACGACGCAAGGCGGCCCTCGGTCGCCGGGTCCGCGCCTCACAGCGCGCCGCCAGGGCGCGTGGCTATCGCCTTCGGTCGTTGCAGCGCGCTCGACGTTCTGCCGTCTACCGTCGAGAGGTGGCCGAGGGCGCCCTGGGTGGCCTCATCGTCCAAATGACGCGCCTCGCCGCGGCTCGGGTCGAGAACCAGTCGGCAGTCAGTCTTGCCGGAGGGAGTGGTTCGTTCTCGTGGCCCAGCACCGGCCGCATCGCCCAGGGCTATGGGTGCACCGGCTTCTACCTCAACCCGCGTAGGGGCTCATGTCGGCACTTCCACGACGGTATCGACATCGTCGACTCCTACGGAACGGCCATCCATGCGGCGGCCGTGGGCGTAGTCGCCTACGCGGGCTGGAATCCCTGGGACGAGGGCGGTCGAGCCTGGATCGTGGTGGTCGTGCATCCGGATGGATTCGTGACCCGCTATGGGCACCTGATCCCATCACAGCGCGTTCGCGCTGGCGCATTGGTGCACACCGGCCAAGTCATCGGCAAGATGGGTAGCACCGGTCACAGTACGGGTACGCACCTGCACTTCGAGTTATTGCGTGGCGGCTCGACGGTCAATCCGCTCAGCTACCTGCCCAGTGGCGTGATCAAGATCAAAGTCGACAAGAAGTCGACCAAGAAGGGCCTGGCCAAGGCCCGCAGGAAAGCCAGGGCCAAGGAGCGCCGGGCGTCCCGGCACCACGCCGCCAAGGTGCGAAGGCAGGCCAAGCGGGCCGAGACGCCATCTCCGACCGTCGATCCCTCGGACATCTCCTGTGATATCGACCAGCCTGACCGGTCGGCTGGCACCGGGATGTTGCACGCCGTCACCCTGGTGAGTGACCTCGACAGGCCGCCTCCCGATGACGAGGACTGTGTCGCCGAGACGGCCCCGGACGTCGATACCGCTCTGTGGACAGGCACACCAGCGACCTGGGGATCGGAGGTGCGCACCGCATCGGCGCTCCACGACCCGGGCGTCCGATTGCCGGTACGGGGTACGTCGCCGATCCCGTCCTGAATCCCGCGGCCGCGCAGAATGCACAATCTACCGGAGCCGTTACGCTGACGGCGGCAACGCTGGTTCCGTCGTGCGTCGGATCGGCAGCCCCCAGGAGGTAGTCCCTTGACCGTCCACACCACCCAGCCTGTGTTTCGTCGTGGCCGCGGCCGTGCGGCCGGCGTTGCGCTCGTCGGGCTGATGGCACTCGCCTTGTCGGTACCCGTCAATGCCCAGGACCAGAGTGCCGGGGACATGCCGTTCCCAACCACGATGGCCGGCGAGGATCTCCAGGTCGAGACCTTCAGCGGGCCCGATTACGTGGCGCAGTTCAGCAGCGGCGAAGCCGCCGACGCCACCTTCGTGGAAGGTACCCAGGCGCTGGTTGCAGACGTCGGCAAGACACTCGATGACCTCACCGTGAAGACCGCGCTGTATCAGCCCAGTGAAGGCAACCATGCCGTCGTCGCCGGCTTTCGCATCGACGGCACCGACGCTCGCGAGTTCGCACCTGAGGCCATCCAGCTGCTCCTCGGCGATGTCACCGTGCCAGAGTTGCGACTCCGACCGGTCGCCGGCAAGTGGGTGCTTCGCGTCCTCGACGCCACCATGCCCGGTGTCTACCCGCGGACCGTGTTCCTCGATGGCGACACAGCCTGGATCATCGAAGGTGACGAGCAGTACGTGTGGGATGCGCTCGACCAGCTGCCGGATGTCGAGCCTTCCGGTGCGCTGGCCGACGACCAGATGATCGCAAGTCTGCCGCTGGTGCTGGATGGTCGGCGACGCACCGGCTTGTACGAGGCCACCGAACCGCTGTTCCTGCCGACGCTGTCGGAGCATCTCGGCGACGAACTGGAGCAGTGGTTGCTCGATCTCTACCTTGAAGCGGGCCTGACCCCCGCCGAGATGGTCGGCGTCGTCACCTGGTGGGGCATCGAGACGAGCCAGGATTCGGTCCAGATCGAGGGCTACCGTCTCCCTGGAGACAATGCCGAACTGATCGACCGCCTGGTGAGCGAGGTCATCCTGTCCAATGGCGCGGCACCTCCGGAAGGGGTCAGCCGGACGGATGAGACCATCGCCGGGCGCGATACCACCCTGCTCGATTTCGGCACCACCAGGCAGTATGTCTTCAGCAGCGGTGACACGGCCTGGGTCGTGACCGACAACGCCAACGAATCCGGCATGGTGGAGGAGGCCATCGCCGCACTTCCGTAGCCAGCGTGCCGGTGCCTAGGGCAGGGGCTCGAGTCTCGCGGTGAAATGGCGCAGCCAGGGGGCCTGCTCCACGATGCGGTAGCCACGCATCGCGCCCGCGCGCGAGGCGACGTCGATGATGACCTCGCCCACGTAGTCGATGTGACTCTGGGTGTACATGCGGCGAGGGATGGCCAGGCGCACCAGCTCCATCGCCGCCGGCTCGTCGGGCGCCCCGTCGCGAGCGCGCCCGAACATGACCGTGCCGATTTCGACGCCGCGCACGCCACCGGCCCGGTACAGCTCGATGGCCAGTGCCTGTGCCGGATACTCGTGTGGGGGGATCTGTGGCAGAAGGGCTCTGGCGTCGATGTAGACGGCGTGGCCACCGGGTGGCCGAACGGTGGGGATGCCGGCTTCGTGCACCTTATCGGCGAGATACTCGGTGGATCGGATGCGGTATCGCAGGTACTTCTCGTCGAGCACCTCCTCCAGGCCCGTGGCGATGGCCTCCAGGTCGTAGCCGGCCAGACCGCCGTAGGTCGGGAAGCCCTCGGTCAGGATGAGCAGGTTGCGAGCCTGTCTGGCGACCGACGCGTCATCGAGCGCGAGGAACCCGCCGATATTGGCTAGCCCGTCCTTCTTGGCTGAGACCGTGCACCCGTCAGCGATGGAGAACATCTCCTGCGCGATCTGTTTGGGCGTCTTGTCGGCGTAGCCGTCTTCACGCAGCTTGATGAACCAGGCGTTCTCGGCGAAGCGGCAGGCATCGAGGAACATGGGGATGCCGAATTCATCGCAGACGGCCCGAACAGCGCGCAGGTTGGCCATCGACACGGGCTGGCCACCGCCCGAATTGTTGGTGACCGTGACCATGACCAGTGGCACCCTGTCGACGCCATGCGCTGCGATCGCGGCGCGGAGGGCATCGATGTCGACGTCGCCCTTGAAGGGGAGGATCGCCGCGGGATCCCGACCTTCGGCACGCACGACATCGAGTGCCGTCGCTCCCTGGTACTCGACGTTGGCTCGGGTCGTATCGAAGTGCGTGTTATTGGGAACCACGTCGCCGTCGTTGACCGTGACGGTGAAGAGGATCTTCTCGGCCGCCCGACCCTGGTGCGTGGGGATGATCTCGCTGTAGCCGGTGAGCTCCTTGACTACCGCCTCGAAGCGGTAGAACGAGCGGCTGCCCGCATACGACTCGTCCCCCATCATCATCCCTGCCCATTGCTTCGAGGACATCGCGCCGGTGCCCGAGTCGGTCAGCAGGTCGATGATGACCTCCTCCGCGTGGAGTCCGAAGAGGTTGTAGCCGGAGCGGATCAGGGCGGCCTCGCGTGCGTCGCGATCGGGCAGGTCGATGGCCTGGACCGTGTGGATCCGAAATGGCTCGATGATGGTCTTGTATCCCATGGATCCTCTCCCGGTGCGCAGTTTCCGGTCAGTCTGCACTCAGTCAGAGGCTAGTCCTCGGGGATCCAGTCTTCGAGCGGAACGCCGAGGCCGTCGGCGATGCGGTTGACATAGGCGAAGTAGCCCACGACCTCGGCGATGTGCAGGATGTCGGTATCGCTGAAGCCGGCGGCCCTCAACGTCTGGACGTCCGACTCGATCATCTGGGAGGGAGTGCGTGTCAGCTTGTCCGCATAGCGCAGCATCGCCACCCGCTTCTCCGAGAGTCCGGCGGTCTGGTAGTCATCCACGATCCGCGCCGCGAGCTCATCGTCCTTGAGCAGTCGACGCAGACCGCGCCGATGATGGACCACTCAGTAGTGACAGTCATTGATGACCGAGACGACGACCGCGATCATCTCCCGCTCGACCTTGCGTAGACCGGCGGTGCTGCGCATCGCCTGTCGGTAGAGGGCGTCGTGGGCCTTCAGGCTGCCGGCGTCGAGCGCATGGATGCGCATGATCCAGTCGACCCGCTCGTATCTCCGTTCAAGCACGGCGTCCTTCGACCTGGCAAGCTCGCCCTGCCATTCATCTTCATGCGGAGCGTCGATCCAGGGCATGGGCCGAGTGTATTGGCTCGCGGCGACATTGATCGGTCGCGGCGCGGCCGATCATCGCGGGCACGTATCGCAGGCGGACGAAGGCCTGCGCCACAGGAGAATGGCGCGGGTCGGAGGCAGCGCCCGCGTGTGGATGTCGCCGTCGATGACGCCGGCCAAAGGCGCTGCATCCCGACCGCTGCGTCGTGCGCGTACCTGTGCCGAGGTCAGGATCGTCCGCGTCGGCAGCCAACGTCCTTCGCTGCGACGGCTCCCCTGGTCGCTTGGGTGCCCAGAAAGAGTGAGGCCACGCCGACTGTGCCAGTGTCCATTCGGCAGGGCTCGGAGTCGGTGCCGAACACATCTGCTCGCAGCGGCGAGGCCGGACGGTGCATTCTGCGGCGTGGCCCCCGATCGGACAAGGCCGGTGTGGTGGACTCTGGTGCATTCGGTCACAGCCGCGGGCGCAGAGAAGTGTCCGGACCATGCGTTGGCTTCTTCCAAGCGGAGTCGCAGGTAGGACACCGAAAGGAACGCGGTCGTCGCGGGCCACGTGCGACTGGCACCGTGACCAGCGCTGGGCGCCAGCCTCTACTGCAAGCTGATGAGGTACTCGACCAAGTCATCGAGCGCCTGTGGAGAGAGCTTGTCGTAGGCGGGCATGCTCTTGTCCTTGGGAGTCACGATCTGCGTCCGGATCGAGGCCTCGTCCCAGCGGAACCCGGCGCGTGACAAGTCCGGGCCACCGGTGCCGCCGACGCCGTCGATGGTGTGACAGGCGGCACAGCCCTGGGTGTTGAAGACCTCGAGGCCGCTCAGCTGTGTCGTCACCATGCCGTCGCGCGGTGGGACCTTGGCAACCCCTGACGGCGACGCGAACAGGCCGATGGCGGTCAGTCCGAGGATGACGATGACGACGAGCCCGGCCAGGCTCGTCGCCACGGGGCGCTGCAGAGGATGACGCGCCTTGCCCCGGTCCACGAACGGGACCAGCAGGAAGACGGTCATGCCCAGTGTGAACAACACGAAGATGATGAGCGGCTCGAACGATCCGCCGAAGTACCACAGCAGCTGGAAGAGATCCAGGAAGTACCATTCGGGCCGTGGCGCGTAGATGGCGTTGGGGTTGGCCCGATCCTCGAGAGGCGCCCCCGCGATGATCGCGATGATGGTGACGGCCGTGACGACCACCAGGGCGATGACGGCGTCTTTGAAGAGCGCCTTCCAGAAGGGTTTGCCCGCCTCCTTCTCCGCTGTGTACTCGCGCTCATACGCTTCGCGGCGCGGCTCGCCCGGTCGGCGTTCGACGATCGGCCTGCGTCTGGGCGAGGCTGCGATCCCCTGGCGGATCACGCCGAACAGGTGGAACGCGAGCATGAGGAAGAGCACCGCCGGGAGCACCCAGATATGGATGCCGTAGAACCTTGTGAGCGTCACCGCGCCCAATTGCTGCCCGCCCCGTACCAACTCGAGCACCGCACCACCCACGAGCGGCGCGGATCCAGCGATGTTCGTCCCCACCACCGTCGCCCAGTAGGCCTTCTGGTCCCAGGGCAACAAGTATCCGGTGAAGCCGAAGCCCAACACCACGAAGAACAGGATGGCGCCGCCGACCCAGGCCAGCTCTCGTGGGTAGCGGTAGGCACCCCAGAAGAAGACGCGCAGGATGTGCAACCCGACGAGGAGCACGATGAGCCCCGCGGACCAATGGTGGATCGCCCGCACCAGGCTCCCGAAGGGCGTCTGGTCGATGTAGAGCACGCTCTCGTAGGCGTGGTCCGGCGAGGGCACATACGAGAGGCTGAGGGCGATGCCCGTCGCGACCTGGACAAGGATAAGGACAAGCGTGGCGCTTCCCAGGGTGTGCCACCAACCGATGTTGCCGGGGACCTTGCGGTCGAGGAAGGCGCGGCCCAGGGCATAGATCCCGAGCCGCTCGTCCAGCCAGGCACCGATCCGTCGCATGGTCAGGCCTCCGGCGCGATCGGTCCGACCTGGACCTGTCCGTCCACGACCCTGGTGTCGTACTGGACCATCGGTCGGGGAGGCGGGCCGGAAAGGACATCGCCCTCGACGTCGAACGAGCCACCGTGGCAGGGGCAGACGAAGGTCGCTGAGCCGCTGGAGAACGCGAGCGGGCAACCCAGGTGGGTGCAGTGGATGTCGAAGGCGATGACCTGGTCCTCGGTTTCCCGGACGACATAGACTGCGACATCACGCACGCCGTTGACCCAGCCGTCGGCGACCTCACGCTGGAGCGGGACCAGCCGCGGCTCCCCTACATCGAAGTCGTCCAGGGGCCCGGCACTGACCCAGGTATCGGAGCGCAGCGTGGGAGCCACCGCGTCCGACAACAGCCGGACCGGGGTCTTGGCACGGAAGAAGGGCACGGACGTGAAGCCGAGAATGGGGATACCGACGATGGCTGTGATAAGCGCCCCGATGGCGGCCATCGCACGGATGACGAACGACCGGCGATCGAGCAATCGAGTGGACTCGAGGGGATCCTCGTCGGTCGGTTGGGCCAGGTCGAGTTCGACCCCGTCTGACGGTTCGCCTTTGGGACTGGTCATGCTCGGCTCCGTGTCCGTGCCCAGGGGTGAGGCTTGGGGACCAACTGACGAGACCCTCAGGCTGCCGGTGATGCCGCCGGTCCAGCCGCTGAGCCCAACGCATCGACGATGACGATGTCGCCCTTGGCACCGGCCGCGTAGTGGTCGCCGACCTGGTCGCCATAGGCCCAGGGTCCCTCACTGTCGAAGGTGTAGGTCACGCTCTTGGTCTCGCCGGGTGCGATCGCCTCGGCCTCCTTGAGGCTGTCGCCATCGTCGGCGTCCACATCAGGCTTGAGCCCGACGATGATCTCCACCTCGCTATCGCTGACGTTGGTCGTCTCGAAGGTGACGGTCTCGCCCATGACCACCTCGACGACGGCTGGATCGATGACGCCTGCACCGATCGCGAGCGCTACCGTGCGGGGTGCATCGGCCGTGCCGGGGGTCTGGGCCGTTGCCGGTGATGCCGCCGGTCCAGCCGCTGAGCCCAACGCATCGACGATGACGATGTCGCCCTTGGCACCGGCCGCGTAGTGGTCGCCGACCTGGTCGCCATAGGCCCAGGGTCCCTCACTGTCGAAGGTGTAGGTCACGCTCTTGGTCTCGCCGGGTGCGATCGCCTCGGCCTCCTTGAGGCTGTCGCCATCGTCGGCGTCCACATCAGGCTTGAGCCCGACGATGATCTCCACCTCGCTATCGCTGACGTTGGTCGTCTCGAAGGTGACGGTCTCGCCCATGACCACCTCGACGACGGCTGGATCGATGACGCCTGCACCGATCGCGAGCGCTACCGTGCGGGGTGCATCGGCCGTGCCGGGGGTCTGGGCCGTTGCCGGTGATGCGGCGACCAGCGCGAGCAGGCCGGTCGCGGCGAGGGCGGCGAGCCGGATGGGTGATCTGGACATGTTGGCCTCCAGTCGGGTCTCTCGAAGCCGCCTCGCGTGGCGGATCTGATGGCACCGAGCCTAGGCTCGCGGGTGTCACGAGCGAGTCCCATGGATGTCGTGTTCGTGTCAAGATCGGCAGCCGCGACGCATCCAGGCACGCCTGATGTGCTATTCCGTGGGCATGCCGTCGGCCACTTCCGCTCAAAGCTCGACCGCGGACCGACCCGGCCCGCCGACGGCCAGCGCTGTCCGCCTGTTGAACTTCCTGCGATGGGCGCTGCCACTGCTGCTGTGCCTCATCGGTCTGTATGCGGAATGGAGTGAGCATTTCGCTGCAGAGCACGAAGCCATCACGCCATATTTCCTCGCAGAGGTGCTCATCTTCTCGGTCGCCGGGCCAGTGGCCGTGTGGTTCACGCTTAGTTGGGTCGTTCGTCTCGTGGCGGGCTATCAGGCCACCGACCAAGCGCTACGCGATGCGAACCGTGACCTGGAGGGTGCGGTCCGTGAGCGCACGCAGCACCTGAGGGAAGCCACCGACCAGCTGCAGGCTGCCAATGCCGAACTCGGTCGAGCCAACCTCGAGCTCCGTCAGCTCGACCGCATGAAGTCGGAGTTCGTGTCGCTCGTGTCACACCAGCTGCGGGCTCCGCTCACGAACATCAATGGTGCCCTTGAGCTCGTCGCCGAGGATGCCACCGCCCTGCCCGCATCGAGCCAGCGCACGCTGCAGATCCTCGTGAAGGAGAGCCAACGGCTCTCACATCTCATCCAGGCCATCCTCGACGTCTCACGCCTGGAGGCGGGCCGACTCCCGGTGCACCTGGGCCCGGTGGCGCTACAGCCCATGCTTGCCCGCACCGCTGCAGGCACGCTGGGCGCGGAGGGAGCGCCACGATGGCGCCTGGACCTCACGCCCGGGCTGCCACCGGCCTGGGCAGACGAACGATTGCTCGAGGAAGTCGTGCGCAACTTGCTCGAAAATGCCTCCCGCTACTCACCGGCGAGCCAGCCCATCGTGATCTCGGCAGGTCTCGGCGGTGAGGGCCTGGAGGTCAGCGTTTCCGACCGCGGACCGGGCGTCGCACCTGAGGAGCAGTCCCGGGTCTTCCAGTCCTTCCACCGCGTGGGCGAAGTGGACAGCGCTGCGTCGGGGTATGGCCTGGGTCTCTACTTCGCGGACCGCCTGGTGCAGGCGTTGCATGGGACGATCGGCGTCGAGAGTCCGCTCCATCCCGGGTCCGCGGAGCCAGGCGCGCGCTTCTGGTTCAGCGTGCCGATCGCCGGCGGGGGACCCGACGAGGACGACGATTTCCCTTGGCTGGATGGGCCTGACGGCGTGGATACCTGATGGCACGTCTGCTCGTGGTCGACGACGACCGCTCGCTGCTCGAGCTGCTCGGTGACTACCTGGGGCGCCTCGGGCACGACGTCGAGGGCCTGGCCGACGGTGTACAGGCGCTCAGCCGACTCGAGGCTGCGTCGGTGGACCTGGTGATCCTGGACGTCACGATGCCCGGGCTCGATGGCTGGCGCATCCTGTCGCGGATCCGTGCCGTGTCGCGTGTCCCGGTGATCATGCTCACGGCGCGCGCCGACGAGCCCGATATCCTGCGCGGCTTTGCAGCTGGAGCGGACGACTATGTCACCAAGCCGTTCAGCTTCGCGCAGCTGGCTGCACGCATCGGCGCGGTGCTGGAACGAGCCGCCCCGGGTCCGGATGCCCACGCGTCGGTGCTGAGCGCGGCTGACCTCGAGGTGGACATCGACCGCCACCGCGTCATGAGAGCCGGCGAGCCGATCGAGCTGACCCCCACCGAGTTCAGCATCCTGGTCACCCTCGTTCGGGAACGCGGCCGCGTCCTCTCGGCCCGCCAGATCGTGACCGCGGTCTGGGGCGCCGAGTATGCAGACGACACCGGGTACATCCGACGCTACGTGTGGCACTTGCGCCAGAAGCTTGAGCGTGACCCTCGGCACCCGCACTACATCGTCAACGAGCGGAGCGTGGGCTATCGGTTCAGCGGCGAGGAGACCTAGGTTCGGCGCTCGTACGCCCGGGGGCTCGCCGGGCGCAGGATCGTCGTAGACGTCCAGTGCCGCGAGCGGTGACAGCTCTAGGAACGGCGAGCCAGCGTCGAGCAGCTCATCGACGCGCTCCCCCGGGAGCAGCTTGCCGCGCTTCCACATGCTTGGCCCGAGCCCGCTCGGGCCCACCGACACGCGCCAGGCTGACCCGCGCCCGCAGGTCGTCGACCAGCCGTACATGCGCCTCGACGTTTGCCCGGAAGTCGCTGCCCGAAGGGTCGCACTGGGACCGCAGCTCGGTGCGGTTCGCTCACCCTCCGGACGTCGTCGGCCGTACCCGAAACCTAGCGGCTCCCCAGTCCACGATCGTCGAGCCGACGCCTGGGCGGTCTGGAAACTACGCGATGTTCGCGAACAGTGGGGCCAAGCGATCCACCGACTCAAGGGTGGGAGGCCAGGGCATGATCTCGACACGCGTCACGCCGATATCAGCAAAGTCGGCCACCGTCTGCGAGATCTCGCTGGGGGAACCGGTGATGGGAATCCCGAAACCCAGTTGCTCCGCCGTGCTTTCGTCTCCGGCATCGACGATGACCCCGACGGACCGCTGGATCGACGAAGGGTCGCGGCCCACTTCGTCGCAGATCTGATCCAGCTTGAACGTCATGTCGCGAAAAGCCTCGGGCAGGCTGCTGCTTGTCGCGTAGGCGCTCCACGCATCGGCATGTCGAGCAGCCGCGGTCATGGTTCGGGTGGCGTGCCCTCCCATCATCAGCGGGATCCGTCCAACGCGCGGACCGCGCGGCCGAACGATCACACCGTCGGCACGGTGAAACTGCCCCTCAAACGTGACGGGTTCCTCACCTCGCAGCAGCGGAACGATGATCTCCACTGCTTCGAGATAGCGAGAGACGGTCTTGTCCGTATCGAAACCCAACTCCGTGGCGCCGCCCGCATGACCCGCGCCGAGCCCGAGGACGAATTCCCCCCAGAGATCTCGTCCAGCATCTCCGCAGCTCGCACCACCATCCCGGGCTTGTGCTGCAACGCCGACATGACCCAGCTGCCGACCCCGATGGTGCTGGTGCTCGCCGCTATCGCTCCGGCCAGCGTGAGGCAGTCCCACCACCCGCGAGGGCCAGGCCAGTCCGGTACCCGCCAGAGGATCTCGTCGGCGAGCCAGATGGTGTCCGCTCCGCACTCTTCAGCACGACCAGCGATGGCCAGCATGTCGGCCCATGAGGGGGCCTTCCCATCGCCTGGTCGTTCGAGTATGGGGAGTACCAAACCGAGCTGAAGTCCCATCGCCAGCGCCTCCTGCTTGACCCCTACCAACCGAGTGGTGTACCCAGACCTGGGCAAGCCTACTGTCGCACGGGCGCTTGCGTGGGCCACCGCCAAGAACCCCGGCGCAGCCGTGGCGGGCCTGGGCGGAGGCCGAGCGCAGCGAGGCCGGATGGTAACTCGGAGGCGGTCCCTCAGGTCGACGAGCATCGACTCGCCGCGCAGCGCCTGCACACCGGGTGAACACGATCGGGGTCCAAGTGTGGGCAGCGCAGTAGGCCCTGTGCGATCAATTGGTGTCGCTGTCGGGCACTGCCGGCGACGAGCCTCGAGGTGCGATGTGGCTCGCGCCTCCCGACATCCCGGAGGCGCGCCATGGCCCCTGGAAGTAGTCTGTCAGCGCGCCGCGGACGGCTCGCGCATTCGAGAAGAGGAGGAACGGTGCGACGACTTGGCTTGGGCGTGGTTGGTCTGGGTGAGGGGCGGAGCATCATCTCGGCCGGCCTCCGAAGCGATCGCTGGGACGTTATCCAGCTGTGCGACCTGGACTCGGATCTCCGCGCCAGGCGTTGTCATGAGTTCGGGATCGACGTCCTCGACGGGCTCCCTTGGGGAGGTACTGGCCAACCCCGCGATCGATGTCGTCGGCATCTACACACCCGATCATCTGCACGCCGAGCACGTCATCCGGTCCCTTCGCGCCGGCAAGCACGTTGTCTGCACGAAGCCGTTTCTCGACGACCTGTCCCGCGCCCGAGAGGTGCTCGATGCGCAGCGCGAATCGGGCAAGGCGGTCCTGGTGGGACAGAGTGCTCGCTTCTTCCACTCGTTCGCTCGCCAGCGCCAGCACTTCGACACTGGTGATCTCGGTGGGCTCATCACGATCGAGGCCGCCTATCACGCCGACCATCGCTGGTTCCTGGACAAACCATGGGCCCGCGAGCCTGGCTTCCGTTGGCTATTCGGGGGCCTGAGCCATCCGGTCGATCTTGTTCGCTGGTACCTCCCGGATATCGTCGAGGTCATGGGAGCCTCCACCCTGAGCGAGAACGGACGTGCCGGCAGGTTGGTCAATGACGACACGTTCCATTTCGTCCTCAAGTCGGCATCCGGTGTGATCGCGCGGGTGAGCGGCAGTTTCTCGGGACCTACGGTACCGGCACAGCGGGACAGCGGCATGACCTGCATCCTGCGAGCCGAGCGAGGTGCCAGCCAAGCTGATTATCACGAGCTGCGGTACGCCTGGAACTGGCGTTGCCCCTCATCTCCGCAGGTGTCGACGGCCGAGTGGAGGCGACACACGGAGCTGTGGAGGGGGGTCACCACCGCACCTCGATCGCACGGCCCGTGTACTGCACGCGCCTCGTCTCGACCATCGACGACGAGCCACCATCGGCCCCGATGGACCCTGCGTCGCCATGCAGCGTCAACTCCACGACCCGCTCGCTCAGCATCCCCGGGAAGTCGCCCGTCTGCGGGCCGATCAGTAGTCGCCGTTTCGTGTCGTCCCAGCTGAGATCCACGGTGGCGTATGCGCCCTCCTCGTAGCCGTAGCCGTCGCCCTCGTCCTCGTACAGTCGGAACGTGGTGTCACGGCCGGGGTAGACGTGGACCTCGAGCGGAGCGTCAGGCATGTCCTGGACGTGTTGGCGGACCGGACCCATCGGCACGATGGAGCCGGCCCGGACGTATACAGGGATATGGGCCAGGGGTGCATCGGCTTCCACTCGTTGGCCGCCCTCAAGGCGCCGGTCTGTCCACAGGTCGAACCAGTCGCTCCCGGCCGGCAGATACACGCTCCGCGTCGGTGCCACATCGGCGAGTGGAGTGGAGGCAGGTCCGTACCACATGGCCTGGTAGGCCGGGCACACCAGGAAGGCCGGCCCGAACATGAACTCGTCGGCGACGTTCTGGACCGCCGGATCCAGCCGGAAGTCGAATAGGAGCGACCGCAGCATGGTGTAGGCGTCATGCGTGGTCCAGCCAGCAAGCGAGTAGATGTAGGGCAACAGTCGATACCGCAGCCGAAGTGCGTCCGAGAGTGCCTCATAGGCCGGCTCCCCGGGCTCACCGAAACGCCACACCTCGCGCGGCGTGTCCGTGCCATGGGCTCGGAACATGGGCAGCCAGGCCGCGTACTGGAACCATCGAACGAAGAGCTCGCGATACCCAAGGTCCTGCACGCCAGCATCGAAGTCTCCCGCCCAGAACCACGCGTCCGGGCGCCGGGCCACGAAGAAGGCGCCCACGTCGGTCGTCCAGTAGGGCATGCCGGTGGCACAGAAATTGAGGCCATCCGCGATCTGCCGTCGGAGCGTCTCCCAGGTCGCCGCCACGTCACCCGACCAGGTCACCGTGCCGTAGCGCTGCTGACCGCTGTAGGCCGAGCGCGTCAGGTTCAGCACGCGCTTGGGCGATACCGTCGAGCGCTGCCCGTTGTAGAGACCTTCCGAGTGCAGGAGTGAGTAGGCGTTGATGCTTTCAGGGTCGAGGTAGCGCTTGGCCTCCGCGGTGTTCATGCGGAGACGCTCGTCGGGGTCCGGCTTGACCGAACCCAGCCAGTCGGCCTCGAAGGGCTCCGAGCAGTCCGTCCACCAGGCGTCGACCCCGTGGGAGAAGAGGCCCCGCTCAGCCTGCCGCCAGTAGAGCGCTCGGGCCTCACTGTCAAAGGCGTCGTAGGTCGCTCCGTTGCCCAGGAGCTGTCCGGCCTCGGAGAACTCGCGCCAATCCTCTCCGCCGGGTCGCATGGCCGGCCAGATCGAGACCATCAACCGCACGTCGAGCTCGTGCAGCTCCTCGGTCATGCGGCCCGGATCCGGGAATCGCTCGGGGTCAAGGGACTTCTGCCCCCAGAGGTCGCCGGTCCAGGATTTCCAGTCGAGCACGATACAGTCGAGTGGCAGCTTTCGTGCGCGGTACTCGCGTGCAACGTCCAGGAGTTCCGCCTGCGTCGCGTAGCGTTCCTTGGACTGGATGTAGCCGAACGCCCACCTCGGGAGCATCGATGCCCGACCGGTCAGCTGGCGAAGCTCCCCGACGATGTCATCGAATTCGGGGCCCAATACGAAGTAGTAGTCGAGCTCCTCGTCGATGTCCGACCAGACGAACGAGCCGAGCTCATCGTCATGAAAGGTCATCAGCGACGTGCAGTCGAAGAAGACGCCGTAACCGCGCGACGACACGAGCACGGGCACGGCCACTTTCATGTTGTGCTGATAGAGGTACTGGCGACGCCCCCGAAGGTTGAACATGCCTTCTTCGTGGGAACCCAGCCCGTACAGCGCTTCGTCCTCCGCCCATTCGAACTCGACCTTGGTGTGGTACGCCTGCCGATCCACGACCTGGCGCACGCCGACCACTTCCATGCGCAGCCCATCGATGTACTTGTCACTGACGTCGGTCGAGGCAGCCCGGAAGTCCGAGACCACGACATCCGTCGGCTCGAGTGTCTTGCCGCCTCGCCTTGGCTCGCGCGTGAGCAGTCGTCCAGCAGCATCCCGGTACGTGAAGGCGGCCGTCTCACGGTCGATCTCGATGGACAGCGCCTCGGTGCTGATGACCAGGCTGGCATCGCGCGCCTCGACGTGGAAGGGGACCGGTGGTGCCCCCGACGGATCCATCGAGACGGTCAGGCTCGGTTTGCGGCTGAACTCGTCCTCCAGGGTGAAACGGACCCTGAAGGTCCGAGGCGTTTCCGGCTCGACCGATAGCAGACCGTCATCCAGTCGGATGGTGAGCCCACGGGCGCCGGTCTCGTGCGCGAGGACGCGCCTGGACGCACTCGGAGGTGTCCCCTGCGTCTTTGGCGTCATTGGTACGGCCCAGCGATCACGATCACGAGCCCCATCGCTTCGTCGCTGTCGCGTGTGGGCTTGAAGCTCCTTCGGACTTGCATCCCGTCGCGGCCCCGGCCCATGAGGCGCCTGCTTGGCTTGTTCACGATGTTTCCGCCTTTCGTTGCTCTCAGGCTTGCTTGGTCCTATGCCGCAGGGCCGGTAACAGTACCGGTATCATTGCCGGAGACTGTAGATCGGGCCTGTAGGGGTGTCAATGCCTGAGTCGGTGAAAGTGGGGGTGTGGCCACCGAGGGACCTCAACCGGGAACTGCCGAAGAAATGCTCGTCGGGGGTGCAATCGTGGTACAGCATAGGTATGCTTCGACCCAGCGATAGGGCAGAGCTGGCGGAGGACCAACTGGTGGACCGGATTGCTATCGATCTTGATCGGCACGTCGGGGACATCGATCGCAACGTCTTCGGTGGGTTTCGTGGAGCACCTTGGGCGCTGCGTCTACGGTGGCATCTACGATCCCCGGTCTCCGCATGCCGACGATGATGGCCTGCGGAAGGACGTCGTCGAGGCAGCCCGGCAGCTGCGCTACGCCAACGTCCGCTATCCCGGGCGGCAATTTCGTGTCCGCATACCGGTGGCGAGATGGAGTCGGGCCCGTCGCAGATCGCCCGGCGCGAGCCGAGCCTGCCTGGGACTCCGTCGAGCCAAACACGTTCGGGACCAATGAATTCATCGGCTTCTGTCGTCGTCTCGGTGCCCAGCCCTACCTGGTGGTCAACGCGGGCGACGGCGACTGCGCGAAGCCCGTGACTGGGTGGAGTACTGCAACGGCACCCAGCCCACGGCCCCCGTCAAGCTGCGAGAGGCGCATGGTTTCGCTGAGCCACATCGAGTGCGCTACTGGGGCATCGGCAACGAGGTCGATGGGGCCTGGCAAGTGGGTTTCAAGACGGCCGCAGAATACGCCCGCACCTACACCGAGTACGCCAAGGTCATGCGCTGGGCAGACCCGGACATCGAGCTCATCGCGTCCGCCGTCTCATTCTGGGAGGGCGACCCGGTCGAACGCGTCGCCGTCCTCCTGGAACAGGCGGCCGAACGTATCGACTACCTCTCGATCCACTGGTACGTCGGCAATCCGATCGGCGACGTGCCCGCGTACCTGGCGGTCTCGGAGCTTATCGAGGAGCGCCTGACTATCATCGAGGGCCTGTGCGCGTCGGTCACGCTCAGGCGCCCGCCGATGTCGCCGATCCCCATCGCCGTAGACGAGTGGAACGTCTGGTACAAGGCCCCCAACGACCCCAGGGACCCGGCCTTCAACCAGCTCGAGGAGACCTACGACCTGGCAGATGCGCTGGTGGTAGCGATGCACTTCAACGCCTTCTTCCGCCACGCCCGGACGGTGAAGATGGCCAACCTGGCGCAGCTTGTGAACGCCATCGCGCCGATGATCGCCACGACCGACGACCTGTTGCTGCAGTCGACCCATTACGCCTTCGAGCTTTACGCGCAGACCTCCGGGCCCATCGCGCTGGACGCGACCTGGAGTAGCGACACCTACAGCGCTCGGCGCATCGATGACAACTTCAAGGCTGCTGAGGCGCACGGCGAGCGCCGCGGCGTGCGCAAGCTGGACGTCTCCGCCACCCTCGATGAGGACGCCCGGCGCGTCACCGTCTACGTCGTCAACCGCGACGTCGACGCCGAACGAGAGGTCGAGATCAAGCTCGAGCCCGCCCGGCCAAAGCCAGCAGTCGAGGTCCACACCATCACGGGGCCGGATGCCAGCGCGGCCAACACCTTCGATCATCGCGACCTCGTCGCTACCCACACTGAAACCCGGGACTTCGGCTCCGGGCCAACGTTCGTGGCCGCGCTCCCATCGCTCTCGATCACCGGCTTCATCTTCACGCTGTAGCGACCCGAAAGGAGGGCAACCGACCAACTCCGATCTCGCCAGATAGGTGGTCCGTCGCTGATGGAGCGCGGATCTCACGCTCTTCGGAACAACTCAAGGAGGAGGCAACATGCTTCGATCGAAGCGCACCCTTGCGGCCGTTGTCGGCATGGCCCTCGCGGCCAGCTCACTGGCATCAGCGGCGGCCGTCGCGCAGGAACCCACGGACCTCAATCGCTGGGTCTTCGTGGACCGCCATGGCCAGTTCATGGTCAAACAGGCAGAACGCTGGAACGAAGCCAATCCGGATCGGCCGATCAACCTCACCTACGAGGCGATCGACTACAACCAGATGCATGACAACCTGCTCTCGGCGTTCCTGGCCGGTGATGGTGCACCGGACCTCGTCGACATCGAGATCGGCAAGTTCGCTCGGTACGTGAAGTCCGAGGACAATGTCCACCTGCTCGACCTGACCGACGTCGTCGAGCCGTACCTGCCAGACCTGTCGCCAGCCGAATGGCGCCGTACCAGGCCTTCGGCAAGCAGCTGGGCATGGACTACCACCTCGGCGCCTATCTGATGTACTACAACAAGGCGCTCCTCGACGAAGCCGGCATCGATCCCGACACGATCAAGACCTGGGACGACTACATCGCCGCGGGCAAGCAGTTCAAGGAGGCCTTCCCGGACAAGTCCTGGACGGCCGTGGAATTGAGGTCGATCTTCTCGCCGTACGCGCTGATGTACATGAATGGCGGCCACGTCTATGACGCGGACGGCAACCTCGTGCTGGATAGCCCGGAGAACGTCGAGGCTCTGCAGTTCATGTCGGACCTCGTCAACGTCGAGGGCATCGCCGTCGAGGCTACGGCCGGCGATATCAACTCCGCTGAATTCCAGGCGGAGTTCACGAACGGCAACATCGCCTCGATCTGGATGCCGCAGTGGTACATGACTCGTTTCCCGGACAACATGCCGAGCCTGTGCGGCAGCATGATCGTGCGGCCGATGCCGATGTTCGAGGAAGGTGGCTTCACCACGACGATGGGCGGCGGCACCGGCACGGCCGTAACCGACCAGACCGCGCCTGAGAAGCAGGAGCTGGCCAAGGAGTTCCTGGCCTTCGCTAAGCTCACGTATGACGCGCAGAAGGCCCTCTACACGGACCTCGGGTTCGATCCGTATCGCACCGATGTCTACGAGGATCCCGACCTGCTCGTGCGCCGATGATTGCTTCAGCGGCGAGGTGCCGTTCGAGATCATCAAGAGCGAACTCGGGAACGTGGCACCGGAGTACACCGGCCCGCTCTATCCGGAGGCTCGGACGGTGCTCTCGGAGCAGATCATCCCGGCCATCATCAATGAGGGCGTGCCCGCGGCAGACGCGCTCCCGGACGCTCAGTCCCTGACCGAAGCGCAGGGCTGACCGAGAGCCGGACATGGGCGCGCTCGGCGACCAGGTCCAGGGGGAGGGCGGCGGTTCGTCCGGTGCCCTCCCTCACCCTCTGAGGTTTGCCAAGGACGTGTACCCATGACCACCACGGCGGAGACGCCAAAGACGCGCTCGGAGGTCGGCCGACGACGCTGGTCGCTCCTCGATGCACGCCTGGCACCCTTCGTCTTCCTCCTGCCGTTCATGTTGGTCTTCCTGGTGTTCCGCATCTGGCCGCTCATCCAGGCCGTGGAGATGAGCTTCCAGAATGTCCAGGGTCTGGCGGGGAACGACTGGGTGGGGCTGGAGAACTACCAGGGCATCCTGGAGAACCCGCAATTCATGAAGGCCATGGTCGAACACGTTCGTCTACACGTCATGACGCTCATCATCCTCATCCCCATCCCGCTCGCGCTCGCGGCGCTGCTGGACCGCGGGCGCACGTACAGGCCGCTCGCCTGGCGCATCGCGATGTTCATCCCGGCGCTGGCATCGCTGGTCGTCGTGTCGTTCCTCTTCCGGGCCATCCTCGTCGGAGAACGGCCTGCTGAACTCCGCGCTCAGCGGCATGGGTTTGCCACCCCAAGCCCTGGCTGACATCGGCATCGCTGGCCATCCCGTCGCTGCTCATCATCGCCGTCTGGCGCTGGGTCGGCATCAACATGCTCTACTTCAACAGCGGGCTCGTGAACATCTCCCGCGAGCTGTACGAGGCCGCAGCGATCGATGGCGCCCGGGGCACGCAGATGTTCTGGCATATCACGGTGCCGCTGATGCGGCCGACCATCATCTTCGTACTCATCATCTCGGTCATCGGCGGATTCCAGCTCTTCGTGGAGCCGTTCCTGCTGTGGCCGGGCGGCAACTCGCCATCGGGAGGTGGACTCTCCGTCGGCCTGCTCATCTACCGCACGGCGTTCACATCCGCCAAGTTCGGTGACGCCGCGGCCATGGGCATCGTGCTCGCCTTCATCATCTTCGTCGTCTCGCTCATCGTCTTCCGCCTGGCCGGCGGCACGAAGGCCCTGCGATGACCGGACGCCCGTCACGCCAGCGACAGCGAACCGCGCCGCCCAGGTCCCGGTCGGTTCCAACCCGACCTGGAGCAAGCTCGTCATCCTGCTGCTCTTCCTCGTGCTCGCCGTCGTCTTCCTCGTGCCGATGTACTGGATGGTCGTGAACTCGTTCCGTCCACAGGGTGAGCTCTTTGCCGATTTCACAACCTGCTGCCGACCGGCTTACCGTGGACAACTACGTGCGCCTCTTCCAGGAGCAGCCGTACGCACAGTGGTTCTTCAACTCGATCACCCAGTCGCTGGGGTTCGCGGCGCTCACGGTGGCGCTCTGCACCACCGCTGGCTACGCGCTGGCCAAGTACCGCTTCCGCGGCAACAACGTCATCTTCTTCGGCGTCCTGATCTCGCAGATCGATCCCCTTCAATCTGCTCATCGTGTCGCTCTTCTTCATCATCATCCAGCTCGGGCTGAAGGAGACCTACTGGGGCGCCGATCGTGCCGCTGGCGGCGAGCCCCATCGGACTCTTCTTCATGCGGGTCTACTGCGCCAGCATCAACGACGAGATGATCGACTCGGCGCGGGTCGATGGTGCCAGTGAATACCGCATCTTCTGGTCGATCGCCTTGCCAAACCTGCGACCCGGTCTGGCCACGCTCTTCATCCTCTTCGCGCTCGAATACTGGAACAACCTGCTGTGGCCGCTGATCGTGTTCCTGAAGAAGGAGAACATGCCGCTCGCGGTGGGCCTGGCGGGCATGGTCAACCAGTACCGGATCCAATACGACCTGTTGCTGGCCGGCTCGGCGCTGGCGACGGTGCCCATCATCATCCTGTTCCTCCTGCTCCGGAAGCAGTTCATGCAGGGCGCTTCCTTCACCGGTACCGGCGTGCAGTAGGCCATTGCCGCCGTTGCCGCGGTACGACGACGCGGCATGACCGCCCTGCTACAGACAGGCCTGGAGGTCGGCCAGGGTCACATATGCTGACGGTCTCGCGGCGCTCCGGTTGGCGAGGATCTCGATGGGGTCGATGCCCGGGTCGCCCAACGACGAGATCACGAGCGCTGCCTCGTGGAAGTCCTCCGCGCGCGTGTAGTCGTTCACGGTGACCACGGTCGTCAGTCCTGCTGCGGTGGCCGCCAACAAGCCGTTACGGGAGTCCTCGACGACGATGCACTCGGCCGGCCCGGCGCTGAGCCGTTCGAGCGCGAGCAGGTAGATGTCCGGCGCCGGCTTCTTGGCCGGGACGACGTCGCCAGCAAGCACGAGGACATCGGCCGTCAGGTCCGTCCCGATGGCATTCTCGAGGATGGCTCGCACAGACGGCTCGGCGGATGTGGAACACACGGCCAGCTGCCAACCAGCCGCGTGTGCCTCCCGCGCGATCCGCGCGATGCCGGGTCGTGGCGGCAGGCGCCCTGCCCTCGCCATCTCGACATAGATCTCGGTCTTCCGCTTGTGCCACTTGGCGATCTCCGCCGCCTGGCCTTCGGCATCGGTCGGGAGGCCAGCCTCGGCCACAAGCTCCGGCGTCAACAGCGCGGCCATGCGCTCCTTGCCACCGCCGATGCGCAGGGCCTCGCCGTACTCATCCACCGACCAGTGTGCCGGGAGATCGAACTCCCTGAACGTCTGGTTGAAGGCCGGTCGGTGGCCGTCGCGTTCAGTGTCGGCGAGGACGCCGTCACAGTCGAAGATGAGCGCGGTCACGCCCGGCCCTCCGAGCCGAACATGCGGATGTACTGGCGGGTCATCTCCATGATCGATTCGCGCACGTGACGGAAAAGCGTAGGCGGGTCGGCGGCCGTGGGGTTCTCGGTAAGGTAGCTCCGATTGGCCTCCATGTAGGCGATCTTGAGCCCCGTCGAGACGTTCACCTTGGCGCAGCCGCGCGCGATGAGATCGCTGAACTGGTCAGCGGACAGGCCCGTGCCACCGTGTAGCGCCATGGGAATCCCTGTCGCGTCGACCAGGTCGCTGATGCGCTGGTGGTCGAGCGTCGGACGTGCACTGTACATGCCGTGGGCATTGCCGATGGCCGGCGCGAAGATGTCCACACCGGTGCGCTCGATGAAACCGACCGCGACCTCCAGCGTCTGGATCGGCCCCTGATCGTCGGACCCGATGCCGTCCTCCACGCCGCGGATACCCTCGATCTCACCTTCCACGTCCGCGCCGACCCGACGGGCCTCGGCCACCACCTCGATGCATTGTCGCTCGTTCTCCTCCACGCTGAGCTCGTGGGCATCGAAGAGCACCGAGTTCCAGCCCGCGGCCAGGCAGGCACTGATGACCTCGCGGTCAGGGCAGTGATCGAGGTGGAGTGCAGCGGGCACGTCGATGCGGGCGCTCATCGTGTCCCACATGCTCTTGAGCACATCAAGTCCGGTCGAGCGCACGGTCTTGACCGATGTCTGCACGATCATCGGGCTCCGCAGCTCGTCGGCCGCGGCGAGCACGGCCTCCATGGTGACGTCGTTGACGATGTTGATGGCTGGCACCGCGTAGCCTCCCGCCATCGCCGTGGTCACCAGCTCCCTGGTCGAAACGACTGCCATCGATCGATCCCCCATCTATCGGTACAGACCGCCGTCCAGGTAGATGCGCCCGAGCATGGCTGCCCCGAGCATCGACGACTGGTCCTGGAAGCGGTATTCGTAGTCGCCTGTCCAACGCTCACGTGCCCCAAGCATGCCGCGGATCCGTGCCGCCCCACCGGAGATCCCGACAACACGGTTGATCCGGACGAGCGTCGAGACCTGTTCGAGGTGTTCTCCGAGGTAACGGAGGTTGCCGCGGACCATCGAAAGCAGCAGTTCCTCGCGCGACGTCCGGAGGCCGACACCGGAGTATGCGGCGGTCTGCGGCTCAAGTGAGTAGCGGCTGCCACCGAGGTAGGGCACGTACTGGGGCAACGCGCGCTCGCGGGTCTCGAGGTCGGGGTCGTCCAGGAATCCCTCCAGGATCGAGGGCAGGTAGTCGCCGTAGAACTCGTCGGCGTCCATCTCCCGACACATCGTCTGGTGGAACCAGTCGTAGGCGACACCGCCGGTATTGAGCACGAAGAACGTGAGCCAGCGGCCCGGCAGCACATGGGCGCGCACGTTGAACGCGGCAGACGCCACCGGCCGGTCCGTACACACGTTGGCGATGTCGCAGGTTCCGCTGATGAGGTTCGCATCGCCCGGTGCAGCCAGACCGCCCGACCATGCCGCCAGCGCGGCATCGTTCCCGCCACACAGCACCACCGCGTCGCGCGGCAGGCCCAGCTCGTCGGCGACGGCGGGCAGGATGCTGCCCACCGGGTCGAACGAGTGCATCAGGGGCGGCAGGCGATCGGCTTCGAGGCCGGCGGCCTCCAGCACATCGGCGTTCCAGGTCAGATCATTGCGGCTCGTGGCGTACAGGCCGGTGATCGAGGTCGTGGAGGGGTCGATGGCCCACGCGCCGGTCAGTCGCTTGACCATGTACGTGTTCGTGTGGCCGAACATCGCCGCCTGCTCCCAGACGTCCGCCTGATGGTCGCGGATCCAGAGGATACTCGCGAGCGACGAGCCGCCGGAGACGGGCAGGTTGCAGGCCTCGGCGAGGAAACGTTCCTCGCCGACAGAGGCCCTGATGGCAGCCGCTTGCTCGTGCGAGCGCCCGTCGAGGAAGAGGATGGCCGGACCCAGGGGTCGGCCATCGGCGGCCATCGGCGTCAGCCCGGGAGTGGTCACCGAGAGCGAGATCACGCCCACCTCGGCGAGGCCTGGGCCGACCTCGTGGCAGGCGGACGCGATGGCCGACCACCAGGTCTCCGGATGGACATCGGCCTGGCCGCCCTCGCGGAGGTCCGGCTCGTAGTCCCGACTGACGCTCCTGCGGAGGTCGAGGTCGGGTCCGTATACGCCCAGCTTGAGCCCCGAGGTACCCACGTCGATGGCGAGGATGTCCTGACCCACTACAGCAGCCCCTCGGCCTCCAGCCTGGCGTGCAACTCCGACCTGGCGGTCTCGCCAAGCGGCAGTAGCGGCCGCCTCGGCCAGCCTCCGATGTAACCGGCGAGGTCCATGGCGGCTTTCACGCCGGGCACCCCGTAGCGGCCGCTGATGGCGGCGTTCACGCGCCCCACATAGTCCTGGTACGCGTCGCCCGCTCCGGCGTCGTCGGAACGGCCGTGCTCGTAAAGGCGGAGCGCCACGGCCGGGAACGAGTTCGCCAGCGAGACGGTCCCACCAGGCGAGCCACCACGCATCGCAGCAAGGAGGAAGTTGGCCGAGCCGGCCAGGACGGCGAAGTCGGGACGCTGGAACGGCAGGAAGGCCTCGATCCCCGATGAGGCGCTGTCCTTGAGACCCGCGATGTTTCCGTGTCGTGCAAGCCGCCCGACGAGTTCGGGTGAGAGCGCGATACCGTTGAACCCCGGGGCGTTGTAGAGCAGGATCGGCAGCGGTGCGTCGTCCGCCAGCGATGAGAAGTAGCGATACAGGACCTCGTCGGTCATGAGCTTGCGGAAGTAGCCAGGCCCCAGCACCAGCCCGTAGTCGACACCCAGAGCGCCGGCTGCGGCCAGGAAACGTGCAGCGGCCCGCTGGGCGTCGTACATGGCTCCGGCCAGGACGACCTGGGCCTTGCCTCGATGGCGCACGACGGTATCGAGCACGGCGAGACGCTCGTCCTCGTCCAGGCTGCGATTCTCGCCGTTGCTACCCAACGCGAGCAAGCCCCCGATCCCGGCGTCCGCGTACAGGGCGAGATTGGACCGTAGTGCGCCGAGGTCCAGCTCTTCATCGGCGCCGAACGGCGTGCAGATCGGCGCATAGACGCCGCCGAGGTCACGCATCACAACGTTGCCGTCGCCTGCGCTCTGAGCCGATCACCCTGTGGGTACCGGCTCCCAGGTCACTGGCGATCCGCGCTGCCACTGCGCGCCCGTGCGCACCAGACTCCGCCAGGCGATCATGCATGAAGTACGTTCCTGGACACGATGATGGCAGCCACCGGTGATCCTCGACGCCCCACGATGGGCTCAGCCGCGCGACGATCGAGGCATCGCAGGGTTCTCACGTCGCCTCCTTCTTCAGGGCCTCTCACGTGCCGAGTATGTCAAACGAGCGGCACCGGAGGAGAGGTTCCTCAGTCGACCCAGGCACCATCGGGAGGTGCAGACGCCCCGCGGGAGGGTGCAGACGACCAGCTGGATGGTGCGCGAGCACAGGGGAGTGGCTGGCGAGGAAGGATTCGAACCTTCAATCCCCTGATCCAGAGTCAGGTGCCTTACCGTTTGGCCACTCGCCACCGCGGAAAACAGGATAGCAGAGGCCGTCGAGCCGACCCCTCCTGGAGCTCGATCTCGCTGGAAGGCTCAGGCCACCTGGTTGCGGAAGCCAGCGGCATCTTCGAGGCGCCGCTTGACTGCGTTCACGAACCTGGCGCCCATCTCGCCGTCGACGAGGCGGTGATCAGCGGTCAGGGTGATGCGCATCGTCTGGCGCACCGCCATGCCGTCTCCGTACGCCCGGACCTCCGGCGTCACACTCGACACAGCCAGGATGCCCGACTCGCCGGGGTTGATGATGGCCCTGAACTGCTCGACCCCGAACATTCCCATGTTGGACACGCTGAACGTGGAGCCGCTCAGCAGGTCAAGGGGGAGCTTGCCGGAGCGAGCCGCCGTCACCGTATCGGCGGTGCGTTCCTGGAGCGCCTTGAGGCTGAGCATGTCGGCATCGCGGACCACGGGGATGAGCAGGCCGTCCGGCATCGATACCGCCACGCCGAGCTGGACGTGATCGTGCTTCCAGACGCTCGTGCCGTCTGTGCTGGCGTTAAGCATCGGGAACTCACCGAGGGCCTGGACGGTGGCGGCGTGGATGAAGTCGGTCACGGTGACCCGTGACTGCCTCGCCTTGAGCTCCTTGCGCAAGGCCAGCAGTTCGGTCATGTCCACCGCAACGGTGACGGTGAACGTCGGCACCGACGAGTTCTCGGTCAGCCGACGTGCGATCGTCTGCCGCATCCGGCTCAGCTTCTCGCCCGCGCCGTCGACGTTGACCTGGACGCGTGGCTGGGTTCCGATCGGCGCTGACGCGGAGGGAGCGGTCGGTTTGGCCGCAGGAGCCGAAGCCGTGGCCTCGGCAGCGGCCCGGACGTCGCGCTCCACGATCCGCCCGCCTGGGCCGGTCCCGCTCACCGATCGTGGGTCGACGCCCAGCTCGGCAGCCACTCGGCTGGCGCGTGGGCTGATGGCCATGCGACGCGTCGCGGGCGCCGTCGTGTCTTCCGTGCCCGAGGCGACGGCCGGCACGGACTCGGCTGCCGGTGCGGACGCTGAGGGGGGCAGGGGCCCGGCAGCTGGCACCGATGCCGCCGCTGGCGCCGTTTCCTCCGACAGGAGCGCGACGCCGGCACCGAGTGCTACAGCGTCAGGCAACGCTTCACCGGGAGTCCCGATCCAGGCGACCACGGCCTCGACCGGTACCGTCACTCCTTCGGCCGCATCGATGCGCAGCAGCGTGCCTTCGTCGAAGGCTTCGATCTCCATGTTGGACTTGTCCGTTTCGATCTCGAAGAGCGGGTCGCCCTTGGCGATCGTGTCGCCCTCGGCCTTGAACCACTGGAGCACGGTGCACTCTTCGGTCATCTGGCCGGGCATGGGCATACGGATCGGTATTGCCACTAGATGAGCCCCCGGACTGCATCGGCGATGTCGTTGGCATTGGGCAGGAATGCCGCTTCGAGACCCTCCGCCTGTGGACTGATGCCGTTGGCGGCACCGATCCGCGCCACCGGAGCGTCGAGATCATCAAAGGCCTCGCTCACCACGCGCGCCACGACCTCATTGACGTAGCTGCCCGAGAGGATGGCCTGCGCCGCGACCACGCAGCGACCCGTCCTCGCGACCGAGGTCAACACTGGTTCCATATCCAGGGGCACCAGCGTGCGCAGGTCGATGACGTCGCACTCGATGCCTTCAGCGGCGAGCGCTTGGGCGGCCTTGAGTGCGTCGGGGATGGCGGGACCCCAGGCCACGATGGTGGCATCGCCACCGTCGCGAATGTGCGCCGACTTGCCGAGCGGCACGAGGAACTCCCCTTCGGGGACCGGCCCGCGAGACGCGTACAGCCCCTGGCTCTCGCAGAACAGCACCGGATCATCCGATCGGATGGCCGACTTCAGCATGCCCTTGGCATCGGCCGCGGTGGCCGGGTAGGCCACGATGAGGCCAGGAAGGTGCGTGAATAGACTCTCGAGCGACTGCGAGTGCTGGCCGCCGTAACCCTTTCCAGCACCCACCGAGCACCGGATGACCATGGGAACGGTCGTCTGGCCACCGCTCATGAAGTGCCACTTGCCGGCCTGGTTGGCGATCTGGTCGGACGCCATCAGGGCGAAGTCCATGTACATCAATTCGACGACCGGTCGAAGTCCGGCCATGGCTGCACCGACGCCGGTGCCGATGATGGCTGCTTCCGAGATGGGCGTATTGAAGACACGGTCGCGCCCGAAGCGCTCCATCAGGCCCTTGCTGGCCTTGAAGGCACCGCCGTAGTCGGCCACATCCTCGCCGTAGAAGAGCACCCGACTGTCTCGCTCCATCTCCTCGATCATGGCTTCGCGCAAGGCATCCTTCTGGAGCATGCCTTCGGCCGTGACCTTGGGCTCGGGCGCGTCGTCGTAGATGACCGGGGAGGCGTACTCCTTGGGCACGGAGTCACTGACCGTGCCCGCATACATGAACTTGAGCACGTCACCGGGCGCCGGGTCGGTACCGGCAGCCGCGCGCTTGGCAGCCGCGGCATTGCGATCAGCGGCAGCCTGCTTGATGGCTGCGAGTCCGTCGTCGTCGAGCACCTTGTTCGCGACCAGCTGTCGCCCCAGGTTCTCGATGGGGTCGACGGCACGCCAGGCGTCCTCCTCCTCGCGGGTGCGGTACTCGTTGCGTGGGTCCGACAGTGAGTGTCCGTAATAGCGATAGGTGGATGCCTCGATGAGCACCGGACCCTCGCCATCGCGACTCAGCTTGACAGCGCGCGCGACCGCGTCCCTCACCGCGAGGACATCCATGCCGTTGACGACCTCGGCGTGCATGCCATCGTCGGCGAAACCGCCACCCCGCATGGCCAACGCTGGCACGCCCATGACCTCGTCATCGGTGCGATGCGTCATGCCGTAGTGGTTGTTCTGCACGACGTAGACGATGGGCAGGCCGTAGGCCTTGTCGCCGGCGAGGAAGTTCTTCCACTGGTACTGCGACGCCCAGTTGAGCGACTCGAGCACCACGCCATTCGCATAGGCGCCGTCGCCCGCGAAGCACACGACCACATCGTGGGTGCCCAGGTAGCGCTGCGCCATGGCCGCGCCGGTCGCGATAGGCACCGAGCCACCGACGATGGCATTGGCACCCAGGTGGCCGGTTGACCAATCGCCGATGTGCATGCCACCGCCACGCCCGGCACAGTACCCCTCATCCTTGCCGAAGAGCTCCGCGATGACGCGATAGACATGCTCCTCGAGCGCGTCGGCCAGCAAGCCGTCGTGATCGGTGGCGCTGCTCCACGGCACGCGCGCCTTGAGTCGCTCGTCGTCGAGCTGGCGGATGGCACTGAAGCCCTTGGCGATGGCGTCCCCATGGCCACGGTGTGAAGAGGTGATACGGTCGGTCACGCCCAGCACGGACGAGGCGCCGACCGCGGTGCCTTCCTGCCCGATCGAGACGTGCGTGGGTCCCCGGTAGGCGAATCCGGACAGCGGCTCGTAACCTCCAGAGCGCAGTCGGACGATCATCTCTTCCAGTTCACGGATAGCCAGCATGTCATCGAGCAGATCGACGGCTGTGGCGCCATCGATGGAGCGGCTCCGCAGCTCGTAGGCGAGGTCACCGTCGTACTCGAACCCCTTGACCGGCGGTGCCTGGATGGTGAACGGCTCGAAGACCGGCCGGCTGTCCGAGCGGTAGAGCGTGCGGGTATCAGTCATCGATCCTCCTGGGGGCGACCATGACGCGGACGCCGGCCTCCTCGAATGTGGTGGCCGCTTCCTCATCCAGTTCGGCGTCCGTGATGACGACGTCGATCTGGTCGAGGCGACCGGCATGGGCGAATGAACGGGTGCCGAGCTTGGAACTGTCCACCAGGAGCACGACCTCGCGAGCCCTGCTCAGTGCGCGCTCCTTGGTAAAGGCCTCGGCGGGGTCGGTGGTGGTCAGGCCAGCGTCGAGAGAAAGGCTGAACGTGCCCATGAAGGCACGATCGACGTAGAGCTCGTCGAGCAGCGGCGTGCTCAGCGGGCCCACGATGGCTTGGCTCAGCGGACGCAGCTCGCCGCCGATGACGACGAGTCGCGGACCCTGTCCGGCCAGCTCGACGATGGCGGGCAGGCTGTTGGTGACGACGGTGATGTCATCCCGCTGGGAGAGCAGACGCGCCAGCTCGAGGCAGGTGCTGCCGGCATCCAGAAAGATGGTCGAGTCAGGCTCTACCAGCTCCGCGGCCCGGGTGGCGATGCGTCGTTTCTCTGGCGTGTGACGCGCAGCCTTCGCGTCGAAGCGGGTCTCGATCGCCCGGATGTCGACCGACACCGCCCCGCCGTGGACCCGCCGCAGGGCGCCCGACTCCTCGAGCTCGTCAAGGTCGCGACGGATGGTCGCGGTGGAGACGCCGAGTTCAGTCTTCAGCTCTTCCACCCGGACCGCGTGGCGCGAGCGGACGATCTGCCGCAGGCGCTCCCGCCGTTCGGGGCCAAAGGCCATCATCGTGGCGGGTGGCAAGTCGGTCGCCTGATCAGAAACGCTCATGAATGTACCCTATTCGAGCACAGTCGAGCACTATCGTCAAGGAATGGAGCGGGTCACGAGCCTTTTCGTCCGCTCCCGGCATCGTGGACATCCGGCCTGAGGTCGCTGGGGATGATCTCGGCGGCATGCCCGCCCATGCGTCCTGACTGGATGACTCGCTCCAGGAACTGCCGCGTCCGTGGCTCCCTGAGGACTTCCGAACAACTGCGACGGCGGTCCTTGCTCGAGGACCTGTCCCTGGTCCAGAAAGCAGACGCGGTCGGCGATGTCGGACGCGAAACCCATCTCGTGTGTGGCGATGATCATGGTCATCCCGGCTTCGGCCAGCCCTCGGATGACGTCGAGGACCTCGGCCACAAGCTCCGGGTCGAGCGCAGACGTGATCTCATCGAGGAGCAGCAGGTCCGGCTTCATGGCCAGCGCCCGGACGATGGCGACGCGCTGCTGCTGGCCGCCCGACAGTCGGTCGGGGTACTGCTCGGCTTTCTCGGCCAGCCCGAACCGGGCCAACAGCTCCAACGCCTGGTCGCGCGCATCGGCCTTCGATAGCCCAAGGACCTTGTGCGGCGCCAGCGTCACGTTGCTCATCACGTTCATGTGCGGGAAGAGGTTGTAGGCCTGGAAGACGATGCCGATCCGACGGCGAACGACGTCGAGGTCCACGCCACGAGCGGTGATCTCAGCGCCCTCGATGAAGACCCGCCCTTGCCCGATCGGCTCCAGCAGGTTGATGCAGCGAAGGAGGGTCGACTTCCCCGATCCCGACGCCCCGATGAGCGCCACGACCTCGTGTTCGCCGATGGTCAGGTCGATACCCTTGAGCACCTCCAGTTCGCCGAAGGACTTGTGCAACCCTTCGATGCGCAGGACCTCGCTACCCAGGCTGCGACCGCTGGCCCCGACCGGCTGCCCCGCGGGCGCGACGGCTGCCCGGTTCATCGGGCGCCCGCCATCTGGCGTCGGCGGTCGCGCGCCACCAGCCAGTCCACGAAGCGGGACATGGGGATCGTCAGCAGCAGGAAGATGACGGCAGTCACCAGGAACGGCGTGAAGTTGAACGTCGCGGCGTTCACGACCTGGGCGCGCCGGAAGGCTTCGACGGGGCCGATGAAGGAGATGAGCGCGGTGTCCTTCATGAGGCCGATGAAGTCGTTGAGCAGCGGCGGGATGACCCGGCGGACCGCTTGCGGCAGCACGACATATCGCATCGACTGCGTCGCCGACAGCCCCAGCGATCGTGCTGCGGCGTCCTGGCTGGGATGCACCGACTCGATGCCGGCGCGATAGACCTCAGCGACGTAGGCGCTCCACACCATGGTCAGGGCCACCAGCGCCCAGACATAGGGATCGCTGGTGACGCCGTCAAGACCGAGGGCGGGGATACCGAAGCCAAGGATGTAGATGACCAGGATGCTGGGCAGGCCGCGCATGACGTCGATGTAGAAGATGGCCGCGGCGCGGAAGGGGAAGAACATCGGGCCTGGCAGGCTGCGCATGACCGCGAGCACGAGCCCGCCGATGAGGATGAGCACCTCGGCGGTGAGGAACAACTGGACATTGATCCGGAACGCTACGAGGATCTGGCCGAAACGCCCGGTAAAGACGTCAGCGTTGAAGAACACTGCCTGGACGCGCGACCAGCCGGGGGAGTTGACCACCACGAACCCAACGATGGCCAACACGACGAGCGTGCTGACCATCGCGATAACGACCGCCTTGGTCCCCGGCGGCGGGTGCCGGAGCGACTCGGTGAGCCGCCGGGTCCTCGGTGGTCGTGCGCGGGACGAGCCGCTCACGACCGGCCCGTGGACCAGCCGGTCATTCGAGGACGGGAATGTCCTGGCCGGTGGTGATGGTGCGGTCGTAGATCGCCTGGAGCTCGCCGTTCGCCTTGATGGCCTCGATAGCCTCATCGACACAGGCGGTCAGGGGGCTGTCCTTGTCCAGCACCATGGCGACGTGGTCCTCCTGGCCCGTGGTCGGGAACTGGCCCACGATGGTGCCGCCATCGACCTGGACGGCGACGACGAAGAAGGCGGAGCCGAGATCCACCACGAGGCCGTCGATCTGGCCGTTCTGGAGAGCCTGAACGAGCGCAGCGTTGTCGTTGAAGACCGATGGCTCGTTGTCAGGCTGGATCTGCTCCTCGATGAACTGGAGGCTGGTTGTACCGACGGCCGCACCCAGGTTGTAGGGCTTCAGGTCGGCGATGCTGGTGGCATTCTCGATGTCCGTTCCCGACACGGCCACCAGCGCTTGGTTGGCGTCGAAGTATGGCTCGCTGAAATCGACGTTCTCGGCACGCTCCGGGCGGATCGAGACCTGCGCCATGTGCCAGTCGAATGGCTTGGGGCCGGGCTGGAAGGCCAGCGTGAACTCCGTGTTCTGGAGCCAGTCGATCTGGTCATCGGCGAACCCGAGCGCATGAGCGACGGCGTAGGCCACGCCACCCTCAAGGCCCTCACCGGATGGTGGATAGCTGAATTCCCAACCGCTCTCGGGGTCGACACTGGGGTCACCACCCCACCACGGTCCGAAGGCTGGATTGTCCGTGCTCAGGGTCAGACGCCCCGGGTTCTTCAGCAGGCCATCGATGTTCTGAGCCTGACACGCCTCGCTCACGAGCGCCGTGGGCGCGTCGGAGGCCGCAGGGCTTTCATCCTGTGCAACGAGGGCAAGGGGACTGGCCAGCAACGCGAGGCTGGCAGCACCGGTAGCGAGCACGGCTACACGGCGTCGGTGATCGGACATCTTTGGCACGCTCCTCTAGTGGATGGCACGGGGCAGCAATGGTCCCACAGCCGAGCAAGGAACGCGGTGCCGTGCCAGCATGCGTGATGTGATCGACCCAAGCGCGCCGCTCGGCGTCCCATCGCCGCCCGGCCAGGGCTCGCGGTCAAGCCAGACCATGCCCCCGCCACCTTCACAAACCGCCGTTCCACCTGCCGCCGGCTATCCGGGATCCAGCTATCCACAAGCGGTCGATCCGGGCCTACGACAGCCGACTCCTCCGGGCATGCAGCCCCCGATGGCGCCCTATCCAGCGCCCGGAACCTATCCAGCGCCGGGAAGCTATCCAGCGCCCGGAGGCCCTGCACAGGGCGGACCGTATGCCCCAGTCGGTTCATATCCGCCGCCGACACAAGCACCACCGTCACAAGCGTCGACTCCGCGACGGGGACCGCGACGCGATCCTGGCGGCCTGGTGGCGGGCCTGGTCATCGCCGGCATCGGCCTCTTCTTCCTGGCCGGACAGCTCGAACCGGACATCGGCCGATTCGTACCGCTGTTCATCGGATTGGCGCTGCTCGCGGTATTCGTGGTCACCCGCGAATACGGCTTTCTTATCCCGGATCGCTACTGACGGGTGTGGGCATCGGCATCATCATCGACGCCTCCGCCAGCCGTGACACTGAAAGCGGGGTCATGATGCTGGCCATCGCAGGTGGCTTCCTGGGCATCTGGCTGTTCGGATCGATCTATCGCTTGCCGCAGAACCACTGGTGGCCCCTCATCCCCGGTGGCATCCTGACGCTCATCGGGCTGGTCCAGCTCAGCCGCACGGAGTTGACCGGTGCCATCAGCCTGTGGCCGGTCATCCTGATCATCCTTGGCGCCCTGGTCCTGGCCCGAACCATCACCCGACGTGGCTAGCGCTGCCGGGCAGGTCCGTCACAGCCGTCGCTCAGCTGATCGGGGGCAGGGTCTGCGGGTCGCCGAGGATACCCTGAAACGGGTCGCCCATGGTGGCCACCCGTTCCACGACTGAGCGTATGTCCCAGCGCGTCGGCGTGAGTTCAGGATCGTCGAGCTCTTCCCAGTCGAACGGAACCGACACCGATGCCGTCGCCACCGGCCGCACCGCGTAGGGTGCCACCAGCGTCTTGATCATCGAGTTCTGGGTGTAGTCCAGGCGTGCCCGGCCGCCCCGGTCCTTCTTGCCCCACTCCCACGACACGAGCTCCGGCACCACGGCGCCAACTCCTCGCGACAGCTGTCCGACCCAGTCGCGCGTGTCGTCGAAGCTGTAGTGGGGCTCGATATGGATCCACACCTGTATGCCGCGCTTGCCGGTGACCTTGGGAAAGCCACGCACCCCCAGGTGGTCCAGCGCCGCGTGATAGAGCCGCGCGATGGTCAGCACCTCGGGCCAGGTCGTCTCCTCTCCGGGATCGATATCGATGAACGCGTAGGTGGGGCGCCAGTAGTCGGGCAGGCGGCTGGTCCACGGATGCAGGTCGATGACGGCCTGGTTGGCAAGCCAGGCCATGGTGGCGACGCGATCGGCTACCACATATGTGTGCGATTGTTCCTTGCCGGCGTCTGGATAGTCCCAGCGAGCCACCCATTCCGGGGCATGCGACGGGACTCTGCTTCTGCCAGAACTGTGTCTTGCCAGCGACGCCGTCAGGCCAGCGATGGACGTTCAGCGGCCGCTCCCGCAGGTAGGGAAGGATGACCGGTGCGATGGTCGAGTAGTAGCGCACCAGGTCCCGCTTCGTATAACCCACCTGGGGAAAGATCGGCTTGTCGAGGTTGGTCAAGCTGACCTCATGGCCACCCACCGCCCAGCGCCCGTCATTGCCGAGAGCATCGAGGGAATCGAGCTCCGACTGGGTGACGGAATTGGCAGGCACGCCGCGATCAGCGTCGTCACCGAACGATCGAGATCCTGGCCCATCATCCACGCGTTCTCGGTGTTCCTCCGCCTCTCGGGCTGGCATGGGCCCGATGCCGGATGCCGCATCTGGCAGCGGCACCGGTTCCGACACCTCCCGGATCACCGACTCGGGATCGCGCCCGACGTCGCGGCCTTTGAATGAAGCGTGACGCAGGAGCCCGTCCGTCGTCCACTCGGTGAACTCGACGCGGATCACGTGACGTGGTTCGCTCCAGCGCGCATCAGGTAGTCGCGGAGCGCCGGTCGCAGGCGAGGCACGCAGTGGATGCTCGTCGAGGATCCGACGCAGCAGCTTCCGGGTCGATCCGTCGAGGCCACTACCGACCTGGCCGGCAAATCGCCAGGTCTGTTCCTCGTGCGTCGCGACCAGCAGTGAGCCGAGCTCCCTGTGGCTGCCCTGACCTGGCTCGTATCCGACGAGGACGAACTCCTGCTCTCGGCGAGCCTTGACCTTGAGCCATGAGCGGGAGCGTTTGCCAGGCTCGTAGACACTGCCGCGCAGCTTGGCGATGCTGCCTTCCAGTCCCTGTTGCTTGATGGCCTCCTGAAAGTCCTCTCCATGTTCGAGGACATGGCTGACGTACCGGACCATGGGGTGGTCGCGTATCAGCAGCTGAAGCAAGCGCTTGCGTTCGATGAGGGGAACCCTGGTGAGGTCCGAACCGTCGAGATGCATCACATCGAAGGCGTGATATACGAGGCTGCCCGTTGGCTGTTTGCGTGAGCGCTCGCCGCTCCTGCGCTCGCCTCGCTTGATGCCGATACCCTTCATGCCGGAGAGGTCCTGCAACAAGCTGAAGCTGGGCCGCCCAGCATCGTCGAGCGCCACCATCTCACCGTCGATGATGGTGTCGTGGTCGCCGATCCAGGTGGGGTCCGTCTCAGCGAAGGCCGGAAAATAGCCGGCCGCATCCTTCCGATTGCGCGTCCACAGCCTGACCGTGTTGCTGCTCACCACTGCCTGGACGCGGTAGCCATCCAACTTCAGCTCGTACAGCCAATCGCGATGGCTGAAGGCGCGATCGATCGGCGTGGCCAGCATCGGCTTGATGAATGATGGCATCGGCGCCCGTATGGCAGCGCTCAGATCGATGTCCGCCATGGAACGTGCCGGCACGAGGATCCGGACGCGACGGCTTGCCGGTCGCGACGTCGTCATTGGTGCGGCCGCTGAGCACGGACGACGGGAAGGCATCGATGTCCCAGGCTTCGACGGCATGTTCGTCGCGCTTGTGGATGAGCAGCCAGTCCTCGCTGGCCCGACGCTCTTGGCGCGTCCGCACGATGACGAAGCGACCCTTCAGACGCTCACCGTGGAGGACGAACTTGAGCTCACCATCCTCGACCGAGGCGGCTGGATCCGCCGGACCTTCGGGTTCCCAGGTGCCCACGTCCCAGACGATGACGTCGCCGCCACCGTACTCGCCGGGCGGGATGATGCCCTCGAATTCGAGATAGTCGATGGGGTGGTCTTCCGTGCGCGCAGCCATGCGCTTCTCGAGCGGGCGCATCGAGGGGCCTCGCGGCACAGCCCAGCTGACAAGCACGCCCTCGATCTCCAGCCGGAAGTCATAGTGGAGACGCGTAGCCCGGTGACGCTGCACTGTGAAGCGACGCGATGGGCGACCGGAGTCCTCTGGCCTGGCGCCACGTGGTTCCGGGGTCTGCCGGAAGTCGCGCTTGCGCCAGTACTCGTCAAGCGACATCCGGGGAGCCTATCGTTTCGCGCCCCACCGGCGCTGATGCGCGACCTAGTTGGACGAGATGACGCAGCCCGAGGGCTTGTTCGTGGTGCCGGGCCGGCAAGTCGGCGCCGGTGCGTTGCCGCCGTTGTTGCCGCCGCCGTTGTTGCCGCCGCCGTTGTTGCCGCCGCCGTTGTTGCCGCCGCCACCACCGCCGTTGCCACCACCGCCCGTGCTGCTGCCATCGTCTCCGCCGGTGCTCGGGGTCGTGGTGACTGGTCCGCCGCTGACGCAATATCCGCGACGCGCACCCCAGGACCTGACCGTCGAGATCCAGGATGATGGGGCGCCCGGGTTCTCGAGCTTGACCAGGTCGACACACCCGGAGTAACTGGGATCGACCTGGTTCTTGCCGCCGGGCTGGGTGCCCCGAACGAACAACTCCGTGCGACGTGGGCCAGCTCCCGCTGCGCCTCCGTATCGGCTATTGATGACGGCCGTCACCACGCCGGACTTGGGCCGCTGGAACTTGGGTGCGGGCTTGTTGTTCATGTAGTCGCGCACGAACGAATGCCACGTTTGCCCGGCGTTTTCCAGCGAGTACACCAGTCCTCCGGCCAGGCTTTGTGGAGCGCTGTTGCTATTGCCATACCAGACGCCCACGGCCAACGCGGGCTGGTTCGGATTCTTGGGCATCGGCAGGAACCCATACGTCGAATAGTCCTTGAGGTTGTTGGTGGTGCCGGTCTTCACGGCGGCCTCGCGAAGCTGGCCATTCTTCGTGTTGTTCATCGCGAAGACGCGCGCCCAGGCGGCATTCTCAGCGGGGTTGGTGTTGCCTGCCAGGATGTCCGCCATGATGTACGCCGTGGCCGGCTTCCAGACCTGGGTGGTGACGGGGTCGCCCGCCTTGTAGATGAGCTCCCCGTCGGGACCCTCGACCTTGAGGATGTAGCGAGGCTTGGTGACCTTGCCGCCGTTGCCGAAGGCACCGAAGGCCGCGGTCATATCCAGCGGCCGCACCTCGACCGTGCCGATGGCGCCGGCCAACCCGGCCACGTCAAGTGCCTTGTTGCCGAAGGCGTCCAGGAACGTGAAGCCGGCCTTTACGGCGTACTTGCGGACCGTCTGGATACCCGTGCGGTCAAGCGCCCGGATGGCTGGCACATTGAGTGACTGCTGGAGTGCGTCGCGGACGAGGATGGGTCCGCTGTCGCCACCATCGGCGTTCTTGGGCGTCCAGCCCCTCCCGAATGGTGTCGTGATATCGAGCAGCACCGTCCCAGCGGTCAGCGCACCGGTGTCGATGCCAGTCGCATAGACCATGGGCTTCCAGGCGGAGCCCGGCTGGCGATGACCCTGCCCGATGTTGTCGAACTGGGGGTCGAACCTGGGATTCTTCGACTTGCGGTAGTAGCCCGCCGAGCCGACGTAGGCGAGGATGTCACCGGTGCGGTAGTCCATGGCCACGAGGCCGCCATTCCTGAGGTTCAGTCCGCGCAGCCCGCCGATCCAGCTGCTGTCGCGTCCAAGCTTGTTCTTCTTGATGGCCTGGTAGTACTTGCTTGCCGGCAGGTTGGGGATGTAGGCGCCTGCCTCGATGTACTTCTCCCCGAGCTTCTGGGCTTTCATGTCAAGCGTCGTGGTGACCTTGTAGCCACCGACGCTTGATGGGGTCGCGATCGGCCAGGATCTGGTTCAGCTCCGGCAGGACGGCGTTGACGAAGTGGGGTGCCTTCCAGAGCTGTGCCTTGGGCTTCCTGATGACGATCCTCTGCTCGAGGGCGTCCTGGTACTGCTCGTCGGTGACGGAGGTGAAGCGGCCCTTGGAGTCGTGCAGTCGGCCCAGGATGAAGTTGCGGCGGTTGACCAGCTCGGTGTTGGTGCAGTCGCTCTTGCCCAGGCAGTCACGGACCAGCAAGCGCGACTTGGTCTTGCCCTTCTTGCTGCGCTTCTTGGTCTTCTCCTTGACCACGTTGGTGTACTTGCCCTTGGAGTTGGTGGCCCACGGATAGAGGCTGCTGGGCTTCTGCGGGATGGCCGCCAGCAGGGCCGCCTCGCTGAGGGTCAGCTCATCGAGGTCCTTGCCCAGATAGAGGTCCGCGGCGGCGGCGATGCCCTGCGCGGCGCCATACGAGATCTGGTTGAGGTAGGCGGTGATGATGTCCTTCTTGCCCTTCTCACCGGGGAAGGCCTGGGTCAGCCGGTAGGCCTGCAGGATCTCCTTGGCCTTGCGGACGTACTGGCCCTCCTTGGTCTCCAGGCCGGCCTGGATGATGTCGTCCGGCAGGAGGCGTGCCCGCACCAGCTGCTGGGTGATGGTCGAACCACCACCGCGGTCGCCGCCACCGGCGGCTTCGGTGACGAGGGCATTGAGGGTGGCCTGGATATCGACCCCCGGGTTCGTCCAGAAGGTGTCGTCCTCGGTCGCGGTCGTGGCGTCCAGCACGAGCGGCGGGATATCCTCGAACTTGATGACCTCACGGCGCTCATCCCAGAAGCGTGCCAGTTCCGTCTTGCCCTTGCGGTCGTACAGGATGGTGGGCTGGGAGAAGCCGAGGTCGCGGAAGGCGCGGACGTCCGGCAGGCCCTGCTCGAGGGTGGCCAGGGTGACCCCGGCCGCGCCCCCGGCGGCGATGGCCGCGGCAGAGGCGAGGGTCACGCCCGTGACGACCAGGATCAGGATCATGACGACAAGGGCGCTCGGACCGCGAGACTGTGCCTTGCGGCTGGTGCTGCGACGGACGGCAAGACGCGCGGCATACGAACCACGATGCTGGTTCGCATGACCATTCCCGTTTACGGGCCGGGTGGCGCGACGTTTCTGTGGGCGATAAGGCATGCCCGATGCATTCTGCACGACGAGGGAGGAATCCGGGTGAGTGAGGGATGAAGGTTCCGCAACCATCGGGTGCACATGGTCCCGGTCCGCGGCCACTCGGTGGGCTGGCGGGTGCTCGCGGGCGTTTCCAGGCGGCGCTGCTCGACTGGTATCGACCCCGAGCTCGACCCCTCCGGATCCGCGCCACCCGCGACCCATGGGGGATCCTCGTCGCAGAGGTGATGGCGCAGCAAACACAGATCACTCGCGTCGATGAGGCCTGGGTCGGCTTCATCGAGCAGTTTCCCACGCCACGAGCCGTCGCCCAGGCCTCGACCGCCGATGTCCTCCGAGCCTGGTCCGGCCTCGGCTACAACCGCCGGGCCCTGAACCTCCAGCGTGCTGCACAGGCCATCGATTCCGACCACGCCGGTCGCGTGCCCGATGCGATCGAGGTGCTCGAGTCAATGCCAGGGATCGGGCCCTACACCGCCCGAGCCATCGTGGCGACCGCGTACGGGCAAGCTGTCGCACCGGTCGATACGAATGTCCGCAGGGTCGTATCGCGCGTCATCGGTCGGCCGATGACCACAGTCCAGCTCCAGGCGGCGGCCGATGACCTGGTCTTTCGTGCCGACCCGGCTGCCTGGACGCACGCATCGATGGACCTGGGTGCGACCGTCTGCCGTTCGCGGCGTCCGCGTTGCCACGAATGTCCCGTCAGCTCGTGGTGTGCCAGCGCCTTCGCAGTGGTCGAACCGACGAGCCATCGCGGTACGGGCATCGCGTTCGAACGCAGCAGCCGCTGGCTGCGTGGCCGCATCGTGGAGCGACTGCGAGCTCTCGATGGTGGAGATTGGACGCGCCTGCCGGCCACCCTCGGCGGCCACGACGAGTCTGCCATCAGCGCGGCGGTCGAGGGACTGGAACAGGACGGATTGCTCGAGCGGCGCCCTGATGGATCGGTGCGCCTACCATCGACGCAGCCATGACGACCACCTTGGATCCCGCAACGCGACTGCGCCTGCCTGCTTCGGACCCAGCCATCTTCGCGTCAGACGCCGACCTGGCTCTCCTCACCGAACACTGGCGCGCACAGGCCGGGCTGGCCCCCATCAGTGGCGCTGCCATGCGCGGTGCCGACGCCCGCGCGAAGCGGACGGGCATCGCCGGTGAGTGGCTGATGGAGCAGGCCGGCACGGCGACCGCGGCGGCAGCGCGAGCCCTGATGCTATCCGGCGATCGGTCGCCCCAGTCTCTCGTGCTCATCCTGTGTGGACCAGGCAACAATGGCGGCGATGGATTGGTGGCAGCACGGCATCTGGCAGCGCACGACATCGGATCCGAGGTCGTCCTGCTGGCGAACCGCAAACCGTCGACCCAGGACGCCGCGCTGAACTGGGACCGCCTCGAAGGCATCGACCTGGTCCATCGGGTGTCGACGGTGCGCGATGCCGACGTGGCGCTCTACTTCAATGGCATCGAGCGAGCTGGCCTGGTCATCGATGCATTGCTTGGCACGGGTGTCTCGGGTGCACTCCGGGAGCCCGTACGCACCGCGGTCGACGTGGTGATCCGGGCGCGTGAGAACCTGGTGCCGGTGTTGGCGGTCGACACGCCCACATCGGTGGACCTGAGCACGGGCGAGGCCTCGGACCCGGTCGTTCGTGCCGACGCCACCATCACCTTCCATCGACCCAAGCAGGGCTTGTTGACGCGGACCGGTAGCCTCCTGGCGGGGCGAGTGCTGGTGGCGCCCATCGGTATCCCCGCCGACGCTGATCGGGCCTAGCTTGTCGGGGCGCGATGCCACGCCGCGCGATCGAAAGATCGTGCTGCTGATCTTGGTGCTCGTGCTGGCCGTCCTCATCATCAACGTGGTGAGTGCCATGCTGCCGGGGGTCGACGGCGCGCTGGCCTCGATGCCCATCGTGGTCGTGGCGCTGGTCGGCGGTACCCTCCTGATCCTGGCCCGAGCGCTGCTGCGCTGAGCGTCGTTCAGCCGGGTGGGGTCGTGGCCTGCCGATCGCCAGGGTCGAAGCGTCGCTCGGTGCCGTCGCGCAAGCGCTGGATGTTGTCGCGGTGAGACACCCAGATGAGCGCGGCCCCGGGAATGACGTACAGAAGCCAGCCGGGCTCGAGTGCCCCAGCCAGCACGAAGATAACGGCCAGGACAGCGCCCGACGCGGCCACCACGATGGAGCCGAGTGAGACGAAGCGCGTGACCCCGACCACGATGAAGAAGATCGGGGCGGCCACGAGGCACAGCAATGGCGAAACGACCAACATGCCACCGACACCGGTGGCCACCCCTCGTCCGCCGTGGAAGCGCAGGAATATCGACTTCCAGCTGCCCGCGACCGCGGCCAGGCCGGTGAGGGCCTGGATCTCGATCGGAGCCCCGAGTGATCGGGCGATGAGGATGGGCACGGCCCCCTTGCTCAGGTCAAGCACAGCGACGGTGATGGCGCGCGGCCAGCCCATGGCGCGCAGCGAGTTGGTCCCCCCGGTCCGTCCGGACCCGACCGTGCGTGGGTCTGTGGCGTGCGTAAGGCGTGCCACGATGACGCCCATCGGCAACGAACCGATGAGGTAGCCCATCAGGAGCAGCGCGATCGTCAGGAGGGGGTTGTCCACGCTGGTCGAGTATAGGGTCGCCTCGTGGTGCCCTGGGTCGGGCAGGGGTGCCTTTGCTACCATCGAACATGACGTTCCACCCGTGAATCCCGGAGTCCACCGTGCCCAACGAAACGCAATCCTTCGATATCGTCGTCCTTGGGGCCGGCACCGGCGGCTATGGCGCCGCCTTCCGCGCTGGCCAGCTGGGGCTCAAGGTCGCCCTCGTGGATGACAACCCCAACGGCATCGGTGGAACCTGCCTGCACATCGGCTGCATCCCCACCAAGGCCATGCTCGAATCGGCTGATCTCATCGAGCGGATCAAGCACGCTGCGGAGTTCGGCATCGAGGCGGGGGAGCCCAGCTGGGACGCTGAGGCCATCGCTTCCCGGCGTGACAGGATCGTGACCCGCCTCGTCAAAGGTGTCGGCAGCCTGATGAAGAAGAACGGTGTCGAGTACGTCCTCGGACGAGGCCGACTCCAGGGGCCTCAGCAAGTGCGCGTGGCGACCATCGACACCGATGGCAAGTCGACAGGCGAGGTCATCCTGAAGGCCAGGGCCGTGATCCTTGCCACCGGCTCACGGGTGAAGTCACTGCCGGGACTGGAGGTCGACGGGAAGCACATCGTCACCTCGGACGACGTGCTGCGCTCTTCGCACGTACCCGCCTCCATCATCGTGGTCGGCGCCGGCGCCGTCGGAGTCGAGTTCGCCAGCTACTACCACGACCTCGGCTGCGAAGTCACCGTTCTCGAGTACGCGCCCGAGATGGTGCCACTGGAGGACGCCGATGTCTCGAAGGAGATGGAGCGCGCCTTCAAGCGTCGAGGCATCAACGTCATCACCTCAGCGCGATTCGACCCCGCCTCCGTCAAGGCCGACGATGCGGGCGTGAGCCTGATGGTCGGCAAGGACGGTGAGGAGCCATCCGAGCTCCGGGCCGAGCAGTTGCTGGTAGCCACTGGTCGTGCCGCCAATGTCGAGGATGTCGGATTGGAGACGACCCGCGCCGTGGTCGAGCGAGGTGTGGTGCAGGTCGACGGGCACATGCGTACCGCCGATCCGCATCTGTACGCCGTCGGCGACGTCGCCGGCGGACTGTGGCTCGCGCACGTGGCCACGCACGAGGGTATCGTCGCGGTGCACACCATCGCCGGCGAGTCGGTCGAGGAGATCGACTACGTCAAGATGCCACGGGCGACATACTCGCGGCCACAGGTGGCATCCATCGGTCTGACCTCGGCGCAGTGCGAGGAACGCGGCCTCAAGACCAAGGTCGGCAAGATGCCGATGCAGGCCAGCGGCAAGGCCATCATCAACGGCGATACCAGCGGCTTCGTCAAGATCATCGCCGATGCCGAGACCGACGAGGTCCTGGGCGTGCACCTCATCGGCGCGCATGTCACCGAGCTGGTGGCCGAGGCGTCGACGGCCATCCTTCTGGAGGCCACCGCCGAGGAGATCGGTACCGCCGTGCATCCGCATCCGACGCTCTCGGAAACCATGGGCGAGGCCGCCATGGCCGTCGCAGGCCGCTCCATCAACTTCTAGGTTTCATCCACGCCACCACGTGTCGGGGTGCGGCGGCGTAGCCGGGTGGTATCTGTGGCAGGCGCCGGTATGATGGACGCCTTGACACGTGACGTGCCCACCATGATCGAACGAAACAATCTCCCAGGAGTCGACTCATGCCCCAGGTGACCATGCCCCAGCTCGGTGAAGGCGTCGAGGAAGGGACCATCGGCAAGTGGCTGAAGCAGGTGGGCGATACGGTCCGCGTGGGCGACCCGCTCGTCGAGGTGGTCACCGACAAGGTCAATGCCGAGGTGCCGTCGCCGTTCGCAGGCACGCTCAGCAAGATCCTCGTCAGCGAGGGCGAGACGATCCAGAATGACGCTCCCATCGCCGAGGTCGAAGGCACCGGTGAGTCCACCGCAGCCGCTGACGTAGCGGCCGATGCACCGGATGACGGCGCAGCGGCGACGCCACATGCCCAGGCTACCGATGCGGCGGAGGAGGAGCTGACGACCGACGCTGAGGCGCCGACCGAGGCCCAGCCGCCAGCCGCTCAGGCGGCTCCCGCAGCGCTCGCTCAGGCACCGACCGAGGCCACCGATGCGGCCCTGGCCGCTGCGCCGGCACCGTCGGCCATCGCCCCGGGACCGCCGATCCCCGCCGATATCCGCATGACCCCGGCCGTGCGCCGCCTCGCTCGTGAGCTGCGGGTGGACGTCAGTGCGATCGCCGGTTCCGGCATCGGTGGACGCATCACTCGCTCCGACGTCCAGGTGGCAGCAGCCGACCGCACCAACGGCTCCGCCCCGCAGCCCGTGGCAGCCTCACCCGCCTCCCCGGGCGGCTCGCCGGTCCGCGACGGCGATTCGCTCAAGAAGCTCTCGCCGATGCGCAAGGCCATCGCCAACCACATGACCAGGTTCCTCGAGGTACCCACCGCGTACATCACCTTCGAGGTCGACATGACCCCGGTGGTGAAGGCTCGCACGGCCATCAACGCCGAGTACAAGGCGCGAGAGGGCATCTCGCTGAGCTACGTGGCCTACATGACCATGGCCTGCGTCGAGGCGCTGCGGAAGCACCACGACCTCAACGCCCACTGGACCCAGGAAGGGCACTGGCGTCGCAAGGACATCAACGTTGGGATGGCGGTCGCGGTCGACGACGGCCTGGTCGTGCCGGTCATCAAGCATGCCGACGCCCTCAGCCTCCACGGCCTAAACGTCGCCATCAACGACCTCGCCCAGCGTGCTCGCAGCAAGAAACTCACGCCGGCCGACCTGGAGGGTGGCACCTTCACCGTCGACAACACCGGCTGGACAGGCTCCGTACTGACGCTGCCTATCATCAACGTGCCCGAGGTCGCCATCATCACCATGGAGGCCATCGTCAAGCGCGCGGTCGTGCTGGAGGACCAGGGCGACGCCATCGCCGTCCGCTCGATGATGAACATGTGCATCGCCATCGACCATCGCGCCACCGATGGCGCCCAGGCCGGCGAGTTCCTCAAGGACGTCCGTCGCTGGCTCGAGTCCGTCGATGAGCACGTCTCGGTCTGGTAGCGAGATGGCCAGGGAGCTTCCCCTCTTCGAGCCGGCCGGTAGCAGCGGCCACGCACCCGAGCTGGGATCGACGCCCCTGTCGATCGCCATGGGCGGCTCGGTCGACACCACTGGCCTTCGCGGTCCGGATCGCCAGCGACATCCCGACTGGATCCGGTCGCGACTGCCCAGCGGGGACAACTACGAGGAACTCAAGGCGCTCGTCCGCGCCAAGGGCCTCAACACCGTTTGCGAGGAGGCTCGGTGCCCCAACATCGGGGAATGCTGGGAGCAGCGTACGGCCACGGTGATGATCCTGGGTGACACATGCACCCGCGCCTGCGGTTTCTGTGCCGTCAAGACCGGCCGACCCACCTGGGACGACCCCGATGAGCCCCGCCGCGTGGCTGAAGCCGTCCAGGTCATGGGCCTTGAGCACGTGGTCGTCACGAGCGTTGCGCGCGATGATCTGCCGGATGGCGGAGCAAGCATCTTCGCTGAGACCATCCGAGCCATGCGCCGCACCAGTCCGGGCATGGGTGTCGAGGTCCTGATCCCTGACTTCAACGGCGAGGATGGCCCGCTGCGCACGGTCATGGAGGCCGGGCCGGATATCCTCAATCACAACGTGGAGACGGTGGAACGACTTCAGAAGCCGGTACGCAAGCGTGCTCGCTACCAGCGTTCGCTCGACGTCCTGTCGGTGGCCAAGGCGCAGGCGCTCGAGATCTCCGGTCGCAGTGGAACCGTCCACACCAAGTCGAGCATCATGGTCGGACTGGGCGAGACCCGCGAGGAGCTGAGTACCACCTTCCGCGACCTGCGGGCAGTCGACTGCGACATCCTCACCATCGGCCAGTACCTGCGGCCGACGGTGGCCCACCTGCCCATCGAGCGCTATGTGCATCCTGATGAGTTCGAGCAGATGAAGAAAGAGGCACTTGCCCTGGGCTTCAAGCACGTCGAGTCCGGCCCGCTGGTCCGATCGTCGTACCACGCACGCGACCAGGTGCCCGAGGAGGCCAAGCGCGGCCGAAGTGCGCGCGCCGCAGCACTGGCTGCCAATGGGTTGCGCACCGCGTCGTAGTCGCCAGCCTGCATGGATGAGACTGCCGACGACCTGGCCCGCCTCCAGGCCGTCCTCGATCGCAGCTATGCCGCGGCCGGCGAGCACCTGCGCGAGGTCATCACCCCGGAACGCCGACTGACCGCGGCTCAGCTGGCGGATCGACTCCGGGGCATGTGCCTGCTGGTCCTTGCCACCGTCAGTGCCGATGGACACCCCGTCAACGCGCCGGTCGATGGCATCTTCTATCGTGGTGACTGGTACTTCGGCAGCAGCCCCGAGTCCGTTCGCTTCCACCACATCCGTCAGCGCCCCTGGGTCAGCGCTACGCACGTGCCCGGCGAAGCATTCTCGACGACGGTCCACGGGATCGCGACCGAGATCGATATCGGGGCGCCGGACCAGGCCGGCTTCCGCCGAACGCTGCTCGACGTCTATGTGCCGTTGTACGGCGCGGGATGGGAGCAGTTCCTCGATTCGGGACCGGTGTATGCACGCATCGAGGCGGAGCGCATGTTCACGTTCTCCATGGGGCCCGGAGCACCCGGGACCAGCTAGAGCGATCCCTCCGCGAGCACGTCGAGCGACTCGAGCGAGATGACGGCGGTGTGCTCGTGCGGTGCGGTCTGGCGATCGAGCCGGACCCCGCAGGAGCGCTCTGCATCGAAGATGACGAGGGCCACGCGCAGGCGTTCCTCCTCGGCTGCCGCATTGGATCGCGCATCGTCGAGCTGGTGGAGTACGTCGGTGTCGATACCCCGCGCTCCCCACTTGCAGTCGTAGGCCTCGGCGCCACCGGATCGCTCGACGGTGACGTCGTAGGGGTGGATCTCAGCGCGCACCCCGTCGAACAGGATGCGTCGCTCGCGGCGGACGTGGCCCGGTCCGACACGGCGCACCAACAGCGCCTCGGTGAGTGACTCAACCAACGCGCCACGGAGTTGGTTGCGCACCTGGTCGCCGCGGTCGGCGATGGCCAGCGAGACGGCCAGGATGGCCTCCGACCGAGCCACGGCGCCGTCCTCTGCAGCCGGCCCGAAGAGCGTCGGAAACATGCTGCGCCAGCCGTCCGGGTCGAGGGTCTCGCCGTTCATGACGGCCCGTGCCAGGAGGCGCTGGGCAGGGCTTGCCTCGGCCAGGAGCGCGGCCGCCTGCGCGACCACCGGTTCTGCCTGGATCGCCGCGTAGGTGATGGCGCGAGCATCTTGCGCCGCGTCCTGGAACCTCATGGTCGCTCCCCGAGGATGGTGAGGACGACCTGGGGGAACGTCGAGAGCCAGTCGATGGCGCGATGCGGATCGCTCGATCTGCCCGACCTCATCGATGGCGCGTTCCAGTGCTGCCTGCTCCGCTGCACCAAGGGGCTCATCGCCACGCGCCTCGATCACCTCGTCGATACGGCCCCGCCAGGCCGTGGCGAGGTCATTCACATACGACCATTCATCCTCGACATCCTCGCCCAGGCTGGTCAGCTCCTCGTAGACGGCGAGTGCCCGCCGTGCCTCCTGTTCGACCGTCACGGGTTCGCTCACCGAGCGGACCGGTTCAGCAGGACGCGGCGCGCGTTGTCGGCATAGACCTGCTTGAGCACGTCGTCGGGCAGGCCCAGACCGTGGATCTGCCAGCGGCCCTGGGGTGGCACCGGTTCGGTGGAGTAGTCGAACGATTCATCCATGCTCTCGAGGAAACGATAGTGCAGCCGGTACATCGCCGGGTCAAAGCCAAGGTCGGTGCCGAACAGGATCCGGTCGGCGTGCCGCAGGAAGAACGCTCGCGATGTGTAGGGCTGCCGACCCAGCTCGGCCATCCGGGCCGACAGGTCGACGTACAGGTTGGGATGGCGATCGAGCATCGAGCTCACCAGGGACAGGTCTTCAGCGGCACAACCGACGTGGGCGCCGATGAAGGTGGTGCCGGGATGGCGGCCCACGACTCGATCGAAGGCTGCGAGGATCTGGTCAAAGGCCGCGAAGCCTGTCTCGTCGTCCGCGGTCGCCGGCGGCCAGAAGTGCCAGTCCGGGTGCTGGGCCAACTCCTCCCAGCGTTCGTTGCGCTCGTCGAGCGGGTCGAAGAAGGCGATGGGGTCGGCGATATGGATGATGATCGGCGCCCCGGTCCTGGCCCCGGTCGCCCACAGCGGGTCAAGGCGCGCGTCATCGACCGCCACGATTCGTCCTTCCGGATCACGCGCGCGCAGGCCGAGCAGCTTCCAGACCTTCAGGCCGATCGCGCCGCGTTGCACGGCATCCTCGAAACGGCCCGCCTCCACGTCTCCGAAGTCCGGTCGTTCTGGCCACTCCCCGAAGGACAGCTGTGCCGCATGGGCGAAGCGGCCGGGATGTGCGCCTGCGTACCTGGCGTAGTGCTCCGAGAACGCTTCGCCCGTGCCGCCATCGAGGTCGACGATGGTCTCGACGCCGGCTTCATCGAGCGCCGCGAGGAGCGCGGACACTGGCCGGGCGTGCCAGCCGCCGCTGAACAGCGGGCCCAGGTGGTTGTGGGCATCGACCACGCCGAACCTTGGTTTGTCGACGAGGTGCACCGGCAAGCGCAGCTTGCTGACCGGGCGATAGTCGGAAAGGCGCATGTCAGGCACGTCGAGTGTCTCCGAGCTTGGCTTCCAGGGGCTCGTCCTGGGTTACTTGATGCTACCGGCGGTGAGGCCACCGACGAGCCACTTCTCGATGATGATGAAGAGGATGACCACCGGTACGATGGCGATGAGCGAAGACGTGAACAGGTACTGCCATTCGACGCGGTACTGGCCGACGAATGTCGTCACGCCGACGGTCAGTGGGTGGATGTCCGGGGACTGTGCCAGGGTCAGCGCGACCACGAACTCGTTCCAGGCGGCGATGAAGGTGAAGATGGTGGCGGTGATGATCCCGGGCAGCGCCAGCGGGAGCGTGATCCGCCGGAGCACGCCCAGGCGTGAGGCACCATCGATGGAGGCTGCTTCCTCCAGCTCGACCGGGATGGTCGAGAAGTAGGCCACCATGATCCAGGTGGAGAAGGCCAGGTTGAAGGCGGCATTGACGATGATGAGGGACAGGTAGGTATTGATGCCTGCCTCCGGGAAGACGCTCCCGATGCTCACGAACTCGCGGTAGATGCCGATGACCAGGGCGGTCGGCGCGAACATCTGCGTGATGAGAACCAGCAGTAGGAAGATCAAGCGGCCGCGATACCGATATCGAGCTGTGTAGTAGGCGGCCGGCAGGGCCACCACGAGCACCAGCAGCGTGGCGAAGACCGAGATGATGAGGCTGCTCCGCAGGTAGCCCCACAGTGGCGCCTCGTCCCACACTGTCACGAAGTTCGAGAACTCCAGGTGCGACGGCAGGTATTGCGCCGGTACCGACACCAGCTCATTGCCGGGAGACAGCGCCGTTATCAGCATCTGGATGTACGGCGCCATGAAGAAGAAGGCCACCAGCGCGCCGACGCCGGTCAGCAGGGCCTTCCGGATCGATGGTGGTCCCGAGGGACGCTGCAGCGTGGTCATGTCACGCTCGCCGCCAGTCGACGAAGCGCAGGTAGAGGAGGACGAAACCCAGGATGACCATGAAGTTCACCACGGCCATCGCCGCCGACTGCCCGATATCGAGCAGCTGGAACGCCAGCTTGTACATGTGTGTCGTGGTCGTATCAGTCAGGGAACCGGGGCCGCCCCTGGTCATGGCCCAGATGATCGGGAATGAGTTGAAGACGTTGATCATGTTGATGATCCCGGCGACCAGCAGCGCCGGCCGAAGCAACGGCAGGGTGATGCCGAAGTAGCTCTGCCAGCCAGTCGCGCCGTCGACCTCGGCGGCCTCATAGATGTCACGCGGAATCGATTGCAGGCCGGCCAGCAGCACGTAGGTCGTGAACGGCAATGACACGAACACCGCCACGAACACGAGCCAGATGAATGCGGTCGACGGGTTGCCCAGCCAGTCATTGATGGGTCCCGACAGCAGCCCGAGGTCCAGCAGGATGCGGTTGATGATCCCGTAGAAGCCATCGAGCATCCAGCGCCAGATCGTCGCGGTCATGACCACCGACGCTGCCCAGGGCACGATCAAGGCCCAGCGCACCAGTCGCCGCCCCGGGAACGCCGCGTTGAGCAGTGAGGCCAGTCCCAGCGAGATGAAGATGGTGACACTGACCGCCACGACCACCCAGACCAGCGTGCGTGTGATGATGCCGGCAAGGTCGGGGTCTGCGAAGAGGCGCTCGAAGTTGTGGAGGCCTACGAATCCCTTGGCCAGGCCCGAGATGCTGATCTCCGATACCGACGTCCGAGCCATCTCGAAGGCAGGCCAGAGCACCACGCCGAAGATCAGCAACAGCGCCGGGCCGATCCAGGGGAGCGGGCCCAGGTCGGGCAGGCGTCGCCCTCGCCGGGGCTCACCGGCACCTGTCGGCGGCGACGCTGATCCCGCTGTCACGCGGGCCTTGGTCACGAGACTCTCCCCAGAATCAGAGCGAGGGTCCAGCCTGGTGTGGCTGAGACCCTCGCATGCTAGTCAATCAAGAAGGTGTCGATCAGCCTTCGCCAACGGCGTTGATCTCGTCAAGGATGGCCTGCTTGTCGGCGCCGGGCACGAAGGCTGCGCCGATGCCGTCCTGGATGGCACCCTGGACCGCGCCCCATTGGGCCTGGTCGCTGGGGTAGAAGATGGCCGACGGCAGCACCTCGATGAATGGGGCCAGGAACTCATCGGAGCTCATCTGCTCACCCGCGGAGATGGTGGCCGGCAGGAAGCCGCCGGCAGCCTCGAGGAAGCCCGCATAGTTGTCAGGCTGGTAGAGGAAACTCAGGAACTTCTGGATGGCTTCCTGATTGCCTTCCTTCTTGAAGCCGAAGAAATAATCCTGGACGCCAAGGGTGATGGACTCCTTGCCATCAGCGGCGGGGAAGGGGACCACACCCCAGTCAACGTCGCTCTGGTAGGTGTTCTCAAGCTCACCCGGCAGGAAGATGGCGCCATTCAGCATGCCCACGACGCCCTGGCCGAACAGCTGGAACGCACCCTCGGTGCGCTGGAATGATCCCGGGTTGGGCTGCGTGCACCCGGCATCGACCAACTCCTGGAGGAAGTCGAGCGTCTCGAGGTTCTGGGGCGAGTTGACGACCCAGTTCTCGCCGTCGAAGTACTGGCCGCCGTTGCCGCCGGCCCAGATGAGGAACTCGGCCTGGGCTTCCTCGGGGCCGAGTGGGAGCGCCAGCGGAACCACGTCCGGCTGCGTCGCCTTGATGGCCTCACAGACAGCCTTCACCTCGCTCCAGGTGGTCGGAGGTTCGACACCGGCGGCCTCGAGGATGGCCTTGTTGTAGAAGAACAGGCGGTCGGATGCCAGGTCCGGGACCGCGAACTCGGTACCGTCGTACTTGGAGTTGTCGCGGAAGCCCTGGATGAGGTCCGCCACGGTGGCCTCATCGACGATCTGGTCGGCGGTGTACAACAGGTCGTCTGCGGCAAATGCGGCGAAGTAGTTGAGGTTGGCGATGTCCGGCGGCTCACCGGTGGCGATGCGGGTCGTTACTACCTGGTCGATATCGTTCCAGTTGACGACCTGGACCGTGACGTCGATATCTGGGTTCTCCTCCATGAAGCGTGCCGCAAGATCATCGAAGTAGGGCTGCATGTCGTCGGTGTACTGGGCCGCGATCATCTCGAGGCTCGTGCCATCCTGCGCTGCAGCGGGCACGGCGCCCGCGACCGCTAGAAGGCCTGCGGCCCCAAGGGTCACGAGTCCGGCAAGTCGCTTGGTCATCGTCGTTCTGTCCTCCATGTACCGAGTCCGCCGGCAGCAACGCCTGAACCTCAGGACGCATGGACCCGGCCGCGCGCGTTCACGAGCGTGGGCCGATGGTTTGCCACTTTGTCAGCGGACTGGACAAAGTACAGGGTAGCGCCCGTGGTCAAGTCCTTGTCCCACAGTCCGATCGCGGTCTGTCTCGGCACGGACCGGGGCACCGATCGTCGCGGTCACCGACTCGTGGATAGACTGCACCAAGCACGATCTGGGACATCGTTCTCCGACGTGCCCGGCAGGGAGCCGCAGATGAGCACCTCGACTCGGATGATCGCCATGGCAACGGTCGCCACGCTGGCCCCCCCGGCATGGCCGCGGCGCTGGATCGTCGGCGCTGAGCGACGTGAGATAGCGCGCGGCTCGCCATGCCCTCCGTCCTGTCGCGCCAGATCCCGCTGACCGAGCTGCACTGTCACCTCGGCGGCGCGGTGGCGCCGGCGATCATGTGGGGGATCGCTCATGCACAGGGCATCCGGCTGCCCAGCAAGGACTACTGGGAGTTCCGCGAGATGATCACCGTGTCGAAGCGACGCGGTCGTTCGTTCGATGGCTACCTCAAGCTGTTCCACTGGACCGAGCTCATCCAGTCCTCGCCGCTGGCCGTGGAGCGCTCCACCTACGAGGTCATCGGCGGCGCCTATCGCAAGAACCACGTGACCACCATGGAGCTTCGCTTCAATCCGATGAAGCGCAACCGTGGTGGCGAGCAGGACCTTGATCACATCATCAGTGCGGCCATCCGCGGCATGGATCGGGCCATGCTGGAGTACCCCGTCAAGCCCGGACTGATCCTGTGCCTGGACCGCGCCTTCCCGGCGCACCTCAACGAGATCATCGTCGAGAAGGCCATCGCCTACCGGGACCGCGGCGTGGTCGGGATCGATATCGCGGGGCCGGAGTCATCCACCTTCGATCCGGCCGACTACGCGGCTCGTCTTCAAACGGGCCCGCAAGCAGGGCCTTGGCCTGACCGTCCACACCGGTGAGTCGGGACCGGTCGAAGAGGTGGCCAGGGTCATCAGGTACCTCGAGCCCGATCGGCTCGGCCATGGCGTGAAGTCGGCCTATGACGAAGCCACCATGGGCATGATCCGTGAGCGCGGCATCACGCTGGAGCTGTGTCCGACCAGCAACCTCAATTCCCGCGTTGTCGCCAGCTGGGACGAGTTCGCCTGGATCTTCGATCGCTTCCGGAAGAACGGCGTGCGCTACACCATCAATACCGATGGTCCGGAGATGCTCAAGACGTACATCCGCGACGAGATGACCTCGCTGGCCCGTCGCGGCATCCTTTCGGTCGAGGAGCAGCAACAGGCCGCGGAATGGGCTCGTGAGGCCTCCTTCGTCAAGAGTGTCGGTGAGGTACCCGCGCCTCGGCGCACGCCGGCCACGCGCCGCCAGATCGAGCGCGAGGAAGCCTAGCGCCTACAGCAGCGCTTCTGCTTCTGCCAGGGTGGCCTGCCCGTCGACACCTCCGATGGCTCGAGTCGACAAGGTGCCGCACGCGACTGCCAGCGCGAGTGACTCCGCCAGCGGACCGACCGTCGAGGAAGCCATACAGGAAGCCGGCGTTGAAGCCGTCGCCTGCGCCGGTGGCGTCGACGACTTCGACCCGGTCGGCCGGCAGCCGCAGGGCCTCATCGCCACGCAGAGCCAGGGCCCCATCGGCACCAAGCTTCACCACGACGGTCAGGGGCGGAGCGACGGCGGAGCGTCCGGCGTCCTCTGCCCTCGCGATCAGCGCGCCGGCTGCCTCGAACGGGTCCCTGACCCCACTGATGAGCGCCGCCTCACGCTCGTTGGGCAGGAACACGTCCGTCTCGGCGAGCATCGGGTCGATACCCTCCCAGCGGCCATCGGGGTCCCAGTTGGTATCGAACGACGAGGTGACGCCGGCTGCTCTCGCCTCGCGAAACAGCGCCGGCAAACCGGGGCGCAGGCGTGGCTGGATGGCCGTGGAACCAGCATGGAGGTGGCGGATGTGCGCCAGCGTCTCGCGCGGCACGTCCTCCGCCCGCAGCCGATCGATGGTGCCGGTCGCGGTGAGCATGGCCCGCTGGTCGCCGCTCCCCAGGTGCACCGTGGCCCCCGTGGGGATGGCCGCTTCGACCGAGACCGTCGAGGTATCGACGCCGCGATCGCGCAAGGCCTCCACGATGGCGTGGCCGAGCATATCGTCACCCACGACTCCACCATGTGCGACCTTGAGCCCGAGGCGCGCTGCACCACATGCGGTGATGGCCGATGAGCCCCCCACCGTCAGGCGGATGGTGCCGACGTATTTCTCCACCTGGCCGAATTCCGGGACCACGTCGTCGCCGATGACCAGGATGTCTGGGTTGACGTCGCCGATGACAAACAGGTCGATGTCGCGATCCGCCGGCTCGGTCATCCCGGATAGTCCAGGTACCAGCCCTCGGTCGGCTGGGGCTGATCCAGCAGGGGAGAGCGTTCCCGCCACGGACGAGCTTCTGCGTCCACGATGTCGACCAGTCGCTGCATGCGTGCCGCACCCTCGCTGGCCAGCCAGCGGTCGCGTTCAGCAGCGGCCATGGTGGCACCCTCCTTCCACACCGATCGACCCACCAGCACGCCCGAGGCGCCAGCTCGACAGGCGATCTCGGTCTGGGCTTCGAATGTGGCGTCATCCACGCCAGCTGACAGGATGGCCCATGGGATCGAGCTGGCCTCCTCGATCTCGGCGCAGGCGTCCTTCCAGCGCGACCGGTCGGTCACCGAGGCGTCATAGGGAAACTCGCACTTGAGCACGTCGCCTCCGAGGGCCGTCAGGCGGCGGGCGGTGCGCACCACGATCTGCCGTCGGGCATCGCCGGTGATCGCTGTACCCGGCTCCTCGATGGAGTAACCGAGCGCCTCCAGGAACAGCGGGATGTCATGCTCCGCACAGGCCTCGGCGACCTCGATGAGCAGCCGTTCCTGGTCCTCGGCATTGGGCGCGTCAGGGTGGTAGTACAGCAATAGCTTGACTGCGTCGGCCCCGAGTCGCTTGATCTTGCTGACCCCCCACCCCGGCAACAGGCGGCTGCGCCGGGCGGTAGCGGGCCCGTCGTAGCCTGATCGCTCGACGGCCACCAGGAGGCCGGCATCAGGACCCAGCGAGCCGTCGCTGATCCCTGGGCCGGCGCCGATCTCGGGATCGAGCAGCACGCCGCTGGCAGTGGCCGCGATCGCCCGTACCACGGCACGCTTGACCTCCACCATCTGCTGGTACGTGATCGAGTCTGGGTCGTCCGGGTTGAGCAGGTGGCGCAGGTTGTTGCGATGGTCCAGCGCCAGGATCGAAAACGTCCCCGTCTCGGAGGCACAGGAGTCGAGGCCGCGAAGCGTGCCGAATCGCACGGCATCCTCCCTGATGTACGGCGGCGGAGCTCCACACCGGGGGGTCGAAGTCGCCGACCGGATGCTACCATCGGCTGGATTGGACATCCGGACGTCCGTACCACACAGTGAGTGGGCACAGCACCGTCCTGGCGTTGCGCCCGAAGGAGCGATCGATGCCGCGTATCGTGCTGGTCGGCGCTGGGAGCGTCGAGTTCACTCGAAACCTGCTCGGAGACATCCTGGCCTACCCGGAGCTCCGCGACGCCACCATCGTCCTGCATGATATCGATGCCGATCGGCTCCGCACTGCTGAGCGCATGGCGGCATGGACTTCTGCTGCCCTGGGCGCCAAGCCCACCATCGAGGCATACCTTGATCGACGCCCAGCGCTCAAGGATGCCGATTTCGTCATCGACACCATCCAGGTCGGTGGCGCCCGGGCCACCCAGCTCGATTTCGAGATCCCGGCGCGCTATGGCTTGAGCTACACCATCAACGACACCATCAACGTCGGTGGTGTCATGCGTGGTCTCCGCTCCATCCCCGTAGTGCTCGACATCGTCCGGGACATGGAGGAGCTGTGCCCGGATGCATGGTTCCTGAATTACACCAATCCCATGGCGATGCTCGTCCGCGCCGTTGCTGAGCGAAGCCACATCAGGACCGTTGGACTGTGCCACTCGGTGTACTGGACCATCGATACGCTGGCTGGCTATCTGGGCCTGCCTCCCGAGGAGATCAGCTTCGTCTCGGCGGGAGTCAATCACCTCGCTTTCCTGCTCAGCCTCGAGCACGACCGCCGGGATCTGTATCCTGACCTGCGTGCTTTCGTCGAGGCCGGCCGAGCTCCGGATGATGATCTGGTCCGGGCTGAGCTCTTCAGCCGACTGGGCTACTACCTGACCGAATCGTCCGATCATCATGCCGAATACAACCCCTGGTTCATCCCCAAGGGAGATTCGGTCGAGCGATATCACATCCCCATCGGCGAGTACCTGGACCGCGTCGCTCACAACCTCGATGAGTACGAGGAGACCAGGCGCGCCCTGGACGCCGGCGAGGCGTTCGACATCGAGCAGAGCGGTGAGTATGCGGCGGTCATCATCCATGCACTGCTTACCGGCCAACCCGCCCGCATCGTCGGCAATGTGATGAATGAGGGCTCGCTCATCGACAACCTCGCCGCAGACGCCTGTGTCGAGGTTCCCTGTCTGGTCGACGGGAGTGGTGTCTGGCCGGTGCATGTGGGTCCGCTGCCACTCCAGTGCCGGGCCTATGTCGAACCGGCCGTCGATACCCAGGCCCTGGCGGTTCGAGCGGCCATCCACGAGGACCGCACCGCCATCTATCACGCGGTCATGCAGGACCCCCAGGTGCAGGCCCGTCTGACGCTTGACGAGACGTGGCGCCTGAGCGACGAGCTGATCGCCGCCGAGGCTGAGTGGTTGCCCGACTGGCTCAAGGCTTGACAGCGGTGCCACTATGACATCCGGACGTCCGGATGTCCGGATGTAACGCGGCACCTGCCGCAGGCAGTGGAGGGAATGGCTCGATGAACCAGCGACCAGGAAGCCGTCGTGCCACAGGGGTGGCCATCATGGGCAGCGCGATCCTCGTCGGGGCGCTGGTGGCGCCTGCGGCTGCGCAGGACCCCAGCGGCAAGATCACCTACGCCATCTGGGGTGACCCGGCCGAGCTTAGCAACCAGATCGCCCTGGTCGAAACATTCGAGGCCGAACATCCGGACATCAACGTCGAGGTCACCGTCTCGGACTGGGATGCCTACTGGACCGGCCTCCAGACCAGTATCGCTGGCGGGGATGCCCCGGATGTCTTTGCCATGGACGGTCCGATCTTCCCGGACTACCAGTCGCGTGGCGTCCTGCTGGACCTGCAGCCCTACATCGAGGCGGATGGCTTCGACCTGTCGGCGTTGGCCGATGCCGGTGTTGCTCACTTCACCACCGCGGACGGTGGCCAGTACGGACTGCCACGGGATCTGAACGTGGTCCCGCTCTTCTACAACAAGGCCATCTTCGACGAGGCAGGCATCGCCTATCCCGACGAGACCTGGGACTGGGACAAGCTGGTCGAGGTCGGCAAGGAGCTCACCGTCGATGCGGACGGCGACGGCCTCCCGGAACAGTGGGGCTTCTACACCGAGACCACGGACATGGAGAACTTCTGGAGCGAGCTGGTCTGGCAGAACGGCGGCGAGATCATCTCCGATGACCATACCCAGACGTTGCTCGGTTCCGATGAAGCCGTGGCTGCACTGCAGTTCTTCCAGGACCTGATCTACAAGGACGGCATCATGGCCACGCCGGACCTGTTCGCTGAGACCGGTGATGCCTTCGAACAGGGCGTCGCGGCCATGGAGTCGAACGGTTCGTGGCTGGTGCCGACGCACCAGGCAGCCGGCATCGACCTCGGTATCGCACCCTTGCCGGCTGGGCCCGCGGGCCACGCCACCAGCATCAATCCGACCGGCGCCGTCGTCTCGGCGGGCTCCAAGAACCCGGATGCCGCCTGGGAGTTCGTGAAGTGGCTGGTCGGGCCGGAGGCGCAGGAGCAACTGATGCAGTCGCGGGCTGCCCTGCCGGTCGACAAGTCCGTGCTCGAGGGCGCCTATGCCACGGCGTTCGAAGGTTCCGACGTGATGGCCTCGATGCTCGATCAGGCGCATCTCAAGCCGTCATTCGTGGGCTACTCGGAGTGGAGCACGGTGCTGCAGAACGAGCTGGACACGAACCTGTTCAATGCCCCCAACAAGACCGCTCGCGAGGCCATCGATTTGGTCATCGGCCAGCTTGATGAGGTCCTGGCTGCGGCGCAGCAGTAGCCGACCAGCAGAATCACCAGGCCATGGCGCTCGGTGAACCGAGCGCCATGGTGAGCGAGAGATGAGCATCTCGGGCACACCCGTGGTGGAGGGGACGTCAGCGGGTCAGCAGCCACCTGTCCCCGACTCGAGCTCCAGGCGAGGTTCGCGTGACCCGCGATCGTTGCTCGGCCGCGAGAATCGTTGGGCCTGGCTATTCCTGGCCCCGACCATCCTGGGGCTGGCGGTTCTCTCGGCCGGCCCCATCCTTGCCACGCTGGGGATCAGTCTCACCGACTGGGACCTGCTCACGCCGCCCGAATGGGTGGGACTGGACAACTTCGCGGCGCTCCTCGAATTCGGCTCGGTTCTGGAAGGCGATGCAGAACACCGCCTTCTACACGCTGCTGTCGGTACCGTTGGGGATGGTCATCGCGCTGGCCTTCGCGCTCGGGCTGGACCAGGCCATCCGTGGCATCGCCTGGATCCGGACGATGTATTTCCTGCCGCTGGTTACGTCGGCGGTTGCCGTCGGTCTGGTGTGGCTGTGGATCTACTCACCCCAGGCGGGACTGCTGAATGCCCTGACCGGGATCTTTGGGGTCCCACCCCAGAGATGGGTCAGCGATCCCTTCTGGGCCATGCCCGCCATCATCGTCATGAGCGTGTGGCAGGGCCTTGGCGTCAGCATCATCATCTTTCTCGCGGGCTTGCAGGCGATCCCGAAGGAGTACTACGACGCCTCGGACGTCGACGGCGCTGGGCGCTGGGCACGCTTCCGCCACGTGACCCTGCCGCTGCTGACCCCAAGTATCTTCTTCACCGGCATCCTCAGCTTCATCGGCGCCATGCAGGTGTTCGACGAGGTCTACATCCTGGCCCGGCCGGGAAAGCCGACCGAAGCGACCATCACCCTCGTCTACTACATCTATGAAGAGGGCTTCAACTTCTTCCGGATGGGCCGAGCCAGTGCGGCCGCCTGGGTCCTTTTCGTCATCGCGGCTGTCCTCACCTATGTGTACTTCCGCCTGCAGCAACGCTGGGTTCACTACCAGTGACCGCCAGCGCCAGGTCAAGTGAGGCCAGGGCCCGGACGATGGCCGCTCCGGGTGGTCCCGGACCGACCCGAAAGCGACTTCGCCTGTTGTGGCTGTATCTCATCCTCATCGTCGGTGGCCTGGTCATGCTGGTGCCGTTCGTGTGGATGGTCACGACTTCGCTCAAGACCCGGGCAGAGGTCTTCAGCTCGCCCATGCTGTCCTTCCCGTCCGGGCTGCACTTCGACAATTACGAGCGGATGTGGAACGCCCTGCCGGGTGTCACCTTCGGCGACTTCTTCATCAACTCGCTCAAGATCGCCAGTCTCAACACCGTCGGCATCCTCTTCAGCTGCTCGCTCGCAGCGTTCGCATTCGCCGTCCTGCACTTCCGCGGCAAGGGCATCATCTTCGCGCTCGTGATGGCCACGCTGATCATCCCGTTCCAGGTCGTGCTGGTCCCGAACTTCATCCTCTATCGGACCCTGCCCGATCCCTTCAGTGACAGTGGCAACTTCATCGGCACGCAGGAGCCACTGTGGATGGGCGCATTCCTGGGCGGCGCCTTCGGGATCTTCCTCATCCGGCAGTTCTTCCTGACCATCCCCAGGGACCTGCCCGACGCTGCCAGGGTCGACGGGGCCAGCCCCTGGGGCATCTTTCGCTGGGTCTACCTGCCCCTGGCCAAGCCGGTGCTCGCGACACTCGCGATCTTCACCTTCATGTGGAGCTGGAACGACCTCATCAATCCGCTCATCTACCTTCGGGACCTGCCGGACTACACGACCACCGTCGGCCTTGCCTTCTTCCAGGGCCAATACGTCGGCAAGTGGCCCGAGATGATGGCCGGCGCCGTCGTCAGCATCATCCCCATGGTGCTGCTCTTCGTGATCGCGCAGCAGTATTTCGTGCGCGGCATCACCATCAGCGGTCTGAAGGGATGAGGCCAGCGTGGCGCGCGGCCGCCTCGATGAGGAGCCGGCCATGATCCCCGAAGAGGCGACGGGGCTGCCGCTGTACCGCCGCATCCAAAGCGATATGCGCGAACGCGTGGCGCTGGGCGAGCTGGCTCCCGACACCCAGATCGAGACCGAGCAAGCGCTCATGGCGCGATATGGCGTCAGCCGTGCGACCGTTCGCCAGGCCCTCTCGGGCCTTGTGGCCGAGGGCCTGCTGGAGATCCGGCGAGGCCGCGGCACCTTCGTCCGCGCCGCTGCCCTGGAACATCACCTTGGCGGCTTCTACACCTTCAGTCGTGAGATCGAACGCCACGGCATGCGGCCGGGCACCCAGGTCCTCGATATCGGCATCCGGCCCGCTGACGATGCCATCGCGGGTGCCTTGGGATTGGCGCCGGGGACCAGGGTAGTGGCGCTGTCGCGCATCCGACTGGCCGACGACCAGCCCATCGTGACCGAGACCAGCTACCTGCCCGCCGCTCGATTCTCGGGGCTGGAGACGATCGATTTCTCGCGGAACAGCCTGTACGAGACGCTCACCGGCACGTTCGGTGTCCGACCGGCCCGTGCCCGCGAGTCATTCGAACCGGTCCTGCTCAGCGACACCGAGGCGGCCAGCCTGGGCGGGGACACGGGCGACCCGGTCCTCCGCGTGGAGCGCACCACCTATGACAGCGACGGCGTCGTCATCGAATACTGCAAGTCCATCGTGCGTGCGGACCGATACCGCTACTCGGTCGAGCTGCGGGATGCTTGACATGCTCACCACAGGAGTCAGCTGATGCCCACGACCGATGTCACCTCCACCGCGCAGCTTCGCGAACTGGTCGCCCGGACCACGGCGTGGCAGGAAGCCAGCACGGGTGCCACAGCCATCGCGGCAGCGCTGAAGGTCGCGCGCGAGGCGCCCCAGAGCGAGGTCGACCGACTCGCCTTCGCCAAACGCATCGTGGTCACCGGGGCTGGGTCGTCGCTGTACATCTCGCAGGTGGCGGCCTACGCCATGCGGGACGTGTGCCGATTGCCGGCCGAGGCCGCCCCGCTGTCGGAGGTCCTGCTGCGCCCGCGTGCCGTCTTTGCCGCCGAGGACATGAGCAATCAGCCGGTCGTGGTGGTGTCACGTTCAGGCTCCACGACCGAGGCCCTGGAAGTCATCAAGGCAGCCCAGCAGCGCGGTCAGCACACCCTGGCCATCACGTGCCGGCCGGACTCTCCGATGGCCCGGCTGGCCGATGCCGTGCTGGCAGTGCCCGAGGGGGACGAAAAGGCCATCGTGATGACTCGCTCGTTCGTGTCACAGACCTCGCTGCTGATGCGGCTGGGTACCCGCCTCGGCGACCCCACGTTCGCGTCTGACCTGGATCGCATGCCGAGCCTCTGGGCCGAGACCGACCCATTCGTCGAGCGGGCGTTCGAACTGGCGCTCTCGAACCCGTCCCGTGTCGTCGTGCTGGGAGGCGGCGGCGCCTACGGCATCGCCAACGAAGCCGTGCTCAAGATGACCGAGACGAGCCAGGTCCCGGCAGCGGCGTTCCATCCACTCGAGTTCCGCCACGGACCCATCTCGGTATGCGAGCCCGGGATGCTGGTGGTGGCGTTGCTGGGCGGAACGACCGAAGCCGAAGAGCGGCGCGTCGTGGCCGAGTCAGCGGCACTGGGGGCCACGACCTGGGTGCTCGGCCCCGACGGTCCAGGAGCCGACCTCGGCCAGATCGCGCGTCTGCCCCTGGTGCTGTACGTCCTCCAGGCATTGGCACTGGGGCTCGCCGTCCGGCGCGGCCACGACCCGGAGGAGCCGCGCCACCTGGACCAGGTCGTGGTCATCGGCGACGAGTAGGCGCGTGCTTCGCTTCGAGCTCACCACCAGCCGGCACACGCAGGCGCTCGATATCACTGATCTGTTTACCTCGCGCCAGTGGCCGGATGGTCTGCTGCTGGCGTCGGCGGAGCACACCACCGCGGCCATCTTCCTGGGCGAATCCGGCGCTGAGATGTTCGAGGACTATGAGCGCGTAGCGTCACGCCTCATCGAGGATCACGGACCCTTCCAGCACGAGCACTGGAATCCGGGCAACGCGCAGGCGCACACCATCTCCAGCTACATCGGCACCCAGCTGCTCCTCCCGATCAGCCACGGCCGCCTCGATGTGGGCACCTGGCAACGGGTCATCTTCCTGGAGCTCGATGGCCCTCGCCGCCGCTCCATCGCCGTGGCCAGTGTGGCCACGCAGCCACTGGGCTGACCACGCGACGACCGGTCGAGACTGCCCGGTGGGTCAGGCGCGGAGACCGGCAGCTCGTCGCTGTCGTCGAGCCTCGTAGAAAAGCACGGCCGCACTGGCCGAGACGTTGAGACTGTCTGCCACGCCCAGCATGGGGATGCTGATGGCCGTCACGCCTTCACCGCTCCAGGTCGCCGTGAGGCCGGCGACTTCCGCCCCGACCACGAGCGCCACGGACCGGCGCAGGTCTGCCGCAGCGTAGTCGGTGGCGCCTTCGACACGGGCCGCCAGGATGTCGATGTCACGCTGCCGCAGGAACTCGATGGCTGCCGACGAGCTGCAGGCAGCGAGCGGGACGCTGAAGATGGTGCCCAGGCTGGCGCGGATGGCATTGGGGTTCCAGATATCCGAGACCGGGTCCGCGGCGATGACCGCGTCCACGCCGGCGCCATCGGCCGATCGCAGGAGGGCCCCAAGGTTGCCTGGCTTCTCCAGCCCTTCCACGACCGCGATCAGCGGCGACGCTGGCAGCACGAGTTCGTCAAGTCCTGACGGCGGTGTCTCAAGGACGGCGACGATCCCGACGTCGCGCTCGCCGTAGGCCAGGCGTGCCAGCAGTTCCGGCGTCGTCTCTACCAGAGGGCCGGCCGTGCCCAGGCGTGGCAGCAGTGCCCGTGCCGCATCGCTGCGAATCCGCTCCGGTGCGATCCAGGCCTCGACCACGACCGCGCCGGCGTCCAGGGCCCGGCCGATCTCCCTGGCGCCATCGACCAGGATGCGCCTGCGGGCCCGGCGCTCCCGCGCATCCCGCAACTCCAGCGCCGCCTTGAAGCGTGGGTTCTGCCGGCTGCTGACGTCGGGTTCGCTGGTCACGCGCCCGAGTATGCGGCTAGGGCGACCCAGGCGCCTCTGGCGTGATGGCGTCGAAGCGCACGACTGACTCGATGCTGGCCAGGCGCATCAGCCCGCGCATCGCGCGGTTGAACCCATCAGCAGCGTCGTCCCGGTCGATGATCCGTGGATCGGCCAGCCAGTGGTCGCTCCCTTTCCAGGTCGTTCGCACGCCGCCGGCAGCGAGAGCGTTGCGGTACCAGTCGGTGCGCTCACCGAATGGAAGTGGCACGTACGTGGCAGTGGCGGTCGAACGGACCACGACAGGCGAATGGTACTCACGTCCGGTCGTGCGGCCGACGTGGTGGAGCACGCCGTAGAGCGGTAGCCAACGCTTCCCCGAGATCGGCCGGGTCCACGGACCGCCGAGCAATGCCAGGCGTCGAACGCGGCGCAGGTCTGGATCTTGAGGGTGAGTAGTGGTCATCGCGGCCTCGTGTGGATCGGGTCGCACAAGGCTAGGCGCGTTTTGTCGCCTCGCGCATCCCCAGGACTATGCAGACGGTATGGCGAAGATCCGTCAGTCACTGAGCCCCTCAGGCCAACACGTTCCGAAACGCCCACGCGGTGGCGTCGGCGCGTCCGCGCGCGTCGATCTTCCGATAGATGTTGGCGGCATGGCGCTCCACGGTATGGATCGACAATCCGAGCATGTCGGCGATCGCCTGGTTCGACTCGCCGGCAGCGATGAGCCGCAGGACCTCCAGCTCCCGGGCCGTGAGCGCAGCCTTCGACGGATCTATCGACGAAGCACCCGGTACACGCCGGCCGGGCCGGATGAATTCGGTGATCACACCGACGGTGCCCACGGGGTCATCGAACCACAAGGTCGCTGAGTCTCCGTCGAGCACGTGCAGCCGGCCGTCAGGCAGCCGCGCGGCCAGATCCGACGACTGCTCCAGCCGCACCTGCTGCCCGTCTCGGCGATGGAGCACCAGCGTTGGCGCCACCACGTCACCAAGGAGTGGCCCAAGGTCCGATCTTGCGTACGCCAAGAGTGTCGCGCTGGCGATGTCGGGCGTGGTCGCCGAGCGGAAGGCGCGGGCAACCAGTCGGCCAGCATCCCCGGTACCCCAGCCCATCCAGTCGAGCGCCGCGGTCTTCGTGAACAACTCCCAGTCCTTGTCGAGCAGCCCGAGGAGCGCGGCTGCTCCGGGCCGCTCGTGCGCATCCGCTCCCTTCACCAGCGCCCCAAAGACGGCGACATGTGTCACCCGATCGGGCTGCTCGGCAGCGTAGGTCAGGGCCGGTGCGGCCGCCAGGTACAACGCCAGCAAGGCGACTTCTCCGAGGCCGGCATCGTCGATGACGGCAGCCAGGTCTGTCGTGAGTGCGGCGATCGAGACATCGGTGACATCCCGCTGCGATGCACCGGTACCCCTCCCGTCGTAGAGCAGGACTTCGAAGTGGCTGGCCAGGGATCGATACACGTCCTGCACGAGCGGCACCTCGAGCTCAGCGCTGACGTTGCTGAAAGGGACCGGCGGGACCACGACCACCGTGGGTCCTGACCCAAATCGCATGTAGGCGATGCTGGTGCCGTCTCCCGACGTGGCGTACCGGAAACCCCGTGTCAATGTCACACCTTGCCCGCGTTCTGGGCTTCCTCGAAGGCCTTGGTCAGTTGCGCCGTCAGCTCGTCGGACCAGTCAGCGCCGAAGACGCGGAAGGTCGGGATGTCCAGGCGCTTGATGTCCGAGCCCGGGTGGGCAGCGGCGTATTCCTTCTGGCAGGCGTCGACCTCCCTGGCGGAGTCCTCCCAATTCTTGAGCCGGTAGGTCTGGATGTAGACGTCCCGGTACTCGGTCTCATCCGGCATCCGAGCCGTCAGGTACAGGGAGTTGCCGACCAGGTCGGGATCATCGCAGGCGGTGGCGCCAGCCAGCGGCTCGGTGACCACGATGCCACGCCGGATGATCGAATTGAGCACGTCCCGCTGGTCACCGGGGTCGAACGATGGCTCCGCGAGGCTGTAGCAACCCGCGAACACGAACACACCACAGCAGGCCAGGATGAGCGCACGTCGGAGGGAGGTCGATGTCACCGCCCAAGCGTACGCTGAAGGCTACTGACGAGCCCGCGACTGCCTGATCGGCCGATCATCGCTACCATTCCTGCGTGCCCACCCTCCGACCCTTTCGAGCGCTGCGGTTCGCCTTGGCCTCGATCGACCTGTCCCCCGTGCTCGCGCCGCCGTACGACATCATCAGCCCAGCTGAGCGCCAGGCGTTGCTGCAGCGGCATCCCCAAAACGTCGTGCGCATCGAGCTGCCGGCTGACCTTGGCAGCGCTGGAGCGGACGACTATGCCGCGGCCGCGGCCACGGCAGCGGAGTGGCGCCGCGTTGGCGTGCTGGTCAAGGATGCCCAGCCCACCGTCACCGTGCATGAGATGCGCTGGCTGGATGCCGATGGCCGTGAGCAACAGGCCACCGGGCTGCTGGCCAGGGTCAAGCTCGAGGAGTACGGGCCTGGTGGCGGTGTGTTGCCCCACGAACGGACCCACGGCGGCCCCAAGGAAGACCGCTACGCACTGCTCGAGACGACGCAGCTCAATACCAGCCCGGTGGTGCTACTGGCGGGCTCCGACCCGGCGGCGGCCTCCAGCACCCTGCTGGCGCTGACCGACCGCCAGCCCGACGCGACCGCGACCACGAGCGACGGTGTTCGCCATCGGCTCTGGGTCTGCGGCGCTGCCGAGGCCACTGATGCCCTGGAGATCCTGTCGTCGGCTGCCGCTGACCATCGCCGACGGCCACCACCGCTACGAGACTGCGCTCAAGTACCGAGCGGACCATTCGGCCGATCGTCCCGCCGATGCCGAGCCGGCCTGGGACTATGCCCTGGCCCTGGTCTACCCGCTCGACCAGTCACCTCCCGCGTTGCCCACCCATCGAGTCCTCGCCGGAGGGCCCAGTGGGGACGCGCTGATCGAGCTGCTGGCCGCGTACTTTGCGATCGAGCACATCGCCGACGGCGAGGTATTGCTGGCGCGCATGAGCCAGCCGGCCTCGTTCGCGGCTGGCGCCACCGGCACCGGACGCATCGGGCTTGTCACGACCGGGCGGGCGGCGCTCCTGACGGTCAGGCGCGAAGCCATCGATGGCCTGCTCGAGCCTGGCGCCTCGGATGCCTCGCGCGGACTCGATGTCAATGCCCTGAGCGTTGCCATCGAACAGGTCTACGGCGCAGGTGCCACCAGCCTGGCGGCCGAGGGACGCCTTTGGTATGTCAAGGATGCCGCTGAGGCTATCGGCCAGGTCGAACGAAGCGAGGCCACCACGGCCTTCCTGCTCGACGAGATGCCACCGGCCGCCATCTCGCGGGTGGCTGAGGCCGGTGAGGTGATGCCCCAGAAGTCGACCTACTTCGATCCCAAGGCACCCACCGGGCTGCTGCTCAGTCCCCTGGAATGGTAGGGGATCGGGCAGGCCACAAAGGAGAGAGCGAGAGGATGGATCCAGACCTCCCCAAGGGAGCAGCCGCCTTCGCCGGGAACGGACGACGTGCCGACCTGAAGGAAAACGGACGATCGCCGGGCAAGCCGGTCCGCAAGGATGAGATCGTGCTCGAAGAGCGCGGTCTCTATGTCGAATCGTGGCTGCCGGAGCGTCGTTCCAGGCGTCGGCCGCTGTACTACCTCCACGGCGAGCTTGGTGGTTCGTGGCTGTGGGAGTACTACCTGCGCTATTTCGCCCAGCGCGGCTGGGAAGGTCACGCGCTCAATCTGCGGGCGCACTTCTGGTCGCAGACGGCGGACATCGAAGAGCTCAGCTTCGAGACCTATCTGGACGATGCCATCGCGGGCTATGAGGCCCTGGAGCGGCCGGCTGTCGTGGTCGGTCATGGCCTGGGTGGCCTGCTGGCCTTGAAGATGGCGGAAGGTCGCGAGCTTGATGCCCTCATCCTCATCAGCCCCGCCATCCCCTCGCCGCTGCGCCCTGTGCCGCCTTCCCATGTCGTCCGTCTGGTGCCCGCCATCTACCAGGCCGAGCTCATCGATTGGGCTGGGACACATGAACAGATCCAGCGCCAGAATCAGGACCTCAGCATCGCCGATGCCCGTCGGATCCAGCACCTCATGGGAGCTGAGAGCGGTGGCGCCCGGCGCCAGATGCTGGCTGGTGTCCACGTCGATCGCGATCTCCTGCCGGACGTGCCCATGCTGGTCATCGGTGCAGGGCTCGACCGCCAGTTCGCCGAGGCCGATAGTGCTCGCCTGGCCGAATGGCTCGGTGCCGAGTACCAGCCCTTCGGAGCCCACTCGCACTACGGGGTCGTCCTCGGTGAGCATGGCTTCGACCAGGTGGCGGACACCATCCGTTCGTTCCTGGAGCACCACCGCCTGTAGCGGCGTCCTGGCGCTCGGGCACCTTCCCCGACGGATGTCGATCGGGCCAGCTGGACGTGACCTCGGTTCCCGGGCCTCGTGCTACCATTTTCCTCATTCCACGCGCCGCATTCGTCTAGAGGCCTAGGACACCGCCCTCTCAAGGCGGAGATCACCGGTTCGAATCCGGTATGCGGTACCAGCTAATCCCTACGCCCCCGGACCGCGCCCCGGGGGCGTCCTTCTACCCAGGAGATGCATCGGGTGGACGCCGAGAGCCGCCGACGCTACGTCATCCTCGCCGAGGGTCAGTTCGGCGAGCCGGGTTCCAAGACGGCCATGGGGGTCATCAACTACGGCCGCGACCCCGTCGTCGTCATCATCGACAGCACACGGGCTGGCCATGACGCTGCGGAGTGGATGGGCCCGGATCACGCAGCACCGATCGTGGCCACGCTGGCAGAGGCGATGACGCACGAACCTTCCGCGCTGCTCATCGGCACCGCGCCGCAGGGTGGCAGGATCCCGCCTGACTGGAGATCCACCATCATCGCCGCCATCGACCTGGGGCTGGACGTCGTGTCGGGCCTCCACGAGTTCATCAGTGACGATCCGGAGTTCGGGGACCTGGCTGCCAGGCGCGGGGTCCAGCTGGTCGACCATCGTCGACCCCCCCAGCGTGACGAGGTGGCCACCGGTCGGGAGCATCGGCCCGGGAGCCAGGTCATCCTCACCGTGGGCACCGACTGCGCCGTCGGGAAGATGACGGTGGCGCTCGAGTTGCGCGATGCCGCCCGGCACGTCGGACTCTCATCGGTATTCGTCGCTACCGGACAGACCGGCATCATGATCGAAGGCTGGGGCGTTGCAGTCGATGGCGTCATCTCCGACTTCCTGAATGGCACCGTGGAAGGACTGGTCGAGCAGGCCGAGGGCATGGGCGACTGGATATTCGTGGAGGGTCAGGGCTCGCTCGACCACCCGGCCTACTCGCCGGTAACGCTTGGGCTCATCCATGGCGCCAGGCCCGACGCGATGGTGCTGGTCCATCAACCGGGCCGACTTGGACACCTGGGCTGGGAGGCGGCGAACGGGGAGCCAGCACGGTTGCGGTCGCTCGCCCAGAACATCCAGCTGTACGAGTCGGCCGCCGGAGCGGTGGCACCCTCGAAGGTGGCCGCCATCGCGCTCAACACGGCGCTGCTTTCCGAAGCGGAGGCACTCGCGGAGATCGAGCGAGTCACCGCGGAGACCGGGCTGCCCGCCGATGACCCGTATCGCTTCGGCGCGGCGGCGCTCCTGGCGGGCCTTCGGGTGAACCTGGATCGGGCAGTGATGAGCCACGGCCGATGACCATGACCCTGCACACCGAGGTCCTGCGGCTGGAGTTCCGTGTCCCCTTCCGGATCGCACGTCCCGAGGACTCAACCAGCAGCCACACGGCCCTGGTGCGGCTCGAAGTCGAGGGTGTCTCCGGCCTGGGTGAGTGTATTCCGGTGCCTTACTACGGCGAGACGCTGGAGACCACCAGGGCAGTCTTGCCAGTGCTCTGCGAGGCTCTCGACTCCCTCGGTCCGATGCCGCGCGATCGCGCCGAGGTGCTGGCCTGGCTAGAGCGATCGGCTGACCTGATGAGTGACGTCCTGGGCAACCACGGCGGTGCCAAGGGTGGCCTGGACACTGCGCTCCACGACGCTGCCGGCAAGTTGCTGGGTGCGCCCATCTGGGAGCTGCTCGGCACGTCAACGGATCTGCCGCCTACCGACTATTCGCTCGGCATCGATGAGCCCGAGGTGGTGGCTGAGCGGGCTCGGGCCGTATCGCATTTCCCGGCACTCAAGATCAAGGTGGGCGGACCCGCCGACATCGAGACACTCGAGGCGGTGCGCGCCGTGTTCAGCGGTCCCTTGCGGGTTGATGCCAACACCGGTTGGCTGCCGGAGCCGGCGGCAGCGCTGATCCCCGAGCTGGAGCGGCTGGGGGTAGAGCTGATCGAGCAACCTTTCAAGGCGCGACAGCTCGCGGAGCTGCGCTGGCTGCGCGAGCGCAGCAGCCTGCCGATCATGGCCGACGAATCGGCCGTCTTCGAATCGGACCTGCCGATGCTCAAGGGCGTCGTCGATGGCGTGGTGGTCAAACTGGCCAAGTGCGGCGGGATCGGCCCGGCACTGCGGATGATCCGCCGGGCCCGGGCGCTTGGCATGAAGGTGATGCTCGGCTGCATGGTCGAATCGAGCGTTGGCGTGGCCGCCGCCGCGATGGTCGCGTCGGAGGTCGACTGGCTCGATCTCGACGGCAATCTGTTGCTGGCTGACGACCCCTTCGGCGGCATCCAGCTCGATGATGCCTGCCGATGGCAGCTCACCGATGAGCCGGGTTTGGGCGTCTTTCGACAGCGTGAAAGCACCTGAGCCTCGGTCGCCCAGGTCGTTGTGGACAAGGTCGTGGACAACTTCGTGGACGACCCGCTAGCGGCTCGCGACGCATCCGACGTACCATGCACAGGTCGCCCGGAGGGGACTCCGGGAGACGTACGAGGGAACCGGCCCCAGGGGTTTGCGGACGTCTCCGCGGGGCGGGGGGAGTGCCGTGGTGTCGCGGACGGAGCGCCGCGACCAGTGACTTTTTCGAATCGCTTCAGGGCGGGCTGATTCGTGTGCCCGTGAAAGTGGGAGAGGGTGTCGAGAGAACGGCTGGGCAACGTGCTGCCCGCGAACGATCAAGAGCGCCAGGCGACGGGCGGCAGTACCGCTGTGGCTGCTGTGGCCAAGCCCGCGGAGGGCAGAACCGGCCCGGCGGTCATCCCCGTCGATGCGACGGTCGACCCCGAGGCTGAGGCCAAGGCGTTCGTGCGCTTTTGCTATCGCCGAAGGGCCGTCCCATGGCCGGAGCTGTATGACGAGATGTGCGCCGTGGCGGCTCGTGGCGACTATCGCGGGATGGACTATGAGCAGCTCCGGAGCGTTGGCATCGGGTTCGCCCTGGCCGCGCTCCCGCGACTGGCCGAATTGGCCGCCCACGTCATCGCGGAGGAGCGTGGACCTCACAAGATCGCCGCGATCGCCTAGGCATCGGCAGGCACCTCCAGCTCCATCGAGGTCATCCCGCCGAAGCCGACGAACCGGCGCATGTATCGGAACGTCTGCACTCGGGTGACCTTGTAGCCCAGTCGCTCATAGAGTCGCTGAGCACCCGGATTGGTGTCGACCACGTCGAGCCTGACCCATCGGAAGCCACTCTCCTGCGCGATGGCCCGGACCTCGGCCAAGAGTTCGGTCCCGATGCCCTGGCCCTGTTCCGACGCCGTCACGGCGATCCCATCGACATAGAGCTCGCCGTGTTCTGGCCGATGCTGTCCCATGGCCAGGCCAACGACGGCGCGGACGCCACCGAAGAAGCCCAGTAGCTCGCGCAGGTCATCAAAGACCTCCATCCCCGCCGATCACGCCGCCCTGAAACTGCCCCTCGGCCGCGCTGAGTCCGACCATGCCGACGAGTTCCTCCCCACGCAGAGCCGCGACGACGTGGTCGGCACGAAGCGTGCACGCCAGCGCTGCGGCCATCGACTCGGGTGCCGGCAGCGCCGAGCGCAGCTTGTCTCCGAAGGCCTGCTCGAACAGTGTCGCCGCGTCGCGACGCAGGCCGGCGGGCAAGCCTCGCCTGATGACGACGTCAGGTTCGATGGGGCGGGCCCCGGACGCAGCCTGCGGCGTGGAGCTAGGCGCGGATCTGGCGGCGAGCCAGCTCAGCCTCGATGGCGCGCTCGGCTTCCACATAGAGGTCGATCTCGCTCCGCAGCTCATTGGCCTCGGGACGATACAGGTGCACCTGGCTCTGCAACACGTAACTCAGGCGGCGAGACGTCATGCGCACATGGTCAAGGTTCTTCATCAGGACCAGCGGGTCCATGGAAGCCAGGTCATCAGGGTGGTACATCTGCTGCATCGCCACCCGAGTATAGCGAGCGTCGCTGCTCATCCACCGCCGCGGGCTACACTCCGGCACAGCTTGCAGTTCCGGCGGCCGTGTTGGGTTCGCTGGCCACCACGGAGGACCGTCATGGCAGCGATGACCCACCAGGACGACGGCTTTCCACCCATCTCCGACTACGCGTTCCTCAGCGATTGTCACTCCCTGGCCCTGGTGGCGCGCGATGGCTCCATCGAATGGGCAGCCTTCCACCGCTTTGATGGTCGTCCGGTCTTCGCTCGGATCCTCGACCGCGACATCGGCGGGTTTTTCCAGGTCGCTCCGTCCGGCCGGGACGCCGCAGTGGAGCGACGCTATCTACCCGGCACCAACGTCCTCGAGACCACGTTCACGACCGCGACCGGCTCGGTCACGCTGACCGACTTCATGCCCGTGCAGCCCGACGCTGAGGAGGTCGGCATCGCCCATCAGCTGGGTGCTCGTCACTCGCTCGTCCGCATCGTTCGGGGCGTCAGCGGGAGCGTAGAGATGCGTCTGGCGTTTCGTCCGCGTTTCGAGTATGGCCTGACGACTCCCTACATCAGCAAGCTTGCGGACGACCTGGTCATGGCCATCGGGAGCGCGGACTCGCTGCTGCTCGAGAGCGAGATCGGCCCACTTGAGCGGGATGGTCGTGGATCGGTCGAGGCCACCGCCACCGTCGCTGCCGGCGACGAACGCGTCGTGACCATCGCCTGGTCGACCCCGAGCGGGCCCGATACGAAACGCCTGCCGCATGCTGACGCGCTCGCCAGCCTGAACGACACCGTCCGCTTCTGGCAGCGCTGGTCCGAGCGAACCAACTACGACGGTCCGTATCGGGAGGCCGTAGAACGCAGTGCGCTGGCCATCAAGGGCCTGACCGACGGCAAGACCGGGGCCGTCATCGCGGCGGCGACCACGTCGTTGCCGGAGGTCATCGGCGGGACGCGCAACTGGGACTACCGCTACACGTGGGTCCGCGACTCGACGACCATGCTCAACGCGCTCATCCGCCTGGGCCATGATTACGAGTGCGCGCGCTTCGCCGATTGGATCCGGTTGACGACCGCGGGCCGAGCCGGCGAGCTACAGATCATGTACGGCATCGGCGGTGAGCGGATCCTCAACGAGATCGAGCTGCCTCACCTGTCGGGCTACCGGGGGTCGCGGCCCGTCCGTATCGGCAACGGGGCCTGGAACCAGTCGCAGCACGACACCTATGGCTGGCTGCTGGCCTCGACCTGGTTCACCTCGGCGCACGACAGCTCGAGCAGTGAGCACATGGATCCGCACTATGCGCAATTCCTGGACGAGGTGGTCGACCTGGCGATCTCGCAATTCGATACGGCCGATGAGGGTATCTGGGAAGTTCGCGGCGGACGTCGCCACTTCCTGTTCTCCAAGTTGCTCATGTGGCTGGCGGTGGACCGCGGCATCAGTGTCATCGAACGTCACGACGGCAAGGATGAGATACCCGACCACTGGCTTCAGGCACGCGCCGAGATGCGCCGGCGCATCGAGACGGAGGGCCTGGACCCGGAGCGCGACATCTTCACCCAGGCATTCGGCTCGACCTCGCTCGATGCCTCCGCGCTGCAGGTCTCCAACCTGGGGTTCCTGCCGCCTGACGACCCACGAGTGATGGCGACCGTGGAGGCCATCGACAAGGAGCTTGGTGTCAACGGCCACATCTATCGATACCGTGCTGACGATGGGCTGGAAGGCAACGAAGGGGCCTTCGTCTTCTGCACGCTGTGGATGGTCACTGCCCTCGCGCGAAGTGGCCAGGTCAAGCGCGCGCGCGACCGCTTCGAAACGGTGCTCTCGTGCGCCAGCGACCTGGGGCTGCTGGCTGAGGAGATCGACCCCCACACGGGCGAGCTCCTCGGCAACTTTCCACAGGCCTTCAGCCACGTCGGTGTCATCACCGCTGCCCTCGCCATCGAAGCTGCGGAGAACGGTGCTGAGCCGTGGTATCCGGGCTGATGTGGCGAGTTCGTCTCGGCCACAATGGCATCGGATGCGTGCGGTAGTGGGGAGATCAGGATGAAGGTGATCATCGTCTACGAGGAGAACACAGGCAACGAGCGGGCCGTCGCCGACAAGATGGCCGAGGTCGTCCGAGTGGCTGGCCATGAGTGCAGCGTCGAGTCGATCGTCGACGCCGACCCAAAGCGGGCGTCGCGGGCCCATGCCACGATCATCGGCTGCTGGACCGCTGGTAACCCCATCTTCAGGCAGCATCCACCCGACGGTGTCCTCGATTTCATCGACGGGATGTCGCTCAATGGACGACCGGTCGCCGTGTTCGCTACCTACCGGGTGGCCATCGGGTCAACCCTTCGGCAATTGGCCATGGCTGTCGAGTCCGCGGGCGGCAAGGTCACCGGCATGTACAAGGTCAAGGGGAGCCGCGTGCCCGACGGCTTCGAGGCATGGGCGGAGTCGTTGGACAGCGGTGCCGCTATCTAGAACGAACCGCTGCCCAGCGAGCGCGCCTAGATATTCACGTCACCGATGACGTTGACCTTGACGCCGAGGGCGTCGAACATCGCTGCCTTCGCGGCGAGGGCCTTGTCCGCGGTGTCCTCGTCGGGCGCGTAGACGACCTGGATATGGTTGGAGCGGTGGCGCGCCATGAACTGGTCGCGGTCCACGCCATGGATGACCAGATGCATGATGGGCCAGTTGCTTGACGTCAGATCCCAGCGTCGCTGGGTCTCTTCCTCGGGTAATTCGACGGCCGTGCCCATGCCGATGTCGACTTGCAGGATGCCGTCCATCAGGAAGACACGGCTCCACACCACCGGACCGGGCTTGCTGACGCCCTTGATGGTGCCGCCGCCCAGGCGGAAGTACATGGGGCTTTGGCGCTCGCTCACAACGCCCCCATAGCCCCCGCTGATATGGGACGGGGGGACAGAGCCGGAGATCTCCATGACCCACACGAAGTCGTCTCCCCAGGCGTCACCCCAGCGCACGTCGTGCAGGCTGGTCGAGGGGTTCAGCCCCATCGCGGTCCAGACCCGATTGGTGATGAGTGCATCGACGCCGGCCCCCCAGTCGACTTCGTTGAAATGTGGGAGGGGCTGGCCCGGATAGAGTTCGCGGCCATCCTCGGCGTACGCTGGCGGACGGTCGATCTCATTGAGCAGGCCTTCGGCCAGGTCCGATGCGGGGACCATGTCCTTGAGGCCTTGCTGGTACTGGATCCCGACCCCGGCACAGCCGAAGTCATCAGCGATACGCAAGGCCGCGATATACATCTTCAGCTGGCTGATGACCTGGGCCTTGGTCAGCTCGGTCTCCTCGTCGGCACCGAAGTCGAAGCGCATGCCCCGCTCCAGCAACCACTGGAAGACCGTCTCGGCCTCTTCATCCTTGATCGTCGACATGCGATACACCAGCGCCGACTGGCTCAGTCGCTCCTTGTAGATCCCCATCGGGTTGATGAATTCGTCGTCGAAGATGGCGTTGTACATGCCCATGCAACCTTCATCGAAGACGCCCATGACGGCCTTCTTCTGCTGCAGCTCGGCGGCCAGAGCGCGGCCCAGCTGGGATTCCTTCGCCGGGATGGCGCGCGGATCCAGATCGCGGACATGGGACATGTCGTGCTTGATCGACCCGGTCTGCACCCATTGCTTGAGCGCGCTACGGGCCCAGTCATCGCTGAAGTCCTGGCTCCAGATGGTGCTGTACGCCATGCCTGCCTTGGTCATCGAGGCGTTGAGGTTCAGCAGGCCCACCAGTCCCGGCCATTGCCCACTCCAGTTGGCTGCGGTCAGGATGGGGCCACGGTGCGACTTGAGGCCGGCAAGGACGTGGTGGGTGTACTCCCATACTGCCTCGGCCACGATGACCGGGGAATTGGGGTGGATGCCCGCGAAGACGTCCATCCCCATGCGTTGGTTCCAGATGAACCCGTGTCCCACCTCGGAGTCGAACGAATGACCCCGCCGGACGGTCCAGCCTTCCTCCGCGAGTGCCGCTGTGATGTGGTCCTCGAGCTCCTGCTGCGCCGGCCAGCCGGCGACGTTGGCCGAGTGACGCAAGTCGCCGCTGGCCACCAGGACGACCTCGTTGGCGGCTGCTGGCACGGGCTCGGAGATCGACGGGACGATGTATTCGCTAGTCATGGACGCGATCCTCCTCAGACATCGGCGTGGCGCCAACATGATGAGCGGCCCTGCGACTTGTCGCAGGGCCATCCCGTCGCTATCGAACGAGCACGCCCGTCGCGGCCCTCGAGGCTACATACAGAGGAAGTAGTCGAGGGCACCCGGTGCCCGCTCGAGATCGACGCGGACGCCACTCAGGCTGACGAACTCGGCGCTGTGCGTGGCGGTGATCTCAAGTGTCCCCGCGGTCGCGTTGATGAGCTGACCTACCTCGTCGTCCTCGATCGGTCCATCTGCGACGGATGCTCCGCCGACAGGAACCCACAGACTGCCGTCGACATCCACCGGGGAGAGGATGCCGCAGTGGCCCAGGTCATAGGGCTGTGGCACACCGACCACCCAGCCCGGTTTGGACTCAGCTTCCAGGGACACCGTTGGCAGGTCCCCGGCATCACCCACGAGATCCGGTAGCGGGTAGCTCCCCACCAAGGTGGACTGTGATCCTGGCGGGAGCGCACCGGCAGGGCCGGACGGCGAAGCCGATGGCATCGTGGAGATGTCGGGCTCGTCTCCCGCGATCACGGTGGCAGCCGAGAGGCTCACCGCGACGAGCGCCGTGATCAGGGCCCCCGTGAGACGGTGGGAATGTCGATTCCGGAACGACTGGCCATGGTGATCTTCTCCCCTGGGCTCCAACGAGCGATAGCACCAGCAAGTCCTGGTGATGTCATATCGACGCCGTCGCCGCATGCCGGGTTCCCGAGAAATGCCGGGTTCGATGTTCAGTCGTGGTCCTGGTGCTGGGTCCGCAACTCCAGCATTCGCGCGTCAGAGATGCCCAGATGATGTGCGACTTCGTGGTCGAAGGCCTCCCGCACCCCGTCGATCAAGGCTTCGCGGAACGGGTATGCCCGCATCAGCGGGCCGCGGAACAGTGTGATCTTGCTGGCGAACGGGCTTGCGTCGGCGCCGTAGGCAGTACGCGGCACCCCCTGGTAGAGGCCCAGCAGGCCACGCGCACGGACACTTTCGAGCTGGGCTCGATCGGGCTCGTCCTGGACCACGATGGCGACACTGTCGAGCTGGCTTCGATATGGCTCGGGCAACCCCGCGATCGCAGCGTCGAGCGCCTCGTCAAAGGCATCGGTCGGCCCATCGTCGCTCATGGCTGGGAGCGTACGCCTTGCTCGTTCCCTCGGTGCACTCGTCGGTTGGCCAGGGCTATAGTGCGGCGACTTGCCCCGGCCGATGCGTCGGGCCCGATCGGGATGCTGGGGGAGGCACGGGAGGCAGGCAGTGGGCACGACCGCTGGAGGGTCCAGCCGCGGGTGGTTGGTACCGCAGGCGCCGACGATATGCCCGCCATCACCGACATCGTCAATGACCACATCATGCGCGGTGTCGCCCACTTTGCCGACCAGCCACAGCGAGTCGAGGACTGGACGGCCGCCTGGGTGGCGTCGCGATCGCACCTTCCCTGGCTGGTGGCTGAGCGGGACGACGTCGTTTGCGGTGTCGCCTACGCCAAGCGCTTCAATCCACGTGCCGCCTACGACTGGACCGCCGAGGTGTCGATCTACCTGCGCGAGGGGCTCCAGGGCCAGGGACTCGGCAGCCTGCTGTATCGGAGACTGCTCCAGATCCTCGACGCCCAGGGCTATCGCTGTCTGGTGGCTGGCATCACGCTGCCGACCGACGCCAGTGTCGCCCTCCATGAGTCGTACGGCTTCGAATACCTGGGCACGCTCACACGTGTCGGCTACAAGCACGGTGCCTGGCGCGACGTGGGGTCGTGGCTACGACATGTCGGCCCCACGGACGATTCCGAGCCGCTGCCGGTCCGGTCCGTCGATGACGTGCTGGCTGGTCAGTGATCGTATCCTGCGCTGAAGGACCTCGAGCACGAACGCGGCGTGCCAAGTCTCCCGCCGCCCGGTATCGTCGTGCCATGCAGGAAGACTACGAGATCCGACTCGCGGGAGCTGCGGACATCGAGCAGTTCGCCGAGATCGTCAACTACTACATCGAAAACACCGCCATCAACTTCCACGAGGACATCCAGTCAGAGGAGGACTGGGAGGCGACCTGGGAGGTGCTTCGAGAGAGGTATCCCTTCGTGGTCGCCGACAGGGACGGCGTCCTGGGCGGCATCGCTTATGCGTCCCCGTGGAAACTTCGCGGGGCATACCGATGGACGTGCGAGGTCACGGTCTATGTGCGCGCCGGCCATGAGCGCCAGGGGATCGGCCGGGCCCTGACCAGCCGCATGGTGGAGCTATTGGAGGCCCAGGGATACCGGGCAATCGTCGCGGTCATCGCCATGCCCAACGACGGCAGTGTGGCGCTTCATGAGTCTCTCGGTTTCGAGCATGCCGGCACACTCCAGCGCCTTGGTTTCAAGGGAGACCAGTGGCGCGATGTCAGTTTCTGGCAGCGGCTGCACGGCACCGCCGATAAGGCTCCTGACGACATCAAGCCGGTGAGCGAAGTCGCCGGCTGATCGATGCCCCAGCATCAGATCTCAGCAGGCGTGACGCCGTGAAGGCAGTCGTGCGGCGCGACTACGGCCCGCCGGAGGTTCTCGAGCTGGCCGAGGTGCCAACGCCCGTGCCTGCAGGTGACGAGGTCCTGGTCAGGGTCCGCGCCTCCTCGGTGAACATGGCCGATGTCGACTACCTGCGAGGCCGACCCTGGTTGGCGCGCCTGGGCACTGGCTTGCGGAGACCTCGGGCCAGGATCCCCGGCATCGACATGGCTGGCGAGGTGGAGGCCATCGGTGGCGGTGCGACCCGCATCAAGGCAGGCGATCGCGTGTTCGGCGACCTGTTCGGCGTTGGCTCTGGAGCCTGGGCTGAGTACGTCTCCGTACCGGAGTCAGCCCTGACGATGATGCCGGATAGCGTGACGTTCGAAGAGGCCGCCACGGTTCCGTCTTCGGGCGTCTTCGCGGTACAGGGGGTCCGCGACAGGCGGCCCGTCCAGCCCGGCGATGAGGTGCTCGTCAACGGCGCATCGGGGAACGTGGGGCCGTTCGCGGTGCAGGTGGCCAAGGCGCTCGGCGCCACGGTCACTGGCGTTTGTCGGACGGAGAAGTTGGACATGGTACGGTCGCTCGGTGCCGACGAGGTCATCGACTACACCCAGGAAGACTATCGCCAGTCGGACCGGCGCTACGACCTCATCGTGGACATCGCGGCTCGGGGTGGCGTGCTGGGGTTGCGAAGGCTGCTCAAGCCCGGTGGAGGCTATGTCGTCATCGGGGGCACCGGATTCGCCTATGTCGAGGCGGCCACGCTCGGTTCGCTCATCACGGTGGCCACGAACCGAAAGATGGGCATGCTCATGTGGCGCGTGAATGACCAACGCGACATGGCCTATCTCGCCGAGCTGCTTGCCGAAGGCTCCATCCGACCCCGCATCGACCGCACCTATGCGCTGGCCGACGTTCCCGACGCCATCCGGTACCTGGAGTCCGGCGCTGCCATGGGCAAGATCGTCATCCGCATCTGAGCGGCACGGAAGGCGGGATCCGACCCGGAAGCTGCCGTACGGTGGACTGCGCGTGTCGGTTCGACTGCGCTGCGGTGCTCAGCCTCACGCCGCCACGAAGTCCTCCGGCAGGCCGGCCTCGATGGGGTTGGAGGCCGGATCCGCACTCCATTCGAACCAGCCGCCGTCGTACACGGAGATGCGAGGCCAGCCCATGATGTAGGCATAGAACCACGTCTCTGCGGCTCGCCAGCCGGTGCCGCAGTAGAACGACACGTGCTTGTCCGGCGTGATGCCGGCCTTCGCCCAGTTGGCTGCGATCTCCACGTACGATCGCATCGTGTTGTCCACGGTGCGGTAGTGCTGCATGTGATAGGCGTCAGAGCCACAGTTGCCCCACACGTCGCCCACGATGCGACCGGCAGGCCCGATGTAGTTGTAGCCGCTGACGGCGCCGATGTGTTCCTCCCACGTTCGGACGCTCACCAGCGCCGCGCCCCCACGATCGGTCAGTACCTCCTTGGCCCCGGGAAGGTCGATGATCAACTCCGGACGTTGGGGCACCGCCAGTCCGGTATCGGCAACAGGCGAGGGCTCCCGGATGACCGTGTCGAGCTCATGGCCGGCGCGGACCCAGGCGTCATAGCCTCCGTCGAGGACGCGGACATCGTCGACACCTGCATAGCGGAGGATGAGCGCGGCTCGTGTCGCGGCGATCTGTCCTGCTCGTCGACCGGGCCATCTCTCTTCGGCATGCCCTTCGGTATCGCGCCCGTAAAGCACCACGGTGGTGTCGCCGGTGATCCCGAGAGCGGCCATCGCGGCCTCGATCTCGTCGGCTGAGCGACGGTTCCAGTCGATGGAGTCCTCGAGCTGGTTGGTATCCAGATACAGCGCACCCGGCAGGTGCGAGTCGAGATACTCCTCCGGGGCCCCGAAATTGACATGGAACAGGAGTGACCGGCTGCCGGGAGCGGCTTCTGGCCGGCCACCATCGATAAGCTCCCGCAGCCACGCCGTATGCACCAGGGCTTCGTAATGCGGCAACCGGTCGACAGGTCGGCGTTCGTCGGCCGCCCATGTCGCCCACCCCGACTCATAGATCCGGATGTTCGATCGGCCCAGGCTCGCAAGGCGATCGGCGACGGCTCCGGCGTCCGCTCGACCGGATCCATAGACGATGACCTCGTCGGCGTCGAGGATGCCCTTGTCGGCCAGGAGTGCGTTGACCTCGACATCCTCGAGGCTGAACAGCCACGACCGCGGGAAGGCGATGGCACCTGGGACATGCCCGCCGCGCGCCTCGTCTTCCAGTCGCCAGCCGTTGAACCCGGCCAGCGGCCGCACGTCGACGATGGCGGTTCCCGTCCGGTCGAGCCGACCTTCAAGATCAGCCGTCACGACGGCCGCGTATGACGGATAGCCGAGTCTTCCGAACGTGGCCATGTGAGCGTTCCTCCCCGTGGTGACATGGGTGTCAAGTCGCTTTCGCCGAGGCTATCTGCTCGCGACTGCGCCGTCAAATCGAAGTTGCTGGTAGCAAACATCGATAGAATCGTTCAGCGAAGAACGAACATCACCGAGCCAATTGGCGATAGGGTTCTGCGCATGCAGGACATCCGCGACGAGCTTGGGACCGAGCATTTCGAGCAGGCGCAGGCCGCAGCAGCCATCGATGGCGATGCGCCAGTCCTGATCCGCCTCGCTGAGCCAGGGGACGCAGCTGGGTTGGCGCGCTGCTTCTATCGAGCCTATGGCGACAGCTACGATCATGAATGGGCCTATCAGCCCGACGAGCTACGCCGCCGATGGCGGGCCCGCGAGACCGTGTCAGTCGTCGGACTGGCATCGGATGGTGAGGTCGTGGGGCACCTTGCCGCTAACTTCGACCGTCCTGTCGCCACGGTCGCGGAATCAGGTCAGGCGGTGGTCGACCCACGCTACCGGGGCCACCACGTCTTCGAAACCATCAAGCGCTGGCTTGGGGATTGGGCAGGACGCGAGGGGCTCTATGGCCTCTTCAGCGAAGCGACGGCGGTACACCCATTCTCGCAGCGCGGCAATCTTGCGCTCGGTGCCCATGAGATGGGCTTCCTGGTCGGCTACATCCCAAGCGGCATCGACTACAAGGCCATCACCGGGTCGGCCGCTCCGCATCGAGCCACGGCCGCGCTGATGTATCTGCGCACCAATCCTGAGCCTGCTCGCACGGTGCATGTCCCCGCCGTCTACCGCGAGGTCGCCATGGCGGTCTACCGGGAATCGGCGATGCGCCGCACGGCAGGAGATGGCAACGGTTCGACCCGGGACGCCCGGAGCGTGCTCCATGTCCGTCGCGACCCCGACCACAACGCCGCCCAGCTCCACTGCAAGGAGGCGGGTGCGGACATCCACACGGTCGTGTCGGAAACCCTCGAGGGCCTCAGGGCTGATGGCGTCGACTGTGTCTATCTTGACCTGCCACTTGCTGATCCCGATGTGCTCGTCCACGGCGCCGAGCTTGACGGGCTGGGCTTCGGCTTCAGTTGCATCCTGCCGGAACTCCGCGAGGACGGCGACGTGCTTCGGCTGCAGCACCTCAATGGAGTCGAACCCCATCCCGAAGAGATCGCCACGGCTTCGCCATTCGGTCGAGCCCTGATGGACCAGATCGTCGCGGGCCTGCGCGGCTGAGATCCCGCTAGCGGGCGGACGGATGATGTCCGCCAGTCGGTCGCGACCTCCTCCGGGTGCCGTCCAGGAACCTCGTCAGGGCGCATCTGATAGCCGGAGCGTCCGAATCTCCCAGGGGCGGATCGGGAGTCGTAGCGTGCCACCGTTCACACGGATGGGGTTCCCGGTCGGTTGCCCGAGAAGGTCGACCTCGTATGCCGAGCGGAATGATCCTTGCACGATGGCCTCGTCGGCGTCCGGATGCTCGGCCACGACGCGCAACTCCAGCTCGGTGCCGACCCGGCGGAGGGCTGAGAGGGCGACGCCCCGGCCGGACAGTTCGAGACCGGAGCGGGAGGTCGGCAGTGGCGTCATCGGGTCGCTGCTCGTGCCGGGCGACGTCACAAGGTCCGTTCGATATCGCTCGGCGGCCTCCAGCACACCAGCTTCGTGCCACTCACCGCTATGCGGCATGACGGCGAGGGAGAAGCGCCACGCCCGGCGGCACTGGCCGTTGGGGATGGCCAACTGCGGCCCGGCGGGGTCTTCTCGGTAGGCGTTGTCGTCACGGCTGATCAAGCCGGTCGCCCGGAGGACGGTGACCGCCAACTCCCGTCGTTCGACCAGCTCGTATTCGATGACGTGCCCGGCCAGGACCGCGGCCCCTCCAGCGTCCACGAACGTGCGGGCTGGATACGTAGGCAGTGGCACTTCCCCATGGCCCGCATCAGGCTTCCCGACCCGCTCCGCGACGGCGAACTGCCCCTCGGCCGCTGACGTATCGGTGGGACGGGCGAGGGGCACGTGGAGGCGCAGTCGGTGGTCGTCGGAGTGGTTCTCCAGGCTGAAGGCAAGCCGGACGTACGGCTCACCGGCGCGTAGCTCGACTCGCGTCGTGATCGGGACCTCGACCTCGTCGACGGAACGCGTGGTCGTGTCGGCCGCGCTTTCGGCGCTCTCGGCGCCGTCCGCTGTCTCCGCGGCGAGCCCGGTCGGCCAGCGATAGGCACGTACGATCTCCACGACCGCCCGGAGCGGGCCGGACTCCAGGACCCGGTGGCTCACGCGGAGCGGTGTATCGACAAGGCGATCGACTGCCGGCGGGGCATGGTTGTAGCTATCCCCACGGTCGCCACCATCGACCAGTCGGCCCACGCCGTCGAGGACGGTCCCGTCGATCGCCTCGAGGCGGAGCGCCCCCTCCGATGTCACCTCGACCTCCAGCAGACCGTTGCTGAGGCGGTCGTTCGAGGCCACGACCGGATCGACCGTGCCGGTCGCGCCTTCGCGGGGTCTGATCGCGGTCATCCCCAGTGGCGGGACGGGAACCTGCACCAACAGTGTGCGACGGGGAGCCTCCACGACGCGGACCCGCCAGGGTTCGTCGGGTGCGGCCGCGATGGCCTCGTCGATCGTTCGCTTCATCTCGTCCACGTCCAGCCATTCGGGGTCCGGCTCGGTGTCCACCTCGAGCTGCACTTCGCGCAGCCCGTCGACGATCCCGACACTGTACCCGCGCAGGTAGCGACCGAACAGCTCGCGTCCATGGATGCGCCGGTAGATGCCGGGGACCTCCCGACCGGACATCTGCTCGACGAAGGTGACGGGTGCTGACCGTGTCAGCTCCTGGGTCGGAAGGGACTCACCATCGCCTGTCTCGAACGCCACTGCTTCCCATTCGATGGGGATCGGGACGGAGAGCTCGACGAACCCCGTACGGGCCGCTGCCGTCGGGTTGAGGACAGCCGTGGCGTCGCGCGGCAGTTTGGCAGCGACGTACGCCGCCGCGCGAGCCGTCAGTCCACGAGCGATCTGCTCCGCTTCCGCGTAGCGGACGATGACCTGGTCGACGACCTGGTCAAGACTGCAGCCGCAGATCGAGTCATGGGCGGAATTCTCGATGAGCCGTCGCCAGGCCAGCCGCAGGTATGTGTCCGGGATGGCTGCCGGGTCTCCCCACAGCGCCCCCAACGGCTCCGCATACCGTTCGAGTGCCAGTTCCGCGCGACCTCCCGCCTGCTTGAGATCGATCCTCGCCGAGTTCACGCCCATCAGGAGGTTGGCGCGCGCCGATGAACGCATCTCACCCCGCCACTCCGGCACAGCACCGGCCGGCTGTGCGGCGGCAAGATAGTCGGCGAGTGTCTCGACCCGTACGTCATAGCGGTCCTGTGCGCGGTTCAGGGTTTCGACCAGGTCGGACAGGTCGGGTGGCGGCATCACATGGTCGGTCCCGTACATCGCGAGCAGGTGGTCCTCACCGCCGAACCGCTGATTTGTCTGGTCGACCAGCGCCAGGTGATCTGCGGCACGGCCCGGGATGGCGAAGAGGTGCGCGGCGTTGCCATAGCCGTCGACGAGGTACTCGGTCGCCACCGTGGATCCGTCGGGAGCGCTCCAGGCAAACTGGTGATGGTCGATCGCCGCTGGCACACCGCGCCACACGACGGCGTGGTCGATACCGGCGCGTCGCAGTAGCTGCGGCATCTGCGCCACGTGGCCGAACATGTCGGGCAGGTAGCCCGCCGCTGTCACACCGCCCAGCTGCCGGCCGCGATGGATCCCAAGTTCAAGGTTCCTGATCATCGTCTCGCCCGAGCAGAGGAACTCATCCATGAGGATCTGCCACGGTCCGATGGCGAGCCGCCCCTCGACCACGAACCTACGGATCCGCGCTTCCTCGTCCGGCCGGATCTCAAGATAGTCGTCGACCGTGGCGCACTGCCCGTCGAGGGTGAACCTGAAGGCCGGATCCGCCTCGAGCATGTCGAGCACCCGGTCGACCAACTCGACGAGCCGCATCCGGAAGGTCTGGAATGGGCTGTACCACTCGCGATCCCAGTGGCTGTGCGGGACGAGGTGGACCGTGGTTCGTGGTTTCATCAGATCAACCTTATCTGGGTGCCGTAGCCGCGACGGTGTGCATCAACGACTGTGGACGTGCTGTCGAGGCCCGGACCACGAGGCGAACCGGCAACCGCTCGGTCCCGGACACGGTGTCACCAGAGAGGATCCGGTCGATGAGCCTGACGGCCCGGCGGCCCATCGCGTACTTGTCCTGCGCCACCGTCGTCAGCGGCGGGACCGTGTAGTCCGTGAGCGCGATGTCGTCGAAGCCGACCACGCTGACGTCGTCGGGGACGCGGATGCCCGCCTCGGTCAGGCCATGCATGGCCCCGATGGCGGTCATGTCGTTGTGGCACATGAGTGCGTACGGGGGTTTCAGGCGCGAGGCGACGGCATGCGCAGCGGCGGTCCCACCCGAGAGGTGACCGTCGCCATGGACGACCTCGAGCGCGACCCCCAGGCCCCGGGCGGACCGGGTGGCATCACGGGCGCCCTCCAGGCGAACCGGGGTCTCGTCCGCCTCGCGCGGTCCGAGCACATAGACGAGCTGACGATGCCCCAGCTCGATGAGGTGCTGGGCTGCCATCCGGCCACCCGCTCGGCTATCGCTCAGGACGGCCGGGATCCGTGGATCGGGCGACGAAGCGTTGACGACCACGACAGGCACACGGAATGACCGGAGCGCGTCGGCCTGCCGGTGACGCAGACCGCCGGCGGCGATGACGACGGCATCGACCCGTCGTTCGGTGAGCAGCGCCAGGTAGCGTGCCTCGCGGCCGGGATCCTCCGCGGCGTTGCACAGGAAGACGCCGAGGCCGATCTCCTGCGCCGTGTCCTCGAAGCCGCGCACGACCTCCGGATAGAAGGGGTTGGTGATGTCGGTGACGATGAGACCCACCGTGCGTGTTCGCTGCAGCCGCAGCGACCGGGCGATGCTCGACGGCTGGTAGTCGAGGGCTTCGATCGCTTCCAGCACTCGCACGCGCGTGGCGGGCAGCACCCGCGGCGACCCGGCCAGGACCCGGCTGACGGTGCCGCGCGAAACGCCTGCCCGGTCGGCGACATCGATGATGGTCGGCCTGTCCGCGATCATCCGCCCACTCCTATGCGCTCAGGGCGAGGCAGCGGCCGTCCGTTCCGGTCAGCCACCATGGCCCAGGTTCCGACGGAGAACGGCTCGCGGTCAGAGCCGACGATACGTCGACTGCCGTCGGCGCCGTGCAGGCTGGCGCCGGCTGCTTCAAGGGCAAGCAGCTCCCCGTCATGTCGGATGAGCAGGGGCCCTGCCGGCTCCGCAGAGATGGCGATGCGGCCGGCCCTGAGCGCGCCGAGGATGTCCTCGTCCTCGGTCTCGAGCCAGGTCGTCGGCTGGCCCGGCAGGCCGTCCTGCCCGACACGGTGGAAGTCACTGCCGCCGATGGCCAGGCCGCCTCCCCAGCCGGCCCACCATGCCAGCGGCAACGCGGCGCCGCGATCCCAGCTGGAGTGCCACACCTCGGCGAGGGGTGGGCGCCGCTGCATCGGCCGACGCCAGCGGCAGTCGCCGGCGAGCGGGTGATTGACCGATAGCAGGCCACCTTGCGCCTCGGCGCTGGCCAGCCACGCGTCGCTGGGCATCCGGAAGTCGATCCAGCCAGTGTCTCCGAAGCAGTTGGCGTGGCCGCTGTCGGTGGTGACCTCCTGACCTGGGACAAGGATGATCCCGAGCCGGGCACTCGCGGCCGCCAGCAGGGGATGGTGGCTCGTGGTGTTGTGGTCGGTCACGGCGATGAAGTCGAGCCCACGCGAACGGGCGAGGCTGGCGAGTTCGTCGATGGTGAGGGCACCATCAGAGTGGATGGTGTGCGCGTGCAGGTCACCGGCGAGCCATCGCCGGCCCCCGGCGGCCGGGACATCGCGAGGCGGCGGCCGCTGCGGGCGGGGCAGGGGAGGCGGAGGTGGATCGAGTGTCACCGAGGCCTATCTCGATGGTGACCTCGTAGTCGAGGCCCTCGACAGGCACGCGGTGGAGGCTGAGCATCACCGACCAGGCACCGACCGGCAACTTCCCGGGAAGGTAGCCGGGTGTGGCCGCACCAGGCGTCACCGACACCTGCGAACGCTCCCCACCTGACCAGCCTCGGAAGCGCTCCGGATCGACCAGGCCCAGGTCGAGGACGCCGCGATCGCGGTCATAGCCAAGGGTGACGGTCACGCCCGCAGCGTTGGGAGGCACGTCGAACGGGAGGTAGCGATAGATCGCCTCTGCCCGTTCGGCCGGCGTCCAGCGGCCCCGATGACGCGTGATCACGCGTCGCCCGATCCTACGAGCTCACCGTCGGCACGACGGTACAGGAAGGCTCGGTCCGGACTGGCGGCGACCGATATCAGATCGCCGATCTCAGGTTCGTCCCCTTCCGGCACGGCCACCTGGACGCGCATGCCATCGTCATCCTCGGCCGAGACCAGCGTGTGTGTGCCAAGCGTTTCGAGGATCGTCACCTTGCCGCCGATGGCCCCCGGCGAGCCCGATGCGACCACGCTCATATACTCGGGCCGGGCGCCGAGGACGATATCGTCGCCGTCATGCACGGACCCCCGAAAGGCCGGTGGGACGGGCACGTCATGACGACCGATCCGGAGCTCGTCGCCGGTGACCGTCCCGGGCAGCAGGTTCATCGGCGTGGAGCCGATGAAGCTGGCCACGAACAGGTTGGCCGGTCGCTGGAACAGCTCGACCGGTCGACCCATCTGCCGGATCCTGCCGTGGTCCATCACGGCCATCCGGTCGGCCAGGGCGAGTGCCTCTGCCTGGTCGTGGGTCACATAGACCGTGGTCACGCCAAGCTCACGCTGCAGGCGCTTCAGGAAGGTGCGGGCCTCCAGGCGCAGGCGGGCATCGAGGTTCGAGAGTGGCTCATCGAACAGGAAGACCGATGGGTGGACCGCCATCGCGCGGGCCAGCGCGACGCGCTGTTGCTGCCCACCCGAGAGCTGCCCGGGTCGGCGGGTGAGCGTTTCCTCGAGCTGCAGCTCTTCTGCGATCCGGGTCGCGGCGGCCTCTCGCTCGGCCCGGGCGACCTTCCGGATCTTGAGTGGATAGGCGATGTTGTCGAGGACCCGCATATGCGGATAGAGGGCGTAATCCTGGAAGACCATCGCCACATCGCGAACCCCTGGCGGCAGGCGGGTCACGTCCCGACCGGCGATGGCGATGGTCCCCGACGTGGGTCCTTCGAGGCCAGCGATCGAGCGCAGCAGTGTCGTCTTCCCGCAGCCTGACGGTCCCAGCAGTGCGAAGAACTCACCATCCTCGATCCGCAGGTCCAGCGAATCCAGGGCACGGACGCCCCCGCCGAAGTCCTTGACCAGCGAGCGAACCTCGACCTCACCCATCAGCGTTTGATCCCTCCATAGAAGCGGAATCCGTAGCGACGGCTGACGAACAGGTACATCACCACCACCGGCACGGAGTAGAGCAGCGAGAACGTCGCCAGCAACCTCAGGTTGGGCGTCCCTGCCTCGGTGTAGAACGTGTACATCACGACCGATGCGGGGGACAGCTCCTGGCTGCGCAGGAGGATGAACGGCATCAGGAAGTTGCCCCAGACGTTGACCATGACCCACACCGCGATGACGGCAAGTCCTGGGCGGATGAGCGGCAGGACCGTGTCGCGAAGGATCTGGAAGGAGCTTGCGCCGAAGACCATGGCCGACTCCTCGTAGCTGCGCGGAGTCGAGTCGGTGAAGTCCTTGAGGATGAAGATGGCGGCCGGCAGCAGTCCTCCGCTAAGGACGAGGACGACACCGAGATAGGTGTTGATCAGCCCGAGGTTGAAGATCAGCACGAACAGCGGGACCATCGCCGCCGACCCGGTGACGATCGACGAGAACAGCAGCAGCATGTACAGAAGCAGATCGCGCCCAGGCAGACGGACTCGGCTCAGTGCATAGGCGGCCGGAGTGGCGGTGGCGACGACCAGCAGCATGGTGGCGCCCGCGAGGATCACGGAGTTCCCGAGCGAGCGGAGTGCGTTCGGATTTTCGAACAGGACGGTGGTGAAGTTGTCGAGTGTGAAGTCAGGGGCCTTGACGTCAAGCGTTGGCACCTGGTCGAACGGCGCCACGAAGAGCCACAGCATGGGCACGAAGAAGTAGGCCGTGACGACGACGATGAACGCGTAGAAGACGATCCGCCCTACGAAGGCGCGGACGACGTGCCCGTTGTCCTCGCCGCTGCGGAGGCTCATCGGCCTCGCTCCCGGAGCAGACGCAGGTAGAACAGTGCGACGGTCAGGTTGATGGCCAACAGGATCGTGCTGATGGCTGCGCCGAAGCCGAACTGGAACGTGCCCAGGGCCTCCCGGAAGACGTAGATGGGGAGCAACTCGGTCTGGTTGCGTGGGCCGCCCCCGGTGATGAGGAATGGAGTGAAGTCGTTGAACGTCCACAGGCTGATCAGCAGCAGGGTGGTCAGGATGTGGCCGCGGATCGAGGGCAGCACGACGTCACGCAGCTGCTGCCACGTCGATGCACCCGCCAGTCGAGCTGTCTCGAGGTACGACGGCGGCAGGGAGCCGAGCGCGGCACCAAACAGGAGCATCGAGAAGGCCGTGCCACGCCACACGTTGAACACGATGATCGACAGGAGGGGTTGCCTGATGAGCCACTCGGTATCGCCCCCGATCACTGCGTTCAGCGTGCCCGACCGACCATCGAGGAGCGCGATCCACAGGAACGCCACCACGGAGCTGGGCATGATCCAGGCGATGATCACGAGCAGCTCCACGACCCCGCGCATCCGGCTTCGCCAACCACGTACCGCCCAGGCCAGCAGGAAGCCCAGGATGGCCTGGCCGAAGATCGCCGAGCCGAGAACGAACAGGATGGTGACCCACAGCGCATTGAGGAAGCGCGGGTCTGACAGGACATCGACGTAGTTCTGCAGGCCCACGAACTCCGGCTGCGCGGCAGCGACGCCGGTCAGCCGGTAGTTGGTGAGCCCTAGGTAGATGGTCCACAACGCCGGGAAGATGAGGAAGATCACCGACCAGGATGAAGGCAGGCGTGACGAACGCCGCCGCCGCTCGGGTACCGAGGGCGGCGGCGGGTGTGCCTTGTAGTCTGGCCGGGACGGTGGCCTCGGCGTCAGCCGCCGGACGCGACGTTGTCGGCTCCAACCAGCTCTTCCAGGCTGCTCTGGTAAGCCTGGGCCGCGTCAGCGACCGAGACTCCCGAAGCGGCATCCTCGGCCGCCTTCTGGAGCAACTGCGAGACCTGCGGATAGACGGCCAGTCCAGGCCGTGTGGCGGTGATCGGGAGGACCTCCTGTGACACGAAGCTGAGGAGTGGATCCCCGGCCAGGGTTTCGTCATTGACGTCCTGGCGCTGCGTGATTCGGGCCGCATTCTGCACCTGGTCAAGTACGGCGTCGTGGGAGTTCATGAACTCCATCAATGCCCATGCTTCAGCCGGGTGCTCCGTGTTCGGGTTCAGGACGCGACCGCCACCGCCCGACATGCTCACGAAGTCCTGGCCGTTGATGCCCACGCCCGGCTGCTCGGCCGGGATCTTGGCCCAGCCCACGATCGTATCGCGGTCGGCGATGGGCGCGGTGCCCGAATCCGGATTGATGACGCCTCTCCACAGGTAGTCACCTTCGAGGAGGATGCCGATGCGCCCTTCGGCGAAGTCCTGGAACGAACGGTCGCGCCCGTCCTGTCGAAGCTGGAGGTCGGCATCACCGACCTGGTCGTTCTGGTAGATGTCGGCGTAGAACTGGAGCATCGCCTCGAGCTCTGGCGTGTCGCCGAGCCACAGGCCGGTGTCCTCGTCGTAGATACGCTTCCCGGTCCCCACGAGGAGTGGCAGGATGCCCTGCATCGTGGTCGCCTCGCCCATCGAGACGCCGGCATTGATCTGGAGCGGGTTCACATCCGGCAGCGCCGTCTTCAGCTGTTCGGACGCATCAAGGATGTCCTGCCAGCTGGTCGGCTGCCAGTCGGTCGGCAGGCCCGCCTGTTCGAAGAGATCCTTTCGGTAGTACAGGATGCGCCCGTCCGTGCCGGCGGGCACGCCGTAGCGGGCACCTTCGAATGACATCAGGCCCTGGACGGCATCAGGGATCTGGCCCCAGCCGTCCCAGTCGTCCACGCCCGTCTGGACGATATCGTCGAGCGGGGTGATGAAGCCGGCCTGTGCGAACTCGCCGACCCAGATGCCGTCGATGGCGATGACGTCATCACCGGTGCCGGCCCCCAGGTCCAGGGCCAGCTGGGCCTTGTAGTTCTCATCATCGACGCCGCGGCCCTGGAAGGTCACTGTGACGTCCTTGCCCTGGTCCGCCATCATCTGCTCGAATGTCGGGATGACGTAGTCCTGGATCCAGGCTGCCTCGGCGTCATTCTTGCCACCGACGATCGCGTTGGAGGCGATCGAGAGGGCGATCGGGCCGCTGTCGCCGGCCGCCGGCGAAGCCGCCGGTGAGGCATCCTGCGCGACCGCAGGGGTGACGAGGGCGAGTGTCAGGGCGCACGCACCTATCAGGGCGCCGCGCTGTGTCCGATCGGTCAACCACACCATGTCAGATCCTCCACCTATCAGGGGTGTGGCGGACTCCCTGCCGGCTATCGCCTGAGGTCCCACGCCTACACCGATTGTGCTTGTGTGACCGTTCACACGACCCCTAGTGTAGGCATATTCGCCCAGCGATACAACGACCATCTGACCGCCTTGGAGTCCGCGACCTGGCCACCTCACAGCCGCGAGCGCGGTCGGGCCCCGCGGCTCCCAGGGCCCGGCGTGGATGGATGGAACGCGCCTGATGGTCGCTTGACCAGGTGGGTTTTCGCCACCGAGTGGCCGAGTTGGACGGGCGCTCGGAGTCAACGCGAGGCCGCCTGGGCTTGACGGGTCCGGATACGGTTAGAGCTCGTCACAAGACCAGAGGACAGGAGGAAGGATGCATTCGAAATCTCGATCCAGGCTGGCTGTCGCGCTCGCTGCGATCATCGCGGCGGTGCCCATGTCGGTGGTGGCGCAGGATGCCCCGACGTCCGTCACCTTCGACGAGGGGCTCCTCCAGGGCACGACATGGTCACTATCGCAGTACACCGTTGACGGTGAGCTGGTTGACGTGCCTGGCGATGTCTCCGCGACGCTCCGCATGGTCGACGGCGAGGCCTCTGGCAACGGTGGCTGCAACTCCTTCACGACCTCGTACCAGGTCCTCGAGCACCTCATCAGCTTCGGTGAAGAGATCGCGGTGACGCAGATACTGTGCCAGGGTGCCGCGCAGGAGATCGAGGACGCCTACCTGGCCATCCTGCCGACCATCGTGGCCTGGTCCATCGCTGATGGTCAGCTCGTGATGGTGGATCCTTCCGAGATGCCCGCGCTCGTCTTCGGGGACGGCACATTCCCGATCGCGGTGAGCGACTACCTCGCGATGCAGGCACAACTCGATGAGCAGGCTGCTGCCATCGAACAGCTCGAGCTCCGACTCAGCAACGCCGAGTCCGGCGGCGCCTCGACGGGGACCGGAGACACTGCGACCGAACCGCCAGCCGCACCTACCCCTCGTGGCACCGTGCAGCGGCAGTTCGCCGAACTCGGCGATGATCCTGAGCGCGGCTTGGTGCGATGGAACGACCAGGCCGATGACGAGGATGGCTATCGGGTCTTCGCTCGCCGCATCCAGTGCGTCCGCAAGGGCGGTGAGGTCGTTGAGCAGCCTTCACCCTGGGTGCGCGTCGCCCGGCTGCCGGCGAACGCGGTGCGATACCAGCCGCGCCACGATGAGATCGTTTCGGTCATCGAGCCACAGAAGAAGCAGGTGGTCGGCAGCGGCGCGCTTTACGAGGTCGGCGTCTCCGCCTTCAACGAAGCCGGTCAGTCTGACAAAGTCGTGGTCGGTGCCTACTTCATCGCTCCGGAGTACAGCTGTCCCTGACCGCGCGCAGCGGAACCGGTCACCCCGTTGGTCGAGGTCTCGTGCCGGTGGCGGAACGCGGGGGTTCGTGCGCGGAGAGGGCCATTCCCCGTGCGGCGCTCGCACGTCGGCCCGGGCCGGCTGAAGCTGGCCCGGGCAGATGGAGCCGAGACCCTGGGCTACTCGGCGGGAGCGTCCTCGCAGATCTCGTTGCTGTCGTCGATGAGCGGAGTCGCACCCTCTGCCACCCAGAGGTTCTCGCCGTTGTCGCAGGAGGTGTTGCCGCTCAGTGTGGGTTGCCCGTCCAGGGCGAGGCCGTTGCCACTCACGCCGGAGATGGTATTGCCGGTCAGCGTGGGGGAGCCAAGGCTGGTTGCGATGCCGGTTTCCCCGCCCGTGATGACATTGTTCTCGAACAGGGAGTCGCTCGCGTTCTGGATCGCGATCTTGTCGTCGCTCAGGGTGTTGCCTGACACCGTACCCAGCGTCCCCGAGGGGACATCGATGGCCGTGGCTCGCGAGAAGCCCGTGACCGTGTTTCCCTGGATGATCCACCCGTCCCCAGCCTCGACATCGATGCCGGAGCCGTAGAAGTCGTCGGTCGCACTGTCTCCGCCCACGACGATGGTGTTGCCCTCGACCAGCGCCGACCCGTTGAAGGCGATGCCCTCCGTGGTGTTGTTGCGGATCGTCGCCGGTCCGCCAACCAGTTCGGTGTTGCTGACATTGGCGACGATCGCTCGGAAGGAGCTGCCCTCGATGGTGATCGGGCTTTGCTCGTCGACGTGGACCCATCCGCCGAGCCTGCTGTCCTTGACCGTGGCACTGGAGCCCTTGTACACCACGAAGTTCGACCCGTCCTTGGTGATGTCATGGATCGATGGCGCGCCGCCCTGGATGACGAAGTCATACGAGGTTCCAAGGATGGAGAGATCGCTGATCTCAGCGTTGCTGTCCACCAGCAACAGGGAATACTGTCCAGGTCCCCACCAGAAGTCGTCATACGTCGCGGTGTCACCGGTTGGGCGGATGATGACGCGGCTGCGGTCCTCGCCTCGGAGGATGATGTCGTTCGAGATGGTCACGGACTCCTTGTAGGTACCTGGCTTGACCAGGATCTCGTCGCCGTCCTGAGCCATGGCTACGGCATCGGTGATGGTCGTCACGGTACCCGCGCCGGACTGATCGACGATGATGGGACCGCTTGCCGCCAGCAGCCGCGAACCGGCGGCACCGGCAGCGGCGACCATCAGCGCAAGTAGCAGGGTGGCGACCATGATGGCCGCGACCCGGGCGATCGGCGATCCGACGGCAAGGCTGGATGAGATCCGCATTGGAGGCTCCTTGATGAGTGCCAGCCATCGCGGCCGCTGCCGCTTGCGGCTGGCACGGACAATGGTTCGTTCGATGGCCTCGTCCGAGGCTGCTGGCACGCCGATACTCGCGACACTTTCGGCGACGAGTCGCTCGAATGAGCTGTGTTCGTTCATGCCTGCTGCTCCGAGCCGATGCTGCTGTCGAGCTCGATCGCGGCGCCGTCGATCGACGAACGCATGAGCTCGAGTCCTCGATGGAGACGGGACGCCGCGGTCCCGTAGGGGATGTCAAGGATCTCGGCCACCTCGTGCATGGGGAGGTCGAGGTAGTAGTGCAGGACGATCACTGACCGCTTCTCGATGTCGATGCGGCTCAGCTCGTCGAGGATCCACTCACGCTCGGCGACGTCAGCCGACGCGTCCGTCGGATCCCGCACCTCCTGGGTCGAGCCTGACTTGCAGCTCGACCTGTGTGCGTCGTCGCTCCTTCTTCGCGAGCCGATAGCAGGTCCGGATCAGGAGGCGGCGAAGCCATGCGTCCCAGGCGTCGGGATCGCGCAGTGCACGCAGATCCTGCCAGGCGACCACGAGGGACTCCTGGACAGCATCCTCGGCACGATCCGCATCGCGCAGGATCAGGAAGGCGACGCCCTTCAGACGCGGGAATGCCACCTTCACCAGCTGCGTGAAGGCCTCGAGGTCCCCGGTCCTGGCTCGATCCACGAGCTCTCGTTGCATGGACGCCACCACTTCGGCGCGAAGCGTCTCTCCGCGCTCAGACCATAGGGGTAGCTGGCACCGTCTGGCTATCCATCTTCGCGAAACTTTGCCGAGCTACGCCAGGACACGTGAAAGTCTGCTCTCTGGGAACAAGTGGTCAGGATCCCGCGATTCGTGCGTAGACTGAGCGACTGATCGCGTCCCCGTAGCTCAGTGGACAGAGCAGCCGCCTTCTAAGCGGCCGGTCGCAGGTTCGAATCCTGCCGGGGACGCCAACGTAACCTCAGTCGACACGGGGGGTCGGTTCTATGGCCGGGGCGGCAACGACGTGGTGGTCCAGCAGAAGGGCGGCACATTCGTGGGCGGTCCTGGCGGCGATTTCGTCAACTCGCAGGAGGGCGGGGTATTCCGCGGCGGACAAGGCCCAGACGTCATCAATTCCGAGTTCGGCACGTTCGATGCTGGCGACGGGAATGACATCGTCAGCACGTTCAACTCCGGACGCTACGACGGTGGCAAGGGCAAGGACCAGGTCGCCAGTGGCCAGTACGGTGGCGTATTCGTTGGCGGCCCCGGTGACGACAGGCACGCGTACCTGGCAGCCGGGACCTTCAAGGGGGGCAAGGGCAAGGACCGTGTCGTGACCGTTTCGGAGAACGGTGTCTTCTACGGAGGAGCCAAGGCCGACATCGTTCGCGGCCTGAGCGACGGGGGGCGATTCAAGGCAGGACCTGGCAACGACATCGCGGTCCTCGTCAGTGACGGCGGCGTCTTCAGTGGCGCCCGTGGCCGTGACAGGATCACGCAGTGCCTGTACCTCGGATCCACGTTCAACGGTGGGCCGGGCTACGACTCCGCATTCGTTGGTGACGCCAGCAACACCCTGACCCACGTCGAGTCGATCACGAACGTGAGTTGCCCATAGATGAGTAACTCGATCCGGATCCTGATCGCCGGTGAATCCTGGGTGACCCACAGCATCCACCAGAAAGGTTTCGATTCGTTCACTACCACGGCCTACTACGAAGGTGTTGGCCCGCTTCGAGCGGCTCTACAGTCTCGGGGCATCCAGGTGGACTACATGCCCAATCACGTTGCTGCGACCCAGTTCCCCGAGACGCCGAAGGCGTTGAAGGCATGGGATGCGGTCATCCTCAGCGACATCGGCGCCAATACCCTGCTTCTTCATCCGGACACGTTCGATCGATCCGTGAGCAAGCCGGATCGACTTCTGGCCATCCGTGACTTCGTCGAGGCCGGAGGCGGCCTGGTGATGGTCGGTGGCTACCTGACCTTCCAGGGCATCGACGGTAAGGCTCGCTATGCCGGGATCCCCGGTCGAGGAGGCGCTGCCCGTGATGCTGCAGTCGAGCGACGATCGGGTGGAGGCGCCCGCTGGCGCCGTGCCGTCCATCCGACTCGCGGACCATCCCATCGTCGCTGGGTTGCCGTCGACTTGGCCTGCCCTGCTCGGTTATAACCGGGTCAATGCCCGGAAGGAGGCTGACTTCGTGGTCAGCGTCGGGGATGACCCGCTGGTGGTGGCGGGTGAGTTCGGTCGCGGTCGATCGGCTGTCTTCACGTCGGATTGTGGGCCGCACTGGTGCCCACCCACGTTCGTCGCGTGGGACGGATACACGCCGATGTGGGACAACATGGTCCGCTGGGTCGCCCGAGGCTGACCGCGAGCTCGCCTCCCACCGCCGGGAGCCCGGGCAGACTCCGATCGTGTGCTACTCGAGCGCCCGGGCGATCTCGCTCGGGTCCGGTCCGCCCATAACGAGGTGGCCTTCGGCCGTGACATACACGAGGTCGATCTCGACTCCGACACCCGCCACACGGCTAAGCAAGGCCGCCGCAGCACCGGGTTGGTTGTCGATCGGCGTGACGACGACTCGGCGTTCGTCCTGGATGTCGAAGCCGGCATCGATGAGCGCCCGACGGGCCAGCTCCGCATTGCTCACGAGGACGTGATACACGCCCTGGCCCTCCGCGATGAAGGCGCATTGCCCCTCGATGTTGATCCCGGCTCCGCCGAGCACAGAACTGGCAGCTGCGAGCGAACCGGGACGTTGGAAGAGGGAGATCGTGAAGTCGGTCGCCATCGCTGGATGCCCCTAAGTGAGTGCCACGCCTTGAAGGAGAATGGTACAGGGCTGAGGTGGTCGCAGCCGCTGGAGCCCCATGTCACGCCAGATGAACCACCCAACATCGCATCGAGGAGACCATGGATCGCTATCCGGAGGCCCGGTATCTGGGCGATAGGGGAGAGATCAGCGCCACCTATCGGTCAGTGGATACTCCGCCCGACCTGACGTTCACTTCGGGCACGAGGGTCCACTACCTGGCTACGGGTTCGACCACGCACGGCTTGTTCGGCTTGTTCCGCTGGGAGATGGCCTCGGGGCCAGGCGGCGCAAAGCCACATTTCCATCGTGGCTTCACCAAATCATTCTTCGTCATCGACGGGAGCCCGCAGTTCTACGATGGCCGGCGCTGGATAGGTTCCGAGGCCGGTGCGTTCGTCCATGTGCCCGAGGGCGGCATCCATGGCTTCCGAAACGAGTCCGGTGCCCCGGCTACGATGCTCATCCACTTCTCGCCTGGCGCCCCACGCGAACGCTACTTCGAGGGCATCGGGGGGCTCGCATCGATGGACGACGAGACTCGAGCTGCATTCTTCCTGGAGCACGACAACCACCTGGTCTGACCGGCGCGGTCAGGCCGGATCGCCGCTGAAGGCGGCAAGATCGAGCTGGGAGGAGGGCACATCAAGGCCAGCCTCATCACACGGCAACGTCATCGGGTTCGCGCAGGCGCCACCTGCGTCGTCGCGGCATTCGTCGTGACTGGGGTGACCCGATAGTCGTACATCCAGGCGAGTGACTTGGGAGTGACGACGTACCGGAACACGGCTCGAAGCAATGCGTCGCGGAAGATCCGACCGATTCGTCCGGGCACCTTGTCGCTGCTCCCACGAGCGCCCCAGGCCACGATCCGTTCGACACGCTTGCGACGGAGCATCTCGTACCTGACAAGGGCGTCCTCGAGAGGCGCTACAAGAGCCAGGCTGCCAGCCAGCGCGACGGCGTCCTCTGCGGCCATCGAGGCTCCCTGCCCCGCGGTCGGAGCCGGCGCATGCGCGGCGTCTCCGATGATGACCATGGACCCTCGGTGCCACACCGGTACGTTTGGCAGGTCGTGGGTGTTGTCGGCCATCAGTTCGAACTCGCCGGCTTCGATCAGCGAGACCGCGGGGCCGGCATCGCCATCGAACAGCTCGACCAGTCGCCGCCGCCACGCTGTTTCGTCGTTCCCGTCACGTTCCACCGTGGTGATCATCGGCCCCGGGACGTTGGCGAACCACACCACATCTCCGCCGGGCGTGACCTGGTAGCCGAAGAAGGCGTGCCGCCCGAAGATGAGGTGCCAGGCGCCGGGTTCGGTGCCGACATCCGCATCCCGCGTGATGCCGCCGAAGTTCGACAAGCCTACGTAGCGCCCTTGTGGAGCCGTGGGATCGATGGCCCGACGCACCAACGAGTGCACGCCATCGGCGCCGATGAGCAGGTCACCGCCAAGATCCGTTCCGTCATCGAGGCTCACCTGCACGCCGTCGCCCATCGACATCATCGCCACCAGACGCCGACCGTACATCACGGGGAGGCCCCGTCGAACTGCCTCTGTCTGGATGATCCGGACAAGCGCCGAACGTTTGATCGTGATGGCATGGGGACTGCCCGGCAGCGTCGAGTCCAGGGAGAGCGCGGCGAGTCGTCGTCCATCCTGGTTCCACATCACATTCATCCGTGTCGGAAAGCCGGCCGCCTCGATAGCCGCGTGCAGACCGACTGACTCGAAGGCTGCAAGACCATTCGCTGTGACGGTCAGATACGATCCCACGCTCCCGTCGCTCGGAGGGTATGCCTCGATGACCGTGACCTCGATGCCTGCTTGCTGGAGTGCCAGAGCACAGGTTGTGCCGGCGATGCCGCCGCCAGCGATGATGGCCCGCATGGCTGCTATCCTTTGATACGGTTTCGTGATATCTCGAGATACAAGTATCTCTAATAACGAGAGGATAGGGGATTGTCAGAACGGCGTCAAGAGCTCGTGACATCCGTGGGCCGTGCGATCCAGGCGTACCAGCGGGCGACCGACGGATTCGATGATGCCGTCGGCCGGGTGCTGCGGCTGAACCCCACCGATCTGCGCTGTCTCGACTGGTTGACGGAAGGGGAGATGACCGCCGGGCGACTGGCTGAGGCGACCGGACTCTCCAGTGCCGCGACCACCGGCATGCTCGATCGACTCGAAGGCAAGGGCCTGGTGCAGCGCGATCGTGCTCGCGACGATCGCCGCAAGGTGATCGTCCGCTTGTCACAGGATGGACAGCAGAGCATCGCGATGCTCTACGGCCCGCTCGCAGGCGAGGGAGGTCGGTTGCTGGCGCGTTTCAGTGAGATGGAGCTGGCGATGATCCGCGACTTCCTCGCCGAGGCCACGGAGGTCGTAGACCGGCATCGGGCACACATCAGCGACCCGAATCGCTGACCCCGCGACCCCCGCACGAGCGGATCGGCGGGCCTATCCGAACGCTAGCTCGAAGCCCCCGACGCTTGCCACTGGCGGCCATTCCGTGTCCGCACCGCGTCGACCGATGGTCAGGGTATGAAGGCCGTGCAGTCCTCGGCGACCTCGACCAGGGCACTCGCTTCGCAGGACTCGAGTGCATTCATCACTGCGGTGGACAGGTCGTACACATCGGCAAGGACCTCTGGCGGCTTGCCGAACTCCATGGTGTGGCGAGACTCACCATCGCCGGTCGCGATGACCACATAGGCAGCGCCACCATCGGCACAATCGGGACAACCGTAGGTGTCCTCCAGTGTCACGCCAGCCAGCGCTGAGGCGGCGTCATCAAAGCGTGCCAAACCCTCGGCCGTGAGCGTTCCGTGATGCTCGTATAGCTGCTCGTCTGGAGCGCGAGCATGGCCGCTCTGGACCAGGGCCGCGCCATCCACGCTCAGGTCAGCGCCGCAATAGCCTGCGCACATCCCGAAGGACCATCCCGCACCTGCCAGCCCAGGCTGCATGGAGCTGGCCTCGTCGCCGATCTCGATGCGGCCCACGGTCGCGCCGTTGAGCGTGACTTCGAGATCGGCAGAGTCGAAGGAACCAAGCCGAACAGGCACTTCGAACGGCTCGAGGACCGCAGCACAGAAGGCGGCCGGATCCGAGGTGCTCCACATCGTGACCTCGACCGTAGCGGCGGTCTCCGAGACATCCCAAGCCGCCTCGTGACATGGGGACGGGAGATCGCCCGTGACCAACAGTTCCACCTGGACCGGAAAGCTCTCCAGGTACAGGATCTCGGTCGATCCCACATACACCGGATCCTGCTGCCGATCGTCAGCTGACAGGCTGGCGCCGCCTGACAGGACGACCGCGATGATGGCGGCCAGGAGACCTGGAAACACAAGCTTGCGCATCGTGATGTGCCCTCATGCTGTGCGGCTCGACGACGCCGCGACGGCGCGGCCATGGCAGACGTCAGTCGCACCGCCTGGCGCTACCGCCTGAAGATGACGAGGATAGCCGTTGGCAGGTGTCAGCCGTCGCTGCCCGGGGGCTCACCGCCGGAGAGTGGATCTTCCGGGAGCTTACGCACGCGAGCGCGCCGCTTGCGCCGGGCCGGGATCATGTCCCGCATCGACTCCAGCTTGCCGAAGCACAGCAATCGATCGTTGGCTTCCAGGACGCGTGACTCGCGGGGATTGGGGATGACCTCTGCCCCGCGATGCAGGGTCAGCACCGTGATATCCCGCTCGCGCAGCCCTGACGCGTCGATCGTGCTGCCCACGAACTCGGCATCCTCGCGGACCAGCAGTTCCGCCACGCCATAGCCGGTGCTGACCGAGAGTCGCTGGCGCACATCGAGCTCCGGGAACGCGACCTGGTTGTCGATGTAGTCGATGATGGCGCCGGCCACATCCAGCTCGGTCGCGGTCTCGATGCCCTCGAGGCCGGGTGACGAGTTGACCTCCATCACGAGCGGCCCGTCCTTGCCCTCGAGCATGTCCACGCCTGCCACACGCAGTCCCATGATCTGCGCCGCCCGAACGGCCGTGCGCTCGTACTCGGGCGATACCGATACCGCCTCCGTGGTGCCACCGCGGTGGACGTTGGAGCGGAACTCATCCCCCTGGGCCTTGCGACGCATCGCCGCGACGACACGGTCGCCGACCACCAGCGCGCGGATATCCCTGCCCTTGGACTCGGCGATGAACTCCTGCATCAGGACGTTCTGCTTGGTGCTGTGCAGCGTCTCCACGATGGCTTCCGCCACGCGGTTGCTCGGCGCCAGGATCACGCCGATGCCCTGAGTGCCCTCGAGCAGCTTGAGCACCACCGGAGCCCCACCCACCCGCTCGATGGCCGGCCGCACATCATTGCGGTCGGCCACGAACGCCGTGGCCGGCATGCCGATGTCGTGCCTCGACAGGAACTGGATGGCGCGGAGCTTGTCGCGCGAGTTGGTGATGCCGTTGGCCGTGTTGGGCGTGTAGACGTCCATCTGCTCGAACTGGCGCACGACCGCGGAGCCGAAGTAGGTGATGGATGCTCCGATGCGCGGGATCACCGCGTCGTAGTCGGACAACGGCTTGCCGCGATACTGCAGATCCGGATCGCCCTTCGAGAGGTCGATGGCGAACCGCATCGTGTCGAGGACCCGGCAGCGGTGCCCGCGGTCGAGTGCGGCGGCCTTGAGCCGCTGGGTGCTGTAGGCACTGGGAGCTCGGGACAGGATCGCGAGCTTCATGCGGACTCCACGATGGCGACATGGACGAGTGCGTCACCCTGGTGCACCAGGGGATGCTGGGTCAAGCCCACGACGACGCCATCGTAGGGAGCACTGGCGCGGCTGAGGCGCTTGCCCAGGGAGTCATGGATCATGGCCAATTGTTCACCCTTCCTGACCTCCTGGCCGAGCGTGACCGACATGAGCGCGATCCCGCTACGCCTGGCCCGGACCCAGCTGCTCTTGCGGCTTTCGAGTGGCGTGTTCGACATCGGCGCCTCGGCGGCGTCGATCATCCCCAGGTGTGCCAGCACGTTCATGGTGCCCTCGGTGCCTGCCCGGATCGCGTCTTCATCGAAACGCCACGCCTCGCCGCCTTCATAGAGCAGCACCGTCACCCCGGCGTCGGTGGCCGCCGCTCGGAGCGAGCCGTCGCGGAGCCCTGCGTGGAGGATCATCGGGGTACCGAAGGCGATGGCCAGCTCCCGCGTGCGGGCGTCGTCGAGGTTGCCCCGGATCTGGGGCAGGTTGCTGCGATGGTCCGACCCGGTGTGCAGGTCGATCCCGATGTCGCTGCGATGGACGATCTCGCGCATGAAGGCGTCGGCGATGCGACCCGCGAGGGAGCCATTCGTGGAGCCTGGGAACGAGCGATTGAGATCTCGTCGATCGGGCAGATAGCGGTCGCCGGTCAGGAAGCCGTGCACATTCACGATGGGCAGCGCCATGACGGTCCCGTGAAGGCGTCTTGGGTCGAGCCGCCCCAGCACGCGCCGGATGATCTCCACCCCGCCGATCTCGTCGCCATGGAGCGCCGCACTCACCCAGACCGTCGGCCCGTCGTCCCGACCATGGACGATGCGGACCGGGAGCGAGACCACCGTGCCCGTGACCAGCCGCGGCACCGGCAGGACACCGGTTCCGGTCCGCCCCGGCGCGACCTCCACGCCGACGAACTCGAAGGCTGCACGGCGCGCTGCCCTCATGCCCGGCCTCGATTGCGCCGCCGGATCAGCGTCGCCGGTCGCCCACCCACGTAGGAGCGTGCCGGGTCGACCACGAAGCGGCGGCGCAACGCCTGGCGTCCGATAAGCATCCTGAAGCCCATCTCGTCACGCCGCGTCAGGGTCACCTCGACGGACACGTTGCGCCCGGCCAGTTCGATGGTGGTCAGCACCACCGGCCGCTCCCGCGCCGCCCCGGACGAGCTTCGCACGGCACGCCGCCCCAGCAGCGGTGCCTCGACCACGACCTGGTCCTCCGATGAGTCCTGCCAGGGATGGACCGAGAATCGAGCCCAGGGCGCATCTTCACGTTCGATGGTCTCGATGTCGAAGGCATGCACGGCCGATGTCCTGGCACCGGTATCGATCTTGGCCTTGATCCATGGCACCTGCCAGTCCGGCAGCGCCACCCATTCGCGCCAGCCCAGGATGGTGCGCGGCTGACGTCCCGTTCGGGTTGGAGCATCCATATCCGTTGCAGCCTACCGTGCGCTCAGGTGAGCTGTACGAGCAACAGGCTGGCCAGGCTGAGCGACAGGAAGAAGCCGCAGATATCGGTGACGGTCGTGAGGATCGGCCCCGAGGCCACTGCCGGGTCCACGCCGAGCCGCTTGAGCGCCAGCGGAACGGTGCCGCCCACCGAGACTGCGATGAGCGTGTTGAGCGTGAGCGTCACGCCGACGACGAACCCGAGCACGGGGTTGCCGTCCCAGATCGTGGCTACCGCACCGATCAGGAGACCCAGCGCGACGCCGTTGATGAGCCCGACGGAGATCTCCTTGAGCCAGACGCGAAAGACCTCGTAGGGCTTCACCAGCCCAAGCGACAACTCACGCATGCTGACGGCGACCGCCTGGTTGCCGCTGGCGCCGCTCATGTCACTGATGATGGGCAGGAACACCGCAAGCGCGATGACCTTGTCAAGCGTGTCGATGTACAGGGCGATGACGCTCGCGGCGACCATGTTGAGCAAGATGTTGATGCTCAGCCAGGAGAGGCGACGGCGGGCTCGAGTGAGCGTCGGCAGCGAGCGCACCTCATCGCCGCCGACGATGCCGCGCATCCTGAGCATCTCGCGTTCAGAACGTACCGCCAGTGCGTCGAGCACGGCCGTCCGCCGCACGATGCCGAGCAGGCGACCGCGGTCATCGACCACCGGCACGGCCGCGATGGGATGGGCCTCGAAGAAGTCCCGAAGATCGTCCAGGCCACTTGTCGGGCGAGTGAACAAGGCCGGCACCATGACATCGGCAACGGCTCGTCTTCGTGGCGCGGCCGCCAGTTCGCTGGCGGCCGCGACCCCTACCACTCGACCCTTGGGCGAGGTGACATACACGTAGCGCGAGAAGTGGTCGTCGCTGTCCTCGGTGTTGACCACCAGCGCGTCCAGTGTCGCTCCGACCGTGGTGTCCTCCCCCATCCGCAGGAACTCGGTGATCATCAGACCGCCAGCGACGTCGTCCGCGTAGTCGGCCAGGGCGCGGACCCCGCTGGCGACGTCGGGCTCCATCTGATCCAGGATGGCGTCGGCTTCCTCGCGATCGAGGTCGGCGATGAGGTCCGCTCGCTCATCGCTTTGCATCGCCGTGACGATGGCTGCCGCGTCGCTCGGCGACAGATGCTCGATGAGGTCCGCCGCTTGTTCGTCCGGTGCATCCTCGATGAGGTCAGCGGCCTCAGGTGGCGACAGTGTGGTCAGGACGGCCTGTTGATCCTCCGCGTCCAGGCGGAGGATGGTCCGGATGGCCTCCGTCGGCTCCATCGCGTGGATCGCCGCATCCAGGCCGGCTCGGTCGTCGGCCGCGGCCAACTCGCGGATCCGTTCCCATGACTGGCGATCGGTCTCAACGGTCATCCGATCCTCCCGCTACGAGCGATGCCGGTGGTAGCCTCGCACCTCCTGACCATCATGCGGGCTATGCGCCGATGGTGCGAGCCGGGGTCCGAGGTGTTCGGCGGGTGGCCGTGCCGTCGATGCCTGGACGAGGGGCTAGCGCGGCCGCGGATCCCGATCGACCGGAGCGATCGGCGCGTAGCCCATGGCTACGAGCGACCACGTACTCAGCCCGGCTGGTCTGCAGCCTCGTTCGACGCGTCCGGCGCTGGGCCGGGAGCGGCCTTCTCCGACCGACCTCGTGAGATCTTCGAGTGCGATCCTTGACCCATCTGCGATCAGTGAGCCGGGCCCCGGCAGGGTCGAGATGACGTGATCGGCCTCGACGGTTCGCGATACGCGCCGTCTGGCCACTTCCGGACGCAAGCCCAGTCGACGCAGGATGTCCATAGCAGCACCATGCGGGAGATCCCGGACGTTGGGGACCGTCAGGTGTGGGCGGCCGGCGACAACGACGTGGATGCGGGTTCCCGGTCGGACCACCGAGCCAGGCTCGGGATCTTGCGACAGGACCAGCCCCCACGGGCCGATCTTCGTTTCCCAGACCGAGATCGCGACGCTCAGACGCTGCTCCCGGACGAGCCGGTGGGCATCGAGCACGTTCAGCCCGATGGCATCGGGTACGACCAGGCGCGCCGCCTTGCTGAGTCGTGCCTCCCCAGCCACGGGACCAGCGGCATCGTCGCGATGCGACACGACAGCACCACCAGACACATCCGATCGATGTGTCGCCATGGACAGAGACCTCAGGTCATCGCGTCGCTCAAGGCCCCTGGTGGTCGGAATGCGCACCGCGATCTGCCCATGAATGTACTCCGCTCCGAGTGCCAGCGTCGCGTAACGGTGCATCTCTGGACGGATATGGAATCTTCATCGGCCTGGAGGGGTCGCGCGGATCTGGTGCCTTCAGGCAACGTTTGACCCCACCGGACCCCACCAGACCGATTCGCACCGAACCGTCGACAGCGTATCCTGCCAGCATCCGAGCCCGACGGAGTAGGGAGGTGCTGCCGTGTCGCTGCTTGAACGTGTCGAGGCGGCCCGGCAGGATGCTGCTCACAAAGCGGACGCCGTCACCCGCTCGACCCGACCGGCACTGGCCGGCCCACAGCGACCGACCGATCCCGCCACCGAGAGCGGTCCCGGGGCGCCGCCGGCCAGACGGATCTCCGCCCGCGAGGAAGCGTTCCGGGAGATCCGTGGTCGACTGGAGGAGGAGGTCGTCGACGCCTTGGCGGCCCGCATCGACCTCTCCCAGGCTGAGCAGGTGCGGGCCGACCTGGCCGAACATGTCGACGCGTTCGTGGCCGATTTCATCGTCGAGCACGATCTCAGCCTGTCCTCGGGAGAGCGTAGTCGCCTCATCGAGGGCGTCGTCGACGAAGTGGCGGGCTTCGGACCCATCGAACCCTTGCTCAGCGACCCGACCGTCACCGAGGTGATGGTCAACGGGCCGCATCGTGTCTACGTGGAGCGCGGCGGTCGCATCGAACGAGTGCCCATCACCTTCCGAAACGATGAGCACGTGCTCAACATCATCGACCGCATCATCACTCCGATCGGCCGTCACATCGACGAGACCAGCCCACGGGTCGATGCCCGTTTGCCTGATGGCTCGCGCGTCAACGCCATCATCAAGCCACTGTCGCTCATCGGGCCGGTCATCACGGTCCGCAAGTTCGGTACCAATTTCGGCGTCGACGACCTCGTCGACTTCGGCACGGCGACGCCGGAGATGTTCGAGTTCCTGCAGGCCTGTGTCGAGGCTCGCCTGAATGTCTTCCTGTCGGGTGGCACCGGCTCGGGCAAGACGACCACGCTCAACGTGCTCTCGTCGTTCATCCCCGACGATGAGCGCATCATCACCATCGAGGATGCGGCGGAGCTCCAGTTGAGCCAGCGCCACGTGGTCACATTGGAGGCCCGACCGTCCAATCTCGAGGGCCAGGGTGAGATCACCATCCGTGACCTGCTGCGCAACGCCCTCCACATGCGGCCCGACCGCATCGTCGTCGGTGAGTGCCGCGCGGGCGAAGCACTGGACATGATCCAGGCGATGACCACCGGCCATGAGGGCTCGCTTTCGACCGGCCACGCCAACACGCCGCGGGACATGCTTCGTCGCCTGGAGACCATGATCCTGATGACCGGCTACGAGCTACCGCTGCGTGCCATCCGTGAGCAGATCGCGTCCGCCGTGGACGTGGTCGTGCATACGGCTCGCCTGCGCGACGGCTCTCGCAAGATCGTGAGCATCACCGAGGTCTATGGCATCGAGGGCGACGACATCCTGACCCAGGAGATCTTCAGCTACCAGCAGACCGGCATCCGTGACGGCAAGATCCAGGGATCCCTCAAGGCCACAGGCGTGCGGCCGACCTTCATGAATGCGTTCCAGATCCGCGGCATCGAGCTGCCTGCCGGCGCTTACGGCATCCCACCCGAGAACCCCGACGCTCCCACCCGGCGTGGCAAGACCCGGTTGGGCTTCAAGGAGGGTCCGACCGGAGCGTCCGCTGATGCCGACGTCGGCCAGGGCCGGGCCGTGCTGGCGGGTGGCATGGTCTATCTCACCTCCATCGGGCCCGTCGACCCGAGTTCGGGCATGGTCGAGAGCGGTGACATCCGGTTCCAGGCGCGTCAGTGCCTACAGAACCTCAGTGACAAGCTGGCTGCGTGTGGCAGTTCACTGGAGCAGGTGGTGTGGGCCAACTGGTCCCTGCGCGAGGCCTCCGAGTTCGACACCTTCTACGAGGAGTGGCTGCGCTGGTTCCCGGGGGAGGCGCCGGTCGGCCAGGGCACGTTGATGCCGCTGTCACATCGACGCGCCGGGTTCCGCGTCTCGATCGGCGTGATCGCCTCCGCGGGCGAGGTTGTCGCACCTCGACCGATGGTGGCCGTGCCCGTCGAAACGGGCTCCGAGTCATGGGCCGAGGCTCTCGAGGATGACGCCGCGATGAGGGCGACGGGAGCGTAGCCCTCGCGGGGTTCGCGGACCAGCCAGTGGTCCTGACTGGGCTGGCGCGCAGGTCGTTCGATGGCACGTTCGTGTACGTTGGTCCGCACCTGACGCATGGAGGGAGGCATGACCGACATCGATCCAAACGGGCTGTTCATCGGTCACGACCTCGACGCCGACGGGCCACTGACCCTCGATCCGGCCGACCTGACGACGCATGGCGTCATCGTCGGCATGACCGGCTCCGGCAAGACCGGCCTGGGCATCGACCTGTTGGAGGACGCGCTGCTCCAGGGCATCCCCTGCCTGGTCATCGACCCCAAGGGTGATATGGGCAACCTGCTGCTGACCTTTCCGGAGCTGCGAGCAGAGGATTTCCGACCCTGGATCGAGGACGGCGCCGCCGCGCGTGCGGGCATCACGCCCGACCAGCTGGCGGCTGACACCGCCCGGACCTGGCGCGATGGCCTGGCCCGATCGGGCATCTCGCCCGACCGCATCGCGCGACTGCGTCAGGCAGCAGGCTTCACGATCTACACACCAGGTTCGACCGCGGGCGTGCCGCTCGATCTGATCGGCTCCTTGCAGGCACCCCAGGCGACGGACGACATGGAGGCGCTCGCCGACGAGATAGAGGGCCTTGCTTCGGGCCTGCTCGGCCTCATCGGTATCGAGGCCGACCCCCTCGCCAGTCCCGAGCACATCCTCATCAGCAACCTCGTGCAGCGCAGCTGGGCGGCTGGCCAGGACCTTGACCTGGCCTCGCTGCTGGGCCAGATCCAGGATCCACCCATCCGCAAGCTGGGGGTCCTGGATCTCGACACGTTCTACCCAGCCAAGGACCGTGCGCAGCTCGCGGTCAGGCTCAACGGGCTGCTGGCGTCCCCGGCATTCGCGGCATGGAACCAGGGCCGCCCCCTGGACATCGATGGTTTGCTGTCGGCCGACGGCAAGCCCCAGGCGGCCATCATCTCGATCTCGCATCTGTCCGATGCCGAGCGGATGTTCGTGGTCACGCTGGTCCTTTCGAGGATGGTGACATGGACGCGCCGGCGATCCGGGACCGGCTCCTTGCGGGCCCTGATCTACATGGATGAGGTCTATGGCTACGTGCCTCCCACGGCGCTGCCGCCGGCCAAGAAGCCGATCCTGACCATCCTCAAGCAGGCTCGAGCCCACGGCGTCGGCATGGTGCTCTCGACGCAGAACCCGGTCGACCTTGACTACAAGGCCATCAGCAATGCTGGCACCTGGATGATCGGTCGTCTCCAGACAGAACGCGACAAGTCGCGCCTGCTCGACGGCATGACGTCAGCCGCCGGCGAGGTCGACCGCGCCGCCCTCGATGCCACCGTCTCAGGGCTCGACAAGCGTCAGTTCCTGCTTCACAGCACCCGCTCGGATACTCCGACGCGCTTCTCGACTCGGTGGGCCATGTCGTACCTGGCAGGTCCGCTGACCCGAGACCAGATCAAGCGCCTCATGGGTGAGCAGCCAGCAGGCCCGACACGGACCGAGCGCTCCGGGACGGCCACGGGATCTAGCTCCAGCGACACGGCATCGATGTCGACTCTGGCCCTGGCCGCTGACGAGACCACGGTCTCACCGGATGTCGCGGCTGATACCACCGTGTATTACCTCGGCACAGCGACGCCATGGGCGGCCGAGATCGGTGTCGTGCCCGGCGGGAGCCGTCTCTCTCCTGCGCTCATCGCCCGCGTGGCCATGCTGTTCGATGACACCAAGGCCGATGTGCACGAGACCGCCGAGTGGGAGGCGCTGCTGCCGATCAGTGGACCCGATCCCGATTGGGCCGATGCTGTCCATGTCGATTACGACGCACGGGACCTGCGCCGGGAGCCGCCGGTTGGTGCCACGTACGTTCTCACTGACGCGCCGATCCGGGACAAGACCTGGTTCCGTTCGGCCACGTCGGACCTCAGGGACTACCTGCATCGAGAGCAAGCCATCACCCTGCAGGTCAACCGGGAGCTCAAGCTGTTTTCTCGCATCGACGAGACGCCCGACGCGTTCGCCGAGCGCTGCCGAGCCGCGGCAGACGAGGCCAAGGATGAGGAGGCGAGCAAGATCCGCGATCGGCTTACGGCCAGGATGGACAAGCTCAACGAGGCGATCGCCAAGTACCAGGACCGGATCGCGGAACTGAACTCGGACGCGCGCAACCAGCAGACGCAGGACCTCATCTCGATCGGGAGCTCGGTCCTGGGCAACATCCTGGGCGGACGCACCAGCACCAGCACGATCGCACGTTCGGCTGGACGGGCCGCGACTCGAAGCGGCTCGTCAGCGCAGCGCATCCGCAGCATCGAGAATCGCATCGGCGAGAAGAACCTGGCCATCGAAGATCTCGAGGACGACCTGCAGGATGCTATCGCCGAGATCGACCACGAGTGGGACGAGAAGGCTGAGGCCATCGAGCCGCTCCAGATCAGGCTCGAGAAGAACGACATCACCGTCGACGAAGTGGGCCTGATCTGGCTACCCACTAGCTGACCCGGGCATGACGGTGCCGACGTCAGTCTTTCCCTATCGGCCAGACTGACCTCCTCGATGGAAGCCGTCGACGTTCAGGCAATGCCCAAGGCGTCCCCGCTCGGCGCCAACTACAAGCGCATGTGGTCCGCTTCGGCCATGTCCAACCTGGCCGATGGCATCTTCGTCGTGGCGCTGCCGCTGGCGGCGGCACGCCTCACCGACTCGCCCGCGGCGGTCGCGGGCGTCGCGTTCGCGGGTCGGCTGCCGTGGCTCGTGTTCGTCCTCTTCGCGGGCGCGCTGGCGGACCGGCTGGACCGGCGGATCACCATGCGCAACGTCCAGTTCATGCGGGTCGCCGTGGTCGGCTTCCTCGCCATCCTCGCCATCGCCGATCAACTGGCGCTGCCGGCGCTCTTCGTGGCCGCCTTCTTGCTCGGGGTCGGGGAGACGCTGTTCGACACGTCGGCACAGTCGATCCTGCCCAATCTCGTGGCGAGGGAATCGCTGCCCCGAGCCAATGGCCGCCTGTACGCAGTCGAGATCACCATGAATCAGTTCGTGGGCCCGCCCCTGGGTGGCTTCCTGGTAGCCATCTCCGTGCCCCTGGCGCTTGGAGGCAGCGTCGTGGGATACGCCCTCGCAGCAGGCGGCCTGATGCTCCTGGTCGGCAACTTCAAGCCGGACCGGGACGGCCCGCGGACGACCATCCTGCGCGACGTCCGCGAGGGCCTCGCCTATCTATGGCAGCAGGACGTCATCCGCTCGATGGCCATCATGGTCGGCGTCATGAACCTGGCCAGCAGTGCGGTCATGGCCATCCTCGTCCTCTTCGTGGTCGGGCCGGGGCCGATGGGACTCTCCGAGGTTGGCTTCGGGTTGCTCATGACCGGCTTCGCTGTCGGAGCCGTCCTGGGTTCGGTCCTCGAGGAGCGCGCCGAGCGAATACTGGGTCGATCGCGCACCTTGTTCGGCTGCGTCATCGGGATCGCTCTCGCCTCGCTCATACCCGCGCTCACCGTAGACGCCTGGCTGGTCGGCCTGAGCATGCTCGTCATCGGCGCCCTGGGCATGATCTGGAACGTCATCACCGTGTCGCTGCGTCAGCGCATCGCGCCTGATGCTCTGCTCGGTCGCGTCAATGCCGGATACCGGCTCTTCGCGTGGGGGACGATGCCCATCGGAGCACTGGTCGGCGGCATCATCGCAGAGCTCCTGGGGTTTGGGGCGGTGTTCTGGCTATCGGGCGTGGCGACCATCGGCCTGCTGCTGTTCCGACCGATGCTGACCGATGCGCGCATCGGTGCCGCTGAAGCCGGCGCGTAAGTACACACGCGTTGACGAGTGGCAACGGGGTCCCCGTACCTGTGGGTTGACCCAAGTACGGGTTGCTGGCGAACGACGCGAACGCCACCATGCCCGACATCACCTCGACCGACCGCATCACACATGCCCTCATCGATCAAGGTGCTGCTTGGCCTCCAGTGGCGCCGAGCGAGCCGAGCACACGTCCAGCAGCCCACTGAACGCGAGATAAGGAACGTTAGATGGCGTCCATGGCAGCCAACGAGCTCGGCCCGATGCTCACTGCGAGCGAAGTCGCGGAGCTCCTCCACCTGCATGTCAATACGGTCAAACGGCTCGGCGACCGGGGTGAACTGCCCTTCTATCGCGTCTGCAAACGCGGAGATCGCCGGTTCCGACTAGAAGATGTGATGGCCTTCCTGGCCAGGAACCGCTAGCACCTACCAAGAACGACTGGGAGACCGCTCCCGAGCTCATCACGCGCCGCCGGGTTGCTTATCCACCGGCGGCGCTTCTTTGTCCCCTGGCACGACTACGATAGGTTCCTGCCGATCCTCGCTGGAGCTGAGATGCCGGGACCGACCCGCCTGGAGCACGTCATCGAGCTGCTGCATGCACATGATCGCGCAGCCGCTCTGACTGGTCTTTGTCAGCAGGTGGTCCCTGGACTGACCCTCCCAAGCGACGCATTGGTGGCCCTGGTCTGGGCCACGCCGGATATCGAACGCAGCGCCGGGCAGGTCGTCGCTCCGTTCGTGGCCGCAGGCCGCGACCAACTCCTGGGTGCGCAGGCATGGTGCGTTCGATTCGGCCGCCTGTCGATCCTGCTCGAACAGCCGGACCGCCGGTCCGGACTGGAGGCCTATGTCTCCCGTTATGGGGACGGCGTGGCCGCCATCTACGTGGACCGGCCCGATCTTCAACCCCCGACAAGCGCCGGTCGCCGTCCGGCCCGCCCGCTCGACACACCCCTGGGCCGACGCGGCTGGTTGCTGCCCCATGAATGGCCGTGGGGCCCGTTCGTGGTCACGCTCGAACCAGGCGAACGTCGTTGAACCAGGTGAGCTCGCTAGCCGCTGCGGCCCGGTGCTGCGCTGGGTGAGCTCTGCGGCTGCTGCGGCCTCTGCCTCAGCGACGCTTCTTCTTGATGACCTTGGCCAACGCCCGATCCATGGCTGGGGCCAGCCAGCGCGAGAACGTGGCGGTGAGATGATGGTCGTCCCGGAAGATGATGCGGTCATGGCTGACCACCGGGCAGGTGCCTGACCCGCCGCAGATCACATCGCCGAAGTCGACGAGTGTGCCGCCGCTACGCTGTGCGGCTACTCGCTCCCGCTGTGGCGAGCCCCCTGAGACCCGGCCGTACGCGGGCACCGCGCACTCGCGGATGTCCTTGAGGTTCTTCGACAGGCACGTCGGCACATCCTGCCCTGGATAGGGCACATCGGCGATGACCACCTTTCGGCCGGGAACACGGTTCAACATCCGCGCCATCGCCGCACCCTGGGCCCAGGCCGACTCATCCTCGGTTCGGGTGGGATGCTGCCACCGGCTGATGGCGGTGATCACCAGGTCGGGCTTGAGTCGGCCCAGCTCGTCGACCACGTTCTCGTTGAACGCCTGGCATTCGCGGTAGACGCGCTTGAGGCGCAGGTTCCTGACCGGGATGTCGGTGAACGGGCACGATACCTTGACGAAGGTCGTCAACTGCCAACCCCGTTCGGTCGCGACCTGGCGCAGCGCGGGATACCAGTGCGAGGCGTGTGAATCACCCACCAGCGCGACCACGAAACGACCACGTCCGGCGGTGAACGTGCAGCTACGCGGTCGCGTGGCGTCCTCGCCCTCGAGGCAGCCATTCTTACGCAGCAGCTCTTCATCCTCTGACGCCTTCCACACGGACGGCGCGACATCAGCTGGCAGACGGACGATGCGCTGGGTCGAGGCAGGCGGCTGCGGTCGCTGCCGTTTCGCTGGTCGTGGGGTCTTCCTCGGCTTGGGCGCCTGGCGAGGTTTGGGTGTGGCCTTGGCTGTGGGTTGTCCGTCGCTTCGCGACGCCACCTTCGCCGAAGCCTTCGGTGTGGGCCGGGGCGTCGCGGCCGCACTGCTGGCACGGCCCGGACGCGCGTCGTCGCGCAGCTGCTTGCCCGCCTTGACCGTGGCGTCGCCGGGGCCGTCCAGACCAGCCGGCAGGGATCCCGGCGCGTCCTCGGCGGCAGCCGCGACCTCTCCGCGTGATGCCGCGATGGCAGCGTCGGTGAGCCAGTTGATGGTTCCGACGCCGAGCGTCACGACGAGCAGCAGCGACATGCCCAGTCCGGCGACGACGGCGACCTGGCGCCGGCCCGACACGAGCGGTGGCGAGCGCCGGATGGGCTCCTCGACGAGGAACGTGCTGGCACTCGCGACGATGATGGCGAGACCGACCAGGGCGAGTGTCGCGAGCGGTGAGAGCTGGCCGCCCAGGGCCACCGCCGGCAGCACCAGCAGCGGCCAGTGCCAGAGATACAGGGAGTAGCTGATGCGCCCAAGGAACCGCACCGGCGCCAGGCGGAGCAGCAGGCCTGGCCCAGCGACCCGGTCGCCGCCGGCGATGATGCCCACGGCGCCCAGTGTCGGGATGAGTGCCCACAAGCCGGGGTACGCGATCGACTCGTCGATGGCGTAACCACCCAGCAGGACCGCCCCCAGGCCCAACCAGCCCCCCAGGGCAAGGACGGTCGAAAGCGCCGTCCCCTGGCGACGCTCGAGGGCGGCGATGGCAAGCAGCCCGCCCAACGCCAGCTGCCATGCCCGTGTGGGCAGCGAGAAGAACGCCCAGTTGGGCGCGCTGTCGGTCAGCACGATGGCCAGCACAAGAGATGCGATGCCGACGACGGCGACCATCACGCCCACGGCTCGCAGGCTGCGACCGACCAGGAAGGCGATGATGAGCGTGGCCGGCCACACCAGGTAGAACTGCTCCTCTACGCTCAAGGACCAGTAGTGCAAGAACGGCGACGGCGACCCTACCGTGCTGAAATAGTCGCCTGCGGCCAGCGCAAAGCGGAGATTGGAGACGGAGAGCGCAGCTGCGATGCCATCCCCGGCCACTCGCGGTGCCTCGAGCGGCGGAAGGATCCAGGCACTCAGGAGCAGCGTGGCCCCGATGGCCAGGATCGCGGCCGGCAGGAGGCGTCGGACCCTGCGTGCATAGAAGTTGCCCAGGGCGATGCGACCCGTACGATCCAGCTCGCGGGCCAGGAGGCCGGTGATCAGGAACCCGGAGATGACGAAGAACACGTCCACGCCGATGAATCCGCCGCCGAGCAGGCCCGGCGCGGCATGGAAGATCACCACCAGCAGGATGGCAAGGCCGCGCAGGCCTTCCAGATCGGGTCTGAAGTGAGCGACGCTCGGCCCTGTCGCGGGAGCCTCGCTGCCGCTCGGTCCCCGCTGGAGTCGCGGCGAGGAAAGGGCTCCCATGGTGGGGGGCACGGCCGGCCCGGACCCGCCGGACTCCGCCTGGGTCCCGGGCGACGTGCCAGGAGGCCAGGAGCGGGGATCGGCGCTCATCGGCCCGCGTGAGGCTGTGTGGCCCAGCGTACGTTCTCCGTGCATCGGTCGATGCGCCACGCCAGATCCGGTGCGGCGCGCGCGCACCATACACCCGCTGTCGTGAAGGCTCTACACCGCCGAGCCCATGTCGGGTCTGGGCGGCGGCTTCTAACCGTCGAGCGCGGCTCCGGCCTGGCCGACCCAGTCTTCTCGGCGGATCCGCTCGGGACTGACCTTGATCCTGGCGGCGACCGACTCGATGTCCTCGTCGGTCCAGGCGGCGATCTGGGCGACGGTCGTCACGCCGATGCTACCGAGGCGCTCAGCGCTGACGGCCCCGATACCCTTGAGCGACGTCAGATCGTCTCCACCAGGGTGGCTACCGGCTGGCGCAGCAGCGGTCGTTGGCGTGCGCGGCGACGTGTCCTTTGGAGCCGCAGCGGTACCGCTACTGGCCGCCTGGTTAGCAGGCGCCATCTCCGGCTCGCTCGCGTTCTTGTCGGACCGGCGCCTCGCGCGGACCGCGGCGCCGGTAGCAGCCACCGCGGCAACTGCCGCCGCACCCAAGGCCAGCAAACGTCCCATCATGGCGTTCTCCTTACTGCGGTCCCGCCCATCACGCGCCCCATCGCTCGCGGTGGACGACATCGTCGTAGCTCTTGCGACCGCCAGCCCGGGGCGGTCGCTTCAGGTCATCCGGATCCTCGGGCCAGCCAAGGGCGATCAGGTACTGGCACTCCTTGTCGGCAGGCAGGCCCAGGACATCGGCGGCCAGATCGAACTCGCGGACGGTGATGGGGCAGGAACCGATGCCCATGCTCCAGGCTGCCAGCATGAGGTTCTGCGCCGCGCGGCCCAGGTCCCAGAGCACCGAACGAGCGTAGTCGGGATCGGGTGCGTCGATGACGAGCGCGACAGCCGCGCCTGCGCTGGGAAGGTGCCTGGCGTTGGGGGTCACGTCCGACAGCCGCGTCAGCGCCTCCGGATCGCGGATCGTGATGAAGTCCCATAGCTGGACGTTCTTCGAAGATCCGGTCTTGCGCGCAGCATCGGTCACAGCGCGGACCTCGTCGTCGGTTAGCGGCTGGGGCTGGTAGTCCCGGATCACCCGGATGGTCCGGATGGCCTTGATCGCGTCCATCGCCTGAGTCTAGCCGTCACGCGGGTCGTAGACTTGGGGGCATGCCGACGACAAACGACTTTCCCGCCGTCATCGAGGTCATGGTCGAGATCCCGGCCGGGAGTCGTAATAAGTACGAGTACGACGAAGAGGCCAAGGTCATCCGACTCGACCGCGTGTTGTCATCGGCCGTGTACTACAACTTCGACTATGGCTTCATCCACGGGACCCGCGCCGACGACGGCGACCATACCGATGCCATGCTGCTGATCGACGAGCGGACGTTCCCCGGATGTCATGTCTGGGCCCGTCCGGTCGGAGTCCTCAAGATGGCCGACGAGAAGGGTGTCGATTACAAGGTCCTGTGTGTCGCCCTTGCGGACCCACTGTATGCCCACCTCGAGGCGCTGCGCCAGGTCTCGCCACACAAGCTGCGCGAGATCGAGCAGTTCTTCCATACCTACAAGAACCTCGAGGACAAGTCGGTCCAGATCGAGGGCTGGGTCGGCGTCGCCGAGACACTGGAGATCCTGCGTACCGACCGGCAGCGTTGGCTCCATGAGCAAGCGGCCCTGGCCGAGGGGGCGACCAAGGAGTAGGCCCATGGCCACCAGGTTCGAGTTGCTGGACGTCGGCGGGCGCGAAGTCAAGGTCACCAATCCCGACAAGGTCTACTGGGAGGGGCCTGGCCACACCAAGCTCGACCTGGTCAACTACTACCTCGCCGTCGCGGAGGGTGCACTCCGTGGCGCAGGCGGACGACCCATGGCGCTGAAGCGCTTCGTCAACGGCGCCGACGGGGACTTCTTCTTCCAGAAGCGGGCGCCGGACAAGCGCCCGGTATGGATCGATACGGTGTCGCTGTCCTTCCCATCGGGCCGGACCGCGGAAGAGGTCGTGCTCCGAGACGCGGCCGCACTGGCCTGGATCGCGAACCTGGGCTGCCTTGACCTCAATCCTCACCCGGTGCGGGCGGAAGACCTTGACCACCCCGACGAGTTGCGGGTGGATCTCGATCCTGTGCCCGGCGTCCCGTGGTCGGACGTGCGCGAGGTGGCGCTGGTGACACACGAGGCGCTGGCGGCGGTCGGGCTGGTCGGCTGGCCCAAGACGTCGGGCTCGCGTGGCATCCACATCAACGTCCGCATCGAGCCGCGCTGGACCTACCCGGAGGTGCGCCGGGCGGCCTTGGCCCTGGCCCGCGATGTCGAGGCGCGTGCTCCGAAGCTGGCCACCAGCAAGTGGTGGAAGGAGGAGCGCCACGGCGTCTTCCTCGACTACAACCAGAACGCCAAGGACCGCACCGTGGCCTCGGCGTACTCGGTGCGGCCGTTGCCCGATGCGCGCGTCTCCATGCCGTTGCTCTGGGACGAGGTGCCGGACGTGGTCGCTGAGGACTTCACGCTGACGTCCGTGCCGGCACTGTTCGCGAAGAACGGTGACCGCGCAGCGGGCATCGACGAAGCGGTGGGCTCGCTCGAGGCACTGCTGGAGCTGTCAGCTCGCCACGAGGCCGAGGGCCAGGGTGACGCGCCGTGGCCCCCCCACTATCGAAAGCAGGAAGGCGAGCCGCCGCGCGTACAGCCGTCGAAGCGCAAGGAGGGAAGCCCCGTGGCTCCTTCGCCGACAGGCCGACGCAAGTCGACCAAACCCCTCATCGAGATCGCGCGGGCTGCCAGAAAGGGCGATGCGATGGCCGGCCTGGAGCGGTGGCGGGAACGCTATCCCGATGTCGCCGCCAGGCTCCAGCCAGCTGACGTCCTGGTCGACGCCATGCGCGGGCGCTCCACGACCTGGACCCGCATCCGCATCAACCTTGAGCATGTGCCCGCGAAGGAGCGGCCACCGCAGGAGCCCCTGGATCCTGACTATGATCCCTGGGCCGAATATCGCGAAGCATCCCGTTAACGACCCGTCCGGGGCGGATGCGAGCGGCAAGAGCCGACTCTCGGCGAGTGGTCACAGAGTGCTCACAGCGACGAACGACGCCGGTCCTCGTGGGGGAGCACGAGTGGCCGGCGTCGGTTCCTGGAGGGAGCGCTACTGGGGGAGGTTGCCACTTACGTCGGCGACCCACCAGATGTCGTTGACGCCCTGGCCGTTGGTCTCGCCGGCCTCGGTATCGCCCTGCCAGTAGTACAGGGGTCGACCGTCATAGGTGACCTGCGTGGAACCGTCGGAGCCGGTGGTCAGTCCGACCACTCCGGGTACGCCCTCACCAACGGCGACCGTGCTATCGATGGGAACGCTGACTGGTGGCCACGCTGCCAGGCAGTCGCCTTCACAGGCGCTCACGCCGGGCACCGTATCGGCGGCGAAGACATACGTCGTCAGGCCATCCCGGCCGGTGAGGAAGGTGCCCAGGTCGGTGCTCGCAGCCTCAAGCGTGAGGGCCGGTGGGTTCGAAGGCGACGAGCCGTCCTCAGCGGCCACGAACCAGACGCTGCCGATTCCTTGGCCATTGGTCTCGCCGGCAGCGGCGTCACCTTGCCAATGGTAGAGGGGGCGGCCACGGTAGCTTGCCTGCATGGTGCCGTCGCCTCTAGGGAAAGCCGCCAGCGTGCCGGTCACGCCATCGCCAGCCGCAAGCTGGTGCCCGTTCTCCACCAGCAGCGGTGGCCATGCCTCGAGGCACCCCCCGGAGCAGACGCTTGCCCCTGGGTGGATGTCGCGGGTGAAGTAGTACAGCGTCATCCCATCTGGGTCCACCAGATAGGTCCCCAGGTCGTCGCTGGCGGTCGCGACCGTGATGGAATCGGCATCCTGGGCCCGGCTGGCGATGGGTGTGATCGCGGCAGCTGACATGGCCAATGCGCCGGCCAGCGCCAAGGCGGTCGTCGTTCGAAACCGGGGATGGCTGGAGATGGCGGTCTGCATGGGGAGGTCCTCCTGTCTGATCGTGCTAGGAACGGAAGCTGGCGACGCCGCGGCAGACCTCACCACTTCGCGGGTTGCGGGCGCGCACATCGATCTGGTCTTGACCGGCACCGTTCCTGGTGACCCGCCGGACCTCGAATGAGCCGCTGGGCGGCTGCGTCGTGCGCCGGCCTCGCCAGAAGTCGTTGCCGTTGCGTCTCATCTTCACGTTCCAGGTCTGGCCGTTCCGGTTCTGGTCGACCTCGAACTCGACTTCAATTCGGCCGTTCTCTGGGCTCGAGCTTGAGCTTCCAGTCCGAGCGCGCGGTGCAACTGCCGCGTCGGACGACATCTCCGTCCTTGGCGGCGACGCCGAGCGGCATGCCCACGACAGCGACGGCCATGATGGCGCTGCCAACGAGTGCCCCGGCACGATGCAGGACGGTCCTGTCGGTCAAGACCTGTCTCCTTTCCATGGCCCGCCGCCCGATGCGCCGGGTGTACTGCCCTGATGGTGAGCCGCGGCAGGTGGCTGGGGAATGGGCGAGGGTCGGGAAGTACATCGGACCTTGGTCCAAGGCGGTTTCGGCCCCTGGTCGCTATCTCGTTGTGGGGCGACGGGCCTACCATGTCGATCTGATGGCCAGCACAGCGCGATCCAGTACCACCTCGACCCGGGCGGCCGGGCTCGAGGAAGCCAAGCCTCGCCCTCCCGCTCGGCGATGGCGGATCGTCGCTTCGCTGTCACTGGCCCAGCGCTTCCTCCTCGCGAACCTGGCCATCCTGCTGGTGGCCGGACTCGCGGTCGGTGCCTTCGTCGGAGATCAGCTCGAACGCAGCATCGTGGACCGGACGGCCTCGGTGACCGCCTTGTATGTCGACTCGATCATCGAGCCCAGCGTCGCCTCGATGGCCGATGGTGGGGAGCTGACGGCCCAAGAGATCAGCACCCTCGATTCGCACCTGGCTTCCAGTGCCTTCGCCGACCGGGTCCGCTCGCTGCGGATATGGTCGCAGGACGGTCACGTCGTCTACAGCCCCGACAGCGAGCTCATCGGCCGGCAATTCCCGGTCGACGGGCACCTGGCAGAAGCCTGGGCGGGCGCTGTCACTACCCAGATGGACGACCTCAGTGGCGAGGAGAACGAGTGGGAGCGTGCCCGCTGGAGCCGGCTGTTGGAGATCTACATCCCCGTGCGCGAGCGTGGCAGCGACCGCATCATCGCTGTGGCGGAGTTCTATCTTCCGCCTCGCGACATCCTCCAGCAGGTGGCTGACGCGCGATTGACGACATGGGCCCTCGTCACCCTGGCCATCGTTGTAGCCGGTGTGCTCCTCTATGGATTGGTCAAGCGCGGCAGCGATACCATCGCTCGACAGGAGGTCACGCTCACCCACCAGGTCACCGAGCTCACCCAGCTACTGGATGAGAATGCCGAGCTGAGCGAGCGGGTGCACTCAGCCGCCGAGCGCACGACGACCCTCAATGAACGGTCGATGCGCCGGGTAAGCGCCGACCTGCATGACGGGCCCGGACAGATGCTGTCCCTCGCGCTGCTGCGGCTCGACAGCCTGCAGAAGCGAGCGGACCGGGGTGATCCACTGAGTGCCACCGAGATCGCCGAGATCGAGGCTGTGCTTCAAGAAGCCATGGCCGACATGCGGGGCGTGGCCGCCGGCCTGCGTTTACCAGAGCTGGCCCCGATGAGCGTCGAAGAGGTGGCCGCGCGCGCAGTAAGTGACCACGAGCGGCGCAGCGGCTCCCAAGTCGCACTGGCTGTCCACGACCTTCCAGATAGCGTTCCGTTGCCGGTCAAGATCGCCCTGTTCCGGGCCCTGCAGGAGACCCTCTCGAACGCGACACGCCATGGCCGTAGCGGTCGAATCGGGGCGGCGCTCAACGGCATGGTCGATCGCCATCGCGGTGGCGTCCCCGGATTGGAGCTGTCTGTCACCGATGATGGCGTTGGCTTCGACACGGCCATGCTGGCGACGAGCGACGGCCTGGGCCTTGCCGGGATCCGTGAGCAGGCTGAGATCCTGGGTGGCTCCTATTCCGTGCTTTCCTCGCCCGGAGACGGTACGACCATAGGCGTGTGGTGGCCGCTCCAATCGGATGGGACCAGGCCGTGAACGGCGTCATCCGGGTCGCGGTGGCTGACGACCATCCGATGTTTCGTGCGGGGGTGCTCAGCTCGCTACGTGAGGAGGATGGCATCGATGTGGTGGGAGAGGCTAGCGACGGTCCGGGCGCCCTGGCACTGGCGCGTTCGGAGCTACCGGACGTGATCATCCTTGATATCGCCATGCCCGGGAGCGGTCTTGAGGCTGCCCGACACATCGCGGCGGCGTGTCCGGCGACTCGTATCGTCATGCTGACCGTGTCCGAGGATGAAGATGACCTGCTGGCCGCCGTGAAGGCCGGTGCCTCGGGTTACGTCTTGAAGGGCGCCGGAGCAGGTGAGTTGGTGAACGTTATCCGCTCGGTACACGCGGGCGATGTCTACGTCGCCCCGGCGCTGGCGTGGGGCATGCTCCGGGAGTTGCAGACGCCGCGGACCTCTCCCTACGACGAGCTGACCGACCGGGAACGCGAAGTCCTTGAGCTCGTGGCGGAAGGGCTGAGCAATCACGAGGTGGCCGAGCGCCTGGGCCTCGCGGAGAAGACCATCAAGCACTATATGACCAACATCCTGGGTAAGCTGCATGTCCGCAGCCGCGTGGAGGCAGCGTTGCTCGTCGCACGAGAAGGGCCGCCACAACCGCGACAGTAGGGCGCCCTCGGGGTCAGCCGGTGAGCTCGATCACGGTCACGGTTCCCGTCATACCCGGATGGATGGCACAGAAATAGTCATAGCTGCCCGGGGTCTCGAACACCATCGAGAATTCGTCGCCGACGGTCAGGACGCCGGAGTTGAACTCGCCGTCGACCGCCGTGACCGTGTGCCCCTCGCCATCATCATTGGACCACATCACCGCGTCCCCGAGGTGGACCTCGATCTGGCTGGGCTGGAAGGAGCGGTCGATGATCGACACCGCAGCCTCGATGGCGGGCTCGACGCCGGCGTCGACCGAGGCCACCGGCAGTGGTCCTGGACTGGACACTGCAGCGGGGCTGATCGTCGGCACGATGCTGGGGGCGGGATCGGTCTCGGTCGATGGTCCATCCGCTGGTACTTCGGTCGCCGGCACGCTGGGGAGCGGCGCCGCAAGCGTCGGTCCCGCGCTGGGATTCGCTGACCGTGACGGTGCCGCGCATCTCGGGATGGATGAGACAGGAGTAGGAGAAGGTGCCCGCCTCGCCAAAGGTCTGTTCGAATGTGGCCCCGGCGTCGAGGATGCCGCTGTCGAAGACCCCATCGGTCGATGTCACCGTATGCGCCTCACCGTCATCATTGGTCCACTCGATGCTCCCACCGCTGGCGACGGAGAACGAGGCTGGCCTGAAGGAGCGGTCGATGATGGACACCTCGCCACGCTCGGGCAGCGGCTCATCAGTCGAGCCGCCGGATCCGCCGACGATTACAGTGCCGAAGTAGGCAGGGTTGTCCGCGTCGCGATGGTCGTAGTACGGATACGAGCCCTCGACGGTAAAGGTGTAGCTGTAGGCCGCGCCGGGCTCCATATTGCCGGAGTCGAATGCCTCTGGCCCATCCTTGGACCGAACGCGATGCCGCTGGTCATCGTCGTTGGTCCAGGTGACCGTGGTTCCCGGGTCGACCTCGAGTCGTACCGGCTGCAGCGTGGTGGTGATGGTCACGGACTCGTCGGACTGGGCCGCGGCGACCGGTGCCGATACGAATGCGGCAAGAAGCACCAGCAGGCTGGCTGCGGCGAAGATGACCGGGCGTGTGAAGGCTCGAACGGAGGTGACGTACGTCGGCATCGGCGCATTAGACCACGATGCTGACGCGTCCGCGTGATCTCGTTAGGTCGGCGCAGGCAGGATCCCCGGCCCCGCGTCGCCATCGTCCTGGTCGGCCGTGGGGGTGCTTGAAGGCCCAGGGGGGTTTGCTTGACCGTCGGTCTCCGATGCCATGACCGAGAGCACGGTCCGCCACGTCGTGGCGACCACACCGATGGCTGGGACGACGATGAACATCCCCAAGATCCCGGCCACGGCTGCACCCGCCGGGATGGAGACGAGCACGACGGCCGGGTGGATGTGCGTGGTCCGCCCGTAGACGAGCGGGGCGACGACGTTGCCCTGGACCAGGTTGAATACGACTGTCCAGATACCCATGACCAGGACGTCGAAGGCGCTGCCCACCGACACCGCGATCAGGAAGGCCAGCATCGTCGTGATGGCACCGCCGATGTAGGGGATGAACGCTGCGAAGAAGGAGAGGACGAACACCGGCAACACGAGCGGCAATCCCAGCATCCACATGATGACGGCCTGGCTGGCCGCACCGACCAGGGAGATGGCGGCCGTGCCGATCATGTACCCACCTAGCACGCCGAAGGCCCGTGAACCTGCCGCGCTGAGCTTGTCAGCCGCATCGCTGTGAGTGTGTGTCACCAGCCGCCGCCACAGGTGTTCACCGTCACGCAGGAAGTAGAAGGTCAGCAGGATGCTCAGGATCGTGACCGCGCCCGCTGCTGCGAGCGCATCGGCGATGCCCGTGATCGCCTGCACCATGGATCCGGTACCGGACTGGAGTGCATCGCGTGCCATGGTGAGCGTGCCGTCAGCGGACTGGTTGAGCTTGTCTGCTCCAGCCATGGCCGTACCGCCCAAGAGGTCAGCCTGTTCTACCAGCGAGACCAGCGACAGCGCCATGATGCCGACGATGGCAACGGTGGTGGCTACGACAGCGATGCCGGTGGCCGCTCCCCTGGAGCGCCCGCGTCGCATCAGTGCTCCCACGATCGGGTCGAGGGTCGCCGCGAAGACCAGGGCCAATACCACCGGCAGGATGACCAGTGGGATCGTGGTGAGGATCAGGACGAGAGCCGCGATCAGGGCGATGGCCAACAACAGCCGCCAGCCCCACTGCGCCGCGTGGTCCAGCCAGGCAGGGACGATCTCGGGCAACGGGGGAGGGGTGTCCGGCTCCATGAGCGACTGTGCGGCACGGGCCACGGTCAGGACGACCGCAGTGATCGGAACGGCAGCGAAGAGGCCGAACATGCCGCCCAGCTGGAAGCCGGCCGGCAGGACGATGAGGACAAGCGCCGGGTGGATGCTGACGGTCCGTCGGTAGATGGCCGGCCGGATGAAGTAGCTGATGGCGGCCCCACGCAGACCCACCAGCACCATCATCACGATCGTCGGACCGCTGCCCAGGCTCCCGTACGTCACGAGCAGGATGGCCGCGGTCGAGATGTAGCCACCGACATACGGGATGTACGTGGCCGCGAAGGTCAGGATGGCCAGGGGTAGCGCCAGGGGTACACCCAGCAGGACCATGAAGACATAGGCACTGATGGCCATGATGGCGGCCAGCACGGTGGTGCCGCGCAGGTAGCCGCCCACGCGCGAGAGGGCGTCGTCGCCAGCCGAGGTGATCTGCTCGAGCTTGCCTGGGCCCAGCGACTGGAAGATCCAGAGCCAGGCCTTGTCGCCGTCGCGCAGGAAGAAGAAGACGAGGAAGGTAGCCAGGATGAGCACCGTCACCACGCCCGCGACCGAGCCGACGATGGCACTCACGGCGCTGCCTCCAGCAGCCTGGGCTTCCGAGATCGCATCCTGGAGCAGTCCGCTCAGCCACGAGGGCAGCTGAAGATCATCCATCTGGGCCTGGAACTGGCTCGAACCAGCTGCCAGCCGGCTGGCCAGGTCTGCGACATACGGGAGGAACGCCACGACGAGGATCAGCAGGACGGCGCCGACGGTGAGGATGGCGATCGCCCAGACGATGCCGGCTGCCGCATTCCGCGATCGCCCCCGATCCCGCAGTCGCAGAACGGCCGGGGCGAAGACGGCGGCCACCACGATGGCGACCGCGATCGACGCGGTGACGGTCCAGATGTAGGTAGCCATGAACCACAGCACGACCACCAGGGCCACCACCACCAGGACGCGCCAGCTCAGCTCGGCCAGGTTCTCCAGCCAGCTTGGCACCAGACGCGACTGGCCTGAGGCAGCCAGACCCGAAGCATCTCCGGGCGCTGTGGATGGATCGGTCACGGGCGTGCTGGTCCCTCTGGCAGTGTCTCCCTTGCCTGAGCGTACCGCGCCGCGGCCAGCTGTGACGCGAGGTTGCGCATCACCGTGATGTTCATGGGCCTCCAGGTAGTAGACGCGTCGTGGATGCTAGGAGCACGGCATGGCCGTCACAAGGACACTCGCTAGCAGGGGTAACTCGATGGAACTGGGCGCGTTCTCACTGAGTCTTTCGGTCAAGGACCTGGCCGCTTCGCGAGCCTTCTACGAGAACCTCGGCTTCACCGTATTCCATGACGCTGCCGACCACGGCTATCTGATCTTGCAGAATGATGCTGCCACCATCGGCCTCTTCGAGGGCATGTTCGAGGGCAACATCCTCACCTTCAATCCGGGCTGGGACCGGAGCGCCCAGCCGGTCAGCCCGTTCGAGGATGTGCGTGACATCCAGAGACAGCTCGAGGTTGCCGGGGTGCCCATCGCCAGTCGCGCCGATGACGACTCGGATGGACCCGCCAGCGTGACCGTCACCGATCCCGACGGCAACGTCATCCTTCTCGATCAGCATGTCCGGCGACCCGACGCCTGATCGGCTGGTCCTGGCATGTCGAACGGCCCCCGGCGATGCCGGGGGCCGTTCGTGATCGCCGCTGGGAGGAATACGGCCCGGTCTAGGCCTGGACGCCTCGCTTCTTGAAGTGTCGGCGTCCCACGAACATGCCCAGGAAGATGAGCAGGAAGGTGGCGGTGACGAAGATCCCTGCGCCTAGTGAAGCCTCTTCGCCGGTGATGGCCGCGTCCAGGCCGATGTCCGGGTTCAAGGCCTCGAAGCCGACGGCTGACATGATGATGCCGATGCCGAGCAGCGTGCCGAGCAGACCCATCACGATGCCAAAGGCTCGACCCCACTTGCGGTGCCCGAATACGCCGATCGCACCGATGACGAGGATGATGCCGATGATCAGGAGGATGCCGCCGACCGCGAAGATCCGGTCGTCGACGGCCTCGATATCGTTGATGGCGTTGGTGACGTCCGCACTGAGTGGGACATCAGGCACGAGATCGGTGATGCTTCGAAAGTAGAGGACCATGCCTCCGACGATGGCGGCGACCAGTCCCCAGGTAAGCATCGCCCAACCCGCCAGGACCGCGATGAAGGAGCGACCATAGCCGGTCGCACCTTCTTCCCAGTACTGCGAGTCGCCCGGCCAAGCCTGCTGGCCCTGGGGTGCATAGGCGTAGGGCTGCTGGTAGCCCTGCGGTGGCTGACCCTGGGGCGGCTGGCCGTACGCCGACTGATCGTAGTAGCCGGGCTGTTGGCCGTAGGCACTCTGATCGTAGTACTGCGGCTGCTGATACTGCGGCTGCTGATACTGCTGCTGATAGGCGCCCTGGTCGTACGCCTGCGGCTGCTGGTACTGCGGCTGCTGATACTGCGGCTGCTGATACTGGGGTTGCTGATAGGCGCCCTGATCGTAGGCTTGCGGCTGCTGATACTGCGGCTGCTGATAGGCGCCCTGGTCGTACGCCTGCGGCTGCTGGTACTGCGGCTGGGCATATTGCTGATCGGGCGGCGGGGCGGCCTGATCGCTGTAGGTCGCCGACTGCGGCTCGGGCGCAGCGTATGCCTGTGTGTCCGATTGCTGTTGCTGCTGGTAGGCAGCGTCGGCGGACCAGGCGGCGTACTCGGCCGCGGCGTCTGGGCCACCGCTCTGAGCTGCCTGTGACTGGTCATAGACCGGCTGTTGATTGGCGTCAGCCGGCGGCTGCGCTCCCGTCACGTCATCCCGCGGTGTGTTCTGATCCATCGGATTCCTCCCTATTCGGCACGCGCAAGTGTACCCGCCTCGTTAGTGCTTATGAATATGCCGCACCTCATCCTTTTGCGAAGATGTCCCGCAATTCGTACGGGGCCGTGGTTTCGAGCTGGTCATAGCGGCACTCCGCAGGGGGCTTATCGGGTCGCCAGCGTCGAAACGTCGTGGCATGGCGGAAGCGGTCACCCTGCAGGTGGTCGTAGGCTACTTCGCAGACCCGTTCGATGCGCAGTGACTGCCATGACAGGTCCTTGCCGCGGTTCCAACGCGACGTCGCTCCAGGCATCCGCTGACCGGCTCCTTCACCCGACTCGGACCACGCTGCCCAATCGGCCCAGGGGTGGTCATCGAGTGCACCGCGGCGGAGTGGCGCAAGCTCCTCCGCCAGCTCGGCACGACGATCCCATGTGAAGGACGATGTCACGCCCACGTGATGGAGGGCTCCATCCTCGTCGAACAAGCCCAGGATGAGTGAGCCGACGTGGGTGTCGCGTCCATTCTTGTGCCAGCGGAAGCCGGCCACCACACAGTCAGCGGTCCGAGCATGCTTGATCTTGCGCATGCGTCGTTTGCCGGGTTCATAGATGGCCGACGCTTCCTTGGCGATGACGCCGTCGAGGCCGGCGCCTTCGAACCGGGCGAACCAGTCCGCGGCGAGGTTCCGGTCACGCGTCATCGGCGTCAAGTGGACCGGAGGCCGGGTCCCTGCCAGGGCCTGCTCGAGTCGCGCGCGACGCTCGATCTGTGCGCTATCGAGCAGGGGTTCGTCGTCGATCGCGAGCAGATCCCAGGCGACATAGGAAGCCGGCGTCTGCTCGGCCAGCATCGCCACCCGCGATGCGGCTGGGTGGATCCGCAGCAACAGGGCGTCGAAATCCAGCTGGTCGCCGGTCGCGATGACGATCTCGCCATCAAGCACACAGCGCGGCGGCAGGACCGCGAGCAGGGGCTGGGTCAGCTCGGGGAAGTACCGCTCCAGGGGCTTGCGGTCGCGGCTCTGGAGGTAGAGCTCGTCACCATCGCGGAAGACCAGCGCGCGGAAGCCATCCCATTTGGGCTCGTAGAGCCACTCATCGCCCGAGGGCAGCTCGCTCATGGGCTTGGCCAGCATGGGCTCGACCGGCGGCTCTACGGGCAGGCGCATGCCCGGCACGATACCCCGCATCGGGCAGCGCCACAGCACGGATCCGGATCGCGCTCCTGAGCGGCCCGCACCGCTCGTGGTAGCCTCGACTTCGTGTCTGCTCCTGCCTTCCGCGGCGATCCGTATCGGGTGCTCGACGTTCGTCACGACGCTTCCACGGAAGAGATCAAGCGCCGTTGGCGCGACCTCGCCCGTGAGCACCATCCGGACCGTGCCGGTACCGATGGCGACGAGCGCGAACGCCTCACCACGCGCATGGCTCGCATCAACGCTGCATACGACGTGCTGCGCGATCCGGTGCGCCGGGCCAGCTACGATTCCACGCCCCACGCTCGTCGCGAGCGATATGCGGAAGGCCGGCCACCCGGTGGGCGTGGTGGCCCGCCGCCTCCGCAAGCATCGCCGCCCGTGACAGCGCGCTTCGACACCTCAGCCTCCTTCCGATTGCGCAACGGCACGCTGTACCGACGGGCGCACTCGCTCTCGGGGCAACCGCCAGTGGATTGGCGCGAGTACCGGGATGGCCCGGACCTGCGTGCCAGCAAACCCAACGGTCCGGTCAACCGGAGCGTCGACCCGACTCGTGTCCGCCTGCCCAGCCTCGACGAGGCGCGTTCCACCGTGCTTGGCTTCGGCCGATTCCACGGCATGACCCTGGGCGAGGTGGCAGAGCGTGAGCCCACCTACATCGACTGGATCGCCTCGACCATCACTCGTGACCGCGATCTGGTCATGCGAGCCCGCGTCATCGCGGGAGACCTGGACGCACGAGGAGTGGAGCGACGCGCGCGGGCCGCCGAGGCATAGATCGGAAAGCCATCGCCCAGAAGAATCAAGCGAGTCGCCTGGCCCGTCCGCTGGCCTGGCGACTCGTGATCGGCGAAGATGGATCGATGACCTCGCCGCCGTGACCTTGTCACTGTCGAGGCCCGGAGCCAGCCGGTCTTCCCTGTTACTCGACTCGTCGCTCGAGGACGGCGATCCGGTGCGGGTGTGGAGCTGACCATCGATGCACGGTTCGATGCGCCACCACAATCAAATGATTGGATCGCATTTCGTCTCGAGCCCGGTGGTCGACGCCTTCAGGGCCCGTGCCAGCGTCAAGGACGACGGCGATGCCGACGTTAGGGGCGCCATTCGGCCATCTCAATGGCGACTTCCGCCGGTGTACCCATGACCATCCGGTCGGCGAAGGTTCGGACTGGTGGGGAATGTCATGCTCCGGACTATTGGGCGGCCTCGAGGATGGCTGTCAGTTCTCCTTCGGTGAGCCCGACTGGATTCGTTCGCATGCTGCTGCCTGGAGAGTCGGCGACCACCAGGGGGATGTGATCGGCGGTCATGCCGAATGACCCAAGCGTGGGTACCGCCAGTTGCTCGACCCAGCTCCGCAGGGTCGCGATGAGCGCCCGTTGGGCTGCCGCGTCGTCCGTGTCGGGCTCCAGGTTCGCAAGGATCCGGCCGGCGGTCGCGTACTTGTGCAGCGCCGCCGAACCTGGTGCCCGCTTGTGGAGTGCCTCGAGGTTCATCTCGATGACCTGCCACAGGACTGCACCACAGGCCATGCCATGCGGGATGGGCAGCTGGGCCCCCAGCGGGCTGGCGAAGCCATGCACCGCACCCAGACCCGCGTTGGCGAGGCAGATGCCGGACAACAGGGCGGCATAGGCCATCCGCCCGCGGGCTGCTGCTGCCTCGGGACCCATCGGCGCGGCGTACCAGGTCAGCAATCCATCACGCACGGCCAGCAGGCCCTCGAGGGCGAGGGCGTCAGTGAATGGCGTGGCGCGCTGGGAGGTGTAGGCCTCGAGCAGTTGTGTCAGGGCATCGAGGCCGTTGGCAGCGATCAGCGGACGAGACGCGGACGCCAGGAGGTCCGGGTCGATGACGGCATCCGCGGGCACCATGGACTCGTCGCGGAACGAGCGCTTGTACCCGCCCTGGCCCCGCCTGGTGATGACGGCGTTGCGTGTCGCTTCCGAGCCGGTGCCCGCCGTCGTCGGCACGGCCACCACGGGCACGGCCGGGCCGGGGTAGGGCAGGCCCCGGCCGACGCCCTCAAGGTGATCCATCAACTCCGTGCCGGTCCTGAGCAAGCCGGCGATGGCCTTGGCAGTGTCGATCGCGGCACCTCCGCCGACGCCCAGGACCACATCGATCCCGCTATCCCGGTAGCGCTGGAGCGGGCCCGCGACGTCATCGGGGCCCGGCTCACCCTGGACCGTGGTCGTGCCGACCAGCGTGATCCCCGCGTCGGCAAGACCGGACTCGAGCCGTGCTCGCTGTGGTGACTCCCTGAAAGACCGTCCGCCCGTCACGAGCAAGGCGCGGGCACCATGACCGGCCACGATATCCGGCACCTGCGCCAGCGAACCGGCGCCGAAGGTGATGCGGGGCAGCCGCCCGATCACGAACGGACCGATGGCGCTGGTCATCACGCCCCGGTGTCGGTGGCTGGATAGATGCCCATGTACAGGTCGCTGACGCGCTCCCTGGCCATGAACTCTGGTGCCCGCTCCTTGAACGCGAGGTAGTGCGGCGTGGTCTTGTGGAACTGGTTGGCGGCCTCGTCGACGTAGCACTCCCAGAGGACGAACTCGGTCGGGTCCTCCTTGGACTGGGCGACATCGAAGCGCAGGCAGCCCGGTTCACGGATGGAGCCTTCGTGGTTGGCGCGGATCATCTGTTTGAACTCGTCGACCTTGTCGGCCTTCACATAGACATGCACAGCTGCGATGAACATCCCTGGATCTCCTCGGGCGATGGCAGCCGGGTCAGTGGTCGTCCCCGGGTTGACCATAGTAGGCATCCGGACCATGCTTGCGATCGAAGTGCCGGCGCAGCAGTGCTTCCCCGATGTCGGGCACATCCGCATCCAGGCTGAGCGTCCGGGCCGCCATCGCGGCGACGGCCTCCAGGGCGATGGCGTGGAGGACTGCATGGTCGGCATCCCTGCCCCAGGTGAATGGACCGTGTGAGCGGACCAGGGCGGCCGGCATGTGCAGGGCGTCCTCGGTCCGTGCGTTGATGGTCTCGATGATGACGTTGCCGGTCTCGGCCTCGTAGTCCCCTTCGATCTCTGCATCAGTCATCAGGCGGGAGGTCGGGACAGGGCCACGGAAATGATCGGCATGCGTGGTGCCCAGAGCGGGGATATCTCGTCCCGCCTGGGCGAACGCGGAGGCGAACGACGAATGCGTGTGGACCACGCCACCGAGAGCTGGATAGGCCTGGTAGAGGCGCAGGTGCGTCGGCGTGTCGCTCGATGGGCGCAGGTTTCCCTCCAGCACACGTCCGTCATCGAGCGAGATGACCACCAGATCCTCTGGCTGGACGGAATCACAGGCTACGCCACTGGGTTTGATGACGAGCGCACCAGCTTCCCGGTCCACGCCACTGACATTGCCGAACGAGAGCGTCACCAGACCGGCGCGCGCCAGCTCGGCATTGGCTCGGGCGACCTGCTCACGAAGGGCTATGCCTATCATGTGGGCAGGATAGCAGTTGACCGAAGGCATACGATTGCATACACTCGTATGCGCTCACACTGGCTGAGATCGGCCCGATGATGGAGACGTACCCCAGATGGCCTTCGACGGACTGCAGATCTGGTTCCTGACGGGCAGTCAGGACCTGTACGGAGAGGCCATCCTGCGGCAAGTCAGGGCACAGTCCACCGAGATAGTGGCGGGTCTCGGGTCGGATGGTGGTATCCCCGTCGAGATCGTCCCCAAACCTGCCGTGACCACGCCCGACGGCATCCGTCGGGCCTGCCTGGATGCCTCGGCCGACGATGCCTGCATCGGGGTCATCGGCTGGATGCACACGTTCTCCCCGGCCAAGATGTGGATCGCCGGACTGCAGGCGCTGCAAAAGCCGTTCCTCCATCTGCATACGCAGTTCAGGCACGACCTGCCCTACGCCGACATCGACATGACGTTCATGAACCTCAACCAGTCGGCCCACGGTGATCGTGAGTTCGCCTTCATCGCGTCGCGCCTGCGCATGCCTCGCAAGACGATCGCCGGACATTGGCAGGACAAGGTGGTGCAGTCCCGGATCAGTGGCTGGGCCAGGGCGGCTGCCGGCGTACATGAGGCACGCAGACTCAAGGTCGTGCGATTCGGCGACAACATGCGAGAGGTGGCCGACACGGACGGTGACAAGGTCGAGGTCCAGGCCCGCCTTGGCATCTCGTGCAACACCTATCCCGTCAACGAGTTGGCCGCCGTCGTGGACCAGGTCGCTGATGCTGATGTGGACCGCCTCTGTGCCGAATACGACGACCGCTACGATGTCGTGGCCGGATTGCGACCCGGCGGTCCGCGACGAGGTTCCCTGCGAGACGCGGCCCGCATCGAACTCGGCCTGCGAGCCTTCCTCGACGAGCTTGGAGCGATGGCCTTCGTCGATACCTTCCAGGACCTCGGCGGGTTGAAGCAGCTGCCGGGGATCGGAGCCCAGCGACTCATGGCCGACGGCTACGGTTTTGGCGGCGAGGGTGATTGGAAGACGTCGGCCATGGTGCGCATCGTCAAGGCCATGGGCGCGGGATTGGAGGGTGGATCCTCGTTCATGGAGGACTACACGTACGATTTTGGCGCCGCGTCGACCGCGGTGTTGGGCGCCCATATGCTCGAGGTCTGTCCGACCATCGCGGCCGGTACGCCGAGCTGTGAGATCCATCCGTTGTTCGTAGGTGAGCGCGAGGATCCGGTGCGGCTCGTCTTCACCGGCGCCCCCGGTCCGGGGATCGTGGTCGGACTCGTCGACATGGGCACGCACCTGCGCCTGGTCGCCAACGAGATCGATACCATCGACCCGCCCGGCGACCTGCCGAAGCTGCCCGTGGCGCGCGCACTCTGGGTGCCACGACCGGACTTCACCACGGCTGCTGAATTGTGGCTCCTGGCGGGCGGCCCACACCACACGGCCTATACACAGGCGCTGGGGCTGGAGACCATCGAGGATTTCGCCGAGATGGTCGATGTCGAGCTGCTGGCCATCACCGCCCAGACCGATGCTCACCAGTTCCGCAAGGAGCTCCGCTGGAGCCAGGCCTACCGCCACCTGGCGGGGGCCGTGTAGCTCAACCACTGGCGGGCCGCGCGGCTAGCTGGCCGGGGCCGACTCCCGGACTCGGTCGCGGATGCGGCGCAGGCGCTTCATGGCATCGTTGCCGCCACGCCCGAAGTAGTCGTGCAACAGCTTGTACTCGGCGTAGAGCTGGTCGTAGGTCGCCGCCGCGGCCGGGTCGGGGGAGTAGTGCTCATCCCGCAGGTGGGCCATGGCCGCGCTGGCATCGGCGATGGAGTCGTAGCCGCCATTGGCCGCTCCCGCCGCAACGGCGGCCCACATGGACGATCCCAGCGCCGGCGTCTGGGTCGATGCTGCGATCGAGAACTCTCGCCTCGTGACATCGGCGTAGATCTGCATGAGCAGCTTGTTCTTGTCCGGCAGGCCGCCACAGGCAACGATGTCATGGACCGGCACGCCAGATGCCTCGAATGACTCGATGATGGTGCGCGTGCCGAAGGCGGTCGCCTCGATGAGGGCCCGATAGACCTCTGGCGCCTTCGTAGCCAGGGTCGCGCCCAGGATCAGGCCTGAAAGGTCGGCGTCGACCAGCACCGAGCGGTTTCCGTTCATCCAGTCGAGCGCGATGAGGCCGGACTGACCGGGCGCCAGCTTGGCGGCTTCGCGCTCGAGCACGGTGTGGACATCGAGGCCATCACGCTCCGCCTGCTCGAAGTACTCGGGCGGGACCAGGTTGTCGACGAACCAGGCGAAGATGTCGCCGACGCCCGATTGGCCGGCCTCGTAGCCGAACAGCCCAGGCAGGATGCCGTCCTCGACCACGCCACACATGCCCTCGACCTGTGCCGTCTTGTCACCCAGGAGCAGATGACAGGTGCTGGTGCCCATGACCATGACCATCCGTCCTGGCTCCGTCACGGTCACAGCTGGCACGGAGACGTGAGCGTCCACATTGGCCACGGCCACAGCGGTCCCGGGCCGCAACCCGGTCCATGCGGCGGCCTCAGCGGTGAGCTCTCCGGCCTTCTCGCCGACGGAGGCGACGTCGCGACCCATCTTGTCGTCGACGATCGCGGCCAAGCGTGGATCGAGGGCGGCGAAGTAGTCGGCCTCAGGGTAGCCCCCCTGCTTCGACCAGATGGCCTTGTAGCCAGCCGTGCAGCTGTTGCGGACCTCCGTGCCCGTGAGGCGCCAGACGACCCAATCGGCAGCTTCGATGAGCCGCTCGGCTTCGTCGTAGATGGCCGGTGCCTCGTCAAGGATCTGGAGGGCCTTTGAGTAGAACCACTCGGACGAGATCTTGCCGCCGTAGTCGTCGAGCCATGGTTCGCCACGATCTCGTGCGATGGCGTTGATCTTGTCCGCCTCAGGCTGCGCGGCGTGATGCTTCCACAGCTTCACCCAGGCGTGGGGTTGGCGCCGGAAGGCGTCGAGACTGGCCAACGGTGTGCCGTCGGCCCTGGTCGGCAGCATGGTGCAGGCTGTGAAGTCGACGCCGACGCCGATGACAGCGGACGGGTCCACGCCGGCTGCAGCGATGGCCGCGGGAACGGCGTGCTGGAAGGTTCGCAGATAGTCCTCGGGATCCTGGAGGGCCCAGTCCGGTGGCAGCCGTACATCGTCATCGGGCGCTGGCAGATGTTCGTCGATGACGCCGTTGGCATAGGGGTAGACGCTGCTGCCCAATTCCCGGCCGTTCCGCGTGTCGATGACGACGGCGCGACCCGACTCGGTCCCGAAGTCGATACCGATGACGTAGCTGCTCATGACCACAGCATAGCAACCTGTATTGACACAGCGCAATCGTGTGCATACACTCGTATGCGCCGTCGGCGGTGCAGGTTGCCGGGCATGTTGTGGAGGTGCTGCGCACGCCGCCTTGGGAAGCGGAGTCCACAGAAGGCCTCCCATCGCGCCCGGTCGTTTTCGGCCAAGCCCAGCGCGGATCGCGTCGGGCCTGAGACCTGGGTCCACAAGGGAGACGCTGCCATGCGATTGCGGCAGCCACAGGAGGATGGTCCATGACCACGAAACCGACCAAGCGCGCGCCCGCGCTCCTAGCGGCAGCAGTCGGGCTCGGCCTGATGGCTGCCAGCCTGCCCATCGCCACAGTGGCGCAGGACGTCGAACCCATGGAGATGTGGGAGCGGTCCGGTGGCAATGCGCCCATGGTCGACGAGCTCGTGCGCGCCTGGAACGAGGCCGAGCCGAGCCGCCCCATCAACCTCACCTATATCGAGCACACCGAGATGGTGCCCAAGCTGGCCCAGGCCATCGCCTCCGGGGATGTCCCGGACCTCATGGGGCTGGACCTCATCTACGGCCCCCAGTTCACGAGCACCGGGCAGCTCGAGGACATCACCGACCTCATCGCCGACGACTCGGACCTGACCACGGCAAGCCCCGGTCACCTCGCAGTGGCGACCTGGGACGATCGACTCTTCGGCGTGCCGTTGTACGCCGACGTCTCACTGCTCCTCTGGAACAAGGACCTCTTCCGTGAGGCAGGGCTGGATCCCGAGACACCGCCCACGAATCTCCAGGAGATCCATGACATGGCGGCTGCCATCACCGCACTCGGCGATGGCAAGTACGGCTACTACCTGCCCGGCAACTGCGCTGGCTGCAATATCTTCACCTTCGGGCCGCTGCTGTGGGCATCGGGAGCGACGATCGAGCCTGGCGCCTGCGGCGACGAGGCGCTGGTCGGGGACCAGATCGCCCCGGTGCTGGAGTGGGCTCGCCAGATGCACAAGGAGGGCCTCATCGATCCAGCCGCCCAGTCCGAGACCGGCGCCACCTTCGCCGAGGTATTCGGCTCGGGGAATGTCGGCATCATGGGCACGGGAAACTTCAACGTCGCGCTTGCCAAGCAGCAGAACCCGGACCTGGATCTGGGGGTCGCGTTGCTCCCAGGCCTTGAGACAGGCCAGGTGGCTTCATTCGCTGGTGGCGACATCGTCACCATCCCGAAGGGCTCCCAGCGAGTCGATGACGCCATCGACTTCATGCGCTTCATCCTGTCAGATGACGTCCAGGTGCAGTCCTACTCCAAGCTCGGCAACATGACGACCCGATCGGACATGGCCGAGAACGAGTACACCAACGTGGACGAGGACGTGGCCGACACGGCCCAGGCCATCCCCGTTTCACAGACACCCTTCACGCTCAAGTTCTTCGAGCTGATCAACTCGCCTCAGGGACCATGGCTCCAGATGCTCCAGCGCGTCTATTACTCGGATGATCCCATCGACGAGATCATCAATGACGCACGCGACCAGATGACGGACATCATCTGCGCCGAGTAGGCGGGCGCTGAACCGCCCAAGGTGAGCGACCGCGGCGCCATCCTGGCGCCGCGGTCGTTATTTCCTGAATCGATCCTGAGGAGCACGGATGTACGCGAGCCGGCGCAGCAAGCTCATCGGTTTGCTGTATCTGACCCCGGCCCTGCTTTTCGTGCTTGCCTTCACCGCGTATCCCTTCATCCAGATGGTGTGGGTGTCGTTCAACAGCTGGGGCCTGCTCACGCCACCAAAGTTCATCGGGCTCGACAACTTCGCCCGTGCCTTCGATGACCGTCAGTTCTGGTCCGCTCTCGGCTATACGCTCAAGTACACGCTGCTGATCACGCCCATCCTCATGGTCGGTGGCTACCTGCTAGCCCTGCTGACGGAACGGAACACCCCGGTGCGACGTGTCACTCGCGCCATGGTGTTCATCCCGGTCGTCGTCGGACTGGGTGTCTCCAGCTTCCTGTGGTACTGGATCTTCAGTCCGGCCTACGGACCCCTGAACCGGTTCCTGATGGACCTTGGCATCGTCGATCGCCCGGTCCTGTGGCTGGGTGTTGACGCCGATCTCTCGACCTGGGCGATCATCCTTTCGGTCACCTGGAAGGTCATCGGCTTCGGGACCATCCTGTTCATCGCCGCCATCCACGCCATCCCATCCGAAGTCAACGAAGCGGCCATGGTCGATGGTGCCAACCTGGTCCAGCGAGTCAGGCGCATCACGGTGCCACTGACCATGCGGACCATCCTGCTGGTGACGCTCTTCAGCGTCATCGGCTCGCTGCTGGCCTTCGACCAGTTCTACATCATGACCGCGGGTCAGCCACGAAACCTGACCGCGACTTCGGTCTTCTACATCTACCTGAATTCGTTCCCCTACCTGAAGCTTGGCTACGGCGCGGCGCTCTCACTGATCCTCGCGGCCATCATCGTGGGCTTCACCGTGGTCCAGATGGTGCTGACCCGGAGGAGTCATACGTGAGCGTCAAGGCGATGGACCCCGCTCGCACCAGGCGGCGGACCATTCGGCCCCGTCGCCCGCAGGTCGGTCGGGCCGGGTTGCTGCTCGGCGCGGTCTGCCTCTTCGTCTGCGCGCTCATGGTCCTGCCCATCATCCTCTCGGTCGCGGCGTCCCTCAAGACGACCACAGAGGCGGCCGCCAGCCCACCCACGTACCTTCCGTCGGAACTCAGCCTTCAGAGTTTCCAGCGTCTTTGGGAGTACCAGTCCGGGTTGCCGGTCTACCTGGCCAACAGCTTTGGCACGGCCTTCCTGACCATCGCCCTGGCGCTGTTGCTCACCATCCCGGCCGGCTATTCACTGGCCCGCTTCCGCGTGCCCGGCAAGGAGGCCATCTTCGTCCTCCTTCTGCTTAGCCTGCTGATTCCCTACCAGGCCCTGCTCACGCCGATCTTCCTGATGTTCTCGGACCTCGGGCTCACCAACACGGTCATGGGTCTGGCCATCCTGCACACGACCATCCAGCTGCCCTTGAGCATCTACGTGATGCGCAACGCCTTCGAAGCGGTGCCGCGTGAGCTGGATGAGGCAGCCGTGGTCGATGGCGCGAACTCACTGCAGGTGCTGTATCGCGTCTTCCTGCCGGCCGTGGTGCCAGCCATCGTGACCGTGGCGCTGTTCGCCTTCATCACGTCATGGAACGAGTTCCTGGGTGCCTTGGTGATGATGAACCGCGATGGCTCGTTCACCCTGCCGCTCATCCTCGCGGCGTCTCGCAACCAGACCAGCCTGGGCACCATCGACTGGGGCCTGCTCCAGGCCGGCGTGGTCATCTCGATGATCCCGTGTATCGGCATCTACCTGCTGCTTCAGAAGTACTACGTCTCGGGTCTGACCGCGGGTGCCGTCAAGTAGCCCGGCCGCGCACGCCCGACTGGTTCCTCAGGACGCCGAGGGCACTGGGCCGGTCGACGACCGGATGACCAGCTCAGGGGCCATGACCGGATGATCCTCGCGACTGGCGTCGCCGATGACGATATCGACGGCCGCGGCGATCATCGCTTCGATGGGCATCGCCACCGTGGTCAGGGCGGGAACGCTGACGGCCGCGACCGGGATGTCATCGAATCCGCTGATGGACAGGTCTCGCGGGATCTCCAGGCCACGCCGTTGGGCCTCGTGGAGCATGCCGATGGCGATGACATCGGTCGACGCGATGATGGCGGTGGGTGGCTGTGGCAACTCCATCAGCACATCGAGTGCGTCCCGTCCGCCGAAGAAGGTATTCGGCGCCTCGAGTCGATACGTGTCGAGTCGGGTCAAGCCGTGCTGCTCGAGCGACGAGCCGTAGGCAGCCTCACGCTCGTTGATATCCCCGAGTCGGTGGGGGCCGGCGAACGCGATGCGCTCATGGCCAAGGTCCACCAGATGATCGACGATCGCCCTGATCCCCACCGCATTGTCGACGCTGACGGTCGGGATGCCGCTGTCTCGCGAGCCGTGCCACAGGGCCACCACCGGGGTGGTCGTGCTCTGGATATCGGCGATGAGGCCCGGCCGGTCGCGGAGGTCGCCCAGGAACATGATGCCGTCACAGTGTCGTGCTTCCAGGATCCCGGCCAGGGCCACGGCCTCGTCGGCGCTCTCATGGGCGTGTCCGAGGACCACGTTGTAGCCGCGTTCGTTGGCGGCCACCGAGGCGGCCTCGATGGCACCTGCGAAGAAGGGGTCGGTGATATCCCGGACGATGACGCCCAGCAGCATCGTGGACGCGCCACGGAGCCCCCGAGCCAGTGGGTTGGGGCGGTAGCCGAGTCGCTTGGCCGTTTCGATCACCCGCGCCCGCGTCGTCGCCGCGATGGGCACGGTCGTGGGTGAACCGCTGAGCACTCTCGATACGGTCGATTGCGAGACGCCCGTCTCGTCGGCGATGTCCCGCATGGTGGGCGCAGACGAACTTCGCTGCCTGGATGCAGCGCCGACTACATGACCGTCTCTGCTCGATGTCTGCGACACGCTGTCATCCCTCTGGGTCTCCGGGCCGGATGCTGAAGACATCGCCCATGGTACGTCGCTCGGCTCAGGCACACGTGTGGCGTCGCTCGATCGCGTCAGCTCACAGCCTCGTCCGAGGCTGCTCGTTGACGATATGCAATCGTGTGCATACACTCGATTGCACGCGTGACAGATGGTCGCGGCGCAGCTGCTGCGGCCGATCGGCGCGCCGGACCCGGGGCCGACGACCGCCGGGATCGATGTCGAACGGGACCAACGGAAACGCTGACGAGGGGAGGGACCGGCCGATGAGAGTCGAACTGGGCGTCGCGTTGTGGAGCCAATCGTCGACGTGGCCAGAACTCCTCCAAGCGGCTCGACGCGCCGAGCACCTGGGTTACGACCACCTGTGGACGTGGGATCACATCCTGGCCATCTTCGGCGACACGCGCCAACCCATCTTCGAGGGCTACACCGCATTGGCCGCGTTGGCCCAGGCGACCGAGCGCATCCGCCTGGGCCTGTTCGTCGGCGCCAACACCTTCCGGAACCCGGGACTGGCCGCCAAATCGATGGTGACCATCGACCATATCAGCGGCGGGCGGGCGATCGTGGGCATCGGGGGCGCCTGGTTCGAGCCAGAACATCGTGCCTACGGTATCGACTTCGGGCGTGGCTTCGGCGAGCGGCTCGACTGGCTGGCCGAAGCAGTCCCGGCGATCCGCGCATTGCTCGACGGTGAGACCGTGACCAGCCGATCGGGGCGCTACCGTTTCGATGGATTGCGACTCGATCCGCGACCGCTGCAGGAGCACCTGCCCATCATGGTCGGCGGCAGTGGCGAGAAGAAGACGCTACCCATCGTGGCGGCATGGGCGGACATCTGGAATGCCTTCGGTTCGCCGGAGGTGCTCGTGCGAAAGGACGCCGTCCTGCGAGAGTACTGTGAAGCGGCCGGACGTGACCCGGACGCGATCGTGCGCTCGGTCGGGTGCAAGATCACGATCCGTCCGACCGAAGCCGAGGCGCGGAAGGCCCTCGCCGGCATCCTCGCGCGCAACGGCCTTTCGCCGGGCGATGTCGCCGACGACGAGACCTTCTGGACGGGCACACCCGAGCAGCTAGCCGAGCGCATGCAGGCATATCGCGACGTCGGCTTCCACTCCTTCATCGTGGAATTGCCGGCTCCGTACGACGCGGAAACCCTGGAGCGATTGATGCAGCAGGTCAAACCGATGCTCGAGGGCGAAGGGAGCTCCGCATGACCATGACCCTCGTGCAGCCCAGTGGCGGCACGCGCCTGGTACCGCTCGATGCGGCCGGCGTGCGCGTCCGGGGCGGTTTCTGGGCCGAGCGGCTATCCACGAACCGGACGACGACGATCCCGCACGGTCTTGCCCAGCTCGAGGACTCGGGCGCGCTCGGCAATTTCCGCAATGCGGCGAGGCGGAGCGGGCGCTACATCGGTGGCATCGACGATGCCGGACTGACGTTCCCGTTCCTCGACTCGGACGTCTACAAGTGGCTGGAGGCCGTCGCCTGGGAACTGGGACGGGAGGCTGACGATGAGCTGACGCGGTCGGCCGGCGAGGTCATCGAGGCGGTCGCGGCGGCACAGCGCGAGGATGGCTACCTCAACACGTTCGTCCAGCTTTCCGGCCGGCGGCCCTATGAGGACCTGCAGTGGGGCCACGAGCTGTACTGCATCGGCCATCTCGCGCAGGCGGCGGTCGCATGGCAGCGCAGCCTTGGTGATGGCCGGCTCGTTGCCGTCGCGGAAGCCGCTGTCCATCACATCGACGCTGCGCTTGGCGCCGCCGGCCAGGAGGGGATCGGCGGCCATCCAGAGATCGAGATGGCGCTGGTGGAGCTCTATCGCGTGACCGGCCATGAGCAACACCTGCGGCTGGCCTCCCTGTTCGTTGAGCGCCGCGGACGCGGGCTGCTTGGGACCGGTCGGATGGGCTCGCGCTACTGGCAGGACCACCTTCCGGTGCGGGAGGCGCCGTCGATGACCGGCCACGCGGTTCGCCAGCTGTATCTCGACTGCGGGGTCGTGGATGTGGCCGTCGAGACCAGGGACGATGAGCTGCTGGGCTCTGCGGTCCGACGATGGGAGGACATGTGGGCGACCCGCACCTACCTGACCGGTGCGCTTGGCTCGCGCCACCGCGATGAGGCCTTCGGCGACACGTTTGAGCTTCCGCCAGATCGCGCGTACGCGGAGACTTGTGCCGCCATCGCCAGCGTCATGCTGGCCTGGCGATTGCTCCTCGCGACCGGACAGGAGCGCTTTGCCGATGCCCTGGAGCGCACCCTGTACAACGCCGTCCTGCCGGGAATCTCCGCCGACGGCAGCCACTTCTTCTACACCAATCCGCTGCAGCTGCGGGACCGGCCTGGCGCGCAGGGAGCTGCCGCCGGCCGCCGACTCGACTGGTATGCCTGTGCCTGCTGTCCGCCGAACCTGATGCGGACGCTTTCCTCGTTCGAGCACGTGCTGGCTACGTCAGATGCCACTGGGCTGCAGGTCCACCAGTTCGCCGACGCGTCCCTGGAGGCAGCGCTCGACCGGGGAGACGTCGCGCTCGAGATGACGACCGACTATCCCCGCAGGGGCCGTGTCGAGGTCCGCATCGTCAAATCCCCCACCGCGCCGTGGGATCTTCGCCTCCGCGTGCCAGCGTGGGCCCAGGCCGGTACGCTCGAGGTCAACGGAGAGCAGCGGGCCATCGGCGGGTCGGAGGGCAGCGCAAGCTCCGAGCGCGTGTGGCGACCTGGCGATCGCGTCATCCTCGACCTCGCCATGCCGCCTCGGGTAACGTCGCCCGATCCGCGGATCGATGCCGTCCGAGGTTGTGTCGCGATCGAGCGCGGGCCGCTGGTGTATTGCCTCGAACAGACCGATCTGGCCGATGGCGTGGCTCTCGAAGCGGTCGAAACCGATGCCAACCCGGATCCTGACCTTTCGGTGGCGGACGACACGGGCGTGCTTGGGATGCCGTCGATCGAGATCAACGGCAGGGTTCGTCCTCATTCCGAACGGCGATCGACCTGGCCCTACCAGGATGCCGCCGTTGACGAAGCGGCAGCAGGAGAGTCGAGGCCGACGACGTTGGTCGCCGTGCCGTACTTCGCGTGGGGCAACCGTCAGCCCGGGCCGATGCGCGTGTGGATCCCGGCAGCGGCGTCGCCGGTTCGCGAGTGACCAGGGCAGCCAGCGGTCGGCATATCCGGACCTGCCGGGAAGGTCGTCGGCCGCTAGTCTCAGGGGCATGACCAACGACACAGGACCTGACCTCGGTATCGTTTGTGCTGAGATGGCCGGCGACCTTGATGAGGTCTTGAGCACGGCCGATGGCGACACCCTGGTGTACCGACGAGGCGAAACCGTCTTCGCCCGAGTCGCCGGCTCGACGCTCCAGCTGCGGTTGCCCGAAGAGATCCTGGAGGCGGCGTTGCGCACGCCGGATACCGCGCGAGGCACGGAGCGCGATTGGATCCGGTTCACTCCCGCCGGCAAGCGAGCGCCACGTGACCGACCGGACGGCGGCCTGGTTCCAGACGGCGTGGCGGCACGCCGCTCCCACCTTGACTCGAGCTGCCTCCACGCGGGACGGACAACACGACGCCCCGGGGTGCTCCCGGGGCGTCGCTGCGATCCCAGCGGGGACCGGTCTACGCGGAAGCAGCCTCCTGGCTTTCGGTCGCGGCCGAGCTCGTCGAGGCCGAACTTCTTCTCCAGCTGCTCCATGGGCTGGAACCCGACGACGCCCTTGGGCTGATCGCCCGGCTTGAAGTAGGCGATGGTGGGGATGCTCATGATCTGGTAGGCCTGCGAGAGGCCCGGGTTGGCGTCGACATCGACCTTGACGACATCGACGACGCCGTCGTACTTCGCGGAGATCTTCTCCATCTCCGGAGCGACCAGCTTGCAGGGGCCGCACCACACGGCCCAGAAATCGACGACGACTGGCTTGTCATTCTTGAGGACCAACTCCTCGAAGGTGGCGTCGGTAGCTTCCTTGATGGCCATCGTGGTGGCTCCCTTTCTCCGCACGTGGCGGTTCTCTCCGCCCGGAAGCGGAGATCGTGACGCTAACTAGCGACTGACTTGATCAGCCGGTAGGCCTCCAGGATCCTTGGATCCGTGAGGCGGTAGTAGACCGTGTTCCCATCCCGCCGTGACTCCACCAGCCCGGCCGAACGCAGGACCGCGAGATGCTGGCTCATGTTGGGGACCTGGCAGCAGGCTTCTCGGGAGAGATCGCTCACGGAGCGTTCACCGCCCGCGAGGATCTCCAGCACACACAAACGCTTGGCGTCCGCCAGGGCCCGGCTGATGGCCGCATACCGCTGGCGATCGACCTCGCTGGTGATGACCGACCCGTCCTCGGCGACGTCGCCGGTCTTGACTGATGTCATGGAGATATCCTCTCATTGATTGCGCAAATACGCAAATAGTTTCGTGACGACCGCATGACGTCAGCCGTAGTCGAGCTCGATGAGGCGGTCGTCGTCGATACCAGCGTGGTGGGCGAGCTCGTGGAGGACGGTGATGCGAACCTGCTCCTCGAGATCGACGGGGTCGGGGAAGTCGGTCTCCAGAGGCCGCTGGAAGAGCGTGATCTTGTTGGGGAAGGGGACCATGTCCGCGCCCCACTCGGTGGCAGGCACGCCCTCGTAGACGCCATATAGCCAGTCATCGCCCGGTGTGTCGGCATACCCGGACGGGTCCGGAGAAGGCGCCTCCTCGATGACGATGGCGACGTCGGCAAGCAGTCGCTGGAACTCCTTGGGCAGGCTGTCAAGGGCGCGCTCGACGAGTGATTCGAAGGGTACGGGCTGGGCGGACGGCCGCCCGAAGCGTCGCTCCCGGTGACGTCGGGCGGACTGTCCTCGTTGTTCGCGGGGCATGACCTCAGCATGGCATGCGCCGTCGAACGTATCCTCAGAACGTGACCGAACCGTCCTCCCAGCCCCGACTCGATGATCGTGCAGTTGCAGTCCGGGGAGCGCATCCACTATCTCGACTGGGGTGGCGATCAGGGCGTGCCGCTGGTGCTCATCCATGGGCTCACCCGGACCGCCTGGACGTGGTTGCCCGTGGCACGTCGACTGAGCCCGCGCGCACCCCGTGGTCGCGCCCGACCTGCGGGGACATGGTGCATCCGATGCGCCACTCAAGGGCTACGGGCTGGAGTCGCTGGCGCTCGATGTGCTCACCGTCCTGGCAGGCAAGGGCTGGGGAGTCGCTGTCGACGGACCTCCGGCTGTCCTGGCCGGGCATGGGCTGGGTGCCATGGTCGCGGTCGAGATGGCTCGCCTTGAGCCCGGGTCGGTCGCTGCCGTGGCGTTGATCGATGCGGGCTGGGAGGAGATGCTCGACGCCACCCGGATGCTCCCCGACCAGCTCATCGAGGCGATGGCTGAGCCACCCGAGGTGCTGGCATCGATGGCGGCGTATCTCGAGGACCGCCGTGCCTTCGACCCGACGACATGGGACGAGGACCAGGAAGTGGCGGCACGAGCGCAGGTCGTCGAGAAGCATGCTGGTCACGTCGGCCCTGTCACCAGGGGCTCCGTGGTCCGCCGCATCACGGAGTCGATGTATGCCTACCATCCGCTCGAAGCGCTCACCCAGGTGCCCGGCCCGGTATCCGTGCTCGTCGCCAACAGTGCGACCGCCGACGATGAGGACGAACGTGAACGCGGACTTTCGCTCGAGGATGCGCAGCGAGCCCGGGTCGCCGCCGGGCTCCCGTCGATGTCTATCCGTCGAATTCGACGGCGTGGGTCATGACCTGATGCGCTATCGGCCCGACGACGTCGCTGCGGAGCTGGAGCGACTCGCCGGCGCGTGACGGTGACCGCATGGGGGTACCATGGGCGCCATCGTGGATATCGCGCTTTTGCTGGTCGCCATCCTCATCATCGTGCTCATCTGGCGTGGGCCGACGATGCTGCCCAAGATCGGTGAGTCGCTGGGTCGGACGGTCAAGGGTGTCCGCGAGAATATGCCCGGCACCGCGGACGACGAGCTTCCCGACAGCACGGACAGCGATCACAAGTCCGGCACCTGACACCGTGGCCGACGACGTCCTGGAAGATGCGGTCCGCAGCATCCTTGCCCAGATCGGCGAGGACCCCGACCGACCGGGTCTCGAGGAGACCCCCGCTCGCGTGCGACGCATGTATGTCGAGCTCACCGCCGGCTACCACATGGACCCTGCCGAGGTCCTCAATGACGCAGTCTTCGACGTCGACTACAGCGAGATGGTGGTCGTCCAGGGTATCCCCTTCCACTCGCTGTGCGAGCATCACATGCTGCCCTTCGTGGGCACGGCGGCGGTCGCCTACATCCCTGACAAACGGGTCATCGGCCTATCCAAGATCCCGCGGGTCGTGGACATGTATGCGCGTCGCCTGCAGGTCCAGGAGCGCTTCACCCAGCAGGTCGCCGATTTCCTGATGGAGCACCTTGCTCCGCGGGGCGTCGGGGTCGTGGTCGAAGCTACCCACCTATGCGCCAGCATGCGCGGGGTGCGCAAGCCCGGCATGGTCATGACGACATCCGCGGTGCTGGGGCTCTTCCGCCGCAGCGAGAAGACCCGCGCCGAGTTCTTCAGCCACCTCCAGCGCTCCGCGTCCGGCGCACCCTGATGGCTACCCGATAGGCGTTGGCATAGGGCGGCACTGCTGATACGCGCCATCGTCGTCTTCGAGGTCGCGATGACCGTCGCATGCCGACGCCTGGTGTGCCGCCCGATCGGCGCGAGGGCACGCTACGATCACGTCGATGACTGACCGACCGCTCAAGGTGTTGATCGCCAAGCCCGGGCTCGATGGCCACGACCGGGGAGCCAAGGTGCTCGCCCGTGGCCTTCGCGACGAGGGTTTCGAGGTCGTCTACACGGGCCTGCGCCAGACGCCGGAGATGGTGGCCACGGCGGCGCTCCAGGAGGACGTCGATGTGGTCGGTCTCTCCATCCTGTCGGGCGCGCACATGACCCTGCTGCCCAGGATCTGCGAGCTGCTCCGTGGCGAGGGCATGGAGGGCGTGCTGGTCACCGCCGGCGGCATCATCCCCGAGGAAGACATCCCGGCGCTGAAGGCAGCCGGCGTCTCCGCCGTGTTCGGCCCTGGGGCGGCTATCGGTCAGATCGCCACGTTCATGCGCGAGCACGCACAGCAGCGCGAGGAGTGACGCCCGCGGAGCGCGGCCTCGGGACACGCCTGGCCGATGAGGCCCGGGGCGGATCCAGACTCGCCCTGGCGCGACTATTGACGGCGATCGAGTCTCGTGCCCCGGCCGCTGAGGAGGCACTCCGGTCGCTCTACCCATCGGCTGGTGAAGCCCATGTGATCGGCGTCACCGGACCGCCCGGCGGTGGCAAGTCCACGTTGGTGGCGGCGTTGGTGGCTGAGGCTCGCCGCACGCATCGTGCGGTCGCGGTCCTGGCCATCGATCCGTCCAGCCCAGTGACCGGCGGAGCCATCCTCGGCGACCGTGTCCGCATGCAGCGACACGCCGGCGACCGCGATGTCTTCATCCGCTCCATGGCGTCGCGCGGGCACCTCGGTGGATTGGCCGGGGCTACCGCGGAGTCCGCTGCCGTGCTGGATGCCTGTGGCTTCGAGCTGGTCTTCATCGAGACAGTAGGCACCGGCCAGAGCGAGGTCGAGGTGGCGGCCATCGCAGACACCACGCTCGTGGTCCAGGCACCCGAGATGGGCGATGAGATCCAGGCCATCAAGGCCGGCCTGCTGGAGGTCGCCGACCTGGTCGTCGTGAACAAGTCCGACCGACCCGGCGCCGACCGCGCGGCCGCGCAGCTCAGGGCCATGCTGTCGATCGACGCCGCTCCCGAGATCTCGGTCGATGCGAGCCGACCCCGTCCCAGGCGCCCGCGGATCCTGCTGGTATCCGGACTGGAGGGAGACGGCGTGCCTGAGCTCCTCGCGGTTCTCGATGAATACGGCCGCGGCGAACGAACCCATCAGGCCCGCCTCACTCGCGCTCGTGCCCAGGTCGAAGGCATCCTCGCTGACCGCACACGCCAGGCACTCTGGTCAGCCGACCAGCGCGATCGGACCGATGCGCTGATGGAGCGGGTCGCTGCCCACGACCTGGATCCCTATGCCGCGGCCGATAGCCTGCTCAAGGGACTGTGATCCTCGCTGGCCGGGTTGCCTAGCCGCTGAGGTCCTTCTGGAGTGGCGTCGGGAATCGCGGGTAGATCCGTACCGAGCCGAGCAGCGCCGAGAGGCGTTCGGCTTCGAAATCGATCGCTGCCGTGGCTTCCGAGCCGACGTCCTCGAGAAGCCGCGTGGCCACTTCGCCGCCGTCACGGGTGGCCCAGCCGCCGACGATGCGGCCGTCGCACCAGATGGTAGGTCCGGCATTACCCATGGAGTCGAAGATGGCGGCCTTGTGTGGGCCCAGGTACCAGTCACGCGACTGCCAGCCCATCGTGGTTGGATCCAGTGGAGGCAGAAGGGCGATCCACGGTTCGACAGGACCCACCGGCGTCTCATCACCGGGCAGGACGTAGCCGGTCTCGCCATCGAGATCCACCGCGACGGCACGGACGACGGCAAGGGCTGCGCGTACCTCCCGGGCGGTCAGCCCGCTCCACCAACGCATGTCCTTCTCCGTCCCGGGTCCGAAGCGGGCCAGCCAGCGTGCCATCAGGGCTGCCTGGGCATCGGCCACCGCCAGCTCGGCCATGGGGCCGCCGAGCCAGTCCTCGACCGCGGCCCAACGGTACTGGCTGCTGAGCCAGGTGCCGCGGGGACGTCCCCGGACCACCTGACCTTCGAGCGCGAGCACGATGAGGATGCGACTGGATAGCCCGATGTCGCCCTCGTACTTCTTGCCGACGTTGACGCGAACCTTGCGTCGCAGCGCCGGTACCGCGGCGGACAGCTCCTGGGCGGTGGCCTCACCCAGCTCGTGGAGGGCGTGCAGGGTGGCTGCTTCGGCATCGCGCAGCCAGGACGCGACGTCGTCGACGTCGAGCATCGCGACCAGGTCCTCGTTGCGCTTGCGCTCCCTTCGCGCCACGCCCATCGATGCGGCGGCATGCAGGATGGGCGCCTCTTCTGCCGAGACCACGAACATGGTGCGTCGCATGGCCAGCATGCGTACCACGCTGCGTTCACGATAGAGAGCATCGTCGACCGCGGCGACCGATGGTTCCTTCATCCGCGCCCACGCCGAGAGGTACACCGTGGCCGGATCGGTGGCGTGCAGGCAGACGACATCGCGAACGACCTCGCTGACGGTGTCGGCACGGTGGACCGGGTCAACGCGATGGCGCCGAGCCAGGCGAGCGCGGCGTTCGGCGGTGCTGATGGATCTCACCTCGCCATCTCGAGCCCGGTGCGGTGACCGATCAGACGGTCCTCAGCGAACGTAGCCAGGTGCCCAGCATCGTCTTGCCAGCCTCGGTGAGGATCGACTCGGGATGGAACTGGATGCCCTCGATGGGGTAGTCACGGTGGCGCATGCCCATCACCAGCCCATCCGGCGATGTAGCCGTGATCTCCAGGGCGTCCGGAAGCGAATCCCGGGCCACGGCAAGCGAGTGGTAGCGTCCGGCCTCGATGGGGTTCGGCAGTCCCTCGAAGATCCCCGCGCCCTGGTGCTCGACGGGCGACTTCTTGCCGTGCACCGGCTCGACCGTGATGACCTCGCCCCCATAGACCATGCCGATGGACTGGTGGCCGAGGCAGACGCCCAGGATCGGCACGGTGGGCCCGAGACGCTCGATGAGCGCCATCGAGATCCCGGCGTTCTCCGGACGTGATGGGCCCGGGCTGATGACGATGCCATCGAGCGTCCGTGCCGAGATCTCGTCGACGCTGATCTCGTCATTGCGGGCCACATCGACCCCGGCCCCGAGCTCACACAGGTACTGGTACAGGTTGTAGGTGAAGGAGTCGTAGTTGTCGAGCAGCAGGATGCGCAGACCCGCGCCCGGCCGCTCGGTCGTGGCGATGGTCATCGGTCGAGCTCCACTGCATCGGCCTTGTAGATGGCTTCGGCTTCAGCAAGTGCGGCAAGGGTGGCCCCAGCTTTGGCAGCGACCTCTGCCGACTCGCGATGAGGCACCGAATCGGCCACGATGCCGGCCCCCGCCTGCACGTGGGCGATGCCCTCGATCAGCACCATGGCGCGGATGGTGATGGCGATCTCGACATCGTCGGGGGACAGGAACCCGACGGCCCCCCCGTAGGGGCCGCGTTGCTCCTGTTCGGTGTCGGCGATGGCCTGCATGGCTCGAACCTTGGGGGCGCCACTGAGCGTGCCCGCGGGAAACACCGAGCGGACGGCATCGAAGGCGTCCCGTCCTGCGGCCAACTCGCCCCGCACCTCGGAGACGATGTGCATGACGTGCGAATAGCGCTCGATGCCATGGAGCGTGGGCACATGCACGCTGCCTGGCGTCGCGACACGTCCCACGTCGTTTCGGGCAAGGTCGACCAGCATGGCGTGCTCGGCCAGCTCCTTCTCGTCTGCCAGCAGGTCGACTTCAAGAGCCTGATCCTCCGCAGGGTCAGCCGAACGGCGGCGCGTCCCGGCGAGTGGCCGGGTGGCGACCACACCGTCGCGAACGCTCACCAGCAGCTCAGGCGACGCTCCGATCAGCGCACGACCCGGGCCCAGGTCCACCGCGAACAGGTGTGGTGACGGATTGATCCGCCGCAGGGAGCGATAGATCTCCAGCGGTCCGACCGAGCATGGCAGGGAGAACCGCCGCGCCGGTACGACCTGCAGCATCTCCCCGGCGTGGATGTCGGCGACCAGGTTGGCCACACCGGCCTCGTAGTGCGGGTCAGCCGCGGGTGGCTCGTGCCTCCCACGCTCACCAGGGATGAGGACTGCGGATTCGTTCGGGCCAGGCTGAGAGAGCATAGCCTCAGCGCCTGCCAACCGATCCTGCGCTGCGGCATCGTCGATGGTGGCCAGGGTCGCAGTCTGCGCGAGATGGTCGAAGACGACGAGCACGTCGGGCAGATGGAAGAGGGCCAACGGCAGATCGATGGGCTTGGCCGCCGGGACAGGCACCTTGGGCTCCCACAGGGCGGCGGCCTCGTACGCGAGATAGCCGACGCCAGACGCCAGCGAGACCGGTAGTTCGCCATGGTCCTGCGCGGTCGGCAGCGATCGCCGCAGGGCCTCGAGTGGATCCGATGCCGGGAAACGGTCGAGCTCGGCATAGTCGTGGCTTCGAACGACGGCCTCACCGTCATCGACCGACAGGATGCGACCGCGAACGCCGACCATCGAGTAGCGGCCGTAGCGCGCTCCACCCTCGACTGACTCAAGGATGAAGGCGAGTCGATCATGGAAGTGAAGTCGCAAGGCGGCAGCGACCGGTGAGATGGTGTCAGCACTGATCTCGATGGCCGCGACGCCGGCGAGCCCGGGGCGCGGGAGTGTTGGAGTCATGCGTGTGGTTCCTCGGGGTGGGTGCGGGTCAGGCAGGCTTGACGGCCTGCTCATCGAGGAAGTCGATGGCTTCGAGGTACCCGCGCCACCCGTGACCCATGATGCGGTGGCTCACGACTGGCTCGATGACCGAGACGCGGCGCCATTCCTCTCGCGCCGTGATGTCGCTGATGTGGATCTCCACGACCGGGCATTCGGCACCCAGCAACGCGTCATGGAGTGAGTAGGCGTAGTGGGTCAGGGCACCGGGATTGATGACGATGGCGTCATAGTCGCGTGACTCGATCCGGTCGATGAGCGCACCCTCATGGTTCGACTGGAAGAAGGCCACGGTGTGACCGAGGTCGGCCGCATGCTCGGTCGCCGCTGCCTCGACCTCCGTCAGCGTGGTCGTGCCGTAGATCCTAGGCTCGCGCTTGCCCAGTCGGCCCAGGTTCGGCCCGTTGAGCAACAGGATCCTCATGCCGCCGCGGCCGCACTACGTTCGCTGATCGCGGAGAGGGCGTCATCCAGCTCGGCCTCGGAGACATCGTCGACCTCGGTGACGGTGCCGACCGCCATGGGCAGGATCCAACGCTGCCTACCCTTGTGACGCTTCTTGTCATTCACCAGGGCGACCTTGACCGCGGTCCGATCGAAGGCCCGATGCAGCCGATAGCCGAGATCCCTCACGACTTCGTCGATACGCTCATCGAGGCCCGCGTCGGCGCCGCGGCCTCGCGCGATCCGTGCCACCGCCCGCAGGCCCAGCACCACAGCCATCCCATGCGGCAATCGGTAGCCGCTCTCGATCTCGAGCGCATGCCCCAGCGTATGTCCCAGGTTGAGCGTGCGTCGCTCGCCCTGTTCGAACGGATCTCGATCGACGACACCGAGCTTGAGTCGGACGGAGCGGTCGATGATGGCATAGCGGGCGGCCTCATCCTGTCGCAGGGCGGCCCTTCCGCGAGTCTCTACCAGATGCCACAGTGCCGGGTCGCCGATCAGGCCGCTCTTGAGCGACTCGGCCATGCCGTCGAGGCGTCGCGCACGCGGCAGCGTTCTCAAGGATGCGACGTCGCCGATGATGGCAGCCGGAGGCCAGAATGCTCCAGCTGCGTTCTTGGCCGCGGAGAGATCGACTGCGACCTTGCCACCGAGGGCCGCATCGGTCATGCCCAGCCAGGTCGTCGGCACCGCCACGAACGGCACGCCACGCAGGTACAGCGCCGCGGCGGTACCGACCATGTCCGTCGCCGTGCCGCCGCCCACGCCGATCCAGGCATCGCCGCGTTCAGCCCCTATCGGTCCGGCCGCCTCGAGCAGCTTTTCCACGGCCCGCAGACGCTTCTGGCGCTCCCCGGTGGCGATGCGCACCTGACGCTCCGCTGGGAGTGCCGCCATCAGGCCGGGAAGTGCGGCGGCGGCCCGACGATCGGCCACGACGACAGGCACGCCCGTGCTGGTCGGAGCGAGGACGTCACCGAACGTAGCGGCATCGAGCTCGGCGCCGAGAAGCACCCGAGCTGCTCGAGGCCCCATGGGATGATCACGACGGACCTGGGCATCGAAGAGTCGTCGTGCCGTGGGCCGAACCTCGCCGAGGGCTGCGATGACCGAACCGGTAACTGCCGAAAGGGGGGCTGACGCGTCGATGCGGCTATCCGCGGCTCGGTAGAATGGCTCACGGGCCATCCGCAGGGCGCGCAGACGAGCCAGTGGCCGGGCCCCCAACATCGGCCGTTCCTCATCGTCTGTCAAGAGTCGCTGGACCAGGATCTCATCCGGGGCGTCGAGCCAGACCACGCTTCCGGCGTTCCACAATGCCCAGCGGTTCAGTGGCTCGATCACGGCACCGCCTCCGGTGGCGATCACGGCTCCCTCGACCTCGGTCGCCCGGGCGACCGCGTCTGACTCGAGCGCACGGAACGACGTCTCACCCTGCGCCTTGATGAGCTCGGCCGGGTGGACCCCCACACGTCGTTCGATCTCGGCATCGAGATCGATGAGTCGTCGTCCGAGACGTGCCGCCACGGCAGCACCGACGGCTGACTTTCCTGCGCCCGAAAGTCCCACCAGGATGATGGCCTCAGGCACCGGACGCGCCCGCCAGCTCCGCATCGAGCGCGCTCCGCATGACATCGATCGGCGCAGGCTGCCCGATCCACAGTTCAAGCGAGCGCCACGCCTGCCCCAACAGGATCGATGCCCCTGCCTCGGCCGCCGCTCCGACCATCAGGGCCTCGCTGACGAGGCGTGTGGGACTGGGCCGATAGACGAGGTCGAGCACCGCCAGATCCGCGCGCAGCAAGACAGCTGAGACCGGACTTTCATCACTGCCGGTACCGACCGGCGTGGCGTTCACGAGCAGGTCGGCGGCGATGATCTCCGACTCGAGGCGCTTCGTCGACCCGTCTGAGCGCCGCAGCACCGTGACGCGCTCCACTCCGACCTTGCGCAGCGCCAGCTGGACTGCCCGGCTGACGCCACCAGCGCCAAGGATCAGCGCATGACCGACGCCATTCGGACGCAGGCGTCGGATCGCTTCCATCGTGGCTGGCATATCGGTGTTGTGACCGACCAGGCGGGAGCCCTCACGAACGACGGTGTTGACGGCGTCGGCTTCGCGGGCGACCTCGGAGACATCGTCCATCAGGGCTGCCACGGCTGCCTTGTGTGGCACGGTCACGTTGGCGCCGCCGACGTCAGCCGCCCGCAAGCCATCCACAGTGGCAGGGACGTCCTGTGGAGCGACGTCGGCGAGCACGTAGCGATGCGGCAGGCCCAGCGTGTCGAATGCCGCATTCATCATGGCTGGCGATGCCGAGTACGAGATGCCCTGACCCAGCAGTCGGAATGTCAGCGATCCGGACATCACGCGTCGACGCCGCCGACAGGGAAGGCCTCCTCGGCGGCGTTGTCCGGTAGTGCTTCCATGCCACCGCTGGCCTCGTCGCCGCCGCGGGGGCCGGCAGCGCGCGCACGTCGGCGAGCCACGGCCGCCTGCAAATCGCCGATGGTGTCGCCTCCCATGTCGGCCAGCAGCGCGTCGGCCAGCGCCACGGCCAGCATGGCTTCCCCGACGATGGCAGCGCGCGGGATGATGGCTACATCACTGCGTTCGATATGGGCGCGCCGGACCTCGCCGGACTCCAGGTCCACGGAGTCGAGTGGCTTGCGCAGCGTCGAGACCGGCTTGACCGCGACGCGGGCGACCACGGCGGCGCCGTTGCTCATGCCGCCTTCGGTGCCACCCGCCCGGTTGGTCTTGCGTTTCCAATCCGAGGCGCCCGGCTCGACCTCATCATGGACCGCGCTGCCGCGCCGACCGACCGACGCGAACCCCAGGCCGATCTCCACGCCCTTGACCGCCTGGATGCCCATCAGCGCGGCGGCGATGGCGCTATCGAGACGTGTATCCCACTCGGCGTTCGAGCCGATGCCCACGGGCATGCCCTCGGCGACCACGACGAACGACCCGCCGACCGAGTCACCCGCCTCGATGGCGGCGTCGACCTCGCGGATCATCCGGGACTCGGCGGCGGGATCGGGACAGCGGAGCGGCGAGGGCTCACGCAGGTCTGTCTCGAACCAGCCCTCCGGAACGAGCGGGACGGGCTCGTCCGCGCCATCGAAGGCGCGGACTGGCCCGAGCTGGTCCACGAACGACCAGATGGTCACCCCACAGGCCTCCAGCAGCTGCCGACAGACGGCCCCCGCCGCGACCCGCGGGGCGGTCGACCGGGCTGAGGCACGTTCCAGGACGTTGCGGATGTCGCCGGTGTCGTACTTGATAGCGCCTGCGAGGTCGGCGTGGCCGGGACGAGCCAGTGTGATCGGATTGGGACGGTCCCTGATCGGCACGGGCTCTACCGACATCCGCTCGGACCAGTTGGCCCAATCGCGGTTGGGGATGCTGAAGGCGAGGGGAGAGCCCAGTGTTCGCCCGAACCGCAACCCCGCGATCCACTCCACGTGGTCGGACTCGATGAGCATGCGCCGGCCACTGCCATAGCCGTGCTGCCGCCGGGCCAGGTCGCGATCGACTCCGGCGGTCGAGACCTCCAGGTCGGCCGGCAACCCTTCGAGGATGCCAGAGAGGCCAGGCCCATGAGACTCTCCAGCGGTGAGCAGCCTCAGTCGTCGCAGGGTCATGTGGTGAGGCGCTCCAGGTCCGTCCAGAATGTGGGGTAGGAGACGGCTGCGCAGGCGGGATCGTCGATGGTCAGGGTACCCGCGACACCGGACACGGCGGCGATCGCGAACGCCATGGCGATGCGGTGGTCCGCAGCGGTACGGATGGCCGCGTCCCGTGGATGGCCGCGACTGACCACCCAGCCGTCTGGGCGCTCTTCTGCCCGGGCCCCGATCGCGACGAGGTTTTCCACGACCAGCTGGATGCGGTCGGACTCCTTGACGCGCAGCTCGGTAGCGTCTCGGAGGGTGGATCGACCTTCGGCTGCAGCCATGGCCACCGCGATGAGCGGCAGCTCGTCGATGACGTCAGCCACACGGTCGCCACCGAGTTCGATAGCGTGGAGCGGCCGGCCTCCGATCACGGTGACCGTGCCGACCGGCTCAGGGCTGCCCTTGCTGGGTCCGTCCGAGGTGACCCTGATGTCGGCGCCCATGTCGCGGAGGACGTCGATGATGCCGGTGCGAGACGGGTTCAGTCCGACCTCCTCGAGCGTGACATGTGCATCCGGATGCAACGCGCCTGCGACCAGCCAGGCAGCCGCGGCCGAGATGTCGCCCGGGACCACGATATCTCGCGCCGCGAACCCGGCAGGTCCGTGGATGCTGGTGACCGGCCCCTCGCGACGGACCGGGGCACCCAACCAGGCCAGCATCCGCTCGGTGTGGTCGCGCGTCGGCCCCGGCGTGGCGACGATAGTCTCCCCGTTTGCTGCCAGCCCGGCCAGCGTGAGACAACCGATGACCTGGGCACTGGCGACGCTGAGCTCGTGCCGTCTGGCCTGCAGCGGCCGGTGGCCGTGGACCACGACCGGAGCGTGTCCATCCTGCGTCGCGATGTCCGCACCCATCGATCGCAGCGGCGCAGCCACCCGTTCCATGGGCCGGCTCGACAGTGAGGCATCACCGACGAGCGTGGCCATACCGGGTCGAGAGGCGAGCGCCCCGATGAGCAGGCGCATGGCTGTCCCGGCGTTGCCACAGTCAAGCGTCTCGCCCCCGGAACCCGGCAGGCAGGCGGCATCGATAGTGCCGCCACCCTGAATGATGACCCGGACCGTCTCGTCGCCATCACGACGTATCGAATCGACCGCCTCCAGGCGTTCCAGCACCGCGACCATCGATAGGACGTCCTCGCCCGGTCGATACAGTGAGATCTCTGCTTGGCCCGCTGCCATGCCGTTGAACAGCAGCGCCCGATGCGCGACCGACTTGTCGGCCGGAAGGTGAAGCGAACCCTGCAGCGCAGGCGCCCGGGTCGCGACCCCCACGCGGTCCGCTGCCTGGGGCCCAGGCGATACCGTCACGTGCTGACGCCGTTGCCCGCGACCACCGTCGTATCCGGCGATGCTCCGGCAGCCAGGGCCGCGTCGACGGCAGCGTTGCGTCGCTGGGCCGCCCGCGAGACACGCATGATGGCCCCAAAGACCATCTCACGCTCTTCGACCGTCAGGACTCCCTCGCGAACGTGCGAGGCGCGCTCGATGAGCTCCCGCTCCCGACCCACGTCGTGGCCGTGCTCGTCAGCCTCACGTGTTTGCTGGACCGCGACCGACAACTCGGCGCGTTCCTCGAGCAACGCCGCCATGCGTGTATCGACGTCGTCGATCCGAGCGCGCAGCCGCTGTCGTTCCACCGGCAGCTCAAGGGGTGCCATCACACCGGGTGCCGTGGGCTGTCGCAGGTACTCGTGGCGACGAAGGTCATCCATCAGGTCGCCGAACTCGGGGAACGAGAGCGACTGCTCCGAGTCGGAGCGGGCGGTGGGCGGGTCGGGATGGACCTCGATGATGATGCCATCGGCGCCCACCGCGGCGCCCGCCACGGCCATCGGGCGGACCAGGGGTCGATGCCCCGTGCCGTGTGACGGGTCCACGATGATGGGCAGGTGGGTCCGCTCCTGGATCACTGGCACGGCGGACAGATCCAGGGTGTTCCGCGTCGATGTCTCGAAAGTGCGAATGCCGCGCTCGCACAGGATGACGTTGGGATTGCCCGACGAGAGCACGTACTCCGCGGCCATCAGCAGCTCGTCGATGGTGGCCGACAGGCCGCGCTTCAGGAGTACTGGCTTCTTCGACTGGCCGACGGCCTTGAGGAGCACGAAGTTGGCCATGTTCCGGGCGCCGACCTGGAGCATGTCGACGTACTCGTCGAAGATCGGGACATCGGCCGGGTCTGTGATCTCGCTGACGACGGGCAGCCCGGTATCCTCGCGTGCCTCGGCCAGCAGCTTGAGCCCTTCGATGCCGAGACCCTGGAAGGCATAGGGGGAGGAACGAGGTTTGAATGCGCCGCCACGCATAACGGTCGCGCCCTCGCGCTTGACCCATCTGGCCGTGGCCAGGATCTGGTCGCGCGACTCGACGGCACAGGGACCGGCGATGACCGCCAGCGGTGCCCCAGCGCCGATCTCGATATTGCCGACCCGAACGCTGGATCTGTCTGGATGGTGCTCGTTGCTGGCCAGCTTGTACGGCTTGCTGACACGGATCATCTGTTCCACACCCGGCATGGACTCGAGGTGCTGCACGCGTTCGACTCCCACGCCCACTACGCCCATGACGGTGCGTTCCTCGCCCACCATCACGTACGTCTCCAGGCCCTCGTCGGCGACCGCCTGTTTGACGTCCTCGATCTCGTCCTGGGCTGCGCCTGTGCGCATCACGATGATCATCTGACTTGCATCCTTTGTCGCTGATCCGACCGCGCTGGTCGTGTGTCCTGCCCCTGCTCGTCGTCGTGTATCCGGCATTCGAGGCAAGAAAAAACGCAGGCCCTTCGATGGGTCCTGCGTCAGCGGGCACGAGTGCCTCTGCCGCCGGGATCTACCCGGCCGCCTCGTACCCGCTAGCTAAAGTACCAATATCGCGTCATGTGGCTTTGGACAGTAGCGACCTGATCGGCCGCTGTCAATCGGGCTTGGGCGCAGGGGTCAGACTCGCGAGCGTCCTCGCTCCAGTGCCAGGGTCTGCATCGGCAGCACGGACAGAGCGTCGCTGATCTCGCCACTGCGGATCATCTCCATGACGTCGTCGAAGGGCAGCCACCTGAACTCCAGCTCCTCGGAGCCGTCGGGCCGTACCTCACCCTGTACAAGGTCCGTGGCCAGGTATGCCACTGCGGCCTCGTCGGTGATCGAGTTGGAGAGCTCCCAGCGACCGATCTCCCGCCACGTCCGCGCGGTCAACCCGGTCTCCTCAAGGAGCTCCCGCTGCGCACCCGCGAGCGAATCCTCGGCCAACGGCGAGCCGCCCTCGGGGATCTCCCACGACCAGCGGTCGAAGGGGTAGCGATGCTGGCCCACCAGGGCCACGCGATCGTCGTCATCGATGGCCACCACGCCGACAGCGCTGTTGGCGAAGTGCACGACACCGTAGATGCCGGGTTCACCGTCGGGCCGTGTGACCTCGTCATGCCAGACCGTCAACCACGGGTTGCGGTAGCCCTCCCGGCGCTGGTGTCGCTGCCACGGGCCGACCCTCGTCGATGCCCAGCCGGCCTCCTCGGGCGGCACCCGCCTGATCCTCAAGACTCGGTGTGCTCCTCGGGAGCTGCGGTGCCGGCCGAAGAAGCCGGCGACAGCACGGTTCGGCCACCGTCCGCGCGCCACACCGCTCCGTTCACATACGAGGCCTGGTCCGAGAGCAGGAAGGAGGCGATACTCGCGATCTCGTCGGGTCGGCCCATGCGCCCAAGCGGGACGTCGGGGCGAGTGTCAGCCGGGAACAGCTTCTCGTCGAAGGGCGTGTCGAAGGCACCGGGCGCGAGCACGTTGACGCGGATGCCCTGCCTGGCCCCGATCAGTGCCAACGACCTTCCCAGGCCCTCGATCCCGGCCTTGGCCGCGGCATAGGCAGGCGAACGCGAGGAGCCCTCAGCGCTGCCCACGATCGAGCCGATGAGCACGATCGCCCCGCCTGGGGCAACCAGCATCGGCCAGGCGAGGCGAGCCGCCTGCCACGACGCAGTGAGGTCGACGCGGATGATCTGGGCCCAGTGCTCCGGGTCGTCCCAGGGACCGCTGGGGGGCAGGCCAGCCGCGCATACCAGGCCATGCAGGCGGTCCTCCGGACCGCTCGCTTCGACCAGGGCTCGCTCGATGTCCGCGATATCCGTGGCGTCGCCGGCGACTGCGGTCACCCCCTCGGGTGCCATGGCTCGACGTGACAGTGAGGTCACCAGCCAATCCTCGTCACGGAGGCGTGCCGCGATGGCGTAGCCCAATCCGGAGGATCCTCCGGTGACCAGGCAGCGTCGCGATTCCCGTTCGCTCATGCTGGCATCGTACCTGCCAGTGCGGGCGACCTTGCCGCGAGGGTGAACGAGACGACTCCGCGAACCACCCGCTCGACGCTTGCCAACGCAGCCTACGATGTGCCATGGCACCGATCGCGATCGTCACGGACACCTCGTCGGACCTCCTGCCGGAGCGCGCCGCGGAATTCGGCGTGCGGCTCGTGCCGCTGACCGTCAGCTTTGGCGATGAGACGTTCGAAGCTGTGACCGAGCTCAGCAACGAGCAGTTCTACCAGAGGCTCACGGCCCCCGGGGCCCCCATGCCCAGGACCGCCGCGCCCAATCCGGCCCAGTTCGAGGCAGCCTATCAAGCAGCCCTCGATGGCGGCGCCGCCGGCGTCGTCTGCATCACCATCAGCGACAAGCTCTCGGCGACCCACGCTGCCGCGGTCCAGGGGGCCGCTTCGTTCGCGCCGGGAACCGTCGCCGTGCTCGATTCGGCCACGACCTCCCATGCCCTGGCCATGATCGTCGAAGACAGCGCCGTACTGGGAGCGAATGGGGCACCGATGGCGGCCGTCGTGGCCCATGCACGCGATCTGATCGGGCGGTCGCAGCTGTACTTTGCCGTTGACACCCTCGAGTACCTGCAGCGGGGTGGTCGCATCGGCCGTGCCTCCGCGCTCCTGGGTTCGATGCTCTCGATCAAGCCCATCCTGTTCGTGGAGCATGGAGCCGTGGGCACTGCCGACAAGAAGCGAACGGCCGGCAAGGCGCGGGCACGGCTGCTGGAGCTAGTGACCGCCCAGTCAGTCGAACGAGCCACCGTGCTGCACACCACCGGAGTGGACACCGAGGCCCTGCGGGATGAGTTCATGGCTGCCGCCGGGCTCGATGAAGACCGAGTCGCCATCGGGTTGACCGGGTGTGTCGCTGGCACCCACGTGGGGCCGGGAATGTACGGTGTCGCGACCATCCTCACCGCCTGACCGGGTCGCGCAGCTCCCACTAGCGGCAGGCTTTGCCGATGTACGCTAGCCGTGCTCTTGATGGGCACAGCGAGCCAGCCCGCCCCGCCCCTGTCGAGGCCCGGCGCTCGCCGATGGAGGTGGACGCCTGATGACGGCTCCCGGGGCCACACCGGTGATCGACGCGTGGGCTGTGGCCCAGCGCCAGTTCGATATCGCCGCCGACAGGCTGCAGCTTGACCCTGGCCTGCGGGCCGTGCTGCGCGAGGCTGAGCGAGAGCTGATCGTGTCGGTGCCGGTGCACATGGACGACGGCAGCGTGGGAGTGTTCGCGGGCTATCGGGTGCAGCACAACCTGGGCCGTGGTCCGTCCAAGGGAGGCCTGCGGTACCACCAGGACGTCACCCTCAACGAGGTCCGTGCGCTGGCCATGTGGATGACCTGGAAGTGCGCCGTCGTGGGCATTCCCTACGGCGGCGGCAAGGGTGGCGTCGCGGTGGACCCCAAGAGACTCTCCAGGCGTGAGTTGGAGGGCCTGACGCGGCGCTTCGCCACCAACATCAGCGTGATCATCGGCCCGGAGCGGGACATCCCCGCGCCGGACGTGGGCACCAACGCCCAGACCATGGCCTGGATCATGGACACCTACTCGATGCACGTGGGCCACACCGTGCCCGGTGTCGTTACCGGCAAGCCCGTCAGCCTCGGCGGCTCTGAAGGGCGGGCCGAGGCCACGGGTCGTGGCGTCGTCGTCACGATCTCGGAGGCTGCTCGCCGGATCGGGCTCGATATCGTCGGCGCGACCATCGCGATCCAGGGCTTTGGCAATGCCGGTTCGACGGTCGCCAGGCTGCTGCACGACATGGGATCCCGGGTCGTCGCAGTGTCGGACACCAGCGGTGGCATCCATCGGCCCGAGGGTATCGACGTTCCCGCTCTCGTGGCGTGGAAGGCAGAACATGACATGGTGGCCGGGTTTCCGGGCTCCCATGACATCAGCAATCCGGAGCTGCTGGAGCTGGCCGTGGATGTGCTGGTGCCGGCAGCGCTCGAGAATCAGATCACCGCTGACAATGTCGAGCGCGTCCGGCCGCGCATCCTGGCCGAGGCTGCCAACGGACCAACGACACCTGATGCCGACGTCGTCCTCGCTCGCAACGGCGTCTTCGTGATCCCCGACATCCTGTGCAATGCCGGGGGCGTGACGGTGTCCTATTTCGAGTGGGTCCAGGACCTCAATCGCGACCAGTGGTCGGAAGATGTCGTCAACTCCAAGCTCACGGCCATCATGGTCCGCTCGTTCAGCGAGGTGCTGCAGATGGCCGAACGTGAGAATGTGGACATGCGCCTTGGCGCCTATCTCCTGGCCGTGGATCGCGTCGCCCAGGCGACCGCGTTGCGCGGCCTCTACCCCTGATCGATACGGAGGCGCGTCATGGTCGAACGACTTGACCACGAGGAACAGTTCCTGTTCAAGGAGGAGGTGCTCCAGCTCGCCGAAGCCGTCTCCGAGACGGCCACGCTCGATAACGTGGAGGATCTCCTTACCGACGTCATCACCAGCCCCCGCTTCGATTCGGAGGTCTTCACATTGGAGCGCTCGCTCCAGGTGATGCTGGGTGCAAGGCCCGGCACCACGCTGGTGGGCCTGTTGACGGTCTCACCCGAGGTCTTCGACCAGGTCGCCGAGGTGCGCATCGCACCCGAGACACTGGAGCGGCTCCGAGCGTGGCGGGCGCGCTTCGGACTGGCCATCGACAACGCACTGAACTTCCTCAACAACCCCGACGGCATCCAGGGCCACGATTTCTCGACGCAGACCGCCAATGTCGATGAACGCCGCGTGCTCCAGGGGCGCCTGACCCTGGTTCGCTACAACAACGAACCGCAATTCTTCCTGGCCGATGCGCATGTCTTCTACGGCCTCATCGCTGACATCCTGGAACAGCTGGGACCACACACCAACGAGGACACCGTGGACGAAGAGACCCTTACACGGTTACACGAGGGTCTCGACCGCATCGAGCGCAAGCTGGGGACGCGCGACCGACTGTAGCGAGGGCGGGGGACGCGACGGGCACCCACTCGCTGCGGGTGGCCCGAACGCCACCCTCGCAGGTTCGGGATGCCGGCCCGCTCAGGCTGGAGCATCGGTCTACTGCGCGGAGGCACCACCGACCAGAGGTTCCTCCAGCTGGACGTCTGTCCGGTACAGCTGCGCAATGGCGATGCAGGCGACATCTTCGGCGCCGGCAGGGACGCCGGTATAGAGCACCACGTCGATGCCGCTATCGGTGGGGGTGACCTCCACATCCTGCAGACCGTTGCACTCGGGGACGCCCATCCAGAAGTACACGCTCAGCGAGGTGCCATCGCTGGCGACGCTGACGCTGTCCCAGGGGTGAGGTTGAGGGTTCGTCACGGTGGGATCCGGTTCGATCAGCGTCGCGGTCTCCAGGCAGTCGGCGCCGCCGGCCAGACAGCCGCCGACGGCGACTTTGGCGGCGGGTGCCTCCGCGGTCGCATCCTGCGCCGCGGCCACGCCCGGCGCAGTGAGCATGGCAAGCACGATGGTCGGGACAAGCCGGCCGGAATGTAGGCCTGGAACGATGGAGCGCATTCGAACATCCTCTGTGCGGACAGGTACGACCGACGATAGCAGCGTCGCGGCACCGTCGGACCGACGAGGCGAGCGGTCCAGGAGCGATCGGAGAGGCGGCCGGCTCGTCGCGGTTCTGGCGGCTAGACTGCCGGGCTCGCGACCTCCTGAAGGAGACCCAGCTCGACCAGTTCAGTGTGCAGCCTCGCCGCACCTCGGAATTGATGCGCACGGATCCCGAGGGAACGTGCTGCTGAAATGTTGGGCTCGTGGTCGTCGATGAAGAAGAGGTCGCCCGGTTCCAGGTCGTAGGTCTGCATCAGATACTCGAAGATCTCGCGGTCAGGCTTGATGAGTCCGACCCTTCCGGAGACCACGATGCCGTCGAACAGCTCGAGCCAGTCGAACCTTGCCTCCGCCTCCGGGAATTTCTCAGCAGACCAGTTGCTAAGCGCATACAACGGCACGTCCTGCTGCTTGAGCTCCTTGAGGATAGCGACGGTGGCGTCCTTGGAGCCGCCCAGGGTCTCCACCCAACGCTCGTCGAATGTGCGGAAGATGTCCGCCCAGTGCGGATACTGGTGCTCCAGTCGGGCCATGGCATCGGGCCATGAGTCACCACGGTCGCGCTGCAGGTTCCAGTCGTGGTTGAGGACGTCAGCCAGGATGGTCTCCATCTCGGCCTCGCGGCCGGGCATGACCTTCCTGAGCAGGTAGCGGGGATCCCAATCCACGAGGACCCCGCCCAGATCGAAGACGACGGTATTCACACGCCGATGCTAGCGGTTCCGCGGCGACTACCCTTGACCGCATGAGGCAGGTCTATCTTGCAGCCACCGGCCGCAATCACGGCAAGACCACCTTCGCACTGGGCTTGCTGGCCGCGATGCTCGAAGGGGGACTCGCGACGGCGTTCATGAAGCCGGTGGGTCAGCGCTACGCTCATGTCGACGGCATCCCAGCTGACGAGGACGCCATCCTCATGCGCGCCTGCTTCGGGCTCACCGAGCCGCTCATCGACATGAGTCCGGTGCACTTGCCACGCGGTTTCACCAAGGCGTTCATCCGCGGCGACGTGGCGGTGGACCTTGGTGCTCGCATCGACACCGCACACCGTCACCTGGTCGCGGATCACGAGGCACTCCTCATCGAGGGCACCGGACATGCTGGAGTCGGCGCAGTGGTCGGGCTGTCCAACGGTGAGGTCGCGAGCCGGTTGCGTGCCCCGGCCATCATCGTCAGCGAGGGCGGCGTGGGTCGGCCCATCGACGAGATCGTGCTCAATCGGGCGCTGTTCGCGCGACATGGTGTGCCCCTCCTCGGGGCGGTCATCAACAAGGTCGACGTCGATGCCGACCCCTCGCTGCCGGACATCCTCGAACGCGGCCTGGCCCGTCACGGCATCGCCCTGCTCGGCGTGCTGCCGTATCGGCCCATGCTGGCGCATCCCACCGTCACCATGTTGTGGGAGCAGATGAAGGGTGAGCTGCTGTCACCGGGCGACGACATGGACCGAGTCATCGAGCATGTCGCGATCGGTGCCGGCCACGCACGCGATGTGCTGGGCAGGATCGGTCCCGGCTCGTTGCTCATCGTGCAGGGTGATCGCCAGGACGTCATCCATGCCACCATCGCGGCCAACAAGACTCAGGAGCAGCTCAACCGCGAACCGGGCCGCTTGGAGCGGTTACGGAATTGCTCCCGATTCGGACGCCAGCCGAACGACCCCGAGGCTCGCTTGCTGGCAGGCATGGTCTTCACCCGAGGCAGTCGACCCGGCGAGCGAGAGATCGCGATGCTTCGCGAGGCCGGGCTTTTCGCCTTCTTCATCGACGACGAGATCTACCCGGTCGCCAGCGGCATCCACGGTCTGCTGGTCAAGACACACCCCGCGGACAGGACCAAGATCGACGAGATCAAGCGGTTGGTGGCCGAGCACTTCGACGTTGGCCGGCTGCTCGAGGTCCTCGACGCCACGCCGTGGCCTGCCCAGGCCGCATCTCGCGCGGCGGGCCGATCGGCTCGCACCCCTGCCAGGGGCGACCGGGTACGTCGGGGCCTCAGGCGCCTCGCCGATGGGGCCAGCTGGGTGCGGCGGGGCTCAGACACCTCAGACACCCCGGTGCAGGACGACTGACGGGCGCTTGCCTCAGGCGGCGGACGGGTCCTCGCGATCATCGCTGAAGCTGGCCACCGATCGGCGCCGGCGATCCACCTTGAGCTCGAAGATGTCCGGTCGACCGTAGTGCCCCGTAGGGTCGAAGTTGTGGCGTTCCTCGCGCACGCGTGTGGCATCGACATCGGCAAAGACGAGCCCTTCTTCCGTCGCTGGTTCCTGCAGCCATGCCCCGTCCGGCCCGGCGATGGCACTACCCCCGTCGGTCCAGTCGCCGTCATCGAGAGCGTCCAGCAAGGGGAAATCCTCGGGCACGTCGCTCCGCGAGATGAGGCTCCCGGCAGCCAGCGAGAAGACGCGTCCTTCGCGGGCGATGAAGCGGGTGATGTCGCGGGTCAGGCGAGTCGTGCCGGGCCAGGCACTGACGTGGATATCCTCGCCTCCGGCATACATCGCCAGCCGTGCCTGGGGCAGCCAGTTCTCCCAGCAGTTGAGGCCACCCACCCGCATGGTGTCGCCACCGCGGCCGGTGAAGCTGTGGACGCGCAGGCCGTTGCCATCACCTGGCGCCCAGGCGAGTCGCTCCTCGTACGTTGGCTGCACCTTTCGGTGGGCGGAGACGATGCCCAGCTCGGGGTCGATGGCTACGAGCGTGGCGTACACGCTGCCGCGCGCTGTACTGGCCCCCCGCTCGGCGACACCGAGGTAGGTGAAGACCCGATGCTCCGCGGCGGCGTCCCTGATGAGGCGCAGCTGGGGTCCCTCGAGCTCCACCGCTGCATCGAGATAGTAGGCGTAGGCCTGCTTCTGGTCAGCGGCATCGAAGCGGGCACCATCGGTCATCGAGATCCAGAAGGGATAGCCACCGAGGTGCGTCTCGCCAAAGGCCAGGAGGTCGATGCCCTCGGCAGCGGCTTGACCGATCCAGTCGACGACGCGATCCGCGCCCTCGTCCGGTCGTCCCCATGCCTGGTGAACCTGTGCCGCCGCGATCCGCATCGTTTAGCCCCTGCTCCCTACCATGGTGTTGTCGATGAGTCGAGTCGAACCGAAGATGACGGCCAGTGACAGCAGCGCTGGACCTTCGATGTGTCGCAGCTCGCGAAGGGTCGTCACATCAGCGCACGAGACGTATTCCACCTGGCCGAGCGGCTCGGTCGCCAGGATCTCCTCCATCAGGCCGCGCAACACTGCCCCTTCACGCTCACCGGCATCGTAGGCGTCCTGTGCTGCTGAGAGGGCCCGGTGGAGCACGGGGGCCGCGGCGCGTTCCTGGGGCGTCAGGTGGACATTGCGCGACGACAGCGCCAGCCCGTCGGACTCGCGCACCGTCGGGCAGGCGATGATTCGGGTCGGCAGCGCCAGGTCAAGGGACATGCGCTCGATGACCCTCACCTGCTGGGCGTCCTTCTGGCCGAAGTAGGCATGCTCGGCCCCGACCAGCGAGAGCAGCGTCGCAACCACGGTGGCGACGCCATCGAAGTGCCCCGGGCGTGCGGCCCCCTCGAGTGGCGCAGCGATGGCACCGACGCTGACGGTCGTGTCGAAGCCCGGCGGATAGACGCTCTCGACCTCCGGCACCCAGACGATGTCCACTCCCTCTGCTCGGCAGATGGCCACATCGTGCTCGGTATCGCGCGGGTATCGCGTGTAGTCGGCGCTACTCCCGAACTGGCGCGGGTTGACGAAGATGGTCACGACGGTCGTGGAATTCTCACTGCGAGCGCGCCGCATCAGCGCCTCGTGGCCTTCGTGGAGCCAGCCCATGGTGGGTACCAGGCCCACCGGTCGCGGCAGCGCGGCCAACGCGTCACGCAGCTCCTGGCGTGTCTGCAGGACGCGAGTCATCGCGAGCATGGCTGGCCGGGTGCGATCAGAGGTCGTGGTCGAGCGGGATGGCGGTGCGCTCATCGGCCTGGTCAAGCGCGCCGCGTCCAAGGACCTCCTTGAGCAGCGCCTGGTCCATGGAGCTGGACTCGGCCTCGGACGGGAATGTGCCGGCGATCACCGCATCGCGATAGTCGCGCACGGCCGCTGCCATGGCCTCACCGACCTCGCCGAAGCGCCGCGCGTGCCGCGGTGTGAAGCCCTGGGTCAGGCCCACGATATCGGTGATCACCTGGATCTCGCCGGAGGTGTGTGGTCCGGCCCCGATCCCGATGGTGGGAATGGACAGCCGCTCCGTGATGGCCAGGGACAGTTCCGCCGGCACCAGCTCCAGCACGACCGCGAAGGCGCCGGCTTCCTGGACCGCGAGCGCGTCGGCGATGAGCTTTCGTGCCGACTCCTTGGAACGCCCCTGGACCTTGAAGCCACCGAGCTGGTTGACGGCCTGGGGGGTGAGGCCGATGTGGCCCATCACCGGGATGCCGCTGGTGACGATGGCCTCGATGGTGCGAGCCGAGCGCATACCGCCCTCGACCTTGACGGCCTGCGCGTAGGCCTCGGACAGGAAGCGTCCCGCATGCCCGACCGACTCCTCCTGGGAGATGCCATAACTATGGAACGGCATGTCTCCCACCACCAGCGCCCGCTTGGCGCCCCTGGCCACGGCCCGGGTGTGGTGGAGCATCTCGGTGATGTTGACTCGCACCGTGGTGTCGTAGCCCAGCATCACCATGCCCAGCGAATCGCCGACCAGGATGAGCGGGATGCCGGCGTCATCCACGATCCGCGCGGTGGGGTAGTCGTACGCGGTGATGGTGGCGATTTGTTCACCCGCTTCGTACATGCGGGCGATGTCGGCGATGGTGACGCGGCGAGGGGGCTTGCTGGCGCTCATGGGGCCAATGATGCACCGGTTCCGGCCCGCAGCGCCACCAGTCGCCCCAGCAGTTCGTCTGCGACCTGGAGCTTGGAAGCCAGCGGCATGGCCTCAGGCGATCTGCCCGGTACGACGAAGGTCACCCGGTTGGTATCGGTGCCGAAGCCCGAGCCCGGCTCGGCAACGTCGTTGGCAACCATCAGGTCGACACCCTTGCGCTCCGCCTTGCCGGGCGCGCGATCGAGTGACCCGGTCTCAGCGGCGAAGCCCACGATGATGGGCCGTCGGTCGGGTGCATGGCCAGTGCGGCGTGCCAGCGCGGCAGCCTCTGCGAGGATATCCCGTGTGGGCACGAGCTCAAGCGTGAGCCCCTCGGCCCTGGCCAGCTTGGTGGGGGAGGCGCTGCGCGGGCGAAAGTCGGCCACAGCGGCGGCCATGATGAGCGCATCGCTACCGGGAAGCGCGGCGAGTACGGCATCACGCATTAGCTCTGCGGTCTCGGCTTCCACCACGCTCGCGCCCTCTGGCGGCCCGACGCTGGTGGTGCCCTTGATCAGCGTCACCCGTGCCCCGCGCCGCAGCGCCGCCTCGGCGATGGCCATACCCATCTTGCCGCTGGAGCGATTGCCGATGAAGCGGACCGGGTCGATGGCCTCTGCCGTGCCCCCGGCACTGACCACGATGTGCCAGTCGGCGAGGTCTTGGGTGGGAGGATCGACTCGGGGCGGACGTGACGCTGGGTCCGGCTGTCGGACGGGTCGGCCAGCCATGGCTTCGGCGACGGCCTCCACCAGCACGGGTAGCTCGGCCAGGCGTCCCACGCCGGTCTGACCTGAAGCCAGGGCGCCCGACTCGGGATCCTTGATGATGTAGCCGAACTCCCGCAGTCGGGCGATGTTGGCGACCGTGGCCGGATGGATGAACATGTCGCCATCCATGGCCGGCGCGACCACGACCGGAGCGCTGCTGGCCAGGCAGGTCGCCGTGATGACATCGGATGCCAGCCCGTTGGCCATGGCGCCCAGCCAGTGTGCCGTGGCTGGTGCCACGAGGATGGCGTCGGCGGAATCGGCGGCCACGATGTGGCTGATTCGCTGGTCTGATTGCAGTTCCAGTGCATCGAGCATGACCCGACGCCCCGAGAGCGTCTCCATGGTCAGTGGCCCGATGAAGTGGGTCGCCGCCGAGCTCATCATCACCTGTACCTCGGCACCGGCCGCGCTGAGTCGGCGCAGTAGCTCGGCCGCCTTGTAGGCCGCGATCGAGCCGGTCACGCCGAGCAGGATCAGCCGCCCTTCAAGGGGTCGCTCGCTCATCGAGGCGCTCCGGCACCAGGTCGGCTGGCCATGTGCTGCGCCAGCAGGCCCAATCCCCTGAGCACCAGCTCGCTATCCAGCTCGTCCGCGATGGCCGGTAGTGACGGTCCGGCAGCGGTCTGCCACGCTGCCGTGGCCCAGTCGGCGTTGGCGTAGCCGCCGGTCACGATGACGCGGGTCGCCGGAGCGTTCCCGGCCGCCATCCGTAAGTGCATACGTGCGGCAAGCTCGCGGACCGCGCCGACGTGCCCGATGACGATGCCACTGCGCAGGGCGCTGAGGGTGTCGACACCGATGGTCTCGCTGGGCAGCTCCAGGTCGACGCGGGGGAGTCGCGCCGTACCCTCGGATACGGCCACGGCGGCCAGGCCGAGTCCTGGCAGGATGGCGCCACCCAGGAAGAAGCCATCGGCGTCGACCGCATCGACCGTCGTGGCTGTGCCGAGATCGACCACGATGACGGGCGCGCCATGGATGCTGGCAGCCGCCCATGCGGCGACGAGGCGATCGGGGCCAGTCTGGTCAGGGCGCACCAGCGCGGTACTGATGGGGATGTGACTCGCTGCCACCACCGTCAGCGGCAAGTCGAGCCGCTCGGCAGCCCACTCGAGGCGCTCGGTCCAGCGGTCAACGACGCTCACAGCGACGATGGCGCCGGGCGCCTCGTCCGTGGCACCCATGAGCACCCGCAGGCCATCGGTGAGGTCGTCGCCGCCGGCCACGGACGTGTCCAGTCTCCCCACCCGGTGGACGTGGGAACCGTCCACGATGGCGGCCTTGATGGCGCTGTTACCGATATCGACTGCAAGGATCACGCGCCGATGATAGGCCGCTGCTGTCGATGGTCCAGTCACGAGCGGTCAGGTGCGGACCGGGCGCATGTCACGGCCGAGGCTGCGATACCATCGGCGCCGTCGTCAATCCACAGGTCCGAGCGGACGCGGACCGCATGCCGTGGGAGGGGTGCGTGTCGATCGAGCCACCAGCCAAGTTCTTCGTCAACTCCGGGCTGGTCTCGAATCCGGTCGACATCTACCACCTGCTGCGTCCGCTCCTGCGGCAGACCGTGGCCTATCGCTATCTGCGCGGTGGCAAGGTCGTCTCCCATGGCACCGGGTGGGTCGAGCGCATCGTGGCCGACAGACCGGACGTGTCCTCGTTCTTCACGCCGTTATCGATCTGCCTGTCGGTGGCATCCTGGGAGCACCTCGAGTTCGAGACGCGCCCCGACCAGCTCATCACGTACATCCTGGTGCAGGGTGATGAGCGAGTGGTGCTGGAGTTCGTGCCGCCGCCCGGTGGCGATGGCGACGAGCCCATCCAGGAGCCGCTGCCGTTCCAGGTCTCGCCGGGCTACGTCCAGATGGAGCTGAACACGTTCGACACGGCTGAGCTGCCCGGTGACGGCGACCGTCCGGCGACCGATGATGCGGGTGGGGAGCCGGGCACCGAGGTCTAGCCGCGAGGGGTCCCTCGACAACCCCGTGTAGCATGGCGCCCCGATGTTCGAACGTACCGCGCTGGTCGACGGCCCGCGCGTCATCTCCGCCCGCATGCGCGGCATGCGCTCCCTGTCCGTGGCCGTCTACGTCATGGTCGGTTCCCGACAGGAGACGCGCGAGAAGTCCGGCCTGGCGCACTTCATGGAGCACATCACCTTCAAGGGGACGCAGGACCTGCCCACGACGCGGGAGGTGTCCGAGGCCATCGAAGGTGTGGGTGGCAACAGCAATGCGGCCACCGATCGCGAGACCACGGTGTATTGGGCACGCCTGCCCGTCCGGGAGGCCAAGTTGGGCATCCACGTCCTCGCCGAGCTGACCCTGCGGCCGCTCCTGCGCAGCGTCGACATCGCCCACGAGCGCGAGATCATCATCGATGAGATCCGCTCGTACCGCGATGATCCGGCCCAGTTCATCTACAACATCTGGGACGAGGCCTACTTCGGCGATACCCCGCTGGGTTGGGAGATCGCCGGCGACGAGGAATTGGTACGCTCGTTGAGTGACAGCGACATCCGCGACTTCTGGTCGGCTGGCTATCGCCCCGCCAACCTCGTCGTCTCAGTGGCCGGCGACATCAGCCATGACGACGTCGTCGAGCTGGTCGATCGCTCCTTCGGTGGTGGCGGTGGCGGCGATCCGGTCTTCCTGCCCGCGCCGGCCGTGCCCCTCGAGCGGATGCGCCTCGAGCACCGTCACACCGCGCAGGCCCACGTCTGCCTCGGCTTGACGGCATTGCCGCGGGATCACGCCGACCAGTGGACCCTGGACCTGCTCAACACCATCCTGGGCGATGGTGCTTCGTCGCGTCTGTTCCTGAAGATCCGCGAGGAGCAGGGCCTGGCCTACGACGTGCACTCGTTCCAGACCGACTACACGGACTGCGGCATGCTGCAGGTGTACATGGGCGTAGACGCAGACGACGTGGTCCCGGCCGTGCATAGCGTGGCGGCGGAGCTGTCGCGACTGCGTGACGAGCGGGTCTCGCCGGGAGAGCTGGAGCGAGCCCGCAACTTCACGCTGGGGCGACTGGAGCTTCGCCTCGAGGAGTCGCGAGCGATGGCATCCTTCCTGGGTACCCAGGAAGCGTTGCATGCACGAGTGATGACGATGGACGAGGTGATCGAGGCATTGCAGGGGGTGAGCGCGGATGACATCCAGGCGCTGGCTGCCCGACTGTTCCGTGATGACGCCTTGTGCGGGGCCGTCATCGGACCCAACCTCGAGTCGGGCAGCATCGAGGGGGCATTGCGGCTGCCGTGAATGATGAGGAGCGCATCGAAGCCGACGTATCCGCCTCTCCATCGCGGCCGGGGGAGCCACAGCCACCCGGCGAGGCGGCCCCATCGGGCTCGGCTTCGCCACCACCGCAGGCGTCGCCACCACCGCAGGCTTCGCCACCACCTCAGGGCCCGCCGCCGAGCCAGGCTTCTCCGCTCGCACAGATGCCTTTGCCGGGACCACGGCCTGACCGGAACTCCGAACCGCGACCGGGACAGCAACCACCGGGGGGATCCAGTCAGGGGTCGGTGCCTCCGTCGAGCCAACGGCCGTCGCAGAGCCAGCTGCCTCTCCCGCCACCGGGGCAGCGGCCGCCGCCATCGATGGGCCCACCACCCGGCCCGCTGCCGCCCGGTCCTCCGCGATACCCGGGAGGGCCGCCTCCACCGCCCGGAGGTATCCCTGGGCAGCCGCGCCCGATGGCACCACCGCAGAGGCTGCAGCAGCCGCAAGGCCCGATGCCACCCGGGGGCCAACCGCACCCGCAGGACAGCATGCCACCGTCGAGGATGGCCACGCGACCAGGGATGGCCCCGGCACCAGGGATGGCCCCGGCGCTGCGCCACGGGCCTGGCATGGCAACCCAGCCTCCCCCTGGCATGGCGCCACCCGTAGCATCCTCCTCCCCGCCGTCCGGGGTTGCTGCTTCGGGACGCCCTCGACCCTCCGGCTCGGTGCCCATCAAGGCCTCGCCGGCGACGACCACGGACGAGGCACCACCAGGCCCCGACACCGGTGAGGCCGCAGCAAGTGCACGATCGGCCGATGCGCGCCTTGCGCGGGTCCACCTTCGGGGTGGCTTGCTGACCCTCGCCCGAGCCGCCCTGGAGCAGATGGCTGGCGCTGGCACACTCGATCGCGACGCCATGGCCGACCTGGCCGAAGTACGTTGGCGCGGCGGCGATCTGCCCGGGGCCGCTGACGCCGCGCGTGCCCACCAGGCGTCCGGCGGGAAGGAGCCGCTGGCGGCACTGATCATCGCCGAGGAGCTGGCCAGGACCGGCGCTGAGGAAGACGCTCGCCGCGAGTCGCAGGCGGTCGCGGATCGCGTCGGCGGCGCCATCGACATCCTCTTCGCCATGGAACCGCGCGATGACATCTGGCCCCCGGCCGATGCCGGCTGGATGCCCACCGTCGCCGACGCTCCCGGCCACTGGGGCCTGCTGGTGGGCGGCAGCGAGGTAGCCCACCCCACACCCTCCACCTGGGAGTTGGAGCCGATCGACGAGCGATCGTCGGACGACTCGGTCGGCGCCACGGACGTTGCGACTGTCCCCCATGGGCGCGGCGGCATCGGGCGGCCCGCCGGCCCAGCCTCACCGGGCGATGTTGTCATGACCGGACGCCTCGCCGGCGAGGAGCTCGAGATCGTCGATCGCTCATTGGCCGCGGGCGACGTCGCGGCCGCATCGCAACGGTTGTCGGTCCTGCTGCGGCTGGACCCGGCGCTGGCTCCGGTGATCCTCTCATCAGCCGACCGAGCCGCAGAAGCTGCGACTGCGGGCAGCCCGGATCTGGCCGCTATCCATCTCCTTCGAGGCGACGCCTATCGCACCCTCGGTCGCGATACGGAGGCGGCAGCAGCCTATCAACAAGCCCACCTGGCCCTCGCTGGGGGGCCACCCACCAAGGAGTCCATGTGAGCGAGCGCACCCTTATCCTGATCAAGCCCGATGGCGTCCAGCGAGGCCTTGTCGGCCGGATCATCGACCGCTACGAGTCCCGCGGCCTTCGCATCGCGGGCCTCAAGCTGGTGCAGGTGGAGCGTTCACTTGCCGAGCAACACTATGCGGTGCACGCGGACAAGCCGTTCTTCGGTGGCCTCATCGAGTTCATCACGTCCTCCCCGCTGGTCGCCATGGCCGTGGAAGGCACCAACGCTGTGGCTGTCTGTCGCGCGGTCAACGGCGCCACGCGTCCACATGAAGCCGCACCCGGTTCGATCCGTGGGGACTTCGCGCTCGAGACCGGCATGAACCTGGTCCACGCCTCGGACAGCGAGGAGAATGCTGCGACCGAGCTGGCGCTCTGGTTCGACGAAACCGAGCTATTCGACTACCAGCGCTCTGTGGACGCCTGGATCATCGAGGACTGAAGAGCGCGACGCCCTTGGTCGGGTTCGGATGTGGCGATCCGAGGCCTGACCGTGGCAGGCCTGGGCACGGCTGCACGAATCCAGACTGCTCGTTCACTCCGCCCGGTCGTCCCCGGCTTCGTCCTCGAGTGCCGTGGCCGAGATGTCGTGACCGATGGCCCTAACGATCCTTGTCCCTTCGGCCTCCCTTGTCTGCCTCTCGCGTGCGACACTCTGGCGAGTGGGTTCTGTCACCTGTGAGGTGATGCCCGTGACTCGCCTGCCGCGTCTGTTGGTGCAGTAGAAGCGCGGCGGCCACGAAGGAGGCGCACGAAGACCGTGTCCGATATCGCCTACTGGATCATCCCCATCGCCGGGATCGCCGCCGTCATCTTCGCGGTCTGGTTAGCGCGAGACGTGCTCTCGCGGGACAAGGGACCGGAGGCGATGCAGGAGGTCGGCGGAACCATCCTCGAGGGCGCCAATGCCTTCATCAAGCGGCAGTACTCCACCATCGCCATCCTGGCCGTGGTGGGCATGTTCGTGGTCGCGGCGATCATCGCCCTGGTCGATACGGAAGAAGTAGCCGAGACGCCCATCTTCGGCCTCGAGCTCGGCATCATGACCGGCTTCGCCTTCATCGTCGGAGCGGCCGCCTCGATGGCCTCCGGGATCATCGGCATGTGGGTGAGCGTTCGCGCCAACGTCCCCACGGCGGCCGCGGCACGAACCAGCGTCGTCGAGGCGGTGCAGGTAGCCATGCGCGGCGGCGCGGTCTCCGGTTTCCTCGTGGTCGCACTCTCGCTCCTGGGCGTGTGGGGGATCTTCACGCTCTACGAGGCCCTCATCGGTGACGTCACCTATGCCATCGCCCCCTTCCTGATCGTCGGCTTCGGCTTCGGCGCATCATTCGTGGCCCTGTTCGCGCAGCTCGGCGGCGGGATCTACACCAAGGCGGCGGACGTCGGTGCCGACCTGGTCGGCAAGGTCGAGAAGGGCATCCCCGAGGACGACCCGCGCAACGCGGCGGTCATCGCCGACCTCGTCGGTGACAACGTCGGTGACTGTGCCGGTCGTGGTGCAGATCTGTTCGAGTCCACTGCTGCCGAGAACATCGGCGCGATGATCCTGGGTGTCGCCATCTACCTCATCGCGGTCTCGTCGGGGTGGTCGAACCCGGAGGCCTGGATCTTCTTTCCGCTCGTCGTTCGCGCCTTCGGCCTGCTGGCCACGATGGTGGCCATGTACTTCGTCCGCGGCAAGGAAGACGAAGACCCCATGAAGATGCTCAATCGTGGCTATTGGGCGACGACGATCCTCTCCGTCGTGGGCATCTTCATCGTCAGCTTCCTGCTGCTGGATACCGGTGACTTCGAAGGCACGGCGGGCATCCCCACCTGGGTCTGGTACTTCCTCTGTGGGGTGGTCGGCCTGGCCACCAGCGTCGCCTTCGTGTACATCACGCAGTACTACACGGCCGGCGCCTGGCGCCCCGTGAAGGACATCGCGGAGGCCTCCAAGACCGGCCCAGCCACGAACATCATCGCCGGCACGGCCGTCGGCTTCGAGACCACCTTCGTCACGGCCCTGGTCATCGGCACGGCCCTCATCGTGAGCTTCTGGCTGGGCGACCAGGCGGGACTCGTGCGCGAGGACGGCAGCAACGTCGGCGGTGTGTTCGGCACCGCCGTGGCGACCATGGGCATGCTCATGACGACGGCCTACATCCTGGCCATGGATACGTTCGGGCCGATCACCGACAACGCCGGCGGCATCGCCGAGTTCTCGCGCGCTGAAGGCTCGGCCCGCGAGATCACCGACAAGCTCGACGCCGTCGGCAACACCACCAAGGCGCTCACCAAGGGCTTCGCCATCGCCTCGGCGAGCCTCGCCGCGTTCCTGCTCTTCCAGGCCTATCTCGACAAGGTCAACGTGGCGCTCTTCGCGCGCGACCTGCCCCCGCTGGAGACCGTCAACCTGGCCAACGTGAGTGTCTTCGCGGCCGCCTTCATCGCGGCCATGCTCGTGTATGTCTTCAGTGCACTCGCCATCCGCGCCGTGGGCAAGGCGGCCGGTGACATCATCGTGGAAGTACGACGCCAGTTCCGCGAGATGCCCGGGATCATGGACTACAGCCAGCGACCCGACTACTCGCGCGTCGTGGACATCACCACGAGATCGGCACTGCGTCAGATGGTCCCGCCCGGGATCGTCGCCATCGCGACCCCACTCGCCGTCGGGCTCATCCTTGGCTACGAGGCCGTGGCCGGCCTGCTCATGGTCGGCACCATCGCTGGTGTCCTGCTGGCGACCTACCTCAACAATGCCGGTGGGGCCTGGGACAACGCCAAGAAATTCATCGAAGCAGGTAACCTCACAGATGACGATGGCAATGTCCTTGGCAAGGGCTCCGAGGCCCACGCCGCCGCGGTCGTCGGTGACACCGTAGGCGATCCGTTCAAGGACACCGCCGGCCCGTCATTGCATGTCCTGGTGAAGTTGCTGGCGACGTTGACGCTCGTCTTCGCACCGCTTTTCATCCGCTGACCAGCGCCCGACCTCTGACCGGCGGGCGCTGACCCGCCGGGTTCATCGGAGGTCCACGTGGAAGAGATCGTCCAGGCCATCGTCATCGGCATCGTGCAGGGACTGACCGAGTTCCTGCCGGTGTCATCATCGGCGCACCTCATCGTGCTGCCCCGGATCCTGGGCTGGGACGACGCCCTTATCAACAGCCCGGAGTTCGTGGTCATGCTGCACATGGGCACGCTGGCGGCGCTGCTGGCCTACTTCTGGCGGGACGTGCTTGACTTGCTGGCCGCCTTCTGGGCGCTCCTGCGCGAGCGTTCCTACGGCGACGACCCCAACCGCAAGCTGTCGCTGGTACTGCTCATCTCCGTGATTCCCGCCGCCTTGTTCGGTGTGGTGCTGGAGAACTGGATCGACACGTTCTTCCGGGAGTCGATCATCGTCATCCCGTTCATCCTCGTGGTCGGGGCGGCCATCCTGTGGCTGGCGGAGCGCTACGGCACTCGTGAACGTGGCCTGGACCAGGCCCAGTACCGGGACGCCGCAGTCATCGGAGTGGCACAGGCGCTGGCGCTCTTTCCTGGCATCAGCCGCTCAGGCATCACCATCGCGGCCGGACTCTTTCGGGGCCTGCAACGTGAAGCGGCTGCCCGCTTCGCCTTCCTGATGGGTATCCCCATCATCGCCGGTGCGGGCCTCTGGAAGATCCGCGAGATCGCCACCGGCGAGACGGGGGACGTGAACCTCGTGGTCCTTGCCGCGGGCGTCATCGCCGCGGCCATCTCAGGCTGGCTGGCGATCGGGCTCCTGCTGCGCTACCTGCGCCAGCACAGCACCGGCATCTTCATCGCCTACCGCCTCATCGCGGCCGTCGTCTGGGTCGTGCTCATCGTGGTGACCGGTTAGGCCCTGCCATGGAGGCGATGAAGCGAGCCCGTCAGCAAGCCATCCGCGATGTCGTCCGCAAGCGTCGCCTGCGCACGCAGCAGGAGCTGGTGGCTGCACTGCAGGAGAAGGGCTATCGCGCCACCCAAGCCACGGTGAGTCGGGACATCACCGAGATGGGCCTGGTCAAGGTCACCTACAAGGGCACGCCGGTGTACGCCCTGCCATCGGCTGAGGCCGTCGTGGAGCAGAGCGGCGAGCAGCGATTGTCGGAGCTGCTCCAGGACCTGCCCGTCGAGATCGGCGAGTCCGCTTCGATGCTGGTCATCCGGGCGGTACCCGGGACCGCGCATGCCATCGCCGCCGCCCTGGACCGGGCCAGCTGGGACGATGTCCTTGGCACGATCGCCGGTGACGACACGCTGTTCGTGGCCTGTGCCGACGAACGAGCCGTCACACGCATTCGCAGGCGACTGGCACGGCTGGGTAGCTGAGCGACCAAGGGAGGGCCGGACCGTGACCCCGAACGATGCGCCTCGGCGCCTGATCATCCGCGATGTGGCCGTCCTGGATGCAACCGGCCGCGAACCGTCAGGGCGCTCCGATGTGCTCATCGAAGACGGTCGCATCGGGTCCATCGGGGCGGCTGGCACAGGGCTGGCCGGCGACCTCGCCAGCATCGACGGGACCGGCTGCACGCTGCTCCCGGGCCTGACCGATGCTCACGTTCATCTCGCGCTCGTCGGCGTGGATGGGTCCTACGGTGATGACACGTGGATCGCGCACGTGCTGGCGGTGTCGCGACTGATCGAGCGCTCGTTGCAGGAGGGCTTCACCACCGTTCGGGATGCCGGCGGCCTGGAACCGGCCTGGGCCAGGGCCGTAGCCGATGGTCATCTCAGCGGCCCGCGCATCCTGCCATCAGGTGCGCCCATCTCGCAGACCGGTGGCCATGGCGACCTGCGTCAGCGCCACCACGCGGCCCATGGCATCGCCTCGATCCCCGGGCTGGTCTCCGGTATGGCCGTGGCAGACGGTATCGATGAGGTTCGCCGCGTGGCCAGGGAACAGCTGCGCCGTGGTGCTACCCAGATCAAGGTGATGGCCTCGGGCGGCATCGTCTCGCCCACCGATCCGTTCGATTCGCTGCAGCTATCGGTCGACGAGATCTCGGTCATCGTCGAGGTAGCGCGCGGCTGGGACACCTACGTGTTGGCCCACTGCCATACGTCGCCGGCCATCGAGAGGGCGCTCGATGCGGGAGTCCGATCCATCGAGCACGGATCGTTGCTGGAACCGGCCACAGCCGCCCGGATCGCAGCGACGGGCGCCTACATGGTGCCGACCCTGCAGACGATGGAGTCGTTCCTGGCCCACCCGGACCGGATGGGCCTGGCGCCGGAGAAGCTGGCTCGGCTGCGAGACGTCGCCGCGGCCGCCTATCGCAGCATCGAGGTCGCCCGTGAGGCTGGCGTCAAGCTGGCCTCTGGTTCAGACGTGGTCGGCCCGTGGCAGGGTCGGCGGGGTGAGGAACTGGTGTACAAGGCGCGGATCCTGGGGGCACACGAGGCCATCATCAGTGCCACCCGCACCAATGCCCAGCTGTTCAGGCTTGACGATGAGATCGGCACCATCGAGGAGGGCAAGATCGCCGACGTCATCATGGTCAAGGGTGAGCCGCTCGACGACATCGCCTTGCTCGCTGAACCCGACAACGTCGACGTCGTGCTCAAGGCTGGCCTCGTGGTGAAAGACCGCGCCGGACGCGTGACAGGAGTGGCCCGGGATGTTCCCCCCGGCCAGTCGCGACCGTCGTGACCTGGCTCGCCATGACACCGGGACATCCTCGCCTGCCTCGGCCCGGAGCGATCGCACTGCCCGGTCCGGGTGGGGCTCCTGCCCGGGAGCGGCTCGCCGATCGGCCACGTCCAGGGCCGGCGACGAAAGGCTCGATGCTGTCGAGGCCACGCTCGACCGTGTACAATCCACGCTCTGAACGGCGCCTGATCCGCCTGTTCTGGCAGGGCGAAAGGCCGACCGTCAGGACCCACCCTGACAAGTCATTCCCGCCTGTGCCTCACGCTCCCGGTCGGAACGCACCACGAGGATCCACGTGAACGCCAACAAGCCCGAATACCTCTCGGCTGAGGGCCTCGAGAAGCTCAAGGCCGAGCTGGATGAGCTAACCAACGTCAAGCGGCCAGAGGTCGCCCAGCGCATCCATGACGCCAAGGAATATGGCGACGTCACGGAGAACGCTGAGTACGAGGACGCCAAGAACGAGCAGGCCTTCGTCGAGGGGCGGATCCAGTCGCTGACGTCGATCATCAAGAACGCGGTGATCATCGAAGAGAAGCACTCACGCACCTTCGTCCAGATCGGTTCCACGGTGACCATCGAGGGCGACAACGGCAAGGAGAAGTACACCATCGTCGGTGCCGCTGAGGCCGCACCCGACCAGGGACGCATCTCGAATGAATCGCCGGTCGGTCGCGCCTTGCTCGGCAAGAAGAAGGGCGAAGCGGTGACCGTCTCGGTCCCGGCCGGCGACTCCACGTACACCATCGTCGGTATCCGCTGACCGCGTCCCGGCCCGCACGAGGCAGGAGAGGGGACAACACACATGTTCTGGGCTGACGAGCTAGCCGAGGGCCTCGATGGCGCGCAGGTCGTCAACGACTCCAAGACGCCCTCCGGCACCGTCCATATCGGTTCGCTGCGCGGTGTCGTACTGCACGATGCCATCCATCGCGCCCTTGTCGAGGCGGGTCTGCCCAGCCGCTTCCAGTACGGTGTGGATGACCTGGACCCCATGGACGCACAGGCCTTGCTGACCCCCGATGCCGTGGAGCGATACATGGGCGTGCCACTGGCCCACGTTCCCGCCCCGGAAGGCAGCGATGCCGCCAGCTACGCGCGCTACTTCGTCGGCGAGCTCTTCATGGGCACGTTCAGGGGGCTAGGCATCGAGCCTGAGATCTACTGGATGAGCGAGCTCTACGGCAACGGCTCCATGGATCCCTACATCCGCAGAGCGCTCGATGGCGCGGCGGTGGTGCGTCGCCTCTACCTGGAAGTCAGCAATGTCGAGCGAGCCCCGGGTTGGCTGCCGGTCTCGGTGATCTGCGAGCAGTGCGGCCGCATCGGTACGACGCTGGCCACCGACTGGGATGGCGAGACCGTCGCCTACGCTTGCCGGCCCGACTACGTCGAATGGGCCTCAGGCTGTGGCAATAGCGGCCGTGTGGCCCCGTTCGGTGGCCGCGCCAAGCTGCCCTTCAACGTCGATTGGGCAGCCAAGTGGAGCCTCTTCGATATCACCATCGAGGGTTGCGGCAAGGACCTCGCCACCCGGGGTGGCAGTCGCGACCGCAGTGATGCCATCAGCCGCGAGATCTTCGACCGGGAGCCACCGCTCAACGTGCCCTACGAGTTCCTCAACGTGGGCGGGCGCAAGATGAGCACGTCCATGGGCAGTGGCGCCGCCGCGCACGAGATGGCCGATCTGCTGCCACCGGAGCTCCTCCGCTTCCTGTTCCTGAGACACAAGCCGCGCAAGGCGCTGGACTTCGATCCGTACGGCGATGCCATCCCGGGCCTGTTCGACGAGTTCGATCGATTAGCCGCGGCGACCGCGGGGCTGCCCTATCGCGGTGAGCTGCCGCCCGACCCAGAGCGCATCTTCAAGGCCAGCCTGGTGGATGCCGATGCCGATCCCGCCGTCGAGGCGCGCCGCTTCCGACCCGCCTTCCGCCACCTGACGCTATTGGTCCAGGTGCCCGGTGTGGATGTCGAGGCGCGCGTCGCTGTTGAGAAGGGCGCTCCGCTCGACGATGCCGAACGCGCCATCCTCGAGGAACGAGTCCGCGTGGCCCGGGCCTGGCTTGACGGCTTCGCCCCCGACCGCTACCAGGTCGCTGTCCGGGATGACTTGCCGACCGACCAGGTGGCGGAGTTGACAGAGGTGCAGCGACTCTTCCTGGCTGACCTCGCATCCGGCGCAGAGACCGAACATCCAGGCGGTGGCGATGCCTGGCAGGATCTCATCTACCGCACCGGACAAGCTCGCGGGACATCGTCGCGTGATGCCTTTGCGGCGGTCTACGCGGCATTGCTCGGTCGGTCCAACGGACCTCGCGCGGGTTGGCTGCTGGCTAGCCTCGAGGAGACCTTCGTGGTCGAACGCCTGCGTCAGGCGGCCACGGTCGCGGCAGCGGTCCCCGAGGTGAACGCATGAGCGTCGGGGCAACGAGGCTGCGTGACGAGCCAGACGTCATCCGGCACGGCTGTGTGGCCAAGGGCGAAGACCCCGGCCTGGTCGATGAGGCGCTGGTCGTCGACGTAGAGCGACGGGATCTGCTCGGCAAGGCGGACACATTGCGCAACCAGAAGAAGCAGATCTCGGAGTCGATCGGCTACGCCATGAAGGGCGGAGCGCAGGCGGACGACGCACGCGTGGCGCAGTTGAAGGAACAATCCAACTGGATCGGGGCGGAGATCGCGGGCATGGATGCGCAGCTCGCCGAGATCACCGGGCGACTGGATGAGCTGTTGCTTCGGATCCCCAACCCGCCCGACCCTGGTGTGCCCGAGGGAGGCGAGGAAGCCAGCCAGATCGTGCGCACCTGGGGCGAACCCGTGACGCCCCACGAGGAGCCCGGTGCTGCTGACGGCGCGCCCTGGGTACGCAAACCGCACTGGGAGGTCGCTGAGTCGCTGGGCATGATCGACCTCGCCGCCGGTGCCAAGGTGGCAGGCTCTGGTTTCCCGCTCTACAAGGGTGCCGGCTCGCGCTTGCAGCGAGCCCTCATCGGCTTCTTCCTCGACCTCCACAGCGGCGAGCACGGCATGACCGAGGTGTGGCCACCAGCCGTGGTCAACGAGGACTCAGCGCGGGGAACCGGCCAGATCCCTGACAAGGAAGACCAGATGTACGTGGTCACGCGCGATGACCTCTATCTCGTGCCGACCGCTGAGGTCCCAGTCACCAACATCCATCGTGACGAGATCATCGAGGGCGACGACCTGCCCATCCGCTACGTGGCGTACTCGCCCTGCTTCCGTCGCGAAGCGGGTGCCGCGGGAGCCAAGACACGCGGGATCTTGCGTGTCCACCAGTTCGACAAGGTGGAGATGGTCGCCTTCGAGAGGCCGGAGGACTCCGACGCTACGCTGGAGTGGATGACGGAGCGGGCCGAGATCTGCCTGCAGCGGCTGGGTCTGCCCTACCGGGTCAAGCTCATGGCCACCGGTGACATGGGATTCACCCAGGCCAAGAAGTACGACCTGGAGGTCTGGTCCCCGGGCGTCGAGGACTGGCTCGAGGTCAGCTCGGTCTCCAACTTCCGGGACTATCAGGCGCGTCGCATGGCCATCCGGTATCGGCCGGAGAAAGGTGCCAAACCGGAGATCCTGCATACGCTCAATGGCTCTGGGCTGGCCCTGGCGCGAACGGTCGCGGCCATCATCGAGACCTACCAGCAGCCCGACGGCTCCATCGCCGTCCCTGAGGTCTTGCGGGGTCGACTCGGAGAACGCATCGGGCCGTGAGTGCGGGCTCGCCGTCAGAGGTTCGCTACGCCCACAGCGGCGAGGTCAGCATCGCCTTTCAGGTGCTCGGCGAAGGACCCATCGACGTGGTCATGGTGCCGGGTTTCCCCTCGCACCTGGAAGTCGCCTGGCAACAGCCGCGCATCGCCTATCTCTATCGGCGCCTGGCCGCGTTCAGTCGGCTCATCCTGCTTGACAAGCGGGGCAGCGGCCTCTCGGATCGTGTCTCTCCCGGTGACCTGCCGGGCCTGGAGCAGCGCGTCGACGATCTGACGGCCGTCCTGGACGCGGTCGGATCCGAGCGTGCGACGCTGCTCGGCTTCTCCGACGGGGGTCCGCTCGCGGCGCTGTTCGTGGCGACCTATCCGGAGCGCACGGACCGGCTCATCCTCGCCAACACCTACCCCAAGCGGCTGTCGTCCGCGGACTTCGCCGCGGCACCCAGCGCGGAGTACTGGAGCGCCATCGTCCAGCAGATGCGCGAACGGTGGGGACAGCCGATCTTCGTCGATCTCCTGGCCCCATCGATGATTGATGACGAGGCGTTCCGCGGATGGTGGGCATCCTTCATGCGGCACAGCATGAGTCCCGGCGCCGCCATCGCGCTGCAGACGATGAACGCCCAGATCGACATCCGGGCCATCCTGGCGGCCATCAACGTGCCGACGATGGTCCTCCATCGGACCGGCGACCGGGTCAACCCGGTCGAGGGCGGGCGATACATCGCCGACCATATCCCGGGAGCCAGGCTGGTGGAGCTCGACGGGGACGACCACTATCTCTGGCTGGGGGACCAGGACGCCGTGCTCCGCGAGCTGGAGGCATTCATCACTGGCGGCGCCACGGAGTCCGAGCCCAATCGGGTGCTCGCGACCATGCTGTTCACTGACATCGTGAGCTCCACCGACCAGGCCGCCGAGTTGGGTGACCGCAGCTGGAGCGCCCTCATCGAGACCCACAATGACGTTGTCCGCCGCGAGCTCGATCGATTCCATGGCCACGAGGTCAGCACCACCGGCGACGGCTTCCTCGCGACCTTCGACGGGCCGGCGCGTGCGGTCCGATGTGCGGCGGCCCTGGTCACACGACTGGCGGCCTTGGGAGTGTATATCCGGGCCGGCGTCCACACCGCCGAGATCGAGGTGATCGGCGACGATGTGCGAGGACTGGGTGTGCACGTCGCGGCGCGGATCATGAGCCTCGCGGGCAGGGATGAGGTCATGGTGTCGTCGGTGGTCAAGGACCTGTCGCTGGGATCAGGCCTGGAGTTCACCTCGCGAGGGCTTCACCAGTTGAAGGGTGTGCCGGGCGACTGGGAGCTGTACGCGGCGCAGACCTAGCTATTGAACTGGCGGACAGAGGGTGTGCGGTGGCCTAAGCTGAAGCCGCCGCCGACCCAGGACATCCCGCCGGACGCTGCCCCACGCCCATGCGACACGATGCGCCTCCGCCCTTTACGCTTGTCGATCTTGACACTGCGATCGCCGAGTCGGCGGGCCCCGCTAGGAGAGCGGTCAGGTCCCGTCAGCCAGGAGGCTGCGCGGCACCGAAAAGCGAGGGCCAAAGTGCTGAAGCGACCGGGAAAGTTCGAGGATCGACGATGGGCCGCCCATCTCGAAGCTCCGCTCGAATGGCCCAGATGGGTGGTTGGCTCCTAGGCGCATGGCTCGGTCGATATCCTGCCGTGACGCGACATCGTCGTCGAGTGCACGATATGCCTCCAGGATGATCGCCACGACAATGCGGGTGGCGACATCCGAAGACCCTGATGCCTGCTTGGCTCCCCTCGCCGGTTTTGCCACGTCTCGTGGGTATGTGTAGAAGCCACGACCTGTCTTGCGGCCCAAGCGACCTTCCGCCACCAGCCGCTGATGAATCTCGCTTGGCTCGAAGCGGTTCGCAAGTGGATCCTGGCGCTGAAGGAACGCTTCGAACAGCGAGGTTGCCACCGCCAGGTTCACATCGAGGCCGATGAGATCCATGAGCTCGAACGGCCCCATTCGAAAGCCGGCATCGCGCACGGCACCGTCGATGTATTCGACATCGCCATCACCCGATGCCAGCATCGCGAGCGCCTCGAGCGTGAACGCACGATTGATTCGATTGACGACGAACCCGGGGGAGTCAATGCATTGGACTGGTCGCTTGCTCCAACCAGAAACGAGCAGGGTGCCGGCATCAGCGGTGCGCGGATCCGTTCGGGCGCTCGAGACCACCTCCACGAGTGCCATCAGTGGCACTGGGTTGAAGAAGTGCAGACCCACGAAATTCTCCGGTCTTCGGAGCCCGGCTGAGATGGCGGCGATCGAGAGCGCGCTCGTGTTTGTGGCGAAGACCGTGTCGGTGGACGCCGACGGTTCCAATGCTCGGAAGAGCTGACGCTTCGCGTCGAGATCCTCGACGATGGCCTCGATCACCCAGTCCGATTCGGCTGCGATACCGTCGAGATCCGCTGATGGGCGCACTCTTGTCGCGGTAGCTTCGATGAAGCCAAGCTTGGCGTCTCCTTCAAGGTCAGTGCGGTCTACCATGCGTTCAGCGTCCCGCCGGATCCGAACCTCGACCGTTGAGAGCGTCGCTGAGTCACTGTCGCCGATCAACACAGTGTGGCCCGCTAGGGCCGCAACCTGGGCGATGCCGATGCCCATCGTGCCGGCACCGACGACGCCAATGACAGGAAGACTTCCAAGATCCGGGCCGACGAACTGATCAGACACCAGCTCGCCCGGTGCTCTCTCGAACCATCAGAGAGAGCGGCAAGTCCAAGGAGTCAGCGGGATCCCCGGAGGCGAGGCTATCGATCAGCATGGATGCCGCACTCTGGCCCATCAGTTCGCCCGGTTGCCCGACGGTCGTCAACGTAGGATTGGATATCCGTGCGTACGGGATGTCATCGAACCCAGTGACTGCGACGTCATCGGGAACCGAGATACCGCTTTGTCTCAAGTACGCGATGAGGTTCAGGGCGATCGTGTCGTCGTAGCAGATGAGCGCTTCGGGAGCCTCGCGTTCGATCATGGCCACCACCTTCATGTAGTCCGCGTCGGTCTGCGAGAATGGGTACTCACGCAAGCGCGGCTCGAGGCCGACTGCCTCCAGGCTGGCCGCCACCGAGGAGCGTCGAACCCGATTGGATACGACGTCGGCACCGTTTACGTAGGACAGTTTGGTGCGCCCTGTCCCAACCACGTGATCGACAAGACTCGCGATGCCCTTCTCAGTCTCCACGCCAAGGACGGTCAACCGATCGTCGTTGTTCTGAGCCGATGGCCGTTGCGTTGATTTCGGGCACGACGAAAACGATCGGCACGGACCCGACGGCGGCTGCGGTGGAGTGCGGATCCGATACGGTCCCATAGAGCGCAACCGCGTCGACTTGAAACGATCTGAATACCTGGAATACTCGCGCCTCAAGGGTGGGATCACGAAATGCACTGGCGACGATGGCGGCATACCCGCGGGCCAGCGCGACCTCCTGGAAACCCTTGACGATGAGCCCGTGCAGCTGATCGACAGCGTCGGGGATGAGGACACCCAGCGTCATGCTCGCGGACCGCACGAGCGAACGAGCCGCGTGGTTGGGGACGTATTCGAGCTCAGCCGCCACAAGGCGGACGGCAGCCCGCGTTCGCTGGCTGATCTGGGCGTCATCTCGAAGCGCTCGCGATACGGTCGCCTGTGAAACACCAAGTACCACCGCGATGTCGTGCAGTGTCGCGCGTCGACCGGCTGGCGTGGTGCCCGGGCGTGGCTCGTCTTCCCGGGTGTCAGTATTCGATCGGCTCATTCGCGTCGCTCGTTCCGAGTCTGGAGCTGCGTATACGCTTCCAGCCCGGGCAATCCATTCTCGTAGCCGAGGCCACTCTCCCTGGCCCCGCCGAATGGGGCGTCCGGCACGGCCTCCTGATGTTGGTTGATCCAGAGCGTCCCTACATCGAGTTGGTCGCCGATAGCCTCCGCACGACTGGGGTCGCTCGTCCAGACCGATGCGCCCAGGCCGAAGCGGGAGGCCGCTGCCAACGCGATGGCATCGTCGAGGTCGTCATAGCCGATGACCGGTAGGGCCGGGCCGAACTGTTCCTCGTCAACGAGTCGGTCGCCCGGTGACACGTCTGTCACGATCGTGGGCTCGTAGAAGTGGCCCGGACCGGGCCGGGAGCGTCCGCCTGTGACGACTCGTCCTCCTGCCGCCCGGGCCGCCTGGACGAGCTCTTCGACGCGCTGTCTCTGCGCGGCATTGTTCAGGGGTCCCATCTGCGTTCCTGGTTCCAGGCCGTGGCCCAGACGAACGCCGCGGGCGCGATCGGCAAGACGTTCCACCATGCTCGGAAGCATGGACCGAGGCACGAACAGCCGCTTCACGGCGATGCAGACCTGACCGCAGTTGTAGAACGCAGCCCAGAACAGGCGCTCATCGATCCGGTCGAGGTCGGCATCATCGAGCACGATGGCTGCGTCGTTCCCGCCAAGTTCAAGCGTCACTCGTTTCAAGTCCGGCCCAGCGGAGCGCATGATGGTCCGGCCCGTTTCGGTGCTGCCGGTGAAACCGATCTTCCTCACGTGTGGACTGTTGACCATGCGCTCCGCTGAGGCTCGCCCGCCCGCGATTGCATTCAGGACGCCGGGCGGAAACACATCCTGGAGGAGTGCCGCAAGTTCCAGGGTGGTGAGTGGCGTCAGGGATGAAGGCCGAGCGACGATGGTATTGCCTGCGGCGAGCGCCGGTGCGACCTTCCAGCCGAGCAGCGAGACGGGGAAGTTCCAGGGGGTGATGGCGGCCACCACCCCGAGCGGTCGCTGCACAACGCGGATGAATCGCGCGCTGTCATCGCGCCTCACATCATCGTACCGTTCAAGGTCAGCGTAGTAGCGCAGCCACGTCGCGAAACGCTCGACCTCCCGCTCCGCCTCGGAGAGCGGCTTGCCCTGCTCGCGTGTGAGCAGGGCACCCAGTGAACTTCGGTGGTCATCGATGACGGCGGCTGCCTGGTGCATACATCGTCGACGAAGATCCCGGTTGGCAGCCCAGGCTGGGTACGCACGCATTGCCGCATCGATCGCAGCGTCCACGTCGGCTGCGGATGCGACAGGGGCGACTCCAACGGCCAAGCCGGTCGCAGGGTCAGTCACCGCGATCGTTTCGCGCGCGAGGTCGTCGTAGGTGTGACCGTCGATCAACCAGGGATAGCGCTTCGCGCTTGGCTCAAGCGCTTGCATGACCAGGGCCGAGTCTCGATGCCATCATGGGTGGTGGAAACGATAGCACCCGATGTCCAGTGGCACGGTGGTGAAATCCGAGTAGAGCGTGTCCTAGTCCACGACGTTGCATCCCAGCCTCCTGGGTTGACATCGCGTCTGGCGAGGCTCTAGTCTCGCAAGCGTTTGCGCTAGTGGCACGGGCAGACTGAGGGGAAATGGGATTGGTAGGACCAGAACGGATTCGTCAGGTCCCTATCCATGGGACATGGGCGTATGTCAGCCGCATCTCTAGCTGCCCAGGAGAGCGGATCAGTGCGCACGTGCGCGCCGAATCCGAACATCAGATCGCAGTCATCCGTCTGGGTCGAGACGCTGTTCTCGACCCAACGGCAGGTGTGTCCGCGGATCGTGCCGATATCCAGGAACTGGCGACTTGGCACCACCCTCAGGCCTTACCCGCAGAGATCGCTCCGGGTTCATACATCCACTGCCACGGCGATCCCATCCCCGGGGGGACCGCGTCGGTCGGCTTGTGGCTGCGGCCGTGGCGCCTGCCGCGGATCGATCGTATCCAGGTCGCCTGGAGCGCAGTCATGGGCGATCTCGACTATCCCGATCATTGCCGCTTCGGACTTCTCATCGACCATCTTGGGCGCATCGCCGCCTACTCTGGCGATGGTGGTGCTTTCAGGCACGAGCGACTGACTCATACCCGGGCTCTCCTCCACGAGCGATTGGGAACCTGGATCCACGTCATCGCGGTCTGGGATGGCTCGACTGTGCGCATCTGGGTCGATGACCAGGAGGAGGCCTCGTCGGCTGCCGGCCCGATAGCTGATCCCGGAACGACATCTCGGCTCAGGATCGGGGCAATGGCCGAGGGAGGCCAGGCCGACGACTTCCTCGACGCCGACATCTCCCGGCCGTTCATCGCTCGCAGCGCCCTCAGCTCGGCGGAGATAGCACGGGTAGTCGACGACCGCGGACGCACATCGTTCGCCGAGCTCGGGGTGGAGACGCTCCTCGCGACCTGGCCACTCGATGAAGAGACGGGGGCAGTCGCTGCAGATGTCAGCGGCCACGGACGCCATGGCCAGATCGTCAACCATGGGACGTGGATGATCGGCGGGCCGGCATTCGATCCTGTCGGTCGAAAGCCTTCCACGTACACGCCCGATTCAGACGTGGATCGTGGCCATGGACTCAGATTGTCCAGTGACGATCTCGTCGATGCCGGATGGAACTCTAGTGCCGAGTACGAGGTCCCCGAAGATGCGGACTCGGGGTTCTACGCCATCCAAGTGCGCCAACCGGGTCAGGCACCACACCAGATGACCACCACGCCGTTCGTGGTCAGTCGCCGGAAGCCCCGTTCCCCCGGCAGCATCGTCCTCGTTGCGGCGACGAACACCTGGTATGCATATGGGCGCCGGCCAACCAATGAGACCCCGGTTGCCGGACTCAGTTCGTCGTTCTACTCCGTGCACACCAGTGGGCAACCGTTCTTCCACGTCGGGACGCGCATCCCCATCCCCGGGGCAGATCCGCATCGCTACGAATTGCGCCGAGCCGAGAGGACACAGAGCAACCATCTGGGACGTCCGGAGCGGATCGCGGAGGCCTGGTTGACGCGAGAGGGTTATGCCCATGAAGTCGTGACCGATCTCGACGTCCACGAGGAGCCCGACCTTCTCCGCCGCTTCGCGGCCGTGATGATCTGCGGCCACAGTGAGTACTGGACGGCCGAGATGCGTGATGGGTTGATCGCCTTTCTCGATGGAGGCGGAAACGTGATCTCGATGTCAGGTGACACCCTGTCGGTGCGCGTTTCGTTCGAGGAAGACGAGGGTGTGATCGAAGCCCGCAAAGTCGTGGACGGCGTGGATGATCGATGGTTAGAGCCAGATCGGTGGGGCGAGCGCTGGCACTCAGTAGACGGAGCCGCAGGGGGTTCCTGGCGTCTGTCCGGCGAGCCAGGTTGGGAAGCCTTGGGAATGAACTTCAAAGGCATGATCGACGATGGGCTATCGCCTGCATTCAAACCATATCGAGTACTCCTGCCGGACCATCCGCTGCTGACTGTGCCCCAGCTGGTGCCGATTTCCAGCGACGGGACTATCGGCGATCGCTCGCTGAATGGCAGGGGCGGAGCAAGCGGCTATGAATTCGACGCGAATCTCGATCGAGTCGGGCTCGCGGACGCGCCACTGGAGGGGGTCGAAACGATCGCCAGCGCACGTCCCCAAGCCAACCTGGAATGGATCGGCGAACCCGACCACGGCGCGGATCTCATCTTCTGGAAAAGGCCCGCCGGGGGGGAAGTGCTCAACTTCGGTAGCATCGCCGCGAGCGGAGCACTGCCTGTGGATCCGGGCATCGCCGGACTGACCAGGAATGCACTTGCGAGATTCGGCGTGGCCCGATCAGGCGCCAGAGCTGTGAGCGCGCTGAAGTGAGCGGCGTTGAACCTCATGGCGTGGTTGGTGCATCGGTCGACGTACGCGATCTCCGCAAATCGTTCGGCACGGTCAAGGCTGTGGACGGTGTCTCGCTGGAGATTCGGGCGGGTGAGTTCGTGGCGTTGCTGGGTCCCAGTGGCTCGGGCAAGACGACCATCCTGATGTCCATCGCCGGGTTCGAGACACCGGACTCTGGTGAGATCCTCATCGCTGGCCGCGACATCATCCCTGAACCCCCCAACAAGCGCGGCGTTGGCATGGTGTTCCAGCGCTACGCGTTGTTCCCGCACATGACCGTCTCTCAGAACATCGCGTTTCCCTTGAAGATGAAGAAGGTCCCGAAGGACGAACGAGCGGAGCGCGTGGATCGGGCCCTCGAACTGGTTCGCTTGCCTGGCTACGGCGCAAGACGCATCAATCAACTCTCAGGTGGCCAGCAGCAGCGCGTGGCATTGGCACGGGCTGTGGTCTTCGATCCACCCGTGCTCCTCATGGATGAGCCACTCGGAGCGCTGGACAAGCGTCTGCGCGAAGAGATGCAGATCGAGCTGAAGCACATCCAACAGCAGTTGCGCACGACGGTCATCTACGTCACCCATGACCAATCTGAGGCGCTCACGATGGCTGACCGCATCGCCGTATTGCATGAAGGGCACCTCCAGCAGTATGCGCCGCCGCAGGAGGTATACGAACACCCCAGCAATGCTTTCGTGGCAGGCTTCGTTGGGGAGACGAACTTCATCGAAGGCACCCTTCAGAAAGTCGCGGGCACATGGAGTCTGCGGGTCGGTGACGGGAATGCCGTTGGCGTCGCCGCCCCCGCGGGTAACGCCTGGTCCGACGGGACGCCGGCGACCCTGGCCATCCGTCCTGAGGCCATCCGTATCGTTGGCACCGACTCGAGTGATGGTCTGCCCGCCACCGTCACCGAGACGATCTATGGCGGCGGCACAGTCGCCTGCATCACAAGACTCGCGACCGGACAAACGATAACGTTGGAAGAGCCAGCGCTCGAGGGCAATCTCAGGCGCTCAGGTGATCCCATTCGTGTGGCGTGGTCAGTCGAACACAGCCGGGTCTTCATAGGGTGACAAGCCTCCCTGTGCGCCGAGGACGCCTGCACCGCCTGGTCTACGGTGTTTCTGCGAACTCATACAGCGTTGGTGCCACGATCCTCCTCATCGCTCCGCTCGTGGTCATCCTCGTGCTGGCCTTCTACCTGCCCATCGTCCAGTTTCTGGGCCGCAGCTTCCTCGACCCGTCGCTGAACCTCGACAACTACGCCAAGCTCGTGGACCGACCGATCTACTTCACCATCCTGCTGCGGACGTTTCGTACCGCGCTCATCGTGGCGATCGGAACACTCGTACTGGGCTACCCGATCGCCTATCTGATGTCGACGCTTCGCGGATGGCGACTTGGCCTGGTCGCAGCCATCGTGGTACTTCCCCTTTGGGTCAGCGTGCTCGTCCGAACGTATGCGTGGACGGTGATCATGGGCCGCGAGGGCGCCATCAACCAGATCCTTATCGGGCTCGGGATCACGGACGAACCGATTCGGCTACTCAATACCGAGTTCGCCGTGTGGGTCGCGATGATCCACATCCTTCTGCCCATGATGGTGTTGCCGGTATACAGCTCGCTGCGCAATATCCCGCCGGATCTGGCCCAGTCAGCTCAGAACCTCGGAGCCAGCTGGCCGGGCGTCCTGAGGCACATCATCATCCCGCTCAGCATGCCTGGCGTCGCGGCCGGTATGGTTCTCGTCTTCATCATCTCACTCGGATATTTCATCACACCGATGCTGCTTGGCGGCCCGACATCGATGATGATCGCAACGCTCATCACCCAGCAGGCCACCAAGCTCCTGGACTGGCCGCTCACTTCTGCGATCGCCGCGGTGCTCATGGTGGTCACTCTGGTCATCGTCGCCGTATTCAATCGCGTCCTCCGACTCGACCGCGTGCTTGGGAATGGCTGACCACAAGGTGAAAAGCCGGCGCCCCAGCCTGGCTCGTTGGGGCCTCATCGCTCTTAGTGTCGTGATCCTGCTATTCGTGGCTATCCCAACGTTGATCGTGGTGCCGGTCTCACTCAGCACGACTGAGTACCTGGCGTTCCCCCCTCCTGACTTGACCATGCGCTGGTACGAAGAATTCTTGACGGACCCCGATTGGATACGTGCCACGGTACTGAGTATCGAGATAGGCCTTGTGGTGACGGTGGTCTCTACGATCATCGGGACGATGGCCGCCTTGGCGATCGTTCGTGGTCTCGGTGGCAACAGCTGGTTCAGCATCTTCGTTTCGGCGCCGCTCATCGTCCCAACCATCGTCTACGCCATCGCAGTCCTCCTGTTCTTCTCCCAGATCCGGGTGGCAGGCACGTTCCAGGGTTTCGTGTTGGCCCACACGGCATTGGCAAGTCCGTACGTGGTCATCATCGTATCCGCGGCCTTGTACAGGTCAGACGCCAGCCTTGAGCTCGCCGCCATGAACCTTGGTGCATCTCGAGGCCGGGCTATCTGGGAGGTCACGCTGCCCATGATCCGTCCGGCCTTGATGGCTGGGGCAGCGTTCGCCTTCCTCACCTCATTCGACGATGCCACCGTATCGTTCTTCCTTGCCGACCTTGCCGACATGACGCTGCCGCGGAAGATGTTCGAGAACCTGCTGTTCTTCATCTCGCCCGTGCTTGCGGTCGTGGCCACACTCCTGACGGTCTTCACGCTGGCCCTGATCGGTGGGATCAATCTGTTCCAAGCACGTCGAGAGCGGCATGAAGCCGGACGAGCTGTCGAATGAATCTCATCGGCTGGCGACATCGATTCCGAGGTGGGATGCGACCGAGAGGAGGTGAAGCGGCCAACTAGCGTTCGATCACCCGTGCGGGTCGTGCGACTCGCAACAAGCAGCATCATGCTCCCGCGCAAATCCGCAGGAGCACGCAGGAGGTATCTCAATGTCGAACAGCAGTAGTCGGATGCCCCGACGAGGGGCGGCGCTGATGGCCAGTGCCGCTGTCACTGCACTGGTAGTTGGAATCGCATCCTCAGCACTGGCTCAGGACGAGCCCTATGTCAGCGAAGGGCTTCAAGAGGGCGAGCTCGTAGTGGCCACTGCCGGCGGCACCTTCGTCGATAGCTTGGCGAGCAATTTCTTCAGCCAGTTCACTGACGCGACTGGGATCGCAGTCACTCCCATCACCATCAATCCAGACGAGCAGTGGGCGAAGATCAAGGCCGATACCGAGGTCGGCAACGTCCAGTGGGACCTGGTGAATGTCGGCCCTGACAGCCTCGTGCTTCAATCCGACTACCTTGCCGACCTCGGGCCTGAATGCGCTGATATCCCCAACATGGCCGTGAACGCGGCAGAAGGTGTCTGCCAGGGCAATGGCTTTCTCTACATTCTCGGCGGACACATCGGTGGCTACAACACGGAGGCCTTTCCAGACGGTGGGCCTACCTCTGCGGCCGATTTCTTCGACACGGTGACGTACCCCGGCCCTCGTTGCATGTCTTCGAACGAGGCTGTCTACAACATGATCATCGCTCTGTCCGCGGATGGCGTAGCACAGGAAGACCTGTGGCCGCTCGATATCGATAGGGCACTCGCGAAGCTTGATGAGCTGAAGCCGGACATCGCCGTTTGGTGGGAGTCAGGCGACCAGTCGCTCCAGGCGTGGCGCAGCGGCGAATGCGTGATGTCCACGCTATGGGCCGGGCGTGCCAAGGCGCTCCAGAACGAGGGTAGCCCCGTGCAGCAGATGTGGGACGGCTTCCCGCGCGATATCTCAGGGTTTGGCCTTCTGGCCGACGCACCGCACCCGAACGCTGCCAAGGCGTTCATCAACTATTTCTTCTCGGACGAAGCTGCCCAAGGGGCAGCGAACTTTGCCAATGAGACGAACTACGACCCCGCCAATCTCAAGGCCATCGAGTTGATGGGCGCTGTCGATGACGCATCGCGCGCCACCAATCCCGACAACTGGAACGCGATGCGCTCACTCGATGTGACCGCCCTGCAGGATCAGCAGGCCGAGATCGTGGAACGCTGGCAGGAATGGATCTCCCAGTAGCGGCGATCCATCACTGAGCACGTGGTGGCCCCCGGCAGAACGGCCGGGGGCCACGCATCCCACCAGACAGTTCAGCTAGGAAGAAGGTGCTCATGACCGTCGAAGCGGAGACAGGCAATGTCATCGCCGGAGACTGGCAACCTGCCCTGAATGGGCGAACGTACGCGAAGCACGACCCCGCGGATACTCGCGTCGGATTGGGTAGCTATGCGCGATCCGATGACGCTGATGTGGACGCCGCAGTCCACGCAGCCCGGTCGGCGCAGCCGGCGTGGCGAGCAGTACCGGCGCCACGGCGTGGTGAGAGTCCTGTTCCGTTTCGCACAACTGCTTGCGGCAGCCAAGGAGGACATATCGCGAATCGTTACCCTTGAAATGGGCAAGGTCATCGAGGAATCGCGGGGCGACGTGCAGGAAGCCATCGATCTTGCTTACCTCTATGCGGGCGAGGGGCGTCGCCTCCTGGGTGAGACGGCACCGTCTGAGCTCTCCGACAAGTTCACGATGAGCGTGCGTGAACCAGTCGGAGTAGTCGCCATCATCACGCCCTGGAACGTGCCGGTTGCGATTCCGGCCCTCAAACTCATGCCCGCGCTCGTGTCTGGCAACGCCGTTGTCTGGAAGCCCGCGAGCGACACGCCCGGATGTGCCGCCGAGATGGTCCGCCTGCTGATCGACGCGGGCGTCCCCCCGGGCGTGATCAACCTCGTCACCGGCTTCGGCGAGGAGGTCGGCGCTTCGTTGGCCCAGCATCCAGGCGTGGATGCCGTGGCATTCACTGGCAGCTCCGCGGTAGGCCGCCAGATCGCCGCCGCTGGTGGCGGTTCGCTCAAGCGCGTCACACTCGAGCTCGGCGGCAAGAATGCCCTCGCGGTGATGGCCGATGCGGACCTCGACCTTGCCGTCGAGTCCATCATCTGGGCGGCCTACGGCACGAGCGGGCAGCGTTGCACCGCCTGCTCCCGGCTCGTCGTCGAGGACAAGGTGGCGGACAAGCTCCTGGACATGCTCGCTGGTCGAGTATCAACCTTGCGGCTGGGACCGGGCATCGACCCCAGCACCGAGGTCGGCCCGCTCGTCAGTGCCGCAGCCGTCGCCAAGGTCGAGCGCTACATGGACCTCGCCCGCCGCGAGGGACGCATCGTCGTTGGCGGCGACAGCATCGCCTCTCCCGAGCTGGCTCATGGTCACTTCGTGAAGCCGACCATCGTCGATGGTGTTCAGGCGGATCATCCCCTTGCCCAGGAAGAGATCTTTGGCCCACTGCTGAGCGTGATCCGGGTGCCGGACTACGAGACGGCAGCGGAGGTCGTCAACGCGACCGCCTACGGACTCTCATCAGGCATCTTCACTCGCGATCTGCGCCTCGCGTTCCGTGCGCTGCGGGACTTCAGCACGGGACTCGTATACGTCAACAGCGGCACCATTGGTGCCGAGACACAACTGCCCTTCGGCGGTACCAAAGACACCGGCAACGGGCACCGAGATTCTGGTCGCGCGGGCCTCGACAACTTCACCGAGTGGAAGACGATGTACGTGGACTTCTCGGGCCGCCTGCAGCGCGCCCAGATCGACAACCAGACCGAGTGACAACGAGTAGGGCATCGAGTACGTGATCCGCGTTGAGTGGCATGGTCACGTGGCCGTGGTCGTGATCGATCGCGATGAGGTCCTCAACGCGCTTGACGCGACGGCTCGCTCGGAGCTGGCGGCGACCATCTGGCGGACAGGGCAAGATCCGCGGCTCCGCTGCCTGGTCCTGACCGGCGGAGGCAAGCGCGCCTTCTGCGTCGGCCAGGACCTGCATGAGGCTGGTCAGCTCGATGAGCGCAGCGGGCAGCGCTGGATGGCCAGCTGGAACGGTCTTTACGACGCGATCGCCGCGCTGCCCGTGCCATCGCTGGCGCTGATCGGCGGGGTCGCCGTCGGGGCGGGCCTGCAGCTTGGACTGCTGTGTGATGTCCGTATCGCCAGCACTGATGCACGGCTGGGGCTCCGCGAGGTCGAGATCGGGCTACCGGCCATCACGGGCCTGTGGTTGCTGGACGCGATGGTGGGGCGTTCGGTCGCCGCGGAGCTCATCCTGACCGGGCGTCTCATGGGCGCCGCGGAGGCTCGGAGGCTCGGGCTGGTACGCGACGTCGTCGCGTCGGAGGACCTCCGCAGCAGCGGACTCGAGCTGGCGGTCTCGATGGCGAACCGTCCGATGGACGCTATGCGCCGGACCCGCGAGTACCTGGCCACGCTCCTCGGGCCGGGCATGCACGAGGCCAAGGCAGCGGCCGCGCGCGATCAGGTGGCCGCCATCCGGACGGACGTCCCCCAATCCCTGATGGCGGCGTTCCTGGCCGAGCGGCGATCCCGCCGTCCATCCGCCACCAACCATGGAGGCAATGATGTCTGAATTCATCTTGGTCGCCCGCGAAGGCGACGTCGCCATCGTTACGCTGAACCGTCCCGAGCGCCTAAACGCATGGCATGCTCCGATGCGCGCTGAACTTCACCACGTACTCGAAGCGCTCGGTTCGGACGATGCCATCGGCGCAATCGTTCTGACCGGCTCCGGTACGCGTGCCTTCTCGGCAGGCCAGGACCTCTCAGAGACCGAACGCTTCGGTGCCAGTGACGTAGCCGGCTGGATGGACGAGTGGGACAGCCTCTACGGGAAGATCCGGTGGCTGGACAAGCCCATCGTCGCGGCACTCAACGGCGTGGCCGCCGGTTCTGCGTTCCAAGTGGCGTTGCTCTGCGACATCCGCGTGGGCCACGCTGGCTCTCGAATGGGACAACCCGAGATCGACTCGGGTATCCCCAGCATCCTGGGCCCTTGGATCATGCTCGACATGCTGGGGCGCTCCCGGACCATCGAGCTTGTGCTCACCGGTCGCCTCATGGAAGCAACGGAAGCACACTCGGCGGGCCTCATCCACCATCTCGTCGAGCCCGATCAGGTCCAAGCCAAAGCCCTCGAGGTCGCACGCAGCCTTGCCGCCAAGCCACGTGTGGCGATGCGCCTCAACCGACACCGGTTCGCAGAGGTCAACGAGGCTGGCTTCGTCGAGGCCCTCACAGCCGCGCGTCGGATCTCGAGCGAGGCCTTCGCGACAGGCGAACCACAGGCCATGATGGCTCGCTTCTTCGAGTTGCGACGAACGCAGGCGACGAAGGACTAGGCCACATTGCGGCTGTACGAATGGGAGGGCAAACAACTCCTCGCGAAGCACGACGTGCCCGTCCCCGTCGGTGTGCGGTGGGGCCATGGATCGTTGCCGCCGTCCCCGTCTGGATACGTGGTCAAGGCACAGACACTCGCCGGTCAGCGCGGACTACGCGGGGGTATCCGCTTCTGTGCCGATGCGGCCACCGCCGAGATCGCAGCCCGAGAGCTGCTTGGCATGGCCATCGGCGACGAACAGGTGGCGGACGTATACATCGAGGAACGCCAAGTCGTGGCGCGAGAGCTCTATGCCGCGGTCACCACCGCTCGTGATAGCGGCACCTCCCGCCTGCTGCTAAGTACAGAAGGCGGCATCGACATCGAGGACTCCTCAGGGCCCGTCGCTTCCATCGACCTCCCCCTCGATGCCAGGATGGGGCCGGTTCAGCTTCGTGAGCTCATCGCACGGAGTGGGTTCGAGCCAGGGGTGTCTGACGTGTTGGGGCCTGTGCTGGAGGGACTCCGGTCCATCTTTGCCGCGGAGGACGCCGAGCTAGTCGAGGTGAACCCCCTGGTGTTGCGTGACGATGGCTCCGCCGTGGCAGTCGACGCGCGCATCATCCTCGATGACAGTGCGGCCTTTCGCCACACCGACTGGCCCGCCGGCGGCCAGATAGGGAGCCCCTTCGAGCGCCGCTGCGGCGAGCTCGGCGCCATCGGAGTCGAGATGGACGGTGACATCGTGGCCATCGTCAGCGGCGCAGGGTTGATGATGGCGACCGTCGATCTGATCGCAAGCTCGGGTGGTTCTCTGCGGGCTGCCGTCGACCTGGGTGGACTGGTGCTGCGCGAGGCCGACGAATTGGCGGACTTGCTCGATGCTGTCCTGTCGCTCGAGCCACGCGCTGTCCTCATCAACGCGTTCTTTCAGCTGGCGACGTGTGATGCCCTCGCCCGCAAGCTTGCCATCGGGCTGGAGCGGCGTGAAGAGACGCGCACGCCGCTGGTGATGCGCCTACGCGGGCGTGGCTATGAGGAAGCCCTTGGCCTTCTGACACGCTTCGAGCTGTCGTGGGAGCCGGACCTGCGGGCCGCCTGCCGACTCACGGTGGCGCTCGCCAAGGAAGTCGCCTGAGGCGTGGGCATCCTCGTTGGCTCTAGCGATCGCGTCATCATCCAAGGTATGACCGGACGCACCGGTCGGGCCGCGGCTGCTCGCATGGATGAGGACGGCACGCCCTTGGTTGCCGGTGTCAGCCCACGCCGTGGTGGCACGATGGTGCAAGGCCGGCCGATCTTCGACACTGTCGGCGAGGCCACGGCCTCGGTCGCGGCCACGGCCTCCTTCATCTCGGTCCCGGCGCCCTGGACGCTCGATGCCACGCTCGAAGCCATCAGCGCCGGTATCCGTACCATCGTGATCTACACCGAACACGTCCCGGTCCACGACGCGATGCGAATCCGTGCGGCTGCTCGCATGGCAGGCTGCGTCGTGCTGGGGCCGAACTCCGCTGGTTGCGTGACGCCCGGACAGGCCAACCTGAGCGACCTCGATTCGCGCAATCTGCGGGTCGGTCGGGTCGGCGTCGTCTCCAAGAGCGGGACACTCGCGTACGAGATCGTCGACGGCGTGGTCAGCGCCGGTGAAGGCCTCAGCAGCATCGTTTGCCTCGGCGGCGATCCCATCATCGGCAGCGATCACGCTTCCATCCTCATCTCGTTCGAGAAGGATGCTCAGACCGAGGCGGTGATCGTGGTCGGTGAGATCGGCGGCACGTCGGAGGATCGCGCGGCCGATCTGATCAGCCACATGACCACGCCGGTGGTGGCACTTGTGGTGGGGCACCACGCACCACCAGGCAAGCGCATGGGCCACGCTGGCGCCCTGCTGGCGCGCGAGTCGGAGAGCGCTGCCGCGAAATCAGAACGACTCAGGGAGGCCGGGGCCACCGTGGTAGACGCTATCACTGATGTCGGACCAGCAGTCGTGGCCCAAGTCCGAGCTCGATAGGGAGACGACGATGGATGTGCCAGAAGCGATCTTGGAGTCCCTACCGAGCCCGTGTCTCGTCGTGGACGTCGCGGCCGTCGATCGGAACATCGCGCGCGCCACCCAGTTGGTCGAGGGCACCGACATCCACTTGAGGCCGCACTTCAAGGCCCACAAGTCGACCACACTGATGTTGCGGCAGCTGGCCGCGGGCTCGTGCGTCGGTGTCACGGTGCAAACGAGCTGGGAAGGGCTAGCACTGGCCCGAGCGGGCGTCCCCGATATCCTGGTGGCTGCGCCGGTGGTGGACCCTGCCTCGCTGGCGGAAATCAGCGAGATGGTGCACCTGGGGGAGCTCATCACGGTCGTGGTGGACGACATGGCGCATCTCCCGTTGCTCGAGTCTGCGGCACGCGCCGTGGACGGCACCATCGGGGCGTTCATCGAACTCGATGTGGGTTCAGGCCGTTGCGGCATCCCGCTCGGCGACCCGAAGCTCGTTGCTATCGCTCGAGCGATCGAAGACTCGGATCGACTGCGGTTGCGCGGGCTTCAGGCTTACGAGGGGTTCGCCGTCCTGCGAGAGGACGCTGCCGTGCGCGATACGCTGGTTGGCCAGGTCGCCGCACATATCCACGCGGAAGTCGACCGACTGCAGAGTGCCGGCCACTCAGTCGGCGTGATCTCTGGGGCTGGCACGGGTACGGCACATGCCTCGGTAAAGCGCCGCGTGCACGATGAGCTCCAGATAGGGTCATACGTGCTGATGGATAGCAGTTACCAAGCGATCGGCGTGCCATTCGAGCCGGCGATCGCATGCGTAGCCCGATGTGTGAGCCGGCGGGACCCGGCGGCGGCGGTTCTCAACGCCGGTCTGAAGGCCCTCGCCGTCGACCACGGACTGCCACGACCCGCACACCCAGGCCTGCGTACGCTGAGCGTGTCAGACGAACATACTCGCGTGGCCGTCAGTGATGGCATCCAACTGCGAGTTGGTGATGCGGTGCTGATCGTCCCGGCTCACCTCGACCCGACGGTCAACCTGCACGATACGCTGTTCGCATGGGACGCTGCCGCTGGCCGAGTCGATCTTTGGCCAGTCGACGCACGCCTGGCCTCTGGCAGCCGTTACGGGGCCTGAGGCGCGTTGCGGGGCTGCACGCTTGATGGCTGTATTTCCCGAAGGGCCGCAGCCACGCTATCTGCTGCCTGGACGATATCCGCATCACTGATGCCCGCGTGGGTAACCGCCCGAATCCGGCCCCGAGGGTACGCCATCATCAGGACCCCGCGACGACCCAGCGCTGCCACAAAGGCGTCTCGCGGCCGACTGCCCGACGAGAGCTTGAAGATGACGATGTTGGTGCGCACCTGCGAGGGCTGGAGCCTGACCCCAGGGATAGCGACCAACGCATCGGCCAGAACGCGGGCACGACGATGATCCTCGACCAGCCGTTCGATCATGCCCTCCTCCCTGTCACGGAGAGCTACCAGCCCGGCCGCAGCCAGGATGCCGATCTGGCGCTGGCCACCACCCAGGCTCTTCCTTGCCCGCCTCGCCTCTGCGATGAATGCTGCGCTGCCGACGACGAGCGAACCAGCCGGACAACCCAGACCCTTGGATAGGCAGATGCTTCCAGAGTCGACATCGGCAAGGAGTTCCGCAATGGGTACACCGAGGGCGATGGAGGCGTTCGCCAGCCGCGCTCCGTCCACATGTACCGCCAGTCCAGCGGGATGCGCCCAGGCCGCGATCCGACGTAGATAGGGTGGCTCGAGCGGCATCCCCATTCGATGCGCGTGGGTGTTCTCGAGCATCAGGAGCGCGCTGCGTGGGTGGTGCTCGTTGTCGGGATCACGCAGTGCATGCGCCAGACTGATCCGCGAGAACCGTGCCTGAGCATCGCTCCGCAGCGTGCGGACCGATGCGGACGCGAGCGTAGACGCACCTCCGCCCTCGTTGAGCACGAGATGGGACTCCTCGTCGGCGATGACCTCACCGCCCCTCGACACGTGGACCATCACAGCGATCAAGTTTGCCATCGTCCCGCTGGGCACGAAGAGTGCCGACTCGGTCCCGCACAGTCCTGCGGTCCGCTCCTCGAGATCGCGCACCGTCGGGTCCTCTCGGAAGACGTCGTCGCCCACCACCGCGGCGGCCATGGCCGCCCGCATCTCCTCGGTCGGCTGGGTCACTGTGTCGGACCGAAGGTCCACGCGGCGGCGATCAGCCATCGAGCGCGCCGACTGCGCTCGCAGAGTCCGGTCGGACGATGGCCTCTAGGACATTGCCTGTTTCGGCATCCGGGTCGGCCTCGAGCACGAACCGTGCTATCGCCTCGGCGGCCGAGCCCACGATGGGTTCGGCCAACACGATGAACTTGGCAGCGACCTCTTCGTCGCTCAGCGGGTCGTTCGGATGGCCATGGGCGACCGACCGCTCGTCCAACAGCACACGACCATCCGTCAGGATCAAGGTCACGCGTGCCTTGAGTGCGGAGGGGTCCTGCTTGCGTAAGAGCTCGACGTCCGCGTCGGTGCGGACGACGACGCGATCGGCCAAGGCCAGTGTCGAGGCGTCAGAGAGCGCTGCTTCTTTGAACCAATCCGGGCCCGCGGGTGTCCCAGCAAGTACCCGGGCGCAGGCGTACGGCAGGCTGAATTGCGCGTCGATGAGATCGGATGGCCGATAGCGCAGGAACAGCTTCTCGAGCTCCCAGAACCCGTCGATCTCGATGCGCTCCACCTCGCCCGCTGTGAGGTGTTCGGCGTCACGCATCTCGGCGAGAGCGTCGAGCACAGGATGGATCCAACGACAGGTTGGATACGGTTTCAGACTGAGTCGCAGCAGGTTCCATTCGCCGCCCAGCTGCTCCACCAACAGGTCGGGGCGGTATGTGTCGCTGGCCACGGTACGGTAGTAGCTTCGTCGCCCGTCGAATATGCGCGCCGGGCCCGCGAATCCCGCCGCGGCCAAGTATGCCGACATCACACCAGTCATGGCCGGCCAGCCAACGGCATCCTTGAGCCAGCCGCTAGCGGTCCAGACAGACGGCACCGACGTATGCACGCCGGCCAACCCGAGCGCCTCGATCGTCTGGCTGACTTCGAGGCCGAGCATCCTGGCCGACACGGCCGCACTGCCGAAGACCTGGTGCGGCCCGAGACCCCATACCGCATCGCGCTGCTGCTGCGAGGGTTGCATGGCACGGGCGACGCGGATCGCGACCTCATAGCCGACCGCCGCGTTGGCGAGGAACACCCCAAAGCGCAAACGCTTGCCCGACGCGAGCGCGAGCAGTGCGCCCATCGTCGACGAGCCTGGGTGGCTGATAGGGTTGGTGCCGTCTTCGTAGGTATCGTCGAAGTCGAGGGCGTTGATGGCGATGGCGTTGGCGAGCGCAACCCATGCCGGTGCGGCCTGCAATCGACCACCCACGGTGGTCGCATCGCCGCCAGACCCATGGGCCACCAGGGCTTTGACCGACGCGACATGAAGCGGGGTCGCGGTGCCACCGATAGCGCAGCCGATGCTATCGAGGACAGCTCGGCGCGTGGCACGATCTACGTCTGCAGGCAGGTCACGGTAGCGAGTCTCGGTGATGAACTCGGCCACGGCCTGCGTGTTCGGGTTGCGAGCATCCATCCTGAACGACTAGTCTCTCCCAAGAAGCGGTCTACGCAAACGCTTGCGAGGTTAACTGACACGATTGACATGGTCAACGACGCGAGAGAAATCAAACCCGGCCCGCTGGCCGGCCTGAAGGTCCTGGATATGAGTCGCCACCTCGCCGGCCCGCACGCCACGATGACGCTCGGGGACCTCGGCGCAGATGTCATCAAGCTCGAGCGCCCGGGCGCCGGCGATGATGCCCGAGGTTGGGCGCCGCACGTCGATGGCGAGAGCTGCTACTTCATGAGTATCAACCGAAACAAGCGGAGTGTCGTCGTCGATCTGGCCGATGCGTCATCTAGAGAGATCGTCCGAGGCCTCATCGAGTGGGCTGATGTGCTCGTCGAGAACTTCCGACCTGGCGCCCTGGACCGCTGGGGCTATGACGGTGACACGCTCCGTCGCTGGAACCTTGGGCTGATCCACTGCTCGATCACCGCATTCGGGAGCTACGGTCCATACCGTGACCGACCTGGTATGGATCTTCTGCTCCAGGCGTCCGGGGGGCTCATGAGCATCACCGGCGAGCCGGACCGCCCACCCGTCCGCGTAGGCATCTCGATGATCGACCTCATTGCCGGGGCCAGCGCCGTCCAGGGCGTGCTCGCGGCGCTCTATGAACGCGAGCGAAGCGGTCTCGGGCAAGACGTCGAGATCTCGCTCCAGGATGGTCTGATGTCGTGGCTGTCCTACCACGTTACCTCGTATCTCATGACCGGCACCGAGCCAACGAGGACGGGCGCATCGCACCCGAGCGTGGCTCCCTACGACGCCTATCCCACCAACGACGGCTTTCTCGTCATCGCTATCGGTACCGATGGGCTGTGGGCAGACCTCTGCACAGCGCTGGGTCGTGCGGAGCTGGCGGCGGACCCTCGGTTCGAGACAAACCGTGCACGTTGTGCCCACCGCGCCGATCTCGACAGGATCCTCGTATCTGTGCTCACTGACCGTAGTGCCTCCGATTGGGCCGAAGTGCTTGCCGAGCGAGGGGTGCCGTGTAGCCCGGTCAGGTCCCTTTCCGAAGTGCTGGCGGATCCTGGCCTTGAGGCGCGTCAGCCTGTGACGGCAACACAGCGCGGCGACGGCACCACCATCCCGGCTCCGTCTATCCCGTTACGCTTCTCTCGTACGCCGGGTTCGGTCCGTCTGCCGCCACCGCTGCTCGGTGAGCACACCATCGAAGTGCTCACCGACTTGGACGCTAACGTGGCGAGTAGCGATGCAACGGTCGACTAACCGTCAGGCATGATCGTGCAGCCGGTAGATGGCGGCTCCCGCATCCCAGGAAAGGTCGGTGGCCGCCACGGCGGCTTCCTCGAGCGAGATGTAACGCTCTTCCACCAATTCACCCAATGCGACACTCGTTGCCCAACGAAACGCCAGCAGCGCGCCGTACGTTTCTTCGATGGTGTCGCAGTCACCACCCCAACTGATGCGCCCCACCTGCGGCACCACTTGGATCCACTCCTTGATGATGCCCACGGTAGCCGCAGAGGTGAGTTGCGGAAGCCACGTAAGGTTGAGCCGGACGTTGGGGTGTTGATGCGCGAGCGCGCCACTCTCGTGAATCCAGGGAAAGCCGCCATGGAACAGGTCGAACACGACCTCTGGATATGCGGCCAGCAGCGGGTCAAGGTGGATCGGATTGGAGCCGTGGAGGCGACCCATGCCGGTGTGGACCTGGATGACGAGCCCATGCTGACGTGCCTGTTCCAGTGCAAAATGCACGACGTAGTCGCCGAAAGTCAGTCGGTCAGCTCTAGACATTCGATCGGCAGGGCGGCCCATCAGCTTCACCGCGGCCGATCGGTCTGGTGCCGCCACCGCCAGGGAGCGGTCATACGCCCAAGCGAATTTGAGCGATCGGCTGCCGGCAGCGACGTTGCGACGGACAAGCGCCTCGATCAGCGCCTCGAGATCGACGAAGCGGACCACATCGATGTCGAACTCGTCTGCCCAGTCGTGTATCACGTTGTTGCCGTCGTGGTCCTTGGCGGACGGATGGAAGGCGACGAGCCAGGGATCTACGCGCAGCGACGGGATCAATCGCGGATCCTCTGTTGCCACCGTGCCGCTCGCCCAGTACGGATCCCAGATGACCGCCTCTACACCAGCGCGGTCCAATCCCGCCGACAGCCAGCCGGCCTCTCCGTATCTCGCCGGCAACTCGTCGGACAGGCGATCCCATGTGGCAGCAGAGAGCATGTCGTCGTCCAGATCGTACAACTCGGTGAGGCCCCGCATCAGCCAGCGGAAGTACGACGATCGCCGTATCCGATCAAGGTAGGGTCGAACGGTCTCCCAGGTAGCGTCGTGCAAGTCGACCTCGAGAGCCGCGCCAACACCATTGGGGCTGCCATCGCTGCGACGCAAGTTGCGTGTGAGGTAGCTGTGGCTAAGCAATCGACCAGGACTCATGGGCAGCCGCAACGCAGCAGGAGGCCGCAAATGTTCGTGGGTATCCGCCACGGGCAGAGCTGCCATATGTGCCCAGATCCACGTGGCGCTTTCGGATCGGAAGGCCGGCCATCCGTCGCTGTGTGTCATCGGCTTGGCACGTCCTTTTGCCTCAGTCACGTTGAGCCTCAGAGAGCGGGACCCATGCTGCCGGACGATGCTCTAGGTAAGCTTGGAGCCCCTCTTGTGCCTCATCGGAGACACGCAGGCTCGCGATGCGGCGTGATACTAGCTCCGCCGTCGCGTTGCCATCGAGTTCGCGCTGCTCGCGCACGATCGCCTTGGCCGCCCTGGCAGCCACGGGGCCTGAAGCGAGCAGCCCGTCGAGCGCCGTACGCACGGCCTCGTCAAGCGCGTCCGCGCCCACGCAGACCCGGTGTACCAGGCCGATACGGAGCGCCTCCTCGCTGCCAAAGCTCGCGCCGCCCGGGAACAGGGCGCGGGCATGTGACTCGCCGATCTTGGAGATGACGAATGGTGAGATGACCGCGGGGATGATCCCGAGGCGACTCTCGGTGAACCCGAAACGTGTGCCAGTCTCCGCGATGACGATGTCGCTCACCGCACATAGGCCCATCCCACCCCCGATGGCTCCGCCCTGGACGCGCGCGATGACGGGGACCGGGCATCGATCGATCAGTTCGAAGACGCCATACAGTCGGTCAGCTTCAAGTCGGTTCGCCGCTTCATCAAGCTCCGCCGCGGCGCGCATCCAGGCGATGTCGGCACCCGCGGAGAAGATCGGGCCCTCGCCTCGGAGCACGACAGCCCGGAGCTGCTCTGGACTCTCCGCGCAGAGGTCCGCGAAGATCTGGCCCAACGACTCGATGAAGGACCCATCGAACGCATTGCGAACCGCTGGCCGATCCAGGATGACCTGGGCCACAAGGCCATCGAGCAGGCTGCGATCGATGCGAACCGGAACACTCACTTGGGACATGCTAGTCGCTTGCGCCGCCGTTCGAGGGGCGACCGGGCTGGGCGACACATCAATGGCGACAGCACCGAGACTGCGAGCGGGCTGGGCCACAGGACAGGAGGTCGATGATGTACACCAGTGTCGTAGCCGTTGGCGCGCACCCGGATGATGTCGAGGGCGGTTGCGGCGGCACCTTGATCAAGCTTGCCGACGCCGGCGTACGTGTGACGATGGTAAGTGTCACCAACGGCGACAAAGGCTCGTTTGATGACCCCACGCTCGACTATGCCGCGGTCGCCCGACTGCGCGATGACGAGAGCCGAGGGGCGGCGGCGGTCATCGGCGCGGAATACGTGTGTCTCGGCGAGGAGGACCAGTTCCTGTTCGACACGAAAGAGGCCCGGTTGGCGCTGGCCGAGATCTTGCGGCGCGTGGAAGCCGACCTTGTCCTCGCATCGCCTCCGGTCGACTACCAGGCGGACCACACCCTGGCCGGTGAGCTGTCGATGGAGGCTTGCCATCTCGCTGCGTTGCCGCAGATCACATCTGCGTATGCACCATTGCGGACGGACCCCGCGATGTACTACTACGATGCGACGTTGGCGCTGGATTTCCAGCCGACGTTCTATGTGGACATCGGCGACGTCATGGAGAGGAAGCTCCGCATGGTCAACAGCCACGCCAGTCAATCGGTCAGCGCGCAGGCGGAGCACGGCTGGACACTCGAGGACATCGGGACCACTAAGGCGCGGCTCCGGGGTTTGCAGTCGGGCGTGCGTTTCGCTGAGGGCTTCGCTCCGTGCCTGCGATGGCCACGGGTGCGAGCTCTGTCGCAGTTCCCGTCCTAAGGCCAAGCCGGGCCTTCCCGTACTCGGATCCTGCTGAGGCTGACGCCGGGCCGTCATTTCGTCGATCGGATGTTGGCTACGGCGAGCCTGAAGTCGGTACCAGCGAGGACCAACGGTCCCTTGGGCGGGAGTGGCTACATGACCGTGTATTGCGCTCAACGCTGCGAGGTCCGCGCGGGTCTGATTGTCTCAGCTTGCGCCGAGGCCCTCGGTGATTCGCTCCAGCATGAGTCGGGATAATTCGACGGCCCGTTCCTCCCAGGCGAAGACGCAGGCGGTCGCGATGCCGTCGAAACCGACCTTGCGAAGAGCTCCGAAGAAGGCGTCGAAGTCCACCTCGCCTTCACCCGCATCGAGGTGCTGGTGGATGCGGGCCGAGGTCCCCGGCGGATTGAGGATGTAGCGCAGGCCCGACGATCCCCGGTGGTCGAACAAATCAGCCACATGGACCTGTCGCAATAGGGGTGCAGCTTCGCGGATCATGGTGGCGATGTCGGGGCCACCGACTCCTGACAGATGGAACGTGTGCGGCGCGCAGTAGAGGTACCCGACATTGGCGGAGTCGATGGCCCGAACCATGCGCACAGCTGCTGAGTTCTCCTCGATGAAGTCGTCTGGGTGCGCCTCGAGGTTCAGGCGGACACCCTCGCTTTCGAAGATCGGCAGGAGTTCCTCCATCGAGCGCCAGAACTGGGCCTCGCTCGCCGCGGCCGCCTCCGGCCGGCCATTGAACTCCGAGTTCATCGTGTCGCAGCCCAGTTCCACGGTCAGGGCGATAGCTCGCTTCCAGTAGCGCACGGCCGCCTGCCGCTCGTCCTCATCCGGGCTGGACCAGCGATACAGCGGCAGGACTGACGCGACCTCCATGCCCGTGGCGATCAGCGTCTGGCGCGCTTGACGTATCGTCTCCAGATCAGCGCGTGGATGAACGAAGAAGGGCAGCATGTCGTCGCGGGGCGACAGCTCCAGGAATCGGTAGCCGATCTCCGCTGCGGTACGGCAGACCTCCTCGAACGACAGGCCACGCAGCATGTACGGGTCCAGGGCGATGCGTGTCATCGAGGTTCCTCATTCGACGGGCGAGCCATTCTGGCTACTGAGCCGACACGACGCGTGACAGCGTGGATGTGGTTCTCCTCGAGACGATGCTGTTCAACCACGTCCTGCGTGGCGCAGGAGTGGCCCCGCCCGACGTGGCAGCTGCCCCGGATCGCCCTTGACACTCTGCCACGACTGGCGCAAGCGCTTACGCTGGTGCCAGCACGGTAGCACCCGGAAATGACCACTGTCAAAGACGTCCCGCGAGTCTCAGTTTCAGTGTGGATCCCACGCATGAACTCCCGTGGCGCTATTGGCAACGTTCAAGGTCGGAGCCAGCGGCCACCATCCGCCAACGTATCGAGACGCGCGGCATCTGCCCGATTCTTGCGGCGTCTTCCATACGCGGTAGGCACCCTGAGCGTTTCAACGAGATGGCGCCGATCCCTACCGTGGATCGACCTTTCAGATCCAGCTCCTGTGGCAGGGGGCCGTGCGCGAATGGCAGCAGAACGTGGAGGCGACCGCGGGACCCGGTCAGGACCGGCACTACCGCATCAGCGGGCAGATAGTACTGGCAGCCGCACTGCTCGGAGGCGCTCAACACATGTGACGAAGAGCGACCTCTCGGAAGCGCGCGGCGCGCTCTCTGGCGACATCGGCGCCGTCTCGCATGCGGACACCGAAGGGAGCGAGATTGGGATCCTGAACTCCGATCGAGAAGCTCATCGAGCGTGCCAGGAGAGCGTCGGTCGCCGGCAACATGCCAACTCGGTAGTCGGCCGTTTCGTGCCCAGGCTCGTTGAACGGATAGCCGCGCCCAGTCGCGGTTCGCCTCGCGAGGAGATGTTCCATGTGCGAGTAGACATGCCACCCTGAGTGGTCGAGCGTGATAGACCCCAGCTCGGAAGTGACGTCGGCTGCGGTCTGCGCGTCCGGATAGATGACCACCAGGTGAGTGGACAGGTCGCCGTCGGGATCTGGTAGCTCACGGAACTCGAGTCCGGGCACGTCTTCGATGATCGACCGCACCAGGCGCGCGTTGGCCGCAAGGTGTTCCTTGATCTGCGGCAGCTTGCGAACCTGGGCGAGGAGGACCGCACCTTCGAGCTCGGTCATCCGGAAGTTGAGTCCAAGGAACGGACGAGCGCCGACCTCGAGGCCCCTGCGCTTGGGACTGTGGCCCTGATCATGCATGGCGAAGGCACGCTTATACAGCTTCTCGTCTTCGGTCACGACCATCCCGCCGTCGCCGCTGGTGATGGTCTTGTATTCGTTGAAGCTGTACATGCCCATTTGGCCGATAGAACCCGCCCAGCGACCGTCGTAGGTCGCTCCGAAGGCCTGGGCGGCGTCCTCGATGAGTGCAACACCGTGCCTGTCAGCGATGGCCTTGAGTTCCCTCATTCGTCCCGGATTGCCGAGCATGTGGACGATCAGGATGGCCTTGGTCCGAGGAGTGATGCGGGACTCCACATCGGCTGGATCGAGGTCCAGCGTGCGGTCGATCTCGGCGAGGATCGGCGTGGCTCCGCTATAGACGATCGCGCTGATCGACGCCACGAACGTGAACCCTGGCACGATGACCTCGTCCCCAGGTCCGATCTCCAGTGCTGCAAAGATGGCGATGAGGCCGCTGGTACCAGAGTTCAGAGCGAGGGCATAGCGCACGCCAGCCAGCTCCGCGACTTGCTCCTCGAGCGCCCGTACCTTGGCCGGGAACGACTGATCGTCAGGCCCGTAGCGGCCGAGGTAGCGGCTCTCGATGACTTCCCTGACCTCGGCAAGCTCTTCAGCTCCGACGATGTCCAGACCAGGACCTGGCATTCGGTATCCTCCGTACGCAAGCGCTTGCGTACGGACGGTAGCATCGAGTCCGCGAGCGCGTCAATGTCGCCGTCGGCTAGCCCGGGTCGACCGCCTCGAGGTGGTTTAGGCTGACACGGGTCAGCTTGTCGGCCAGCGACTGGATGTTAGTGTTCCCCAAGTTGGTGAGGATGACCACGTCGAGGTCCTCCTGGGGCAATCGATACATGACCGACACGAAGCCTCGCAGTGACCCGCCATGGCCGATGCCCAGGTGCCCGTCGAGGACGGCATAGCGCATGCCCAGGCCGTAGCCGCTCTTGGGGTTGAAGTCCAGCATGAGTGCCAGGGACTTCGGCTTGAGCACCTTCCCACCTAGCAGGGCGTCCTGCCAGTCCGAGATGTCGCGCACAGACGAGAGCATCGCGCCGGCGGCGTTGGCAACAGTAGCGCCGGAGGTGTTGGGTCGGAACTTGGTGCCGTCGGAGAAACCTCGCCAACCCTTGGTCCTGGTCCAGTAGCCCCTGGCAGGAGATCCCACGATCGATTCCTGGCCCTGGAAGGACGTATCGGTGAGGTCGAGTGGTTCGAGGAAGCGCTGGCGGATGTTGGTGGCCGCGGACTCGCCGGTGATCTTGCGCACGATCTGGCCCAGCAGCACATAGTTGGTGTTGGAATAGTGGTAGCAGCGACCCGGCGCGCAGTATCGGGGGCCGGTCATCGCCAGGATCTCCCGAGGTCGCCAGAGGTGGCTGGGGCGCCCGAACACCCTGGACTCGTATCGAGGATGCGCGAAGTAGTCGAAGATGCCACTGCGGTGGCTGAGCAGCATCTTCACGGTGATCTTGTTGGCCTTGGGGTAGTCGGGCAGCCATTCGGAGATCCGCGTCCCCAGCCACAGGCGACCCTCCTCTCGTAGCTGCAGGATCAGGGCGGCCATGAACGTCTTGGTCAGTGATGCCACCGCGAAGGGCGTGCTGGGGAGCACCGCCTTGCTTGACGCACCCACGATGCGTCTGCCGGATGTGCCGATCCAGCGGCTTCCGTCGGGCAGTCGGACTGCCGCGGCAACACCCGGAGCTCGGTGGTTCACTCGCCACTGATCGAGCCGGGCCTGTAGCTTGGTCGCCAATGCTGGTTCGACCGGGGGCGGTGTGGCAGCAGAGGCGACGCCCGTCATGGCCAGCACCATCAGCAGCACCAGGCCAACAAGGACGAGCGAGCGGGACAGGGGAGGACGAGTCACGGCGTGGCAGAGGATACCGCTCGAGGGCTCTGCGAGTTCCGTCCGCGAACCTCGTCAAGCCACCGTCGCGTCGAAACTCCTGTCCCATGGCCGGTCCGATCGCCGAGTCGGCCCAGGCATCTACGATCTTCGGCCGCGCGACCGGGCCTGACGAGCGACGCTGCTATCCTCGCCGCTGCGGGAGAGGTGGCCGAGTGGTTGAAGGCGACGGTCTTGAAAACCGTTGGGCGTGAAAGCGTCTCGTGGGTTCGAATCCCACCCTCTCCGCCAGATGTGAGCGACCAGTCGCGCTAGACCCGTCCTGCCTGACGAGTGACGCGCAGCGCGAGGATCGCTGCACTCAGCCGCAACGCCACCTCGCCGTCGAGATCCTGGCCCAGCAGCATCTCGATGCGTTCGAGCCGATAGGCCACGGTGCGCGGCGCCAGATGGAGTCGCCGGGCCGCCTCGCGGATGTTCTGACGCGACCCCAGGTACACCTCCAGCGTCTCGATGAGCTCCTCGCCCATGCGGCTGTCCGCAAGCAGGGCACCCAGCTCCTGGTCGACGGCTGCCTGCGAAAGCGCAGCGTCGAGGAGGAAGGTGGTCTCCAGGGCAAGCTGGCTGGGGCCTCCGATCCAGCCGCGTCGCCCCAGGCTGGCTGCCACGCTGGCTGCATAGTCGATGTCTGCGAGCGCCTCGGCCAGGGGCTCGAAGCCCGTGACCAGCCCGCTATCCACGGCCACGCAGCCATCGCCAAGCACGCTCGCGATCGCGTCGCGTAGGCGACTCTCACCGGTCCAATCGCCCCTCACGAAGACCAGCACACGTCCCCGCCAATCGAGCACCACGGGGAGGCGGATCCCGGGCCTCTTGCGATGGTGTGGGACGGGCGCACGAATGTGCTTCTCGAGGCTGTCGATCGCCGCGTCCACGGCGTCGTCGCTCAGCTGAGGTGCGTAGACCAGTACCAGTCGATAGTCGGCATCAGGTGCCAGGCCGTGCCGTTCGCTGCGCCGCCGGATCCGCGCCCGGTCCTCGGGCGTGAGACGTGGCGCGGTCAGGATCTCTTCCAGCATCGCTCGTCGTTCGTTCGAGTGGGCGGCCGCCAGCTCGACCTCGACCCGGACGTAGCCCTCGGAGATGGCCGCGATGGCGTCGTCAAGACCGCGCAACAAACGGTCCGCGAACTCGAGCACGACCTCACGAGGGATGCTGCTCTGGCGCATGACCACTTCCCAGATGGCCCAGTTGAGCGAGAGGTAGCCATCGAGGACCCGCTCGGTAGCCACCCCGATCCTGGCAAATCGGGCACCCTCCTCCCGCCAGCGTGCAAGCTGCCGTGACGTCGGCTCCGGGTTGGCCACAAGGTCCAACACCTGGTCGAAGGCGAGGTTGATGTGCTTCGGTTCGATCCCGGTGTCGGCCACGGTGGTCTCGACGACCGATGTCTTGGCAGAACGCAGCCGGTCGAACAGTTCGGGCATGGCTGTTTCGCGAGAGCTGGCTGCCTTCATCACCGCACCTCCACATCTGCTGCGATGCTGCAGGAGAACCCTGATGGTACGCCGCCGTGCCGCCGACGCTTGCGGTGCTACTGCAACGACCCGTCCGCTACCCACCGACTCGACTGGTCATCTCTCGACATGACCGCTACCATCCCGGGCATGAACCTGTCGATGGCGCGCTTCCGTACGGTCAACACGCCGCGCATGGCCAAGCCATCAGTCCTGCCGGTCGACTCCGAGGCATGCTCATGGGACGCCATGTGCAGGGTGTATCGCGAGCAGGCAGCGCGTGGCGTAGCAGAGGCTGTTCGCGGCCTGGAGCTGATCGAACAGGACCGCTGGCCATCGAGTGGCTCACCGCGTCGGCGCTGACGAAATCTGCTGCGCACTCGATAATCCGTAGGGTCCGATCCCACCGCACGCCGGTCGGCAGCCCGCAGCTCCCTGTGTCCCGGCACCGCTTCGCCCCTTCCCAGGAGGCCTGATGACCACACCAGCCCTGCGAGTCACCACCAGTCTGCTGCTCACGGCTGCGCTCGTATTGATGGCGGCGACCTCGCCAGCGCTGGCGGCCAAGGCCAACAAGAAGAAGAAGGACACGGGCGAACCGGCCCCGAGCGCCGTCATCGAGGTGCTCAAGGGCGACAAGGCTCGCATGGCCAACAGCAAGCTGGCCGAGCGCGTGGTCCGCATCGATGACCACGTCGATGACCAGTTCACCAACGCCGGCGATCGTGCCGTCGGCGCCCCGGGGTATTCGGACCTCGAATCGGTGTACGTGGCCTCGACCCAGGTCCCGGGGAAGCTCCTTGCAAAGATGGCCAAGGATTTCCCCGCCGGAACCGTGGGCTCGTTCTACGGCTCGGATGCCGACTGGGCCGCGGGCAAGCCGGCCATCTTCGTGGCCGCCAAGCTGGCTGACAAGCGCCCGGCAGGCGCACCCGGGCAGCAGCTGGAGATCGGCGTCGACGGCAACGGAGCCACGCCGGTGCAGGCCGGCTCGGAAGACCCACTGCTGGGGCTGGAGCGCTTCTCCCTGAGTGGCCTGTTCAACAACGGCGCATGGACATCCGGGACGACCGACGTGCGTGGCCGCGAGCCGGGCGGTGAGATCGAGTGGTACAACGCGACCTCAGGCAACTTCGGCTTCTACGACCCCAAGCGGGCGACCTACTACGTCATCATGCCCCGGCCCAAGGATGCCGGCAGCGTATCGGTCGCACTCAGGACCAGCACCGACGCGGGCGAGGTGGTCGACCGGCTGGAGCTCCCCGACGGTGGGTCCTTTGTTGATCTGCAGGATCCCAGTGGTGGCTTCAAGGCTGCCTCAGGACTGGATCCGCTGAGCTGTCGCGCGCTCGAGACGTTCAGTGATGCCATCACGGATCCGGCGCCGACCGAGCCGGGCGCTACGCTCATCCGATACACCGTTGGCGCCGCCACCTCCGACGCGGCTGCGGCGACCAAGCTGCTGGGTCCCGCGCTCGATGCCGTCGGCACCATCCCCATGGTCGTCACCGAGGTCGGTGCCGACCCCGCGGAAACGGAGCCGTTGCGGGTGGATGGCCAACTTACCGCGGCTGCCGGTGGCACCGCGGTAAGCCTGACGCTCGAGGTGCCGCCCGGGCAGTGGTCGTTCGCCCCCGCCGAGGGTGCGCAGGTGACATTGGCTGATGGCCAACCCTTGATCGACCATCTCTCGCTGACCGGAACCGGCGGCGTGCTCACCGGACCCGGGCTCGACGGGATCGTGGCTGGCGATCCCGCCTGCACCCCGGTGGATGCAGCGCCAGCTGCCGACGCCGCGACCGCGACGGCGGGCGCTTCGAACGAGCCTGCCGAGGCCAGCCCGACAGCCTAGCGACCGACTCGTCAGCTGCGCATGAGATAACCGACTCGTCAGCTGCGCATGAGATAGGGGAACAAGCGCATCTTCAGGTCGCTCTGGGGCAGGGCGCCGACGATGCGGTCGACCACTCGATCGCCCTTGATGACGATGAGCGTGGGGATGCTGGTGGCCTGGAACTGCTGGGATAGCCCCGGGTTCTCGTCGACGTTGACCTTGACCACCTTGAGCCGACCGGCGTACTCCTTCGACAGCGCCTCCAGCATGGGACCGACGACCCGACACGGGCCGCACCATGGCGCCCACAGGTCGACCAGCACGGCGATCGAAGATCTGGCCTCGATCGCGAACGTGGCGTCGGTCGCCGTGACGAGCCACGGCAGTGGCTCGCCGCAGCTCCCGCAATGCGGCGCGCCACGCTCGCTGGGCCGGATCTTGTTCTTCTTGCCGCAAGCTGTGCAGGTCAGCATCGAGACCGGCCCCGCAGCAGCCGGCGGATCGGTTCGGGTGGTATCGGTCATGGTATCCCTGAGTGTGCGACGCGAGGACGATCCGTGCAACGGCTGTCGCTCAGTCGCTGCCCCGCAGCTGATACCGCGACAGTCGCCAGCTCCCCAGCAGCAGCGAACCGACGACGACCACCAGGAGAACGACGACCGATGTCGTGCCGTCGAGCGTATCCAGCCAGTCCTTGCCCTGGACGTCGGCCGCGATGCCCAGCGTGGCCTGTCGGATGGAGTAGAGGCGCGTCCCCTCGAAGAGTCCCGACAGCACGCCTTCCCACAGGAGCACGTACCCCAGGCCGATCGCCAGGGCGCGAGAGCTGAAGGCACTGAGGGCCATGAAGGCCAAGGCGTAGGCACATCCGCCGACACCTGCGGCGATGGCATAGGCAACGGTCGGACCCGCCAGCCTGGGCTCCTGGACGGTCGCGATGAAACCCGTCAACAGGGTCGCCGGGACGACCAGCGCGGTGGTCAACCCGGCGGCCACTACGCCCTTGCTGAGCACGATCCGGAAGCGCCGGATGGGCTTGGTCAGCAGATACACGATGGTCCCGTCGTCCAGCTCCGATCCGAGGGCGCCCGTGCCGAAGACCAGCGCGATGAGTGGCACCACGGTCTGGATCGACCAGCTGGTCGAAACGACGCTCGGTCATGCCGCCGCGGCTGAAGATCGTGGCCGCGAGGACGATGAGGACCGGGATGGCCGCCAGTCCTACCATCAGCCAGAAGCGGCGCCGATCCAGCAGCCCGCGCAAGGTCACGGCGACGATGGGCAGGCTGCGGATCATCGGCCCACCAGGTATGCGAAGACCGACTCCAGTGAGGCGTCGGTTGGCGTCAGCTCGAGCAACGTGATATCCGCGCCCGCCGCGACTTGTGGGAGACGCCGGGTGAACTGCCCGAAGTCGGACGTGCGCACCACCAGGCCCTTGGCGTCCAGCTCGACCCCGAAGACGCAGTCCTCGTCGAGCAGCGCCGATGCAAGGCGCCGGTCATCGCTGGTTCGTAGCTTGAAGACGTGGGGTCGGTCGGTCATGAGCCGACGGATGGAGCGGAAGTCGCCCGATGCCGCCAGTCGACCGGCATAGATGACCAGTACCGACTCCGCGACTCGCTCGACCTCCTCGAGGATGTGCGAGGACAGCAGCACGGTCCGACCTTCGTCGGCCATGCGGCGCAGCAGTCCGAACATGTGGAGGCGCTGGCGTGGATCCATGCCGTTGAACGGTTCATCGAGGACCAGCACGTGCGGGTCGTGAACGAGCGCCGCCGCCATCTTGATACGCTGCCGCATGCCCTTGGAATACGTCCCGATGCGACGATCGGCAGCGTCCGCCATGTCGACCAGGTCGATGGCGCGGGCGGCTGCTCCATCGGGGTCGGCGATGCCATGCTCCGCCGCGTTGGCGAGGGCGAACTCGCGCCCCGTCAGGAAGGGATAGACCGTCTCGCGCTCGGGCACCAGGCCCAGCTGCCGATAGGTGCGCGGGTTGCGCCAGGTGCGCTGGTCGGCCACGCGCACGTCACCGGCTGAGGGCGCCAGCAGGCCGGCGATCATGTGCAGCAGAGTGGTCTTGCCCGCTCCGTTGGGCCCCAGCAGGCCCGTGACACCGGGTCCAACCTCGAAGCTGATGTCGTTGACGGCGACGACGTTGCCGTACCAGCGGGACACGTGGTCGACGCGGATCGGCATCGCCGTGGCCGTATGGCCGGTGTCGGTGCTCACGCCTCGACGGTCCGGTAGCGGTAGACGAGGGCCGTGAGCGACGCAAGCGTCCAGGCCGCGGCGGCGCCCAGGTAGGCCCAGCCGGGCAGGTCGGCATTCCGAACGGCGGGATTGTCGGTGCGGGCATCGAAGACCACGGCATTGACGCCGTCGAGCACATCGGCCGGGCTCAGCAACACGGCGATCTGACCGACCAGGCCGGTATCGAGGCCGATCAGGATCGAGGCTCCGATGTTGGGGACCAGGAAGACGGCGATGATGGCCACCGTGGCATAGGCTCGCCGCGGGGTCAGTGCGGCGATGGCCGCGGAGATCGAGCCGACCATGCCCGCGACCACGAGCCCGACACCGATGGCCAGCGGCAGGCTGGGGAGCTCCTCGGCGAGACCATCGCTCAGCTCTGCCGCGACGAGGATGCGACCGACCATCAGCAGCAGGTAGGGAGACCACACCAGGATCAACAACGCGACCAGTAGACCCAGCGTGCGCGCCGTGGCGTAGTCGAGCCGCGACACGGCCCGTGAGAAGTACAGCGCCAGGATGCCCGAACGCTGGTCCCGACCGAAGAGCTCGGGTGCCTGGGAGGCGCAGAACAGGAAGACCAGTGTCGCTGTGAACGGGAATAGCGTCTGGTACTTGACGGGCGAGATGGCCTCGATGGCCTCGCCGGCCTCACCGAACTGTGAGATGAGCGCGAGGATGCCCAGCGCCAGCAACGACGGCAGGATGGCCAGTACGGCCAGTCCCACCGGCAAGACCTTGGAACGCGCACCGCGGCCAAGCCCGTAGGCGGTTCGGATGGAGTGCACCAGCAGTGCCGTGATGGCAGCTCGCCGCCCCAGCCTGGGACCTTCGTAGCCGCGATACCCAAGGTCGTAGATGGAGCCGCCGCGCCCATCGCTGGAGCGCCCACCCACCGGCGACACCGTCACGCTGCTTCCTCGGCAGGTGCGGCATCCCGGAAGAGGTCTTCGAGGCTACTGCGCCGCGGCTCGATCCGAACGAGCGCCAGTCCCAGGCTGACGATGGCGTCGCGCACCTGGTCGTACGTCTCGTCCCCGCGGATCTCGATGAGGACCTGCTGGCCGTCGATCCGGAGCTCGAAGCCCATGGCGGTGAGATGCTCCGCGAGCGTGGCCGGTGACTCATCGACCTCCACGATCAGCGTGCCCGTGTTCTGCGTGAAGGTGCCCAGCGCCGCCGCCTGCAGGAGGTGGCCAGCGTCGATGGCGACGAGGAACTCGCACACGCGCTCGATCTCGCCGAGCAGGTGGCTGGCCATGATGATGGCGATGCCGAACTCGTGGCCGGTGCGCTCGATGAGGTCGAGCATCTCGTCGCGACCGGCCGGATCAAGGCCGTTGGTGGGCTCGTCGAGCAACAGCAGGCGGGGATCATGGACCAGCGCCTGGGCCAGCTTGACACGCTGTTTCATGCCCGTCGAGTAGCCACCCATGGGCCGGTAGCGCTCCTCGAACAGGCCCACGTGTCGCAGGACCTCCGCGCTGCGCTCGCGAGCCGAGGCTCGAGGCAGGCCCGACATGCGCGCCATGTGATTGACGAAGTCACTGGCCGAGATATCCATGGGGAGGCAGTCATGCTCGGGCATATAGCCCACGAGCTGTCGGATGGCGAGGCCGTGCGTGGCGACGTCCAGATCGAGCACGCGTGCCGATCCACTGCTGGCCTCCAGGAGCCCCAGCAGGATCTTGATGAGCGTCGATTTGCCCGCGCCGTTGGCTCCCACCAGCCCGATGACGCCCGGCTCCACGCTCAGGGTCAGCCCGTCGAGGGCGACGACTCCGCCAGGGTAGTGTTTGGTGAGGCCGTCGAGGGCGACGAGTGGCATGGGCATGCGAGTCTAGCGTGCGCATCGTCCCGTGGCTGACGAGGTGGACGGCGGGCTGGCCTGAAGGGCTGCGGCTACACCGCTCGCGACCCTCCCGGTATACGCTGCCCATCGGCATCACCTGCTCCAGCGCGCACAGCCTACCGAGTGGGATCGAGGTTCGCCTGGTCTCGCTCATGGCGCTGGCGCCAGTCATGATCGAGTTCGTCGTGTCGAGCAGTGGTCCGTCAGCGGCGCTTTCCACGGCGCCACCAAGGGGTGATGGCATGGCAGACGAAGTCCCAGCCTCAGCCGGCGACCTCGCGTCGGACAGCCTGGATATCATCGCAGCCGGCCAGGCACGGTCAGGCGCGTTCGTGGCGGGACCGACCTTCAGTCAATATGGCTACTCCTGGTTTCGCGACGGAGCCTTCATCGCGGAGGCACTCGACCTGGTAGGGGCAGGTGAGCGGTCGGCCCGGTTCCATCGCTGGGTGGCCCGCATCGTCCTCTCCTCGGTGGACGGGATGGAACGGGCACGCGCCGGCGCTCGACGGGGGGAGCTGCCCGCGAAGGCCGACTACCTGCACTGTCGCTACACACCTGATGGCGCCACGGGCGATGGGGGGTGGGCGACCTTCCAGCTCGATGGACCCGGCATCTGGCTGTGGTCACTGGGCGTACACGTGCGCGAGGGTGGCCGCCTCGATGCCGAGCTTGCTGAGGCGGCTGGTCAAGTCTCCCTCTATCTCGCCGACTTGTGGCCGATCCCCTGTGCCGACGCCTGGGAAGAGTTCGAGGACCACGTGCACACCAGCACGCTCGCGGCCATCGCGACCGGGCTGCGGGCGGCAGCGACGATGTGGCCTGAGCTCGGCGGCGATCCGTCCATCTCGAGGGCTCGGCAGGCCATCGACGAGCGATTATCCGCGACCGTGGGTGGATTCACCAAGTGGGCTGGCGATCCGGACGTCGATGCGAGCCTGTTGTGGCTGGCGGCCCCGTACGCGTACGTTTCGCCCGTCGCGCCACACTTCGCGGCGACGCTGGAACGGATCGAATCCGAGCTCATCACCGACGAGGTCGCCGTGCACCGGTACCGCGCCGACACGTACTACGGCGGTGGTGCCTGGCCCATGTTGAGCGCCACCTACGGCCGGGTCCTGCTGCGGCGAGACGGGCCTGGCGACCATGCTCGCGCGGCACGGATCCTGGCGTGGATCGAGGCGCAGGCTGATTCGTCCGGTCGATTGCCCGAGCAGCTCGCCGAGTATGCGCAGGCGCCAGAGCGTGTTGATCCGTGGCGATGGAAGTGGGGCGAATCAGCGCGTCCGCTGCTCTGGTCCCACGCGGCCTACCTGGCGCTCCTGGTCGAGCTTGAACGGCATGTTCAACGGGACGGCGGGTAACCAAGCTGCTTGTCGACGACGTTGTGGAGCGGTTGGCCGGCCATGTACCGCTCGAGGTTCTCCAGGAAGACCCGGCTGAACTCGGCCGGGGTGTCCTTGACATCACCGCCGACGTGCGGCGAAACGATGACGTTGGACATGGACCAGAGCGGGCTCGACTCAGGTAGTGGCTCCTCTTCGAAGACATCGAGGGCGGCACCCCCAAGCGCCCCTGCCCGTAGCGCGGCCACCAGGTCGGCCTCCACGAGCACCGGCCCACGTCCGATGTTGACCAACCGAGCGTGAGCGGGGAGTCGCGCCAGCTCCGCGGCGCCGATGAGTCCTCGCGTGGCTTCAGTGAGCGGCGTGATCAGCAGTAGCCAATCGGCCGACGGCAGCAGCTCTGGCAGGTCGGTGACAGCGCGGATGCGGCCCTCACCTTGCGCCCCATCGCGCTCGGTCCGCCCGACGAGCGTCACATCGACGCCCAGCCCGCGCAACATCCGGCCGGTGCTCCGCCCGATGGATCCGGCACCGACGATCACGGCACGGTTTCCCGAGAGCGGGATCTGCAGACGCTTGTTCCACGTGCGCCTCCGCTGGTTGTCCAGCGTCGTCGGCAGGTCCTTGGCCATCGCCAGCATCAGCGCCAGCACGTACTCCGGCAACGTGGTGTCGAACACGCCGCGGCTGTTGGTCACCACCACCTCACTCGCGACGAGCTCGGGGAACAACGTCCAGTCAACGCCGACGCCGCCGACGTGCAGCCAGCGCAACTTCCCCGCCAGACCCCAATTCGCACTCAGGGCGTCCTTTGGGTGGCTGTAGTGGAAGACGACATCGCAGCCAGCCAGATCCGCGCGGACCTCATCGAGGCTGTCCGCCATCACGTAGATCGCCCCGCTCTTCGACTCGGGCAATCCCGCTGGCGGCATGTCGTTCTGGCGTCCGATCACCATCACACGCGTTTCGGTCACGTCAGGCCACGACCTTCTTGTACTGACGCACGCTGAGATAGCCGAAGACCACGACCATGCCGACGATCCAGGCGATCGACTGGAGGATCAACGATTCGATGGACGCGCCGCCAGCCACCGGTGCATCCGGGAACGCCAGTTTGCGCACCGTATTGGTCAGGATGGTCACCGGCTGGTTCTCGGCGAAGACCTGCAGCCAGCCCGGCATCGTCGCCGTCGGCACGAACACCGAGCTGGCGAAGACGAACGGGAAGACCAGGAAGAACGACGCGCCCTGCGCGGCCTCGGCGTTGCGCACGGTCAGGCCGATGGTGGCGAAGAACCACGAGACCGCGAAGCCGAACAGCAGCGCCAGGACGAGCCCCAGCAACAGGCCCGGCCAGCTCCCGGCCGAGAAGCCGATGAGGATGCCCACCGCGAGCATCAGCGTCTGCACGCCGGCACTGCGGATGAGGTCGGCGATGGTGCGCCCGCCCATCACCGCCGATCGGGCCATGGGCAGCGAGCGGAAGCGATCGATGACGCCGTTGTTGAGGTCCTCGGTCAGGCCCACGGCCGCGTTGGTCGCGCCGAACACCACTGTCTGCACCAGGATGCCGGGGATCAGGAAGTTGATGTACTCAGAGCCGCCGATACCCCCGAAGCCCAGCGTCATGGCGCCGCCGAAGACGAAGTTGAAGAGCAGCAGGAACATCACCGGCTGGATGACCACGAAGACCAGCAGCTGCGGCATGCGCACCAGTCGAAGCAGGTTGCGCCGCGTGATGACCAGCATGTCACGTGGCGGCCCGTCGGACGGTGATCCGTTCGCGCGGACTGACGGTCGCGGTCATCGTCTACGCCTCCCGAAGCGGCCTCGTCCGTTGGCCGCCTCAGCTGGCTGCTCTGCCTCGGCTGCTTCCTCGGCAACGTGTCCGGTCAGCGTCAGGAACACCTCGTCGAGGGAGGGCTTGTGCATCTCCAGGTCATCGGGTGTGATATTCGCGTCGTCGAGTTGGCGTACGACCTCCATCAACGTGCGCGAACCGTGGGTCGCCTGTACCACCAGGCACTGTTTGTTGGGATCGAACATCGGCTCCGTGGAGGTGACGCGCTGCAGCACCGCAGTCGCCGCCTCACGCTGCTCCTCGGGCACTACCACCTGGATGACGGTCCCCCCGATCTGGGCCTTGAGCTCGTTGGCGGTGCCTTCGGCGATGAGCTGGCCGCGATCGATGACGCCGATGCGATCGGCCAGGTAGTCCACTTCCTCAAGGTATTGCGTCGTCATCAGCAGGGTGGTCCCGTCGGACTGCAGGTCGCGGATGATGTCCCAGATGTCGATGCGGCTGCGAGGGTCGATGCCGGTCGTGGGTTCGTCGAGGAACATGACCTCGGGACGTCCCACCAGCGAGGCCGCGAGGTCGAGACGACGCTGCATGCCCCCGGAGTACGTCCTGACCTGGCGATCGGCAGCGTCGGTCAGATCGATGCGCTTGAGCACCTCGGCGGCGCGCGCCTTGGCCTCCCTCGTGGGCAGCCCGTAGAGCTGGCCGATCATGACCACGTTCTCGCGACCGGTGAGGAAGCCGTCGATGGCCGCCGACTGGCCGGCCAGGCCGATCTTGGTGCGAGCGGTGACCGGGTCTGCGAGGACATCGACGCCGGCGACCCAGGCAGTCCCGGAATCGGGCTCAAGCAGGGTGGTCAGGACGCGGATGAGCGTCGTCTTGCCGGCACCATTGGGGCCAAGGAGGCCGTAGATGCTGCCGGGCTGGATGGAGATGCTGACGCCGTCGAGTGCCAGCGTCTCCTTGCCGAACCGTTTGACGACGTTCTCGGCGCGGATGATCGGCGCGGCGCCGTTGGTGCTGGGATGCATGGGCTCCTGACAGTCGGTATCACCACGATGATACGTCGCGGCCCACTCTCTCTGGGCGAGTCACCTGTCCTAGATCGGCCGGGCGGATCCGAGACCTCGCAGGAGGGACCCGGGCGTAGACTGCGAGACAGGAATGGGAGCGCCGTCGAGGAGTACCGGAGTGCAGCGCGGCTGACGAAAGGAGGGTCCGTCCCAGGCCACCCTTCTGTCCATCATGGGCAGTTGGACTACTTGTCATTGAAGTTAGGGAGCTCTATCGAGATGAAGAAGTCTTTGGTTGGACTGGCCGGCGGCCTGCTGCTGGCCCTGTCACTGCCGCTATCGGCTGCGGCGCAGGATGAAGGCAAGACCTTCTACTGGGTCTCGCACGGTTCGCCCTCCGACCCGGTGTGGACGTACTTCCTGCAGGGCGCCGAGATGTGGGCCGATGCCACGGGCAACACCGTGAACACCTCATTCCATAGTGGTGACGTGCCCTCCCACCAGGAGGCTATCCGTGCCGCGATCGCTGCTGGTGCTGATGGCATCGTGACCAGTAGTCCTGACCCCGGCAGCCTGGTCGAGGTCGCGATGGAAGCGAATGAGGCCGGCATCCCCATCGTCAACATCAACACGCCCGATCCGTCGGCCAGCTTCGACGCGTATGTCGGCGGCGACCTCGTCGACTACGGCGAGGCGTGGGCACAGTACCTGGTCGATAACGGTCTCGTGGCCGAAGGTGATTTCGTGTGGATGCCCGTCGAGGTTCCCGGTGCGACCTACGGCGTCCAGGAAGTGGAAGGCATCGCCAAGGTCTTCGAGCCGCTGGGTATCACCTGGGAGGTGTCCGATGCGACGCTGGACCAGGCGGAGATCATCACCCGTATGTCAGACTACCTGCTTGCGAACCGCGACAACATCGACGCCATCATCGGTCTCGGTGATCTTGTCACCGGATCGATCGCGCGCGTGTTCGACCAGGTCGGCGTTTCGCCGGGCGAGATCCCAGTCGTTGGCTGGGGCAACTCCCTCGATACCACTCAGGAGGTCCTGAACGGCTACGTGAACGCCGCCCAATGGCAGGATCCGCTGGCGACCAGCTGGATCGGCCTGTCGATCGCGGACATGGCCGCTGAGGGCATCCCGCCGGGCTTTGACGTCATCGTCGGTGCCCTCTACGAGGCAGACACCGCACAGGTCTACGACGACATCCTGTCGCAGTAGCAGTACTTGCCGGGTGCCTCGGTCCGCTGATGGCGGTCCAGCACCTCGGTCGGACCGGGGCCTCGAGAGATCGTGGCCCCGGTCGCCTGATTCTGGTCTAGCCAGGGAGCGACATGACGGCAGCGGCTCCAGCAGACGCAGATGCGCCTCGCCAGGGCGCGTCAGCCACCGAGCGAGCGAAGAGACTCATCCTTCAGCCTGAAGCGGGCTCTTTCGGACTGCTCATCGGCGCGATCATCGCCTTCACACTGATGTCGGCGACCTTCATCTCGGTAGGCAACATCAGCAATCTCATGGCGTTCACGCCCGAGCTGGGGATGATCGCCCTCGCCATGACCCTGTTGATGACGGCAGGCGAGTTCGATCTGTCGGTCGGCTCCGTGTTCGGCTTCACCGCGGTGATCATGTGGACCATCGCCAACGAGACCAGCTGGGGTATCGAGGTCGGCTTCCTTGTCGCCATGACCGCCGGCGTCCTGATCGGTGTGCTCAACGGACTATTCGTCACTCGATTGCGCATCCCATCCTTCCTGGTGACGTTGGGGATGCTGTTGGTCGTGCGCGGGCTGTCGCTGTATCTGACCGCAGGATTCCCCCAACGCACATGGAATGCCGAGTCGCCGCTGCTGGAGATCATCGTGGGCGACTTCTTCCTGCCCACACCATTCGGCGAGCTGAGGGTGTTCATGTCGGTCCTCTGGTTCGCGATCTTTTCGGTGGTCCTTGGCTACATCCTGATGGTCTCGCGATACGGCAATTGGATCCAGGCGTCGGGTGGCAATCCCGCGGCTGCCATGGCCCGCGGCGTCCGCGTGAGCCGGGTGAAGGTTTCGCTGTTCATCCTCACCGCGGCGATGGCGGCCTATTCCGGCATCACCAGCTCCATCCGTGTCGCGACGGCCAACCCGAACTCCGGCGATGGCTACGAGCTGGAGGTCATCGCCATGACCGTCATCGGCGGGACCGTGCTGACCGGAGGCAAGGGCACCATCATCGGCACGGTCATCGGCGTGCTGTTGCTCCGCATCATGCGCAATGGGATCGTGATGGTCGGTGTGCCGGGGCTTGCCTACAACATCTTCATCGGCGGCATCATCCTGGGCATGATGGCGCTGCATTCCTACATCGCCCAGCGACAGCGAGCGGTGACGTAGCGATGGCAGACGAGCTGGTCCGGATGGTCCACGTTTCTAAGTACTACGGCAGCGTCCAGGCACTCGATGACGTCTCGTTGACCATCAATCACAATGAGATCGTGGGTCTGCTGGGTGACAATGGGGCTGGCAAGTCGACGCTCATCAAGATCCTCTCAGGCGTCGTGCCGCTGACCAAGGGCCAGATCTACATCGATGGCAAAGCCGTGGTCATGAGCGGATCCAATGACGCCATCGCACACGGCATCGAGACGATCTACCAGGACTCGGCGCTCGTCACCCAGCTATCGATCGCGCGCAACCTGTTCCTGGGTCGTGAACCGATCAAGGGAGCCCGGATCTTCAATCGCATGGACAAGCAGTTCATGGAGGAACAGACGCGGCGGCTGATGCGCGAGGTCGGCATAACTAAGAACATCCCACCATCGACGTCGATCAGCGCCCTGTCCGGGGGTGAGCGCCAGGCGGTGGCCATCGCCCGGGCCATGTATTTCGACAGCGACCTCATCATCCTCGACGAGCCCACCAACAACCTGGGCGTGGCTGAGACTCAAGGCGTGCTGCGGTTCGTCCGTGGGGCGCGCGACTCTGGCCACTCCTGCATCTTCATCGCGCACAACATCCATCACGTCTTCCAGGTCGTGGATCGCATCATGGTGCTGCGGCGCGGCACCGTCGTGGCGAATGACATCGACCCCAAGTCGACCAGCATCGAGCAGGTCGAGCGCGTCATCACCGGCGAGCTCGAGATGGTCAACGGTGAGCTGGTACCGACGGCCGAAGCACTGGCCGCGGCAGAAGCCGAAGCACGTGCTGAGGAGGCTGCTGTCAGTTCCGTCGGGTAGCAGGGCCGCCCACCAGGACGTGCCCGAAGGCGTCTGCATCCGTGGCGGGTCGGGCGATCGCCGGTCAAACAGGCGAACCCTCATCCATGGTCAGTCGGGCATGCCCCCCTCGACGTTGGTCTCGGCGTGTCCCACATTGCCGTTGATGGAGAGCCCGCCGTCGATGACGATCTCCTGGCCCGTGATGAAACGCGACGCGTGCGAGGCCAAGAAACACACCACGTCAGCGACCTCCTCGGGCACCGCGATGCGGTGGAGCCCGATGCGCTCGATGTATGTCTGCCGGGCTTTCGGTGTCCAGGCTGTCAGGTTGAGCGGCGTGTCCGTGGGCCCCGGTGAGATCGAGTTCACCGTGATGTCGTAGTCGGCAAGCTCCAGGGCGAGCACGCGAGTCAGGCCCAGGATGCCGCCCTTGGCGGCGATGTAGGCGCTGAGGCCGTTGATGGCCTGGACGTCCGCCTGGGACGTGATGTTGATGATGCGGCCGGGCCCATCCTGAGCGGCCATCTTCGCGGCTGCCGCCCTGCAGCCGAAGAAGTAGCCGTGCAGGTTGGCCGCCAGGAGGCTGTGCCACTCCTCGGTGGCGGTGTCCAGGAAGGGCTTGACGAAGATGCGCGCGGCGTTGTTGACCCAGATGTCCAGGCTGCCCCAGCGCGCCACCACCTGGTCGGCCATGTCGCACACGTGTGCCTCATCCGCAGTCGAACCCCGCAGGATCAGGGCCTCGCGACCGTGCGCCTCGATCCGCCGAGCGGTGTCGGCCGCGGCATCCGTGTTGCGGACGAAATCCCCGGCGACGTTGGCACCCTCGCGGGCCAATGCCTCGGCGATGGACTTGCCGATGCCGGTAGAGAGGCCGGTCACGACGGCAGTCCTGCCGGCCAGGCTGAAGACGTCGCTCATGCCGACATCCGTGGATCGAGCATCAGCTTGAGACCGTCGGCCTTGCGGGTTCGGGCGAATGACAGCTCCCACTGCGAGAGCGGGGACACGTCGGTCACCAGCGGATCCAGCACCACATGGCCCGCAGCGATGAGTGATGCTGCGCGACGCCACGACCGGGGGGTGCTGGCAAAACCCGACGTCACCACGAGCTCCTTGAGACAGATGCGGTCGATATCGAGCCAGATCGGCTTGCCCGTCAAGCCGATCTGCACGAAGTGGCCACCCTTGCGGACCGCGCGCAGGCCGGCGTCGATACCCCGCTCGTTCCCGGACGCATCGGCGACGACATCGAAGCCACCATCAGGCGTCGCGTCTTCGAGGTCATCCGCCAGCACCACGGTGAGACCCAGGTCGGCCGCGATATCGAGACGTCGCTTGTCGCCGGGCGTGCCGGATAGCGTGACCGAGGCCCCCTGGGCCCGCAGCACCTGCGCGGCCAGGATGCCCATGGCGCCGGGTCCGACCACGAGGGCCTGGTCACCCGGCGAGGCCACGGCCGGGTCGCACAGGCACTGGGCCACGCAGGCGAGCGGTTCGTAGAGCGCTCCGGCGTGCTCGCCCACGCTGCTGTCGACCTCGTGCAGGTTGCGTGCCGGCACGGCGACATGGGTCGCAAAGCCGCCATCGACGTGGGAGCCTATGGATCGTCGCTGAGGGCAGAGATTTCGGCGGCCGGACCGGCAGGCAGCGCAGGCATCGCACGTGTAGTAGTAGGTCTCCGGCGAGACACGCCGGCCGATCCAGCCCTCGGCGCCGGTTCCCGCTTCGACGACGCGGCCGGTGACCTCATGGCCCATCACCACCGGAGGATGACTTGCGAATTCGTCATCCTGGATATGCAGGTCGGTGCCGCAGATCCCGGTCGCGTAGACCTCGAGCACGACTTCAGCGGGCCCAGCCGATGGGCGAGGGACGACGCCGAGGCCCACGTTTTCCGCGCCCCTGGCTCGCTTGATCAGGGCCGGCATCTCGACGACGGCTGAGCTCGATCCGGTCATGGCCCGATTGTAGGTCGGGGGCTCCCTCCCGGGCCGGTCGCCGCGACGTCAGTTGTCCTAGACGACCAGCCCGGCCAGGTGAGCGACCCGGCTAGCGGGCGATGCGCGCGATCCGGTTGGCTGCGCGCATCACCCGTCGCGCGGTGCTCGGCGAGGTGCCGGCGATCGACTCGAGCGTCTCGGCGAGCTCATCCTCAGGCAGCGAGCTGAACAGCCGAAGCAGGTCGTCGAGAGTCTGGTCGGAGACGCGGGCCAGGACCGAGAAGCCCCGGGCGATCTCATCGGTATCCGCCCGCGACAAGGCACGAAGGGCTCGGTCGAATAGGGTGGCCAGGCCCTGGATCTCGGCGATCCAGTCACGCAGGCGCCGGGCCTCGATGTCATCCGGTCGAGCCTCCACCACGTCGTCGGCCAGACGCAGGCAAACGGCCAGGCGCGGTTGCAGTGGATCCGCTTCGCGGGTGCGTCGTTCCTCGGCGACGCGCTGGAACCACCACCAGCGGTCGCCGACCACCTGCCAAGCCGCCGCCGCTGGACCCGGACGTGCTGGTCGACGTGTGTCATCGGCGCGTTCCACGAGTCGCCATTCCTCGAGCTCGCCCAGCGCCAACGACGCAGCCCGATGGCTGAGTCCCAGCGACTCGCGCACCTCCCGCTCGGTCAACACGCCACCGGCCGCCAGCAGATATCCGTGCACGCGCGCCACTGACGGCATCACATTCCAGGCTGGGCCCATGTCGCCCCAGGTATCGGCGAAGGCGAGCCGTACGTCTTCCGGTGTCGGCGACGCGGCGCTCGGATGGGTGATGCGGATAGCGGTCTCGCTGGTCACAAGGGTCAGCCTAGCAGGGGTCATCGGCGGTCGGTGTCCCCGACCGGGTAGCATGCAAGTCCGCGCCACCGACGTCACGAGATACGAGGAGAGACCGCTTCCGTGCCTGAACCGACCCCCGGGCTCATTCGCGAGACGCTTCGTGCGGTCTCGACCGGTCGGGCGCTCTCAGCCGAGGAAGCCGAGCAGTTCATGGCAGCCGTGCTCGATGGCGACGTAAGCGCGGCCCAGCTCGGTGGCGTGCTCGTGGGGATGCGTGTTCGAGGCGAAAGCACCGGCGAATTGACCGGCTTCGTGCGCGCCCTGCGCTCGCGCTCCATCCGCGTGGCCGCGCCGCCGGGCACCATCGACACGTGCGGTACCGGTGGTGATGCCCACCACACCTTCAACATCTCGACGGCGTCCTCGATCGTGACCGCCGCCAGCGGTGTGACCGTGGCCAAGACGGGCAACCGGGCTGTCTCGGGGATTTCCGGCAGCTCTGATGCCATGGCTTCGCTGGGTCTGGCCGTCGAACTGGATCGCGCTGCCGCAGAGGTGTCTTTGCGTGAAGACGGGTATGCCTATCTGCATGCGCCAGCCTTCCATCCGGGCATGCGCCACGTTGGCCCGGTACGCCAGGAGCTGGGGATCCGAACGGCCTTCAACTTCATCGGGCCCATCGCCAACGCCGCCCAACCGGCTCGCCAGCTGATGGGTGTACCCGACGAAGAGATCGCCCGCAAAGCCGCCGAGACGCTGCATGCCCTCGGTTCGGAACGCGCGTTCGTGGTAACGGGTGACCGCATCGACGAGTTGCCACTCGATGACAGCGGCGTCATCTTCGACGTCTCGCCCGGCGGAGTGGAGCGGCGCACCATCACCGCGTCCGATCACGGCTTGCCGCTAGCCGCGACGGAGTCGCTCGGGGGTGGGGATGGCGCTACCAACGCCGCCCTCATCACAGCCATCCTCAGCGGCGAGCAGCATGGTCCGCCACGCGACATCGTCGTCCTGAACGCCGCTGCCAGCCTGGTGGTGGCTGGTGCGGCCGACGATATCCGCGATGGTGTCGCCACCGCCCAGCAGGCCATCGACAGTGGAGCCGCGATCGACCTGCTGGCTCGATTGCGGCAGCGGGCCGCGGCGTCCTCCGACGTGAGCCGCGGCACATGACGACCGTCCTCGCCGCCATCGCCGAACGCCGGGCAGCCGACATCGAGGCTGAGATCGGCGGCCGGACGCTCCAGGCCATCATCGAGGAGGCAGCGGCGGGTCCACCGCGGCGCGAGGTGACTGGCCGACTGGCCCGACCCGGACTGCATCTCATCGCCGAGATCAAGCGCAAGTCACCCTCGGCCGGCTCCATGGTCGACGGCGAGCTGGACGTGGCGGAACGCGCGCGCGCCTACCAGGCCGGCGGCGCCTCGATGATCTCGGTGCTGGTCGAACCGCATTGGTTCGGCGGCTCGCTCCGGGACCTGCGTACCGCCCGCGCGGCCACCTCCCTACCCGTTCTGGCCAAGGAGTTCGTGGTCGACGAGCGACAGCTGCCGCTGCTGCGCGCTGCGGGTGCCGACGCGGCCCTGTTGCTGGCCGCACTGCATACACCCGATGAGCTGGCGGCCCTGGTCGAGGTGGCGCTCCGCGTCGGATTGGAGCCGCTGGTGGAAGCGCACGATGCCGACGAGGTGCAGGCGGCCGTGGCCACGGGCGCTCGCCTCATCGGCATCAACAACCGCGACCTGCACTCGCTGGACGTGGACCCTGGCGTCGCCGACCGTCTGCGGGCGAAGGTTCCCGATGATCGCCTCGTGGTGGCGGAGTCCGGCGTTCGGGATGCCGCCACCGTCCGCCGCTGGCGTGCTCTCGGTTTCGACGCCGCGCTGGTCGGCGAGGACCTGATGCGGAGTGGCCAGGAGCCCTCCGCGGTCGAGGCTCGCGTGGCCACCTTCGTGGCAGCCGGAGCCATCCCGCGCCCCGGCGTGGATCCTGCCGTCGATGGTCGGGTGCCGTTCGTCAAGATCTGTGGCGTCACCGACGAGACGGGGCTACGGGCTGCCATCAACGCCGGCGCGGACGCCGTCGGGCTCAATTTCGTGCCCGGGAGCCCGCGCGCACTCGAGGAGGCCGAGGCCGCCGCGTTGATCGCCCTGGCCCGAGCTGCGGACGCTGCTGGCAGTGGCCCCCTCATGGTCGGCGTCTTCGCCGATCGCGATCCGAACGAGGTGGCTGCCCTCGCGGCGCGAGTCGGGCTGGACATGGTGCAACTTCATGGCGACGAACCGGTGGATGATCTCGACGTCATCCCACTGCCGGTCCTCAAGGTGCTGCATATCCCCGAGACCGACGAGGGAGGCGCATCGATCGACGACATCGCCACGAGGGCCGAGGCGTTCGAGGACAAGTCCAACCTGCAGGCCATCCTGCTCGACACCAGCGACCCGGCCGTCATCGGTGGTAGTGGACGGCGGTCTTCGACCAGCCTGGCGAGAGCCGTCGCCGATCGACTGCCGGTCGTGCTCGCCGGTGGGCTCAGCCCGGCCAACGTGGCCTCCGCCCTAATCGATATCCCTGCCATCGGCGTCGACGTCTCGAGTGGCGTGGAGCCCACACGTCGAGCCGAAGGCCGGCCGGCCAAGGATCCGCTGGCGGTGGCGCTCTTCGTGAAACGAGCGACCGGCGCGCGGCTGGATCGTCCGACGGTCCCATTCGGTCCCCGACCCGTGGATGCCGGGCTGCTCGACGCGGATGCCCACGGGCGATGGGGCCTTGACCGGTCATTCGGCGGCCGGTTCGTGCCCGAGACCCTGATGGCGGCCCTGCTCGAGCTGGAGACTGCCTACGACGAGCTGCGAAGCGACCCCGCTTTCTGGGCCGAGTTTCGCGACCTCCTCGCGCGGTACGTCGGCCGACCTACACCGGTGTATCGGGCTGACCGCCTCGCCGCAGAGCTGGAGCGGCGCGTCGACCGGGAACCCGGTGGCCTGCGCCTGTACCTCAAGCGTGAGGACCTCGACCACACCGGCGCCCACAAGATCAACAACGCGCTGGGTCAGGCACTGCTCACCCAGCGCCTGGGCAAGCATCGCGTCATCGCCGAGACCGGCGCCGGCCAGCATGGCGTCGCGACGGCCACCGCCTGTGCGCTCCTGGGCCTCGAGTGCGTGGTCTACATGGGCGCGGAGGACATCCGTCGCCAGGCGCCCAACGTCCTGCGCATGCGTGCGCTCGGTGCCAGGGTCGTCGAGGTCACGGCCGGCACGGCAACGCTCAAGGACGCCGTCAACGAGACCATGCGCGACTGGGTCACCAACGTCGCGACGAGTCACTATGTCCTTGGCTCCGCGGTGGGTCCCCATCCATTCCCCACCATCGTGCGGGATCTGCAGCGCATCCTCGGGGATGAGGCAGCCGAGCAGGTGCGCGATGTCGAAGGTCGGCTGCCTGATATCGCCATGGCCTGCGTCGGCGGCGGCTCCAATGCCATCGGGCTGATGACGCGGTTCATCGGCGAGACGGGGACTCGGCTCATCGGCGTGGAGGCCGCAGGGGAGGGACTCGACGGTCGCCATGCCGCCGCGCTGTCGGCAGGGACGGCCGGCGTCCTGCATGGCTCGCGTTCGTATCTGCTCCAGGATGACGACGGCCAGGTCACCGAGGCATTCTCCATCTCGGCAGGCCTTGACTATCCCGGCATCGGACCCCAGCTCTCGGCGCTGTACGAAGCAGGTCGCCTGGAGATCCTGACGGCCACCGACGACGAGGCCCTCGAGGGTGTCCGGCTGCTGACCAGGACCGAGGGCATCCTGCCCGCGCTGGAACCGGCTCATGCCATCCACGCCTTGCTCGACCTGCTGGCCGGCGAGGGCGTGGAGCCGGCCGCCCGGGACGACATCATCCTGCTGGGCCTGTCGGGACGCGGTGACAAGGATATCGCTGCGATCGAGGATCGACTCATGGCCGGTATGGCCGACGAGGGGCACGGGTGAGCCGCTCGTCGGTGCGCGGGGCGGAACGGATCGTTGAAGCCTTCAGCATGGCCGAAGCCGATGGTCGCGCCGCGCTCATCGCCGGGATGGTGGCTGGCTACCCCGACGCGGCCACCTCGCTTCAGATCGCCGGTGCCGTGATCGACGGGGGCGCCGACCTGCTGGAGGTGGGGCTGCCGTATTCGGACCCGCTGGCAGACGGCGCCACGATGCAGCGCGCCAGTGCCGCAGCACTGGCCAACGGCGCGTCGCTGGATGCCTCCATCGCCCTGGTCGGGCGCATCCACGAGGCTCGACGCGACACGCCCCTGGTGGCGATGTGCTACGTCAACCAGGTGCTCGGCGGCAAGGATGGCGCCACGGTCATGAGACGCCTGGGCGAGGCTGGAGTCAGCGGCCTCATCATCCCCGATCTGACACCCGATGAGGGCGAGGCGCTCGAGGCGGCGGCGGCAGAGCTGGGCATCGCCATCATCTACCTCATCGCGCCGACCACGCCGGTGGAGCGGCGCGCTTTCGTGGCCGCTCGCGGCCAGGGGTTCCTCTACGCCGTCTCACTGGCCGGGGTCACCGGCGTGCGCGCCGAGTTGCCGCCGGGTCTGCAGGATTTCCTCGACGACGTCCGAGCCGTCAGCCCGGTGCCCGTGGCTGTCGGGTTCGGGATCTCCCGGCCAGATCATGCTCGTCAGCTGGCGGCCGTGGCCGACGGTGTCATCGTCGCCAGCGCCCTCGTGGATGCCCTGGGGCCAGACGGCAAGGATATCGCCGGCATGTCCCAGCTGGTACGCGACCTCGCGGCTGCGACCAGGCGTCCATGATCGTTTCGGGCCTGGGCCTTAGCCCAGGACGGTTCCGCTGCCGCTGGTGACCTCGGATACGCCGTGCACCCCATGCTCGGTGACCAGCGTGCACAGTTCCGCTGGCAGTTGCACGCTGACCACTTCGCCGCGCTCCACCAGCGTCGACGGGTGCTGCCGGGCGACCAGCACGACCTCGCCCACGCGTACGCGACAATCGAGGGCTTCCCCCAGGAAGACCACCTGCTCGACGCTGCCCTCGAGCACGTTCTCACCCTCTATCTGTTGGCGTGAGATGCGGACCCGGAGGGGCGCCTAGCCTGGAGCGGCGCCTAGCCTGGAGCGGCGCCGTGGCCCGCTATCCCTCCAGGACCGAACGGACGGCAGCCACCACGGCATCGTGGATCGGCGCGGCGGTCGCGACGATGCCCCGATTGCCGGTCATGCGTTGCCCGGTCGTGAGATCCAGTGGCTTGCCTTCGACATCACAGACGCGGCCGCCGGCCTCGGTCACGATGAGATAGCCCGCGGCGTGGTCCCAGACGTTCTCGCGATAGTCACCGCGGGGCACGCGCAGATAGATGGACGCGTCACCACGGGCCACCACGGCGTACTTCGTCTGGCTGTCCAGTCGGATCGGCTCCGCGGTGATGCCGAGCGCCGAGCTGATGCGAGCTGCCTCGGTCTGGTTGGAGTGCGCCGCCTCGACCGATTTCAGCGTAGCGAGCCTGTGCCGGCGTCGCTGGAGCGGCGGTATGGATCGTCTCCCTGCTGGACTCCTGGTCAGCCTCGAAGAGGGGCATCATCTGTGCGCCCGATCCCCGCTCGGCCACGAAGAGACAGCCGACCGGGCCCAGGGCCCCGGGATCGCCGGGCTCGCCACGATATGGAAGGTTGGGGCAGCCCATCGCCGCTAGCACGACCTGGCCGTCCTCGATCAGCGCCAACGCCACCGCATACTGCTCATTGCGCAGGAAGCCCTTGGTGCCGTCGACCGGGTCGAGCGTCCACCATCGCCGCCCCGGTCCGCCGGGATCGTCGCAACGATCCAGCGCCTCGCGAAGATCGTCGATGGTGACGTCGGGTCGCTGCTCGTGAACCCGGCTCAACACGGCCTCGGCCAGCTCTGCCGAGTCAGCCAGGGGAGAGAAGTCCTCCTCGCCCATCAAGCCATCACTCGGCAGTATCTCGGCGAGGGCCATGCTGACGAGCGCCTGGGCCCCCAGATCGGCGACCGTGACTGGTGAGCTATCGGCCTTGGAGACCGCCTCGGATGGATCGAACTGGTCGCGGACCGCTCGCGTCAGCCTACTTGCTGCGACCACGGCCTCGATGGCGAACCGGCGCTCGACATCCAGGTGGACCGAGCGTTGGATGGCCGTCACTCCGGGGTGTCCGCCTCGTCAGTCTGGTGGGCTGACTCGATGGGCACCTCTGGCTGGTTGCGTGACGCCTTGAGCTGCTTCCTGATGGTCTCGACGGGCGCCTTCTGGCCGGTCCACAGCTCGAAGGCAGCAGCCGTCTGGTCGACGAGCATGAGGTCACCGTTCATGACCCGGGCGGCTCCTGCTGCGGCGGCTTCGCGCAGGAGCCGTGTCTCCTCAGGCACATAGTGCAGGTCCAGTACCAGTATGTCGGGCGGCAGCAACTCGGCAGGAACGGGCGTTTCTTCGGGATCGCTGCCGACCGAGCTGGCGTTGATGAGGATGTCCGTCTTGGCCAGTTCGGCCTCGATGACCGACTCGTGCCAGGGCCGAGCCTTGAGGTCCATGTGCGAGGCGCTGCGTCCGAAGTGCTTGACCAGCTTCTCTCCGCGATGCAGGTGGCGATTGAACACGGACACGCTCAGGAATCCCAGGGAGATGAGCGAATGGACCACGGCACGCGCGCCGCCCCCGGCGCCAAGGACCACCGCCGAGCGGGGCATCTTCTGGTTGCCGACCAGGGCCTCGACCGCCGTTCTGAACGCGGTAACGTCGGTGTTGTGCCCGACCAGCTGGTCGCCGTCGCACGTGATGGTATCCACGGCACCGGTGGCCTGGGCGCCGTCAGTCAGCCGATCGAGCAGGGGCAGCACGCGGTCCTTGTGCGGGAACCCGATGTTGGCGCCGAGGTAGTCATCACCGCGGAGTGCAGCGATGGCATCGGCCAGGGCGACGGTCGGTGTATCGATCGGCTCGTAGGTAGCATCCACCGCCAGCGCCGCGAAGGCTGCCATCTGCAGCGCCTCCGAAAGCGAGTGCGAGACCGGATGGCCGATGAGTGCGACGCGTTTGGACATGACCATGATCTCCAGGAGTTTCGCGGGCGTTCCGACGAGCCCGCGATCGATCGAGAGGGGTAGGATCCCCACGTGCCACGATGATCGGGCGCAGCCCGAACAGCCATCGGCCGAGGCCACGCCTCACGTGGTGAAGGCCCGATGATACTCGGCCTTCCGACAGTGCGTGCTACCATCGGCCGGCCGAAGAGGAGAGGTCGCATAGAGGCCTAGTGCGCCGGTTTGCTAAACCGGTGAGTGGGGTAACCTGCTCCGAGGGTTCGAATCCCTCCCTCTCCGCCATCTCTCGGGCGCCCGTAGCTCAGTGGATAGAGCATCTGGTTGCGGACCAGAAGGTCGTGAGTTCGAGTCTCGCCGGGCGCGCCAGAACCACCTTCACCAGCTCTGGCAGTGCGATCGCCAGCCCGTGTCTCATGGCGTCCTCCGTGAGTTCCACTTCGATGATGCCTTGGTCCGTGGCTACGATACGTTCGTAGACGCTCGCCACCAGCGCGGCGCGTTCCTCCTCGCCTCCCTGTGCCCAGGCGGCCTGGAGGTCACGCAGGAAGCGCACGATGCCGTCGGCGTCAGGGACGTCCGCCACCGGGTGTGCCGCCTCGAGGCCGTCGAGCTCCGCCGTCAGGCGGGCGTGCTCGGCGAGGTAGGCCTCCGTCGTCATCCGTCGGGCGGCATGATCCGCCGCGCGCTTCGCGAGGTCGCGCTTGAGGGTCCGTCGGCGTAACGTCGTATCCGGCGTGATGGGCTCGCCCGCGCGCTCACGGAGCCGGGCGATGGTCGCGTCGTCGAGCCGCAACTGCGAGAGCTGCGCGACGATGGGTGCATCGAGCTTGTCCGCCACGCGGGTGATCACGGACCACTGCTCGCACGGGCCATGCCGATAGCGGCCGTTCTGGATGCCCTGCTTGTTCGTGTGCGTCTCGGCCCGGACGGCCCGTCCGCACGGGCACCACTGGACCTTGGCCAGCAGATGCGGCCGGCGGGGATGTCGCCGCGCCGCGGTCTTCACGCGCGTGGCGCGCACCTCCTCCACCCGGCTCCAGAGCTCGTCGCTCACGGGTGGGTCATCACGCCAGGGCGCCGCGAGCAGGACCTCGTCGGCGCTCCGCCGGTGACGCACCGACCAGCCGTTGTAGAGGCGGTTGCTGAGGATGGCGCGGACGCGGCCCTCGGCCATGCCGTGCCGCTCGCCGAGCTGGAGGTACGAGACGTCGCCGACGGCGTACTCCTCGAAGAGCCGCACGACCACGGGCATCGTCGAAGGGTCGATGGCCAGGCGCGCCTCGGGCCGGGGCGTGCGGTAGAAGCCGAGGCCGGCGCTGCCGGCCTGGTCGCCGTGGCGCTCGAACTTGGCGCGTAGCGTGTTCTTGATGCGCCGCGAGAGCTTGCGGCTGTACTTCTCGGCGCTGACGGCCTCGTCGACGAAGTCCTCCCAGGCATCCTCGTCCGAGGAGACGAAGCGCTCGTCGGTGTGGTGTGCCCTCGGTTTCGTGGAGTCGGATAACTGGAATCATGCTGCTGTCGCATAGAGGAGGCAGCGGTCCATGGGAAGGCGAGGATATCCACCGGAGTTTCGTCAGCGCGTGCTCGATCTGCTCGCAGCCGGGCGCCGACCCACCGACCTGGCCCGGGATCTGGGCATCAGCTCACAGACCATCTACGTCTGGCGACGGCAGGACCAGATCGATCGCGGAGACGTCCCTGGCCTGACGTCGGCCGAGCGGACCGAGCTCGCCGCGGCCAAGCAGCGCATCCGTGAGCTCGAGGCTGAGCTGGCCATCCACCGCCGAGCCTCCGAACTGCTGACGGAGCGCAGCGACCCAAAAGGCGGTTCGCGGCGATCGAGGTGATGGCCGCGGAGGGACATGCGGTCATGCTCGCCTGCCGGATCCTCGCGGTGTCCGAGTCCGGCTTCTATGCGCAGCGCCATCGTCCGCCCTCGGCACGGGCCATCCGCCACGCCGCGCTGACCGAGCTCATCGGGCGCGTCCACCTCGACAGCCGCGGTACCTATGGGGCCCGCCGCGTGCACGCCGAGCTTGACGCTCGGTCATGGCCTCTCGGTCGGTCGCTGTGCGGTGGAGCTGCTGATGCACCGCGCTGGGATCGCTGGCGTGTCCGGGCGTCCGCGCTTTCGGCGCATCCCTAACGTGGCCACGGCTTCAGACCTGGTCGAACGGCACTTCTGGCGTGACGAGCCAGACCGGCTCTGGGTCACCGACATCACCGAGCATCCGACCCGGGAGGGCAAGGTCTATTGCGCCGTCGTCCTCGACGTCTGGAGCCGCCGGGTGGTGGGCTGGTCGATCGACTCGGTCGCGACCGCCGCGCTGGTCACCAACGCCCTCGGGATGGCCATCGAGGGACGCCGGCCCGATGGCACCGTGATCCACTCGGACCAGGGCACCCAGTTCACGTCGTGGGCCTTCACGAGGCGGGCGCTCGACTCGGGGCTCGTGCCCTCGATGGGCTCGGTCGGGAGTTGCTTCGATAACGCGATGATCGAGTCGTTCTGGAGCCGGATGCAGGTCGAACTCCTGGACCGACGGACCTGGCGGACACGAGTGGAGCTCGCGAACGCCATCTTCGAGTACCTTGAGGTCTTCCATAATCGCCAGCGCCGGCACTCGGCACTTGGCATGCTTACCCCGATCGAGTTCGAGACTCGGCATCGCACAGAGACGGTGGCCTGATCTCCAGTATCTGGACTCCACTGAACCCAGGGCACCACAGAGTCTCCACCGAAGTCAGTACGGTTCGTTGCGCCTGCCGGTGACCATCGAGATGGCGACCCGTGGGTCGCGTCGGATGTTGCGCAGCTTCGGCTGCTCGGGAAGCGTGCCGATGACGACCTCGTCATCCTCGATCCCGACCCAGGCGAGTGACAGGTGGGGAGAGCCGTCAGCGTTGAGCGTCACGACATGGGCGATGGGTGCGCTGTCGATCAGTCGCACGACCGGGGCCGGAATCCTCATGGGCGCATGGTACGCGCCATCGGATCCGTTGCCTATCGTCGCCGCTGGCTCAGGTCCTTGCGCGCGTCGCAGCTCGCCACCGAGGACGAGGGTCATCGATCCGTTGGTGGTCTCCTAGAACGCTCGGCGACGCAGCGCCGGCGTCACTCCCCGACGGTCCCGAAGGTCGCGCGACCGGATGGTCGGTAGGTCTGGAGCATCACGCCCGACGGCGTCGAGCGCGACTCGACGAGCGTCAGCTCGTGCGTCTGCCCCTGCTCCGGGAAGAGCCGTAGCCCGGCCCCCACCACGACCGGGAAGAGCTCGAGGTTGAGCTCGTCGACGAGGTCACGCTCGAGCAGCCAGCGGAGCAGGTCGCCGCTGCCATGGACCTGGAGCTCGCGCCCGGGCTTCGCCTTGAGCGCTCGCACGGCCGCCTCGACGTCGCCCTCGATGACATGGGTATTCCAGCCGGGCTCGGTCAGCGTGGTCGAGGGCACGTACTTGGGCAGGACGTTGATGCCGTGGGAGACCGGATCGCCCTCGTCGTGCTGAGGCCAGTAGGCCTCGAAGATTTCCCAGGTCCGGCGCCCCAGCAGCAGCGCATCCGCGCGTTCGAACACCGAGGTCACGAAGCGCCCGCCCTCCTCGTCGAAGGACGGGGCGACCCATCCGCCGCGCTCGAACCCGCCGCGTCGGTCCTCATCGGGACCGCCGGGACCCTGGTACACGCCGTCCACGGTCAGCATCATCGTCGCGGTCAGCTTCATGGTGTTTGCTCCTCTGTTAGTGGTCGCCGATGGTCAGATGGCGGTCTCGGATGGTGGCTCACCTTATGGTCTCGTAGCCGAGATACACGACGCCGGACGCGAATGTCCGCGTCTCGAACGGCCTCAGGCCGATGCGGTCCCTGAGGGCCGGGAACATCGGGGTTCCTCCTCCGAGGATGACCGGATGCACGACGAGTCGGTACTCGTCCACCAGGCCGCGCTCGATGAACGCCGACGCCAGCGTCGCACCGGCCACACCGAGGTCGCCAGGGAATTCGGAACGAAGCTCGGCCAGGCGATCGGCCACGTCGCCCGCCACCAGCCGGCAGCCCGGCCTGACCGACTCCAGGGTCGTCGAGAAGACGATCCGCGGCATCGCGTTCCAGATCCGGGCGAACTCGCGCTCCGGCTCGGTCGCCGCGGGATCGGACGCGGCCGTCGGCCAGTACGCCGCCATCAACTCGTAGATCCGCCGCCCGTACAGCTCCGCATCGAGCGAGCGCGACTGGTCGTTGAACCAGGTGTGCAGCTCATCATCGACGACCGCCCAGTCCAGGTCGTGGTCGACGGTCTCGATGAAGCCGTCGAGCGAGACGTTCAAGTTGTAGATCAGCTTCCCCATGGGCGCGCCTCCGTTCCGGGCAAGACGACCGTCAGTATGGGGGAGCGATCGGACGATGACGCGCTAGCGCCGCCGCTGACTCAAGCCCCGCGCGCGTCGCAGCTCGCACAGAGGGCGCCCGCTCGCGGGGCAGCGGCTCGCCACCGAGGACGAGTGGCACCGCATGGTCGGCCGCGAGCTCGCCGGGTCGCACCGGGTGCGACTCGCGATGCCAGCCGGGGCAGGTCCAGCCATGGACCGCGACGGGCGGACGCCTATGCCTAGGTGCTCAGCCTGCAAGCCAGCGCCGAGTTCTACGGCGAGACGAGCACCGGGACGATGTCCGAGGATTGCGAGGTCACGGAGAACCGTGCGGCGGTCGCCATCGATACTGAACCCGACTCCGTCGAGGGGTCGATCGCCGCGAGCCGGTGATGATCGATGTGATCGACATCACATATCGCCTGAGTGGGGATTTGTCGAGCCGCTGCCTGTCACACGGAGGTGAGACGCGGGGCAGTAGCCCGCAGGTCGTCAGTCGGTGGCTCGTTCGACCCACTGCGCGCGCCATTCGGGCGCAGGGAACGGCTTGGACCAGTAGGCGGTCTCACGAGCGATCCGGCCATCCCGGAACTCGAAGATGAAGACTACCTCGTAGGCATCTCCGCCGTAGTCGAGGGTCGCCTCGGCGGTGACGAGGTCTCCACCGGAGAGCATGCGGTGCGGCGTGATGGTCGGCAGCGCCGGGAAGGCGCCGTATGTGGCCTGTCGGTTAGCTCGGCCACGGATCGTCTCGCCCGATTGTGGCCAGACCAAGAGCGAGTCATCCACGAAGACATCGTTCATGACGCTGATGTCCCCGGCGTTGAGGCCGTCGATCAACCGCTGGACGACCTGCTCGTTGGCATGCTCAGGCATCGCTCCGCTCCTTCACCGGGCCGTGGCCGACATCGACGACGGGTGCCGAGCATACCGCGACCGGGTACCTCTCACGCACCGGACCACCCAAGATCGCTCGCCGGTCACCGCCGTCGCTGGCTCAACCCCTTCCGCGCGTTGCAGCTCGCGCAGAGCACGCCAGGATGCGTCGCTAGCGGCTCACCACCGAGGACGAGCGGCACGGGATGGTCGGCCGCGAGCTCGCCCGGCCTGACCGGATGTGGCTCCCGATGCCAGCCTGGGCAGTGCCAGCCGTGGACCGCGACCCAGTCCTCGACCGTCCGCTTCGCCAGGCGTCGCCAGGCGGACGTTCTCCGGATCGGGTGGTCCGGTGTCCGCCGGAATCGGTTGGCGAAGCCCGGACGGCCACAGCGGTCGCAGCGACGCTCGTTCGTCGTGGGCCAGCCGCAGGCCCCGGCGTGGGCCTCGCAGCCCCGGCAGGCACAGACCCGTGAGCGAGCCATCCACCGTTCAGGCGACCTCCAGCAGCGGGATCACGATCCGCCGGATCCCCGTCCCTCGGGCCCGGCCGCTGAAGCGACGACCGCCACGAGGCTGACATCACGGAGCGCCTCCGAGAAGACCCGCGGCGGGACGGCTGAGAGCAGCACCTGCACCGCATCGCCGGCACCGGAACCGGATCTGAACCGCACGGCGACGAGGCGCGCGCGCTCCTGGCGCGTACCGGTCGGCACCCCCTCCACGGCCTGGTAGAGCAGTTCTGCCCGCAGGCCGTCGTCGAACGCCCGGAAGGCTGTCGCTTCGTCGCCCTGGTCCCAGGCGCCGAGCGCGGGGACCGCCCAGCCGCGGTTGCGCAGGAGGGCCCGCAGGTGCCCGTGCTCCACGACACGTCCCGCGAACCGGCGGTCGGCGGCCAGGCCACGATCACGCGGACCCGGCCGGAAGACCTCGCGCTGGACCTGCTTCACCGGTTGCTCCAGCGACGCGGCGGCGAGCCTTGCCCGCCAGGCGGAGATCTCGGCCTCGTTGGTGTCCGCGGGATGCCAGAGCCGGACCTCGAAGGTCGCGCCGACGCCGAGTGGCTGGCCCTCGACACCGACCCAACCGTCGCCGTCCGGTAGCGCCGCGGTGCCCGCCTCACCAGGCGAGCCCACCTGCCAGATGAGCCGGTACCCGAAGGTCCGGCCGATCGGGTGATTCACGTAGCGGAATCGCCACAGTGGCTCCGGCCAGGCCCGAAGCGAAGCCAGCCGGTCCTCCATCCGCCGCCGCTCCTCGACGACGGCAGTGCGGATGGCAGCGACGCGACCCGCGACATCGGCGACCTCGCCGGGATGGGTCGCGGCGAGGGCTGCCGACGGCTGGTCCCGGTCGGTCCCATCGGTCTCGCGCCACACCTGCCGCACGGTCGCGTCGGGGGTCATCGCGATCACCGCCGTCGTGCCACCGATCTGCAGCTCCAAGCGTCCGTCCGGCCCGAGGTCGAACGTCGGGAGGGCCAGCTCGATGATGGTCGCCACATCGACCCCGGCCCGGGCGGCGACCGCCGCGAGCGCGCGATCGACCTGCTTCAGCACGTTGCGGTTCTTCACCCGGACCCGCATCGTCGCGAGCATGGCGGCCGCTCCCGGATCGTCCGATGCGCCGAGCAGCGCGGCACAGGTATTGGCGACGGCGGTATCGCGGACGACGGCGTCATCCCGGCCGGAGGTGCCCATCCGGACGCCGACCGAGCCGATGAGCTCGGCGGGGGCCTCGAGCCGGATCGCGGCGAACCACAGCAACCCGCGCGCCAGCCGCTGGTTGGCCAGCCGAAGGCCCCCGACGAGGATGTCCGGCCGGCTGACGATGTCGGACCGCAGGAGGCTCGAGAGCGTTCGCCGAATGGCCCCGGGGAGGTCCGCGTCGCCGGTCGTGGCGAGCACGCGGCGAGCCTCGGCCAGCCACCGCGCCCGCGGGGCCACGGCCGTCGCGCGCAGGAGGAGCGGATGCAGCTGGCCGAGCGCCAGCCGCAGGGAGCGGTCGGTCCCGAGCATCGTCCTGAGCTCGGCTCCGAATGCGTCGGCATCGTCGAAGGCGATCGGCGGGAGCGCGCCGCCATCGGCTCGGCGGAGCAGCTCGACGAGACGTCCCCGCCGACCCACCGCCTCGGCGGCCGTGCCGAGCATCCGTTCCGACAGGAGCTGGATCGTCCGCTTGATCTCAGCGATGAGCGCGTCGTCGGACGGCCCCTCGCCCCCCGCGCGGTCGAACGCGGCCTCGATCTCATCGAGGAGCGGATCGAGGGTCGGCAGGCGCAAGACGCCGAGGACGACCCCGGGCGGATGGTCGAGTTGGAGACGCACATCGGCTAGGCGGGACGCGAGCGTCAGCCAGGGAGTCTCCACGGGCACATCGTAGCGACCGCTCGGTCGTCGGCTGCGCGTTATCTGGACCACCAGGGGATGCGTGCGCGCACCCTCCGCGTCCCAGCCGACGTCCAGCAGCGGCGCGAGGTGGTTATGCCAGGACCGTTCACTCCGGAGCCAGGTGGTCGCTCGAGCCAAAGGGTCCTGGCGCTCCATCTTGGCGAGCAGGATCTCGCCGACGACGTCGGGGTAGAGCTCGTCGCTGAGGCGTGTCCGGCCGTCCTGGCGGACGAGGCCCGCGGCCAGCTCCTGCGCCCAGGCCATGAGCGGCTGGGGCTCGGGCTCGTTGGGCTCAGGCATGACCCGAGGCCGCTGAGTCTTCGGCGAGCGGTAGCCCGCCCGTCGTCGTGCCCGAGCACGGTCCCGTTCCCGCTCGCGGTACGCCGGATGCGCCGCCCGCCAGTGTCGCCAGTAGTCGGGCGAGGCCGGCCTACCCATCGCTTGCCCTCGCCTCGGGCAGAGTGGCCCGGTCCCAGCAGCCCGCGCAGATGCGGATCGAGGCGCGGGCGCTGCTCTGTCCGCCCTTCTTCGACGTGATGGTCGCGGGGAAGGCACCATCGGTGCCGCAGGCGAAGCAGCGCGCGAGTCGGCGCTGGGCCTGCTCGATGAGCCGCTCGACATCACGGGCGGGCATCGCGTCCAGGGCGTCGCTTATGGCCGACGTCTCCATGTCACGCCTTCACGACCGCCGCCGCGGTCCCGTCAGGCAACCGGACGGAGTGGCCCTCCGACAACGATGGGCTCGTGGTCGGCGTGACCTGCCGACGCGCCACCCAGGCGGTGACGGCCTCGATGAAGGCGACCATCAATGCCACCTGCTCCCCGCTCCAGCCGAGACCGAAGCCGACGAGCATCGTGATCGCAGCACGGACGAGCCCGACCGTCAGGACCGGCTCCTCGCGGACTCGTAGCGACACCGCCTCGCCGAGCTCCTGCAGCCCGCGCTGGAGCCAGGCGAGGAGGTCGGTGAGGACGCTCACGGGGTCAGCCCGTCGCTGGGCTCGGCATCGGACGTGCTTGCGGTCGGCAGGTAGGGACGGAGCGCCTCGAGGCTCGCCGTCATCGCGTCGATGTGGTCCTCGAGCTCGCCCGCGGTGTCGGCTATGACCTCGAGGAGCTCGGTGACGTCGGGCAGGTCCGGGTCACCGGCGTCGGGATCTCCGGGATCGACGCCGTCGTCGGGCTCGCCGATGGGCCGGGCCTTGCTTACGACGAGGCCGATCCAGCGGTCCTCACCGGGATAGAGGCGTCGACCCCTCCCGTCACGGACGTCGCCGGTCGCGGCCTTCACGAGCCAGAAGGGCCACTGGCGCCGACCGTTCGGACAGCCTTTGAAGCGCCCGTCGGCCAACGGGTCATACGTCGGGACCCTGCGGGCCTCGTCCACCAGCGTGGCGGCGCGGAGGTAGACCGCATGGTTGCCCCGGAAGCTGCGGCTGGACCAGAGCGACCGCTTCTCGGATGCCACGGTGCCGTCGTGGAGGGCGGCTATGACACGACGACGCTTGTCGTGCAGTAGGCGCCAGAGCTCGTCGTGGCCCTTGCCGCGCACGACGCTCGTCTTCGGTGGCTGCAACCCGAAAGCAGCGAACCGCTCGGAATAGGAGTCGATCGCCGCCTTCCACTGGTCGGGGTTCGTGGCATCGCGGTCGTTGCCCATGCGCTTGCGGACGGCCTCGGTCGAGGGACGGATGCGCCCGTAGCTGGCGTCATCGAGGGCCATGACGCAGGCGGCCACGCCACAGTCGTAGGCCTCACTGACGGAGCCATCCAGCTGGCGCTCGAGCTTGAGCGGGCTGCTTCGTTCGAAGGCCGCCATCAGGGTCGCACCCGCGGCAGGTCGACCGAGAGCAGACCGGCCGCTGTCAGCAGCAGTGGCACCAGGACCGGAGGGCTCACCTCGTAGCCCTCGATGATGACGTCAAGGACCACGATCAGCACCACCACCGCGATGAGCAGGACCGCCGAGACCTGTCGTGCCCAGCGGTACTCGGACGCTGTGGGCTGGTCATCGCTCATGCCGGCGGACCGGGAACAGTCCCCGGTCCACGAGCGAGGGGATGACGACGGCACCAGACACGAGGCCGAAGCAGTAGCAGGCGGCGCCGAAGAGGACGAGCTCGAGGGGCTCATGCGAGCGGGCGCGTCGGCCGGGCTAGGCACCCGGCACGACGCGAGTGGAGGAGGGGAGGACGTTCGTGCACCTCCCGGTCTACGGGGCGGTCACGCCGGCGTCAAGGGCGGGGTCGTACAGGTGTTGGGGATATCGTACGGATGTCGGATGCCCGACCCGGAGACCCGATCCTTGACCTTTGATTTCGATACGACCCGTGCCGCTCGGAGCCCAGTCGCCCGACGCCGCCTCGTGGATGCCGTCCTCGCGGCGGCGCCATACGAGCAAGAACTCGATTGGATCGAGTGGAAGTCCCCTCATGACATCCAGTCCCATCGTGGCGTGATCGCGAAACAGATTCTCGGCTTCGCCAATCGCGAAGTCGGCCGGGCTGCTCTACATGCGGAGGGTTGCGGATACCTGCTCCTTGGTGCTGCGCCCGGGAACGACCTGGTCGGCGTCGATACGGTGGACTTCGCCGACCTGACTAACTGGCTCGATCCATACGTCGGAGGTATCGAGGGGCCGCAATGGGATCCTGCCTACGTCGATGTGGGTGGCACCAAAGCCCTGCTGATCACCGTCGACGCGCCGCGAGACGGCGACCGGCCATGGCCGCTGCGCAGGGAGTGGAACCCTGGGCGTCCTGGCGAGGCGCTTCAGGCAGGGGCGATCTTCACCAGACGGCTGGGCAAGACGGTCCCCGCCGATGCCGCCGAACAGGACATGCTCTGGCGACGGTCTCGAGCCACGTCGAGGCGCCTCGCGGTCGACGTCCGCCGGTCTGACGCGGCCGTCCTCCGGACGTTCGACGCGTCACCCGAAGCGATCGCGCGATGGGTCGAGAAGGAGCGAAAGCGGTTGCTCAGGCCACTCGCGCCACGCAGGGCTCCGTCGAGTCCCGAGATCCTTGGCGGGGAGTTCGAGGCCGGTGCGTCGTCCCTCGCGCGTCTTGCGGATCTGGCCCGCGTAGGCAACCTGATCGGGCTGCCGGAGGATCGCACGGAGGAGGAATATCGCTCCGAGGTCGATGCGTATCTCGACTCGGCGTCCGCCGCGATGCCTGGGCACGCGCGCTGGTTGGCCGTGAAGCGACGCCTGGCCGTGCTACCCGTACACGTCGTCAACCTGACCGAGATCCCATACGCGGAGTTCGAGGTACAGCTTCACATCCCAGGGGCTGTCCATGCCTGGTGGACGCCATGGCATGCCGAGCCGCGACCGCGCTTCCCCAGCGCACCTCGGACGTGGGGACCGCGGACCAGCGGCCTGCTTCCATTCCTGGGCGAGACCTACAGGCCCCATCTAGGCTCGGCCGTGCTCAACTCGCCGATAGCCGACGCGCCGCGTGGGTGGATCAGGAACTCGAAGTCCGCGATGGTGTCGTTCCTGCCCTTTGACCTCCGGCCCACCGAGACCTGGGGGCTCGATGAGGTCCTCCTTGCGGTGGGTAGTGCGCTTGCAGGTCAGACGATTTCGGTCAGGTGGGAGGCGACGTCGACGAACGCCCACGGGCGCGAGACCGGTGAGTTCGAGGTCACCTTCGCGTCCGAGCCCCTGGCACTGCCTGATTTGCTGACGAAGGAAGATGCCGACGACGCGGACACCGACGAGGACCAGAGCTAGGAGCTGTCGCCGACTTCACGACAGCGCCGTCAGTCGCTGAGGTAGGCGAGGTTGATGGGCACGGAGTCCCGATATGAGCGAGCCGACATGGTGTCGAAGGTCTCGTATTCGTTGGCGAGGAGCTCGATGCCGTGCTCCGCACAGGCCTCGCGTGCGCCGTCCCACCACTTGTCCCACGGTCCGATCTCTTCGTCTGGCCACGGAGAGTCCTTGATGAGAACGAGGCTGGCTGCCGTCGGCGCGAGCCGGGACCCGCCGATGCGCATGCGGATCTCCTCGACCGCTTCGGATGCCTGTCGGCCCCGCTTCTTCCCCAGCCACTTCGTCAGCGGCCGGTACAACCCTCGATGAGAGGGTCAGCGAGCGCGGGCCGCTCCCGCTTGGCGCCCAGCCGCTGCGCCAGCACTTCGTACTCGGCCTCCGTGTCGTAGGACTCGATGGGGTCGCGTCCCACCAGCCAGCTCTTCTCGATCGGGACCTCAAGCCGCAGGTCGACGACCCAGTCACCCTCGAGCGATGGCGGGGCTAGTGGGACGAGATACGGGACCCGATGCTTCTTGGCCATCTCGGCGAGGTCTCCGTCGCCCAGCGGCTCGACCGGGGCGACATGGACCCAGGGATGCTTCGGCTTGACCTCGTTGACGTCGCAGGTCTGCGTGGTGATGAGGCCGTAGGGTGGGCGATCGCGGGCATCGAGCTCGAGGACCTCCTCATCGAGCTCGGCATCCCAGGCCACGCTGGTGAGCTCCCACACGGCATGCGAGGCGCTAGCCACGTAGAGGAACGGTGGCGATTCGACAAGGTGACCCTGACGGAAGCCACGTGTGGCCTCGAGCACGGATGCCGGCCACTCGGCCAGGAGGCCTCCGCCGATCACCTGCTACCCAGGCGTCCCTGCGACGGACGCCGCGCCGCTCGCCGGAACCGCCGGGTGTTCGGTTCGGCCTCGACTTCCGGGTCCTCCGCGAACCCCGAGTACGGCCGGCGATCGCGTTCACCCGCGAGGACGTGCGTCCTGACGAGCCCCTCGAAGGCCGGTAGATCGCCACCCACGAGGACATCCATCGGAGAAGGGGAGCCGCTATGGAGCCACGTGGAGACGCCGTCAGGCCCGAGTACTCGCCGGAGCGCACGCGCTGCCGCGTAGAGTCTCAAGATCGCTCGAGCGGTGTGCCGGCGCGGCCGGACGGGCTTCGCGTTCCATCGGCGCAATGTCCGGAGACCCACGCCGGTGGCGGCTGACATCTCCGGCGTCGTCAGGTCGAGAATTGACTGCGTCTCGGCGATGGCGGTCTTGACCTCGTCGGTCGCGGGCAGGACCGTCGGAACAGCTTGGGTCGCCGGCGTGGTGCGGGCGGGGTCCGACGTCGGCGTCTCGACGACACTCAGGAGCGGAAGCCTGGCGAGGAAGCGTGACCAGTGCCGCTCGGCCTGCAGCGAGCGCAAGCCGCGCCTGAACGCCTCGAGCATCGGCCAGCTCGAGAACGGCGACACCTGGTACTCGATCGACGCCACGGTCGTCGCTCGCACCCATACGGAGATGCGCTGGTTGACGACGGCGCCGGAGAGGCTGATCGAGATCGGCGTGGTCGAAGGCGCGGACCAGTAGCCAGTGATCGCCTGGTGGGAGCCCAGCTCCGGGTCCATGAGCATCCGCGAGTCGATGACCTCTTCGTCCCGAGCGGTGGTCTCGTAGCGGGGCCCCTCAGATTCGCTGTAGAAGTACTGCGTGCCCAGCCAGACGGACGGTGGGACTGGTTCCCGATCCCGCACGGTCAGGGTCATGACAAGGCCTCGAGGAGCTTCGGTGTCACGGCCTGCTGGAAGAGCCGGACGTTCACATCATGCAGGGTCTCCGCCCCACTCATGATGTCTGCCGCGTCGAAGGCGCGCACCTCACCCCGGAACACGTCGAAGTCCAGCAGGTAGGAGAGGTCACCAGCGGGCCCGTCATCGATCGCAAACCCGGTGCGAACGAGCGCGTTGATGCCGTCCTCGAGCGTCAGCCCTGTCTGTTGCTGGCTGTTCCTGACGAGCGGTCCCACGGTGGGATGCATTATCGGGCCGAGGAACGGCTCGGCGATGTACTCACGCCACTCTTCGGGTGATGTCACCTGCGGTTCCGTGACGCGGTCCACGTAACGAAGACCGAGACGTTGCTCGACCGTGGGCCCGATGCGCGATGCCACCGCCTCGATGAGATTCCTGAGGCGAGGTCTGAAGTCGTCATCCCAGGTCGTGTATCGGCTTCTCTCGAGTGCCGCGCTGTCGGGCATGATGGTTACGATCCAACCGTCGGGCGAGGTCATCCGCCAGCCCGAGAAGGCGATCTCGCTGGGCGCGCCCGCCGGCCCGCTCTGCGACATGGGAATCTCGACGCGCTGCCCGCGGATTTGCTCGAGCTTGGGATACGGGCCTCCTCGCCCTCCGAGGTATTCATGGAGCCCGAGGACCAATTTGGCATCGCTGACCGCGACGGTCTCATCTCAATCAGATCGCCGCATCGGCCGGACCAGGTCCACACCGTCGGGCGAACGGGACCGCCACGGCCTCGGAGTGGGGCGGGCCTCTTCTCATGCCTCCGGTGACCTCCAGCAACCCCGCCATCAGCGCGTCCTGGCCGCTGAGGTTCCCGCGCCGCACCGGCAACAACAAGCCGGCGTCGCCGCGCCACGAGTGGGGGCGGGCGATTTGCCGCGGACCATGCAAGGGCCGGCGGATCTTGTCGCGGGCTACTCGGCAGCCGCCACGGCCTCGGGGGTGATGACGTAGGTGTCGACGACCGTGTCTCTCACGGTACTAAAGTCGATACCATCGTCGAGCACCATCGTGGCGCCGCGTGCCCAGACGTCGCCCTGCTCGGTGACGGCCAGATCGAAGATGCAGACGCCATCGAGGAAGGTGAGCCAGTGCTCGCTGTCGAAGTGCTTGAGACCGCCACAGCCGATGTCGTAGGGCTCACCGGGGACGGGAGGCTCACCTTGAGGCTCGCCCAGGATGCCAAGGGCGAGGTCCCACGCTGGTCCCGGGGTCAACCAGACGCTGCCGTCGACACCGACGCGCAGGGGCGCGGGCAAAGCGTCACCCGGCAGATGGGTGATCTCCTCACCGCCGTCGAATGACGTCCACTCTTCGCCGGACCGACGGTGCAGGACGACGGGCGCGCTGACCCCTCGGGCCTGCCATCGCTCCACGTCCCATTCGACGCCCCAGAGGGTGCCGTCCGAGGAGACGTCCGAGGCGTAGAGCACCGTGCCCTCCGGAGTCTGGCGCTCTGGGCTGCTCGGACCCGTGCCGGCGCGGGGGTCCTGCGAGAACGCCCAACCGATCTCGTCCGCCCCGGTCAGGTCGTTGTCGTCGCCAAGGAGGTAGCCCACGTCGGTCTCGGTCAACCCGAACCGCTGTCTCGGGGGCTTCCAGAACTGGTCCGCGATGCCGATGCGGCCGTCGTCGGTCAGCACCACGCGATAACGCCATGCCGCGTAATCGTATCGCTGCAGCGGCTCTGATAGGTCCCGCACACCATCGCTGATGACCCGGTACACCCCCGGCTCGACCGCCTCGACAACGAGGTCCACACCCGGCAGGAGGTCGGAGCGCACGGTCTGCTTCGGGGCGGTCGTCGCATCCGGGGACGATGCTGATGCGGCGGCAGGTGGCAGTGGCTCATCGCTGGGCTGCTGTTTCAGGATCCCACTGAGCAGGAAGCCGCCGAACAGCGCCACGATGGCAGCCGCGACGACGAACTTGGTCGCGCTGAACATGGTCTGGAACCTCCACTTGGGGGACTGGGACAACCAGGAGCGCCGCTGAGGTGTCTGGAGTGGGACGGCTCGGACGCGCTCACGAAGGGCCGATGGCGCTGGGTCAGATGCTTCGGCCAGGCTCCACGCCTTGAACGCTCGTTCGAACTCGTGCTCGTTCATCGCTCGCTCTCTTCCGAGGTCAGGACTTCACGCATCCGTTGCTGCGCCCTGTGGAGTCGAGACTTGACCGTCCCTGACCGCACGCCAGTCAGGCGAGCGATCTCATCCACCGGCAGGTCGCGGTAGTAGCGGAGCGCGAGGACTACGCGGTGGTCGCGCTCGAGGGTCTCGAACGCGCGCGACATCCGCTCACGTTCGTGGACCGTGCCGATCGCGTCGGGCGCGACCGGGGGCTCCGCGCTCTCGATCGGCCGCTCGCGTCTCCGTCCGGCCCTCCTGAGCCGGTTTCGGCATGTGTTCACCACGATGCGGTGGAACCATGCCTCGAAGCGGGCAGGTTCTCGCAGTGAGGAGTACTTCGTCCAGGCCGTCACGACCGCGTCATGGACGGCATCCTCCGCTTCGGCACGGTCAGTGAGGATGACGCGAGCGAGTCGGTAGCTCCCATCCAGGTGTTCGTCGCACAGACGCTGGAAGCTCGAGACACGGTCTGCCGCACCCGCCCCGCGCGCGTCGGTTCGTGTCTCAGCCAAAGGCCTGTCCGCCATCAGCGTGCGAGCATCGGTCACGGCCCGCGTTCTCGTTGGCTCCACGATGACATGACAACGCGACCACGGCCAAACGTTCCCTCATGCCTTGGGAAGGGATGCCGGCCAGGGCCTATTCCTGCTCCACCCCCGCCGCCAGATCGCTCGCGTGCGGCTCGCCCAGGGTCCGCAGCGCTGCCCGCACCGCCTCCACCGGCGTGTCGTCCACGCCTACGTCCCACGAGTCCTCACCGAGGTCCGCGGTCGCCATGTAGCGCCCGGTCACGCTCGTGGACGGTGACGTCGACATGGGAGTCGACATCGGGATGGGTGAGACGGAGGTGGTGTATTCGGGCCAAGCCTAGCGAGAGCCACCAGGCCAGGCGAACACCCACACTATGGGCTGATGATGAGCATTCAGCGCTTCTTCCTCTCCTTCGCCGGCAGCGCCGCCACGAAGTCAAGCGCGCGGACGACCCAGGGCGTCGTCTGAGGATCATCGCGCCACGCGGCCGGAAGTGAAACGTAGCCCCCCATCGGGCGCTCGCTGGGGCCGAAGGGACCAGCGCCCTCGACGGCTCGTAGCGTCGCCGCATCCTCGTCTCGGAGCTTCAGGCCGATATCTGAGCCGAACAGGCCCATGAACATGTTGCCGTTCACGAAGGCTCCGAGGTTCCCGAACATCGGCTTCACCTCGACCCGGGGATCGGTTGGCACGATCGATCGGAAATAGGCGAGGTCTGCCCCCGTCGGCTTTGGGATCTCCATCTGGTCCTCCGTCTTTGGTCGCGAGCGTCGCCGCGCGTATTCCGGACCGGCACATCTCCCTGTCGCATGCTCGCTGACCATCCATCGACCGCTGGCCGGATCCGGGCGGATGCACCTTCAAGCCTGCATCGCCCGGGCTCCCCGCGCAAGGTCTGGACCGTCACCGAACCAACTGCGTCACTTCCAGGTCGGGCCGCTGACTCACTCCGGCGTGCGGCTGCCTGCGGGGCCCGTCGGCTGCCCCCTCACACATGCCATGAGGACATCGTCGCTAGTGCAGCGACGATGTCCTCGCCGCGAAGGCGACCGGGTTCGTCTGGTAGCTCCATATCGGCTGCACCCCCTCCAGTTACGAAGTAGTCATGGCGGGCCAGGCTAAGCGGGTCGCAGGCTCTCCGGGACATGGCACCTGCGACCCTGAGCCTTGTCCTGGAACGCCGGGCCGAGGACATCCACGAGCCGGAGTTCGCCGCATACAGCCCACTCGTTGGCTTCGAAGCCTTCCTGTCCGCGCAGCGCGTGTTCGGCTGGGTGCGCCTCGATGCGGATCGCCTGACCGACCTGCTCAATGCCCATGAGCTGCTTCACCTGGAGAACGTGAACGTCGAGGACCTCCGCGACGGCAGCACGGTAGCGGCAAACGAGACCCTCCTGCCGCGTTCCGAGATCATCGCAGTCATCGCCAGTGGGCCTCGCGGTGACCCGGGTCGCCGCGCGGTGACCCAGCGCCATGCCGTAGCCGTCGAATTGGGCATCTACCACATCGGCGGGTGCGTCCACGCCACGGCCGGCGTGGACCCCGAGGCGCGTTGGCGGAGTGGGGGCCCGATGGTTCCACTGACTGAAGCCTGGATCGAGTACCGCTCGGGCGATCGGTACTGCCGCGACATCCTGGATGCGGTCATCGTCAACCGCCGACTGGCGACCCAGGTCGAGTTGGCCACAAGGCCAGCCGTCATGACCGCACGACCCGCCGCTCCGGGCCCGATCGGTCGAGGAGGCGGAACATCCGATCGGTTCGACGGGCCATCTCGCCCTACCGGACGCTGACTCGGCCCCATAGGTCTGCTTCTCCCGCGCCACGCCGACGCCTGCTTGATCCGAACGTCCTCGTCCCGTGGCGGCTGTCACTGCTTCACGCACGATGCGCCGATCGTGGTGGCTTGCCACTGGTGCACCGCATGGCACACTTGGCGAGTATCGGCGACCAGGGGCACAGATGGAGCGCGCAGGTGGACCGCGACGACCCCGCATACAGAGGACAGGCGGACTACAGCCGGCCTGTGCTGAGACTCTACGACCCCTTGGTCCTGGGACCGATCGCGAAGTACGTCTGGCGCTGTCCGTCAGACCGGCTCACCGAGCGCTATCGACGGCACATCCGCGACCGACACCTCGATGTCGGACCAGGTACGGGCTACTTTCTCGCACGGTCGGGTCTCGCTCCCGGCAGTGACGTGACGATCGTCGACCCCAACGCCAACGTCCTGCGCCATGCCCTTGCGCGACTGGAGCACCTCGACGTCACCGCGGTCGACGCCGATGTCTGCAAGCCCCTTCCGCTGCGGGGTCTCTTCGACTCGGCCTCGCTCAACCTAGTCATCCATTGCCTGCCTGGGCCATTCGAGCGCAAGGCTGGTGCCGTCGCCAACGTAGCCACGGTGATGGCGCCCGAGGGCGTCCTCTTCGGGTCTTCAGTCATCGGCGAGACCGGGTCGCACAACGCGGTGGCACGGGCGATGCTACGTGCCTACAACCGGCGCGGCGCCTTCGACAACCTGGAGGACTCCGAAGCGGTGATCCGCGACATGCTCGCCTCGTCGTTCAAGGAGGTCGAGGTCGACACCATCGGTTCCATCGCCGTCTTCACGGCCAGGAAGCCGCGCCCACAGTCACCCAGCTAGCTGTACCCGGTCAAACGGCTGAGGCGAGCAACGCCCGCAACATCGTCACGATGTGGTGATGGTGTGGGTCGTCGTCATGACGCATTGGCCATGTGAGGGTGCTCCCACGGCCGCTACGGTGTCCGCAGCATGTCTTCGAACAGCAGTGGGATGTCGAGCAAGGTCGTCGCCTTCGGGTGCCCTCGGGGCGTCACATCCGCTGCCGAAACCAGGGCCGGTGCTAACCGGCTGTGAGGGTCTCGAGTTGGATGAGATAGACCGTGAGGGCAAGACGACGCCCCCATGGGAACCAGCCATCGCCGCGGATCGAGCCCACGGCAGCCCGTCGAGCAAGGGCGCTGCGGTCGATGAGTGAACCATCGCTTCGACGGAGCAGGAGTCCGAAGAGATCGCGGTTCAGACGCGCCTGGAAGCGGCGGGCGGGCTGGGGCCGTCGCGTCGGTGCGAACGGCACGTGCGCGACCTTCGGAAAGGCCGCGGCCAGCGCCTCGTCGTGGAGAGCGCGGTTGATGTGCTCGCCCGGGATGGAGGCCGCAAACGCCATGAACGCGGGGTCCATGAATGGCGTGTAGACAGCGCTGACGCCTGAGAGCATCGCGTTCGGAGTCAGCGTGATCTCGCGCATCGTGCGCTCGAAGAGCGTGAAGGAGAGGTACGGGTCGTCGGCGTCGAGGTGATGGCCCAGTTCCGACCTGATGCGCCCGGCAGTGCGCTCGGCCGTGATCTCGCTACGGAGTCGCGGAGCCAGCAGCGCCACGTATCGGGCGCGACCATCGTCGTCCTTCTTGCCCAGCGAGGCTGCCAGCTCGTCCCAGCGGCCCGCATCCTGCAGTCTCCGGACTCTTGGGGTCATGAAGCGTCGCTCGAGGATCATGCCTCCCCCGAGTCCGTCGTAGCTGCAAGGCGTAGTGCCAGTGAGGGCATCCACCACCGGTAGATACCAGGCGTGTTCGTCCGAGCAGTAGCTGGTCAACCGGTTCTTCCTCCATTCGGCAGCCACGAGCGGACCGGGCTCCAGGATCCGATGCGGAACGCCGAGCTCGGCACAGAGTCGTGCGGCGTATGGTGGGTCGTCGCCCCAGTCAGTCGGATAGTGATGCGTCGTCACACAAAGCTGGGGAGGGCGACCGGCACGAAGGAGCTCAAGCAGGATATGCCGCGAATCGCGGCCGCCGCTCAGGGGCATCAAGAATGGCGCGTCATCGTCCGGGATGCGGCGCTCGACGGCAGCGCGCACGAGCTCGACGATGCCGTCGATGGCATGGGCCCGGGTCATCTCGGCCACATCCAGGCGAGGTCGCGCACCCTCAAGCTTCAGCTCGCCGGCTCGCCACGTGAGCGTAGCGTTGGCTGGCAGGGCCCGGATGGCCCTGAATGGCGTATCAGCGCCGAGGTAGTAGCCCACCCCCAGGAAAGCCGCCAGCGCATCCAGGTCGAGCGTCCGGGGAATTCCTAGCTCGAGCAGGCGATCGATGGATGGAGAGATCGCGATCGAAGACTCCGTTGCCGCGAAGTAGACCGGGTAGGCGCCGAAGGCGTCATTGTTGACACTCAGGCTCGAACCGTTCCATCTCCACTCGACCCAATTGCCGCCCTGCCGTCCCCCGGCGCGCTCGATGCGGTGACCGACGAGGGCCGAGGGGTCGCCATCGGTGCGGACGATCCCGTCGACCACTCGGGCCCGGAAGAACGGCTGCGGAGGAACCGACGGCTGAGGCATGGGACCCCTTGCGTGGGCCGATGAGTGCTGCGCTGACGACGAATGCTCCCCAAACAAGGAGATCGGGGGCGTCGAGTCGTCCGCGATGGGATACATGGTGAGCTCCTACTCGGGTCGATGTCCGGTCAGGTGGAACAGGCATCCGACGAGGTCGATGTCGTGCTGCGAGACTGGTCGGCCCCCGAGGCATGGATGATCGGCTGCTGGGAGCATGCAGGCCATGGCCTGACGCAGCAGGAACCGGCGCCCCTCAGTGGGGGACGGCGATCACGGCGAGGCTCACGGAGCATCGTGCCATCCCTCGGCGCCAACGACCACGCCGATCCGGTTCGGCCGGCATCGGCGACGATGTGATGCTCCGCGGGCCACTCGGTCTCGGTGGTTGGAGCCGACGGCCTCGACGTGATTCGCCCCCGAGGCTGCGGCGACCGAGTATCGACTCGGCCATAGCAGCGGATAACTGGACAGGTTTCGCTTGAGGTCCCACACAGTGGGGCACAGCTCTGAGCACCAGAGACCCGGGAGCAGACACTTACGGACTCAGTTACTCCCGTACGGTCAGCTGCTCAGCTCAGCTGCACGGTCGGCAGGCCAGCAACAACACGATGGCCTAATCGTGACGATGTGGCCTCCGCCTCCTATCCCGTGATGCCGCGGGTAGCATGACCACGGGCGAGAGCGGGCGGGGATGAGACGCGGCCTCCGTCGTGGCCGCCTCGACCGCGCCCGAGCCGCTGGCGAATCCGGCCCGCGTATCCTGCGCATAAGGAGGGAGTCTCAGATGTACAAGCTCCGCAGCTTCGTCGCGGCGTGCGCGCTGCTGGCCATCGTGGCTGCCGCGACCGCCGCACCGGCCATGGCGGCGCCCGGCAAGGGCACCATCGGCATCGTCAACGGCAAGCCCGGCGGGCGCGTCGACATCTGCATCAACGGCCACGAGATTCGCAGCAACGCGAAGTACGGCGGTCGCAAGTACCGAATCCTGAACCCAGGCGACAAGGTCATCAAGATCTTCAAGGCCGATCGCCGCAAGTGCAGGGGCCACCTGCTCGGCAAGCGAACGATCCCGCTCGCGGCCGGCGATGACCTCACCATCGTGTTCACGAAGAGGTTCCCCAAGTTCACCGTCTTCGCGAACGGCTTCGGCGACATCCCCGCCACGCCGGGCGACCCGTACCCAGTGCCGTACCTGTACTGGCGCCACGCGGCCGATCTCGGCAATACCAGCTTCAAGTTTCAATATCGAATCACCAACCCAGAGACTCCGGTCGCGCCAGTGGCCGATCCGGTCTGGACGAAGGGTGACGAGGCCGTCATCTCCTCGTCTGTCGGTTGGGGGTGGAAGCTGCGTGCCACCCGACCCGACATGGACCGGACCATCGCCAATTCGAAGTGGATCGATCTGGAGATCGGCAAGCGCTACGAGTGGATCCTGCTGGGCAGCAGGCCCAAGAACGCCAAGTTCATCGTTTGGGTCCGCGACATCGTCGAGCCCACGCCATAGGCGCTCAGCGGTGACCCAAGAAGCAGTGGCAGGACCTGGACTTCGTGTTCGCGACGAGTCTTGGTACGCCGCTCGACGCGGTGAACGTCACGCGGGCGCTCCAGCTGGCGCTGAAGGATGCGTGCCTGCCGAGACTGCGCTTCCACGATCTCCGGCATACGTACGCCACCCTTGCGCTCGAGGCTCGCGTGGACTTGGCAACCGTGTCGAAGTCGCTCGGTCACTCCAATGTCTCGACCACAGCGGACATCTACATGCACTGGGCGCGGCGCAGTGCGGAGCAGACTGCGACCGTCGTGGAAGCGGTGTTAGCGGGCAAGGTCCGTACCCCCGCGCCGTACCCCCAAGACGCTCATATCTGGGGTACTGGACGGATGCGCTAGCACCCGCTGCAAGTGTGGAGCAGGGGGCCAAGCACGGCTGGCGACCAGTTGCGGACCAGAAGGTCGTGAGTTCGAGTCTCGCCGGGCGGCCAATCCCGTTCGTGACGAAGCCCGTCGATCGGCTCCGGTCGGGCCGGCTCTCACACCAGTACCGGTGCGACGGATGCGTCCTTGGGCTTGGGTGCCGGCTTGACCTTCGACTCGTCCGGCTCCGGGGGCACGGGCTTGGGCTTGGGTGCCGGCTTGACCTTCGACTCGTCCGGCTCCGGGGGCACGGGCTTGGGCTTGGGTGCCGGCTTGACCTTCGACTCGTCCGGCTCCGGGGGCACGGGCTTGGGCTTGGGTGCCGGCTTGACCTTCGACTCGTCCGGCTCCGGGGGCACGGGCTTGGGCTTGGGTGCCGGCTTGACCTTCGACTCGTCCGGCTCCGGGGGCACGGGCTTGGGCTTGGGTGCCGGCTTGACCTTCGACTCGTCCGGCTCCGGGGGCACGGGCTTGGGCTTGGGTGCCGGCTTGACCTTCGACTCGTCCGGCTCCGGCTTGGGCGCGCGTGCCTCCGGCTTGGGCTCGGGTGCCTCCGGCTTGACCTCGGGCGCCTCCGGCTTGGGCTTGAACACGGTCGGCAAAGGTTCACGCCAGCCCTCGGGCACTTTGTGCGCGACGACGATGGCGCTCATGGCGCGAGGATCCGCGGCTCCAGGTGTTGGAGCGGCGATGACCGAGCCTGGTCGTTGCGCTCGCGGGGTCTGTGGATCAAGGCTGCGCTCGCTCGGCGCGGCGGGTGCAGGGTCATCTGGGAGGCGACCCGCGATCGGTCCGCCGCCGCCTGTTCAACGCCCCCTGATGGCACCTGTTCAGATATCACTTTCGACCGAGTCACCGACGATCCTCGATCGCTGGTCGGCCCTGGTCTGGCAAGTTTGAAGGACCGTCCTGACCCGTCCTCGAGGCCCACATCGGCAGGAGGTCGAAGCGGCCGAATACGACCGCGAGAACGAGCGCCAACGCCCAAACACCACCAGCCAGCCGCGCCTTGCGTACGTCATGCTTCATGCTCGGAGGTACCTCGGTTCTTAGTGGCCCGAACTGGCCCGAACCGCACCGTACAGGCACTCGCCTGCGACCGCGCACGGTCGGATCGGCTAGGGGGGTGACCGATCGGTACTACCGCCTCGACGTTCACGCTTGCGCCTGGGTCCACGGATCCGTACGCATCGCGAGGCGATTGACTCCGCTGTCATCCTTGGGCCTATGGCCTCGCCGTTCGAGCATCCACCCGAGGATCGATCAGATCCGGGAGGCGGGGAGCTGGTCATGGCGGTGTCGTTCTTCGACGTCAAGGATGCGAAAGGGTGTCAGGGAGCGATGGCTAATTCACGCGGCCTCTTCAAGGACGTGCCGGGCTTCAATGGTTTCGATCTTCGCCCGGATGTCGAGGAGCCTGCCGCTTTTCTGCTCACGGCGAACTGGGACCATGTTTCGTGGCAGGCTGGCCACGCGTCAGATTTCCTCGGCGCTCGGGCGCCGAACATCGAACGTCCGCCCAATATCGAGCGCTGTCGCCAGCTCGTCCACCAGAGTGAGTGTCGAATGTCGCTTGTGGCCCAGCATCATTCCGGCTGGAGCCCAGGCGCCTTCGTACATGAGTCGTCCGTGGCCAGGCCATGCGCTCTCGTCCTGGATCGATGACTGAACCCGATCCCGAGGCGGGAGTCCCCCGGCCGGACGAAGCTGCTGAGACTCGATGGCGTTCGGTCCTGCTTGGAGACGATGCCAGCATCCCGCTGCGCCGGATCCGCCGGTTCATGCGGCACTTGCCGTCGGACCCTCGTTGCAAGTTGTGCTACGCACCGTACGCGCCACCATTCGGCCCCATCGTCCGCCGCCTCGGCTTTGGGCGCTGGGACAAGAATCCCAGCCTGTGCGGCAGTTGTCTGGGCATCATGGAGCGCAATCTCGGCGGAGCAGAGGTGGAGCTGTCGATGCTGTTCGCGGACCTGCGTGGCTCGACCGAGCTGGCAGCGCAGGTGTCGGCGTCGGCCTACAGCCGCCTCCTCAATGCCTTCTATGCCATCGCTGCGCATGCGATACAGATCCCTGGTGGCCATGTCGACAAGTATCTCGGTGATGGTGTCTTCGCTCTCTTCGTGCCTGGCTTCGTGGGGCCTGACCATGCGGCACGAGCCATCGACGCCGCCCGACGCATCCTCACCGACACCGCAGACAGTCCGACACTGCCTGAGTCGGCGCGCCCGCTGCCGGTCGGGGTCGGGGTGAACACCGGCACCGCCTATGTCGGCGTCATCGGGCAATCCGGCAACCTGACGGATTTCACCGCCCTCGGCGATGCGGTCAACATCACCGAGCGCATCAGCTCCAGCGCGGGAGCACGGGAGCTCCTGATCAGCGACGCCTCGCTCGTCGCCTCGGGTCTCGCGGCGCCAGGCCTGATCCGGCGCGAGCTCAGCCTCAAGGGTGTGGCACAGACCGTGGTCGCATGGTCGGAGACGATCGGGACGACGGACGCGGCTCCCACCGCCTGAGGGTCGGGGTCTGCCCGGTGGAAGCCAGGTCGGTCGGCCCTGATCCCGAGTCGTCGGTAGCGCGCTCACCTACGTTGTTGACGGCGGACGGTCGCCCTCGGCCGGACCCTCAGGCAGGACTCCGAGCTGTGCCATCAACGCCATGTGATCGTGGAACCCCCAGTGCTCGACGGCTTTGCCGTCGCGGAACCGCAGGATGTGCACGTGGCCATAGGCCACGGTGCGACTGGTCGGTGCGGTTCCCATGAGGTCACCGGTGTGGGTGGCATGGTGGGTAGCATGAACGACCACCTTGTCAGCCTCGCTGATGATCTGGTGGATCTCCCAACGCTGGTCCCAGAAGGCGCGGGCAAGCCACAGCATGGTCTGTCGCACGCCCTCGTATCCGCTCGGCTCCTGGTCGAGCCCCGTGGGTGATGACATCCTTCGCGGTCACTTCGGCGAGCCCCACCTCGTCACAAGCAGGAAAGCTAACTTCCCATGTCCGCCTGGCCTTGGCCTTCAGATCCTCGTTCATGTCCACTCGACTCCTCGTCTGGGGCGCTGCTACCATTCGAGTAGAACGCCAATGTATTGGAGTCAGGAGTATTCTACTGAATGACCGACTCTGTCAAGCCCCGACGTCGCTACAATTCCCCTCGGCGCAGGGCGCAGGCCGCCCAGACCCGGCGTGACATCGTCACGGCCGCCAGCGTTCTGTTCCGTGAGCGCGGATACGTGGGGACCACCATGCCGACGATCGCCGAGGAGTCCGGGGTCGTGGTCGAGACGATCTACCGGACGTTCGGGAGCAAGGCAGCCGTCATCAAGGCTGTCGTGGAGGCGGCCGTCGCTGGCGGCGAGGCCCGTGCCGACGTCCCCGTCGAGCGGCGACCTGCCATCCGAGCCGTCATCGAGGAGCACGACCCGCGACGCCAGATCGAGCTATATGTCGCCACGCAGCCCGGGATCCATTCGCGCTCGGGTCCGTTGCTTCGAGCCATCCGGGATGCGATCGGCACTGATCCTGAACTTGCGAGCCTGTGGCGTGAGCTAGAGGACACGCGACTCGCAGGGCAGGCTCGTTTCGCCGGCTTGCTCGCCGATCGCTCCGCGCTCCGCCCCGGGCTCTCGGTCGATGACGCGAAGGACTTCATCTGGACACTCTGCTCGCTCGCAGTCTACGAGTCGCTGGTCATCGACCGTGGCTGGACGCCGGAGCACTACGAGTCATGGTTGGCGCGAGTGCTGATCGACGAGCTGCTCCAGCCGGTCGCGTGACGTGCGGGTATCCGGCTGTTCATCGTGCTTGCGCGAGGGCAGCAGCCCAGGTCTCGCTGCGGTAGTGTCGGCGTCACGGATCTGGGTTCCGGCGTTGGTCGACGCCCTGCTCGATATCCGGAAGCAGGCCGGCGTGCCGGTCGAGCTCGTCGCCACGAGCCTACGTCACGCTGTTCGACTCGAAAGCCCAGCTCGAACTGGTGCAGCAGCTCGCTGAGGGCGTCGCTCCCCACTTCTGACGCGCCCCCGGATCGCCCGGGTCGACAGGACCCGAGACTCGACTACCCAGCCGCGCCCTCAGGCCACCTACGTGTCGCCTGAGGGACAGACCCTCCAGTGCCCGGCCTTGCGTCAATGCGCCGAAGTCGGAGCGAGTTGAGCACGACGCTCACCGAGCTGAACGCCATGGCGCCCGCAGCGAGCGCCGGGTCGATAGTGATGCCCCAGATGGGATAGAGCGCGCCCATGGCCACGGGGAGGAGGACGGCGTTGTAGCCGAAGGCCCAGAAGAGGTTCTGCCGGATGACGTGCATGGTCTGGCGCGAGAGCGCGATGGCGCTGACCACGAGGCGAGGGTCGCCGCCGACCAGCGTCACATCGGAAGCCTCGATGGCCACGTCCGCACCCGTACCGATGGCCACGCCGACATCCGCGCTCGCCAGTGCCGGGGCATCGTTGATGCCGTCTCCCACCATGGCCACCGTGCGGCCGCTGGCCTGCAGCTCGGCCACCCGTTCCGACTTGCCACCCGGCAGCACCTCGGCGACGACGTGATCGATGCCGACCTGAGCGGCGACCGCCTGGGCCACGCTCCAGCTGTCGCCACTGATCAGCCAGGGCTCGATGTCCATGGCCACGAGCTGCCTGACCGCCTCGGCGGCCTCGGCCTTGACCGGATCGGAGATGCCGATGATCCCGCTGAGCTGTCCGTCGCGTGCCACGTACGCGACGGTACGGCCCTGCGTCGCCAGTTCGGCTGCCGCCTTGTCCATGGCTTCCGTCTCGATGCCGAGCGACGACAGGTGGCGCTGGCTGCCGACCACGACCGCTGCATTCCCGACGCGCCCATGTACGCCCAGCCCGGTCTCGGATGTGAATGCCTCAGCCGCACCGACCAGCAGGTCGCGCCGATCGGCCTCGGCCACGACAGCGGTCGCGAGTGGATGCTCAGACCCACGTTCGACAGCGGCCGCGAGGCCTACGAGGTCGTCTTCGCCCAGCCCGTCGACGACGACGACGTCGGACACCGCGGGTCGGCCCAGCGTCAAGGTGCCGGTCTTGTCGAAGATGACCGTGTCGACCTTGCCGGCCAGCTCCAGGGCCGCTCCGCCACGGATGAGGATGCCCATTTCGGCTGCCTTGCCCGTCCCCACCATGATGGCGGTGGGCGTCGCCAGCCCCATGGCACAGGGGCAGGCGATGATGAGCACGGTGATGGCACTGACCATCGCGAACGTCAGCGATGGCTGTGGCCCCAGCGCGAACCAGGTCGCGAACGTGATGACCCCGAGGGTCAGCACCAGGGGTACGAAGCGCGAGCTGATCAGATCGACCATTCGCTGGATGGGTGCCTTGGAACCCTGGGCTTCCTGGACCATGCGCACGATCTGCGCCAGCAGAGTGTCGCTGCCTACGCGCGTGGCTCGGTAGACCAGGCTTCCGGTCGTGTTGAGCGTGGCCCCGATGACCGGGTCGTCGGCTGCCTTGGCTACCGGCATGGACTCGCCCGTGAGCATCGATTCGTCGATCGCGGAAGTGCCTTCGATGACGATGCCATCCACGGCGATCTTCTCGCCCGCCCGCACGCGGATCAGGTCGCCCGGCGCGATCTCCTCCATCGGTACGTCGATCTCGACATCGTCCCGGATGACCCGCGCGGTGCGTGCCTGTAGTCCGACCAGCGCCCTGACCGCCCCAGCGGTCTGCGACTTGGCACGCGCCTCGAGCCAGCGCCCGACCAGGACCAGCCCGATGATGATGGCCGCCGTCTCGTAGTAGGTGTAGGGCTCGATGCCCGCGCTGATCACCAACTCCGGCCACAAGGTGACCACGGTGCTGTAGGACCATGCCGCGAGGGTCCCGATGGCGACCAGCGTCTCCATCGAAACGGTCCGATGCTGTGCCCCCTTCCAAGCCTTGCGGAGGAAGCCTCCGCCGGCCCAGAACATCACCAAGGTGGCCGGCAGCATAGCCAGCCGGTTGACATCCTCTGGCCCCAGTCCCAGGCGGTCGGCCGCGACCATGAGGGCCATGATGCCCGCGGCGACGGCCAGAGCGACGATGGCCTTGACGCCCATGTCCCGCTGCTCACGTGCTCGGGCGACCTCGGCGACATCGGGGTCGGCGGTCGTGGAACCGGGGTCCGTGCGCGCTTCCGCACGCTCAGGTCGGACGTCGTAGCCCGCCGCCTCGACAGCACCGACCAGCTCCGCGCGCCCGGCGGCGGCCGGGTCGAAGCGCACGGTCGCGCGTTCCGTCGCCAGGTTGACGCTGGCTTCGACGACGCCGTCCGTCTTGCTCAGGAAACGCTCGATCCGGTTGACACAGCTGGCGCAGGTCATGCCCTCGATGGCCAGCGACAGCTCGACCGGGTCAGCCGGTGGCGTCTGCGTCATCGCTCAGCCGCTCCCACGACATGGGGCGAGATCGTCTGGCAGCGTGATGCATCGGTGCAGTCTGTCTCGTCAAGCGTGCTGGCGCGGGCGATGAGCCTGGCATACAGGTCGCGACTGGCCTTGAGGGTCTCGATGCGCCGCTCGACTTCCTCAAGGTGGCGCTGGAGCAGGCTGACCACGTGAGTACAGGTGGGCCTGCCCTGGTTTCGCAGCTCCACGATCGAGGTGATCTCCTCGAGCGTCAGTCCGCTGTCCTGAGCGTCACGCACGAAGCGCAGCCGCTCCACCGCGTCCCGTGTGTAGTCACGGTAGCCATTTCGCGCCCGCGCGGGCGCTGGCAGGAGCCCGATCTCTTCGTAGTAGCGGATGGTGGTACTGGGAACGTTCGCCTCACGAGCGACATCGCCGATACGCATGCAGTGGACCGACCTTCTTGACATTAAAGTGAACTAGAAGGTTTAGGATACCACCCGATCGACGGCGAACCACCCTTTCGCCGTCCACGCACGACGGAGAGACAGAACCCTGGATACCATGCAACAGCACGAGCACGAGCACGCGGCCGCTGCAGCGACGCACTCGAACCACGATCGGCACGAAGGCCATTCCGTGGCGATGTTCCGCGACAAGTTCTGGTTGTCGTTGATCCTGACCATCCCGGTACTGATCTGGAGCCCGGACTTCCAGACGTGGTTCGGATACACGGCACCCACGTTCCCGGGATCGGAGTACATCCCGGCCATCTTCGGAACAGCGATCTTCTTCTACGGCGGTGGGGTCTTCCTGCGTGGCGCGCAGGGCGAGCTGGCCGATCGCCAGCCGGGCATGATGACGCTCATCTCGATGGCCATCGTGGTCGCCTTCGTCATCAGCTGGGCCGGCACGCTGGGCCTCTTCGAGGTTCGCATCTGGTGGGAACTCTCCACGCTCATCGTGATCATGCTGCTGGGCCACTGGATGGAGATGCGCTCCATCGCCCAGGCCCGGGGATCGCTCAGCGCGCTGGCCGAGCTTCTCCCTGACACCGCCGAGCGGGTCACGGGATCCGGCACTGAAGAGGTGACGCTGGTCGACTTGCGCGTTGACGATGTCGTGCTCGTGCGTCCGGGTGCGCGCGTCTCCGCGGACGGTGAGATCGTGGATGGGACCGCGGACGTCGACGAATCGATGATCACCGGAGAATCGGCCCCAGTCTCGAGATCGCCCGGTGATCGCGTGGTCGCAGGGACGGTGGTGGCAGGCGGTAGCCTGAGGATCCGCGTCACGGCGGTCGGGGATGACTCCGCCCTGTCGAGCATCATGCGCATGGTGGCGCAGGCCCAGGCCTCCGGCTCGCGGGCACAGGCGCTCGCCGACCGGGCAGCGGCGATCCTGTTCTACGTGGCGCTGGCCGCGGGCGCCGTCACGCTGCTGGCATGGATCGCGCTCGGCGAGCCAGCTGAGGCCCTGGTGCGAACGGCCACCGTGCTCGTCATCGCGTGCCCTCACGCGCTCGGTCTGGCGATTCCCCTGGTGATCGCGATCAGCACGTCACTGGGCGCCCGGAACGGCCTGTTGGTCAAGGATCGGCTGGCGCTCGAGCGGGCGCGGCTGCTCGACCTGGTCATCTTCGACAAGACCGGCACGTTGACGCGTGGGCAACCTGCCGTTGTCGAAGTGTCGACCATCGAGGATATCGACGAGGAACGATTGCTGGCCATGGCGGCAGCCGTCGAGTCCGACTCGGAGCATCCGCTTGCGCGCGCCATCGTCAATGCCGCGCGCGAGCGCGAGCTGGAGCTGCCGTCTGCCACGGGCTTCGAGTCCCTGGCGGGGCGAGGCGCCAAAGCCACGCTGAACGACCTGGACGTCGCCATCGGTGGCCCGGGGTTGCTCGAGGAGCTGGGCGTCAAGGTCAGTTCCGACGTCGCCCAACAGCGTGAACGCTGGGCCGGGGACGGCCGGACCACCATCCACGTCATCGCCGATGGCAAGGTGCTGGGCACGCTCGCCATCGAGGATGAGATCCGTCCCGAGTCATACGAAGCCGTGCGGGAGCTGCACGAGCGTGACATTCGTGTCGCCATGATCACTGGCGATAGCAGGGCAGTCGCCGACTCGGTCGCCCGCCGGTTGGGCATCGACGATGTCGCCGCCCAGGTCCTGCCGGCGGAGAAGGCCGCTGCGGTAGCACGTTTCCAGGAAGGCGGTAGGCGCGTCGCCATGGTCGGTGATGGTGTCAACGATGCCCCGGCGTTGGCGCAGGCGGATGTCGGTATCGCCATCGGAGCCGGTACCGACGTCGCTGTGGAGTCGGCTGGCATCGTGCTGGTGCGTGACGATCCGCGCGACGTGGTCGGCGCCATCGAGCTCTCCCGGGCAACCTATCGGAAGATGGTCGAGAACCTGATTTGGGCGACCGCCTACAACGTCATCGCCATCCCAATCGCGGCCGGTGTCCTGGCGCCATGGGGTATCACCCTGCCCATCGCGGTCGGTGCCATCTTCATGAGTGCTTCGACCATCATCGTGGCAGCCAATGCTCAGCTGTTGCGCCGCCTCAAGCTTCGCCAAGATCCGCCGGCACAGCCCCCGCGCCCCATGCAGGAACCCGGTCTAGCCTCGAATTGAGCCATCATCCATCCATCCATCCACTTTGAAACCCGAGGAGTATCCAGATGCAGTCGGACAGCCACCTTGATGCCGACCACGACGGGGCCATCGACCCTGTCTGCGGCATGTCCGTCGACCCAGCCGCCGCTCGCGAGAAGGGCCTTCACCGCGAGTACGAAGGATCCGACTATTTCTTCTGCGGCAAGGGTTGCTATCTGGAGTTCGGGGACGACCCGCAACGGTTCCTGGACCCGTCGTACCGCCCCTCGATGTGAGTGTCCCGGCAGCCAGATCCTGGGGGCGCATCCGGGTCTGGTTGGCGCTGCTGCTCCTGGCCATCCTGAGCGCTTGCGGCGGGACCAGCAGTCTCGTCGTAGACGCCCCATCCACCTCCGGCACGGTCGAAGCGACGACGGCGCTCGTCGCGCACTTTCCTGGGGCAGATCAGCCGCCATCCGACTGGACCGGTTCGACCGTTTCGCTCGGCGATATCCCCCCTGAGGTGTTGTCCACGCTCCAGCTCATCTCTGACGATGGGCCGTATCCATACTCGCAGGATGGATCGACGTTCCAGAACCGTGAAGGAAACCTGCCTGCCAATCCGGGTGGCTTCTACCGCGAGTACACGGTCGAGACGCCTGGCTCGCCAGATCGTGGAGCCCGGAGGTTGGTGGTCGGTGACGACCGCGCGATCTACTACACCGACGACCATTACGAGTCGTTCAGGTTCCTGATGCCGTGAGCGAGCCTGAGCGTCCTGCCGACCCGCTGCATGCCTCGGTCACGACGCCGGGGGTTCACCGGATGGAGTCAGCTGCGCTGCTCCCGACCGTCATCGCCGACTTCGCTTCCGCAGGGTGGTCGACGGCGCTCGTCGACCTGAGTGCGGCGGAGGACAAGGCGGCGATCCTGGACGCATTCGCTCGCGCCCTGGCGTTCCCGGCATGGGTCGGACGCAACTGGGACGCGCTCGACGACGCGATGGGCGACCTCTCCTGGTGGCCGCCGGGTCCCCGCGGGCGTCTGGTCGCCGTCGTCGGCACAGACCGTCAGACGGTCGGCACGGCCCCGGATCGAGTGGTCACCCTGGACATCCTCGACTCTGCGACGACCAGACAGGCCACGACTTCCAACCCGCTCATCGTGCTCCTGGTGCCCTGAGGCGACGCCGTCGCACCCAGTGCCACCGCGAGGTCAAGCCCCTTCAGTTGCCGACCCGTGCGGTCGCTTCGGTCGTCTCTTTCGATCCGTCGTCCGACTTGCCGAAGTGCAGACCCAGCTCGCCCTCCATCCAGTGGCGCAGCTGTCCGTACACCGCGGGAGCGCCCAGTAGCGGCGCGAGGTCGAGCTCCCACTCGGCGGGATGGAGCAGGAACGGCCGCGTCTGCGGTCCGCCCAATCCGCCATGTGCCCCGATGAGCTCTTCGAACGCGGCGATCTCGCCGGTCTCGGGGTCATACTGGCTGATGACCGCGAGGTCACCCACGTGTTCGATCGCGTCGAGGCGCCGCACCGCTGCCACCGCATGTTCACCGTACACCGCCAGGGGGTCGACACCCTCCACGCGGTCCTCCTCGATGAAGTTGATGCCATCGGTGCCCACGCAGAGCAGGCCGTGCTCGGCCGAACGCACGATGAGTACGCCGATGCCAGGGTGATTGGCCAGGGCCTGGACAAGGTCGGGATACCGTTCCTCGATGCGCTCGAGCGTCAGACGTTCGGCGACTTCGTTGAAATACACCAGGGCGAGGTTGCCGCCCGCGACGACGATGAGGTCTGCCGGCTCCTTGTCGGAGGCCTTCGCCCCACCCTCGGTCGCCTCGGTGACCAGTCCCTCATCAGGCCCCAGACCGACCTGGCCATCGCTGCTGTGGTTCCGGGTCGCGGTCCGCGTCACGGAACCGGCAAAACCCTCGGTTTGGCCGACCTCGCTGAGGAAGGTATTGAGCTGACCCCAGTCCTCGATCTGCTCCGTCGCAGCGGCGACGGAGGCCGACCCGCCCATCAGCGAGCGCACGACCTCCTGGAGAGTCACGCCGTATCGTTGCAGGAACGTCGCGCCCAGGCTTTGCCCGTGGTCGGCAAGGAACACGAAGCGGTACGGGCGCGGCGCATCCTGGGCAGCTCGTGCCAAGGTCCGAAGCTCACGGTCGATGCCATCGAGGGCGTCGAGTGATTCCGGTCGCTCGGGCCCACTGTGGTGGGCGATCTCGTCGTAGTCGGTGTAGTCCATGTACACCACCGGTGTCCCGCGCAGCATCTCCTCGATGATCAGCGATGTGCCCAGGGCGCGCAGGGCTACATTGGTCGCGCCCCGGACCCATGGATACGGAAAGCCACGGTGCATTCGTGGCTCGATGCCGGCGCGGATCTGTCGTCGTGACTGGACGTTCTCCTTGACTACCTCGGCGAGGAACTTGGCCATCATCGTGAGGTAGTTGTAGGGACTCGCGAAGTACAGCGCGAAGGCGTTGGACTGTCCCAGGCCACGCTCCTTGACCTTGATGGTCGACATCACCAGGAAGGCCCGGTCGCCATCACCGGTAAAGATGTTGCTGATGCTGGCGCCACCTGGGCTGAGCAGGCCCTCACCGTTGGAGATGCGCCGCTCGATGACCGTAGCGTCCTCGGGATGGTTGGCCACCAGCAGCTGCCCGCTCTCCTTCTCGTACCATCGGAAATTGGGGATGCCATCGTTGTTGCCGTGCAGGATCCCGGCCTGGCTGGCCGGTGTGGTCGATGGCAGCAGCGCCTCCCAGTGGGCCAGCTTGTGGCTGCCGCTCCGGATCAGGCTCGCCAGATACGGCACCCGGCCGGCGCGCAGCGAGTGGGAAATCACATCGTGGGAGAGGCCGTCGACCTGGATGATCACCAATCCCGGGTCATCGGAGTCGATGACGTCATCGCGCCGGGTCGCCAGCGTACGCACCAGCGCGCCATAGTAGGACTCGTCCTCGCCGAGTCCCACGATGATGCCGGCGGCTCCGGTGAGGAAGCCCAGGATGAACGACACCACGACGGCGCCGATGATGCCGTGTTCGACCGTGACGCCGGGGATCAGCGGCGTGAGCAGCCAGATGACCACCGCCTGGAAGGCCACGGTCAGGATGATGAGTGCGATCACCGAGCGGCTCGCCACGAGCACCAGAAAGACCGGCCGCACCAGCAGGTTCAGAGCGCTGATGAAGAGCACCGCCAGCAAGCTGGCGCCCAGGGCTTCGATATGCAGGAGTCCCGGCAGCAGCCAGCCGGTCAGGTGGAAGGCGATGACCGCGAGGATCACCGCGATCAGCGCACGCTTGACCAGGGCGACTCGACCCGGTCGCCAGTGCCACAGCAGCTCGACCTGGGTGCGATAGATGGTCGACAGTTTGTTCAGTACGGACACAGCAACGCCTTCATGCATGCGCAGGTCAACGATGCCATGGGACTCGTCAGGCAACCTACGAACCAAGTATGGTCCCTTCGAAGGACGTTGGGTGGCCACATCCGGGATCGGTGAGTGGATCGCTTCGAAGCAGGCGTCTCATGACGCCACGTGCGGATGGACTTTCGTCTCGAATGGATGATGCGTCGTGACGGCGACTGGTCGACAATGACCGTACATAGCCATCCGGCTATCGCCGCAACCCTCGAGAAGGAGCTACATGTCTGAGAGATCGATCGACGAGCTAGGGCCCGTCGATTACCTGATCATCGAGTTCCCATCCGGTCAGCAGAACTTCACCGGCGAGAGCATCACCGAGCTGGTCAAGCTTCACGACGCCGGGACCATTCGCATCATGGACCTGCTGATCCTCATCAAGAACGAGGATGGCTCCATCGACGCCACCGAGCTCGAGGATCTGCCTGAGCTGGGCGAGTTCCAGAAGATCGAGGCGGATCTGGTCGAGACCCTCGCGGAGGACGATGTCATCACGCTAGCCGAGGCCATGGCTCCGGGTAGCGTCGCCGGGGTCCTCGTCTATGAGAACCTCTGGGCGGCACCATTCGGATCTGCGGTCCGTCGTGCCGGCGGTCAGCTCCTCACTGGAGGCCGCATCCCCATCCAGGCCATCATCGCCGCGATCGAAGCCGACGCGGCAAACGAAGCAGCAGGAGCCTGATATGCCTCTCCGACCATCCCGTGTCGCCAAGGCCGCCGTCGTGACCTCGGTCGCGAAGCCCGGCCCGTCCCCCGTCGCCAAGGCCGCCGTGGTCGGCGCCGCCGTCACCCCGGGACGCTCGCCCGTCGCCAAGGCCGCAGTGGTCGGCGCCGCCGTCACCCCGGGACGCCGCCGCATCTAGTTCGGCTGCATCGGGTCGCGTATCGGTCATCGTCGGTGGCCACGCGACCCCCCTCCGACCCTCCAGACCGGAGCCGTTGTTTCGAAGGTTCGGAGTCGTGCAGCCATGACCATCCACGAGGGCGACCCGACCGGCGCATCGGGAGACCCTCCGGGCTTCGGCGCCATCGACGACGCTGACGTACAACCGAGTCGCGCCCGACCGGTGCACCCGTATGTCCATGTCGTCATCGTCGCGATCGGCGGTGCAGTCGGCGTCCTGGCCTGGATCGTCGCCTGGGAGCTGATGAACGACCTCCTCTGGAAGAACGGCTTCGTGGAATCGAACCCGTGGGTCTTTCCGGCCATCTGTTTGCCGTTCTCACTGGTGGTCGGGTTGCTGGTCAAGTACCACCAGGCCCCCACCACCCTGGGCGAGTCCATGCTCGACAGCCTGGAGGGAGACGTGTCCAGGATCGATTGGCGGACACTTCCCGTGAACGTGGTGATGGCCTGGGCATCGTTGCTGTCGGGCGCGGTGCTGGGGCCTGAGGGCGGGATCGGCGGCATCGCCGCGAAGATGGCCGCGTTCTACAGCGAACGCGTCGGGATACCGGTCGAACATCGTTCCCGCCTGGTCTTCTCGACGCTGGCGGCTGCGTACAACGGTCTTGTTGCCAACCCGCTCTTCACCGGCGTCCTGGCCACGGAACTGGTCAAAGACCCCGCGGCACGAAGCCGGAACCTGCCAGCGAACCTGCTCGGCGGCGCCATCGGGTTCATCATCTTCACTTCGATCGGCGGCACTGGTCTGGAAGATTATCTGCACCTCGACGCGCCGGTTGCGATCACCCCGATGGACATCGTGCTGGTGGTCGTGTTCGGGCTCATCGGACTGGTGCTCGCCCTCATCGCTGGTGCACTGTTCCGTCTTGCGGCAGTCTTCTTCGAGCGCTTCGCCGAGCAGGTGGTGATGCGGGCGCTCATCGCCGGTGCGATCTTCAGCGCAGTCGGCGTGGTGGCGCCGATCCTGCTCTTCTCAGGCGAGACCCAGGTCCAGACCATCGCGGCTGACCCGGAAGCCTACGGGTCGATCGCGCTGGTCCTCATGGCCTTCGTGAAGCTTGCTCTCCTGGCCGTGGCCTTCAAGAGCGGCTTCCTGGGCGGCCCCACGTTCCCGGCCATCTTCGCATCCGTCAGCGTGGCGTTGGCGATCACCCTGGTCTTTCCGAGCATCGCGGCGACCGTCGTCATCGGCGGGGTGATGGCAGGCTTCCTGATGGCGCTGTTCAAGGCCCCCTTCATGGTCATCCTGCTCACCGTCGTGATGCTCGCCGCCAGCGTGGAACTCACGGCGCTCATCGTACTCGCGGTCGGTGCCGTGATGATCGTGATGCCATACCTGGCAGCCGCGATCGCCAGGCGACAGCCTCCAGACACTGGCTCTGCCGCCTCGACCGCAGCGTAAGGCTCGTTTTCGCCGGGTTCGACTAAGGTCTTGGTCATGGAACCTGCATCCGGGGACGCCCGCTCAGTCTCGCGCGAACGTATCCGGGGGCAGAGAGTCTGGCTACGGGCGATCGAGCGCTCCGACCTGCACGCGTACCGCGAGGCCGTCAACTCGGTGGAGGTCGGAAGCTGGGCAGGCTTCCCGTTTCCGATGGGCACGGATACCACGGAGCGCTGGTACGAGCGCGTCAAGGAGCACCACGGACGCGACGAATACTTCTTCGCCATCAGTCCGCTCGGCAGCGACGAGTTCATCGGCTCCGTCTGGCTCTGGAGCGCCGGCTCACGCCTGGACGGACTGGAGTTGAGCGTCTTCGTTACGGAGGATGCCGGTCCGGGCACGGGGCTGGGCACTGACGCCATCGCCGCGGCCCTCGACTTCGTATTCGGCAGCTACGAGGTCGAGCGCGTCTGGCTCACCACCGAAGCCGAGAACCTGCGGGCCCGGCGATCGTTCGAGAAGGCCGGTTTTCGAAGCGACGGCACCATCCGCCACCACTTCCGGCGCGAGGGTCGCTGGCGAGACTCGGTGCTCATGGCCATCCTGCGGGATGATTGGGAAGCATTGGAGCGTCCACGCAGCTGGGAGCTCTCAGCTGAGGGCACGCCAGACCATGGGTGATGACCCCATCGCGTCCATGGATCCCCTCGGCGAGACATCGATGGTTCGCCCAGAGATCGCTCTGCCAGCTGCCGCGTCTCGTTGGCTGCAGCGATCCGTTTCGCCCACGTCGCGGACTCCGTCACGAGTCGAGATCGCCCAACGCGGAAGCATGGAAGCCGACGGCCGCTGGCTGAAGTTCACAGCCAGGACGACGTACCAGGCACAGCCATTGACCTACCAGTGGCGCGCACGGCTGCTTGTGCTGCCCGCGCTCTGGGTCATCGCCAGAGACGGCCATGATCAGGGCGAGGGATGGGGCGGCGCCTGGCTCATGGGGATCAAGACCATCGATGAACGTCGCGGCCCGGACGTGCTACCCATGCAGCTGATCCGCAATCTCGCCGAACTCGCGTTCGTACCGGACCTGGCCGAGGCTGCCACGGCCCTGCGCTGGTCAGATGCCCATGAGCGCGGGACGGACGTGTTCGAGATCACGGCCGACGCCGGCACGTCCGACGTGATGGTTCGCTTCGATGTGGACTCCGAGGGTGACCTCGTACGCGCGTGGAGCCCGGCACGCCCGATCGAGACGCCCGAGGGCGACCAGGAGGTACCGTGGCGTTGCGACTTCAGTGGTCATCGTGCGTTCGATGGGATCAGGATCCCGACCGTCGTCGTCGCCACGTATGAGTTCGAGGAAGATCCGTGGGAATACTTCCACGGCGAGGTCACCGCGGTGAAGCGGATCTTCGTATCGGGCTGACCACGCGTAGCCACGCTGCTCTCGCATCGAGCGTGGTTCCCGTGCCCCTGACATGATGGTCCGGTGAGTATCGAATTCGACAGCCCGCGCCGGCGAGCGCAGCGACTTCATCCGCGACATCGTGGCGGCCGACCTCGATACCGGCCGCATCAGTCACGTGGTGACCCGCTTCCCGCCAGAACCGAACGGCCACCTGCATATCGGCCACGCCAAGTCGATCGCGCTCAACTATGGCATCGCCCGCGAGTTCGGCGGGACGTTCCATCTGCGCTTCGATGACACCAACCCGGCCAGGGAAGAGCAGCAATACATCGATGCCATCGAGCGCGATGTCCGCTGGCTCGGCGCGGAATGGGGCGAGCACCTGTACTACGCGTCGGACTACTTCGAACAGCTCTACGAGTGGGCCGTCCACCTGATCAAGGCGGGACTGGCCTATGTCGACGACCTGACCGGCGAGCAGATCCGGGAACATCGAGGCACGCTCACCGAGTCTGGCCGGGAGAGCCCCTTTCGCGATCGGACCATCGAGGAAAACCTGGACCGGTTCGCTCGCATGCGGGGCGGCGAGTTCCCCACCGGCGGGCCCGTCCTGCGCGCCCGGATCGACATGGCCTCGCCCAACATCAACATGCGTGATCCGGTGCTCTACCGCATCGTCCACGCTTCACATCCCCGGACCGGCGACGCCTGGTGCATCTATCCGACGTACGACTTTGCCCACGGGCAGTCCGACGCCATCGAGGGTGTTACCCATTCCATCTGCACGCTCGAGTTCGAGAACCACCGGCCACTGTACGACTGGCTGATCGAGCATCTGCCGGTTCCGTCGCGCCCTCGGCAGTACGAGTTCGCCCGCCTCAACCTCACCCAGACGGTGCTCTCCAAGCGATTCCTCCTCCGACTGGTGCAAGAGGGACGAGTCCGCGGTTGGGACGACCCGCGGATGCCGACCATCTCAGGCTATCGGCGACGCGGCTTTCCGGCTGAGGGGATCCGAGACTTCGCGGCGGCGATCGGCGTCAGCAAACGGGATGCGGTCGTCGAGATCGCCCAGCTCGAGCATGCCGTACGCGATGTCCTCAACCGCGACGCCGCACGACGGATGGCTGTGCTGGACCCACTGAAAGTCGTGATCACCAACTACCCCGAGGGGCAGGTCGACGAGCTCGACGCGGTCAACAACCCCGAGGACGAGTCGGCAGGGACCCGCAAGGTGCCGTTTGGCCGTGAGCTCTGGATCGAACGCGACGATTTCATGGAGGACCCGCCACGCAAGTTCTTCCGGCTTGCACCCGGCCGTGAGGTTCGCCTTCGCTACGCTTACTTCATCACCTGCAACGAGGTCGTCAAAGACGCAGCCGGTGAGATCGTGGAGCTGCGTTGCACCTATGACCCCGACACTCGAGGCGGCGACGCACCCGACGGTCGTCGTCCCAAGGCCACGCTGCACTGGGTATCAGCAGAACATGGCGTGCCTACCGAGGTCCGCCTCTACGAGTCGCTCTTCACGCGCCCTGATCCCGGGGCCGGCGGCGATCTGATGGCTGACCTGGACCCGCTTTCCGAGATCATCCGCGAGGGTTGCCACCTGGAGCCGGCCGCGGCCCAGACCCCGATCGGGGAGACGGTGCAATTCGAGCGCCTGGGCTACTTCTGTGCCGACCCGGATTTCGACCCCGGGTCGGCCGGTCTTCAATCGCACGGTCACGCTCAGGGACAGCTGGGCCAGACTGCAGCAGCAAGCCAAGAGCGACCCCTAGGGTCTACGGTGCGCGTCGGAACCGGACCTCCGGGCCGGGCCGGACGCGACGTTCGGCCACCTTGACCCGAGCGACTGCGGTATCGAACCTGAGGGTCATGCGCGTCCGTTCGAGGCTTCGACCCGCAGCCATCACGATCGTGGCGCTTCTGCTCGTGAGCGGGAGCGTCCCGGCCGCGGGCGGCGACTGGCACGATCGGCCACGCCTCGCTGGCTGTGGCGTCTTCCCGGTTCGCAACGTCTGGAATTCGACGCATCGACAAGCTGCCGGTGCACCCGAACTCGAGGCAGCTCAGGAAGACCATCGGGCTGGACAGTCCGCTCCATCCGGACTTCGGGTCGTTCAGTGGCTACGGCATCCCGTTCAACATCGTCGACCGTGACACGCCGCGTAGCGATGTGTCGTTTCAGTGGCCCGGCGAATCCGATGACGGTCCCTATCCCATCCCGGCGGCCCCACACATCGAGGGAGGCAGCGACCGGCATCTGCTGATGGTCGATCGCGACCGCTGCAAGCTCTACGAGCTGTATGCCGTCGATGAGCAGCCCGGTGGCGCCTGGTACGCCGGGTCGGGAGCCATCTGGGACCTCGCCTCAAACAAGCTGCGCCCTCGTGGCTGGACCAGCGCGGATGCCGCAGGTCTGCCCATCCTCCCTGGCCTCGTCCGCTACAAGGAAGTCGCGGCCGGCGAGATCCGTCACGCCCTGCGGTTCACAGCGCCGCAGACGCGCGCCGCCTTCATGTTCCCCGCCCGACACCATGCCAGCGGCCTCACCGCGAGCCGCTACCCGTCGATGGGCCTGCGTGTTCGCCTCAAGTCGTCCGTCAAGATCAAGCACTATCCGAAGCAGGCGCGCATCGTGCTCAAAGCGCTCAAGCGATACGGCATGATCCTGGCCGACAACGGCTCGGCCTGGTATGTCACAGGAGCCCCCGACCCGCGCTGGGACGATGACGCACTGCACACCCTTCACGGCATCACCGGTGCCGACTTCGAGGTCGTCGATACGCGCAGGCTTCGCAATCCCAAGTAGGCCGGCGACCATCGTCGGCTTGACGAAGTCGGTGACAGCGGTGACAGTCAGTGGTCCTGACTGTCACCAGAGACAGCCGATGTGGGGTTGATCGATGCCTGAGACGCTCGAAGACAAGCTCGTCGTGGGGATCTCTTCGCGCGCGCTGTTCGACCTTGCCGATGCCAATGATGTCTACGAGCGCGACGGCCTCTCAGCGTATCGCCGCTACCAGCGGGAGCACGAGCACGAGGTGCTCGGGCCCGGAAGCGCGTTTCCCCTGGTCAAGGGATTGCTGGCGGTCAACAAGCGCGCCGGCGAGCAGCTGGTCGAGGTCATCATCGTCTCGCGGAACGATGCCGACTCGGCCATGCGGGTGCTGCGTTCGATCGAGTCGCACGGGCTGGACATCACGCGTGGTGTGTTCCGAGGCGGTCGCGATCCGTGGCAGTTGCTCCCCGCGCTCAGCTGCGATGTCTTCCTCAGCGCGGAGCCTTCCCAGGTGCTCAAGGCACATGCCCAAGGGGTGCCTGCCGCCCTCATCATGCCGGGTGCCCGCGATGCGTTGGATGAAGCCGAGGTCCGTATCGCCTTCGATGGTGATGCCGTGCTCTTCGATGGCGACTCTCAGCGTGTCTATGACCGCGACGGGCTCGATGCCTTCCACGAGTACGAGACCAGCCACGCCGATGAGCCTCTCTCACCGGGCCCATTCCGGCCCTTCCTTGAAGGGCTGGCCCGGATCCAGTCGCGTTTCGGTGCGGGTGCCCCGATCCGCACCGCGCTGGTGACCTCGCGCGGCGCACCGGCACACTACCGGGTGATCAACACCCTGCGCGACTGGGGCGTCACGGTCGACGAGACCTACTTCCTTGGCGGCGTCGACAAGGCTGAGGCGCTGGCCGCCTTCGGAGCGCACATCTTCTTCGACGATCAGCTTGCCCACGTCGAGTCAGCCTCCTCACGGGTCCCGGCCGCTCAGGTCCTGTGGCCGGAGGACGCCATCGAAGAGGTCGAGCCGACGGAGCCGGTCGTGATCCGCGTCCCACGTCGCCGTACTCGTCGATCACCCACGCTGCCTCAGCCGCAGCTCGAGCTGGAGCCACTCGGCGAGGGCGGAACCGCTCGTTCCCCAGGCCCCCCGGTGCCGACGCGTCAGCGTCGCTGACGGCCGCGCCGCTACACTCGGATCCATGCTCCTGAACGTCCTGCTGAACGCGGTCCGTGGGTTCGCCATGGGCGCCGCCGACATCGTTCCCGGCGTGTCAGGTGGCACCATCGCACTGATCCTCGGCATCTACGAGCGGCTCATCGCCTCGGTGCGTGCCGGCTCCAAGGCGCTGACGTTGTTGGTACGCCGCGATGTCGCCGGCTTCCGGCGCTGGCTGGCGGCGGTGGACTGGCTATTCCTGATCCCGCTCGGCGTCGGCATCCTGGTGGCGGTGTTCCTGCTGGCCGGTATCCTGAGCGAGCTGTTGCGCGAACAGCCCGAGGCGATGGCGGCGCTGTTCATGGGCCTGGTGGCGGGGTCCGTCGTGGTGGCCTGGCGCCTCATCCGGCAGCCACGACTCCAGCACGCGCTCATCATCCTCGGGTTCGGCGTACTGACCTTCGTGCTGCTGGGACTGCGTGGCGGCACCAGCGAGGAGTCGGTGGGCCAGCTATCCGAACCGGCCATCTGGGCGTTCTTCCTGGCCGGTGCCGTGGCCATCTGCGCCATGATCCTGCCCGGGGTCTCGGGCTCTTTCCTGCTCGTCATCATGGGCATGTATACACCGCTCCTGGCCGCCGTCACCGACCGTGATTTCGTGACCCTGGGTGTCTTCATCCTCGGTGCGGTGATCGGACTGGCGCTCTTCTCGCAAGCCCTGCACCTGGCCCTCCAACGTTGGCACGACCTGGTGATGGCCGTGCTCATCGGACTCATGGCCGGATCACTCCGGGTGCTCTGGCCGTGGCCTGACGGCGTGGAGTCGACCGAACTCGGCCTTCCGGATGGCGATCTGCTCGTCGGTGTCGTCCTCGCCGTGATCGCTTTCGTGGTGGTGGTCGTGGTGGCTCGGACCGCGCAGGGCCTGGAGCGCGCCGAAGCGCACCCGGACGCTGAGCCGCACGACGCGACCGCCTCCCCAGAGCCACCGGAGCCGGCCGAGGGAACCGCAGCGTAGTCAGGTCGCCCTCGCCAGATCACCGGTACAGCCGGACGTCGAGACGCCGCCGCTCCGACTACGCGAGGCGACCGGCACGAACGGTGATTCGGGTGGGCTTTCCTAGAGTCTTCGGGCGATGTCGCCAGGACGCACCGAGCCCGGCTCGATCACAGACGCGTTGGCACCGCGCAGTCGCAGCTGTCGCCCTCGCTCGGTATTGGTGGCTCGCAGCGCGTCTGACCCGAAGCGTCCGCTGAACTGGGCGCAGCCCGTGTGCGGCTCAGCCGAGATCTCGATGACGGCTTCTCCGACGCGGACTCTCGACCCGGCCGGCAGGTTCTCCATGGAGATATCCAGATCGAGATAGAGCTGATCACCAGCCTGCGCCCAGGCCTCTGGCTCCGCTCCAGCGATCAGCTCCGCAAAGCGGACGTTCATCAGCGTCACCTGGGCGTACGGACTTGGTGCGTCCGTCCCCGACGCGGGGCGGTTGAGCCAATCGTCGCCGATGAGCCCTTGTTCGATATCGAGCTCCGCCGACTCGAGGATCTCTCGTTGACCCATGCCCGGACGGCGAACGACCAGCCGGACGGTGCCCTCGTATCGGGGCGCATCCAGCACCGCGGGCAGGCCCAGCTCGATCTCGTCAGCGGTCTTGTGTGTCATGGCCCCGAGTATGCCTGCAGTGCCAGTCTGGTGCCCGTCGCATGTTCGTCACAGATGTCTGCTTGGATATGCTCCCATGACCACCACGACCCCGTCCGTGTCAAGCTCGTCCGTCGCCCATTCACGTTCTGCCGACGTGGCCGCCTTCATCGCCGGTGGCGTGGCTGCCGCATTCGGCATCGGCATCGGCGAGCTCATGGCAGGCCTCATCGTTGGCGCGCCGTCGCTGGTCATCGCCATCGGCGACCTCGTCATCGATCTGCAGCCGCCCGGCGGCAAAGAGATCTTCGTCGAACTGTTCGGCCAGAATGACAAGTTGGTCCTGAACGCCATGATCATCGGGGCCGCGGTCCTCATCGCCGGCCTGCTCGGCGTCGCCGGACGGCGCAACTGGAACATCCCGGTCGCCGGCTTCGCCATCGCCGCGGTGGCCGGACTGGTCGCGGCCCTGGCCCAGCCGCTCAACGACCCCGTCCTCTCGGTCGTGACCGTGGTGGTGGCCATCCTTGCGGCACTCGCGGTCCTTCGGCTGATGTTGAGCGCGACCAGGCCGGCGTGGGGTGCTCCCGCCGTCGCCGACCGGTCACCCGCGGCGGCCGCGGCCGCGATGCCGGACTGGGATCGACGCCGCTTCCTCCAGGTGGGCGGCAGCGTGGCTGTCGGTTCGGTCGTGCTCGGCGTGGTCGGACGGAACCTGTTGACCGGCCAGCCCGGCGGAGCCGCACAGGGTGTGGAGCTGCCGACCGCCGCAGGCCCGGTCCCTGCGGTGCCGGCGGGCGCGTCGCTCGATGTCCCGGGCATCACTCCCATCGTCGTGCCCAACGACGACTTCTACCAGATCGACACCGCGCTGGTCTCCCCGCGCGTCAACGTGGATGACTGGTCATTGCGCATCCATGGCATGGTCGACCGCGAGGTCACGCTCGACTACCAGGAACTCTCCGCGATGCCGCTCCTCGAGCAGTACGTGACCATCGCCTGCGTCTCCAACGAGGTCGGTGGTCGCCTGGTCGGCAACGCCCTGTGGACCGGGGTGGATCTGCGCGATGTGTTGGACATGGCCGGTGTCCAACCCGATGCGAGCCAGATCGTGGGCCGATCGGTCGATGATTTCACCGCCGGCTTCCCGACCTCTTGGGCCATGGATCCTGATCGACGCCCCATGATCGCGCTTGGCATGAACGGGTCGCCCTTGCCGGTCGACCACGGCTATCCGGCTCGACTCATCGTCCCCGGTCTGTACGGCTATGTGAGCGCGACCAAGTGGCTCAGTGAGATCGAGCTGACGACGCTCGATGCCTTCGACGGGTACTGGGTGCCGCGTGGCTGGGCCAAGGAAGCCCCGATCCTGACCCAGTCCCGGATCGATACGCCGAGGCGTGGCATGACCCTCGAGGCAGGCACCGTGCAGCCTATCGCCGGGGTCGCCTGGGCCCCCGACCGCGGGATCTCCCGGGTCGAGGTCTCGATCGACGACGGCGAGTGGCAGGAAGCGAAGCTCTCGAGTCCATTGAGTGACGCCACCTGGGTGCAATGGGTGGCGTCCTGGACACCCGAGACCGCCGGACAGCACGACATCCGGGCACGCGCTACCGACGGGACTGGCGCGACTCAGACCGATGAACGCACACCGCCAGCGCCGGACGGCGCCCGTGGCTACCCGGAGGTGACCGTCAGCGTCGCCTGATATGGGCGGCGCGGCTACTCGATCTCGATGCTGCCCTCGATGCGAGTGACGGTCTCACCCCCGACCCAGATCGACCCGTCAGGCCCCTGGCTGATCCGCGGCCTGCCGGCCCGTCCAAGGACCGTCCCCTGGCTGGCCGTGAACGGAGCTCGCACCCGACCGCTGGCGACGAGCCACTGCGCCACCGATGCGTTCAGGCTCCCCGTGACAGGGTCCTCGATGAGGCGGCCGCGGTCGTCGCTGAAGAGGGCGCGGACCTCATAGGCACATTCCGATCCCGGTGCATACAGCCCGACGATCCCGATATCCACGTGTTCCGTCCCGTCGGGGGTGGCCTTGACGGCCAGGACCGCATCGGCCGAACGCAACAGGACGGCCACCCAGCCCGGTCCATTGTCGACCCACTGAATGTCCACGATATCCACTGCGGAAACGCCAAGGATGGACTCGAGGCGATGTCGATCCACCTCGCTGACCGGACCGGAACGGACGAGCGGCGGAGCCCGGAAGGCCAGCAGTCCCTCGACGCGGCGGATCGGCACTCGCCCAGCGGGGCATTCCTGGATGACCAGATCCGGGTCCCGCGCCCGCCCGCCCGCCCGCAGCCAGGCGTGGCAGCTGCCCAGCGTGGGATGTCCAGCGAAGGGCAGCTCGCCCGCCGCACAGAAGATGCGGACCCGGTAGTCGGCGCGGGGGTCCGACGGCGGTAGCAGGAAGGTCGCCTCGGAAAGGTTCGACCAGCGTGTGAAGCGTTGCATCTGCTCGGTGCTGAGGCCGGACGCATCGTGCACCACCGCGACCGGATTGCCCCCCAGGGACTGGGCTGAAAAGACATCGACCTGCTGGAAGGGGTGCATCGATCCTCCTGTCCGTTGGGGCATCGAGCATAGCCGGCACCCGGGCGGAGTCGCCACGGCAGCCTGTCACCTGAACGACAACTGGCGCGTCTGGTACTGACTGGTCCCCTTTGTGCTGTCGGCCCAGCATCAGGTCACTCTCCGATCGGAGAGGCCGCAGCAGGGAGTCCCAAGATGAACAGCCTCAAGCTCCTCACACTCATCGCGGTCACGACCGGCCTGGTAGCCGGATCATCCGTCGATCAGGTGACGCCGACGGGCGAGTCTCTCGATCATCCACCCATCGGTTCCGTCCGGTCGTACGACTTCCCTGAGATGAGCGCAGGGCTTCGTCTCGTCCTGGCAGGTCGACTCGTGGTCGCGTCGGCCGACTCGGGCTATCGACCCGTGGCCTCTGGTGGAGGGTCGCGCCGGGAGCTCTGACGGTGGGATGAATCAGGTCAGGCGCGATCCTGTCCATCGGTGCTGACGACTCGCGTCGGTGCCCCGTGGACCGCCGGGATGGAGCCCAGCTTGCCGGCCTGGTAGTCACTGAACGCCTGTATCACTTCCTGGCGTGTATTCATCACGAAGGGCCCCATCCAGGCCACGGGCTCGCGGATGGGCAGCCCACCCAGGATGAGCACGTCCATGCTGGGACTGCGGCTCTCCTGCTGGGCATCGGCTCGCACGGTGAGCACGTCACCAGGCCCGTAGACGGCCAGCTGGCCCATGCCGATGGGTCGCTCCTCGGGCCCCACCCGACCGTCGCCGTTGAGCACGTACAGCAGGCCGTTGAAATCGGCCCGCCAGGGCAGGGACAACCGGGCCCCCGGGCTGATGGTCGCGTGGACCTGGGTCATCGGCGTATACGTGGAGCCTGGCCCGCGTTGGCCGGCGATCTCACCGGCGATGATGCGCAGCAGGGCTCCGCCATCGTCGGAGGCTGCAACGGCGACCTCGTCGGCACGCAGGTCCTGGTATCGAGGGTCAGCCCACTTCTTGTCGCGTGGCAGGTTGACCCATAGCTGGAAACCGTGGAACAGACCACCGCTGACCACCAGGTGCTCCGGTGGCTTCTCGATGTGAAGGATGCCGGCCCCAGCCGTCATCCACTGGGTGTCGCCGTTGGTGATGGTGCCGCCGCCTCCATTCGAGTCACTGTGCTCGAAGATGCCGTCGATCATGTAGGTGACGGTCTCGAAGCCGCGATGCGGATGCCATGGCGTCCCCTTGGGTTCGCCAGGCGCGTATTCCACCTCGCCCATCTGGTCCAGGTGGATGAACGGATCGAGGTCTCGTAGGTCGACGCCAGCGAATGCTCGCCGCACCGGGAAGCCCTCTCCCTCGAACGCGCTGGGCGCCCGAGTAACGCTCTTGATACCGCGTTCACGGGAGATGACCGGGTCGGGTGTCGGGAATCCGCGGCAGGACGCTGATGTCGTCGACGGTGATGGCTGGCATGGTCGGACTCCTTGAAGCTGTGTCATTAGTATCGCACAGGACAGTTGCGCTCGCAACTGTAATCTGGTTGTGGGATCCGACCCTGCTTTCACGTCTCGTCCCAGTCAGCATGTCGCGATGTCGGTCCGCCATGGGACGGTCCGCATCGTCAGCCAGAGCTCGAAGCGGTGTGCTTGGCGGCCACCCGCTCGACCACGACCTCGAACTCGACCCAGCTGTGGACGTCGACCACGCCGGGCATGGGGTCGTTCCACGGGTGCACCATGCGACAGACCGTGGCATCGGGCAGGCGCGTACTGAGCTCCTCGAGCTGGTGCGGAGCGTCATCGAGATAGATGTCGCATCGGGCCAGTGTCTTGTCCCACAGGAAGTGGACTTCGCGTGCCGGCACCCGGTGGTCGGCCAGCCAGGCGAGCGAATTGGGGATGGCCCAGTCGAACTTGGAGCTGACGATGGCGACGCGATGGCGCTTGCCGAGGCGCTTGATCGACTCGATCGCCCCGGGCAGGGGCGGAGCATCCCGGAAGGTGGAGCGGCCGTCGCCCTGGGCCCAGACCCAGAACGCGGCCATCGACTCGAAGTGAGTCAGGGCGTACAGCCCTTCCCACTGCTGCACCATCGAGGCATCGAGGCTCGTCCCGAACTCGAGGTTGTAGCGCGTCATCCAGCCGGTGTTGAAGTCGGCCAGGACGCCATCCATGTCGATGCCGATGCGGAGGCCGGGGAGCAGGTCGTTGAAAGGCCGGCTCACAGGTTCAGCTCTTCCAGGCCGGCGCTGCCGTAGAGTCGCTCGTACGTGCGAAGCGCGAAGCGGTCGGTCATCCCAGCGACGTAGTCGGTGGCCTGGACGACGCGATCGGCATCGTTGTCTCGATACGACGCCGGCAGGTCCTCGGGGTGGCTGAGGTGATGATCCATGAGTCGTCGGATGACAGCGATGGCGGCGGCCTGGGGCGCCTGCTGCACTCGGCCCACGTAGATGTGCTCGAACATGAAGTCGCGCAGCTCGTTCATGTCCACCAGCACCTCATCCGCCATCCGCACCTGGTCGCTCGCCATGGAGCCCGCGACGACAGCATCGATCATGCCACCGATCCAGCCTGAGCCGGGTGGCCCGAACCGGGCGGACACGCCGGGAGGGAACTCGTCATGTCCAAGCAGTCCGGCTCGCATGGCGTCGAGCGCGTCATGGGTGAGGTAGGCGATGCGGTCGGCGTAGCGAACACACAGTGCCTCCTGGGTCGCCGGTGGCGGGTCGATCTTCCACGAATGCGCGCGGATGCCGTCACGCACCTCCCAGGACAGGTTGAGGTCTTCCAGCACCTCGTACACGCGCACCGATTGGGCTGCGTGGTGCCAGCCCCCGGTCGTGGGGAAGTAAGGCGACAGCGCCTCCTCGCCGGTGTGACCGAAAGGGGAGTGGCCGACGTCGTGTCCCAGCGCGATCGCCTCGGCCAGGGGTTCGTTCAGCGACAAGGCTGCCGCCAGCGCCCGCGCGATCTGGGTCACCTGGATGGTGTGCGTCAGGCGCGTCACGTAGTGATCACCTTCGGGGTTCACGAACACCTGGGTCTTGTGCTTGAGACGGCGAAAGGCCTTGCTGTGGCTGATCCGGTCGCGATCGCGCTCGAAGATGGTGCGCAAGCGGTCGGGTTCTTCGCGCCGCTCACGGCCACGTGAGTCGATAGAGCGCAGCGCGGCTGGGGCGAGACGCTCGACCTCCTCTGCCTCGCGTGATGCGCGGTCGCGCAGTCTGAAGGATGAGTTCATCAGCCTGCCAGCGCAGGGTCCACGAGCACTTCGGAGTCTGGCGCAGCCTTCGAGTCCGCACCTTCGATGATGCGACGCCTGACGCTGCCTGACGCGGTATCGACGATGACAGTCGCGACGATGACCACCAGGATTGCGGTGCCAGCTTGCGGGAAGCGTCCAAATTTGATGGTCTGATCAAGCAGGAAGCCGATGCCGCCCGCGCCTACAACCCCAAGCACAGCGCCGGCACGAATGTTGATCTCGAAGCGGTAGAGCCAGAAGCCCACCAGCTCAGGCAGCACGAGCGGCAGGACGCCCCAGCGCTGCACCTGCAGACCGCGTCCACCGGCTGCGCGCGCAGCCTCCATGGGTCCGGGGTCGATGCCCTCGATTGCTTCGGCGGTGAGCTTGCCCAGCGTGCCTGCCGAGTGCACCCCGATAGCCAGTGCACCTGCTACCGGGCCGAGCCCGGCGATAGGGATGAAGATGGCGATCGCGAGGATGATCTCCGGGAAGGCGCGGACACCGTTCAGGAGCAGGCGGATCCCGTTGGAGACCGGGCCACTAGAGACGTTCTTGGCGCCAAGGAATCCAAGGGGCAGCGAGATCGTCGCGCCGATGATGGTGCCCACCCAGGCCATCTGCAGCGACTCGATCATGGCAGAGACCGAATTGCTGAGGTAGCCGAGGTCTGGGCCACCTTCGAAATACATCTTGTTCAGTACGGTGGCCACGCCTCGTGGCAACTCAAGGATCTCCCCGGGTGGGATGTTCAGGCTGACCAGACAGGCCAGGAAGAGGGCGAATGCACCGACGATCCACAGGTTCCGTTTGGTCGTGGAAGGGCGCCGTGGTCGCGTCGTGACACCACTCAACTGGGTCACACCAACCTCCGTCGGAGCCGGATGGAGATGAGCTCGATAGCGAGCACGATGACGAACAGCTCGACCACGATGACCGAGACGTTGCTCCACTGGAAGAAACGGTACTGCGTGAAGAGCAGTGTGCCGATGCCGCCGGCGCCGACGACGCCGATGACGGTCGAGGCGCGTACGTTGAGCTCAAAGGCGTAGAGGGAGAAGGCCACATAGTTGGGCAACACCTGGGGCAGCACTGACCAGCGCACCATCTGTGTGCGTGTGCCGCCGGTGGCATTGACGGCCTCGATCGGTCCCGTATCGATGCCGTCCACCGTCTCGGACAGGAGCTTGGCGACCACGCCCACGTTGAAGAAGATCAGCGCGGCGACGCCAGCCAGTGGGCCGATCCCAACTGCTGCCACGAAGATCAACGCATAAAGGAAGTCCGGGATCGCGCGGATGACGCTGAGCACAGCTCGCGTGAGCATCAGGGTGATGCGGTTTGGGGCCGTCACGCGAGAGGCGAAGAAGACGATCGGGAGGGCCACGGTGCAGCCGACAAAGGCAGCTACCACGGCCATCGCGAAGGTCTCAAGGAGCGGCTCGAAAGTACGCGGCAGGAACGCCCAGTTGGGGTTGAGGAGTTCGCGGATGATGCCTTCACCGCGCCCGATGTCTGCCATGATCGAGCCGATGTCGAGGCCGATGCCCCACTGCTCGCTGATTGAGATTAGCGTGACCACGACGAACGCGAGGATGCCGAAGAAGATGGCTGGCGACCGACGCGGTTTTGTCGGGCGGCGCGATGCTGGGGTGGCGCTGGTCACGCGATGGTGGCTGCGGGCTCGGGCGTGCCCATCACGTCGTCCGCAGTGAGGGACCGCCCGTAGATGTCTCGGAAGACGTTCTCGTCTGCTTGCGCGCCTGTGCCGTCGTAGACGAGTTCACCATCACGCAGGCCGATGATGCGCTCACCGTAGACCTTGGCCAGGTCGAGGAAGTGCAGGTTAACGATGGTCGTGATGCCGAGCTCGCGGTTGATACGCTGTAGGTCGCGCATGACGACGTGGCTGGTCGGTGGGTCCAGGCTGGCAACGGGCTCGTCCGCAAGCAGGATCGTTGGCTCCTGCGCGAGGGCACGAGCGATGCCGACGCGCTGCTGCTGGCCCCCCGAAAGGTTGGCTGCGCGCACGTAGGCCTTCTCGACGATGTCGACGCGTTCCAGGGCCTGCATCGCGATCTCGACGTCGGCTGGTTTGTACCAGCCGAGCAGCGATCGCAAGGTGCTGGTCTCGTGCAGGCGGCCCATCAGCACGTTGTTCAGCACCGTGGTCCGGTTCACGAGGTTGAAAGTCTGGAAGATCATGCCGATATGCGAGCGCAGCTCGCGGAGTTGCCTGGTAGACGCTCCACGCAGGCTTACGCCGTCGATGGTGATGTCGCCCGAGGTCAACGGAACCAGTCCATTGATGGCCCGGATCAGCGTCGATTTGCCGGCCCCGGAGAGACCCACGATGACGATCATCTGGCCGTCCGGGATCTCAAGCGAGAGGTCCTTAAGGGCGTGCACACCGCCCGGGTAGGTGACCGTGGCCTTGTCGAACAGGATCATAGGTGGCTAGCCGTGAATACTGACGGGACGAGCCCCTGTCGGGGCTCGTCCCGTCAATGTCGACTACCCGTCGTAGCCAAGCTCCGCGATGGCATCACGGACGATTTGTAACGAGTCGAGATTGGGCTCACCGAAAGCAGTGATGTTGTAGATGAGCTTGAGGTTCGCGACGCCCTCCTCGGTGCTGGTGTAGTCGAGGAGGGCCTGCTTGATGTTCGCCTTCAGTTCGTCGGAGAGGTCTCCAGCGACAGCCACACCGTCGTTGGGGATCTCGGGTCCGTAGGCGAAGGTAACGACCGTACCGGGGACATCGCAGTCGGTGACGGCCTGAGGGCGCGCATCATCGAAGCTCACGCCTACCTCAGCCTGACCCATGCAGACGGCGATGACCGAGGCATCGTGGCCACCGGCGAAGATCGCGTTCAGGTCGGTCTCAGGGTTGATACCGAGCGTGGCAAAGATCGTCGCGGGGAAGACGTATCCGGAGGCCGAGGTCTGCTCGACGAAGGAGACCGTTGTGCCGGGCTCGACCGCCGCAAGTGAGTCCAGGCCGATCGGGCCTTCAGGGGATTCGTCGTTCGCACGAGCTGTGCCGTTGCAGTTCAGGAGCGTGACCTCGGCATCGTTGTAGATGCGCATGTTCTCGACCGGCTCATCAGCGCAATACTTGGCTGGGTCGGTGGTCATGAACTGCGTGTGGTACGTGGTACTGCCGAAGCGATCGGACTGAAGGATCATCTCGGCATCGGCGCGTTCCGCCGCTTGCACGAGGCCAACGGGTGGCAAGAAGCCCACCTGTGCCTGGCCGGTCTCCATGGCCGTAACCAGACCGGTGTAGTCACTGCTCACATATCCCGTGACGGGCATGCCGAGTTGCTCGCTCAGATAGTCGGCGAGTGGCTGGATGTCTTCGACGAGCTTCTCAGCCTCTACCGAGTTGACGAAGCCGATGACCAGCTCTTGCGGATCGTCCTGGGCAACAGCTGCGGCTCCTGAGAAGGCTGTGGCAGCGAGGATCGCTGTGGGCAGCAGCCATAGGGAACGGCGTCGGGGCATCTTTTCCTCCGATGTCTACCCGCGGGCACGAGCGGGCGTCGCGTCCGGGGCGGTCGGCCGATGATCTGCTCATCCGACACAAGCGACTCGTCGATCCCGGACGCGCCTAGTCTAGTCGGCATCCGCTCATCTGCATGATGTGTTTCGACAATGGGGTCGTTCAGGACGATGCCGCCTCCATCGCGGCCAGGACCAGCTCGGCGATGGGAAGCAGGACGTCGCCTTCGGTCATCCCCTTTGCGGCCGCATCGTCCGGGAGCAGGACGAAGAACGCCACAGACCCCGTCGGAGCGTCGACGTACAGCTCTGGCCCGTTGAGGAAGCCGGGCCGGCCACCGACGGTGACATCCTGGGCATCCGGATAGAACGTCCGGATCTCGTCGAGGTCGCCCATGCCGGTGGTGATGCTGACCGTCGTGAAGCCCTTGTCCAAGTCGCTCTGGGTGATCGAACAGGTCGTGTCACCAAAACCGGAGGCCTCGCTGAACTCAAGGATGCCAAGAGCATTGACCGCGTCCAGATCGACGTAGTCACACAGTGCTGAGCCGTCGCCGTCGCCTGGCTCGACCGACTCGCCGCTATCGAGGGATCGGGTCGAGGTCGCCTCGGGAACGACCACCGTGGGCACGACCGCCTCGGCCACCAGCTGCAGCATGTCCGGGGTGCTCAGGGAGACCGTCTCGTCAGTGGTGTCGACGAAGCCGGAGACGGCCAGGCTCCAGGCACCACCAGGCAGCTCCACGATCAGCTGGGCCGCGTCGAGCAGTGCTGGCTGGCCAGCCACTGCGGTGTCTTCCGCCTGAGGCAGGAAGCTTCGATAGTCGTCGAGGGTCAGCTCGGAGAGCGACAAGACCACGCTGTGCCAGCCGGGCTCGCCATCGAGCTGGTTGTAGCTGCAGTAGTATCGATCGCCCTGCACGTCGTCCAGTCCGAGGCCAGTCTGCGCGTTCAGGTCATCGAGGCTGAGGCCCTCGCACAGGGAGATCTGGGGCGTTGGCTCAGGTGTCGGCTCGGGAGTCGGGCCGGCGATGGCTTCGCGGACCGCCGGGATGCGAGGCACCAGCAGCTCCGCGATGGCGGTCGCCTGCGCCAGCCTATCGACGTCGGGATCTGCCTCCGCCGTCACCGAGATCTGCAAGGCGTCGTCGCCCACCTGCACGAGGAGCTGCTGGAACGCGGCATCGTCGCCGGAGACGAAGCCGGGCATACCCGCGACCTCCGTCTCGAGGAACGGACCGAAGTAGGACGCCAGCACAGCGGCGTCCTGTCCGAAGCTCAGGCTGACGGCAGCCGAGTGGTAGTGGTCGAAGTCAGTGTTGGAGTAGGTGCAGAACTCACCGAAGCCACCCGCCGAGTCGTATTCGAGGGGTCCCAGTGCGCTCAGCTCCGCCGGCGTCGCGATGCCGCACATGCCTTCGCTGGACACGCTCGGCTCGATGCCCGTGTCCGGCTCGTCCACCAGCCCGCCGCAGACCAGCCACCGGCCACCCTCGCGGTTGACCGTGACTACCTCGTCGATGGGCTGCGTCTGGTTGAGTGCAGATCCCATGAATCCAGCCATGGCCTCGACATCCGCATCGGTGACCGGTGGGTCATCAGGACCAAGCTGCGACTCCAGCACGGCGCGCACGATGTCGTCGACCTGGTCCTGCGGCACGGACATCGTCATGGTCGCCCTGGCGGCCACCGTGGCCGTGTCGCCATCCTGGCTGATCAACTCCGCAGAACGGTCAGAGATCTCGAGGCGCAGAGCATCGGCGATCGAGGCATCATCGGCGATCCCGAGCTGAGCGCTGAAGTCGAAGGCATCCCGGACGGTGTCCCGGTCGGACGCACAGACGACGTCCTCGATGGTGGAGAAATCGCCGCTCGCGGCCATCTCGAAGAACGCCTCCACGGCGGCCTCGGGGCTATCGGCGGCGGTGGTCGGTGCGCCCAGCGCAAGGCTGCACGCTGCCATCACGACGGCGACGCCGACGCTTCGAGAACGGATTGGGGGCATGGCTTCCTCCAGGTCAGTGGGTCTCCGGCGATCACACCCGGAGCGCCGTCGCTAGCTGGACGCCGCCGCCTCCTGTGCTGCGAGGCGCTGATGATAGCGGTCTTCGATGGCTGCGAGCAGCACCTCGATGCGGTCCTCGATGTCATCGCGCTTGAGCGCGACACTTGCGGTCAGCAGTGCCAGGCTGCCCCACCAGATGACCGGCATGGCGAGGAGCACGCCGATGGGCAGGATCCAGCGCTGCCCCTTCCAGGCCGCATAGCTGATCACGACGGCCGCTACGGGCAGGCGGATCATGAGCGGGATGGGCACCGAGCCGGGAACCGTGCTCGACTCTGTGCTGCTGGTGAGCAACGCGAACCAGTCGGCCCACAAGCCGGGTGTCAGCAGCGCCGTGGCGGCGATGATGGCCGCCGTCGCGGCGATGGCCACGGCGAGTTTGAACCACTCCCGTCGCACACCGAACCAAAGCACGCCCAGACCTGGTGTGACCTTGGTCAGGATGGGCAGCGCCCACGCGGCCGATCGGCTGAATCCGAGCACCACGGCAGCGGCCAGCAGGATGGTGATGTTGCCACCCCAGATCTCCGGCAGCGCCAGCAACATGAGCGGCAGGAAGAGCAACGGTCTGGCCAGCCAGAAGAGTACCGCCAACAGGCCTGCGGTCCACAGTGCCAGGAAGACCGGCCAGGGCAGCGCGCGAAGCGGACTCAGCGCGACCAGGAACGCGGGCGAGTACAGGTAGGCCGACTCGTGGCCGACCGAGCCTGGCTCATAGGGCTGGTCGAGCGGTGCTGCCCAATAGGCCCGCGCATCGTGGCCGGGACCGAAGCTGTCCGGCTCGAATGGGTCGGCCAAGGCCCCCATGAGTACGACGATGAGCACGGCCATCAGCAGACCCCAAACGCCAAGGACTCCGCGCAGGTAGGCCGATCTCATGCGCGGCAGCGCGGTCACCTCAGCCATCTGTGGTGGTCACAGCGTCGACGCTGTGACCCAGCATCAGCGGGCGTCCCAGCAAACCGGTGTAGACGGGGCGAAATCGTTCGGTGTTGTACATGGTCTCGGTATCCACCGATACGGCGGTATCGTCCTGGCTCGGCAACGGCGAATGCGCATATCGACCATCGCGGATGGCCATCATACGCCCGCGCTGGCCCTCGCCGACGAGGTCCATGGCGGTATTGGCGAAGGTGATCGACACCATCGTGTCGACCGAATCGGGTTCGCCGGAACGCAGGTCGTAGGTCAGGTCGGAGTGGATCGTGTCGATGCCGGTCCGGCCCTTGATCTCCGACGCCAGCACCTCCGCCACGTTGGCCTTGTGTCGATGGCCGAAGGCGTCCGGCTCACCGACGTCGCCGACCCTGCCACCCTCCCAGATGGCACCCTCCGCGGTGATGACGAAGGCATAGTGGCTGGGATTGTTGGCATGGTCATCGGCAAGGATGCCGGCGAGCTTGTCGATGTCGTAGCGGTACTCGGGGATGACGCAGCGGGCCGACGTCACGAAGGCGGTATACAACGCGCTGAAGCCGGCGTCGCGCCCGAAGATGCGGAAGACACCGATGCGCTCGTGCGAACCGATGGTCGTGCGCTGCCTGTTTATGGCGTCCTTGGCCCGGGTGATGGCCGTGGAGAAGCCGATGCAGTACTCCGTGCCCTGGACGTCGTTGTCCATGGTCTTGGGGATGGCGATCAGGTTCATCCCGGCGTCGTGCAGCGACTGGCTGTAGCTGAGCGTATCGTCGCCACCGATGGGGATGAGGTAGTCGATGCCCATCGACTCGAGGTTGTCCATGACGACCGGGGTGATGTCGTAGCGATCTTCGCCAGTGCGCATCCCTTCGGCCTTGGCCGCATCGAGATGTTCGGGCAGCGCCGCCCTACGCATCTTGCGGGGATTGGTACGCGACGAGTGCAGCCAGGTGCCGCCGGTACGGTCGATGGTGCGCGTGTTGATGCGGTCCAGCGGGATGACGAACCGCTCGTCCATCGCCTCGCCGGGTGTTTGGTGGGTCAGGCCGAGCCAGCCACGCCGGATCCCGAAGACGTCATAGCCGAGATCGGCGGCTCGGTACGTGACGCTCTTGATGACACCGTTGAGTCCCGGCACATCACCGCCGCCGGTGAGGATGCCGATGCGTGGTTTCCTGGCCATTTCCCTCTCGTGTTTCCCTCGTGGGCGATCCCACGTTGCGGTCAGATACCGCCCCTTGTCCATTTGTGTAGAACGATGGTACCGCCTCTCGCGGCCGGGTAGGATGGTGTGGAGTCGCACCAGGCCCGCAACGAGTGCAAGGGGCACGACATGAACTACGAGCTGTACATGCGCGCTGCGCTCGGGGAGGCGGCGCACGCCGCTCGCTCCGGTGAACGAGCCAACGGCGCCGTAGCAGTCCTCGACGAAGCGCTCGTCGCCCACGGTCGTGAAGCGGTCGTGTCCAGCGGTGATCCCACCGCACATGCGGTCATCATCGCGGTCCGCGAGGCGGCGACACGACTGGGCCGGCAGTCACTTGCGGGGACCACCGTGTTCACGGTGGTGGAGCCGTGCGCCATGTGCGTCGGCGCCCTTCTGCAGGCCGATGTCGACCGTGTCGTGTTCGCCCTACCTGATCCACATCAGGGCGCCTGTCGGACGGTCCTCAATCTGGCCGAGGCGCCCGGTCTGCCGCGACGGCTCCAGGTCGTGTCGGGCATCCTCCAGGAGGATGCCGCCGACCTCCGCGCCGACCTCGTCACCGGCGACTCGAGAGCCTGAGCCGCACGGCTGTATCCCGGCCGATCAGCAGGGCTTTGCTAGACTCGCGACACCGGAGAGGTGTCCGAGTGGTTTAAGGTGCCGCTCTCGAAAAGCGGTGTGCGAAAGCACCGTGGGTTCGAATCCCACCCTCTCCGCCAATCTCCTTCTTCCCCGGCGGTAGCGGTAGGTTCGCGGCGCTGACCAGTGATCTAGTTCCCGTCCCGGCCATCTTCCTCGTCATCGGCGGTCGTCTCGTCATCGTCGACCTCCCGGACCTGCTCCGATGCATCGGTCGTGGGAGCGTCGGCCGAGTCGCCGAGCCCGGGGCTGTTCTGCCCCGCCAGGGCGGTTGGTCCTTCGATGCCGCCATCCCGCGTCAGGTAGGCCGTCGTGGATGGGAAGGCCAGGCTGGTGCCGGCACGCTCCACGAGCCGCATGATCATCGCCAACAGCTGTTCCTGGACCGCCATGAACTCGTGGATGTTGGTCGTTTCGACGTAGGCGCGTGCCTCGACGTCGATCGATGAGGCCCCGAAGGCCGCGAGACGGACGCGCGGCATGTCATCGTCCCGTTCGACCCTGGGATGGTCGCTCAGTTCCTCGCGGATCTGCGCCACGAGCCACTCGATCTGCTCGATGGTCGTCTCGTAGCGGAGGCCGATGGTGTGCAGGAAGAGTGCGTTCTTGCGTTGCGTGAAGTTGCTGATCCTGGCCTGCACGATGTCGCTGTTGGGCACCGTCAGCTGCGTCCCGTTGAGCTTGCGGATCCGCGTCGAGCGTGGGCCGACCTCCTCGACGGTGCCGTTGTCCTCGCCGAAGCCAACGAAATCGCCGACCATGAAGGGCTTGTCGGCGAACAGGGTCATGCCGCCGATGAGATTCTCGATGGTCGGTTGCGCCGCGAGGCCGACGACCAGTCCACCCACGCTGGCACCCGCCAGGAGACCCAGAGCCGGGATACCGATCTCGTTGGCCCCGAAGAGCATGATCAGAACGACCCCGATCGCACTGATGACCCTGGAGATGAGCCGCAGGAGGTTCGCGTCGAAGCTCGCATTCGAGATGTATGGCGTCGCGATGACCCATTCGAGCACCAGCCCGACGAGCTCGTAGAACAGCCACGCAACGGCGATCCAGAACGAGATGGTGGTCCCCAGCACCACCAGCTCGGCAAGCTGGCCGCCGTAGTTGACCTGGGTTCCCATGAAGTTGCCGTAGATGCTCAGCAGGATCAGCACGAGCAGCGGGGTCGTTGCCGCGAAGACGTGTCCGCGGACCGTGTCGCTGGGACCGCGTCCTCCGATCCAGCGATGCCACAACACGGCGAGCAATACGATCAACATGGCGCCGAGGAGCGCCACGACCGACTTCCACAGCGGGCTGCCCAGCACGCGCGTGTTGGCAGCGTCCGGCAGCGCTCGGATCAGGTCACCCGGGACCAGCGGTCCCGTCGTGAAATCCCGGTTCCTGCGCCAGTCCGTGATGGCCACGTCCTCTACCAGGACCGGCAGGTCCTCCACTGCCTCGCGCCAGCCAGGCAGTCCCGCCACCGTGCTCGCAGAGAGGACCCAGCTGCCCTTGCGGTCGCCCTTCTTGAGCGGCTTGAAGGTGATCTCGGTGCCCGGCAGCGTCCACTGCGTCAGTTCGTCCGCTGCGACCATGTCCGCGTCCGGGATGCTGCCCGGATCTGGCACCGGGATGCGCATGAGGATGTCGGCCAGGGCCGCGAAGTTCCTGGCGACGACTTCATCCAGCGATGCCTCGGGCACGTTCGAGAGGTCGGACAGCTGGGCGGTCTTGGCGACCTCACTGGAGTAGGCTCGTTGCGTCTCCGGCGACCGGTCAGTGCGGTATTCGAGCGCCGCGTCCTCGATCACCTTGGCCTGCTCGAGGAAGGACTCATAGGCGGCGCGGGGACTGGAGGCGTCGAGGGGCTCCAGCGGGTTCTCGGTCCCACCATCGGCGGCGGACACGGCGGCGGCCGCGCCCATCGTGGCCAGCAGCGCCAGGAGTGCGACGATCAAGCGCTTGGACACGGTACCTCCTGGGGGCTGGTCGGCGTGGAGCCGCTGGGCGAATGCCGTCTCCCGGTGCGGTGCGTGCCTTGGGCATCCTCTGGGCGCCGTTCGCGGCCAGTCGTCTGGACCGAGCCTGGCGCGGCGCTCCCTGCTGCGCGACCGGATGGCGATAGTCTAATCTGGAAGCGTCGCGTCTGGCAGGCGCAGCCCTGCGTCCATGTCGAACAACGGTCGCAGCCACACGGAGAGGTCGCATAGAGGCCTAGTGCGCGGCACTGGAAATGCCGTATGGGGAAACCCATCGCGGGTTCGAATCCCGCCCTCTCCGCCACCATCGTTCCCGGTCCGGCGCCGCGCCCGCTATCATTCATTGGCCGTGCTAGGCGGGGAACTAGCGGTGCCCTGTACCTGCAATCCGCTCCAGCAGGGCTGAATCCCTTCCCGAGGTCCGCTCTTCGCGGAAGCCAACGGGGCGAGAGGCGTTGAGGATCGGGTCCCGCGCAGCGGCGACGCGTGAACCACGTCAGGTCCGGAAGGAAGCAGCGTTAAGCGCTGCTCGCCGGGTGCCGCGGACCGGCCTGGTCCGAGCCGATCGCTCCGGTAGGGCCCGCGGATGATCGCGATCGACGGAAGGTGCACGGCATATCAGCTCATCGGTGCGTCCGCTCCAGGGAGCGGTGCACCACGGTCCGGCGGTCGGACCGACGCGCACGGAGACCGATGACAGCTACGCCGAGCAGCAACAGCGCGGAGGCCAGCCACGCCAGTCAGGCGCTGTATCGGCGCTTCCGCGCCCAAACCTTCGATCAGATCCTCGGTCAGGACGCCGTGGTGCAGACGTTGCGCAACGCTGTCCGGCTGGACCACGTCGGCCATGGCTTCCTGTTCGTCGGGCCACGCGGCACCGGCAAGACTTCGATGGCACGGATCCTGGCCAAGGCGGTCAACTGCACTGACCTGCGCGACGGTGAGCCGTGTGACAGATGTCCCAATTGTGTGGCCATCCGCGAGGGCCGCGCGCTTGACGTCATCGAGCTCGACGCTGCCTCGAATAACAAGGTGGACGACATGCGCGAGCTGCTCCCGCGTGTCTACACCGGAGCCGCCGACCTGCGACGCAAGGTCTTCATCATCGATGAGGTCCAGAGGATCAAGGAAGGCTGGGACGTCCTTCTCAAGACCCTCGAAGAGCCACCCGAGGGCGTCCTGTTCATCTTTTGCACCACTGATCCCAGCCAGATCCGGGCGGCCGTGGTCTCACGATTGCAGCGCTTCACCTTCCGCCCCCTGGCCATTCCGGAGATCGAGGGCAAGCTTGACCGAATCCTCCGATCCGAGGACCGCCAGGTCGAAGCCGAGGCGGTCACCTTGGTAGCGCAGATGGCCGGCGGTGGCATGCGCGATGCCGAATCGATGCTCGATCAGGTCCTCGTCAGTGCCGACGGTCCCATCACCGCAGCCTTCGTCCGGGATCTCCTTGGCCTGGCCGACGACGGACTCGTGGGTGGTTTCGTCGACGCTCTCGTCGTCGGTGATGTGCTAGCCGGCATCGCCATCCTCGACGAGCTCGACAACGACGGTCGTGACCTCGTCGCTTTCAGCGAGCAGTTGGTCGTTCGATTGCGTGCTGAGCTGGTCGATCGTATGTCGCACAGGGATGCGCAGGATCGCGCCGAGGCCCGGCCGCTCACCGTGGCGGCACGCCGTCTCACCGGGATCGACGCCAGCCGCAGCGGCCTGGGCGGCTATCGATGGCAGCTTGAGTTGTGCCTCCTGGCGGCGGCTGAAGACGCCGGCGGCCCTGCTGCTGGGACGTCGGTCCAGGCCGTGCCTACGACACGGAGGGATGAGCTGGCGCCGATGGTGCCGTCTGCGGTGGCGGCCCAGGGCGCGTCCCCACCGCCACCGGCACCAGGCGAGCCTGCGCAGGTTGGTCCTTCGCCGCAAGACGCGACGACCGAGGACGATCCTGCGCCGGTGTCGGCGCCGCCAGCCCCGGCACCGGCGCCCCTGGCCACGTCATCGCCAGCACCGGCAGCGCCCGTCCCCCCGGTCCCACCAGCCCACGACGCGGATCCGGATATCCCTGCCGCGGCAGGGCCGGATGCGGGCCATGGCATCGCGGAGCTGCGGACACTGTGGCCACAGATCGTGGCTGCGATCGGCAACAACCCAGCCAATCGACCGCTTGTGACCACGTGTCGCCCGGTCGAGATCCGGGACGGCCTGCTCATCCTGGGCTTTCCCGAGGATCAGGCGTTCATGCGTGACATCGCTGAACGCAAGCGAGGCGTCCTGGAGGAGGGCATCTCGTCCGTCGTCGGTCGTTCGGTGGCGGTACGCTGCGTAGTGACCAACCTGGAATTCGTCGAACCCGTCGACTCCGGCGAAGGCGACCTCGTCTCTCAGGCGAAGCGGATCTTCGAGGGTGAAGTGGGCGGGGTCGCAGACATCGACTAGGACGCAAGAAGGAGAAGACTCGATGGGCATGGGCAACTTGGCCAAGATGGCGCAGCAAATGCAGGCGGACATGGCGCGAGCGCAGCAGGAGCTCGACGAATTGCGTGTCGAAGGCAGTGCTGGTGGCGGCGTGATCAAGGCCGTAGTGACCGGCAAGCTCGATATCGTCTCGGTCTCCATCGCTGCCGAGGTGGTCGATCCGGCCGAGCTGGAGGACCTCCAGGACCTCGTGGTGGCCGCCGTGGCCGACGCCCAGACCAATGCCAAGGCGGCGGCCGAGGAGAAGATGAACCGCATCGCCAGCGGCATGAATTTGCCTCCGGGCCTCGGCCTGCCAGGGATGTAGCTCGGACGGACGAGTCAACCCATCTTGAGCCAGCTCATCGAGCCGGTCGCCCGGCTCATCGAATCGTTCTCGCGTCTGCCAGGCATCGGTCCCAAGACCGCCCAGCGACTGACATACCACTTGTTGCGCGCACCCGATACTGAAGCGCGCGCCCTTGCCTCGGCGCTCATCTCGGTCCGGGATGACGTCGTCTTCTGCGAGCGCTGCTTCGATATCAGCACCGGACCGCTATGTCCCATCTGTAGCGATCCGATGCGTGACGACACTCGCCTCTGTGTCGTCGAAGAGCCGCTCGACGTGTTGGCACTGGAGAGGACGCGGGCATTCAAGGGTCGCTACCACGTTCTTCATGGGGCGATCTCACCGGTCGACGGCATCGGCCCCGAGCGGCTCCAC